>NZ_JBBJUK010000002.1:0-642026 GCF_037723805.1 Sphingobium fluminis
GTACGATAGACATCTCTCAGCGCATCAACAAACTTCACAGCGACGTCTGCGCCAGCCTCGCCCGCATAATAATCGACTGCGTTCTCAATGTCCCGCCGCGCGAGCGCGCGGGGGATAACAGGTTTGGCAGTCAATCCGCTTCACGCGATCGCGCGCGGTCCCGCAGCTTTGCGAAATACTCCTCGTCAGCGGCTTCTGTCGGCGCTGTCGCCGCGCCCTCCAACAAGAGCCGACGTAGATTTTGCCGATCCTGATCCTTTCGGATCAGTTCACGGACGTACTCGCTGCTAGTGCCAAAGCCCCTCCCCGACACTTGCTGATCGACGAAGGCTTTGAGTGTTTCGGGCAATGATATATTCATCGTGCTCATAGCTCGCCGTATATGAAGTTTGGCAAAATTTGGCAAGAATGACTTGACGAATAACTCCCCAGGGCTCAAAATGTGCCCTGGAACAACAGGGGAGACATTTGTAAGTTATTGATTTTACGCCATTTATTGGCAGCATTGATGCGTACGGTGAATTGCCTGTGCGCATAGTGCATTACCGCCCCCTTTTAGGGGGCGGCCACTCATTCAATGCATCTCGGGCAACTCGTCACCGGCCAGCGGAGTTCGATCTGGCACCTGCGCCAGGATTGCAAGCGCCGCATCTGGGTTAGCGCGCTCGGCACGAAGCCGAATGTCTGCCGTTGCCCTTAATTCCCCTACCCGCTCCGCGATCAGCGATGACAGGAATTGGTTGAGCGAGGTGCCGTTCAGCTCCGCGAGATGCCTGGCTTCTGCCATGACATGATCCGGCAACCGCAAAGGGTAATTGCTCATTCCATCTCTCCTCGCTCGAGGCGCAAAAACAACTCACCGGGCTTGATCACGTCTATTCGGTATAATTCCCGTGCCGGCAGAAAGTCGCGCACGTTCATGGTGACGATGGCATCCGCCCCGGCCTGAACCGCGCACTCCAGAACCATATCGTCCGCCGGATCGCTCAGCGTCGGACGAAGCTTGGTCCTGATCGGCATTATCCGCTGCGCCTGTCCGACGACGGCATCTAACACTTGGTCCAACTCCTCCTTCGATGCCCAACTCGCCTCGCGCATCGCCGCGCGATTGAGCACAGCCTCATATTCCAACACCAGTGCGACCGATACAGCGTATGGAAGTTCGCCTTTCAATGCGCCCTGAATGATCCGATACGATGCGCCTGACCGTGACCAGAGCGCAGCGACAAGGATGTTCGTATCGAGCACATACATGACGTCATATATAACGTCACTCGTGCCCACGTGCAATATACTGATGGCAAGGCCATGGCCGTTTGAAGCGCGTCAGCAAGGCCCGCGTTAATGGGACGACTGCTCCAGAGATGTGTTCGATATAATAGCCTGGAACTCAGCGCTGATCTCGGGATGGCGGCGTTCGAGATAAGCCGTGATGCGCTCATTCGCCAGTAATTTGCCAAGATAGCGGGATGCGACGACGAGATGCAGAACATCATCGCCAAGGCCATCTTCTACCGCCTTCATATCACGGCTTAGGTTCTCCATCTCCCGCTCCATCCGTGCCATTTGCTCAGGTGTCAAA
Source organism: Sphingobium fluminis (assembly GCF_037723805.1). Classification (NCBI taxonomy): domain Bacteria; kingdom Pseudomonadati; phylum Pseudomonadota; class Alphaproteobacteria; order Sphingomonadales; family Sphingobiaceae; genus Sphingobium; species Sphingobium fluminis. Next base: position 1,583 of record NZ_JBBJUK010000002.1, read on the forward strand.
CCTCCGACGCGCCGCTTGCGATTGGGCTTCGTCAGATCGTCCTCGTTCGTCGCCGCCAGCAACGCCTTGGCATAGGAATGGGAGAAATTGTTGACCGAAACCATCAGCTCAGCGGCCTCGAACTGCCGGGGTGCGGTCATCTTTTTCAGCACCTCGAAAGTCTGGATGCTGATGTTCCTCTCCGCAAATAGGTTAGCGACCTCGGCCGTGATGCCCGTCAACAGGTTTCGCCGTCGTCGCACGACATTGACATCTACGCCAAAGGCGCGCGCAATCTTCTCTTCGGAAGCCCCACGCCTGACCGCGCGGTCAATCATGTAGTGCTCCTGCACGGTCGCCAGCCGGTTCACGCGCTTATTGTAGGTGAACGCCTCATCATCGTCTGCGACAATGCACTTCACCTTCTTATCCCCGCGCTTCAGAAGGGCATAATAGCGAAGGTGGCCGTCTACCAACAGGTAGGGATCGCCGCGCTTCTGCTTGGCAACGACAAGCGGCTCGGCAAGGCCCACGGTATTGATTGAGGCAATGATCCGCCCGAAGCGTTTCGACACCTCAATCTGAGGCGTCAGCTGCCGAAGTGGCAGGATGTCGGATAATTCCAGTTCAATCACTCGGGATTCGAAAGCGATTTTGACCTTTTCTGTCATTATCAGGCCTCCGAAATGCCGATGCGTTCCGCCAAAGGAAGCGGGATTGTGCCCATCGATTCCGCGCGAAGGAGGGTGACGAAATGTTCCTCCGTCAGCAGTTTCTTCAGCGCATTGACCACGAACAGTAGCCGACTTTGCGCGAGGCTGGCCTTCTTCACCAGCAGCTTTTGGCGTTGGACCTCCTTCTGATAGACGCGCACCAAAGATGCAGCAGTCGGCTTGAGACCGTTACGAGCGGCACCCTTGGACGACTTCATTGATTTGCCGATCTGCGAACGCTCATCCAGAACTCTGCGGATCGTCACTATCTGCGAAATTGAAACCAGGCCCTTTTCGTAGGCCTCCGTCAGCGCACCCTGCGTATTTGTATCCGTGGCCATTACAATCGCATATGCAACCGAATGCGGAATTACTCCGCGTTCGACCGCATTGAGAAGACGCTCCTCTCCTCGATCCAGCATAGTGCAGATTGTCGAGACATATTCGTTGCTGAAGCCTATCTTATCAGCCACTTGCTGGACGGTGTATCCACGGTCCCGAAGCGCACCGACTTCTCGGATAAGTTCAAGCGGGCTATGATTTCGCCGGGCCATATTCTCCACAAGGCTGAGAATGTAGCTATCTTCCTGAGATGCTTCGATCACGATGGCTGGAATCCGATCCTGTTCCAGTTCGATGAATGCCTCAAGCCGACCTTGACCGCACACTAGCGAGAACCTGCCCTCAGGCGCTGCGGTTACGGTTATCGGCTTTTTGAGGCCCACCTTCGAAATGCTATCGACCAGCTCGTCAAAGATGCGCTTGTTCCGTTTGCGGGGATTGAGAATGTCGATCCTGTCAGTGGGGATCATCTCGATTTTTTCCGGCGACTGGCTCATGCGACATCTCGGAGCTGAAATCGTCGGGACAGGTGATAGAGGGGTGAAAGATTATCCGCCCGATATGCGTCCATAGCGATGCCGTTATGCTCCGCGAGCCTGAGCGCCTCGCAGCCACCGACATCGATCCACGGCAGCAGGTAATAATCCTGAGGTCGCTCATTTCCCGGTGCCATCCGCACGGCAACGGTAATGTCCGGTTCCAGGCCGGTATCGAGACGGATTTTCCAGCGATGTGAGCCACCGGCGGACTCAGAGCATCGGGACAGGACGAGAGAAACCGTGAATTCGCCGTTCACCCGCAACAGATCAGTCGCCGGGTCGATCACGACGGCTCCCCCGACCCTTTCGATCTCGGACACGGTATCGGCGACAATCTGAGGATGCAAAAGCCGCAGCGTGCGATTGGTCTCCAGATATCGATAATCACGCCCGGAATCGTAGCCAATCAGGGAGTAAGCCTTCACCAGACTTCCAAATCGGTAACGGTATGCGGATGACGATGGCATGTCCTCGTCCTCATCGATCACAAAGCCAGAAAGCACACCCTTCCGAACCCGGAAATCCTGAAGCATCGCGAGCAACTGCTCATCGGTAAATCGGCGCGAACGCTCGGCAATGATATGCTGCGCGGCCTCAAAAAAGTCGGTCTCGACAATCGGCTGGAACGCGCCGTCACCTCGTACCCACATATCCGGCGGATTGGCGACCCGAACCTTCTTCAATTTGAATGAAACCCGATTGTAGACGTTGTTCCCGATATATTTTTCGTTGGTCAGTATCTGATGGATAATGCCGCGCGTCCAACCGCGATCCAGACCAGTGGCGACGCCCTCCTCGTTCAGAATCAGTGCAATCTCGCGTTCTGATCGCCTTTGCAGCACGAACATCCGGTAGATGCGCCGCACGGTCTCTTGTTCGTTCTCTGGCCCCGGCATCAAGATCACACGATCGGTCTGCAAGCTCTTGTGCTGTCCCTTTTCAAGTGGCGCTTTCAACGCGCCATGTTCGTCCACAAGGTGCCGTCGCAATCCGTATCCGGCAGGGCCACCTTGCCGGTAGCCAAGGGTGATGAGGCGACATTGCCCGGCAAAGACCTTGGTTGATAACTCCCGGCTATATTCGCCTGCCATGACGCGCTTCACGCTCTTGATCAGGGTAGCGCTAAGGCTGCCGTCATTTTCGAATTGCTCCGCGCAATAGTGGACGGTAATCCCGCCCTGGCGGCAAATGAACTCGTAGTACGCGCTTTCATCCGCATCCTGAAACCGGCCCCAGCGGCTGATGTCGTAGACGAGGATGACGTCAAAATCGGCGGCTCCGGATCGAACGTCGTCGATCATCCTTCGAAGCGAATCTCTCCCCGCGATGTTAAGGCCACTTCGACCTTCATCGGCATAGGTTCGGACGATATCCATATCTCGCCGTGCAGCATATGCCGCGATCACCTCGGCTTGATTTTCGGTCGAGTATTTTTGAAGATCGGTAGACATGCGCACATATTGCGCAGCCCGATATCGTTTCTTCGAACTATCTTCCGGTTTCATCTTACTGACCCCAATCCGCAATCAATCCGAGCTATCGCGCGCTGGATACGATGGAGGACTGCGGCATGTCGCTGTCAGGAATGGACCGAAAACTTCCACACCCAGCGTCGCCCACGGAGCGCGATCTTGCATCGGAAATTGCCGCTGCCCTGCGTCGCGAATATGGCGACCTTCCAGCGACTGTGAAGCAGATTGCCCGCCTCGCGAATGCCAAGGAGCGAACGGTCAAAAACTGGCTGGCAGCGAACAACGGCCCGAGTGGCGACAAACTTGTCGCGCTGATGCGGCACTCGGATCAGGTGCTGGAGGTCGTGCTCCGAATGAGTGGTCGCCAAGAGTTGCTCAGGTCATCAGCAGTGGGAGATGTGTTCGCCAAGATGCAGGCTTCGCTTCGCACGATGGAAGAGCTTTTCAACCAAAATGCGGGCTGAATTTGCATCAATGAATGGCAGAGAAATAGCGAATCACCTCTTGACGACTCGGTGAAAATGACTCAAAAATTAGTCCTGAGAGGCAAAACGATAAACTCACAACCTCTTGATTTTACGTCATTTATTGGCAGCTTGCAAGCGTACGGTGCATTACAAATACGCTCTTCGGAGCGTGCGTCGTTGCTTCGCAGCGCCCTTGCGCGCTGCGTCCTCTTACCCGGGCACGGGTGGCCCTTCCCCGGCAAGGGCTTTTCCTGTTCTTCGCCGGCGCCAGCTGGCCTTCAATCGGGATTGCGATCGGCGCACCGATGGGGAATAGTATCGAGCGGCGGGCAGGCCTCCTGTTAAAGGAGACATATATGCCCAAGATGAACGATCGCGAGCGACTGGCGAAGCTCGAAATCGATCAGCATAAGCTCGCGCAAGAGGCAGAAGCGGTGCGCCGTGCGCTTCGCGCGCACTATGGCGCGCTGACGGCCGATATCGCTGTGGAGCAACTCACCGAGCGCGAGTTTCGCGAGATTGTGACCCAAGCAATCCTGATCGGAGGAAGCCCCGCCATCTCAGCCCTCAAGGCGCATTTGCCCGCCCCTGCTTCATCGAAAGACGCGCCGGAACGGCGTCCCAGAGACGAGCACGGCGGAGCCGCGCGCAAGAGGCCGGCGCCCTCAGAGGGCGCCGCATCGCCGGGCGACGGGGCCAGCCAATAGGCTGGCTCCCTGAGCCCGGCGACCTTTTCCCTTTCAACAGAAAAAGCCGGCGGGGGAGACGCTCCCTCGCCGGCTTGCCCATTCAGCGCCTGATATTCTGCCCGGCCTTGACGAAGAAGTGCCGCGGCACGGCGGCGTCGCGGACGAGACGCGCCAGATGGGACTGTAGCCCGTTGCCCTCGCAGATGATTGCTTCGACCGGTTTCAGGCCGATCAACGCTTCGTTGCGCGCGAACCCGGCCCGTTTGCCGAGCTTGCGCCATTTGCCAAGATCGAAGGGCACCAGCGTCACCTTGCGTGAGGCGGCCCAGGATGCGGCGATGGCGTCGCATCCCTTTTCCTGCGCTGTCGTCGCCAGCACCATCGCTGGTATCCTTGCCCGCACCATGTCGAGCTGAGCCCAGAGCTGCGCATGGTCCTCCCATTCCTGTCCGCCAGAAAAGAGCACCACGGGTCCCGTCGGGGCTTGGGCCTCGATGCGTCGCTGCCGGCGGGCGGCAAGGAAGTCGGTCGCGGCCACCACCGAGGCGGTGCGCTTGCCCGACACCAGCGTCGACCGCGGCGCCGACCAGGGCCGACCGGTCTCGGTATGGAACATTGCGGCGGCATGATCGCGCATGCACGCCACGGCGTCGCGCGCCTCGTCGAGGCCATGGCATAGCGTCTGCGCCTCCTCCAGTTCACGCGCCGCGATCTCGCTCCCGTCCTGTTCGCGGATAAGGCGGCCCACCTGCTGCGCCGCCCGGTCGGCCTCGCCGTCGAGTTGATCGGCCACCTTATGGAAACTGTGGACGATCCCCCAGGCGAGACGCTCAGCCAAGGGTTCCAGCCGGCTGTTCCGCAGCATGTCGAAGAGCGTCGTCACCAGCAATTCGACGCCCAGCTCTGCCTGCAACGGATCGGGCATGTCTGCGCCCGACGCCTCGTCGGCCGGTGCGAGACGGACTTGGTCCGTGGTTTCGGCAAAGGCGACGGCGTAACTGTCGGTCGGCCTGCGCGTCTCGTCGAGGAAGAAGCCGGCAACGTCGGTGAAGCGGGTGGGCGTGTCGATATAGTCGGTCATCGGTAACCTCCTTGTTGAAAGAGGTTATCTCCCCTGCACGGGCTCCGAGCGGCGGGGTCAAGGATCGCGCAGCGACCGCGATGCGGCGGTGGGGGTCACGATTTTCTTTGGCGGCCGCCCGCGCTTCGAAGACGCACGGACGCCTGACCCGCCAAAGAAAATGGTGGGGCCCCGCCGTCCTTGAGGCCGACGCGGTCCCGTGCCACACTTAGAAGAGTTGAGAGAGAGGAAGAGCTGCCCTGCGGGGGCTCGATGCCCCTCGCAGGGCAAAGTGGGAGGCACGGCGTTTCCGTCAGACACCCACCCTGTCTCTCTTGTTTCGATATCGGGAGAAACGCTGATCCGGTCGGATTACCGTTGCGCCCGGATGCTTGGCTGGTGCAGGCAAGACTTATCGGGAACACAGGCCCGGCGCGGGCAACGGCAAGCAAAAATGGGATCGATCAGCATTGGGTGAAGAGCGGAATGAGCGGCGGATCGACCGGGCCTCGCGCGTCATCCTGGCGAGCGCCAGGACCTTGTATCGTGCGTTTCTAGACGCCGAGATCATGACCGGCTGGCGCGCGCCCGACGGCATGGACGCGCAGATACGGGACTTTTTGCCACAGGTCGGCGGTGGCTATCGCATGCGGCTTCGATACCGCGGCGACGATGCCGCGCGTCAAGGCAAGACCAGGCCCGGCGAAGACGAGGTGGAGGTCGTGTTCGCTGAACTGATCGCCGAGGAACGGGTCGTCGAGAAGGTCCGCTTCCTCAGCGACAATCCGATGCTGGGAGGCGTCATGACGCTCATCACGACCTTCGAAAAGGACCGGGACGGCACCAAGGTCATCGTCTGCGCCCATGACGTTCCGCATGGGATCGATCCGAATGATCATGCCAAAGGCATGGCGTCTAGCCTGCGCAATCTCGCCCGCCTGACGGAATAGACCGACCCGATCCGATTGCGTCCTTACCAACTAAATGTCGGAAGATCCGCGACTACGTCTCCGTCGCAGTCGAGAAGGATATACTGACAGCCAAGCGATCGAGCAAAGCTTTGGATCGCCACGATCTCGACCGGAACAGCCTGCGCCGCTTCCCCCTCGACCTCGAAGCTTGAGATGAACCAGCCATAACAGGTGGAGGCAATGATGATGGGTTGCAACTCGGGCGGCGAAGCCGCCCAACTGTTGAGGCGTTCCGAACTCTTGAGCGTTATATGGGCGGTGCTGAGCACCAGATATGTGCCGATCTCCAGGGGAGACCGGCGCGGCGGAACCGGCTCTGCCGGCGGTTCAGGCAGGCGGGACATAGGCCTCGAACGGATTGCCGTCGTGCAGATGCCCGAAGGGCGTCATCACATAGGCGTCCGCCTCGCGCCCGACCGCGCAGATGACGTAGCGCGGCTTCCCGGTCACGGCGTCCGCGCATTCGAGCAGGGCAAGATCGCCCTGGCCTGCAGCGCGCAGCAGTGTCTCGAAGTTACGCTTGAAAGGCTCGGGAATGGCCATCACGCCCTCCCTCTCGGCAAGCTATGCCGCAGCCCGACATCGGGCGCCTGATCGCCCTTGCGAAACGCATGGATCGGCACCCCCTCTTGCCGCAGCGCCTGGTAAAGGTTCGCCTGGATGCCCGAGCCTTCGCACAGCACCGCCTCGACGGGTCGAAGCTCCAACAGCTTGCGATTGCGGTCGAACGCCTTCTTTGCTCCCGATCCGTAGAGCCGGAAGGAGACCAGCGGCACCTTGATGCCGGGCCGGCTGGCCCATCCGGCGGCGATCGCATCGGCGCCCGTCCGCTGGCCCGTGGTGACCAATGTCATGTGCGGCACGCGGGCCCGGATCTCGTCGAGCTTGGCGAAGAGGATGTCGGTATCGTGCCACTGGGCGGGCCCTGAGAAGACCACGATGGGTCCCTGCGGCAGGTGCCGCTCACGCGCCGCCAACTGGCGTGCGCGCAGGAAGTCGAGGGCGTCGACCTGTGATGCCGCGCGGTTCGATGTCCGGCTCCCGCGCGCTGACGACCAGGGCATGCCCGACAAGGCGCGATACATGTCGGCAGCAAAGTCGCACATGACCTCCAGTGCCTCGCGCTGCTCGGCCATGCTCTGGCAGAGCAGCTGCTTCTCCTCCAGTTCGCGCATATAGACCTCGCTCACGTCGGGCACGCGCGCCATCTCGCCCAGTTCCTGAGCGAGCGCATCCTCTCGCCGGGCAAGCTTTCCTGCGACGAAATGGAAGGAATTCACAAATCCCCAGGCGATTTCGGGACCAAGCGCCTCGAGCCTGGTATCGTTGAGGAGGTCGAACAGGCAGGCTATCACGCCACCGCAATCGGCCTGGACGGCGAGAGGATCGGGCATGTCGAGTTCCGTGGGCACCTCGCCAGGGCTGGAGATGGTGAGCCCCGGGGGCTCGCCGAACACGGCCTGAAATTCCGGGGTGGCGGTCATCTCGGCATAGAGTTGGCTCAAGTCGGCAAAGCGGTGAACACTTTGGGAAAGGGTTCGGGTCATGGCCCTGGGTTCCTTCGATCGGAAGCAAAAAGCCCGGAGGAATAATGTGCTTCCCCCGGGCCCGGTTCAGTGACGGCTCAGCGCGTCAGTCGGGGAACTCGTCCTCGAACTGCCCGCCCGCGCCCACCAGCGCGCCATCGGCACCCGCGGTGCTGTCGCCGAAGCCGCCTTCGTTGCCCATGGTCTCGGTTCGCGAGTCGCCGCGGCTCACCGGCGCGAACATGTCGCGCGGCTGCTGACGCCGCCAGGCGACGCGGAAGCCTTGGCTATCATCGCCGAACAGGGCGATGGGCAGCGGCTCGGGCAGGCTCGGATCGTCGATCGACCCCTGGAGAAAGGCTTCGCCGGTGGTGTTCTTGGCGAAAGCTTCCCAGAGCGCACCGACCTGCACCCAGCGATTGCCGACATTGAGCGCGAGGATCTCGAAGACGGGAGCCCGTTCATTGCTGCTCTCGACCTTGCGCAGGCCGAGCCGCGGCAGATCCATATTGCGGGTTGCGATCCAGCCCAGCAGACGGCCGTTGACTTGCTTGAATTCACCGATGTTCATAAGACTTTCCTTTGACGAATATCGCTTTGGACCATTCCAAGTGGACACCCCCAAAGGTCCCTCTCTCCTCTGCTACGCGGCGCTCGGCGCGCGCGCGACCTGGCCTAAGATCAGAGCATCGCACCACCAGCAAAGGCCCCTGCGCACCGGACGGGAAGGCGACTCCACCCACCATGCCCGCGTCACACCTACCAGCTGCAACCAACAGATCGCGCTATCCCATGCCCGCGCCGTCCTCCGGCAGCGGATCGTTACCCGTCAAGGCCCAGATCCGGCGCAGCCGGAGCTCGGTCGGAGCGCAGCGGAGATAGAGCCGTGGTGCCCGCGCCAGCGGGCAGCCGCCGCCCAATTTCTGTCTTCCCCAACCCCAGCGCTTTGCCCTGGTGCCAGATGCCTTCGACACATTGACTGCAAGCAATGGCAATCCGCACTTCCAGATCAAAGCGGGAACATATAAGCTGGCCAATGTCCGTCATATCGCGAGAATTGCCAGCGCCCAGGAATTGGCAGGAATTTGAGAATCTGGCGTTCGATATCTAACGGAGGCTGTGGAGGACGACCGACGCAGAGCTGCATGGCCGCCAGGGACAGCCGCAGGCGGGCGTCGATATCTTCGGTACCGACCGGGTCGAGGAGAATATACTGGCGTCCAGTGCAAGGGGAAGGATGGCGACCTGCGCGCGGCGGTCAGCGAGACCGAGTCGCGGGACGAGGTCGCAAAGGCGCGGACATTCCAGCCGCCGCTCGACGTCTTCATCCTTGCGACCACCGCGCCAAACGATCAGGCGATCCAGGGGATCGCGCGGCAGATCAGCCTTGAGCATCACCGGCTCGGCTTGTTCGAAGTGCGCGTCACGGGCTGGACGACGTTACGCAGCTTCGTCGCCGACGATCCTGATGTCCTGCTCAAATATTATCGGGATCTCGCGCCCGTCGATGTGATCGGCCAGATCGCCGACGGCGCTGAGCAGAATGCCGCGGGCTTCGCCCAGATGCAGATGCTGATATGGAGCGCCACGCGGATACTCACGGAATCGCGCGATCCGACCGGCGCTGACGATCCCCTGGCCGCGCAGGTCGCGGAGATCGGCAAGCTCATCAGCGACGGATCGCCGCGCGCCGCCATCCGGGCGCTCGAACGGATACAGGCGGAGCAGGAAGCGACGGCCAGCCCGCTTGCGCGCTATCGTCTGCTCGCAAGCCTTGGTAACGCTTATTATGCGTTGGACGAGCAAGACCGCGCGATCCCGTTGTTCCATGCGGCCTTCGAGGCGCACCCGGATTTTCCGAACGCCCCGGGCGACCAAGGCCATGGCGCTCCTCTTGGAGGGAAAGCGCGAGGAGGCAGAACCGATAGCCAGCGCCGCCTTCCAGGACGACCGGACATCCGCCCGCAATGCGGGCATCTGGATCGACACGATGCCGCTCGATCGGCCCATGGCCGAAATCCAAGCGGCGCTGCCGCCCGCACTTCTCGAATCGCTCGACATTCAGCTGCACCTGGCGCTGCGGTCGGGCGGGATCGGCGATGCCGACCGCCACCTGGCTCATGCGCAGGCGGCTCTTGCAATCGCGCCGGAGGATTGGCGCGTCGTGGCGACACTGGCTGAAGCGCTGGTCCAACCACTCTCCCCGCTCGAAGGCCTGGAGATCACCCATGAAGTGCCTGCGCATCTCCAGGCAGATGTCGAGCGCGCGATCGGCCTCCTGAAGGCAGCGTGGAAGGCGTTCTGGACCAAGACTCCAGTATCCAGGGCCGGCATGTGTCGGCCAACTTGATCAGCCTTCTCGGCATCATCGGGCGCTTGAAAACAATTGCATGACGGCCGTGACCCGCGTGGCTTCGCATCGCTTAGGTGATGCGCTCTGCTACAAATTCCGCTGTGCCACTCCAGATCAGCCGATGAAGCTCGCCCTGAACCACAGACTGGACGACATTGGGCCATAACGCCGCGACGCAAAGCCCGCCGATGTGACGCACAGAAGGATAGATGATGCCGTTATAACCCATGACGCGCGCGCCCGCGGCAAGAGCGTTTCCTGCAGGATAACCGATGGCAGGGTCGGGATCGAGTCCAGGATGATTTGGCATGCCGCGCAGGTCGACGAAAACACCCGACATGCTTGCCAGCATCTCCCCATATTCGACCACGGCGTTGAAGTCTCCGGCATCGGCAAGAGCTTTGGTAAGGTGGTGACCGACCTCGGCAATGCAGGTCTCGACCGCCATCGCCGCATACCAGGCACCCCGGTCGGCCGGGTTGAAGCGGTTGGGCTCGCGCGGCTTGGCATAGGCGAAGCTTGCATTGATGAACCGAGCGTGCGGAACACCGTGCACGAGTTCCGCCGCGCTCAAAGCGGCGGTCCCTCGCTCCTGCGCAATCCGGCGGCTGCTCGTCGCGCCCTCGATTTCGGCTAGGGCGTCGAGCTCGTCGTCGCTGTCGGCAAGCGAGGCCATGACCGCGGTTCGCAATCGTGCGCTCGAGACGAGGCGTACCGTGCGCGGAAAGGCCTCCCGAACCAGTGGCACGCCATCAAGCGCGCCTTCCTCAGAGACCGCCACGCAGAGCGTCTACATAAAGCCGGGTTTCCAGCATGCGCGGTATGCCGCCTGCGATCATCGCCTGAACAGGGGTCAACCGGTCGAAAACAGGGCCGCGATTGGGAAGCTTGGGCCATCGGTCCGCCATGCTGTCGGCGAACAGGAGATGCAGACCCTTGAAGAGGCCGATAAGCGCCGACGCCCGCGTCAGCTGATCTTGACTGAGGATGCCCTCCCAGCGACCCGCCTTCATGCGATCCCAGGTGCTCTCCGACACGCCTAGAAGCGCTGCGCCCTCCGCATTACTGCCATCCCAGGCCTCGATGGCGCGCAGAACGGCCTTTATTGCCGGCCCTGTCAGCCTTGCACGATCCGCTTCTGCCGCAAATGTTTGAACCTGATTTGCGTCCGCTGGTGCTTCTCGGAACTGAGCAAGACTGGTCATATTGCGTCTCCTGATGCTACCTTATGCTTCACGTGACGCGATATGTCAAGATTACGGCCACCGGCGTTGGGTAGTTCATGCGTCTTCAGCGCCAAAATCCGCTGGATCGACAGCTATGGATGTAGCCAGGTCGGGAATACGCAGGTCGAAATAGACGCTGTCCTCCGCGCACATATGTGCCAGACGTTCCGCCCCACATTCATCGCTCGCCTCGACCTGGTAAACTTCCCGGGCGTAAGGCCATCCATCGCTCAGGAATTCGACACTGGCGCTGTAGCCACGCGGCTTCGGATGCAGTTGATCGGTCATCGTTCAGTTCCTTATTCTAAAGGGAAGCGGCGCCGGCCTGGGGCCGACGCTCGTTCTGATCAGCCGGACTTCTGGAGAAGGCGCCTGGCTTTGCCTTCAAGCTCGAGGCGGGCGTCCTGATTGGGGCGGCTCCGCGCGAGCGCGGTGACGCCCTGCACAAAGTCATAGATGGAAGCGGGCGGGTGCCCTTCCTCGGCAAGGACAGTGGCGATGATCCTGCTCGTATCGGCCTTCGAAAAGCCCTGACGTCGCAGGAAGTCCTCCCGGTCCTCGTCCTTGCGCGCCACGATCCGGTCCTTAGCCGCGGAAATGCCCCGCACGAAATCTTGTGGAGAGGAGTCTGCGAAATGCGTGAGCGCCGGCGCGGCTTGGGCGGCGAACCTGTTCGCCGCGAACTTCGAATGGCGGATATTGATCTCCTCGAAATTCTCGACGCCCCAGAGGTTGCGGTTCATGCAGACCGCACGCAGATAGAAGGTCGCGATGCCGAGCGCCTTCGAACCCACCTCGCTGTTCCAGCAATAGAAGCCCCTGAAATAGAGGTCCGGATCGCCATTGGGCAGCCGACCGGCCTCGATCGGATGGGTGTCGTCGACCAGGAAAAGGAAGACGTCCCGGTCCGACGCATAGAGCGTCGTCGTTTCGGCGCTGACCTCGACATAGGGGTTGTAAATCATTGAGCCCCAGTCGAGGATGCCGGGCACCTTCCAGCGCGTGTCGCCCACGCCATTGCCGGCAAAGCGCATGACCGCGTCGACCAGCTCGCAATCCCAGATGCGACCATAATCGGGACCGGTGACGGCGCGCAGCTCGGTGCGTCCGTCATGGGTCTCCAGCAGTTTCACATGTTCGGCGCGATGTTCGATGAGCCCATGCTGAAGGTTGATCCCGGCAAGGGCTGCGGGGAGGTCGCGCAGATAGCCCGCCGGCGCGCCGACCAGGCTGCAGAGCTGGCCAAAGGACCAGTGGGTGGGCGCGACGGGTCCCTCGGCTCCCGGCGCCAGCAGTCTCAGCGACGAGATGTCGTCGGTTCGCGCCTCGACGCGGATGGCCCGGCTCTCGACAACGCGCGTGTTCGCCACGTCCCTGCGCCGAAGGACATGGTCGTACAGCGTCTCGAGCGATAGGAAGCGCTCATCCTCGGGCCGACTGAACCATTCGGACGAGACGCGGCCGACATTCTGGCCGCGGCTGATATCGACCTTGAAACCTCCCGCTGCGGCGCGGGATGCTGGTGCGAGCATGTTCATCGGAAACACTCCTTGGGACCAAGAGGGCAAGATCGGCGGCCGGCGACCTCACGCCCCCCTTCCCCCACCCCTCCTGTCGCCGAATGCCGACGGTCTTCCAGGGCCGTGAAGCCGGAGAACCCTCAAGAGAGACAGCGACACAGTGGGACTGCGCCGAACCGGATTCCTGACGGCACGGCGCATCACGCTGCCAGTCCGCTCCCGTCGGAAAGGGCTTTCTCGATCGCTCCCAATATCTCGGCCGCCCTGTTCGTCGGCACGAAGAGGCGCGTGCGAAACCGGATGATCTCGGTGAAGCAGCCCAAAGCCTTGAGCCGCGCCAGCTTGGGCACGGGAAAGCTCTTGATCTCGAGCCGGGCCTCGTCGTTGACGTGAACGCGGTGCAACCTCGCCCCTTCCATGGCCGGTATGGCGACGCCGTCCGCGCCGCGGGCGGCAAGGACGAGCTCCGCGGGCGAGAGCGCCACCTTCATGTCGACGCCAAAGCCGTTTGCGATTTTTGCAAGGCCAGCGGGCGAGATGATGCGGCCGAGCACCGACTGCCCTTGGCCGTCCGCGATGCGCCAGACCCGCAGATCGTCTTGCGGAAGGCGATTCCACACGGGAAGAAGAAGCCCAGTCGCGATGCTGATGGTTTCGACGTCGATCCGCTCGGCAATCTCTTTCGCCTCGGCGGTCCAGGCGTCCCAAAACGCCTCTTGGGCGACGGGCTCCCATGCGCTTTCGGACAGGCGCGAGGCCCGCATGCGCTCCGAACCTGATGGGCGCGCGAGCTCCCAGACCTCGATCTCTTCGCCGTCATTGTCGAGAATGGACCATGACGGGAGTCGAAGCGCCACCCGGCCCGAACGGGCATTGCGCAGGAAGGCGATACGGCGCGAACTGCCCCACTGCTCGAGCAGATTGCCAAGATCAGCCGGCCGCCGTCGCCGGTGCAGCTCCAGACGCTGGAGCCAGGTTTCCGCGCCCGTGTCGGGATCCCGGCGCAGGCGTTGCTGGTCGACGGGAACGATCTGCTCGACCAGGATAGTCTCGACGCCGACATCAAGCGTGCCGCGCTCGCGCGCCGCGTCGATCCGGGCCTGGATGAGCGCCATATATTCCTCGAATATGGCATTTTGCATGGCGATCCGCAGCGCCAGCAGGCGGTTGAGCCAGCGCTGGATCGGCGGGAGATCATCGAGCAGCGCGCCGCCATCGTCGCTGACGAGCTTGAGCCCGGTCATCTCGACGAACCGTCCCAGGGTCACGCTCTTGAGTTTGCCGCGATAGAGCAGCAAATACCATTGCTGCAGCGCGTCGCGGGCGTGATCGCTCTCCAGATTGTCCATCGGATCGAAGAGATTCTGCCCGCCCGTCTGCCGCTGGCCGCGAGTGAGGGCGCCCAGGCTATCGAGCCGGCGGGCGATCGTGCTGATGAAGCGGCGCTCTCCCCGGCAATCGGTCGTGACCGGCCGGAAGATGGGGGCGGTCATTTGGTTGGTGCGGTTGGTTCGACCCAGGCCCTGGATCGCCGCAGCAGCGCGCCAGCCGGGTTCTAGCAGATAATGGACGCGCCGACGGTCCGCCGACGCGCAGCCGCGGTCGGCATGATAGCTTCGTCCGGTGCCGCCCGCATCCGAGAAGATGAGGACGCTCTTGGCCCCATCCATGAAGGCCTGGGCTTCGGCGATATTGCTCCGCGCCGTGCGTCGATCGAGCCGTTGCCGGCCGGCGCCATCGATCACGATGCGCCGCGTCCGCCCGGTGACCTCCGCTAGCCGGTCGGCGCCGAAATGGGCGACGAGGGCGTCTAGCGCGCTCGGAATCGGCGGCATGGCGCAGAGCTGTTCGACAAGGTCGTCGCGGGCACGCACGGCCTTGGCGCAGTGGACGGCATTGCCGGCCTCGTCCTGCATCGGCTCGGAGCGCAGGTCACCGCCCGGATCCTTGAAGATCCGCATCTGCCGGGTCGGGAAGGCAGCGGTCAGATATTGGATCATGAGCTCGCGCGGGCTGAGTTCGATGTCGAGGTCCGCGCGGTCCTGCGCCGACAGCCCCGCCAGATGACGATCGAGCATCGCCTCGCTGGTCGTGACCAGCTGCACCACGGGATGCCGCCCCTGCGCGATGTCGGCCTCGATCGCCTGGATCACCGTGGGCAGCTTCATGGAGATCAGAAGCTGGGCGAAGAAGCGCTGCTTGGCGCTTTCGAAGCGCGAGAGCGCAGCGCCCTTGGCCTGGGCGTTGAGCGACTTGCCCGTCATGCCATCGACGATGGCGGTAGCGGCAAGCGCCTTGTCGAGATCGCGGTGAATGAGCGCCCAGGCGTCGGCATAGGCGTCGTAGGTCTCGATTTGCTCGGGAGCGAGCACATGTTCGAGCGGCTCATAATCGACACCCTGGAAGGTGAGCGCGCGGGCGGTGTAGAAGCCCATGGCTTTGAGGTCCCGCGCCACGATTTCCATCGCCGCGATGCCGCCGTCGCCGATCGCCGCCATGAACGCCTCGCGCGTCTCGAAGGCGGCGCTGCCCCATAGGCCGAGCCTGGCCGCATAGCAGAGATTGGCAGGATCGGTGGCGCCAGTCGCGCTGTTGTAGAGAATGCGGGCGCGGGGAAGCAGGTTCTGGAGCCGCACGCCGGCAAGACCCTGCTCGGATCCCTTCTGGCCGCCGAACTTGGTAGTCGTTCCCGCCGCGTTCGCCATCTCATGCGCCTCGTCGAAGACGATGAGCCCGTCGAAATCGGCCCCGAGCCAGGCGAGGATCTGCTGCAGGCGCGACTGGCTGTCGTCGCGCTGCGAGCGGAGCGTCGCGAAGGTCAGGAACAGGATCGCGCTGTCCATGGCGATGGGCTTGCCGAGCGGCACTGTGTCGAGCGGCTGGACATCGATGCCGAGGCCGCCGATCGCGGCCCAGTCGCGGCGCGCGTCCTCCAGCAGACTGGCGCTTTTGGAGATCCACACCGCTTTGTGCTGACCGCGGCTCCACTGATCCATGATGCAGGCGGCGATCTGGCGTCCCTTTCCGACGCCTGTGCCGTCGCCGACCATGAAGCCAGCCCGGTAGACCGCGCCCTCGCTGTCCGGATGGAGCAGCGTCGCGGCATCGTTGGGGCGAAAACGCCCCGGCAAATCCCGGTCGAACGCCTGGCCTGCGAAAACGACCGTCTCGAGCTGGGCATCGGACAGGGTCGCGACTGTGCGGTCGGGCAGCATCGGGCGGTAGGCCGGGACGGGCGGCAGGATCGAGGCCATCGCCATCGACTCGACGAGGCAGTCGGGATGGGGCCGCGCGGGCTCGAAGCGCATGCGTGATAGGCGCCAGGGCACATAGATGCCGATGGCGTCGCCAGCAGCGGGCGGCTCGGCCAAAGTCTCATAGCAGAGCAGCGCCGGCTCGTCCGTCGTAGCCGCCACGGCGGGCAATGGCGCTGCGGGCCTGGCACCAGCGAGACCCGGGAAGAGGCGAAGACGCTTGCGTTCGGGCATGCGCGCAGGATTGACTGCGGCGGGAGCGACAGCAGGCTCGGGCGGCAGCGAAGGACTTCCATCGAGACGCGGCGGGACGGTCTCAAGCAGTGCGGACATCTCGGCCAGCCCCGTCGCGGCATGGCGCGTCGTTGGGCCGCCCCATCCCTTGTCGTAGACCAGGATCCGCACCGAGACCGAAGTCCCGTGCTTGGCATAGGGCTTCCCCGCGATTGCGAGTTCCCATCGTGGCAACACGGTGCGGGCGACCATCTCATAGCCATGCGCGCCACTCTCGTCCCGGGCGAAGCTGGGGGGCATGATCGCGACGCAACGGCCCTCATGGCCGAGACGGTGCAGGGCGCTTTCAAGATGACGTGCGCCCGCGTGCCGGTCGATTCCACGGCTTTCCGATCGGGAGAAGGGCGGGTTGATGAGGACGAGGCTTGGCCGTCGCCTGTCCTTGATTAGATCGTCGATAAACTCGGCATCATGGCAACTGACCGGCTGGCCCAGGGCCAGGGTGAGCAGCGCCGCCCGGTCGGGATCGCGTTCATTGAGGAGCAGCTCAGCGCCCCGCGCGAGGGCATGCACGGCGAGCATGCCGGTGCCTGCCGAGGGCTCGAGGATGAGGTCGCGGGCATGGATATCGGCCGCGCAGGCGACCGCCCAGGCAAGCCCGAGCGGCGTCGAGAATTGCTGAAGCGCGATCTGGCGCTCGCTGCGATAATGCTGCGTGGGAAGAAGAGCGCTCAATTCCTCCCGGGCGGCGAAGGCAGCCGCCGGATCGTCCCATTGGACGAGGCCGCTCTGCGGGTCTTGGGCACGCAGGACTTGGGCGATCTCAAGCGCGTCATAGGCCTCGCGCATCGTCCAGTCGCCGCTCGCGTCCGAGCCGCCGACATGCCGGCGCAGCAACGCGCCCAGCAGGCGGCGATCGACGATCCCGCCATGGGAGAGGCGCTCGGCGATCGCCTGCGCGGCGGCAAACAGAGCGAGCGTTTTAGAGCCAGCCGGCTGAGTGCCGGCAGGTTCAGCAAATAGTGGCATGTTCATATGGGTCTCCGGGCTGCGATGGAGGGCTCCCGGCCCTCGCTCACCCCTTCCCCCTCTTCTCCAGCGGGAGCGGAGAGCGGAACGCACGCCCGTAAAAAAGCATGGGGACCGACATGACGCCATGTCGGTCCCCGGCCCTGAGGTCAGATCAGGCAGCCTGGGGAAGGCTCTCATCCGAAGTGGCGGGCGGGACCGCCGCCAGCTTTTCGCCATCGCTATGCGCAGGCGCCTCGGCCGACGCTGCCGCTTCCTCGACGGGCAAGCGCATGGGGTCGGGAAGCCAGGCGAGCGCGCGCGCCTTGACGTCCGCCTCGGCGATCACATCGCCTGCAAACAGCTTCTCTGCTGCATGCGCCAGGTCGAATTTGCGCGTTCCGGCGTAGCGGTTCTTGAGCTCGAGGCCACCAATCTCTTGGAAGAGATCGAGGATCCCAGGCCTGGTCAGCCGATCGAAGAAGTTGCGCGCGGTCGGACGCCACCATGCCGCCACATCGATCGCGAGCGCCTTGCCCAGATGATCGAGGAAGCCGCTGCCGCTCTGGCCTTCGGGAACCGCCATGATCGTTCGCGCGATCGCCCAGCCGAGCCAGGCCGCGCGGGCCTCGTCGCCAAGCGCACAGAAGGCGTCATAGCGCGCCTCGATCGTTGGAAGATCCACCCAGCCGCGGTCGAGCGCCTCGTCGAGCTTCGCCCAGGCCTGCGCCGCGGCCGACTCGCTCGCAAAACCGTGCACCCGGGGGGTCGCGGCCTTGGCCCGAAGCTCGGACGGCATACCGCTCCAGCCTAGGTGGCAGGCGTCGTCGGCCATGATGAAGGTGCCAAGATCGAGCGCGAAGAGCGGATCGCTCGCGATATGCACGGCAAGCAGCTCGGTCTTCATCATGGCGAGTTCGTCGCGCAGCCGCATGCTGTAGGACCGAGGCTCCTCACCCTCATCCGCCTCATCGCCGCGGTCGTCGCCGTCCAAGTCGACATTAACCTCGCCGTCCTCGTCGACGCCGATGGCCTCGTCATCCGCTTCGGGGCGTTCTTCTTCGAGTGCATAAACGCTGGTGTGAAGTTTGGGCGCCCCGGTCTCGTCGATGAGAAGGAAAGCGATGGCGCCGGCCTTCTGCGCCGGCGTGAACGCTCTTTCGGTCGGGACCAGGGCGTCGCGCTCGGCCTCCAGCGTCTCGATCCGGCCGGCCTGTTCGGGCGTATAGTCCTCCTCGCCTTCCGCCTCGCGCTCGATCTCCTCAAGCTCAGCCTCGATCGCGATCTGCCGCGCCAGGACATCGACCGGCAGATCGAGCGGTTCCGGTTCGATTTCGTCGAGCGCGTAGGTCTGCGCCCAGGGAATCATGGTCGACGGGACCACCCGGATCTGCGCAAAGCCTTCGCGATCGCGAATGGCCTCGGCGGCGCTGGCGAGCGCCTGCTCGGCGAGTTCCTCGACCAGGCCGCCGTCCAGCCAGATCTCGGTCGCGGCGCTGGAGAAGAGGTCGACGTCCAGCCTGCCCCCGGCCGCGACATAGGCCTCGCGCCCAACAAGCAACGCCTTGGGATCGGCGCCGCGATAGGAGCCGCTCGCGAGAAGGCGCCGTATCTCATTGACATTGTTCTTCTGATAGCTCGAACCGAGTTGCTCGAAAATACGCGCCTGACGGTCCTGGTCGGCGGTCGAACCATAGGCCTTGGCGACCTCCATGCCGAGCTCGCCGGCGCGCAGCGCGGCGAAGATGGACGGCGCAAGGTTCGCGAGCCGCAGACGGCCGAGCACGAATGTCTCGCTCTTGCCGAAGCGGCGGGCAAGGTCGGCCGGGCTCTTCTTCTCCCGCTCGATGATCGCCTGGAAGGCGCAACATTCGTCGGCCGGGTTCATCGGCAGCTGGAAATAATTTTCAGCGAGACTCATCTCGATCGCGTCGCGGGCATTCTTGGCGATCAGCACGGGGACCATGAAATCCTGGTCGAGCGCGCCGTCCTCGATATTGGCGAGCGTCGCCTCGAGCCGGCGGCCGCCACCATAGATCTCGACCCGGCCCTTGGCGGCGCCCCGGGTGACGCGCACGCCGATGAGATTTTCGAGAAGATAGCCGTTCGCCGCGATATTGGCCTTGAGCTCCGCGTCAGCTGCTGCGTCGCTGTGGGTTCGCACATTGTCGGACGATTTGAAGCAGTCGCGCGCCAGCACATAGTCGATGGTAGGTTTGGTCATCACAATGTCTCCGAAAGGCGGGGCGGCCTGACCGTCAGGCCGCACCCCGCACCCGGCTCCCCACCCCCTCCTCCTTCCTTTTGAGCACGTCGTTCCAGTCGTTGAGGCCCCACCAGGGCCAGATCGTGTCGATTTTCAGAGAAGTGCGCTGATAGGCCTGTCGCGCGAGCTGCTCTGCCCTGCGTCCCGCCGCGTCATTGTCAGGCAGAAGGACGAGCCTCTCGATGGCATCGGGAAGGATGAGTTGATGGAGCCGCTCGCTCCCGAGCGCCGCCCAGACCGGGATGCCCAGCAGGATGGCAGCCGACTCGGCGCTCTCCACGCCCTCCGCGAGGCCCAGGCACGGGCCTGCCGGTCGCAGCCGAACGGCGCCGCCCAAAGGTCGGCCCAGCGTGCGCTTGGGCCTCGCCAGATCGCGGGCCAGGCCAATGCCGGCGGGATCGAGAAACAACCGCTGGACGGCGACGATCCTGCCGCGATCCTCGAGCGCTGCCAGCATAGCGGGCCGGTAGCGAACGGCGCGGCCACGGCCGAGCGGCGTGCGGGGATGCCAGCGCAGACCATCGGGAAGCGTATGGATGCGCCGCGTGCGCAGATAAGTCTCCCCCGGAGAGCCGGCGAGCATGCGCGCGTCATTCCAGAGCGACCTCGCCAGTGCCGCCGTCCGGTCGTCGGGCGGAGCATCGACGCGCGAAGAAGGCGAAGGATCGACCGGGACGGCGAATCGAAGGCGACGGATGGCGCGAAGCACATCCCGGTTGCTGCAGCCCGCGAAGCATTTGAAGAGCAGGCTGCTATGTCCGACCCGGACCGAGAGACTGGGAACCGCATCGTCATGCGCGGGACAGCGGCACATCGCGCCTTGGGGCCTCCAGGCGCCGCCGAGTCGGTTGACGAGCTCGGCCGCGGCCCTCTCGAGCGTTGGAATGTTCATGGGGAAATGATCCTCGATGCCAGTGGCACCCAGTCTCCCCCCTCTCCCTCCATTAGTATAAGCTCACAGAAGCCGGACTCAACATATGGGAAACGCGTCTAAATCTGGAGAATCCTACCCCCTATTGTCCGACATCCGGACCTTCTCCATTTTGCCTGGAAGCGCTCTGGCGCGATGCTTCGAGGGCCGCGATTCGGCGGCTAATCAAGGAGCGACACATGACTCACAAGCATGAGCAGCTGAGCGACGAGCTCATCGACATGGGCGCGGCGACGGCCGTCACCAAGGGCAACAGCATGACAGGCGGCCAGGACGATCCCGGCTCCCTCCGGCAGAAGCCGCCCGCTCTCGACGCGGAGTGAGGGTCGCCGGGCGCGCGCTCGCGCGCGCCCGGTTAGGGGAGAGGGTCGATGGCTTTTCAGCTACGGGCAGGCCTCGTCTATACCGCCTGCCAGGACGACATCATCCTGCTCGACCTGAAGCAGGATCGTTATTTTGCCTTGCCAAGGCCACTGCATTCGCCCTTCCACGCCCTGGTTGAACAGGGCGGCGAAGACGCGCTCGCTCGCGAGCGGCTATCCTTCATCCTCGATCCTGCTGGGCCAGAGCAAGCCGATCGACCGGCAACGCCCCCGCGCGCAAACTTTGCTCCTTTGGGGGGGCAGTTGGCGCCAGCGCCGGGCTCGCCGGGTCTCCCGACATTAGCGAGCGCCTTTCGCTATCGGGCGATATCAGCTCTGTGGCTTCGCGTCGCATCGCTGCATCACATCATTGAGCGGATCGAACGCACGAAGCGATGCCTTGCAGGCAAGGGGACGCGACTCGACGATGCGGCCCTCATTGCGAGCGCCTTCGACCGCGTCGCCCCTCTCTTCCCGATCCGGGACCGGTGCATGTCCATGGCGATCGGCCTCATAATGGCGATGCTGCGCCGGGAGGTGCCGGCAACGCTCGTGATCGGTGTTCGCACCGCGCCTTTTTCGGCGCATTGCTGGGTCGAGGTCGACGGCCTCCTCGTCAATGGCGATCTTGAGACGGTCCGGCCCTTCACCCCGATCCTGATCGTCTGACATGAGCGGTCGCTACCTCTGCTTCATTCGATTCGCGCGCAGCGATGAGGCGCAATCCCGTCCCCAGCCGAGCGCTCCTATGGGGTTCAGGGCCGCCATGGTGACCGAGACCCTCTCGCTGTTCGTCAACGGCCAGCTGGCGTTCGAGCCGGCTGGCGCGGACGGCTATGCAATTCTCGGCGTTGCCTTTCCCTATGACGCGACCCGTGTGCGCCCGGCCGGACCGAGGGCCTTGCTGGAAAGCGTCTGGGGCATGTTCGTCGGGTTGCGAGCCGGGCCCGGCGGCGAGATCAGCATTGTCCGCGACCCTTCCGGACAGTTGCCCTGCTTCTATCGGGCCGATGGGACCGACTGGATCATCGCCTCCGATCTTGATCTTCTGCGGTCGGCCGATCGCCAGACCTTCGACATCGACTGGGATGAGGTCGCCGACGAGCTCCTCTTCCCCAATCACTTCTCGGCCCGTACCGCCCTTGCCGGCGTGCGCGAGCTCCTTGCCGGCGAGATACTGGTCATCAGCGGAAGCCGCCTTCGAACGGAGGTCGCCTGGAGCCCCTGGGACCATGTCGGAGCACCGATCGGGCAGCGCCCGGAATCGGTCGCGCGCCTCCGCCGATCCTTCGCCATGGTCCATGAAGCGATCACGAATCGCTTTCCCCGGCCGCTCATCACCGTGTCGGGAGGCCTCGATTCCTCGATCGTTGCGACGCAGATAAGCCTCCATACAGCCGGCGCGCGTCATCTGACTTTCTATACGCCATCGGACCCGCTCGGCGACGAGCGATCCTATGCGCGGGTGGTCGCCGAAGCCTGCGCGGCGACACTGACGGAGGCGCCCTATGTCGCCGCCGATTTCGCGACCAACTGCCGGTCCGAGATGCCTCTGCCGCGTCCGACGCGCCGCACGATCGCGGGTCTGATGAACGCGAGGATCGCCGATGAGGCCTTCCTTGTCGGTCATGACGCCATATTAGGCGGTTTTGGCGGAGACAATATCTTCCATGCGGGCGCCGCCGCCTACGCGCTGGGCGACCGGATCGACGGCGGTGCTGGCCCGAGGGCCATCCTCGACACGATGCGCGATCTGAGGAAACTGACGTCTGCATCCTATATCGACCTTCTCCGCCATGGCGCAAAAGTCTCGACGCGGCGCTGCCGCAGAGCAAAAGCCGTCCTTTGGCCGCGGCAGCCAGCCTTTCTGCGTCCGGCGATCACCGACAGGAATGAGCCGGGCAACCTCCACCCTTGGCTGACCGCTCCGGCAGGTGCGGCGTCAGGGTCCGCGGCGCATGTCGCGTCGCTCCTCGCCAGCCATGTCTATCTCGAGCGCATGCCGCGCGCATCGGGACCGGCCCATATCTGGCCCCTCCTGCTCGCGCCGATCGTGGAGACCTGCCTTGCCATTCCCAGCTGGCTCTGGTGCGCGGACGGCATGGACCGATCGATCGCGCGCATGGCCGCGACGGAACTGCCGCCGGCGATCGCCGCGCGGCGGAGCAAGGGCTCGCCGATGGCGATGCACAGCCGCTATTTCGAGACGCACCGCGACGAGATTGCGCGCTTTCTCTGCGACGGTATGCTCAGCGAGCGCGGCATCGTCGATGCGGATGCCATTCGCCGCTACTGCGAGCGGCCTCCACCAGTGCGGGACTTGGATTATCTCAGGATCCTGGAGCTCACCGATGCGGAGATCTGGTGTCGATCCCAGGCCGGATAATGGCGCTCGGAGCGCCGCTAGTCGGCCCCCGCCATCGGCCTGATCCATTCGGGCATAGGCCCTTTGCCGTCATGCAGGAGATGATAGTCGAACCAGGCCAGATTTCTGGAATAGGCGGCCTGGCGATGGGCGGGTTGCCACAGATTATGATATTCATCGGGGAAGACGTAGAGGCTGAGCGGCCTGCCGGCCTGTCGAAACGCAGCCTCGACTTCGAGGCTGCGTAAATATTCGCGGTCGCCCACCTGCATCAGGATGGGTACATTTATATGGTCAGCGTTGGCCGCCAGGGAATAGTCGCTTACCCGCTCGCTGCCCCGATCCCGATAGGCAGGATACCCCGCAACGATCATCTGTCGGGCAAGATAGGGACCGATCGATGCGTTGACCATCACCGGGTCGCTACAGCATCCCGCCAGCGCGACGGCTCTGAAGATATCATTGTGGAGGAGCGTGTATGTCCCTTTGTCGACGCCATCGCTAAAGCCGGTCAGTCCGATACGCTTGCGGTCGACGATCCCGTCGCGCACGAGCATCGAGACGGCCGTCATGATGGAGGATGCACCGCTCTTCTTGTCGGCCCAACCTTCAAGATCCAGCCGATCTGACTCCGCCTGGCTCGCAACAGGCGCCAGATTGCCTACCTGTTCCGGCCGCTCATAGACGAGCACGGCAAATCCCCTGGCCGCGAGCGGGAATATCGGAAAGAGGTCGCCCGATCCGCCGCGCAGGAACCCACGCGAACGGTAGCCGACGACGACAAGCGGTAGCCCGACAGCGCGCTGCTTATTTGGAGGCAGAACGAGATCGCCGAATGTCTTGAGGCCTCGGTCATTCTGCCAGAAGAGACGCCGCACGCGACCTAAATCGAGAGCGGCCCATTGCGGGTTGGGATCGAACAGGAGCCTGCGGATACCGGTTGCATAGTCGATGACGAAAAGCCGTCGGGGCGACCGGGAGCCTTCAATCACGCAAACAAGACCAGCGGGCACCGGCCGGCAACCGGCAAGCAGATCGCTTGTCCGCATGAGGAGGCGCTTGCGATCCGTGAGGATGTCCCAGCTCACCAACTCGGTCAGATTATTGCCCCATCCCGCGCGGCGCGCGAAGATCAGATGCCGCTCGTCACGCCACCAGAGGCGCGTCGCCAACGCGCAGCTCGCGTCGCGGCATTCCCGCCTGAGGCCGCTTCGGGTCGAAACCGTGATCCGCTTCGGACCGTTGATGATGCCGCCGCCCAGATAGGCGAGCCTTGCCACATTGCCCGCGGGATCTGATGCCTCGTCGACAGGCACGTCGTCGACAGTTTCGACCGTAGCAGGCCGATCGTCCCGAATGGCGCCTGATCCGATCGCTATCGCGAAATGGCGATCGGGCGACGGCGCTGGAAAAGGCATCGGTCGCCATTCCGGTATCCAGCGCTCGTCGAACCGGAACCCCCTTGCCCCCTCCTCGACCAGAGCCCTGGCTGCAGCAATATCGTCGGGCCTCGAGGAATAATGTATCTCGCTACCGTCCGCGCTCCAGCTGAAGCTCCGGACATCGACCTTCGATTGGGTGACCGCCACGGACGCGCCGCCGGATGCCTTGGCCCGCACTACTTGCATGATCCCGTCGCGGCGCTCCAGATAGGCGAGCCATTGCCCATCTGGCGACCAGCGTGGCAGATTGGTTGCGATCACGCCGCCGCTGAAATCCGGGATAGTCGGCAGATCGAACCGGCTGAGCGCCACCCCGCCGCGCACGACGATTGGGTTACCGACCTTTCCGCTTTTGATGTCGATGACCAGCACGGATTGGCGATAGTCAATTCGATCAGGGTCGGCCTGCCGCAACGGAACGGCGAGCTTCGTCCTGTCCGGCGAGAGAGAAAATGGCGGCTCGTCATCGCCTTGTCCTCCGAGGTCGCGAAGACACATCAGATCAGCGATCGTCGCGTGCCTTCCCCGCTCAGAGGCGCTGGCGGATGCGGAGGCATCGGCGCAGGGGTCGCCTCCGGGGCGGGTTGGAAGAGCGGCTGCCGCAAGCGACAGGCTGAGCAGCATGCCCACCATGCTCAGAAGCCCTTGGTGAACGACAAACTGACATAGCGCCCGATCGAAGGATAGTTGGTCGTATCGAAGGGCGCCTCCAGGCTCGACCCCCGAATACTCGCTGGCTTCGCGTTGAAGATATTGAGGACGGAGAGCTGGACATCGACACCCTTGTCCGCGCTGCCGGCGCGGACCTTGGCGGAGAGATCGATGCTGGTCAGGCCGCGGATCTTTGTCGTCGCGATCCGGCGATTGTCCGTCACGCCGCCGATATAATTCGCGACGCCGTTCACCATGACGCCGTCGAGCGCCCAGCCAACGCCGCCGCGCAGTTTGAGGTGGGGCGGATTGAAGACCTTGCCCGCGAGCACGATCTCGGGAAGGCCATCGATCAGCACGCGCGAAGAGCGCAGGTAGGTGGCGTTCGCATGGAAATTGAACGTACCGGTGCCCTGCGTCTTCACCTGATAGGCCAGCGAGACGTCGACGCCCTTGATCTTGTCCCGTGCCACATTCTGGGTGCGGCTGTCGACGATTGCAAAGACGCTGCCTGGATCGAAGGGATCGCTGGAGCCTGTCTGATTGCTCAGCCCCATCGGCGACATGGCGATGGTCGGGGCGATATCGGCGGCGCTCGGCATGAAGGTCACGAAGTCGGCATAGACCGGATCGATGAGAGCCTTGCTCGTCGAAGGGATCGGCGCGACGACCCGGTTGCGGTAAGTCACCTTGAACAGGCTGATCGCGAGATCGAGCCCGGGGACGGCACGCGGGTGAACGACGAGGCCGGCGGTGAAGCTCTCCGCCTTCTCCGGCCGCAGATCATTCTTGCCGCCCTGCACGCTGATGATGGTCTGGCCTTCCGGGGCTTCGCGTGACCCGTAAAGGTCGCCGGGAAAGAGATAGGCGATGGTAGGATTGAAGCGCTGATAGAGCGTGGGCGCCTTGAACGAACGGCCCCAACCCAGCTTCACGTCTAGATCGGCCGTCGGCGACCAGATGAAGCCGGCCTTGGGTGTCGCGAGCCGCCCCATGCCGGGATAGTCCTCATACCGAATGGCGGCTGACAGCGAGGTGCGGTAAAACGCCGGAAGGGCCTGAACCGGCGAGGTCAGGGGGATGCTGACCTCGGCATATCCGAAATAATTGTCCTGGCGCGCACGCAGCGGATTGCTCGATAGATGATAGACGAATTCGTCGGTCCGAAACCCGCCGCCAAGTGCTAGACCCAGGTCGCCCGCCGGCAACGCGAGAAGCGTGCCTTCAGCTGAGAATTCCGCCGAGATCGTCTCGTTGCCGAGTTTCACCTCCCGGTAAGGGCCAGGATAGCTCTGGTCGCCGCTGGTCAGGTGGCTCGTGCCGTAGGTGCCGATGAGGTCCAACGTCCATCCTGAGACGCGCAGTCTGGCCGAAGGCGCGATGCTGACATTGCGGCTCGCGCTCGTCGACACGAAACCGTCCAACTCCACCGGACCGACATCGGTATAGGGCGTATCGCGTGATGCTTTTCTGGCGGAATAGAGCACATCTATCGCCAAGGTGAGATTGGGCCCGATATCCTGATGGGCGCTGCCGACAATGGCGTGTGAACGCAGCGGCGGATAGAGGGTGAGATAGGGATTGGCGCCAGCGGTGAAGCTGCGGTCGCTCGCGACGATGTCGGTGCTTCGGTCGTAATTGCCCGTAAGCATGAGGCTGCCCGATTGCCAGGCCGTGCCACCGACGAGATTATAGCTCTGGGTGACATAGCCTCCGTCCGTGGCGGCACCGATCACCGCATTGGCGGAAAGCCCGCGAAAATCATTTTTGAGGATGACGTTTGCGACGCCGCCGAT
This sequence comes from Sphingobium fluminis, assembly GCF_037723805.1. Taxonomy (NCBI): domain Bacteria; kingdom Pseudomonadati; phylum Pseudomonadota; class Alphaproteobacteria; order Sphingomonadales; family Sphingobiaceae; genus Sphingobium; species Sphingobium fluminis. The sequence continues at coordinate 28,749 of NZ_JBBJUK010000002.1, forward strand.
CGCGTCGGAGCCATAGAGCGCCGAGGCGCCGTCCGGCATGATCTCGACGCGATCCACGGCGGCAAACGGAATGCTCGAAAAATCGACGGACTGATTGCTCAGATTATAGGCCATGCGATGGCCATTGAGCAGGGTGAGAGTCGAACCGGGCCCAAGGCCGCGCAGGTTTAGCGCCGTCGAGGAGTCGATGTTCGTGCTCCCCGCGCCTTCCGCGCCATAGCCGATCCCCGGGCTCTGGCCTCCGGTGAAATTTTGCGGGATGGCGGCCGCCAGTCCGCGCATATCGGTCACGCCCTGATCGCGCGCCGAGGCGGTGTCGTAGCGGTATACCGGCGATGCCGAGGTGGCGCCTCGGATATGCGAACCCGTAACGATGATGGCGCTTTCGCTCCGCTCGTCCCTTTCTCCGCTCGTGGCACGCGATGGCAACCGGATATAGATCGCGTCGGCGGCGACCTCGACCCTGAAGCCTGTTCCCGCAAGCGCGCGGGCGAGCGCGGCTTCCACATCGAGACGTCCCTCAATCCTAGGCGCCGTGAGCCCGGTCATCGCGTCGCCGGGAAAGATGATCTGCTGCCCCGACAATTGTCCGATGGCTAGCAGCATGCTGGCGAGCGGCTGCGCCGGAAGATTGAAGTGCACGGGCGCGCTGCTGTCCTCGCGCGCATCAGCGCTCGGAAGGGTGTGAACGATCGCGATGGCAAGCAGGCTGCTTGCCACCCAGTTACGGGTGCTAGGCATGAAAGTCCCCCAATCTCTGTCAGGCCCGGTCGTTCCGGGTCTCTGTTGGGGACATCGTAAAAGTCGTGCTCTACCCTAATGCCTTGTTGCAGATTTATTGCGCGGACAGTCCAAGCGTGCCCGGCTCCTCGACGATCCGGAGGGAAAAGGCGTGTGCCAGAACGGTCGCGAGCTTGCGGGTGTCGTTGAGGCGGAGCGTCCCGTGAAAGCGGCGCTCTCCAAGCGCGGCGTCCGCCAGGACGATCTTGGTCACGCCGTAACGATTGGCCTGCCCTATGACCTGCGAGAGCGGCACGCCGTCGAAGGCCATGAGACCGCTCGGCCATGCGTCCGCCGAAAGGTCCTCGCGTGACATTCTAGTGATTGTCATGTGTTCGTCGGGCCCATAGCGCCACCGATGGCCCGCCGTGACCCGCAACGTGCGGGTGCGCCGCAAAGCCCACCATTTGTCGCTTGCCCGAACATCGACCGCGCCCTGCACCGCCGAGACGTTGACAGCGTGATAGGAGGACAAGCCGACATCGAAGATCGTTCCCAAACCGGTGATCGTTCCCAGGCCGGCGGTGACAACAAGCGGTGTCCGGTCACGCGAAACCGCAAATCTGGCCCTGCCTCGCTCGAGCCGCAGGCGCCGGCCGTGACCGTCCGCCGCCACCGTGACCAAGCTGTCGGTATCGAGCGTCACCGTGAGGCCATCATCCAGCCGCACCGATCGAATTTCGCCGAGCGCTGTCTGAAGTTGCCCGGACCCAATCGTCCGGATGAGCGGTTCGCCGATCGCTCTCTCTTGCCGAAGCTGGTGGACAAAGAGGCCGCCTGCAGCGATGGCGACGATGGCCGCGCCAAGCAGCGCCGGCGCGCGCCAATGCGATGAGCGGCCCGACTGATCGTTCGCGGCCACGCTCTCACTCACCCGTTCGATCTTCATGTCGCGCAGGGTCTCGCCGAAGCCGTAGAGTTCGCTGACCTCGCTATAGATCTGGCGGTGCACGCCGCCCAAGGCGAGCCAGGCCTCGAACGCGGCCCTATGCGCCTCGGCACCTTCGCCGTGCATGCGAAGGCACCAAGCGATCGCCTCCTCCAGCAGAGGATTGGCCCCGGCGTCGTCGGGGGGCACGATAGGATCGTCATTCATCGCCCGTAAAATGCCTGATGAAGCTGTGTGAGCGCCCGGCTCATATGATATTCGATCGCCTTGACGGTCAGGTCGAGGCGCGCGGCGATGTCGGCATAGCTCAAGCCCTCGACCCTGTTCAGCAGAAATATCTCCCGGGTACGCGGCGTCAGGGTGTCGAGCACCGCAATATATCGACTCCTGGCGTCATTGGCCTCGATCGCCCATTCCTGTTCGGGAGGAACGGTCACGCTCTCCGCCTCGTCGATGGCGACATGCATCGGGCATCGCAGAGGATCGACGCGGCGGTACCGATTGAAGACAAGGTTACGCGCGATGCGCTGGAGATAGGCTTCCGGCCGTTCGAGCAGGACGTTCGGTCTTGCCGCGGCCAGACGGAGGAACGCTTCCTGCACCAGATCGTGCACCTCCTCCTCCTTGCCGATGCGGCTTCGGACGAAGCGGGCAAGACCGGGCCCTTCCGAACGGAACAGCCTTTCGAGGATATGGGTTCTCGACCCCCTGCTCTGATCTGCCGCGACATCGCGGCGATCACCGGGAGGCATGTGCGAGACCGCCAGGCGCACGAGGAAGAGCGCTGAAACGCTGAAAAACGAACATGAGGCAAACAGCCCGGGCATTAGCAACGGTCCGGCGACAGCCGGACCTGTTCCGATGAACGGTGCCAGGTCTGGAGATGGAGACATCTCGCGGTACCGGCGGGCCTTCCGATGGAAAGCCATGGTGAATGGCACAATTCTTTGCCGGTTCGCATCACGCTGTCAATGCGTCGGTGCGATCATTTGCTTGCCTCGGACGCTTGGGCCGCCGGCCGCCCATCTGCCTTGTCTTGCGAAACGCCCCGCCAGAAACCGCGATAGGCGGCCTCCCGCATCAACACGTGATGCGTTCCCGAGAAGAGAAGCGCGCCATCGGACATGAAGAGGACCTGGTCCGCCCTTTCCGCGATCACGCGACGATGGGTGATGAGAACAAGCGTGCTGTGGGCGCACTCGCGCCGGAGGGTATCGACGAGGATGAGTTCGCTGGCGGGATCCAGAGCCGATGTGGTCTCATCGAGAATGATGACCGGCGCTTCTACCCCGGCCAAACGAGCGAGTTCAAGTTTTTGGGCTTGTCCGCCCGAAAGCCCCCGCCCCTGCCCGCCAGCAGGTCCGTCAAGGTCAGGCACCCGCCCATTGTCGTAGAAGCGGAACGCCAGCAGAAGGCGCAGCAGCCGGGGGCTATCAAGGTTCGTCGGAGGATAAAGACCGTTGTCGCGCAGGGTCCGGTTGAACAGCCCGATCTGCTGGGGGACGTAGAGGACGTACCGGTGGCGTTCGTCGGCACGAACCTGCGCCAGGCACAGGTCGTTGACAAAGACATTGCCGTCGGCCGGATCGAGGAGGCCCGCCATGATGCGCGCAAGCGTTGATTTGCCCGATCCGTTGGCGCCGGCGAGGACGGTGAACCCGCCTGCCCCGATCGAGGCGTTCACGTCGCGAACCACGGGGCGCCCTTGACCATAACCAAAGCCGATATTTGTCAGCCTTAATGTTCCAGGCCCTTGGACCACGGCGCGGGAGGACAGACTGCTGGGCTCGTGCGCTTGCGCGAGGACAAGCAACTCGCTCACCTGCGCGAGTGTGCCCCCCGTCTGCCGAACGAGAAAGCCAAAGCCGCCAAGCGGTAGCGTCAAACGAAGCACATAAGCGTGGAGAAGTACGAAATCCCCAGTCGTGAGCCGCTGCGTAAGAACGTCATTGGCAGCCAGACCGAGGAGCGCTGCCAGGCCAAGCACCAATATTGCCGACTGGATCACGGACATGACGCCAAGCGCCCGGGCGCCCATGGCCACCGCCTGCAGGCGCGCGTTGCCACGCGCCGAGAGGTCGGCCAGTTCGGCAGACACATTGCCGTTGAACACGACCCGGGGCGCATTGCGCAGAATGTCGGCGAGGGCCGCGCTCAGATCAGCGGCGCGCGCGTTGGCGGTCTCCGCCTGCTGCTGGTAGCTATCTGCCCCGATCAGTGACACGGTGAGGTAGAAAAAGAGGATCAGCCCGATCAGCGTCGCATAATGCCATGGCACGACCGCCAGGATGACGCCGAGCGATATGGCCATCTGGATCAAGAGCGGCACGACCTGCCACAAAATGCCGTCGATCAATATCTGCAGATTAGAGGGCAGACGTTCGATCTGGGCGAACAGCGGCCCCCCATCGTCCGCCGTCTGTGCAAGGCCGGGAAGCGCCGAACGCAGTACATCCTGGGTGACCTTGCCCGTGAGAACCTCCACGATCCGCGTGGTGGAATGGTAGCGGATAGCCGCACTGACACCCGTCGCCCCGGTCGCAATCGCAAAGACGAGGAGGAGGAGAATGAGCCCGGCCGGCGGCGGCACGGGCTGCGAGAACTGATCGACGACAAGCTTGAGGAGATAGGGTCCGGCCACCGATAGGAGGATGGCCAAACTCTCCGTCCCGAATCCCACGAGCGAGTCCCGCCGGACGCGCAACGGCGGGTCGAACATCATCCGAACAAGCTGGAAGAGGAGGGAGAACGCGCCCATAACGGCCTCTTTGCAGGAGCATGCGCTCTTTGGCGCTCGGCTCGGTCGTCAAAGACGGTCGCATCGATGGCGCAACAGAACCAGCCGAACAAATCCGGGATCGGGACAATCGCCGAAACTCGCAGCGGATGGCGGCTTTTGTCGCCGCAGCGCAGCGGATCTCGCCGTGGCAAGTTGCCGAAAGAATCCAGATTGAGCGCGCAACCGTCAGTTGCCTGTCGCTCTGGTTTCGCGGGATTGGAATGCCCGGTAAGACTGACCGTCGAGCCGCTGTCCCTTCAAGCCCGGCGACCTATTGGAGTCCCCCCATCTTGCGCGATCGCCCAGTCGTCCTCGAAGGCTTGCTCTTGCGCAAGGAGCGTCAGCTCGTTCTAAAGATGCGCGACGGCGGCTCGTGGCCCTCAATATCTTCTCGTGCCCCGCTCCCTTGGCCGCGCGACCCGCCATAAACATCTGCCTGAACTATGACCCGATCGATCTCACTGGGCGCCCAGTCGACGCGGAAACCACCCTGCGCCCGCCAGCTGTCGTCGTCCGAGAGGCTGCTGGAATCGCGATTGCGGTGACCTTTTGCAAAGACACGGTAGTTGAGGTTGTCGCCGATGCGGCCGCCGTAACGGACCCCGGCGTCGGTCGTCAGGTTTCCAATCACTCCCGTTGCGTACAAGCCTTGGCTGGCCCCGGCCGAGCGCGTGATGATGTTGATCACGCCGTTGACGGCGTTGGCACCCCAGAGCGTGGCGCCCGGCCCGCTGATGACTTCGATGCGATCGATGTCCTCGGGTAACAGATCCTGCATGTCCCAGTACACGCCCGAATAGAGCGGCGTATAGACACTGCGGCCATCAATGAGCACGAGCAGCTTGTTGGAAAAATTCTGTGCGTCCGAATTGCCGCTCAGGCCCCGCGCTGTCACGATCAGGCCGCCCGATCCGCCGCGCATCACCTGAAGATTGGGCGCGAGACGCAGCATCCCCGGCAAGGTGATATTGCCAGAGCGGACGATGTCGTCATGCGTGATGACATATATCGCGCAGGTGCGTCAGCGAGCGGCTCGGCCGATTTGGTGACGGATGAAACATCGAAATTGGCAAGGTCCTGAATGGACATATCGCGCAGTTCTCCCATGCTTTGCGCACAGCTCATTCCGCTCGGCAGTGACGTCACTGCCGAGCAGGCGATTGCTGCCCTGTACCCCGTCCGTCGTTTCATGCGCCCCCAGAATCGGTCTGCGCCGATCATTGCGCTACGGTTCAGTCCAGTATTTGTTCCCTGAGCGCAACGGTTTGCTCAAGTCCCAGCCGCGATCGCGCTAGGCTCCGAAATGTTATCGACCATCGGGTCTCGCTTATCTCAACGATGCTATGTTCCCATGCGTGCCGCGCCGGGCCGGAAAGATGATAAATGGCCCGCGGCGTCAAAAGCGCATTGGAACGCTCGAAAGCACCATCCGCCCGTCGGCGAAACCGCATTGTCGCAGGCATCCCAAGCGAAATGCCCACAACATGCTCGAAAACCGGCCTGTCCTTGTGCCAGCCGATGCCGGCGCCGGGATCATAGCGGATCAACAGTGCCTGCACGAGACTGTCCGGGGCAAGCCCGGCGAAGGTCTCGGCGCGCGCTTTGATCGGCAACAACCAGTCCGGTATCGGATCGGCAGGCGCGAAGCGGCCATTCTTGAAATCATAGCTCCAGCCATAGCTATGGGTAAGCCGCTTTCCCGTCCATTGCTGGAAACGGAAGGGCGAAAGGTCCGTATCGTTGATGCGCGCGATCAGCGCGCGTTCCTCGGCAACCGACAGAAAGGCGTCGGCGCTGGCGAAGCCCGGCAGCACAGGCGCGCCGAACAACTCGGCCTGATCATTGCCGGAAAAGAGCGGAAGCATCGACATGATGGATCAGAGCGCCAGAGAGGTCTGCACCGGCTTGGGATTGATCTCTTCGATCAGGAAGCTCCGAGCAGGAGGCGTTTGCAGTAGGTCGATCTCGAGAACCGTGAAATCCAGCCATTCCATGACCTGCCGGCGATGAATGATGGCGCCCTGCCGTTCCTGATAGCGCATCACTTCCGGATTGGCGTCCACCGTGATGACGCGGTAACTGAGCGGCCACTCGCCGATCGCCGGTTCCCATAAGCCAGCGAGATAGAAGAAATTGCCGCCGTCGAGCGTCACGCGAAATCGGCGGTCATCATTGCGGATATGGAATTCCGAAGCCGGGATCAGGCAACGCTGGGTGGGAAAGCTTCGACCTTCCGCGCGCGCGAACCGATAGGAAACTCCATCGGCGAACTGGGGGTTGGAACCCCATGTCGCCTCCACCATCTCGATTTCGCTTGGATCCTCGGGATTTCGCCGGATGATGGCGCGGCGATCGTCGAGCGGTGCCTCGGTATCGAAGGGGGTGGCTTTCGAGTCCATGACAGGAACATACAAGGAACAAGCGTTTCAGACAAGGGCGCGCAAGGACCACGGATATGTGTAACGACTATCGCCTGCTCATCGATATCGCCTCGATCGTAGAGGACTTCGCGGACCTCAAGATCAAGATCAAGATGCCGGAAGGCACGCCCAATGTAGGGGCGCGCGAGGATGTGAAGATAACCGACATGGGCCCCATCGTCAGGTCGGTCGAGGGGGAGCGCGAAACAGGGGAACTCGTCAGTAGACGTTGGAGCTGGCCCGGCCAGAACGGCCGCCCCGTCTATAATTTCCGTTCCGAAGGTCGAACCTTCGCCTCGCATCGTTGCCTCATCCTTGCCGACGGCTTCTATGAGTTCACCGACCCCGCCGATCCCAAGCAGAAGCGGCTGGATAAATGGCTTTTTACGATGAAGGACCATGACTGGTTCTGCATCGCGGGCATCTGGCGTGCGGACGCGGCCGGCGAGGCCTTCACGATGCTGACGATGGACGCGGGCCCCGATATCTCGCCCTATCATCATCGGCAGATCATCCCGCTGCAACGAGATCAATGGGCCGACTGGCTCGATCCGGCTGTGCCCGCCAAGCAAGTCCTGCAATGGCTGCCCACGGGCAGCCTTCCCGTGACACAGGTGCATGGCGCGCCGCCCGCGCAAGCATCGCTGTTATGATCGTCCAAGAAGAAGGCCTCGATCGTTTCATTGCGGCCCAGGAAGAGTTCTATCCCCGCGCCCTCGCGGAATTGCGCGCCGGGTCGAAGCGATCGCACTGGATGTGGTTCATCTTTCCACAGCTCAAGGCGCTCGGCCGCAGTCCGATCGCCCAATTTTACGGCATCGTCTCGCTCGCCGAAGCACGGGCCTATGACGATCACCCCGTACTCGGTGCGCGCTATTGCGCCTGCGTGGAAGCGCTGCAGGGGCTGTCGACCAGCGATCCCGTGGCGGTGATGGGATTGGTGGACGCCATGAAGCTGCGCTCCTCGCTGACTTTGTTCGAGCAGGCGCGTCCCGCCTCGCTTCTCGCGGCCGCGATCGACCGTTGGTTTGGGGGCGAGCGTGACGACTCTACGCTGAAGCTCCTCGAACAAGAGCGTTAAAGGGCCCAAATCGAACAGCAAAAAGGCCTCGCCGGCTAAGCCGACGAGGCCTCTATGGGAGCCGGCGCGACGAGCGGGGGGTGTCGCGTCCAGCAGGGTTTGAACCAGCCAAACCAAGGCTGGTTCCACAGGTCTTGCCCCGCTCGCCAAAATAACCCGAGACCCCACTTGACCCCAAGCGATACGAGGTAGAACATAAAGGGAACATTTGAGTCGTCCCCTTCATGTCTATTGCCCATCCCTCCGCCACGCCGCCATCCTCGGCCGACCTGTCCGCGCTGCGCGCGGATCTGGCGCTTAAGAGGGCTGCGCGTGGGCCAGCGTTGGACTTTGGCCTGCCCCAGATGGACGCACGACTCGCCGATGGCGGACTCGACGGAACCGGCCTTCATGAGATCGCCGCTGCCTCGGCGACGTTGAGCGACGACGCGGCCGCCACCCTGTTCGCGGCCGGCATTGCGGCGCGTTTTGCCGCCAAGGCGACGAGCGACGTTTTCTGGGCCATGACGGCGTTCGATCTCTATGCTCCTGGTCTGGAGCAGGTGGGGCTTGATCCAACCCAGATATTCTATGCGCAAGGTCACAAGGACAGCGTCGTGCTGGCGATGGCCGAGGATGCGCTGCGCTATGGCGCCATGGCCTGCGTCGTCGCGGAGGTGAAGGCCGCCGACATGACCGCGACGCGGCGGCTGCAGCTCGCGGCGTCCGACGGACAGACACCGATGCTGCTGTATCGGCGGCATCGATCGCGCGAGCGCTGTCCGCTCTCCTTGCCCTCCTCGGCCATGACGCGCTGGCGGATCGGCTGCCTTGCGTCGCAACGCCTGTCCTGGCCCGGCGTCGGGCGGCCGCGCTGGCAGGTCGAGCTTGTCCGGCAGCGGAACGGCGATCCTTTTTCCCTCGAGCTGGAGGCCTGCGATGCAAAGGGTCGCCTCGCTCTTCCTGCCGCAATTGCCGATCGAGCGACTGCGCGGGAACGAGCGGCCAGCCACGCTGCCTGAGGCGCCGCCGGCAAACGCGCCGCGCTTTCCAGAGCCGATCGACGATGATCCGGGCGCCTGCTCCGTCCCGCGCGCTGGCGGCTGGCGTCCTGGCGCGCGCTGGGCGCGGGACGGCGCGCTGGGGCGTCGGCCATCGCAGTCCGACATCGATGCCTTGCCGGCCCATCAACGGCCGACGATGCGCGAGATGGGCCGGCGCAGCGAGCATGCAGAACCTCCCTTCAAAGCGATGCGATCAGACGACGGGCATAGCGGAGCATTTGCCGCCGCGCCGAGCTGGGCGGGATGGTGGGGCACGCCGACCGTGCTCGTCACCCGGAGCGGTCAGAAGGATATCATCACGGCCGCCTGCCCGCGCGCGCTGGAACTTGGCCTGCTGCCCGGCATGGCTGCCGCCCATGCCCGCGCGCTGGTCGCCGATCTCGAGGTCCGCGACGCCGAGCCCGACGCCGATCGCGCCTGGCTCGACCGGCTTGCCCTTCACGCGGCGCGACAGTGGACGCCGACGGCGAGCGTGTCGGGGCTCGACGGGCTGTGGTTCGATCTCAGCGGCACGACGCACCTGTTCGGGGGCGAGGATCATTTCTGCCGACGGCTGCTCGCTTTCTTGAAGCGCCTGGGATTCACCGCCCGGATCGCTGTCGCGGGGGCACCCGGCGCCGCACATGCGCTGTCCCGGTTCGGCGGTGACGCGATCACCTTGCTGGCGCGCGGCGAAGAAACCCAGGCGATCGCCGACCTTCCGCTCGCCGCGCTTCGGCTTGAGCCCGAAGCCTTGGTCGCGGCGGCCCGCTTCGGGCTGGAGCGCGTCGCCGACCTCTATCCCATGCCGCGCGGCCCGCTCGCGCGCCGGCTTGGTCTTGCGACGGTCGATCGCCTTGACCAGGCGAGGGGCAGTCTCGCCGAGCCGATCGTCCCGGTCGTACCGACCGAGGCGCCGCGCGTGACGCGCCATCTGCTCGAACCCATCAGTACGCCCGAAAGCATCGCTCAGGTGATCGGCGATCTTGTCGACGATCTCGTGATCCTGCTCCGCACGCGCGGTCTCGGGGCACGCGCGGTTCTGCTCATCGCCGACCGGGTCGACGGCGAAGCGCAACGCCTTGGCATCGGCGCCTCCCGGGCGACGCGCGACGAGCGGCATTTGAAGCGCATGTTCGCGCTCAAGACGAGCGAACTCGATCCGGGTCTTGGCATCGAGGCGATGCACCTGGCTGTCCCTCATCATGAGCCGCTCGGCGCCCAGGTCACAGGCGCGCTTCTCGAGAGCTTGGCCAAGATCCGCGACATAGCGCCGCTCGTCGATCAGCTCGGCACGCGCGCGGGCGCGTCGGCGTTGTTCCGCCTCTCCTCGCGCGAAAGCGACGTGCCCGAACGGGCGATGCGGCGCGTGCCGCCGCTCGCCACGCCCAAGGGATGGCCGGGCTGGAAACGCCCGGTGCGGTTGCTCAAGCGCCCCGAGCCGCTTGCCAATGTCGTTGCGCTTCTGCCCGACCATCCGCCGCGCCGCTTTGTCTGGCGCGGTCAAAGCTACCGTGTCGTCGCCGGCGACGGGCCCGAGCGCATCCATGGCGAGTGGTGGCGATCGCCTCAGGAGATGTGGGCGGTGCGCGATTATTTCCGGGTGGAGGCGGAAGGCGGCGCGCGCTTCTGGCTGTTCCGCCGCGGCGACGGCGTCGAGGCTGAGACCGGGGACCTCAGTTGGTATATGCACGGGATGTTTGGCTGATGGCGACCGCAAAAGCCATCCCAACGGCCACCTATGTCGAGCTGCAGGTGACGAGCCATTTCTCGTTCCTGCGCGGCGCGTCCTCGCCCGAGGAGCTTTTCGCCGCTGCGGCGCTCCTAGGACATTCCGCCATGGGCTTGGCGGATTGGGGAACGGTCGCGGGCGCCGTGCGCGGATGGGATGGCCAGAAAGCGACCGGCGTCCGGATGATCGCGGGCACCCGGATCGATCTGGTCGATGGCCGCAGCTTGCTCCTCTATCCCCGATCGCGTCCGGCCTGGTCGCGGCTGACGCGGCTCCTCTCGATCGGCAAGAAGCGCGGCGGCAAGGGCAAATGCCTGCTCGAATGGGCGGACGTCGCCGCCCATGCCGACGATATGATCGGCATCCTGGTGCCCGACATGCCCGGCGACATCACGGGCGGCCATCTTCGCGAACTGCGCGATATATTCGGCCAGCGTGGCTTCTGCGCGCTGTCGCTACGCCGCCGTCCGGAAGACGCCGAGAGGCTGCATCGGCTCGATGCCCTGGCGCGCGCAAGCGGCGTCCAGTCGGTTGCGACCGGCGACGTCCTCTATCACAGCGCCGCACGGCGTCCGCTGCAGGATGTGGTGAGCGCGATCCGAGAGAAATGCACCATCGACGAGCTGGGTTTCCGGCGCGAGCGGTTCATGGATCGTGACCTGAAATCTCCGGTGGAGATGGAACGCCGTTTCGTGGATTTCCCCGACGCGATCGCAGCCAGCGCCGCCATCGCGGCGCAATGCACCTTCGACCTGGGCGAGATCCAATATCAATATCCCTATGAGGAAGTGATGGAAGGCCGGACCGCGCAGCAGGCTCTCACCGCGCTCACGAGACAGGCGGCAGCGGTCAAATTCCCCGATGGCGTCCCCAAGCGCTATCGCGACCAGATCGACCATGAGCTCGGCCTTATCGAACGGCTCGGCTATGCGCCCTATTTCCTCACCGTCAATGCGATCGTCGCCGAGAGCCGGCGGCGCGGCATCCTATGCCAGGGGCGCGGATCGGCGGCCAATAGCTGCGTCTGCTATCTGCTCGGCGTCACATCGATCGACCCCATCCAACATGAGCTGCTGTTCGAGCGGTTCGTCTCGGGCGAGCGGCGCGAGCCGCCCGATATCGACGTCGATTTCGAGCATGAGCGCCGCGAGGAGATCATCCAGTGGATCTACGAGACCTATGGCCGCGACCGCTCGGCCCTGACCGCCGTCGTCACGCGCTATCGCACGCGCGGCGCCGTCGCCGAGGTCGGCAAGGCGCTCGGGCTGCCGCGCGACTTGACCAAGATGCTGACTGGCCTCGTCTGGGGCTGGAGCATGGACGGCATTCCGCCAGAGCAGATTGAAAGCCTCAATCTCAACGCCGAGGATCATCGCCTGAAGCTCACCCTGGACCTGGCGCGCCAGCTGATCGGCACGCCACGCCATCTCTCGCAGCATCCCGGCGGTTTCGTCCTCACTCAGGATCGGCTCGACGATCTCGTTCCAATCGAGCCCGCGCGAATGGAAGACCGGCAGATCATCGAATGGGACAAGGACGATATCGACGCCTTGAAGTTCATGAAGGTCGATGTGCTGGGACTAGGCATGCTCGGCTGCATGAACCGGGCGTTTAATCTTCTGGAACAGGACAAGGGCATCCGCGTCACGATGGCGGACCTCCAGGACGATGACCCCGACGTTTACGCCATGATCCAGAAGGCCGACACGCTCGGCACCTTCCAGATCGAGAGTCGCGCGCAGATGTCGATGCTGCCGCGCATGAAGCCGCGGGAATTTTACGATCTCGTGATCGAGGTCGCGATCGTGCGCCCCGGGCCGATCCAGGGCGACATGGTTCATCCCTATCTTCGCCGACGCGAGGGGAAGGAAAATCCCGAATATCCCAAGCCGGAACTGCGCGCCGTGCTCGAAAAGACGCTGGGCGTGCCGCTGTTCCAGGAGCAAGCGATGAAGGTCGCGATCGTGGGCGCGGGGTTCAGCCCGCAGGAGGCCGACCAGCTTCGTCGCGCCATGGCGACCTTCAAGCTCACCGGCGGCGTCAGCCATTTCTACGACAAGCTCGTTGGTGGAATGGTCGCGCGGGGATATCCCAAGGACTTTGCCGAGCGCACCTTCAAGCAGATCGAGGGCTTTGGCTCCTACGGCTTTCCCGAAAGCCACGCGGCTTCCTTCGCCAAGATCGCCTATGCGTCCTGCTGGATGAAATATCATCATCCCGACGTCTTCTGCGCCGCGCTTCTGAACGCTCAGCCCATGGGCTTCTATGCGCCCGCGCAGATCGTGCGCGATGCCCGCAACCATGGCGTCGAAGTCAGGCCGGTCTCGATCAACCACAGCCATTGGGACTGCACGCTCGAGGAGACCAGAGGTCGATACAAGGCAGTCCGCCTCGGCTTCGGGCAGGTACGCGGCCTTGCAAACATCCATGGCGCGGCGATCGTCGCGGCGCGTGGCCCCACTCCCTATGAGAGCATCGAGGAGGTGTGGCGCCGGGCCGGCGTGCCCCGCGCCGCGATCGAGCGCCTGGCAGAGGCCGATGCTTTCCAATGCCTCGCTGAGGAACGGCGCCAGGGGCTTTGGAAGGTCAAAGGCTTGGGCGAAGCGCCGCTGCCGCTGTTCGCTGCAGCCGACGCGCGGGAGGAACGCTTCTCGCCCGAAGGCCTGGAACCGGACGTGGCGCTCGCCAAGATGACGGCGGGCCGCGAGGTGGTCGAGGATTATCGGGCCTTGCAGCTCTCGCTGCGCGGCCATCCGTTGCAGTTCCTGCGCGCCCGGCTCGACGAGATGCGCATCGTCAGATGCGCGGATCTCACGAACATGCGCGAGGGCCGCAATGTCGAGGTGGCCGGCGTGATCCTTGTCCGCCAGCGGCCGGGCTCGGCGAAGGGCGTGCTGTTCGTGACGATCGAGGATGAGACGGGCGTCGCGCAAGGCATCCTCTGGCCCGACCGCTTCGAGATCTACCGCCGCCAGGTCATGTCTGCCTCCATGATCGCGATGCGGGGTCGCCTCCAGAAGGAAGGCGAGGTCATCCACATCATTTGCGATCGCATCACCGACCATGACGATATGCTGCGCTCGATCGGACGCATGGATTTCAGCGTCATGCCGGGACGCGGCGACGGCGCGACCCATGGGGGCGGACCCGACCCCCGCGATCCGGGCATTCCGCGCGGACGGACATTGGCGCCGGCGCCTTTCGGTACGGCCGCCGAACGAGAAGAGATCGTGCGTATCCGTAGCCATGACTTCCACTGACGCGAACGCGCGGACCGGCGGCACGGTCGAACGCGCGCTCAACGTGCTGCGCGAGGCGGCGGCGGACAAGCGTAAGGCGCAAACCCGCGGCGTTGCCCTAGCTCTCTGGGTACTGCGCGGCCGATGCGCCGACGAATGGCTGGTGACATTCTGGGAGTGTGCGGGGTCGGACGACGAGATCGGCCGAAGCCAGGGACTGCATGCCTCCTATAACGGGATCGTTCGCCAGATCAGGACCAAGGGCGGTATGGCGGGCGTGCCCCGCCCTGACGGCACCCGATGAAATGAGAGTGCCCGGGCCCTATATCGGCGTTGAGCAGGAATTTTTCGCGAGAGTTGCAAACATGGCCAATGGCTGGGCGCCCGACGGCGCGGTACAGGACCAGATCGACGATAGCGTGAAGGACGCGCTGGCGAGCGCAAGGGCGCGCCTGCCGTCTGGGCCGGGTCTCGACGAGTGCGAGGATTGTGGCGAGCCCATTCCGCAAGCGCGCCGCCGCGCCCTGCCCGACGCGCGAACCTGCGTCGCTTATCAGGCCGCACGCGACAAACGGCCCACCTATTCGGGCATCAATCGCCGCTGCAGCAAGGACAGCCAGTCACGGTAATGTCTCGACCACGAACACCGTGGGCATGATAGATCAGGGTCCGCCGACGAACGCGCCGCGTTCGATCAGAACTTCGCCTTCCTCCTCGCCATCCCAATAATGGGCGCTTGTGGCATGGACCTTGATTAGCACAAGACCTGGCGTTTCGGCGCCCTGCTTGAACCAGCGATCGAGATCCTTGGTCCAGTGCGCCTCGAAGCTGTCCTTGTCGCGGATGAGCTCCGCCTGGCCTTCTATGGCGATGAAGAAGGGGCGAAGCCCGAACATACCGGCTTTCCCCTGGAAGCTCAGGCCGACCTTGGGATCGCTGGCAATGTCCGCCACCATCTGCGTATCGTCGGTCGTGAAGAACCAGCTGTCACCGTCATAGTCGACATCGCGGTTGTTGCTCATCGGTCGCGATCCGATGGTGCCGCCCGGACTGTGGGTCGAGAGCATCCCGAAGTCGATATCCTTCATCTTCTCGGCAAGGTCGCTCACTGTTCTTTCGGCCATATCCGGCTCCTCAAATATGCAATTGTTGAAATCAATCGGTGCGCCAGCAGCCTGTTTCCGCCAGCTCTGACGGTCGTTTAGCTGCCGGGTTCGACATTGATATCGGGCGCCAGATCACTCTCGTCGTCATCCTCTTCGATATTGTCTTCCGCCTCGATCTCTTTGTCCAATTCCTCCAGTTCGAGGTCGCTGGGCAGTGGCGAGCCTTTCTCCGGCTCGGGCGGATCGCCCTCGCCAGTCTCAGGGATGGGAAATGGGCGATCATTATCGTCTTGGGGGGCCATGACAGTCTCCTTCGACCGTCTAACGCGCCATGCCGCTATCAGCTTCGTGCCCGCGCGAAATCATTTGGCGTACCCTCGCCACACGTCTGCCAGGACACCTAAATCCAAGGCTGCGGAACGTGCTGGCCCGCGTGGTGGTTTTGCGACGATGATCGTATTTCTCGACTTCGAAGCCTCTTCGCTTGGCAAACACAGCTATCCGGTCGAGGTCGCCTGAGTGTTCGAGAATGGGCGCACCACATCCTATCTCATCAAACCGGCCGTAAGCTGGTCTGACTGGGACGAAAGCGCGCAAGCGATCCACGGCATCGAACGGGAGACGCTTCTCGCCAAGGGCACGAGCCACGAGGTCGTCGCCCAGACGATGCTGGCCGCGCTCAGCGGTCACGCGCTCTATGCAAGCGCACCGTCCTGGGATGGCAAATGGCTGAGCGCCCTGCTCCGCGCCGCCGATCTGCCACGCCACGCGCTGCGGCTTCAGGATAGCGACGACCTGCTCCATGAGACCGCGCGTGAAATCGTTGCCCCTCACCGTCCCGACGAGGCCATCGAACGCGAAGTCGCCAACATTCTGGCGTTGACCGAAGTGCGCGACGATCATCTGCCGGCACATCGGGCCCTGCCGGATGCCGTGGCTGAACGCCATCGCTGGCTCGCGGTTCGCGCAGCCGCTCAGGCTTCTCTCGCTTCAAATATCCCGCATGGCTGATCCGGCCAGACGCGAGGGCCACCATGCCCTTACGCCGGACGGGCGCTATTTCGTCGTACGCGGGCGGCTCTGGCGCATGTCCAGCCCGGATCTCGGCGAGGACAGCCGCGCGACCTTCGTCCGCGCGCTCATGGCGGCACGGCGAAAGGTGGGCGCAGCCAAGCGCTCGGGGGACGAAGAGGCGGAAGATGCCGCGCACGCTGGAGTGGATGAGGCGAAACGGGCGCTAGGCGAGCGAGGACCGATCTGGTGGACGGATGGCGCGCCCGACCTCAATCGTCATATGGTCCGCACGACGCCCTATGCCTACTGGTATGCGGCGCTCGACAGCGATCAAAGCGACACGAAACAAGGTTGACGGGCACCAGAGCTCAGACGCTAAGCCCGCGGTTCCTCGGGTCGTCTATCGGCATCAGCGCGGCCATGCGGTCGTCATCGGCCCCTCCCCGCCCCTGACCGGATCGCGCTCGGGAACCTCGAGCGCGGCGATACGATGTCGCGCCGCCTCGTCCGGCGCGGCGCGACAAATGTCCCAGTCCTGCCCGTCGGGATAGGCGCCCACCACGAGAACGTCCTTGCTTTAGCTGATGCGGCGGTGACCGGTGCCGGCCGGAAGGAGCAACGCGTCTCCAATCGCGACATCGACCTGTCGGCCGCCAGGCCCTCCCAGTTCAAGGGTCGCATTTCCGGCGGCGATCTCCAGCGCCTCATGCGGCGTTGAATGATAATAGTGATAGTCGAAGATCGTATCGCGCCATTTTGGCGGCCAGCCATTAAGGTCTAACCGGTCCTCGAATGCCTTGGCAAGGGTATCGCACGACCCCTTCTCGACACCGAGATACAGGATGAGCGGCAGCCGCGCATTGTTCGGAACCCAGTCATTCTCGCCAAGCAGGAAGGTCTCGATCTGCATTACGTTTCCCTCTTAGGCCTACGTCCGCTTGGGCTTGTCGGCGAGTTCGATCCACACGGGCGCATGATCGCTGGTCTTCTCCCAGGCGCGGGGACGCCGATCGACCTCCGCCGCCACCAATCCCGCCGCCGCGGGTTTGTTGAGCAGGAGGTGATCGATCCGCAGGCCCGCATCGCGCTGAAAGGAGTCCCGCCAATATTTCCAGAATGTGTAGATGGGCTCGCCGGGATGCAGCGCACGCAGCGCGTCGGTCCAGCCTTGCTCCAGGAGCCGCGCAAGAGGCGGCTTTGACCTCCGACGCGAACAAGGCATCGTCGCGCCAGCGTGCGGGCGCATAGACGTCGAGATCGGTCGGCATGACATTGAAGTCGCCGGCGATGACGACCGGCGCGTCCAGCCCGACCAGCTCGGAAAGATGGTCGTGCAGACGATCGAAGGTATGCCGCCGGCACGGGATTAGCGGGGCGACTTTCTACAAGTACAAGGCGAAGTTCGGCGGTTTGGGGGTATCCAAGGCGCGGCGTCTGAGGGCGCTGGAGGACGAGAACGCGAAGCTGAAGAAGCTGCTGGCGGAGGCGATGCTCGACAACGTGGTGCTGAAGGATCTGGCCTCAAAAAATGGTGACGCCGGCGCTAAGCGGGAAGCCGTCGCCCATGCCCGTGATCATCACGGCCTGAGCGAGCGTCGGGCGTGGAGTATTGTCGGCGTGAGCCGCCGGGTGATCCGGTATCAGCCGGTGCGGGTTGATGATGCGCCCTGGCGGGCGCGTTTGCGTGAACGGGCGGCAGAGCGCCGCCGGTTCGGGTATCGCCGTCTGGGCTATCCGCTGGCGCGCGAGGGGATGACGCCCAACCACAAGAAGCTGCGGCGGATTTACCGCGAGGAGAATCTGCGGGTTCGTCGCCGCGGCGGTCGCAAGCGTGCACTTGGAATGCGGGCACCGATGCTGCTACCGGAAGGGCCGAACCAGCGCTGGTCGCTCGACTTCGTATCGGACTCGTTGGCCTGCGGCCGGCGGTTCCGGATGCTCAACGTGATCGACGATTACAGCCCAAGAATGCCTGGCGCTGGTGGCCGACACGTCGCAACGAAACGCTGTTCAAGTCACTGGCCCAGCCCGGTTCGTACTCGATGCCGGCGGCACGATTACAACATGTCAGGCCACACTCGAAACTGGGCGGGAAGACCCCGCCGAGATCGCCGGCCAACATGTCCCCAACCAACCATCATGAAGGAGCCGGACTCTACCTCTGAGTGGTAACAATCAGGGGCGCACGTCAGTCCGTTGTCCCTCACCCGGACCCGTTTTCAAAACCCTTATGGGGGACAGATATCCCACCCGCCTACTCTTGAGACACGCGCAGCCATGACCTGGCGCGGCGGCGTCGCCGTCACATAGCGTGATCGAACCAAACGCCATGACGCACGTTTCCGATGCTGCTAAAGACATCTTTGTGACAGCGCCGTCGGAGAAAATTATGCGCGCCTGGTTCGAACGGCGATATCTCAATGTGCTGGGCAGCATCTACATTTATAATGAGCATCGAGGATATACTGCGATCGACAGAGTGATCGAGTCGGTAAAGAGACGGTCCCCGAACGATCGGCTTTTTATCGCGCGGCTCGAGAGGCACCGGGCGGATGAGCGAAAGCATTACCTCATGTTCCGCCGCTGGTTTGGGCGCCGGGGCGTCATGCCGTTTATGGTTGACCGAACTTTTGGGCATATAGATCGCTTCGTCGAGATCATGTTTCGTACCCCAATTGCGCGGCTCCGGACGCAACAGGTGGTGGAAAGTGACGAATTATTTGCTCGCTTGTGCCGGGTCATCGCCCTCACCGAACGTCGCGGATATCGTCAGGTGCAATCCCTGTTGTCTAACCCAATCGTCCAATCCGACCCGGTACTGACACGGATTTTCACCATCATCCGCAAGGATGAGCCAGGTCATTGGGCACCTTATGAGGAGTGGCTCAGTGCTCATGAACAGCGAAGTGCTCGATGGTGGGAGCGCTGCATAGATTATTTCGTGCACGCCGAACTGCTACTGTTCAAATTGCCATTTCTCTTCCTAAATCCCTTCGTCAAACCGTGCACCGTGTGGGCCGATGAGGCGGATCGGAAGGTCGATTTCGCGCATTCGGCTTCAGCAACAGGATGAGCGTGGGCACCAAACGCCATCTGGATGGGCTCACGCCGCAGCGGCCTTCCAACTCCAATATTCTGGTGCGGATCTTTTCCCGTCGTGTCGGCGCAATGCTTTTGCGTAACACTCTCGTCAGTTGCTCGGTTTTCATGATCGGCCTCCTCGTCCTGTGGATGTTGGTGACGCTCGGGTCGGGCAAGGTGGTAGCTGCGGGCATCGGTTTCATCATCGCCAATACTTTGCATTACATTCTCGGACGAAGCTGGATTTTTCGCGGGACGGATCGGGGTGTCGGCACCGGCTATATATTGTTCCTTGCGAATTCCACTGTCGGCCTGTTGATCACCACAGGGCTCTACGCATTGCTTCTGCATTTGACGGCACTGAATTATCTTGTGGCCCGCGCCATCGTTTCGCTTTTTGCCGGACTGATCGTGTTTTTATTGAATGCGCTTCTGAACTTCAGGCAAGCCTGAAAGATGCGGATTGCTCTTTTTTCCGGCAATTACAATTATCTCCGTGAAGGCGCAAATCAGGCGCTGAACATTCTGGTGCGGTATTTGCAGGACGCGTGCGGCTTTTCGGTTCGCGTCTATTCACCGGTTACCGACACGCCAGCATTCGAGCCTGCCGGGACGTTGGTGGCGGTTCCGTCCATCATGCTGCCTGTCCGGAACGAGTTCCGCCTAGCGCTTCGCCTTCCCAACGGCATCCGGGATGACATCAGGCGCTTTTCACCTGATCTGGTGCATGTCTCGACGCCGGATATTCTGGGGTTGCGAGCCCAGACATTTGCGATGAAGCTGGGTATTCCTGTTGTCGCCAGCATGCACACACGTTTCGAGACATATCTGCGCTATTATGGTCTGGATTGGGCACGACCAGCACTCGATGCTCATCTGCGGCGTTTTTATCGGCGCAGCGATCACGTACTCGCCCCCACAGAATCTCTCGTGAGCGAATTGCGCGCTTTACGAGGGGACGATCGCGTCAGCTTATGGAGCAGGGGCGTCGATACTACACTCTTCAACCCCGATAAGCGTGATGCACAATGGCGCCGGGACATCGGCATAGGAGATGGAGATGTCGCCATCCTTTTCTTTGGACGGGTCGTCGTGGAAAAAGGCGTTGATATTTTTGTGAAGGTGGCCAACGATCTCCAGGCGAAATTTCACAATGTCAGAATACTCGTGGTCGGAACGGGCCCCGCGGCGGGACTTTTCGAAACGCTTCCCGGTACGGTATTCACAGGGCATCTGGCGGGTGAAGATTTGGCACGCGCGATTGCAAGCGCCGATATCATGCTTACTCCGAGCACAACCGAGACGTTCGGTAACGTGCTGCTGGAAGCCATGGCATCTGGAGTGGCGGTCGTAAGTGCTGATGCGCAAAACGCGCGAACCATTCTCACTAGCGGTCAGGATGGCTTTATATGCCCGCCCACGGACTGCGGTCGCTATGTTTCTGTCCTAACGGAACTCATCGAAAGTGAGAATTTGCGGAAATCGATCGGCTTGGCTGGGCTCCGCAACAGCCGGCAATATTCTTGGGAAAGGGCTTCGGGAAGCGTGGCGAACGTTTACCGCTCAATAGCCGCAGCCGGCTGACACGAAAGTAAGCGCCGTGCTCCGGCGATGGTGATCGCTTCAAAGTGACCCGGGAAGCGCATAAATTTGCATCAGGAGTGCGCGATGTTGGACCCAACCTGGCTGGCATGAGCGAGGCGGACCGATTCGCATCATCCGGCTTGTCTTCTGCGCCACAGTCTCCAAACAGGAGGAATGAGTTTGGCGGATCATGATGGCCTGGAAATTGCCTATGGGGTGTATAGGACCGAGCTGTTACGCTTGCTTCTGGCCCGCGCCGGTGACCCCGCCGAGGCTGAAGACCTGCTGCAGGAACTTTGGGTGAAAGTAAGTCAGCAGCCTGCCGGACCAGTCGCCAACGGCAAGGCCTATCTGTTTCGCATGGCCCAAAATCTAGTCATTGACCGCCTTCGCGAGCGCCAGAGGCGGATGGCGCGCGAACGGCGATGGTCTGACGCTGCCACCGATTTCGCCTCGTCGGGCGTGGAACCCGCCGATCAGCGCAAGACAGCGGAAGAGCAGATTCTCGACCGCGAGGAAATCGCTACGCTGACATCTGCGATCGCGAACTTGCCCGAAGGGGCACGCCGCGCGTTTGAGCTGCACAAGATCGAAGGACTTGGCCATGCCGAGGTCGCAGCGCGACTGGGCATCAGCAAGAGCGGCGTGGAAAAACACATAGCCGTCGCGATGAAATATCTCAGACGCGCGCTGATCGACTGAGGTATGACAATATCATGACGTCTATCCATTTGCACAGGGAACAGGGAAAGGGTTCGCCATGACGGCGAAGTCGGAAATCGATGAAAGGATGCTGGACCAGGCTTTGGCCTGGCAGGCGGCGCTGGAACAGGACGATGCGGACTGGGACGGCTATATGGCGTGGCTGGAGGCCGACCCGTGTCATCGCGAAGCGTTCGACTCCGTCGCCCTGGTTACGGCAGCGGTTGACGATCATCGCGCCGAGATCGGCCATTTGCTGGCGGCACAGGTCCCCGCGCAAGACCCACGCAAGCGGTTTTCGCGTGTCTTTGCTTATGCAGGCGGCGGACTTGCCGCGGCGATCGCTCTCATGGTGGCAGTGCCGATGCTGTGGACGCAGCAGGTGGGGAAGACATATAGCGCCGAAGCCGGAGCGAGCCGGACGGTCGCTCTGGCGAACGGCATCACCGTCACCCTATCGCCCGCGAGCAGCATTGTCGTGCACGGCAAGGACGGCCGGCAGATCGACCTTGCCGGCGGCGAAGCCCATTTCGACGTGAGGCACAACCCCTCCCGGTCGCTCACCGTGTCGGCGGTCGGCTATACTATCTCCGACATCGGTACGCGCTTTTCAGTTACCATCGGCGGTAATGTCTTCCGCGTGGGTGTCTCGGATGGCAACATTTCGGTCGCATCGCCGGATGCGAGCGAAGCGGTGCAGGTGTCCGCCGGGCATCAGTTGATTGCCGGTGGCGGTGACCTGACGCTCTCACCCGTGCTGGCCTCCGATGTCGGAAGCTGGCGTTCGGGACGACTCTCCTATAGCAGTGCGCCGCTTTCTCTCGTCGCTGCGGACATTTCCCGCTATTCGCGCAAAAGCGTCAAGATCGACCCATCGCTGGAGGCATCGCATTTTTCGGGGACGCTGGTTATCGGAGACGGCACGAGACTCCTTCCGGATCTGGCCGGCGTCATGGGGGTTCGCATCGTTGCTGAAGGGAATGGCGCTCGCATCGCTGCTCGCTGAGCCAAGCTTTGTGCCGTCCGCATTGGCCCGCGAGACCGACTATCGGATCGACATTCCCGCAGGACCACTGAGCGCCAGCCTTGCCCGCTTTTCCCAACTCACAGGCATTTCCATTGGTTTGCCGGGCGACATGCCGCCTGTTCGGACGCACGCGGTGGCGGGACGGATGTCGCCGGATGCGGCATTGCAGATCATGCTGGACGGCAGCGGGCTACACGCCCGACGGATGGGGGATGTTTACAGGATCGAGTTGATGCAAAGAACCAGCGTCCCGCGCCTGCCAGCGCCGCCTTCCTTACGAGCTGCGACCTTAGCCAATCGCTCAGCCGACATCATCGTGACCGCGCAGAAGCGCCCCCAGATGCTGGCGTCGATCCCCCTGTCTGTGGCGATCGTATCGCTTGACGACATGACGCACGGCTCAACCTCCACTTCCAGCCGCGACATCACGCTCAGCACCGAAGGTCTGGCGATGACCAACCTCGGGCCGGGGCGGAATCGCCAGTTCATCCGCGGCGTCGCTGACAGCCCGTTTAACGGGCAGAGTCAATCTACGGTCACGGTCCAGGTGGACAATGCCAGAGTCATCTTCGACGCACCCGATCCGGACCTCCGGCTGGCCGACGTTGAGCGGGTCGAGATATTAAAGGGTCCGCAGGGCCCTCTCTACGGATCGGGAGCGATAGGCGGCATCTATCATATCGTCACGCGCCGACCCGAACTCGACAAAATATCTATTGCTACCGAGCTTTCCACCGGCAGCGTTCAGCATGGCGGGATTGGGACCGGGATCGAAGGCGTTGTCAATCTGCCCATCCTTACCGACAGGCTAGCTGTGCGGTCCGTGGGATACCGGATCGTGAACGCCGGCTGGATCGACAATGCCGATGGCCGCGAAAATAGTAATTCGGTCGAGACGGTCGGCCTCAGGCTGGGCATACGCTGGCAGGCGGCCGATGACTGGAGGGTCGATGCAGGCGTCATCCAGCAGGATATCAACGTCCGCGACAGTCAATATGTCGTCGCCGGCATGCGGAGCCTGAAACGAACCAACGGCATAGCCGAGCCGACCGACAATGATTTCAAGCTGGCCCATGTCACGATAGAAGGCAGGCTCGGCGCGCTGCAGCTGGTTTCGGCGACCAGCTATGTCGATCATGGTTTGACCTATGCTCTCGACGCCAGCGAGGCCGCAGGGGATTTTAGCCTGACCGGGCCCGCCCGCTTTACCGACAGCCGCGCCTATACGCTGTTCAATCAGGAATTGCGCCTGTCGTCGGAAGGCGTGGACCACTGGCTGATGGGTGCGTCTTTCCTCCGGGCGACGACCAGCGGCGCATCCAGTGTTGCGGATGATAGCGATGAGATCCAGATCGTCGAGCGGATTGACCGCAAGACGAGTGAATATGCGGTGTTCGGCGAAGCGACCTGGCGGCTTTTCAGCAGGATCGACGCCACCGTGGGCGCGCGGCTATCCCATTCTTTCTCGGAGGACGAGGCGGCGGAAGGGGTCGGATCGCGTATATTGAAGGGCGGCAAGACGATCCTGTCGCCAAGCGCTGCCCTGTCGCTACCGCTCGGCGGCCGGGGCATCGTCTATTT
Organism: Sphingobium fluminis; assembly: GCF_037723805.1. NCBI lineage: Bacteria > Pseudomonadati > Pseudomonadota > Alphaproteobacteria > Sphingomonadales > Sphingobiaceae > Sphingobium > Sphingobium fluminis. The sequence goes on from NZ_JBBJUK010000002.1 coordinate 52,786, forward strand.
GCGCTTTTCCCGCGCCATGCGGCCGGGTGGCCTGACGGCCACCGGACAGGCCGCGTCCGGGCGCTTCGATGCCGACGAGCTCGACACGCTCGACCTCGGCATTCGCCGCTCCTCGAGAGATGGCCGGCTCGCCCTGTCGGCCAGCGCCTATGCTACGCAATGGAATGACATTCAGTCGGACTATCTGCTGGACAATGGCCTGATATCGACACGCAACGCCGGACGCGGCCGGATTTTGGGATTCGAAGCATCTCTGGACTGGCATATCGGCGGCGGCTTCAGCCTGTCAGGAGGTGGGACCGCGCAGAGCGCCCGATTGACGCATGCCCAGAATGGGATCGAACTGGACGACCTGCGCCTTCCGATCACACCAAGCGTCAGCGGCAGGCTGTCGATCGCCAAGACCTTCGCTTTGGCCCGGTGGCGCGGACTTGCAACGGTACAGGCCAATTATATCGGCAGCGCGCGACTGAGTTTCGACAGCGATCTCGATCGCGAGATGGGAGAATATTCAGTCTTTAGCGCGCACAGCGAAATGTCGCGCGGTCCCTGGACGCTCGGCTTCAGGCTAGACAATCTGCTGGACGTGAAGGGGGACAGTTTCGCGTTCGGCAATCCCTTTTCCATCCGCGCGGGTCAGCAGTTCACGCCGGTGCGGCCCCGGTCGCTGTCGCTGTCGATCGCGCGAAGCTGGTAGCGGGGACCGAGCGGCGAGATAGCCGGAACCTGACGGTGTACCCAATGTGATCAGACAACATGCTGCCGTCGGCGGCATGACCGAACGGAACGTCGATGCCAGTCAGATCGACGCCGGTCACGGCTACTGAAGCATAAAATTGCCAGTCTCGCGCACGCCGGCGAGAGAAGACAGCGTCAGCAGATATGGGCAAGCCCGCACGCACAGCGCTGTCATAGGCATTGCGCACCGGCGTCCCCGAAGATGACCATCCGCTTCGTATGTCTCCTAGCAGGATAGCCCGCCGCGCACGCGCATTGCCTACATTGAAATCGCCGGCGACGATCAGCGCGCGGGCCGGATCATGCGCCTTGTGAATGAAGTCCGTGAGCAAGGCCAGCTGTATCCGATAGGCCTCCAGCGACCGGTCGTCGGACACTTTGGACGCATGTCGGCTGTTGAGATGTGTGGTCACGATGTCGATCGGGTCCGGGCGGTCGGGGAGCTTGATGCTGGCCAGCAGCGCGCCCTTGTTGGCGAGGCAGTCATAGCCCCCGCAGGCGAAAGCGGGAAAGGTCATGCGGCGGATGCCGGTGATCGGATAGTCCGACAGGATTTGCAGCCCGCTGCCGACATATTTGCCGATGCCTTCCCCTTTTAGCCAGGACGGGTTACGGGCAAGATCGCTATCGCTTCCCGATGCCATGATGGCCCCGGTCGTGACTGCAGATGGCCCCGTGACGACATAGTGATAGCCTGCCGTCCGGCCAATGCTTTGTGCTTCCTGCGTGAAGGCCTCCTGCAGCGCCACGATATGCGGATTGCGTCCGGCCTCGCGTAATGCGCGCAGCCTGCTTGCGATGCGCGCCAGCTCGGCGGCTCTGCCCCAGGCGACGGGCCAGGGAAGTCCATGGATATTATATGTCATAACCGACAGATCGCCGTAAAAAGGCGGCGGCCTTGCCCGCGGCAGGGAGGTCGGCAATATGGTCGGCCGCGAAGCACCCATGGTCAGAACGATCGCCAGCAGCAACATGGCCGCTCTTGTCTTGCGCACTGTTCATCTCCCGCTCGATGCGAGCAAGACGGCGGCGCGGGCAGCGCACCCCAGTTACGCAACCCCGAAAATTTCCGCCGTCCGGCCAACTGCGGTTTTGCGGCGGGCCGGCGTCTTGCAAGCAGAGGGGGAGTTTTCGTCATGTACAAACGGGCGATCTTGGCCAGAGGCAGGCCGCTGGAAGGGAAAAATGCGGACCTCACGGGCAAGTCCGTCGCCATCGATAACGGCGTATGGCGAAGACCGTCCCTTCAAATAGATGGTGGCGCGTGATGGCTGCATTCGCGCGAAAATTATAGCATCGTGCGGCACCTGCTCCTTTCCATCCACGATGTCGGTCCGCGTTTCGAGAGAGAGGTCGATCTTCTGCTGGAGCGTGTAACCCGCCACGTCGCGCCTGATCGCCTGGCAATGCTGGTCGTGCCCGATCATTGGGGCCTGTATCCGCTGACTCCCGGGACCCCCTTCGCCGCCCGACTGCGGCAATGGTCGGATATGGGGATCAGCCTATTCGCGCACGGCTGGTTCCACAAGGACATGGCCGCACATCAGGGCATGCTGGCCCGGTTTAAGGCCAGACACATGACGGCCGGTGAAGGAGAGTTTCTGGGGCTGGACGAGTCGACGGCGCTGATGCGAATGATAGCCAGCAGGGACCTGATCCAGAATATTAGCGGGCGTGCCGTTTCCGGCTTCGTCGCTCCAGCCTGGCTCTATGGCGCAGGCGCGATGGCAGCGCTGTCGCGATCCGGTTTTGCGCTGGCGGAGGATCATATGAAAGTCTGGCATCCGGCATCCGGTCGAGTGCTGGCGCGTGGCCCGGTGATCACCTGGGCCAGCCGCAGCCCGGCGCGCATTGCCTCTTCGCTCATCGCCGCGCGGATCTTGCCGATGCTCTTGCGTTACGCGCCCGTCGTGCGCGTGGCGGTGCATCCGGGCGATGTCACCATGTCCGACCTGCTAATCAGCATCGACGACACGCTGCGGCTTTTGTGCCGGACACATGTCCCAGCGCGCTACGACGATCTTCAACTCGACGAGACAATGGTTGCGCATCCTCACTTTCCTGCACAGTTTTGAACCTGGCGGCGTCGAGCGCATCGCACTGCGCCTGATCCGTCAGTGGCGGGATCGGGGCATCGATGCACCGCTGTTTATGGGGCGACCGACCGGCGCGATGCGCGACGAATTAGCCCAGGACCTGGTCTATGGCTTGCCGCGCCCGTCACGCGTCCCGATCGCCTGGTGCGAAACGCTGTGGATGATCGTGACGCTGCCGCGCTTCATCGGGCGGACAAAACCGGATGTGCTGTTCTGCGCCGGCAACAGCTATACGATCGTGGCGGTCGCCATGAAACTGATCCTCGGCCGCGCTTGCCCGCCTATACTGGCTAAGATCAGCAACGACCTCGACCGCAAGGACATTATCTGGCCCGCGCGCATGGCGTACCGATTGTGGCTGCGCATCCAGGGTCGCTTCATCGACGGGTTCGTCGGCATGGAGCAGCCAATGGCGGCGGAAATCGCCGCCGCCATCCGACCGAGGCGTGGCGGGATCGCGATCATTCCGGACCCAGCGCTGTCGCACAGCCAGATAGACAATATGCGTGCCGCCCTGCGCCCGACTGCCGAGCGATCCCGCGATGTCCGCTTCGTGGCCGTCGGGCGTCTGGCACCGCAAAAGAATTTCGCGCTGATGCTTCGGGCCTTTGCCGCGGCCGCGCAGCTGGGCGACACATTAGTGATTTATGGCGATGGACCGGAACGCGGGAAACTTTCCACACTGATAGACCGGCTGAAAATGCGTGATTATATCACCCTGGCTGGTCATGTACCTGACCCGGCGCGCCACCTGCCCGACTTCGACGTCTTCCTGTTGTCGTCCGATTACGAAGGCGTTCCTGCCGTCCTGCTGGAAGCGCTCGCCGCTAATCGGCCGATCATCACTACTCAATGTAGCTGTAGCATTCGCGCAATGATGGGCGAAGGTACGCTGGCTCATATCGTGCCGGCTGGCGACGAAGCGGCTTTTACCCGCGCGATTGGCAGTGCGCGCGATCTGAAGCAGGATATGGCCGCCAGCTTAAGGCAGGCGCGGCGCTTTACCGTCGAAGACGCAGCGGGCGCTTATCTCGCCGCCTTTGGTGCCACGCAGAAAAATTCAAAGCCCCGACTGAGGGAAGATCGGGAATGTGTCGTCTCAGCGCCGACACCATAGCGAAGAGCAGTTTATGACCGGCATGACCCCTTCCGGCACCTTCCTTCCATCCCTCAACAACCCCATTGAAAACGCCTCGTTCACCATAATCGACCCCGAGCCGCTGGTCCGTTCGGGGCGCAATTGGACCCGCTGGGCCGGGCCGCTTGTGTCCCTGCTGATCCTCGTGGTCGCGCTCGATCAGTTTCGCGGACTCGAATTCGCACATCTCTGGACGATGATGCCTACCGCTACCGCTTTCTGGGTGGTGTTTCTGCTCTACTATACCGCAGCACCCATATCCGAATGGCTGATCTTCCGCCGATTATGGAACATCCCGGTGGACGGGTTCGGCGCCCTGTTGCGCAAGCTTGTCAGCAACGAGATCCTGCTCGGCTATATGGGCGAGGTCTATTTTTACGCCTGGGCGCGCCGAAACGCGCAGATTACCACGGCGCCCTTCGGGGCGCTCAAGGATGTGACGATCCTTTCGGCACTTGCCGGCAATGTCGTGACCCTATTGATGGTCGCGGTCGCAATTCCAGTGTTCAACGCGCTGACCATCGGAGCTGGACGCTGGGACATCATCGGTTCGGTGCTGTTCGTGCTCGGCACGTCGCTGGTGGCAATGGTGCTGGGCAAACGGCTGTTTACGCTGCCACGCGCGGAATTGTGGCGCGTCACGGCCATCCATCTGCTGCGCATCATCGCCACCACCATCCTCGCCGCCGCGATGTGGCACCTGCTGCTACCCTCTGTGGACCTGAGCTGGTGGCTGCTGCTTGGCACGCTGCGCCAGCTCGTGTCCCGCCTGCCCTTCCTGCCGAATAAAGACGTGGTGTTCGCCGGGATGACCGCTTTCCTGATCGGTCCGGGCAATGCGATCGCTTCGGTCATGGCGTTGATGGCGTCGCTTATCCTTGCGGCGCATCTCCTGGTCGGGATCGTGCTGGGCGCGATGGAACTTGCACAGGAGGGCCGCGCCTGATGGGACCGCTTTTCCTGTTCGCGGCGGTTGTGACCCCGTCCTCGCCAGATCTTGGCAAGGCAGAAGGTAAGTGCCGGCCGGGCGAACATGGTCCGGCCTTCCTGGTCGAGGTCAAGGGATTGAAGGACCGCCAGGGCCGGCTGAAGCTGGAACTCTACCCGTCGAACGACAGTGATTTTCTGGCTGACGACAATGTCCTGCTTTCGGCCGGCAAAATTTTCCGCCGGGTCGAAATATCGGTTCCCTCCGCTGGCCCGGTGTCGCTCTGCATTCGGGCGCCGGCACCGGGCACTTACGCGCTCGGCCTGCTACACGATCGCAATGGCGACCGGAAATTTACCATATCGGCCGATGGCATCGGCTTCGCTGCCAATCCCAGACTTGGCCTTTCCAAGCCCAAGGCCGCGGTTGCAAGCGCTACGGTCGGTGCCAGCCCGGTCCGGATTTCTATCACGCTGAACTACCGCAAGGGGCTGCTCTCCTTCGGTCCGCTGGAGCAACAATGATGCGAATCGTCGACGTCTGCGCCTTTTACGCCCCTCAGGGCGGAGGCGTGAAAACCTATGTCGAGCAAAAGCTGCGCGCCGGGGCGGCCGCGGGGCATGACATCGTCATCCTTGCCCCCGCAAGCAATGCCGACGTGGTCGAACGCAATGGCGGGCGGATCGTCAACCTGCCGGCACGCCGCTTCCCGCTTGACCGGCGCTATCATTATTTCGACGACGAAGCCTCGCTCCATGGAATGTTGGACCGGCTAAAGCCTGATCTTGTCGAGGCGTCCTCGCCCTGGTCCAGCGCCGCGATGGTCGCTCGCTGGCCCGGCGATGTACCGCGCACGCTCATCATGCATGCGGATCCGCTTTCGGCCTACGCCTACCGCTGGTTCGGATCGGTCGCTCCGCGTGAGATGATCGACCGGGGCTTCGACTGGTACTGGCGCCATCTGCGCAGGCTGGACCAGGGGTTCGATCTGGTCGTGAGCGCCAGCGAAAGTCTCACCCGCCGCCTGGCGGCCGGCGGGCTGACGCGCGTGGAGACACTGCCCATGGGCGTGGAACCCGGCTTCTTCTCACCGGCGCGTCGCAACGAAACGCTCCGCGCCCGCATGCTCGAGCGTTGTGGACTGCCGATCCATGCGACGCTGCTGATCGGCGTCGGCCGCCATGCGCCGGAAAAACGCTGGCCGCAGGTCATCGAAGCCGTGACGTCCGCCGGCTATCATCAGCCTTTGGGGTTGGTTCTTGTCGGAGACGGGCGAGACAAAGCAAAAGTCGGCCGCGCGGCAATGCACAACCCGCATATCCAGCTGCTCGCTCCCACGCGGGACCGGACCGCGCTTGGCGCCCTACTCGCCAGCGCCGACGCACTTGTTCATGGATGCGAGGCGGAGACCTTCTGCATGGTCGCTGCCGAAGCGCGCGCGAGCGGCTTGCCGGTCATCGTGCCCGATGAAGGCGGCGCATCGGATCAGGCAGACCGGGACGCCGGCCTCCACTACCGGGCCCGCCAGCCGGACAGTCTGGCGAAGGCGATCAGCAAATTCGTTGCCGGGCGGAGCGACTATCGCACGCGCGCGATCATCGCCGCGCCATCCGTCATGACGATGGAAGATCATTTCAGCCGCCTGTTCGACGTCTACGACCGCTTTGGCCGGGAGCAACGTCATGCAGCCTGATCATCTATTGTCCAGGACCCCTTGGCCGGGATTGACGGCACGTGGTCGGCAGTTCGCGGTTCGCCGCCGCACCCTCCGCATCCATCCCGACCGCCCGGGCTTCCATCGCAGCTTTTCATGCAGCTGCTGGCCGATGATGGTCCGCATCATCTGGTGGGCCTTGCGGACACCCGACTAAGGTCGTGCAAGACACCCTGGAGTAATGGTAAGTGGTCAAGCCGCTCCGCGCTCTACAGATATCAGGCAGCAACATTGACAGGCTTCATCGGCCCCCGCTACTCTTTCGTCGTTTCCGGTCCAGCGCTCGTTCTCGCAGCATCGGCCCTCGGCGGCTGTGTGCATTATGCGCCCGATCCCTTGTCCGCTGTAATGAAAGCCGCCCCTTTGCCGTCCGACCCGATTTTCGTTCGCGGATATGGGGGTGCGGGCGACAGCAAGCTGGCTATCGACCTCGGCGCGCCGCTCAGCGAAGCCGCCATCGCCTCGCTCGCCGTTATAACGAACCCAGACCTCAAGGCGCAGCGCGCCAGGGCCGGGATCAGCAACGCGCAGGTCTTTGCCGCAGGACTGATGCCCGATCCCACCATTTCGGTCGGCATCGACCATCTCCTGTCGGGCGCGGACCCGGTCGATGCGCTGACGGGCGCTCTTGGGCTAAACCTCAACTCGTTACGCACGCGCGCGGTTGTGCGGCAGAAGGCACAGGCGGAGCTGCGGCAGGTCCATAGCGACCTGCTCTGGGCGGAATGGCAGACGGCTGGCCAGGCGCGATTGCAGGCGGTCCGCATCGATGCACTGCAGCGCCGCTTCGCGCTGGCGGAAGAGGGCCGGAAAGCGGCTGACCGCCTGCTTGCCCACTATGCCGCTGCGGCCGGACGGGGGGACGTCGCAGCGGATCCGCTGCAGACCGCCCGGATCGCGGCGTCTGGCGCAGCAGATGTCGCGCGGCAGACGGAAAAGGATCTGGCGACCGCCCGCCTCCAGCTCAACCGGCTTCTGGGCCTGCCTCCCGAGACGATACTCACGGTCGCGCCCATGATCAGAGCCGAGGCACTGCCAGACGCCGATCGCCTGTTCGCCATCGCGCAGAGCGAACGTGCCGATCTGCGCGCTCTGCGCGACGGATATGCCGCACAGGAGGCGGCGATGCGCAAGGCTGTGCTCGATCAGTTCCCGACGCTCGATCTGACGATCAACGGCGGCCGCGATACCGGCAGAAATGTGACCCTGGGCCCTGCTATTGGCTTCACACTGCCGCTGTGGAACCGCAACCGGGGCGGAATCGCCGTGGAGAAGGCAACACGCGAGGCGCTGAAGGCCGAATATGAAGCGCGCCTGTTCCAGACCCGCGCAGACATTGCCGACGCGGTCAGCGCCCTGGCAATCGCGCGGGGCCAATATGCCGCGCAGCAGGCCAGCCTGATCAGCGCGACCCATTTCGCCGCGACCAGTCGCAACGCGGCCTCGCGTGGCGACCTGTCCGATGCATCGGCGCAAGCGGCCGAACAGGTTGCGCGCGATCGGCGGTTGCTGAGCGAGCAATCGGCGCAGGATATGTCGGAACAGGTGATCGCGCTGGAATTGCTGACTGGGGTGCCACGGGAGCGATGGGAATGAAGACGACATGGATCGGCCTTGCAGGCCTGACCCTGCTGTGCGCCTGCTCGGCCCCTTCAAACGAAGACACGCCCGAACCGGTCGCGCTGGTGACTGTCGCGACGGCCGTGCCGCAGACCGTCGGCGAAACGGTGAAACTTTATGGCATCGCCGATTCCGGCCCGGGCGGGCAGGCAAGCCTGGTCGCACCGATCGAGGCGCGGCTTGTGGCGATCGACACGTCTATCGGAACGGCGGTGGGACAAGGTCAGGCCGTCCTGCGCCTGATCCCCGGCCCGACAGCGACCCTAGAGATCGCCAAGGCGCGCAGTGATGTGCAGGCCGCCACTGCCGCCTACGCCCGCGCGCAGCGCCTGCGCGCCGACGGCCTGATGAGCGACGCGGACGTCGAGACGGCGCGCGCCGCAAAAGCGACGGCCAGCGCCACGATCCAGAGCCTGACGGGTCGCAGCCTGACTCTGCGCGCGCCGATGGCGGGACATGTCGAAGGTATCACGGCCCGGCCCGGCGATATCATCGCGGCGGGTACGAGTATCGCGTCGATCAGCGGCAACGGCCCCGCACGCGCGCGCTTCGGCGTCGATCCAGGGCTGGTTCGCTCCATACGGGCCGGCGCGGCCGTTACGCTTGCGCGGGCCGGAGCCCTTGACCGATTCCCCTCCCATATCGAGTCGGTCGACCCGCTGGTCGATCCCCAGACAAGGCTGGCATCGGTCTACGCGATTCTGCCCGCCGCCTCGCAGGTGCGGACGGGCGAGGCACTGACCGGTGAGGTAGTGATGAGCGGTGGTGGGAGTGCGCTGGTCATTCCCTATCGCGCGCTGCTGGACGATGCCGGCCAGCCCTTTGTGTTCGTCGTGGCAAAGGGGGTGGCCAACCGGCGCGACATCGCAACGGGCGCAAACGACGGCACCCATGTCGCCGTGCTGCGCGGTCTCAAGATGGGCGACCAAGTGGTGATTGACGGCGGCACCGCGCTGCAAGACGGCATGAAGGTGCGCCTCAGATGATCCCCCAGTTGGAGCGGCATGCTCGCTCGATCTGGCTGGCCGTGATATTGCTGACGATCGGCGGGCTGCTCGCCGCGCGGGGCATGCCGGTCAGCCTTTTCCCGCATATCGATTACCCGCGCGTCGTCGTGACGATCGACGCGGGCGATCGCGACGCCGCGCAGATGGCGGCAGAGATCAGCCGGCCGGTAGAGATCGCACTGCGTGCCGTCCCCGGCGTCACCCGCATTCGATCGACCACCAGCCGGGGTGCGGCCGATGTCGCACTGAACTTCGTCTGGGGCGAGGATATGGTGACGGCAACGCTCGCGACTCAGGGTGCGCTCACGACCCTGTTGCCGGACCTGCCTGCAGGCACGCGCTTCGATGTGCGGCGGTCCGACCCGACGATATTTCCGGTGCTGGGGATCGCTCTGACCTCTAACAGCCTCGACCAGCAGGCCTTGAGGCAGATCGCGGAACTCAAAGTTCGGCCGGCGCTGACCGCCGTGCAAGGCGTTGCTGCGGTGGACATATTGGGCGGAACCCCGCGCGAACTCGCCGTCGATGTCGACCCAGCCCGTTTGCAGACCTTTGGCCTAGGCATATCGGACGTGACGGCGGCGATCGGCAAGTCCAATGACATTCGCGGTGCCGGCAAAGTGGAGGACAGGCACCGGCTTTACCTAGTGCTGGTGCAGAGCCAGCTGACGTCCGCCGCCGACCTGCTCGCAACACCGATCAGGAGCGGCGCTGCCGTCGTAACATTGCGGCAGGTGGCGACCGTGCGACCCGCGGCTCAGCCGGATTATATCCGCGTGTCGTCCGATGGCCGCAGCGCGGTGCTGATCAATGTGCGGCAGGCGCTCACCGGCGATACGGTCGCGATCGTCGCGGCGGTAGATGCCCGGCTGAAGTCGCTCGGGCTTCCGTCGACCGTCGCGGTTACGCCCTTTTACGACCAATCGGAACTCGTGACCGGCGCAGCCAATGCCGTGCGCGATGCCATCCTGCTCGGTGCAGTGCTCGCCGGCATCATTTTGTTCGTCTTCCTGCGGTCGGGACGACTGATGCTGATCACGGGGCTCATGCTGCCTGCCGTGCTCGCCGGCACATGCCTCGCTCTCCGTGCGTTCGGCATGAGCTTCAATATGATGACCCTGGGCGGCATGGCGGCAGCCGTGGGCCTGGTGGTCGACGACGCGGTCGTCATGCTCGAACATATGATGCGCAGGATGCAGGAGGGTACGGCGTCGGACATGCGGGGCCGGCTGGCGGCCGCAGCGGAGACGGGGCGGCCGCTGGTCGGCTCGACTTTGGCGACCATAATGGTGTTCCTCCCCTTGAGCTTCATCAGCGGCGTCAGCGGAGGCTTTTTCAAGGCGTTGGCAGTTACGATCGTGACCGCGCTGATCCTGTCGCTGCTCTACGCTCGCTTCGCGATCCCGTTACTCGCCGCAAGCTGGTTGCGCGACAAGGATGCCGAGGCGGCGAAGAAGGCCGACGGGTTCATGAGCCGGCTCGACCGGGGCTATGCCCGGATCGGGGATCGGGTGTTCGCGCGGCCCGCCCTGGCGGCCGGAATTATCGGACTGATCTTTGCCGCGATCGGTTTCGTCTCCTGGTATCAGCTGCCTTCGGGTTTCATGCCGGCGATGGACGAAGGCGGCTTCGTCCTCGACTATACCGCGCAACCGGGCGCGGCGCTGGCCGATACCGACCGACTGGTAAAGCAGGTCGAAGCGATCATTTCCGCAACGCCGGAGGTCGCCAGCTACTCCAAACGCCTGGGCGTCCAGCTGGGCGGTGGCCTCACCGAAGCGGACGAAGGCGATTTCTTCATACGCCTGAAAGGCGGATCGCGCCGCCCGATCGAAGCCGTCATGAGCGACGTTCGCCAGCAGGTCGACGCCAAGGTGCCGGGCCTTCAGATCGAGCTGATTCAGCTCATGGAGGACCTGATCGGCGACCTCACCGCCGTACCGCAGCCGATCGAGGTCAAGCTGTTCGGCGACGATCCGGCGGTGGTGGCGGAAGCCGCCACGCGCGTCGGCAAGGCACTGCGCCAAGTCCAGGGGGTTGTCGAAATCGTCGATGGGCTGCGGGTCGCAGGTGATGCCGTGGCGGTGAAAGTCGATGCCGGTCTCGCCGCACAGCAGGGGATCGGCCCTGACATAGTCGCCAGCCAGATCGAGACATTCGTGGGCGGCACCGTCGCCACCAAAATCCGCATGGGTGAGCAGTTGGTGGGCGTGCGTGTGCGCGGATATGAGGATATACGGAGCCGAGTGGCGCAGATCGTCGCGCTGCCGATCGCGACACCCGATGGCCGGTCGGTGCGCCTCGGATCGATCGCTCATGTCGAGATCGCAAGCGGTCAGAAACAGCTCAACCGCGAGGACTTGTCACCGCTGATCGCCGTCACCGCGCGGCTGGAAGAACGGGACCTCGGCTCGGCGATGCAGGAAGTGCAGGCGAAGGTGAGTGGCCTCCGTCTGCCCTCCTCCATCCGCGTCGACTATGGCGGCCTCTATGCCGAGCAGCGCAGGAGCTTCGCCGACATGGCAATGGTGTTTGGTGCCGCCCTGCTGCTGAGCGCGCTCTTGCTAACCTACCTGTTCGAGAATATTGCCTGGACCTTCTTCGCCATCATCACAGTGCTGCTGTCGGCAGGCGCGGTTCTAGCGGGCCTGTGGATAACGAGCACCGAACTCAATATATCGGCGCTGATGGGGCTGACTATGGTTGTGGGCATGGTGACCGAACTGGTGATCTTCTTCCTCGCCGAGATTGAGGGAGGCGCGCGGGCCGGCTTGGAGGCCTTGCGCAAGGCGGGCAGCAATAGGTTGCGCCCGATTCTGATGTCCGCGCTGATCGCGATGCTGACTTTAGCGCCACTGGCGCTCGGCATCAGTCGCGGTGCCGGACTTCAGCAACCGCTGGCGATCGCGATCATATTCGGGCTAATGGCTGCGGTGCCGCTGGTGCTGCTGTTCCTGCCGGCCGCGATCGTTGCAATGCAGCCTAAGGCGGCGCGATGATCAGTGCTTTTCGGTCGGCTGCTCGATCGTGCGCGACCGCTGCAAGGCGCGAGCGGCGAGCGAGCAGAGAGCGGCCCAGCAGGCGCCGACGCACCAGCCCGCGACCACGTCGCTCGGCCAATGAACGCCCAGATAGACGCGCGACATGCCGATCGTCAGCGTCAACCCGATGGCGACGCTCATCAGGAAGATGCGGACTCGCCGGTCCGTTTCCGACCGCGCGAGCAGCACGCCCAGCGTCAGATAAGTGATCGCCGAATTCATCGCGTGGCCGCTGGGGAAGCTCGTCGAGTGCACCTCCACCAGATGCGGGACCAGCTCGGGCCGAGGGCGGGCATAACCAGCTTTGAGGATGCTGCTCACGATTGCTCCGCCCGCGATCGCGGCGATCAGGAACAGCGCCGTTCCGGCCTTACGCGATGCCAGTAGATAAGCTGCTGTCAGTGCGGTCAGAAGAGTGAGTATGGTGACGCCGCCCAGCGCGGTGATGTCCCTCATCGCCTGCTCCACCCAATATGGGCCGATGGGGATGGCGCGGTCGGCGCTGGTCCGCAGTCCCTCCAGCACCACCCGATCGATGGCGAAGCTCTCTCCCTCCATGATTTCAGACCCCAGCCTCAGGGACAGAAAAGCACTGGCCGCTGTGGCGAGGAAGAAGATCAGGATGCGGCTGTCGGTGCGATGCCCCCGAAACAGACGGTCGAAGATGGCAGGCATGGAGCAACTTTCAGGGAGAGATGGACACAGGACGCAAGAAACGCGTGAACAGGATAATCTACCCCGTTTGCGCGGAATATTTGCGTTGTCCGGTTGGAATAGGGTAGCGGGCGTCATGCCTCGACGAAAGGATATCTGGCGATGCGGACTGGTCGCCCGCCCCATTGAAGCCGTCCTTGCCGATGCCGGCATCCTTGGGGCCGTGACCTGGCTGCCACAAGAGCCGTCATTCCAGTTCCTCGCCGACCCGTTCGGCTGGCGCGATGTGGACGGTAGATTGCATATCTTCGCCGAACATTATGACTATCGCCACCGGCACGGGACGATCGTTTCGCTGGTCTACGACGATGCCTTGGAGCTGATCGACCGCCGACCGTGCCTCAGCGAGCCGTGGCACCTTTCCTACCCGCAGGTTTTTGCCGGAGAAGGCGCCGTCTGGATGGTGCCCGAGGCGCACCGATCCGGCGGGCTGACTCTGTATCGCGCGCATGACGGTCTTGCCGACTGGCGCGCGGAATGCCGGATCGAGCTGGATTGCGTGCCGGTGGACGCGAGCATTATGCGTCATAGCGATCGCTGGTGGCTATTCTATGCGCCCGCCGACAGCAGGACGACGAAACTGTCGCATCTGCATGTTTCATCCGCCGAACGGCTATGTGGGCCATGGACACCGCATCCCAACAATCCCGTGCGGATCGATCCGCGCTCGGCCCGGCCCGGTGGCGCGCCTGTGATCATCCATGACAAGATCATGCTGCCGGTGCAGGACAACAGCACAACCTATGGCGGCGCGGTACGACCGCTCTGGATCGATCGGCTCGACGAGGGGCATTTCCAGGCGCAGGCGGGCGAGACGCTGGCGCTTGCCGATGCTCAGGGCGCCTACGGGCAAGGGATGCATACGCTGTCTGCCTGCGGCGACATAACGCTGTTCGACGTGAAGCGGATCGACGCCTCGCTGCGCGGCATGGTGCTCGACATCAGGCGGATGCTTGCCGGATATGGCTGATGATCGCGTTGCCTGTTGCGGCGAAACGATCCCAGGAAAATCGCTCCAGCATGTCCGCACGCGCAGCATCGCCCATCGCTCGCAACGAAGCGGGGTCGACGAGCATATCCCGCAACGCCGCCGCCAACGCATCAGCATCCCCCGGCGGCACCGTGCACCCGGTGACGCCCTGCCGCACGGACCAGGCCAATTCCCCGACGGCCGACGCGACAACTGGCAGTCCCGCGGACAATGCCTCATGCGCGGCGATGCAGAAGCCTTCGGATCGCGAGGGCTGCACATAGAGATGCAAATCGGCCAGAAAGCCGCGTGGATCGTCGGTAAAGCCGGAAAACTGCGTGCCAACGAGGCCCGCATTCCGGATTTGTGCCTCCAGCCCTGCCCTCTGGGCACCCTCGCCCGCGATCCGCACTTCGATCGGCGCTGGCGGCACGAACCCATCGGCCTTCAGCCGGGCGAGTGCGGTGATCAGGACATCATAACCCTTTACCGGGTGGAGGCGCCCCAGGCTGCCGATACGCAGCGCCTCCCCAGGCTCCCAATGCTTTGTCTGGGGCATGGTTGGATCGGCGGCGAAGATCGGCCAGCATGTCAGTCGAGCGGTCGGTACGCCCAACCGCTGCGCCGTCAGCTCCGTCACCGAACGCGAATCCCCGACCCACAGGACAGCGCGAGATTGCAGCAGGCGCATCAGACGCCGGTTCCATGGTTTGAGGAAAGCAGCGTGCTGCCAGCAAATGACGGGCAGGCCCAGCCGAGGGCCGATCAGCAGACCTAGGATCGTCGCCCGGCTGAGCGAGGTCCAGACATGGGTTGCACCCCAATCGCGGACCTGCCGCCGCAGCCATAAGGCGGCCGCAATATGATCGCTGCCGCCGCCCTCCCGCACGATGGGGTCGAGCCCAGCCGCTACCATCGCAGGCAAACCCCTGCGGTCGCGCGGCGTCAGGGCAAAGACGCGTACCTCGGCGCCAGCCTCACGCAACACGCGGGCGATTGCCGGAACCGGCTGGGATGCACCGCCGCCCTCGATGGAATTGATGACATAGGCGATCCGCATGCCGCTCAATGTTTGAGGCTCGCGCGCCACACCAGCCCTGCAAGCAGACCACTGGCCAGCAGTGCCTGGCCCACGGACTGGACGCCGGCGCCCATGAGTCCGGCATGATGCAGTAGCCATGGCAGGACCGGCAGGAAAACAAGGCTGGCGAAAAGATTAGCGCTCATCGACACGGCTGGATGGCCCATGGCAGACAGCGCCGAGCTGCAGGGTGGCCCCACCACCGCGATCATGCGCGCGCCGACCAACACCACCATCAGGCCGCCGGCCGCCTTGAACGCCGACCCGGCGAGCAAGGTGACGATCGGCGTCGGGAACAGGGCGACGAGTATAACGACCGGTGCGGCAGCAATCAGCGCAATGCCCACGACGCGGCCCAGCGTCCGACGCAGCGGCGCGCCACCTTCGCCTGCCGCGACCATCCGTGCCAGCTCGGCATAGGCGGTGTTACCCAATATCTGCGCCGGCTGGGCGATAATGACGGTGGCGCGCTGGGCCACAGCGAAAAAGCCCGCCATGGTCGGCCCCAGCACCCAGCCGACCATCAGGGGGGCGATGCGCCCCGCGAGTTCGCTCAACGTCACGTCGGCGTTGCTGGCAACCAGAAAGCGCCAGATGCCTGGATTTTCCTCAATCGCACGACCTCGATCTGGACGAAGCAGCACCGGTCCAAGCCGCCGCAATGCGCACCAGGCACCCATTGCCCACAGCACCGCAAACTCCGCCAGGGCTGCTGCAAGCCAAGCAACGAGGAAGCCTTTCAGTCCCCATCCAAACAGCAAAGCGAGCGTCGCTCCGCTCAGGCGCACCAGTGGCTGCACCAGATTATGCAACCCAATCAGATCGAAGCGACCAATCAACTGCAAATAGCCCGCTGGCGCAGATCGAACCGACCCGAGCACCGCTAAACTGTACGGAACGGCGAAGGCGACAGTCTCGGGTGGCCAGCCCAGATGCGGACCGACGAGCGGCGCAAGCAGCATAGCGGCAAGGATAGCGACAATACCCCCAGCCAGTTCCACGAGCGTCCCGAAGCGCAGCAGCCGCGCCAGTCTATGCGGCGCGTCCTGCGCGCTCGCCTCCGCGCCATAGCGCACGATCGCTTGCCAGGCGGGGAATTCGACGATGCCGCAGACGGCGGTCACATAGCCATGCACCAGCACCAACAGGCCATAGTCGCGTGGCCCCAATGCCCGAGCCGCCATGACGAGATAGACAAGGCTTATCAGTCCGGCGCCGGCCTTGCCGCCCAACACCAGCCCCAGGCCTTTGAAGATGCGTCCCGTTTTCCCTGCGCGGTCGATCATGCGATGGCGGAAGACCAGTCTTTCTCGCGTAACGCAACGCCGAAACTGTTGCGCGTGGCGAGATGACGCCCAAGAAACCGGTAGAAATACCAGTTCATCGCGCAGCTGGGAAGATAGCGGTAGAGCAGCCGCTCTCCGCGCGTCCAGCTCACCGCCTTGCGCGACGCACGTCGGTCTGACGGAAAGCAGACATGGTCGGGATCATAGACTGTCGGGCCATAGGGTTGCAGCCGGTGCATGATTTCGTGATCTTCCAGCACATAAGGCCAGCGCGCTATGTCGAACCCGCCTGCCGCGCGCAACCAGCCCGTTCGGAAGGCCTGCGCATAGCCGCCGGCATGACATTTTTTCGAATGGCGGCGGCTCTTGCTCATAATCCGCTCGATCCGCCGCAGGGACGCCGAATGGGTTATCGGCGCATAGAGGTCAATCGCCATCACCGCGGCGGCGCTCGAATTCGCAGCGAACAAATGCCGGATGATCGCGACATAATCGGGCGGATACCAGGTGTCGGCATCACAGATCGCGACCAGTGGCGTCTTTACCAGGGCGAGGCCGACGGCCATCGCCGGAATCTTGCCAGCGGTCGGGCAATGCACAATCGCAGCGCGATCCCCCATTGCGGCGGCATGGTCGGCCGCCTCGCGGGCACCTGTGTCCGTGGAGCCATTGTCGACGAGTAGCAGGCGAAATGAGGTATCGCTCTGTGCGGCAAGACTCGCCACGGTGCGGGCAATCCAGCCTTCTTCGTTGAAGAAGGGCAGGATGATCGTGAGAGTTTCACTCATGCGGCAGCGACGACCCTGGACCCGGCACTGCCACGGCGTCCGTCGGCGAGCGCGGCAAGGACCGCAGCCGCGCGCTCGGACGATGGACGACCGTCGAGATCGAAGCTTTCCGCGAACATCCTTTCCTGGACGACACGGTACTGCTCCTCATGAAGCGCCGGCGCACGGGACAGCGCAGCACCCAGTTGCGCCGGGTCGCTGATGACCTCGCCCGCCTGCCAGTGTGCGAAATTCGGATTGCCCTGCCAATCCAGGCCATGGCTGTTGAGGAAGATGCACGGGCGCGGCTTCAGCAGGAATTCATAAACCTGGCTGCTGGCGTCGCCCAGATAGATGTCGGCCGCCATAGTGTAGCTCATGTCGGTCGAGGCGCGACTGCCGAGGTCGATATGGATATTGTCGCCGTGCAGATAGCGGTTGTCGATCGTCCCTGCCCGGTCGATCGTCAGCTTGTCGATGGTGAAGACGAACGGCCTTTCGAACAGCATTACATGCGGGGCAAAGATCAGTGCCTGATCCTCATGCCTGCGGAAGACGTCGAGTACGTCCCTCCCATGCCGATACCAGGACGAGAGATGCGGTGAAAGATGCGGGTTATAAAGTGTCACCGGCCGGTCGCGCGCGATATGATGGCTGCGGCCCGACTGGCGGACCATGTCGAACTTGGGGTAGCCGACGATGCTGATGGAAGCTGGCGCCACCCCCGCATCGGATATCAGGCGTTGACGGATCTTTCTGCCCGAACAAAGCACATGATCGAACCCCGCGCTGGCCTTGTCGAAGCCGATGGCCCGGTCGCCCGCACCATGGCGCGTGTGGACCATGAACAGGTCCGAAAGCCCGTAGCGCGTTTTCAGCAGCAACGATGTCTTTTCCGCGACGACCAGCATGTCGAGGCTACGGAAAAAGTCCAGATTGTCGCGATAGACGAGCAGCTTCCCGGCCGGCACGAACTGTCCCAATAGCCTGGAAAGACGCTTCGCGCGGGGCGACATCGCCAAGGGCAAATGCTGGATGCCCGACCCGATGAGGGTTCCGGCGACCCTGCGAACCTCGTTGGCCAGCCGGTCGTTCGTTGTGGCAACGATGACCTCCCCCTGAAAGCCGCCCTCGACAAGGGCCACCGCAATGGGAAGACTATGGGCGACCTGATGAATTTGGTCGTGATTGAACAGAAACCCGATGCGCATTGCGGCAAGACGTCACGCCCCTGCACGCGCCTCAGTCCGAGTTTACAAGGATCAGAAAAAAACGTGCGCCTAGCCCAGCGAACGTGGCTGCGTAATCACCCACGGGCTTCCGCCAATCGGGATGCGGATTGGTCTCATAGAAGCTGCCATCCTCGAAATCATCGCGCCATCCGAACGGGCGCGTGAGCCGTTTGCCGAGCCAGCCCTGGCACCGGAACGGGGACAGGATCTTGGCATCAATCCGCACGATAAGCGCCGCTTCCTCGTCCAAATCGGTAATGCCGTCGCGCATCGACACGCGAGGAACCGTTGGCGCGCCAAACAGATCGAGCACGCCATTCATCGCCCCCGGCCCTGGCCGCCTTCGGCGCCGCCGCAGATAGCCGAGTGGTCTTCCAGCCAAGGTGCAGTAATCGATCACGCGGTCATCTGTGCCCTGGCGCTCGAGATTGCATCCCGCCCGCTGTCCTCGATTTGATCCGGCACGGCATCATCGGGCCCCAACCATTGGCCATTCGGCATCGTCCCTTCTCCTTGCCAAGATAGGGATTGCGGGGGATTTTCATCATCTTGCTGCCTTGGGTTTGTTCAATGGAAGTCATGGCTACGGTTGCGCAGCGTCTCGTCCTGCTCGCCCGCCGTCCAGATCGGCAGCGAGCGAGCGTCCGCCCGTGCGGAAAGGCCGGACTTCGTGGGTCTGGGCCGCCGTCGCTGGTCGCACCGTCGCCACGACCCGGAGCGACGGTGAAATCCATACGCCCGATCGACCGCAGCATGTCGTCATGGTCGGTGATTTGGTCGCAGATGATATGGATGATCTCGCCCTCTTTCTGAAGGCGGCACGCATCGCGATCATCGACGCGAACAACGACAATTTGGGATCTAATATTTGCTACGGTTTACGTCCCGATACGAGACGAATCGCCACGAACAGGTGTAAAAAGGGGTTTGTGAGCCCGCCGCATATGGCGATTACCTTCTGCGACCATTCCGTATTTACGAAAGCAAAAAATGCGCTTTGGAAAGGCACGGTTTCAAAGCAGTGGCGCCGCAAGCTTGCATCACGTATCTGAACTACGGCAGTGCCCAGTAAGCAGCCGAATTATTGCGCGCTTAGCGCAAGGCGACAATATGCCTAAGGTCACGTGTCCGCTGGTGATCGCGGACATCGGTGCCGCCCGTGGCTAAGTTTCAAATGGCCCCCTTCTTCGCGGTGTGGCGCAAACGCCACACAACACGAAAATCATTCTTTGCTTCTCAGCGTAACGGACCAGCAACAATGCGGGTGCGTTCCAAGGATGTCGGCGCTCAAGCCGATCAGGGCAACAGGGGTTCTGGATCATGTTGAAGTGCAGATTGTTCAGTGCGTCCGCTTGTATTGCGTTAGCTGGCTCGGCTCAGGCGGCACTTGCTCAAACTGCCTCGACGCGCGAAGCGATCCCAAATCCGAACGACATCATCATTGTAACGGGATCAAGAATTGCTCGGCCGAGCGTCGATAATCCGCAGCCAACGTCCACGATCAATGCGGAAACTTTTGAGAATCGTGGCTACACCAATGTGGGCCAGGCCCTGCAGGATCTTCCTGGCTTTGCTCTTCCCGACAGTTCTCAGTTTGGCACGCAAGCCAATGGCTTCAATGTCGGTCAGCAGTTCGTAAATCTCTACAACCTGGGTTCGCAGCGCACCCTCACGCTCGTCAACGGCCGCCGTTTCGTCGGCGCTAACGCGCCTTCAATCTTCTCCGCTGCGGAAGGCGGATCGCAGGTCGATCTCAACACTATTCCGACCAAGCTGATCGAAAGAATAGAGACCGTCTCCATCGGTGGCGCACCGATTTATGGATCAGATGCCATAGCCGGCACCGTCAATATCATCCTCAAGCGCGACTTCCAGGGCGTTAGCCTAGACGGGCAGACCGGCGTCAGCCAGCGGGGTGACATGTTCAACTGGCGCGTACGCGGCTTGGTAGGACAGAAGTTCGCAGGGGGCCGCGGCAACATCACGGTCAATGCCGAATATTCGAAAGACGAGGGGTTGCTCGGCACCCAGCGTAGCTCGGTCCGGCGTCAGCGGCAGTTCGTCCAGCCGTCCGATCCAGACTCGCCTTACTCACTGGTGCTGGCTGATAATGTGCGCACCTTCCTGGGCACTGCGGGAGGCATTCCTTATTTTAGAGACTTAGGCGCGATCGATCCGACCCGGCCCACTCCGCGCAATATCCGCAACGCTGCCGGCCAGCTTGTTCAGTTCGGGCCAAGGGGGACGCTCATCCCCTATGATGCAGGACAGATCACGCCTGACGCGACGACTTTCATTGGCGGCGACGCTCTAAACTTCGCCGAGATCGACAATCTTCGCGTCAATTCAAACCGCTTCAATGCCGCTGCCCAGCTCAGCTATGAACTGAGCGACGCTGTCCGCTTCTTCGGCGAGGCTTGGTATTCCCGCACACGTGCCACCAATTTGCGCGATCAGCCGGTCTATAATACCGCGTTCTTCAGCGTGTCGCCTGAAGGCAGTTTCGACGTTAATGGCAATTACATCGTACGCCTTAATAACCCCTATTTAAGCGCGGCCGACAGGGAGACAATCCGCGCCAGCCTGATCGCTAACGGCCGGCCCGCGACGGACGAGAAAGGCGTTTTTTATCTCGGACGCGCCAACACCGACCTCAGCTCGGGCAAGTCGCAGCTAAAGCAGGACCTATATCGTTTCGTAGGTGGTTTCGAAGGCGATTTCGACGCGCTTGGCCATAAGTGGACCTGGAACGTGTCGGGCAATTACGGCCGAACAAAGAGCATCTCGCTCATCCCCTCGCTCGTCGAGCCTAATCTGCGTCGTGCCCTCAATGTCACTACCGACGCCACCGGAAATATTGTTTGCGCACCCTTCAATCCCGATCAGACTGATCCGACGCAGCCGCCCGTCCCTCGTACCGACCCCAATACGCCCCCCTATGAAACGGCCTACACCGGCACGATTTCACAGACCTGTGCGCCGCTCAACATATTCGGCTCTGGATCGCCCAGCCAGTCAGCCAGAGATTATGTGACGACTATTGCCCGGACCAAGGCTGTAACCACGCAGCGGGACTTCGTCGCCACCTTGAGTGGCGCGGTAGCCAAGCTGCCCGGTGGCGATCTCGCTGTCGTTGTTGGATATGAGAACCGGCGGGAGTCATCCTCGTTCGCGCCCGACGCTTACTACACCACCCCATTGGGGCGTTCGATCCCCATTCTGGGGCTTAAAGGCCATTATACCACGAATGAGTTATTCGGAGAATTCCGCGCGCCGCTTATCGGCGACGAGCAGGATATCCCTTTGATCCACGAGTTGGAGATCAACGGAGCGGCCCGCTTTGTCCGTAACTCGGTCACGGGCAAGGCGTTCACCTGGACGGCCGGAGGGCGTTGGGCACCTGTCGATGGCGTAGTGATCCGGGGAAATTTCACCCGGGCCATTCGGGCTCCGGCGGTTAGCGAGTTGTTCGTACCAAACCAGCCCGCTTTTGACGGCGGCTATGACCCGTGCGACGTTTCCAACTTGCAAAGCGGCCCCAGCCCAGCCACCCGGCAGGCAAACTGCGCCGCAGCCGGACTACCGGCGGACTTTGTCTCCAATATCAACTCGATCACCGTCCCGATCACCGTTGTCGGCAATCCCGGCCTGAAGGAAGAATATTCGAACAGCTGGACCGTCGGCACCGTGTTGACGCCTCGGTTCCTGCGGGGCTTCAGCCTGGCCGTTGACTATATCAACATCGATATTCGTGATGCGATCGCCTCTTCCAGCGCGCAGGATGTGCTGACGGCCTGCTACGACGCCACCGATTACCCTAACAATCCATTTTGCGGCCTCATTACCCGCAGCGCCAATCCCGATCCTGAAATTTTCGGTCAGGTGGAGACCCTGTCCGAACCATATATCAACCAGGGTCGGCAGGTGTTCCGCGCGGTCGAGGTTGCTGGCTCCTATATGCTGCCGCTCGGCGACGACAGCCGCCTGACCTTTGGTGTGAACTATCAGCACACGCTCAAGGAATTTACACAGATCGCGAGCGACGGACCGATTACAAACCGTCGGAACCAGATCGGGAACAGCAAGGATATCGCGGCACTGGAGGTAACCTACGAGAGGGGCCCACTTACCTGGTATAATCAGGTTCGTTATGTCGGCCCGGCCCGGTTCGACGCGACCGAGCCTGTCGACACCCGCGAGGTCGACAAGGTGGATGCGTGGACCGTTTGGAACACGTCGCTCAGCATCGAGGTCAACAAGCAGTTCCGCCTGCGGCTCAACGTGGATAATGTGCTCGACGTTGGTGTGCCCGATCCTGGCACGACCGGCAATGCGGTGCGTAATACTTACTACCAGGGCATATTCGGCCGCAGCTTCCTGGTGGGGGCCGAAGTCAATTTTTAGTGCTATCGTCCATCGAACCCAGCGGCCATTGCTGCCGCTGGCTTCGGCAGGCGCCCAGAGAATATGGAAACAAAACTACGCGCCGGGCGAACTGCGTCCGTTGAGGTAAGCTAATGGATCGCGCCATCCTCATTGCACCAGCGGCGCGAACATTAGCTCATATGGAAGCGCATTGCCGTTTAAGAAAAGCAAATTGATGTCGGAAGATTACGCCTGCGGGCAACGTGACGGTCTTCGATTAGCCCTTGATATTTTAAGGACTGAAGAAGCTAAATGGGCTGCATTGCTTGGCGGCAGCGCTTCATGGCGGACAAATGGAATACGGTTGGTGCGTCACAAGACCATCCAGATCTTGCAGAAGCGTTTGCAGACAGCTTTAAACCGCTTGATATCCAAGGATAAGGAAGCTGCGTTTTTGGAACTGGAATCGGCGCTTGATAAGATTGGGCTTTAGCGCGCCAGTCCAATTCCTTTTTATCGACGCTGTTGCACTGGATTGCGCAGTTTTGTTCGCCATTGCGCGCACGGTACAGCCCCATCGTCGCAACGCGCGCGCAATCAGCCGCTCCAGACGCTCGGCGAACGCGCGGGGATCGGCAGGGTGCTCGCCCTCCGCGATGCGAGCTTCGTCGAGCAGCAGGAAGGCAATGTCCAGCCGGTCCTCATCCCCGGCCGCTTCTGCGAGCTTGGCAATAAGGGTGTGTCCCGCAATTAATTCCAGCACGGGTTTGGCACGCTCAGGCGCACGGCCTGCAGCGGCCAGCATTTTCTCGAGTTGGAGGTCCATGGCGTTGTCGGGCGCAACCACGCACACCGCACTCGTGGTCAACCGCTCGGAGGCTCTAACGTCCGATACCTCGCCGGCTGCACCTCTGATGAACGCTTCCACCTTGTCGCTGCTCGCGGCCTTGGCGGGCTGCTCGCCCTCGGACAACGGAATGAGGCCGAGGTCGGCGGCACCTTGAGTAACGGACTTGACGGGCTTGCCGTCATGATCGATGCCCATAGTCGTCCAGAAGCTGTCCACCTGATCGGGCAGCAGCAGCACTTCGATCCCACGGGCGTGGAAGCCTTCGAGATGGGGCGACTGCTCCAGCCGCTCCAGGTCGGAGCCGGCGGCGTAGTAAATCGCGGTCTGGTTCTCCTTGGTTGAGGCCGCATCGGCGTAGGTCCTGGCCTCGTCCAACAGATGGAGGATCACGCGGGTTCAGCGCGCCGGTGCATCGGCCGTGTCGGCTGGCGCTATGGTGTAGGTGCCCAGGCTATCGGACGTCCAGCTTGCCGCCGCTTCCGCGCGGGTGCGACGGGAAATGACCTCCCCCTTGTCCGCCACCATGAACGCCGAATAGAAGCCGACGCCAAACTGACCGATTAGCTGCTGTCCCTCGCCGCCCTTGTCGGCTGCGAGTCTGTCCATAAACGCCTTGGTGCCTGAGCGCGCGATCGTGCCCAGGGTCTAGGCCATGTCGGCGGAAGTCATGCCGATGCCGTTATCCTCAATGACGAGGCGACCAGCTTCCTTGTCCAGCGTGAGCGTGATGCGCGGCTGTGGATCGTCGCCCAGAAGAGCGGGGGCGGCCAGTGCCTCATACCGCAACTTCTCGCTGGCGTCGGCAGCGTTGAAGATCAGTTCGCGCAGGAATACATCTTTATCGGAATAAACCGAGTGCGCCATCATCTGCAGGAGCCGCGAAACATCGGCTTCAAAGGCGTCAGTCTGAGGGGCGGTCGCTGTGTCGGTCGTCATGCTGTCACTCTCGCTTGGAATTTTGCGACAGATGGGTCAGACGCGACACTGATTCCAGGCACTTAGCGCTGTAAACCATCTGCCATAGCCTGACCGGCGGCGGCTTCCTTAGCGTCATCGTCAATTAATGCGATCGTGCTGACGACGGTGAAAGTCACGGATTGGGACAGGATAAATAAACCCACCTATTGGGCGGCGCTTTCCTATGCATTCACGCGGGAGGTCCGCGCCTATATTTACCATAGCCGCAGTTATAGGCCCGCCTCCTCCACGCTCGATGCCTACGAGATCGAGCTGAAATTCGAGCTATTCGATCGCCGGTTGCGGCTGAACCCGCCGCTTTCTGGTATGATGTGAAGAACCCTCAGGCCCAGTTGCTGAAGGGGGCAAGCGTGACCATCCAATGCCGGCGCTCACGGGTGAAGGGTATCGAGTTTGAGGGCACGCTGCTTGTCGTTCCCGGCCTCCCGTTCAATTTCGGCGCGACCTATCTTAATGCCACATATCGCGATTACCGTAACGCGCCGAGCGGGCCTGTGCAGACGGCTCCACCCTATGACGCGCCACCCTTGCTGCTCAGTGTCGATGCGTCGGGCAAAGGCCTGCCACTCGCACCGCGAGTTACCGCCGCACTTGCTGTCCAATATACGGTCAATACGAAAATCGGCAACTGGACGTTCGCAACCGCCTACCACCATAATAGCGGCTTTTCTTGGGAGCCCGACAACCTTTTTCGCCAGCAGTTCTATGATCTGTTCAGTCGCCAGATATCCTACCGACCCAATGAGCGTTTCAGTATCTCCATCTGGAGCAAGAATTTGACGGACAAGATAAATGCCGCCGTCGCGACGACTCGAGCTGGTCCCGCCGGCTATCCGTTCATTGCCGCTCCGACCAGAACATATGGTTTGCCAGCAGGTTTCGAATCTAGTTCGAACCTCGAGAGAGACGCTTCAGCCCGTGGGGGGGGCCGATGCATTCTGCCACCTTTTCCTAAAGGCGAGGGCTGACGGCTAACAGATAACGATTTCCGCCACTCATTAATGAGTGCAGGCAAAACGATCCATATCAACACCATTATGGATCTATCTGAGTCTGGGCCGAGTCAGCCTTTTCCGACACAAGCATTGTAGCAAGTCGCAGGAGACGTGATGTTAATGAACGAGGTTCGCCCTAACCCCGCCACAGGATTTGGTCTGTTTAGCAACGCTACCTCTACTCTCCTGATCATATCGGACGAGCCGGACCCGGACTGGCTGATTGCAGCTGCCGCTGCTACGCCATTACGGCTGGTTGGCGTCATCCCGATGGAAAAAGCACCCGAGCGTTTGTCCATCCAAGTTGGATGCGATATCATTCTACTGGTCTGCGGGCAGGATCGGGCCGATTTCGAGCGGCGGCTTTCAGCAATCGAGTTGCACACCGTCCAAAATCAGATCGAGCTCATCATCATAGCGAGCATTGATAGGCTGGACCAGGTCTTTGCCTCCAGTCATAGCCCCAGAACGCAGATATTATGCGCACCTGAAGATGCTGATTTGGCGAATGCTCTTTTGCTCGCCGTCGCCCAAAGTACGCCCCGCCTTTTCCATGATGTAGCTCGTGAGAACGATGAAACAAAGTTCGGGCGACTGAGTGAGGAAGTAAGTCGTCTTGCAAGCACCATTGAGACGCTGGTGAGCGGCAGGGGGCAAGCTAATCCGTCATTTTTTTCCGTACGACAGATTTCCGATAAGCCAAGCGACTATATTGGCTTGCCGGCGCGGTCGCACCAAACAGCTCAAACATGGCAACCTCATCACTCCCGCGTTAGTGCGACGCAGGTGAGATCCTTGTTGCGTGCAAGGCGATTAAGAGATGATTTTCTTCCAGGCGACCTTTTTTCAGATCCCGCCTGGGACATTTTGCTCGATCTGCTGGCGGCCCACCTGGAGCAAGCCCGGGTTTCTGTCTCGAGCCTTTGTATAGCCTCATGCGTCCCTCCGACGACAGCGCTACGTTGTATCCGAATCCTGACCGACAAAGGACTGATTGTCCGTCAGCCTGATTTACATGATAATCGACGCGTTTTCGTGGCAATCACTGCTGAAACCGCTGACAGACTGGTAAGCTGGTTCGATGCCAGTCATATCTTCTCAAAGTCTGGTGATGCGTAATTTGCTGACATGATGATGGTCTGCCCGAGTGATCGAAGCCCGGCGTTGGGGCAGTTTCCACCAGACACGTGGCTTGGAAGCACTGCTCCCCGCGCGGCGCTGCTGCACAATCAGGACGCCTTATTGGAGGGCGCGGCCTGTCCAGACGACCCTGCCCAGGATCTCAACAAGCTCGGGCTCGATGTCAGACCAGTCGGGATAATGGGGATTGTCGCTCAGTACGCTGAATTTATTTCGTCGCGGTCCTATAGCGATCCGCTTGACCATAAGGACCCCGTCCAACCGCAGGACGTAAATGCCATCGCGCAGCCTTGCAGCGTCGTCATGAGGATCGACCATGATCTCGTCGCCATCTGCCAGCGTCGGCGCCATGGATTCTCCCTCGACCTGGACTATGGACAGGTCGGAGGGATGAGGACTCAGGCCGCGCAGCCATTGCGCATCGAAGGCTAAGGCGCCTGCGGGCCGCTCATCTTCATCCAGCGTCCCCGCGCCGGCCGATACGCCCAGCGCGAGGCGCGGCACGCGTATAATCTTGGGCGCGCGCGGGGGAGACGAAGCGGGCTCATCGACCGAAGAAACTCCCCTCAGGAGATGTTCGGAGATGCCGAAATATCTGGCGATGATCTCTCGATCCTGTTCATCCAGCTTCCGGGGCGTTCCGCGTTTGATGAACTGCTGGATGTAGGCGGCGTTTCTACCAATCAGCCTTGAAATATCCGCATAGCTGTTGCCCCGCTGAGTTATCAATTCATCCAGAAGCCGCCGTGCACGCTCTTTCGCCATAGTGCCCTACGATGCATATATCAGGCCAATCCTTTGCCCATGACTATCTTCTCAGATGGCCAGAACGAACGCAACTGCGAGGACGTAAAGCTTGAGCATTTCCTGTCCCGATATGCGATATCGTCTGGCCGTTTCAGCGGCCGGATTGACGGAGTATCACGACTTGAAAGTTCTCCGAAGGCGGTTCTCTGCTACTGGCGACTACATAATGCCCATTTCACGGAAGCTGCATGTGTCGGCGGCGGCAATGACAATATGGTCGAGAACCGTAATTTCCAAGGCTTTACAGACCGAGACAATAGAGCGCGTGAAGTGGACGTCCTGGGTACTTGGCTGTGGGTTTCCTGATGGATGATTATGAGCGAGCAGGATCGCCGAAGAGTCCAGCGAAAAGGCATGTCGAACGAGATCCTTGCAATGCATGCTCACTTCCGACGCCGTGCCTGAAATGACTGTCTCGCCCAAAATGCCGTCGCGCTTGTCGTTGAAGAAGATTATGCGCAATTCCTCATTGCGAAGTTCGGCCATGTGCGTGCGCAAATGGGTCAGAAGGCTGGCCTTGCTTCCGTCAAAATATTCGCCCGCCGATAGCGAACGTCGAGGACGATCCCCCGCACCATGAAGAATTGCATCAGTAGGGACCAAATGTCCTTGAGCCCCTGATAGATCATCGGCGCAAAGCCGATCTGGGCTATCGATGCCAGATGGACACACACTGCCGCGAGCGCACAGCCTGTCGTCCAGAGTGGCCAAAGGTGAGTGCTGCGTAATGCGATCACGACAAACAGGACCAGGCAGGCCGAGTCGATGAACAGGAGCGGGTAAGCCGTGCGCGCCCAGGACTGATCCATCAGAGCAGCACAAAAGCCCAGAATCGTCTTGCACAATATCACTGCAGCGCCTGCACGACCCGTCGCGCCGCCCGCAATGGCGGCATAGAGGCAGCAACATAATGTCATTACCCAATACATGATGAGAAGGGACATCGCGCTTTGGCCGCCTTAGAAATTGGAAGAGGCGGCCAAAGCACTGAAACGGCGATTAGGCAACCGCGCGAAGGTCTGCCGCTGGCTCGATCCACGGACAAATGGGGCCGGGCTCGCAGCCGATTTCGACACTGCGCAGATTGGAGGACATTTTGAGATCTATGAGCTGGCGGTGGACATCGACGAAGGCGCGCCGTCCAGCGACGATGGTATTGAAGCCCTCGGCCAGGCCTTCGAGCGTCGGTTGGGTCGCTGCATCGCTGACCTGCGCTTCGGCAAAAGCCTCCAGCACGTCGGTCGCCAGCGTCGTAAGCTTCTTGAGTGCGCCGTCGATAGCGTTTTGGGTACGACCGATGTCGGTGACGACGCGACGAGCAAGAAGCGGATTATACTGGGACATAGGTTCTCCTTCGCGCAACCGCTCCCGGCCGGCGCTGTTTGCGTATGAATGTTGGGATCCGGCCCCCGTCAGGAAAGAACGATGAAAGCCGCTTTAATAAGGATGATCATGCCAAGCATGACGATCATCAGAAACAGAGCGATCTTACCGATCGCGATCAGCCTGTGATGGGAGCTCAGGTCATTGGGTTGGCCTCCTCTGGGGGGAAGGCCGAGCAGTTTTGGCGGTGACCCCGACTGCTCGGCCGGTGCCTCAGAAATGGCCGAAAACGGTGGCTTGGCAATGTCGCACGACTTTAATTCAAGTCTCTTGAACGCTACTATGCTCTCGATTTCCGTGAAAATACGCGCCGCTTCCCGGCGATTATCCGCGCCCAATATGACCCTGGCTCGATGCAGATACTGATCGACGGTGTTATGGCTTAGGCCCAGCATCGGGCCGATTTCCTTCGAGCTCCGCCCCTCAGCGGCGAGCCGAAGGCATTGCCTCTGCATATCGGACAGCTGACTGATCCGATCGTCCACCATGCGCCTTCCACGTGATTGTCCCATTAACCATGTGAGTGACGGAAAACTCCTAGGCTGGGTAGCCCAAAAGTGAGGAAAATGACGATATGGTGAGGGAAATCGTGATCGAGCCGCAGGAGGCGGGAATGCGTTTCTGGCGGCAACCTATTATCGCTTAGAACTTGGCCGACGGGTCAGAGCGGCTCAAAGCCTGCCTTCAAGCATGAGGCCGAAAATCCTCGGGTCGTTGAGAGTACCCCGTCGGCGGCCGTCCACATCATCGAAAAACTGGTTGGGCTTTTGAACATTGAAGATATTTCTGGCGGTGAAAAACGCGCCGAGATGCCTACCCTGCCAGCCAATCTTAGCATGCGCCAAAAGTCGGCCGGGAATGTCTCGTTCGCGCTGGGTGATCACGCTCTGGTAGTAGGCGCTTCGCCAATTGAGATTGAGGTTCGCGGTCCATCCTGCGGGGTGAACGAAATGCACGCCAGCAGAGCCCGTCCATCTGGGCGCGCGCGAGAATTCATGGCCCTGGATATTCTGGACGAGTGATTTTGAAGCGGCGAAATCCCGAAATTTCGTATGGCTGTAGCCCAGGCCGGCATAAGCGCTTAACCAATGCGATATCCGGCCCTGGGCCTCGACTTCCAGACCATATAGGCGGGATCTGCCGATATTTCCCACCTGCGTATCGAAGGCCGATCCGGGTGTCAGCTCAATCAGCACCTGCTGGTCCTGCCAGTCCGTCCGATAGACGTTCGCATTGATAGTGATGCGCTTGTTCAACCATTCTGAGCGCAGTCCCAGCTCATAGTTCGTCGTATATTCGGGTCCGAAGTCATAGGCCGTGGCGCGTTGCTGGTTGAGTCCTGAGCCGCCAGCTCGATATCCACGCTGTATCATGAGGCTCACCGCCGTCCCTGACGCGACATCATAGGTTACCCCAAGCTTGGGGAGCAGGGCTCCATAGGACACTTTCCGGCGAGGACTGACGTTGTTCGCGCCCGATACGAGGCCTCGAAGCAAGCCATTCAGTTGGTTTACAATGGGCACCAGCGACGCGAAAGGAATGGTCGTTGCGTCGGGTAGCGACCGGTAGATGGAGGCCGTTTGGATGGCATCCAGTCGCTGGGCCTCACGGTCATAGCGTAGCGCCGCACGAACGCTCAGCCGATCACCCAGCCTGTAGGTGACGTCTGCAAAAGCTGCATAATTTTCTGTTCGTGTGAATTGGGTGAGGCCGTTTCTGACAGGAACCACGCCGCCATAAAGCCCCAATACCGAATCGATGGCTGCTTGCGGCAGGCCAAGACGCCTTAATTGTCCATCGACACCCAAACGCACCAAGCCAAGGTTCTGATCGGCCTGAAAATTATAATCGCGTCGTTCATTCAGGTAAAAGAGCCCGGCAACAGCATCGAGCCGTTCTTTCGTGACGTTGAACCGGAATTCTTGCTGAAAATTCCGGGTTCTGTCGCGGATGTGGCTGACTTGCCCGATCTGGGCGCTTCGATCGGCGTCCGAGACGGAGCGAAACAGAATGTCGCCATAGCTGCTGATGCTGTTGAGGGTGATCCCGCTTGCGACATCCTGACGGATAGCCAGGCTGGCAATTTTGGTGGACACATGTTTTTTGTCGGCAACGTCGGCCGTCGAAATCCGATCGCCGGGCGTGAACGGCGGATCGAATTCAGTGTAGAATGTCCCCTGGCGATGATCGTCATGCATGAAATTTGCGACGATATGGAGGCCTGGCACCGCGCGCGGCGTCACCAACAGCTTGCCGCGAAGCGTTTGCGAAGCGCGCGGGTCCGCGCTTCGCCCCGTGGTGACGTTACGGATGAAACCATCAGCTCGCGAAAGCTCGCCGGCGAGACGAAATGCGACCTCCTGATCGATCAGGGGGCCACCGAGCGCCGCTCCAGCACGACGTCCCTCATCTTCGCCCGTCATCATGACGCGCGCTCGCCCTGTCCAATCATAGGTCGGGTCTGCGGTCCGAATGATCACGGCGCCAGCCAGGGCATTGCGCCCCTGCACCGTCGACTGAGGCCCGCGGAATATTTCCACCTGGGCGATGTCGTAGAGGTCCAGCGGCCCCGTCGACAAGGCCAGACGCGGCAGTGCCGCGCCATCAAGATACACCGTTGCCAGCGCGCCATCTCCTGCGCCCGACACGTTGAACGCATCAATACCCCGGATCGAAAATGTCGTCCGGTTCCCGTCTGCAACCAGATTCGGTGTCCGATCGACTATGTCGAAGAGCGTGGTCATGCCTTGATCCGAGATGGACTGATCGGTCGTCACCGCAACGCTGGAGGGGGTCGCATGGACGGAACGATCGATCTTCTCGCCCGTCACGATGATGGTCTGATATGCATTCGGAGCGGCCAACGCCATAGTGAACTGGCAGGTAAGCAGGGAGAAAAAAAGCAGGTACATCACAGCGCGAAAGCTGGGCTTCATAGTATATCCTCGAACTCCGGTGCCCCCAGATTAGCGCGAAACACTCTATATAAAAGTCTTTTTGAAAATACGCGCCGTGGTCGCCATCATAAAGCCTGAATCAAGGGACATTCAGCATTTCGGCCGGCATTTTGTTTAGGTTGTCACGCTGATTCTGCCTGTCGCCATTCGATTTTAATGGGGATCAGCGCTAGTATGAGATGCTATATAATTGCAAACCCGTCTCGATCTCCTGAGCTATCGTGACAGAGTAACAAGGCCTGCCCAACATGCCCCGCGAACGCCCCATCACCCTGGAAGGCCTGCTCCTCCTCGAGGGCCGCCAGCTTGTTCTTCAGATGCCGGGCGGGGGCCAGTGGCGATTGCTGGCCCTTGGCCGGCACGAGCGTCTGCTGGGCAGCAAAGTGCGTGTCGAGGGTGTTCGGGAAGGGCACGACGTGATCGGCGTCGACAAGATCGAGCCGGCGTGACTTTGACGGAGGATCATGTGCCTTGGGGCGCAGCGTCGATGCTGATGCGCAGGCACGGCGTAAGGGCTGGCGCGGTGGCCGCGACGCGCATTGAAGCGCCGCGACCGGTCATACCCGGTGCCTTTACCCGGCACATCCAGGTGGGCTTCTTGTAATCCCCACGCAGGAGCAGGTAGATACCTCCATCCCGGAAACTCTTGGATTTTAGTATGTTTTTGCCCGTCACCGACTTTTCGTCAGGGGAATCGGACAGAGAATCCATGGCTTCGGTAGCCTGTGATTTTTCCAAAATCCGTTCCTGATATCGGGTATCCGTATGCGATCCGTATATCGCGGATTTCCGATTGTCAGAAAACTGTCGATTTTCAAAACCGCAGATTTCTGCGGATTTTGGAGCGGGCGAAGGGATTCGAACCCTCGCCCCCAACCTTGGCAACCCGATCTGAGCCGTTACGCCAGAATGCGCCATTCGACAATCTTATACGCCTTTTCAATTGGATATTTCCATCAAAGCTACGACGCAGTAACCTCTGACCTGCCACGAAACGACCGATTTTTATTACGTCCTTATTACTTTTCGGTTTTTCAGGACTCGCGTAATAAAATGGAGGAGGCGCGCATGGCGCAGGACAAGCTCAACAAGCGAACGGTCGATGCTCTCACCCCGCCCACGGCGGGTCAGGCGTTCATCTGGGATACTGAGATCAAAGGGTTCGGGGTCCGCATCGGACAGACCGGCACCAAAACCTTCGTCATCCAATTTATGAACAAGGAAGGCCGCATCAGGCGCGTCAAGATCGGTCGCTTCGGCGTCATTACGGTGGATCAAGCGCGCGATCTGGCGAAGATCAAGCTTGGCGAGGTTGCTTCCGGCGAAGACCCTACGGAAGATGCGCGCCATGCGCCCAAGGAGATGACCGTCACTGAACTGTGCGATTGGTATCTGACGGAGGCCCGGGCGGGCAGGATTCTCGGCCGCAAAAACCGTCCGATCAAGGAATCGTCGCTGGCGATGGATGAAAGCCGGATCAAGACGCATATCAAGCCCCTGATCGGCAAGCGCATAGCGCGGCATCTGACAATCGCCGACGTTGAGGCAATACAGGACGACGTCAAAATCACAAGACGCAGAAGAGCCGCAACGGCGGGCGCGGTGGTAAGGCGACCGGTGGTCCCGGCGTTGCTGCGCGCTGCCTCGGAACGATCCAGGCGATCCTGGGCCATGCCAGGCATAAGGGGGTGCTTTTCGAACACCCCACCAAAGGCGCGAAGAAGCTGGCGGGCAATAAGAAGACCCGTCGGCTCAGCGTTGCAGAGATCGAAACGCTGGGCAAGGCGATGGCCTATGCCGAGCAGCAGGGCGTTAGTCCGACCGGGATTTCAGTGATCAAATTGTTGCTGCTGACTGGATATCGCCGTGAAGAAGGCCAAGCCATGGAGCGCGCATGGGTGAAACCGATGGGCGGTTTTGTCGCCTTCCCCGATACCAAAACCGGCGGACAAATCCGGGCGATCGGACCGGAAGCAATCAAGGTGATCGTGGCGCAGCCACAGTTTGCAGGCAATCCCCATGTTTTCCCGGCCACGACAGGCGACGGCTCCTTCACGGCGGCCAGTGCCTGCCTGCAACGTATCTGCGGATTTGCAGGCATAGTGGGCGTTACGCCCCACACCTTGCGGCACACTTTCGCCAGCATTGCTGCCGAACTTGGTTTCTCCGAACTGACGATCCGCGCGATGTTGGGTCACGCATCACAGAATGTGACGCAGGATTACATTCACGTCGATGAAGCCCTGAAACTGGCCGTGCGACGCACATCAGATGAAATCGCCAAGCTGCTGGCACAAGGTGCCGCCAAGCTTGACCGCCTGCGATTGGTCGCCTGATGGCCGGCCCTAGACATATGGTAACGTATATGTTACTCGAAAGGCGATGAGTTGATAGTTCAGGAATATATCCGCGAGGACGGTTCCTGTCCGTTCCGATCATGGTTCGACGGTCTGGATTCACAGGCCGCCGCTAAGGTGGCGACAGCCATAGTGCGGTTGGAGTTGGGTAACGTCTCGAATGTCAAATGGATCGGCGGCGGCCTTGGAGAATATCGGATCGACTGGGGACCAGGCTATCGACTCTATCTCGCCAAGGAAGGGGATGAACTCGTCATCATGTTCGTAGGTGGGACGAAGAAGCGGCAGCAATCAGACATCGATCAGGCTAGGGTGCTGCTGAATGAATATAAGGTCCGCAAGGCGACCGACAAAAAAGGCAGGAAGTAGCAATATGACGCTGAACCGAGATTTCAAGGAAACGGTGAAGGAACGCGCCATGCGCGACCCAGCCTTTTCCAAGGCCATGCTTGATGAAGCGGCGACCGCTTTCCTTAATGGCGAACCGCATGTCGCGCGGCTCATCCTGCGCGATCTGGTCAACGCCTCGGTTGGCTTTGAGGCGCTGGCAGAGGAGACTAGACATCCGAGCAAAAGCCTACATCGGATGCTGTCCGAAAAAGGTAACCCTAGTATGGACAATCTTGCCGCTATCTTCGCCTCTGTCCGTCGGCGTCTCGGTGTCACGATCGAAGCCCATACAGTAGAGGCGGCGTAATCCAGACCGGAAGCGATAAGAGGAGAGAGCCTACCCGACGGTAACGCGCACGGACCCGATTATCGCACCGACCTTTCTCTCGGCAACCTCGGTGCCGTGCTGGATACGGCGGAGCGAGACAAACTGCCCAGGCGGTGCGACCTCGGTGTGGCCGTGATCCAGGAGCATCTGCGCGTCGGCACGACCGATCCCGATGAGGATTGGGGCATCCGGTTGGTCCGCGCCATCAATATTAATCTCATGATCTGCGTCGTTCATCCCGTCGAACGACGCAGCGAAGGGCGCTTGCAGGAGCGTCCGCTTTGGAGGGCAATTCATGCTTCGTCGGCAATTCATGCTTCGTCGGCAATTCATCCTGTCGGGTTGCGCAGCCGTGGGCGCTGCGCTGCTTTCCTCGACCGTTCGGGTCTCCCGCATGCTGGCAGACGACGCGTTGCCGCAAAATACGGCAGCCGCTTCTAACGGCAGTGTGCGGCCGTTCACCCTTGCAATTCCTCGTGCACGATTGGTCGATCTTCAGGACCGACTCGCGCGAACCCGCTGGCCGGACAAGGAAACCGTCGAAGATAGTCGACAGGGGACACCGCTCGCCGACATCCGTCGTTTGGCCGAGCGTTGGCAGAACGGCTATGACTGGCGCTCGTGCGAAAGGTTTCTCAACAGTCTGAATCAGCACGTCACCCGGATCGACGGGATCGACATCCATTTCCTACATGTGCACTCGAAGGAACGCGGCGCCCTGCCGCTACTTCTGACGCATGGCTGGCCGGGTTCGGTGCTGGAGTTCCGCCATGTCATCGCCCCGCTTACCGATCCTATGGCGCATGGCGGCAAGGCATCGGACGCCTTCGACGTCATAATACCGTCGCTGCCGGGACATGGCTTTTCCGGCAAGCCCACTACGGCCGGATGGAATAATGAGCGCATCGCCAAGGCCTGGATCGTCCTGATGGAACGTCTGGGCCATACGCGATGGGCAGCTCAGGGCGGCGATCGTGGCGCACAGATCACCACCCGCCTTGGCTATATGCAGCCGCGCGGACTGGTCGGCATCCACCTCAACCTCGTTGAGTATATGCCGAGCGAGGCCGAACGCGCGACCGCCTCGCCGGCGGAGCGGAAGATCCTCGCCGACATGCAATATTATGTCGACAATCTGTCGGGCTATAGCGCCATCAACAGCAAGCATCCGCAATCGATCGCCTATGGCATCGCCGACTCTCCGGTCGCGCAGGCCGCCTGGATCTACCAGATGTTGCAGGACGTTTCCGATAGCGGCGGACACCCGGAGCGGGTGTTCAAACTCGATGAGATGATCGACGATATCATGCTTTACTGGCTACCCAACACGGGACCAAGCTCGGCGCGCCTCTACTGGGAAACGGCGCAAGAAAAGCCTCGTCCGGTGACCATCGAGGAACCAATGCCAGTGCCGGCAGGCGTCAGCATGTTCCCCGGCGAAATGGCCCGCATTTCACGTCGCTGGGCTGAACCCCGCTTCGCCAACCTTCTCCACTTCAACGACCTGCCTAAGGGCGGCCACTTCGCAGCATGGGAGCAACCTGCCGCGTTCGTCAACGAATTGCGCGCCACCTTCCGCAGCGTGCGTTAATGGGCATGAGGGACAAGGCCTTTCCGCCGAAGCAAA
Organism: Sphingobium fluminis; assembly: GCF_037723805.1. Taxonomy (NCBI): domain Bacteria; kingdom Pseudomonadati; phylum Pseudomonadota; class Alphaproteobacteria; order Sphingomonadales; family Sphingobiaceae; genus Sphingobium; species Sphingobium fluminis. The sequence goes on from NZ_JBBJUK010000002.1 coordinate 89,295, forward strand.
TGCTAACAGGCATGCAGCCCGGCAATCGCCATGGCCCCCAGCCCGGCGCATGGCGCGCGTGCCCGGCGTGGATCCGACGAGCTATGTCAGCCTCGAAGCCAAGATCAGGCATGGCAAGGCAACAGAGGGCGGCAAGCTTCGGTTCGTGCTCCTGCCGGGTCGGGGAGATCGAATACGAACCGCTCTATTGCAGCATCGGCGTGATGCCGATGCTGGCCGTGCTTGCACTTGAGGCGAACCGGATCGGCCTCTTAGCCACCGGCTCGACCACGTTCAACGATCCTTGCGCCCTCGCCCGGCAATTCAAGGCGCTCAAAGTCATGAGCCATGGTTGTGCCAGCTGGGATGCCGTCACGTCGAGCGGCGCCGATGTAGCTGCGAACTACGGCAAACAAATCCCGTCGAGCCCCGACCGCTACGGTCGAGCGCATGAGGCTTTCCAGTTGCTCTGGGGCAGTTGGGGCAAGGAAGTATGGGGCCACGATCAGGCCAGCGGCCAGTTCGCCAAGGCGGACGAGATTCAGCTCATCAATCTGTCAGCAGCCCGCGCCTGAAAATGCAATGACCTGCCCACTGACGAAGCCAGCCTCTCCCGAGGCGAGAAGCCTGATCAGGGGTGCGATCTCCTCCCAGCGGCCAACGCGTTGCGCAGGAACGACTGAATTGACGATCGCCTGCACCTGAGGATCGTCTGCGCCCAGTGGTTCAGGAAATCCGTTCCGGCTATAGATAAAAAATGGCGCGATAGCGTTCACTTGGATGCCGAGCGGCGCAAGTTCGACAGCTAAGCTTTTTACCATCGCATTCGCACCCGCGCGTCCGGCGAGGTAACCATGCGGCAGGCGAATAGCCGGGCTGCGCAGCGGCGCGCCGGAAGTAATCAAAATTATGCTGCCGCCCCCGACGGTCTTCATGGCCGGAACCACCGACCTTAGGAGGCGAATTGGCGACGCCAGGAGTGAATCAATAAACGCTTCTGCATCCAGAAGAAGATCGTTCACCTCGCTCAAAGTAGCGATGTTCATGGAATAAGAGATGTTTTTCGGAATTTCGTTGCTGATAAAGCAATCGATCTTACCGAAACGCTTGAGGCCCTCTTCAATAAACTCCGCCGAGCCGCTGCATTCGGCTGCGAAATGACCTGGATTAGCTCGTTCAAAATGATCACGCTTTTCCCAAGATGAGAAACTATCGTCCTGACAGAATATAGTCCATCCATCTGATGCGAGGGATAGAATAGCGGCAGGCCCGACATACTCCAAAGCATTTGTCAGAAACGCAACTTTCGTGTGGCCGCCCATTTCTCTTTCCTATTAGCTGCTTTGGACTCTATGCCGGCTCACCGCCTATAGATCCTCTTGCTGACGGCAATATGCTTCCGTACATTCCGCTCTGGTCTGCCCTGTTCTGCGCTGAGCTGAGCTGAGCCCCTTCTGATTGCACCCGCCTATCCTAGGATATTCTGTCGAAATCGCTGGCATCATGACGCTCTCGCAACTGTGTGGCGGGGTCGCCGAATGTGCGATTGACCATGATGCCGCGACGAACCGCCGGTCGTTCTCCAACGGTCTTCGTCCAACGTTGAACGTGCCGATATTCATCTAAGCCGAGAAATTTTACAGCGTCGTAGAACTGCCCCGTTGCGACACCGCCGTACCAGGGCCAGATTGCCATATCTGCTATGGTGTAATCCGGCCCAGCAGTAAATTCATTGTCTGCCAGTCGGCGATCAAGAACGTCCATCTGCCGTTTGACCTCCAAGGCATAACGATCGATCGCGTATCGGATTTTGGTAGGCGCGGACGTGTAGAAATGGCCAAAGCCTCCGCCAAGGAGAGGCGTGCTGCCAACCTGCCAAAACAGCCAGGACAGGCATTGCGCCCGAGCAGCTCCTGCTTCAGGAAGAAAAGCGCCGAACTTTTCCGCAAGATACATCAGGATCGCGCCGGATTCGAAGATGTGAACCGGCTGACTTCCACTGCGATCGACCATGGCTGGGATTTTCGAGTTGGGATTGACCTCAACAAATCCACTGGTGAATTGGTCCCCTTGCATGATTTCGATCAACCATGCATCATATTCGGCACCCTCTATGCCTCGTGCAAGCAACTCCTCGAGGAGGATTGTGATCTTCTGCCCATTGGGCGACCCGATCGAATAGAGTTGAATTGGGTGGCGGCCGATGGGCAACGGCTTCTCGCTGGTCGCTCCGGAGACGGGGCGGTTCAGACTGGCAAAAGCGCCGCCGCTATCCTTGTTCCATACCCATATTTCGGCGGGAACATAGTTATTTTCGTCGTTCATCATTGATGTCCTGCCCGTTGCAATGGGTATTTTGTCTAACGGCTAAAACCATTCCGTTGATGCTGCCGTCACTTCCCTGTCATCCGAGACGCTATGGTTAGGCCGCCGGGACTGTCCTCACCCCCCTGTATCGGTCTGCGTCACCCTTTGGTTACTCGGCAGAAACGCAAAATGGTGAGCGGCTAACCGTATTGCCGGTGTCGTCGGGATCGTCCGAACACCGCTACAAGCCGGGTGAAAGTGCATTGCGAACCGAGAAACGACCAACGGAGATTGAAGGTGTAATATCGCGACTATGGTATCCACAGTTCCAAAGGCGAGTAATTGGAGTCTAAATTACATTTCGCGAGGCCATGATTGATCCCTCGATAGAGCGGCGCATTTCACGCGGCGTTGTGCCAAATTCGTTGCGGTAAGCATTGCTGAAGTAAGATGCGTTAGGAAAGCCGGACATATAGGCAATATCAACAATGTTGAAACGTACAAATTCCGGATCATTTAGCCACTGTCTGGCTTGATTCAGGCGCTTAGTTCTAAGATAGGCTGCAAAGCCTATATCCATGCTACGCATTAGATAGTGGAATGAGCGCAGAGACAGATTACAATCGTGTGCCACCTGTTCCGCTGTCAGACCCTGCTTCGTAAAGTTCTGATCAATGTACCGCATCACTCGCTCAAAAGAACCGCTGCGGTGGTTACTGCCGCCGTGCGGTGCCTGGCCATTGACGCGAACCGCGTCCCGTACCGCGTTTAGCGCAGCCTCGCCGAGACTGGCCAGCGTATCAGGGGGGCAATGATCGGCCTGGTCAAGAAGCTGACCAAAAAGGTTCGCGCCGATCGAGCCTGGTCCTTGGCCGCCAGAGAATTTACGCCCGCATAAATCATCGATTTCAGGAATAGTTGATCTCATGACATGAGCCGGCACCCAAACAAATAGCTGCGTACACGGATCCCCTCCTCCAGAGGTACTTCTCGCATAATGCGGTCTATTTCCGTAGGTTACAAAAAAATCTCCGCGCTCGATCATGCTCTCACGCTCTTGATCTTGCGTAATGATCACGTGACCATTTTGAGGAAACCACAACAGGTAAGACTCGCGCGGCTTTTGCCGAATGTGGTGCCAAGTTCGTCGCGTGGCGCTATCCGGGCCAGAATATCGCTCAACGTCCATCATGCCAGCTTCTACGCTAGCCAATGAAAAGTCGACGTCATTAGCGCCTGAAGATGTGATCAACTCAGTGTCGGAGATATAACAATGATCGTTAATTATGCGCCGCCAGGCATCCAGGCGCGTGGCACCGATGATCGTTAGAGCCATAGCATCGTCATCCTCTTTCGGCGGTTGCCGCCGCTTCCAGCGTATGAGCCATACTGACCTCATACTTCATTTTCGGACTGCAAAATAGCGGGGGGGCGACTATCGTATCAAGAATCGATTCATATCAGAGAGCGCCCCGTTGCGCGCAACGACCGAATCGGTTTCGAGCCCGTTCTTCGGACACGTCGATCCCTCGGCTTCGATCTGGGTGGCAGAGTGATGCAGCCACGTTCAACCTGCCAGCGCCTGCACCTCTGGTTCAAACAGTTGCGCCTGCACGGGCACCGAACTTTGCCTCGGCATGAAATTGATGGTTTCAAGGTCCATGTCCAGTGCCACGAGGCGGCCTGAGAAAGAATCCTCATCTTCCTCGCCCGACACTTCCGGATTGCCCCAGGCGTGACACATGGAGATCACGCCTGCGCGCAGCCCGTTGTCTTTGCGCGCCTTGCCGATGACGACTCCGCCGGTGCGGGACGTCAGCTTGATCATGCCGCCATCGGGAACGCCAAGCTGAGCCATGTCGTCCGGGTTCATGTAGATCGGGTTAGTACCATAGCGACGACGTGTCTGCGTCGCCTCCGTGAATGCGCTGTTCAGTACTTCCACGAGCCGCCGTGGTACTAAGCGGAAAGGATAGCCGGCGACATCGTCCTCCGTCGCGCGGACCACGCGAATATGCGCCTCGACATCGGGCGGACACAGATCGAGCCTGGCACCGTCATCTTCACCCGCAGGCTGGACGACGCCGACAGTGTCGTCGAAATAGATCCCGTGGGGGTTGGACTTCAACGTGTCGAAGTCGCTGCGACCGACGCTCGCAACCCAGCCCACGACGTCGGCGCTGGTCATTTCGTCGGTGATGGCCAGTTCCGGGCCACCAATGTCCCGATAGGCGACAGCGAATATGGGTTTGCGCAACATCAAAGTCTTGCCCATCCTCCCCGCAAGGCCGCGAAAGAACTGCCAATCCTCGATAACGCCAGGCGGCGGCTGCATGAAAGGTTCGGCGACCTGGGCAAAGGTGCCGGGGAACATATATTCGAACACGACATTGAAATCATGCCGTTCATAATGGTTCGCGGTCGCGATCTGATAGTCGGCAATGCGTCCCGTGACCGTCTGCCGCAGATCCAGTGTCACCAACAGATCCAACCCTTGCAGGATCGGAATGGTCTTCTGCGGCTCAGGCAAGGCTTTGAGCACATTGCCCCCGACCTGGATGAGGGCACGGATCTTGCCTTTTTCATTGCCCTGGATTTCAAGCGGCAGGCGTGACGTCGGAAATTCGCCGCCGATCTGGCCGATGTCCACTGTTCGCATCCTGGGGCCCGATTCCCAGCTACGGCTCGGCGGCGCGACCGCTTCGCGAATATCGCCACCGCCGGACGAAGCCAGCGTGGCGCCGCCGAAATATCCCATATTGTGAACGATGTCGCCAGCCGAACGATAACCGCCACAGATCGCGTTGAAGGCTTCGATCAAATGCTCTGCGAGGTTGGAATCGCGCGCCATGTTGGGGCCGGTGCCGGACATCGCCGACTTCTTGTTCGCCGTGGCGAACATGCGCGCCGCCTCGTAGAGCGTCGCGACATCGACTCCGGTACGCTGGGCGACATAGTCGGGCGTGAAGGAATGCACCGCATCGCGAAGCCGGCCGAAGGATGTCGTGAACCGTTCACAGAAGGTCTTGTCATACAATTCTTCCTCGATGACGATCCGGATGAGTCCCGCAAAGAGCGCCGGGTCTTCGCCCGGACGCACCGGCACATGCAGGTCGGCCGAACGAGCCAGTTCCGTGGCGCGCGGATCAACCACGATGAATTTCGTGCCCTTGGCCCGGGCCGAGCGTACATGCTTGATGGGATTGGGCGATGGCAGGCCGTAGGTGCCGTGTGATGCGGCCGGATTCGAGCCAACGATCATGATCAGGTCGGCGCTGTCGAGCCTGTGCTTGCCGGGCAGGAAAGACCCCATGCGCCCCGCCGTGATGAATTTCGCGGACTGATCGACGGTCATGCTGGAAAAGATGAAAGGCGACCCGATCATGTGCATCCAAGCTTTCGCCGCTGCACTGCTTAGCACGTTGCTGTTAGCGCCAGTGCCGTAATAAAGCGCCACCGACTCCGGGCCATGTTCGGCGATGATCCGGCTCAGCCGCTCGTAGATATCGTCCATAGCCGTTTCGGCTTCCACCGGCTGGAACGATCCGTCTTCCGTGCGGCGAAGGCTAGCCGCCAGCCTGTCGTCGCCATTGTGGAAATCTCGGGTCGCCATGCCCTTGATGCAGAAATAACCCTGCGAGACCGGATGCTCCTTGACACCGCGAATATTCGAAATCCGGTCCCCCTCCGTAGTTACCTCTATACCACAGGCGGCGGAACAGTTGCGGCAGTAGGTGATATGTGCGGTCATTTCGCGGTCCTCGTGAGGATGGAGGTATAATCAATCTTTGGAACCCGCATGGCCTGCAACGCTCACTTCCAATATCGCATAGTATCGGCGATGTGGCTGCTGCTCACCAAAACCGGGGACGAACGGTCCCAAGGACGCATTCGGTGCTCATATTCGTCACAGGCACTCTTAGTCAGCCTCCCTAGCGATGCCGAAACGATCGACATATTCGCGGAACATGGTGTTCATGCCCACCCGCGACAGACCATAATCACACAGATTGTAGACATGGGGACCATGAACCTTACGCGAAGCGTTTTGCTCGTCGACCTCTTGTTGCATTCGAGCTTCCACGGCAGGGCTAAGGTGCTCACCCAGAAAGTCATATATGCTGCGAATGGCGCGGATCGGGTCGGCCACCAGTGCCTTATAATGCAGATCGTGAAACGGCACATGCGGATTCGCGTCGCGCGTGCGCATCATGTTTTCTGCCATTCGAGCGACCAGTGTGGAGGTTTCATAACCAATATAGTTGGGGTCGATCCCGTCATTATTGAATGCCTGAGCGTGCCGCACTGCGCTACAGGTCGATCCAATCGGCTTAACCGGATCGCGATGCGTCACCACGAAGCGAGCATCGGGATAGACTTTGAGCAGGGCGTCGGTCCAAGCCGCATGGGTCGGCCATTTGAGCGTCCAGTTGCCAGGCGCATTCGTCTGCATGAGCTGGAGCGAACGGCGGTGATGGCGGTAGGCCGCTTCCATGTCGGCTTCGTTAAGCAACCATTCGAAATATTTGGGAACCTGGGTGGTGACCAGCCAAATGTAAGACTTGAAGTCCCTTGCCATAGGGAACACGCATTCCGCAGGCTCGTCTCCCTGCTCCACATGATGACGGCGGTCGAGAAATCCGCACTCGAGAGCGGAGTCGATCTCCGCTATGCGCATCGCGATCCTCGGGTCACTTTGCAACTCACCGCCCATCGCGGGCGGGATCTCGTGATTGGCCTCCCAGTTCCAGTAGACCCGGCGGGCCGGATCATGCCTCAGAATATTCAGGAGCATGGTCGTGCCTGCGCGCGGCATGCCGATGATGAACAGGGGCCTGTAAATCGGCTTCGCTAAGGCTTCGGGATGTTGGTCGAGCCAGCGGTCGATCTCGAAACGCGACCTCAGCGTATCGACGATCATGGCGTGTGTCGCTGCGCGCCCGGAGGGCGTCGTGAGCCGAGATCGATTATAGTCCGCTACAAATTCGGTCAGCCCAGCGCGATAGGATGTCTCTTCTGCAGTGCCCGAGCCAGCGATCGCAGCCGCAGCCTCGATCAGTTCCTCGACATCCATCCTGTCCTTACAGTGCATTCTCTCGCTCACTTCTGCCAAATCAAGTCGACAATGCGCCGCACGATGCCGCAGCTGACACTTGGGTGTCCGTCCCCGATTAAGTTCTTTCTTGGAGGCAGGCCCGGTGCCGGATCGAAATCATGACCGCCGCCGGGGATGCACCCACGCATCTGCGTCACGGGTCGTTACTTGCTCGCTGTCGTGTCCTGCATAATCTTGCGGGCTACAGGCAGCAGCGCCGCTGCCGCATCTTCATGCATCTCGGGCGAGGGATAGTAACGGTTCATCCCGTCGATCCGTCCTGTCAATTCGGGTCGGGCAGCGGCTTCCTCCTGCGTAACACCCGCGATTGGTTCACCGGTAAATTGGCTGACGATCGGTTTGCCCATGCCTCGGCTCGATATGCACTCGGCGCGGCCGTCGCACAGGGCGGCCACGGCTTCGGCCGTCCACTCGTCGATGAAATGCGGAAACTCGCCGGCCAGCGCATTGACATGATAATTTTCGTCGGTGCCGTCTGCCATCGCGCGGATCTGCTCTTCAAAGGCCGCGCGGTCAAAGCCATAGGCCATTTCCCGCTCCGTGAACCACAGGAAAATCACCGGCACGGTCAGTCGCTCGACCAGTTTGCGGATGGTTTCGATCCAGCTCAGCCGCGTTTCCGCGACATAGCGCAACGCATTCGACGAGTCTTCTTCGACGATGCGTTTCCAGGCCAGCCCGGAATTGAGGCTTTCGCCGGTGGTCCGGTCTTTCACAAACTCGACATGACCGTCAGTATCGAAACGAGAGTTCGCCTCCTGGCGAGCCGCCATGCACTGAAGCACCACGAAACGGCCCCGATTCATGGCCTCTATCAAGCTATCATACTGGCCATAGAATCCGGGCCCGGTGCCGCCGACGCCAAGATTAAGGACCGGCATGCCCAATTCCTTCGACAGCAGCGTCGGATATGGACTGGGGAAATATGGACCATAAGTATGCGCAGAACCGATGCAGCTGAAGAAGGAGCCTTGCTCCGCTTCGAAGGGATTGAACCCCGGACCTCTAAATTTGACGTCGCATCCTGGAATGAGAAATTCGTCATAATGGATGATGTCCGAGTCCCGATCCTGGTAGTCGGGATACCACCGTTGCTTATGAGCGCCCTTTAAATCGTCAACCATTTCAGCTATCCAGTCCTGCTATGTCGGGTTATGGTCAGTAGGTGAATGACAAAATAATACTTCGCATCATCAAAGGGCGTCATAGTTATATATAGTCAAATACCCGAAAAACTAGGTTACAGAGCTATGGGAATATTGAAGTATTTACCGACAATATAATCCCGATGATCAAACAATATTTGTGGCAACGGATCCTTGAGGTGCTTCTGCAAAATTGGTCCAAGACCACGGTATGAATCTGGCATCTCACAAATGTCTGACATCATCGGCGAGACTATGTTGCTGAATGCGGTCCAATATATATCAGCAGCTGTCAGACTATCCCCTATGAAATAGCGACTACCCAGCGCAGCCTGGTTATCCAGCCTCGCCGCCAGTGCTCGGATTATCGACAGTACACGATCGCGCGCGTGACTATTCGTTACCGGAGATCTATATTTGTCCCGAAGTGGGTTATCGCCCGGTTCTTCTTGCGAATCCGGATCGCCAGACAGGAGCAAAAGCCGGTTATTCCATCCCAGGCCGTCCTCGCTACAGATTTCATGGCACAATCCAAGCATTGTGATACGGTCATTTTCGTCGGCCGGAATTAGACGCGGCTCCGGCTTCAGCTGTTCTGCAAGCGCCAGCATTTCCGACCAGTGCGGGCGCGGTCGGTCATCGTTGAACATCGCCACCGGCGCCGACGTCTGGCCTGTCCAGTCTTTCAGGGGCTCATTTGCTTCACCTGGCTCCTGGGCTACAGGAATATAGTCTATCCCCTTGATGTCGAGGATCGCCTTAATGGCAACGCTCCAGGTTCCCGGCACGCCGCGGGTGAAGGCGACGCGCAGACCAGGCATTTTTCTGGCATCTTCGATAGGCACGTAGTTAGGAGCATAGGAAGCAGGCACGATGTCCCTTTCAGGCTTGTGGCGCCGGAAGACGTCGATCAAATGGCAGACCGACGGATTCCGACGCCGTGGTTATCCGACTTAGAAGCGATATTCGGCACGGAGGCCATAGGTCCTGGGCGGTGCGGCCGCGTAACCCAGGCCGTACGGCTGATTGGTCACCCGCGAGAAGGTGTACTTCTTGCCGAACGCGTTATCGAGGTAGAAGCCAACCCGGATATTGCCCCCCGGAGGACTGACATAGCCGGATATGTTCGAAACGACATAGCCTTCCTGCTGATCCCACTGAAGATCGTAGCCACCCGCATTGACGACATAGTCGAAGGAGGAGCGGTATGAAACGAGGCCCGCCAGGTTGCCGGTCCATGCGCCGATCGGGAAGTCATAGCTTCCATGCAGTGACAACTGCCATTTAGGCGCATTTGGCGCGCGAACGCCGTTCAGGTTCGTCTTGGGACCGATCGGGCAGGGAAACAGTGCGGCCCCGGTCGTGACGGTGGGGTCATAGCAAGTCTGCGAGGCATTTGCATAGTCGAAGAATTCGGTATGGAGATAGCTCACCGCGCCGCCCAGATTAAGGCCGGCTACCGGCTGCGTATTAAGCTCGAATTCGGCGCCATATCCCTTTACGCCACCCGCATTTTCAAGACGGGAGCCGCCACCGGTCGGGTCGATGATCTGCGTTTGAAGATCCTTGTTCTTGTAATAGAACACCGACATGCTGGTCTGCACCTTATTTTCCATGAACGAGTTCTTCATACCCACTTCGTGGCTGAAGATTTTTTCAGGCTTGACCGTGCCGATGCCGAAGATCGCCGGGGTGTTGATGCCGCCCGCCTTGAAGCCCCGCGTGTAGCTGTAATAGAGGTTCATAGGGCCATTGTCCCACGCCAGAACGAACCGTGGCGTGAAGGCACTGAACGACTTTTCGCCACTCGCGGTCGCCGGAGCGCCAAAGCCGATGAACCCGCTGCTGTTTCTGAGCGACGCGGAGCGCTGATCCTGTGTGTAACGACCACCAGCAGTGATCTTCACTTGGTCGGTGATCTTGTAGCTGCCCTCCAGGAAGCCCGAAAGGGATTTGGTGAGGACCTTGCTGGTATTTTGCGGGAACGATCCGAACGCGTTCACAGCGAACTGATAATCGGTGCCACGCAGCGCGATAATACCCTTGCCGTTGTCATGGAGATATTCGACGCCGCCGACGAAATCAAACGGACCATCCAGTTTCGAGACGATCTGGAACGCCTGAGAGAAAGTCTCTCCGCCCATCTGGTCGACATCGAAGTAGAAAGACGGCGACGTGGTATAGTCGGTATCGGACGACTGCACGTTGCGATCGCGGAAATAGGTGGTGACGCTCGAAAAGTCGAATTGCCCAATCGTGACGTTGGCACGCATGAACGCCCGGAACATCCGGTTGGTCCAAGGGTCGGGATCGTTCTGGCGGGTCTGGTAGAAGCCGGAAGCCGGCTGCTGACCGGTGGTCTGGCAAACGAGGCAGATCGGCGCGCCGACAGCCATTTGTGAAATGGCCCGTCGGTTCTTCGCCTTGTTATACTCCACTCCGGCGACGACGTCGACATCGTCGCTCGGCTGCCACCGGATCTGTCCGCGCGCGACATAATTATTGCCGCCCATCAGGTGCCTGCCCGTAGCCAGATTCTTGATATAGCCATCGTCATGCTGGTAGCGGCCGGAGAACCGCACGCTCAACGTATTCGAAATCGGCACGTTCAGCATGCCGTCAAGCTGCTGGTGATTGAAGCGGCCATATTCTGCAGCGACGCGGCCCTCGAACTTCGACGTCGGTTCGGCGGAAGCAAGCAGGAGGACGCCGCCGGTGGCGTTGCGCCCGTACAGCGTGCCCTGCGGTCCGCGCAGGACCTGCACCGTTCCGGGGTCCACGAGGTTGAGCAGCGACTGAGTGCCATGGGAACGCGGGAGATAAGTGCCATCGATATAGACAGCTACCGACCCTTCGATCCCGGGATTCTGATATTGTGATCCAATGCCGCGAATATAGAAGGACATGACACCCGGAGTATCGGCAAAGTTGACGCCTGGCGCTATCAGGTTCAGATCCCTCGTGCGCCGCAGGCCGAGCTGCTGGGCCACGGTGGCATCGACGGCTGTAATGGCCACCGGCACGTCCTGCAGACGTTCCGAACGGCGTTGGGCTGTCACGATGATGTCACCAGGAGCGACTTGGCCGCTATTACCTTTTTCCGGAAGGGTCTGCGCGCCAGCTATGCCTGGCTGTACCAGCACCGCAACCATCGCCGAGCCACTTAGAATAATTGATCTACCCAAAGAAATTCTGCTCATGTTTTATCCCCTCCACTTAAACTCTATATCTTTTTCGAAGACATTAAAGTAATACTATATAGTAACTAGAGTTACTCAGGTTCTATCTAATATTTTATTATTTTATGATTTGAGAAAGCGCAGCTTTTATAATGCATGCCTTTGGTATTTTCCATAGCTTTTAGTATATCCCGTCTGCATTCCACATCCTTTATTGATGCGTTAAAGGCGCGAGTTATCGGTGCGCAGAGGGATGTGGGATGTCAAGACTTGGCAGGCGATCAGGCACCGGGAGCGGCAAACTTGCATGATTGCGCAATTTCTTTGCACTAAATCGGTATTCACTCATGGGCGCAAGCACGCCGAAACAGTGTATTTCAAATCCGTGAGGCTATCTCGAAACGACCGATTCGAGCCTCGGTACAAAGATTTGACGTGACTGAGGATGACGACCGTCTGCACCGAGGTTGCAGCAGATTACAGGTGACCAGGCGGACGCGGCTTTGCGTGCAATGAGGGGTCAATATTCAGATTATGCATGAGGTGAGGCGTAAGGTCGCCGCGCGTAATAGATGGTTTAGTGGAATATCTAGGAATAACGGGAAGGGATTGATGTGTTTAAAGTAATGTGGCTCATGAAGGGTAAAGAAGGAATATCGAAAGATGACCTTATCTCATATTATGAGAACCATCATTCCCTGCTGGGAAAGAAGATTTTTCAAGACAATGGCTTTGCCCCTATCAAATATATGCGGAAGTATTTTCATTCCATATCGGACATCCTCCCCTTCGCTGACACTCTAGCGGGATCTGAATTTGACCTTGCAATGGAAATGTGGTTCGAATCCCGCGAGCATTTCGAAAAAATGATAGAGATCTCCAGTCCGGAAGAGGTATGGAAGATTATTATTGAGGATGAGAATAGATTTCTCGATCCATATAAACGAGCAATATTTATCCTTGAAGAGCATGAAACAAAATTCGACTGACATATTCTGTCGTCAGATAGAAATTCTGGACAATGTGATTTCCGTTGACGGACATAATTTGCGCATAGCAGACACAGCGCTGCAGGCTCGCTAATCGAAGAGGATTATAAATGGACCTGAAAATTTCCCGGCGCCAGATGGTTGGCGCAACTGCCACCTTGCCGTTCACAGCGGCTTTGCCGGCTTTGGCAACGCCCGCTAAATCCGCTCTGGACAAGACGAGGCTCGACAGAATTCCCGCTGCATTACAGGCTTATGTCGACCAGGGTGTACTTGCCGGCATTGTCACGATGGTCTGTCATCGTGGCGAAATTGTGCATGTCGATGCGCTTGGCTGGCGCGATATCGAGACGCGATCCCCGATGCAGCGCGACACCCTGTTCCGCCTCGCCTCCATGACCAAGCCGGTCACATCGGTCGGCGCTCTGATGCTGCTGGAAGAGGGCAAGATCAAACTCTCCGATCCCATCCGGAAATGGATCCCCGAGCTCGCCAACTGCCGCGTGCTCCGCAAGGCCGACGGACCGCTGGACGACACTGTCCCTGCCGCACGCGACATCACGGTGGAGGATCTGCTGACGCACAGATCTGGTCTGGCGCTGCCAGGCATTATCACCGGGCCGATCGCGCAGGCTTATGATGCCGCAATCGGTTGGGGGATATCGACGCCATGGACGACGGACACCTGGCTCGCAGCGGTAGGCAGGCTGCCGCTGGTCTATCAGCCGGGCGAGCGGATGCAATATGGCATCTCGACCGACGTCCTCGGCTTCCTGATCGAGCGCGTCGATCGCAAGACGCTGCAAGCCTCCCTGAAGGATCGCATCTTCGCGCCGCTCGGGATGAAGGACACCGATTTCTGGGTCCCGCCGGCAAAGATCGACCGGCTTGCCTCGCTTTATCAGTTCGATGAGGCCAAGGGCGCGCTGACGAAGGCGTCCGACTTCATCACCAAGGATATAGATAAGACGCCGTCCATCTTCATGGGCGCCAGCAGCCTGATCTCCTGCGCCGACGACTATATGCTGTTTGCGCAGATGCTTCAGAATGGCGGCCGGTCGGGCCGGGCGCGGATATTGAGACCCGAAACCGTGCGCCTGATGCGGACCAACCGGCTGACCGCCGCACAGCGGCAGCATCCGTTCATCGGTCAGCCGCTCTTCTGGAAAGGCATGGGCTTTGGCCTGGGGGTCGCCGTCGTTCAGGAGCGGACGGCCAGCAACATCTCGAACGGCAGCGTGGGTTCCTATGGCTGGCCCGGCCTGTGGGGCACCTGGTGGGAAAATGACCCGGTCGAGGATCTGACGCTCATCTACCTGATTCAGCAGGCCGCACCGATCACGCCCAATTCCGGCGCGGTGATCGCCGGTGGTCGCGGCGTCAAGAGCCGCGAGGCACTGCCGCTGTTCGAACGCATGGCTTATGAAGCGGTCGGCTCACCGCCGCCATTGGGCTGATCGGTCGGGAGCTTCCTGCTCTACACTAGGCCCGGTAGCGATTGGCTATGGCGAGCGTGCGAACGCGGCGCTGGGGCTGAAGTAGACCGTGTAGATCGCCATCGCTTCGGCGTCGGTCGAGGCATGGCACCTCACGCTCTGCCCTGACCACGCACTACCCCGAAGCAACCCAAGGGCACCGCGCGCCACGCGCCGCCGCATTAGATCGAAGGAGAAGTAGATGAAAATCGGCATTTTAGGCACCGGCAATATTGGGAAGACGCTGGTCCGGGAGCTGAGTGAGGCTGGGCATGAGGTAAAGGTGGCGAACTCACGCGGCCCCGAGACGATCGAGCGTGAGTTGCTGTCCTCCGGGGCCCGCGCCGTGACCACAGCCGAGGCGCTCGCCGACGTGGAGGTGGTCATACTTTCCATCCCGCTAAATCGGATTCCTGACGTCGCGGCGCAGGTCGTCGCTTTGCCGGAAGATACGGTGGTGATCGACACATCAAACTATTATCCGTTCCGCGACGACAGGATCGAAGCAATCGAAAGCGGGCAGGTCGAAAGCCTTTGGGTGGCCGAGCAACTCGGCCGTCCAATTGCCAAGGCGTGGAACGCGATCGGCTCTGCCTCGCTGGCCAAGAAAGGCAAGCCTGCGGGCACAGCTGGACGAATCGCTATCCCGATAGCTGCAGATCGGGCCCGGGACCGTGAGGTTACGATGGCGCTCGTCAACGACACGGGAGTGGATGCCTTCGACGCCGGCACGCTCGCGGACTCATGGCGCCAGCAACCTGGTGCCCCGGTCTATTGTACAGATCTGACGTTTAAAGAGGTAGGTCCCGCCTTGCAGTCGGCCGAACGGTATCGGCTGGCAAAACGCCGCGATCTGAGCGTTGCAATCATACAGGAACGTCTCGGGGACGGCACTACCAATCCCGATGAAGACTGGGGCGTTCGCCTGGTGCGCGCGATCAACATGTAGAAAGTTGGAACATGAGCAGAGAGAACACGCGCAACGGGCGCCATCTGATCCACGATGTCGGAACGCCCGCGCTGTTCGTATTGTTGTGGAGCACCGGCTTCATCGGTGCCCGGCTCGGGCTTCCCCGCGCCGGCCCGCTGACATTCCTGTCGCTGCGATACGGTCTCGCCGCAGGGCTGCTGGTGCTGATATCGCTAGCCAGCCGGGCGCCGTGGCCCACCCGGTTGACCGAAATCGGACATGCTGCAGTTGCAGGACTGCTCGTGCATGGTGTCTTCCTAGGCGGCGTATTCCTGGGCATCTCGATGGGAGTGGAGGCCGGCGTTTCGGCGTTGATCGTCGGGCTGCAGCCGCTGCTTACCGCCGCACTTGCGGGCATGCTGCTGGGCGAGCGCGTGATACCGCGTCAATGGCTGGGGCTTGCGCTTGGTCTTTCCGGTGTGACGCTCGTGCTGGCAGGTAAGATAGTCCAAGCGCGCGGCAGCCTGTTGGGAGATATCGCGTGCGTTGCAGCACTGATCGGCATCACGGTAGGTACACTTTATCAGAAGCGGTTTTGCATGAGCATGGATTTGCGCACTGGCAACTTGGTCCAGTTCGCAGCCGCAGGCCTAGCGACTGCCCCGTTCGCCTTCTGGTTCGAGGACATGCATGTCGAGTGGCATGCCGAGTTCGTTTTTGCGCTCCTGTGGCTGGTCTTTGTGCTATCTCTTGGCGCCATATCCTTGCTCTATCTGCTGATCCGGCGAGGCGGTGCATCGCAGGTAGCAAGCCTTTTCTTCCTCGTACCGCCTTGCACGGCCTTGATTGCATGGCCCCTGTTCGGTGAGACGTTGGGACTGTCAGCGGTCGCCGGCATAGCGATCACGGCAGTTGGGGTTTCGCTGGCCGCAAGGCGGGAGAGCGTCAGAGCCTGATCATCCGGATCGAGCCGGGGTACCCGTGCTACCGGCCCGATACAGGTTCACCGCTGAGCTGGCTTCAGATGTCGCGCACGCGCCTCACCGAGCAAGTGATACAAGATGTTTCATGATTTTAAGGAGATGGATATTGGCCGCGGCACCCGTTCGAGCACCCTTGAAACTTGCGCCCTACATTTCGCTCGTGGGGGCTGGCGTCCTGATCTTCACAGGCTTGTTTTCGCTCGCGCCCAGTTTGCCGGCACTGCGCCAGCACTTCATCGCGCTGCCCAATATCGATGTGTTGGTCCAGATTGTGGGTGCGGGCGCGGCTTTCACCTTTGCCATCGGCTGCCTGCTGAGCGGGCGGCTAATCGAACGCGCAGGCTATCGGTCGATCTATGTCGGATCGCTTCTAACGATGGGCGTGGCCGGGACGTCAGCGGCGCTGATCGACAATATCTACCTCATCATCCTGACCCGGGCGATCGTTGGCTTTGCGGTTGCGGGGATCGTCAACAGCGTTCTCGTCGCGATCAACCGGCTGCTCAACGAACAGGCCGAAGCCCGTGCGCTCGGCCTTCAGGGCGCGATCGGCAGCGTTATGGCGATCGGGCTCTTCCCAATCATGGGGTTCCTTACCAGCGTTGACTGGCGGCTGGCCTTCTCCGCGCATCTGATCGCCTTCCTGTTTCTTCCCCTGGCGCTGATGCTGCCCGTAGCCGCCAGTGGCGAGGAGCATGGCGAACCGGGCGATTTCGCGTCCGCCGTCAGGAATGTCGGCGCTCTCGTCGGTGCTTCGGCGGTTTTCAGCGGCATAGTGATCTTCGCCCTGGCAATGTTCGGCCCGCTTTTTGTCCTTTCACTTGGCGTCACAGACCCTCAGATGCAGTCCCTGCCGCCGACCGCTACGGTAATCGGATCTGCCCTTGGATCCTGGCTCACCATCCCGCTGCGCGCGCGCTTCACCCTGTCCCGGCTGCTCGCGCTCACGCTGTTTGTGGAATTCATGGGGCTTGCCGTCATTGCGCTAAGCTTTTCCTTCCCGGGGGTGATCGCCGGAACGCTGTTGGGTGGGCTGGGCACCGGGCTGGTGGCGCCTATCCTCTACGCCTGCGTCATCAAGGCTTCGACCGGGAACCCGGCCTCGGGCCTTGGCCTGATGAACGCGCTTATCTATGGCGCTATGATCCTGTTTCCGCTCGTCGCCATGCCGCTCGCCCAGCTGGTCGGCAGTCCCCGCCTGATGCTGATGACGCTGGTAGGATGTGGCTTGCTGCTTATGATCCTGTTGCTCCTGCGGACATGGCACTCGGGACTGCCCGGCCGTCCCGTCGAATAGCAAGATCTGAGAACATCGGTGGTCGGTCGGCGGCATGACTTACCAGGCCTGACCGACGCTGATTCCGGTGCCGGGTCGACCTACACTGTCTGCACCAACTCAATCGTCGCGTTTCGAACGCTCACAGCCGCCTTGTGATCATTAGCGAGCCCGCGTCCCATCCCTTCACTCGCGGATACAGCCGTTATTGCGATCGTCCCATGGACTGGCAGACGCGGCTTGTCGACACAGTGGCAGTCGCGGCGTGAAGTCGAGCCGGATGAGTGCACGAATCAGATTGCGCAGGCGACCGAATTCTGCGGGATTGAACATTTTGTCGGTATCCCGGCCGCAAACGCCGTATACCCCGTCGGACAGGTCGCTTTCTACAAGAGAGCAGATTCCGGACGCTTCGCGCACGTCAGGCGCAGGCTGACCGTATCGGCTGGCCATCTCGTTTCGTCATCGATCATATCTGGGTTCTGCCTCTGCACGGTGCCACGACAAAATGTCGATGCCATCGAATCGTCGGGATAGGAATCGAGGATAAGGGCGCCCGACCTGGGCCGAACGCGCTCTATGCCCCCTCGCATCGCTCGGCGGCACCCAGCCCCTCGTGGGTCTGGTCAATTCGGTAACGATCGCGGGCGCTTGCGTCTGTGCCCTGTGGCCCAGACCAATGGACGCCGCGCGGGCCGCGCGGCGACGCTTTTGTAGTGAGCCTCTCCCATCAAGCGGGAGCAGGCGGCGCTCCCTCTTAGGCCCTTCGCGGTTGTCGGCAACCCGCGGCGCTGCGCTTGCGGGTGCTTCACTGACGTTGCGCCTTTTGGTGCCGACACCCGTCGGAGCGGGCCTTCCAGTCGCGTTTCGCCGCCCGCCCCCGCTTTGCGGGAGGCTCATGTTTTTTGGGCGGAAGGAGGACAGGACATGGCTATAAACGGAAACCGTCGCGCAACAGGCCGTCATCGTGGGCAAGCGGATCAACCTTTACGACGAAGTGACCGCCAAGATCATAGGTCAGCTTGAGGAAGGGCGCGTTTCATGGGTCCAGCCTTGGGCATCGTCCGGCGACGCTCTAGCCAGCGGGGCGCTGGCCCCCGGCCTTCCGCGCAACGCGCTGACGACGCGAACCTATTCGGGCGTGAACATATTGATCCTTTGGGGCGCCGCCATAGAAAAGGGCTATCCCGCACAAGGCTGGCTTACCTTCCGTCAGGCGCTCACCGCAGGCGGCTGCGTTCGCAAGGGAGAGCAAGGGACGACGGTCGTCTATGCCGACCGCTTCACCCCCGAAGCGGAGAACGAGAAAGCGCGCGCAACCGGGGGCGATGCCAAGTCGGTCGCTTTCCTCAAACGCTTTACCGTTTTCAACGTCTCACAATGCGAAGGTTTGAGCGGCGGTTCGGCAGTCCGCGGGACTGACGGGTCGCTCAAACGCCCCGGCCTTGCAGCAGAACCCGCCCCCTTGCCCGAACGGCAAATCGTCCCCGTCGCCGAAGCACTGATCGCCGCCAGCGGCGTCGATTTCCGCACAGGTGGCGACAAAGCCTATTATGTGCCGAGCCAGGACTTTGTGCAGGTGCCGCCGCAACCGGCCTTTTCCAGCAGATCAATTTTTACCGGACCTGCCTGCGCGAATTGACCCACGCGACAGGGCACGCTTCGCGTCTCGACCGCAATCTCACCAACAACTTCGGCAGCAAGGATTATGCCCGCGAGGAAATGATCGCCGAAATGGGATCGGCTTTCCTCTGCGCCGCGCTTGGTATCGTCCCCACCGTGCGCCACGCCGATTATATCGGCGCATGGCTCGACGTGCTCCTCGAGGATAACCGGGCGATTTTCCGCGCGGCAGGCGCGGCCAGCAAGGCGTCCGAATGGCTCCTTTCGCGCCACCGCGAGGCGGAGCAAAGCCGCAGCCCGATGAGCGACGCGGATAACGCGCCGACCGCACTGCCAGCCCCGGCTGCAATCGACGCGCAGGCACGGAGGGCGGCATGATCCTCCTCACCCCCGATATTCGCTATGCGCTACGCGCTAATGCTTGTTGCAGCGCCGCCGCAATGGCGCAGGGTAAGAGACCTCGCCGTCGCATTTGGCGCAGGCCGTAGCACCGTTTCCATACCCCAAAGATTTTCATTGGGCCGCGTAAGCGATGGATCCGCGCACAGCGCGCCTAGCATCGTAACTGATCTGCGATGCTGGCCGATGGTGGAATCTCCATCTAGCCTAGCGTTTCGCAATGTCCGTTAGCACTGAGCGTTTCGCCCACCGCGGCGCGAACCGGCGGTTATCAGCGCCAGAATTTCCCCGCCTTAACCAAGTCTGCATGCGACCGAGCTGCGGCCGCCAGCAGTTTTAATTTGCGATCTGTCGGCACGAGGGCGGTAGGCGCGCTGTCTCCCAAGATGCCGACCTGGCGCAGGATATCGGGGCCAGACACTAGGTCGTTGATCGCGCCTAACTTGCTTTGTAACCGCTCGAGCGCCGCGAGAAAGTCCCGGCGGCGGCGCACTTGTCGCTTTCGAACGTACAGCGATCCAAAGAACTCGGCAGCATAGCGAAGCTTTTTCGCATCCTTGCGAACGGTGTGGCGTGTCTCGTCGTCCAGGCGGTCAAGGTGACGGCCGCGCTTTTTGACGCGCCTGCGCAGGCGGTGCAATGCCGCCGTGGCCAACGGAATGACAGCCACTTCGCTCGCCGTGGGGGGTATCGCGAGCCACTGCACCATATCCTGTACCAAGGCACGGACCCGTTCGGAGGTCAATGCCGCCTCCACATGCGAATAGGCTTCGTCACGCGCCGCTTCCAGCCGATGCTGCATCGTCTCCGCCGGGCGCTCCAACAGCACATCCAGATCCCGGGCCGTCCCCATCACTCTGGCCAACCATCGCAATTCGGTGCTCCACTGCATCGTCGGCGCGTCGATCAATGTAGTCCTGAATATCGACAGGGCCGAACGGAGGCGACGAATGGCTACCCGCGCCTGATGCAGCGCATCGACATCGCGGCTTTCCAGAAGCAGGCTTTCATTCAGCCGATAGTGGCGCAGACAGTTGTGCGCGATGCTCCGGAACGCCGCCGCTGCCGACAAGTCACCGGTCAGTTCAACAGGCTCGGCCTTATATCCTTTCCTCGCGGCGTCCAGCAGCAGATATCCGCGCTCGCACTTGCTCAACATCGCGGGACGTACCGGCACGATGGCATCGATCTTTCGCGCAAGAGCAAACAACGCCGCCCGATCGCCGGATTTCAGCTCCAGCTCCACCTCGCATATCTCGGTACGGCGATCGCCTGCTATCGCGGCTCCCCGGTCCAGTGCGAGTTCGATCTGCGAGCCCTGTTCCATCAACATCCAGCTGCGTCGATCGATGCGCACCGCAAACTGGGGCGAAATGCCAGTCATATATTCGCCCAGCAGGGGTTCGAGCGGCGTACCGGGCGTGCAAACGGGGATGTCGCTCGACACCGGCTGTTCCCATTCCCGGCGGCTGATCAGCCCGCCATGTCCTCCTCCGTTCGATTTGACGGTCTGAATTCGTTTGCGTCCGGTCTGGCGGATGCGGAGCGACACGCCGTGACGTAGCAAGGTCCGGTCCGGCGTATCGAAATACACGGCCCGTTGATCCACCTTGGTCATGGGCCCCGACAGCAGCGATGAAGCCTCGAGAAACGTGGCTGCGTCCGGCGATAATTCCAGCTTGAGTTCGACCTCCTCGTTCATGCCTCGCCTTTCAGTACGCCTTGTGGCTGTCGCTCACCTCTACACCCTGGGATGCTCGGCTGCCATTCATAGCGCGCGGATGACCTCCAGAAAGCCGGATAGCCGCGTTCGCATCGTTTGGGCGCGCACCGAAAGTACCTGCGCGAGGCCTTGCACATTCGCCGCGCCGGAGGCGGCAGCCATGGCGTTATGATGAATATCATCCGCATTGAGATGGATATGGTCGGTGGCGGCACTCGCGTCTTCGACATTGCGCGCGATGCCGAGTGTGGCGGCGCCCTGTTCGACCACCGCTGAGACGACCGAGGCGGATAGCGCCTCTGCGACCGCTATCGACTGACTGATCCGGCCATGACCTTGGAATACCGCTTCCGTTGCACCACCTATTTTTCTGACGCGCTCGGCAATTTCGGCGGCGGCGGCGCGGGTTTGGCTCGCGAGCGACTTGACTTCGGCCGCCACGACGGCAAATCCCTTTCCAGCCTCGCCCGCCCGCGCCGCTTCGATTGTCGCATTCAGGGCCAAGGTCGTCGTCGTGCGTCCGAGGCCATCGATCAGAAGGATCACTTCGCCGATCTCCTGCGCGGCGGTGTTGAGAAGCCGCGTCTGGCTTTCGTTGCCTGCGGCCTGGTCGGCAGCGTCGCGGATCGCCGCGCGGGCGTGCGCCACTTCCTGTTCAATGCCTTGCAGACTGTGCGCAAGCCCGCCCCCACGCTCGGCGACTTGAGCCATATTGGTAGCGGCCCGCGATGCGGCCGCCGCGACGGCACCAGACCGATCGCCATTCTCGGAAGCGCGATGCGCCATGTCCTGCGCTCCGTGGGACAATTCCCCGGCGATAGCGATCAGAGCGGACGCCAGCTCGTCTGCCTCCATACGGAATTGCTCACTCTCTGTTTCGATCTGTTGAATGCGGCGCGCCTTTTGGGTCGCGATCTCCACGTCGCGATGCGCCGCCAGTCGCAGCAGCACGGCATTGTCGACGACGCCTGAATAACGCCCCTGGCTTGTTACGATGAGCCCCTCGCTGTCCACGTCGCTGGCCGCATGGGCATCCAGTAGCGCCTCTGTCGACGCAGCGGCATCGACCGTTGTGCAAGGGCGAACATGTGTGCCCAGATAAGCACCATAGCTCGGGTTTTTGAGTAATGCATGTCCATAGGGGTTAAACAGGATCAGCCGCATGTCGCGTTCAAATATCGCGCCGATCGGCCGGGCTTCGTCATCCAAAACCGGCAACAGCCGCATCTGTGGATGGGCCTGAAACAACTCCAGCGCCTGCGCCAGTTGCGCGGCATGGGATATGCTGTGTCGATAGCTGATCGGAATGCTGGCTTGCACAGCCGAAGGCGTGACAAGCGGAACCATGATGTGACGGACAGAATGAGGCATGATATCTCCGCAGGCCGCGATAGATGCCAATAGTAAACGTCTCGTTAGGGATTTTTTACACTTTGGTTACAATGGTACTTCGAAATTCGTATCAAGACGCCGCGCGGGCTTTGACAATAAGAAAATGGGGATGCCCTTTCCCTGACCCGCTCAACCCATGTCATAGCAACGTAACGGAAACGTCGCCGAAACGGCATCATGCATCGACATAGCCACCCTGCTGCATTGCAATAAAAACATGCATTTTGGGGGCAAACATGATTCGACTGAACACGAGCCTGTTCGCGCTGACCGCTGCGCTGCTGGCTTCCGATGCCGCATCTGCGCAAGTCGCGGAAACCGACGCGAACGACGTGTCGGCAACCGGCGTTTCGGCGATCATCGTCACCGCCAAAACGACGCGCTCGGCCACCGCCTTGCCACAGAGCGAAATGCAGAAGATCCTGCCTGGCGTATCACCGCTCAAGGCGATCCAGACGCTGCCCGGCGTGCTCTATATAACGGCCGATCCCTGGGGCTATAACGAGCAGAATGCCCAGATTTTCATCCATGGCTTTGCCGGCAATCAGCTTGGCTACACGATGGACGGCATTCCGTTGGGCGACCAGAGCTACGGCAACTATAACGGCCTGTCTCCGCAGCGCGCGGTGATATCCGAAAATGTGGGCCGCGTCGTCGTTTCGACCGGCGCGGGCGATCTCGCCACGGCATCGAACAGCAATCTGGGCGGCACGGTCGAGACCTATTCGGCGGACCCGTTGGACACGCTGGGCATTCAGGCCGCGCAGACCGTTGGCAGCTACGGCACGTCGCGCACCTTTGTGCGCGTCGACAGCGGCAAGTTCGGCCCGAAGGGCGACAATTCAGCCTATATCTCCGGCGCCCGTCAGCGCGCCCGCGCCTGGGATTTCGACGGCATCCAGGGCGGATGGCAGGCCAATGCCAAGTTCGTGCATGACAGCGACATCGGCAAGATCACCGCCTATTTCGACTATAACGACATGACGCAGCCGAACGAGGACGCAACTGTGTTCTTCAAGCCCGCGGCCGGCGGCAGCGCCACCGCGATCCAGCTCTACACTCCCTACACCAAGCCGTTCTTCTATCCCGATTTCATCGCGTACCGGGCCGGCTATCTGACTCCGGCCGGCAATTCGCCGACGGCAGAGGGCAGCAATTACCGCAACTATTATTCGGACGCGCAGCGGACCGATTATCTGGGCTATCTTCGGTACGACGCGCCCCTGTCGGACAACATCCGCTGGTCGACCACCGCCTATTATCACCATAATGACGGTGCCGGCGTCGTCGCCGGCCCACTCGGCCAGTCGATCACGACCGCGCAGGCCTATCTCGATCCCGCTTATGCCACCCTGCCCGCAAACTGCCGCTTCACCGGTAACAACAACGGTAACAAGCCGGCTGCGTGTACTGCGCTGACCGCTGAGCAGGCCGCAGCGTCAGGCGCCGCGCTGGTCGCCGCCACCGGCGGTTCGGGCCTGATTACCCGCACCACCGAATATCGCATCGACCGCAAGGGCGTGACCTCGGCGCTCAACATCGACTTGGGTCCACACAAGATCGTGCTGGGCGGCTGGTTTGAACATAACAGCACGACGCAGTGGCGCCGCTGGTATGGCGTAGACGTCACTGATCCGCGATCGAGCACGCCCTATATCCGCCCTCTCGAGGTCGCTGACCCGCTGTTCACCCAATATCAGGGTGAAGCGAAGATCAACAACCTGCAACTTCATCTCCAGGACACTTGGCAGGTGACGCAGAAGCTGCTCGTCCAGGCCGGCTTCAAGACCAGCGCGCAGTGGGCGGACGGCCGCTTTCCGGTACAGCCGCGGGTTGGCTCGCTCGGCGGCACCACGGCGCTGCCGGAAGGCAAGATCAACACCAAGCGCTGGTTCCTGCCCGCCATCGGCGCGACCTACGACTTCAACGGCCACGAGCAGATCTATTTCAACGTCCAGAAGAATCTGCGGCAGTATCAAGCCTATCTGGCCGGCGGCGGCGGCCCCTGGTTCACCGGCAGTCAGGCGGCGTTCGACGCCTTCGCCGACGAAGGCAAGCCCGAGAGCAGCTGGACCTACGAGGCGGGCCTGCGCACGCGCCGCAGCTTCGGCAACGGCATCGGCTTGGACGCGCAGATCAACTATTATCATGTCGAGTTCAAGAACCGCCTGCTCGCCATACCGACCAACCCGGGCGGCATCGCCGGCAGCGGCATCACAGGGGGCACATCGACTCTGGTCAATGTTGGCAATGTCAAGACAGACGGCGTCGATGCGGCTTTCACCCTTCGCTTCGGACGCACATTCTCGCTCTACAACGCAGCGTCCTATAACCTGTCCAAATATCAGAACGACTATACGTCGACGGCGCTGGGCATCGGCGCGGCCAGCGACACCTGTATCGGCGGCTATCTTGTCGTCGGCGGTATCGTGCCGACGTGCGGCAAGCAGCTGCCCGGCACACCCAAATGGATGAACAAGACGATCGCGACATTGTCGGTCGGTCCGTTCGAGCTGCAGGGGATCGGCGATTTCGTCGGCCGCCGTTTCGCCACCTTCACCAACGACGCCAGCGTCAAATCCTATTTCCTGACCTCGCTGCGGGTCGCCGCAAGGGTTCTGGACGGCGTCCTGCCGCTGCGCAAGGTGGAGGTGTCGCTCAATGTGACGAATCTGACTGACAAGAAGGGCGTATCCACCCTGTCGATCGGATCGGCGACCAACAGCTATTCGGCCTATCCCATTGCGCCGCGTCAATGGTTCCTGACTTTGTCGGTCGCCTATTGAGCCCGTGATTTAGCGCGGTGGGGCAGCTGCAGCAAAAATTTTCGCCAGAAATTCCACGATTTGAGTAATTTATGCGAATTTGGCGGTCACCATGCAGAACAATTGATCCGTCTCCAGCTACGCCAGTCGCGCCGGAGAGCCGAGACATACGCACCATTCCAGTGGTGGGGCGTATGGCCCGAAAAAAATCTCGTGACCTTACTGTGGTCGCGTTGACCGACCCGGACGATGATCGTCGGCTCATCATCCTGGGCGCCAGCCGCAGCATGCTGATCGCGCAGGCCCGGATGATTGGCATCGCGGATCGGTCGATCTGCCAGGCTAAGTCGGAAATTTCTTTCCCTTTGTGGACATGCCGATCTGTCCATTCTCCCCTACTCTGGGAGAGGGCATCCAACGTCCTGTTGGAAGCAATGCGGCGCGCGTTACAGTCGCCCATCGCGCACGGCGGGCAACGCCTGCGCCCCGCTCAACGAGGGCAAATATGGCGCGTTGTTCGACCCTGCGGATCCGGACGACATGGTTCAGGCCGTGAGGGCGCAGCTAGACTCCACTACCAAGCGCCCCCCGAGGAGGGCATTGCCCGAGACATGATCTTGCCCGAAACCTTGAAGCCTGACGCATATCATTCGGACCAGTCTCGATGCACAGCGGAGCGCATCAGCCGCTCCAGATTGGCAAAGGCTGATTAATTACTGTCGTCGGTATCGCTTCATATGCGCAGCCACGACGCTCTTTTCATTCGCACGCGCTTAGAGGCCTCGTACTTCGAAACTGTCACGATCAAGTCTCCGTTTGGACACCGAAGTTACGCTGCGGCGCAACAATCACCGACTAACAGCCCGCTTGATCCAAAACGGACATGGGGGTTCCGATGCGTCTTTCCACTGCTATGTTGCTCGCTTCGACGGTGCTGGCCCCTTCGCCAGCCCTGGCTCAGTCGCCTGTTGCTGAAAGCGTCGGTGCGGCCGAGGCGGAAGCCGACATCGTCGTCTTCGGCCGGGGTGAAACCCGTCAGGTGCAGGAGATTACCGCCAAGGACATCATCACGCTGACACCCGGCTCTAGCCCGAACAAGGCAATCGAGAAACTGCCGAGCGTCAACGTCCAGGCATCGGATCCGTTCGGCAACTATGAATGGTCGACCCGCGTCACCATCCGCAGCTTCAGCCAGAGCCAGCTCGGTTTCAACTTCGACGGCATACCGCTTGGCGACATGAGCTATGGCAACCATAACGGCCTGCATGTCAGCCGCGCGATCAGCTCCGAGAATATCGGGACTGTTCGCGTGTCTCAGGGCGCGGGCGCGATCGACACGCAATCGACCAACAATCTGGGCGGCACGGTCGAATATTTCTCGATGGACCCGCTCGATCATTTCGACGTTCAGGCGAACGCGACCTACGGCAGCGACGACACGAAGCGCGGTTTCGTGCGCCTGAACGTCGGCAGCCCGAACGGTTTTCGCGGCTATGTCTCATACGGATACGGCTCGACCGACAAATATAGGGGCCATGGCAAGCAGGACCAGCATATGGTGAATGCCAAGGGCGTGCTGCCCGTTGGCGACGGCCAGATCGACGGCTGGTTCAGCTATTCCGACCGGCGCGAGCAGGACTATCAGGACATGTCGCTCGATATGCTCAAGCGCCTGGGTTACAAGTCGGATAACACCTATGGCGATTATGCGCTGGCGGTGCTGCTGGCCGATATTGGCAACAACCGTGGCGACACCGGGGCACCTGTCTCCAACGCGGCGGCGGGAACGGTCTATCCGGGCAATTACAAGTCGGTAGACGACGCCTATTATGACGCTTCGGGCCTTCGCAAGGACACGCTCGCTTCGCTCGGCTACAAGACGCCGATCGGCGAGAATGCCCATGTCGCGATCAAGGGCTATTATCATCATAATAAGGGCATGGGGCTGTGGGGCACGCCATACGTCCCCAGCCCGACCGGAGCGCCGATCTCCATCCGCACGACCGAATATGACATCGGCCGCTATGGCCTATTCGGTTTGGTCGATTTCAAGGCGGGCTTCAATACATTCACCGTGACCGGCTGGTACGAGCATAACAAGTTCAATCAGGCCCGCCGCTTTTACGCGCTGACCAGCCGCACTGATCCCGGCCGGTCTTTCCGCGACTATCCCAAAAACCCCTTCGCGACCCAGTGGAACTTCGACTATTTCACCAACACGCTGGAATATTCGGTGCGGGACGACATCGATCTGGGCCGGATAAAGATCAATGTCGGCTGGAAGGGCTATCAGGTCAAGAACCGGGCCGAAGCGATCATCAAATATGTCTATCCCGAAGGCCGATACAAGACCGAAGACTGGTTCCAGCCAAGCGTAGGCGCGGCCTTTAAGGCTAATGAAAACGCCGAGCTTTTCGCCAGCTTCAGCCAGGCCACCCGCGCCTTCCCGACGGTCAATGGTAGCATCTGGGGCACGACGCAGGCGGGCTTCGACGGCATCAAGGACAAGATCAAGCCGGAAACGTCGGATACCTATGAGATCGGCGCTCGTTACAATAAGCCTGATTTCAACGGTGTGCTGGGCGCTTATCTGGTGAACTTCCACGACCGGCTCCTGGGCGTTGCGAGTGGCCCGGGCATATTGGGCAATCCTTCGGTGCTGCAAAATGTCGGCGCGGTCCGCTCGATCGGTGTTGAAGCGGCCGCCGACTGGAAGATCACGCGGGAATTCGGCGTCTATCTATCCTACACTTATACCGACGCCACCTATCGCGACGATGTGTTCGACGGAGCGAACAAGCTGGTCGCCGCGATCAAAGGCCGGTCGGTGGTCGATACGCCCAAGCACATGATCCGCGGCGAATTAAACTATGACAATGACAAGCTATTCGGGCGGATCGGCGTGAACTATATGTCCAAGCGCTTTTTCACCTATACGAACGATCTGCTTGTTGTCGGTGATGGCAAGGGGTCGGTTCCTGGTCGCGCTATCGTGGATGCGACGCTCGGCTATCGTTTCACCGACAAGATCGAGGTTCAGCTCAACGCAAGCAACCTGTTCGACAAGCAGTATATCGGAACGATCAATTCGAACGGATACGGCAATATGGGCGATAACCAGACCCTGCTTGTCGGCGCGCCACAGCAGTTCTTCGCCACGCTGAAGGCCGGGTTCTGATCGGAACCAAGCCCCCCCATAGTGGGGCGGGCCGAGACCCGCCCCATCAGATGGCCGTGTTCCCGTGTCGAAGGGTAAGGTCTGCGCCGATCCGGAGGAATACTATGACCTTGAAAACCGCTCTGCTCACTGCCGCCGTCATTCTGGCCCCGGTCCCCGCCCTCGCTGAACCCGTCCTCTTCATCTCGATCGACGGACTGCGACCCGGCGATGTTCTGGAGGCAGACAAGCGCGGACTCAAAATCCCGAATCTGCGTCGCTTTCTGAAGGAAGGCGCTTACGCCTCGGCCGTCGTCGGCGTCCTTCCCACAGTCACCTATCCCAGTCACACGACGTTGATGACGGGCGCGTCGCCGGCTAGGCATGGTATCCTGTCCAACAACACGTTCGATCCGAAGCAGATTAATCAGGGCGGCTGGTATTGGTACGCCACCGACGTCAAGGTTCCGATGCTCTGGGAGGCTGCGAGCAAAGCGGGCCTGACCACGGGCAACATCCATTGGCCGGTCAGCGTTGCCGCCAGGGGCGTCACCTGGAACCTGCCGCAATATTGGCGTACCGGGCATGCCGACGACGTCAAACTGCTCGACGCCCTATCCACGCCTGGCCTGCGGGTTGAACTTGAGCAGGCGGTTGGGGAACCCTATGCTCAGGGCATCGATGAAACGGTGGAGAGCGACCAGAACCGGGGTAAATTCGCCGTAGCGCTGATTGACGCCCATCGGCCGGATTTTCTGACCGTTTACCTGACCGGGCTGGACCACGAACAGCATGCGAAGGGACCCGGTACCCCCGAGGCGCATGCCGTGTTGGAGAAGATCGACGCGATCGTCGGCGACCTGATGGCAGCGGAGACCAAGGCCCATCCTGACGCGGTGATCGCGCTGGCGAGCGATCACGGATTCGAGACGGTCGATCATTTCCTCAGTCTGCCCACAGCATTCATCGACGCCGGCCTGATTACGCTCGGCAAGGACGGTAAGGCGATCGCCAGTTGGGACGCGTTCCCCTGGTCGGCCGGGGCCTCCTCAGCGATCATCCTTGCCAGACCTGACGATATGGCTCTTGCAGCAAGGGTGAAGGCGCTACTCGAAAGGCTATCCACCGAACCCGTCAACGGCATCGACCGCGTCATCGGCAAAGCGGAGATTGCGAAAATGGGCGGCAATCCCGATGCGGCATTTTACGTCAATATGAAGCCCGGTTTTGTCACGGACATATTCCGCGGGGCGGGCGCGCCGCTGAATGGCCCGACGCCCGGCACCACCAAAGGCATGCACGGCTATTTCCCCGGAGCGCCGAACTTACGTTCGACCTTCCTGATCATGGGCAGGGGCGTGAAGGCGGGCAAGGACCTCGGCCTCATCGACATGCGTGCAATTGCACCGACGCTGGCCAAGATAATGGACACCAGACTGCTGCTGGACGCGGAACTGCCCGCATTGAATGTTAGTGACAAATAGGCGGGGCCGATGTCGTTGCAAAACCGGCGAGCGCGTACCGACTGATCTCTGCGAAGAAATTCAAAGCCCGGCCCCTCACCAGCGCTACGCATTCGCGCGTGTGGTCGTCGACCACGCACAGGTGCGGAGAAAGAGTCCAGCGACCAGCGCTGGTTCGGCCCATCCGGCAGTACCATCGGCACCCGCGTGCCCAGAGCCCGCTTTCGGCCGCCGCGGCGACGGACACGAGGCCGCACACGCTTGACTACGAGCTCGTCGCTAAGAGGCTGAAGCTCAAGCCGCACAACTGGGACACACGCCTTTGGTGGCTGCGGGCGGCGTATCGGGCGCTGCACGCCGAAGTGCCCGCTGATCTGGCGTAGGCTGGCGCTAAGCCGGGATATCCGTTTCCCGCAGTGCGACGTAACATGCAGGTTCACCCGCGAGTTTCAGAATCCACCAAAGTCCAACATGCCCGTTTCGGTATCGTTCTTGGCACGGTCGCGAGAGGTCGCTGGCCCTGGTTTCCCATCCGGAGCCTGCCGTCCTCCAGGCTGCCTGTCTTGCAGATACAAAGACACGATTATGCTTGGCGCGGAATGACAGCTCCCGATCGAATCGGCGGTTACGCGAAGCCTTTGCGGAGGGCCGCTTTGTCCCAAGCCCTGCCCATCACAGCCGACCCATCCCGGACGTCCAGCGAGCGATTTATCATTCCCAGCTGCGGTCAGTCCGGTTTCCCATTTCCCGCTGAGTTAATTGAGAGCCGGATAGCCTGCTGCGCGGTGCATACCATCCGGCCCGAGATATCGGCGTTCAGATCTGGGCCTGCCCGCCATCGACAAACAACTCGACGCCGTTGACGAAGCTGGCGTCATCCGAGGCGAGGAAAAGCACCGCCTTCGCAATTTCCTCTGGCTGGCCGATTCGGCCGGCGGGGATCAGGCTGGCCAGATAATCCTTCGTGCCCTTGGCCTGATCGCCGCTGCCGAACAGATGGTCGAGGCCTGCAGTATCCGTCACGCCAGGACTAATCGCATTCACCCGAATATGACGGTCCTTGAGATCGAGGATCCAGTTGCGCGCGAAGTTGCGGACCGCCGCTTTTGTCGCCGAATAGACGCTAAACGCAGGCGTGCCCGAAATGCTGGTGGTCGAGCTCGTCAGGATTACCGAGGCACCGTCCTTGAGGAGCGGCAGCGCCTTCTGCACCGTGAAGAGGACGCCCTTCACATTGGTGTCGAAAGTGGCCTGATAATGCTCCTCGGTGATCGAACCCAGGGGCGCCATTTCGCCGCCGCCCGCATTGGCGAAGACCACGTCGATCTGGCTGTGCTGCTGCTGGACGGCATCGTAGAGCCGGTCGATGTCGGCCAGTTGCGCCATGTCGCCGCGCACGCCCGTCACCCGGCCGCCGATCTGCTTGACCGCCGCATCCAACGCGTCCTGGCGTCGGCCGGTGATGAACACCAATGCGCCTTCCCCCGCGAAGGCCTTTGCGGTGGCGAGGCCGATGCCGCTGGTGCCGCCCGTCACCACTACGACCTTGTTGTCGAATTTGATCGTCATCGTCTGTCTCCTTTGAGGTTCCGGCGAAATGCCGGTGCCACTCGTAAATGCAGCGAGAACGATGATGCGGGTAGATGGCATATATGGCACTTAGCGTTCCATAGGAGGAACGACGATGCCGACAGATCTCAACGACTTCGCCTACTTTGCGGAGGTGGTCGCGCATGGCGGCTTTGCTGCGGCAGGCCGTGCCCTGCGCGAACCCAAGTCGAAACTCAGCCGACGCATCGCGGGACTAGAGGAGCGCCTGGGCCTGCGGCTGATCGAGCGATCCAGTCGGCGTTTTCGCGTGACCGACACCGGTCAGGCCTTTTACGAGCGATGCCGCGCCATGCTGGCGGAGGCGGAGCAGGCGGAGGCGCTGGTGATGCAGGCGCGGTCCGAGCCACATGGCCGCATCCGCTTCAGCTGCCCGACGGGCATGATCGAGGCCATATCCGGCCTGATGTCTTCCTTCCTCACCCGTTATCCCAAGGTGAGGCTCCAACTCGTGGCGACGGATCGCGCCGTCGACCTGATCGAGGAACGGATCGACCTTGCCCTGCGCGTGCGCGCCAGCCTTACCAGCGACGCCGCGCTCACGATGCGGTCGCTGGGGACATCGACCCGCATCCTCGTCGCCAGCCCCCAGATAGCGAACCAGGTGAGCAGCATCGATCAACTGGCCTCCCTCCCCGCACTGGCAACCCATGACGCGGGGGATGATCTCGAATGGCATCTGGAGGCGCAGGACGGGCGCAAGCATGTCGTCCGGATCGAACCCCGCATAGGCTGCACCGACATGGCCGCCGTGCGCAACGCCGCTATTGACGGTCTGGGAATTGCGATCTTACCCGATCATGTCTGTCGCGAGGCCCTACTTGCCGGCAGGCTTATCCATATCCTGCCCGACTGGCGGGGGCTGCAAGGGATAGTGCATCTCGTCTTCACAACACGCAGGGGCCTGCCGCCAGCCGTCCGTGCGCTGATCGATCATCTGGCGGCGGGTTTCCCGCGCGATATGGGAGCGCAACTTTGACGATGGCGGCCGGCGAGCAACTCCGACCCCTTGCAGTGGCTCGACACCAAAAGGTGGGATTGACTGATTCCCGGGCGCATCAGCGAATGAATGGTACGATGCCGACCGGCTCCCTTCTTATCTGTATGGCGGAGGATGCCCGATTTTCGTCCCTTCAGTCGCCGTTGGCATCAACCATGAAAACGGTGGTTTTACCTCGCGACATCGGATCCCATCCTGCTGACAATGCTGCCCGCACGCCTCGCGAAGCAATCGCGTCGTTGATATGCAGACGGCCTTTCGGCAATCCTTTCATCAGGCGCTTTGGCGCTGGAAATTCCAGTACTGCTTCACGTGGCATATCTTTCTGACGCAGGGAAACTGTCATGCCCTTCCAGCCATCGGAAGAGGACAATTGGGGTTCGGTGAGGAGTTCCCATTCATATTTAAACCCATCGATTTCAACGGTGCCGCTGCGGCCGGGTGCTTGAAACATGACATGCCTTTAGCATGCTGGTGGCCGCACTCCACCCGTCAAATGTGGGGGCTTATCTTAATCGCCCAGCCAACCGGATAGTATCTCGCCCTGATGCCCTTCTGGCGCCAACGCCGCGCGCAAAGCGTCCAACAGTGGCGGCAGTGCCTGCGTGAAAGCATAGGGCGGATTGACGATATAAAGGCCCGCGCCGTTATAGATGCCGGGTTGCTCGCTATCGTATAGCCAATGCTCCACCAGCAGCAATTTCGGGATGCCGATCTTGCGCAACTGCGCCTTCCACTGCGAATGCGTGGCGCGGTCTTTCAGCGGAAACCAGATAACCTGCACGCCATGCGCCCATTTGCGGTGAGCGGCGGCGAGGGCCGCGGTGATGCGCGCGCGTTCGTCCGGCTGCTCGTAGGGCGGATCGATTACCACCACGCCCCGCGCGGTGCGGGGCGGCACCATAGCCAGCCAAAATTCGTAGGCGTCGCGTTCATGCACGGCCGCGCTAGTGCCCCGCATGACGCCGCGCAGGGCGTAAGCGTCTTCCGGGTGCTTTTCGTTGAGGATCAGGAAATCCTGCGGGCGCAAAAGCTGCGCCAGAATCTGGGGCGAGCCGGGGTAAAGATGCGGTTCGCTACCCACATTCACCGCCTGCACGGCGGCCCGGTATTCCTCCAGCAAGGGCTGCGGGTCGGCGAAGACCCGCAGCACGCCACGTATGGCCTCGCCGGTGCGGTTGGCTTCATCGCCGCGAAGGTCGTAAAGCCCGCAGCCGGCATGGGTGTCGATCAGAGTCAGTGCGCCCTGCTTGTGCTGCAAAGCTCGCACCAAGGCAATCAGGAGGCTGTGCTTCACGACATCGGCGCTATTGCCAGCGTGAAAGGAATGGCGATAATTCATTGTGACTCAAAATTCTGAAAATTGGCCTTTACACGAGCGGCTAGGCCTTCTGCAAAGCGAAGCTATGGCCGCGCCGTTATCGCGGGGCGCGGAAGCCGAACGCGACGCGAAGCAATAAATCTGGTGCTGATATAGAGCCGGAAATGAACGGACCCAAATTGGCCGCTTAGCCGTTGATTGCCGTTCCTCAAGTGCAGACCAGCCGCTTCGCGTTCCAGCGGGAGCAAATGGCGGCTTGCCCGGCCGTTTACAATTATCCCCCAAGAAAGGTGACGAAAAACTGGGACAGAATATTTTCGTTCATGAAACTGCCCCGCGTTTGAATGCTTGTAGCGGTGCAGCCTGCCGCGGATGGGGGAACGGAGGCTCCACTCGTTCGAAAGGAGCGCCTGGATGAAGATTGCGCAAATCGCCCCGTTAGCTGAAAGCGTGCCACCAAAGCTTTATGGCGGCACCGAGCGTATTGTGTCTTATCTGACCGAAGAACTGGTTCGCCAGGGTCACGACGTCACCCTGTTCGCCAGCGGCGATTCACAGACCAGCGCCAAGTTGGTGCCGATCACGGACATGGCGCTGCGCCTCAACCCCGCTGTGGTCGACACCATCCCCTATCATATGATGATGCTCGAGCAGGTCCGGCGCCGCGCCAACGAATTCGACGCGCTGCATTTCCATATCGACATGTTGCACCTGCCGATGGTGCAGGATTTCATTGGGCGTACCCTGACCACACTGCACGGTCGCCTTGATCTGCCCGACCTGCCGCCATTCTACCGCACCTTTGCCGACCACAGCCTGGTTTCGATCTCCGACCATCAGCGCCTCCCCATGCCGCCGGTCAATTGGGGCGGAACCATCTATCATGGCCTGCCCGCCGACTTGCTGGCGCCGCGCTTGGGGGCGGGCGAGGATTATCTCGCTTTTCTCGGGCGTATCTCGCCGGAGAAGCGGCCGGATCGCGCGATCCGCATCGCCGCACGCGCGGGCCTAAAGCTCAAGATCGCCGCCAAGATCGATACCGTCGATCGCGGCTATTGGGAGCGCGAAATCGCGCCGCTGGTGGACCATTATCCAAATGTGGAATTCATCGGGGAGATCAACGAGCAGCAGAAGGCCCATTTCCTGGGCGAGGCGGCGGCGTTGCTGTTCCCCATTGACTGGCCCGAACCATTCGGCCTGGTAATGATCGAGGCGATGGCGTGCGCCACGCCGGTGATCGCCTTCCGCTGCGGATCGGTGCCCGAAGTGATCGAGCATGGCGTGTCCGGCTTCATCGTCGACAGCGAGGACGAGGCCGTAGCCGCCGTCGCGGCACTGCCGAATCTTGACCGGCGGCGGGTACGTGGCGCGTTCGACGCACGTTTCACGGCGCAGCGGATGGCGGCGGACTATGTCACCTTGTATCATGATCTGCCGGGCGCCCGTACCGACGCGGCCCGGCTGCGGCGCCAGCGGGGCTTGGAATCCGAATTGCAGATAGTCGCATAGGAGACGCCATGACCCTGAGCCAGCCCCAGCCCGACCTACCGGGTATTGCCGGAGGGCAAGTGCTATCCCAGGCGCAAACCCAATTCTTCATCCCGGCGACGGCCTCGCTCCACGAGCGCAGGCCGCGCACGCTCAAGCATGGCGACAGTTTCGCCGTGTTCGATCATAGCGGCGACGCGATTTCCGGACCCGGCAGTCCGGAGGGGCTCTATCATCGTGATACCCGTCATCTCTCCCACCTCTATCTCACCGTCAATGCGATGCGGCCGATCCTGCTCAGTTCCGCGCTGCGCGACGACAATGCGATGCTGACCTGCGATCTCGCCAATCCCGATTTCTTCGGGGACGACGGCCGGGTGGCGGTGGAACATGACCTTATCCACCTGCGTCGTACCCGTTTCCTGTGGAAAGACGCTTTGTATGAGCGCGTCACCATCCGCAACTTCGACACGGAAACGCGCCAAGTCAGCATCGACCTCAGCTTCGCGGCGGACTTCGCCGATCTGTTCGAAATACGCGGCATGACACGCCTGCGCCGCGGCACGATGCGCGACCCGCAGGTCGGTTCGTCTGATGTCCTGCTCGGCTATGTGGGACGCGACGATCACGAACGGCAGACGCATCTGCACTTCGACCCGATGCCCGATGAACTGACCGACAGCCATGCGCGGTTCGACGTGACCGTGCCGCCGGGCCAGCGCTGCGCATTGTTTACCCGCATCTGCTGCGAACGGTCCGAGGCAGCGGCGGCGCTCCCAAAGCAGTTCCTCAAGTCCCTGCGCGAGGCGATGGAGGCGCTGCGGGCGGCGCGCAGGCGCGGCGCGACGCTGCATTCGTCCAACGACCTGTTCAACGAGGTCGTCCGCCGGTCGGTCGCGGACATTTCGATGCTGTCGACCGACACCGAATATGGTCCCTATCCTTATGCGGGCATTCCCTGGTTCAGCACGGTGTTCGGGCGCGACGCCATCATCACCGCGCTCGAAACCCTCTGGATGGATCCAGCCATCAGTCGCGGCGTGCTCGGCTATCTTGCCGCGCATCAGGCCACCAGCTTCGACCCGGCGGCCGACGCCGAACCTGGCAAGATATTGCACGAGGTGCGCCATGGCGAAATGGCGGAACTGGGCGAGGTGCCGTTCCGCCATTATTATGGCAGCGTCGATTCCACGCCTCTGTTCGTGATGCTGGCGGGCGCCTACCTGGAGCGGACCGACGACGCCGCCTTCCTGACGACCATATTGCCACATATCGAAGCGGCGCTCGCCTGGATCGACACCCATGGCGATCGTGATGGCGATGGCTTCGTCGAATATGGTCGCCTGACCGACAAGGGCCTGCAAAATCAGGGCTGGAAGGACAGCCATGATTCCATCTTCCACGCCGACGGCACGCTCGCCCGGGGGCCGATCGCCCTCGCTGAGGTGCAGGCCTATGTTTATGGCGCATGGCAGGCGGCCGAAGCGCTGTTCGGTGCGATCGGCGACCATGCGCGCGCGGCCGACTATCGGGATCGCGCGGCACGGCTGCGCGATCGGTTCGATGCCGCCTTCTTCGACGCGGCGCTGGGCACCTATGTCCTCGCGCTCGATGGCGACAAACGGCCCTGCCGGGTGCGGTCCTCCAATGCGGGTCATGTCCTCTATACCGGCCTCGCGCGCGAGGAGCGGGTAGAGGCCGTCGTCCGCGCGCTGATGTCGCCCGCTTCCTTCTCCGGCTGGGGGGTGCGCACCATCGCCTCGACAGAGGCGCGCTATAATCCGATGAGCTATCATAATGGCTCCATCTGGCCCCACGACAATGCGCTGATCGCCGGCGGCTTCGCGCGTTATGGCTACCAGCGGGAGGCTGCGCAGATATTCGAGGGGCTGTTCGCCGCCGCCACCTATGTCGACATGATGCGCCTGCCCGAACTGTTCTGCGGCTTTCCCCGCCGTCGGTCGCAGGGACCGACCTTCTACCCGGTGGCTTGCAGTCCGCAGGCATGGTCGGCGGCCGCGCCGCTTGCGCTGATCCAGTCGAGCCTGGGGCTAAGATTCGATGTTGCGGCGGCGCAGATATCCTTTCACCAACCGAAGCTGCCGCATTTCCTCGAGAGCCTCATCATCAGCGATCTGCGCATCGGTTCGGACAAAGTTGATATCATGTTCGATCGCCTGGGCGATCAGGTCGTGGTCAAACCTATGAAGCATAGTGGCCGCGCTCGGATAATGACGATTGCTTGATGTATTACAAAAGCTGGCGACGAGCTGAAGCAGTCTGTATTGACAGCAGCCTTGCTGCACATACGACCCTTTGTGGCCGTTCAGGCGCGCATTTCCAATCCTCAAGTGCGGACCAGCCGGTTCCTTACCTCATAGCGGACTGGCAGCTGATGGGCAGGCCGCGCCGGTCGATGGCGCGGATGACGAACTTGGGTGGGAAGCGGACCGGCAGGTTTCAACACCTCAATATGCGAAAGCGGACTATCCGGCGTAAGCAAAATAAACCTTTCCTCGCGCAGGATCGACAATAGTTACACTTCCTCCACGCCCATATGAATAAAACGATCCCGCCTCCCGAATTGCGTGATTGGCCTCATCATCTCGCCCCGTCTCAACTGGGATGGAAAATCCATACGTATCGAGATATTCCCGGATAGTGACCGGGTGGCGATGTCGTTCTGCTTCGCTGTCATAATGGTGCCAGCGGTTTCGTGACCCCGTTTCGTCAACCGGCGTGGCATGCCAACTCGCTCTTCCGCCCGGTAACGCCTCACCCAGACGCGATCCCCTACTGCGCGCCCACTGAGCAGTGCCCTCAGTAAGACGATAGACAACAAAGCCCGTTTCGTTGTCTCCCGGCATGCCAATCCCACCGAACGAGTCTTCTAGGCGATATTCGATCCATGCGACATGCAAAGGGCTTGGAACCCTCGCTAGAACAAAGTGGAGCTCGTAGGCTTTGAACATCAGATAAGGCGACGCTATGACAGCTATACCGGCCAAAACTATCGCTATCCGCTTCGCGCGGTCTTCGTGTTGCGTGGCACGGAACTTACTACGAAGCAGAACCAAAAGTGCGCCAATTAAAATAAGTGGCGTCAACAGGATCAAAATAATCCCGAAAAAAATGGCGAAACCGGTCATAGACCGACTGTAGCTTTATACTCTTACCGAATTATTCCATTGAAAAATGATGTTTTAATCGATGCTCAATATGTCACCGAACATAATCAGCCACAGGACGTTCAATCTGGGGTGGCAGCTATGAACGGCCGCTTCTGAGTTCCTCCGAAAAGCCCTCATATGTAATAAAATGGTCATTTTGTGCGTGCTTCATATGACTACGATCGTGTTCAACACGCAAAACGTCGCTATGAAACCCATGATTGCAATCGCCAGAAGGCAGCCGCATGAGGTTGGGCGGGGGCTTGTTTTGTCGGACACGCCGCAGACTGAAAGAATGTCTGCTTTTCAGCAAGCGCATAGATGCCAGTGATGACCACAAATGGTCGACGGCCGACCGTCTGCTTTTCCATCGCGGGAATGAACACCTGAACCTGAACGATGATCGATTCCGGGAATTAAAAATGAGCCGCTGGCGGCGACAAAGGGCAAAATCTGTCACTTAGGCGGTCCTGGCTCCCCGCAACGTGAGGAGCAAGCCGATTTAGATTTCGGTGCCTTCTGCCAACGTTAAGGCATCCTCCACATCCACGCCGAGATATCGAACCGTACTTTCGATCTTCTTGTGCCCGAGCAGGATCTGGACGGCGCGCAGATTGCCGGTCGCCTTGTATATGATCGAGGCCTTCGTCCGCCGCAGCGAATGAGTACCGTAATCTTCGCTAGGCAAGCCAATTCCAGTGACCCATTCATCGACCAAGCGGGCGTATTGTCGGGTGCTTATGTGGGCCAAATGGCCTGTGCGGCTCGGAAAGGCATAATCTTCGAGAGAGCCGCCGCGCTGTTCAAGCCATTTGAGCAGGCTGGCGCGAGCATCGTCCATCAGCTCAAACTGGACTGGGCGGCCAGTCTTTTGCTGTACAACGGTGGCCCTGGTCCGAATTTTTCGATCACAACCAATGTCGCTGATCCGGATTTTTACCAGGTCACAGCCACGCAGTTTGCTGTCGATAGCCAAATCGAAAAGCGCTCGATCTCGAAGCCGCCCGTGCTGATCCAGAAAGAAACGGACTGCCCAGATCTGTCGGGGCTTGAGCGCCCGCTTCGCGCCAACTTTTCGTCCCGCGTTCCACGAAACTCGCTCGCGAGCGGCGGGATCGAATTCTGATAATCCCATAACACTTCTCCTACGGCCATGATGGCCAACGGAAAAACGCTTTAAAGGAAGGCCGACCCTTTGCCGTCACTCAGCCGCCAAAATTTGGATCTCAGGAACGGACAGTCCGCTCACTGCCTGACGTCCTCGCTAAGAAGGCTAGTCGTGCACTATTCCGTGCCAGTCGACGCTAAGCTATGCTGCCGACTTGCGTAGATGGAGTCGTGCGATGACGTCCTGGGAAATCAAAGGCCGTGAGCTCGTCAATTGCAGCTGCGACTATGGCTGCAACTGCCAGTTTACTGGACTTCCGGACAAGGGGCATTGCCATGCTGTCGCCGGCATTCAAATCGACGAAGGCTATCATGGCAACACGCGGCTCGACGGCCTGAAGGTCGCGGCTATCTTCAAATGGCCCGCTGCGATCCATGAAGGCAATGGCGAGGCGATCGCCTTTGTGGACGAGAGCGCGGATGCAGACCAGCGCAATGCTCTGCTGCGGATCATGACCGGCGCCGATACAGATCCGTTCGCGACCATGTTCGCGGTCTATGCCTCGACGGTTACCACAATGCATGCACCGGTGTTCACGCGGATAGGGTTGGACCTCGATATCGAGGGTCGCACCGGCCGGATCTGCGTCGACGACTATATCGACACGGTCGGCGAACCGCTGCGCGACAAGGTAAGCGGTGAGCCTACGCGTGCGCAGATCGTGCTGCCGGACGGGTTTGAATTTCTGATGGCAGACATCGGAAGTGCGTCCACCACCACCATGGGGCCGGTACGATTTGAAACCAAAGATACCTATGGCCAGTTCGCTCATCTCCATCTTAACCAGCACGGCACAATAAAGAGTTGACCGACGCTTGATCAAAAGGTCAGCCATCGAAAGCCTGCTGGCACGCGACCGAGCGATCGTGCTCACAGCGATCACCATCCTGTGTGTCCTCGCCTGGATCTATATCCTCAACGGTGCGAGCCTGGGAATAAGCGCCTGGGGCATGACAGAACTGGCACTGTTCCCGCACCGCTCCGCGTCAGCAATGGCAGGCATGGCAGGCATGCCCGTGACACCGCCGGACTTCAGGTGGAGTGCTGGTGATTGGGCGCTGATGATCGCTATGTGGTGGATGATGATGATCGCAATGATGACGCCGAGTGCGACACCAGCAATCCTCCTCTATGGCCGTGTTACGAGCCACGCGGCAACATCTGATCGAATCCGATCGCAGCTTGCCTCGACCGGCACGTTCGCGGCAGGATATCTACTCGTGTGGCTGGCCTTCTCTTTCGCTGCCGCTGCGGTCTACTGGTTCCTCCTTCGGGCGGGTAGCGTCTCGGCGGCGATAATGGGTTTGCAAAGCCGCTGGCTCTCTGCTGGCGTGTTGACTCTCGCTGGCGCGTATCAATTGTCGACCTTCAAGAGCGCCTGCCTTTCGCATTGTCGCTCGCCTGCAGATTTTCTGTCGCGGTACTGGCGCCCCGGGCTAAGCGGTGCGCTCAGGCTCGGTGTCCTCCACGGCGCCTATTGCGTAGGCTGCTGCTGGGCGTTGATGACGCTCTTGTTCGTCGGCGGAGTGATGAATCTCGCCTGGATCGCTGCGCTCAGCCTGATAGTGTTGGCCGAGAAGTTGCTTCCGGGTGGTCGTTGGCTGGGTCATGCCATGGGCGTTTTGCTGATCGCCTGGGGTATGACGACGCTCGCCTTCTAATGCGTGAAGGAAAGACCTGCGCCAGCCTTGACTCGTGAACAACGACCCATTGGGTCATTAAGCGCGCAGTTTCGGCTCCTCAGCAGCGGATGGTCTGCTAAGGCATGCGCCAGTCGCGCGCGCTGACCGCTGCGACCCGCATTCCCAGGTCGCCTGGAAGATACGACGAGGGCCTGATAGCTGCGCTGTGTTCCCGCGACCCCGGCAATGTCGACCATGGCGTCGAATGTTCGCAGCGGGCAAGCGGAATAGCCGGCTGTCGAAGCGCTGCCTCGCGTACTTCGGCCAATGCGGCCGGCCCCAGCTAAGCCCATTTTTCAGGCGGATCGCCGGTATCGCCTCACATTTCGGGTCGCTGGTCGATCCGGATTGCGCATTGGAAATCAGCCAAAGTCGTTCCACTGTCACAGTCGAGCCTCCGCCAGGTGACTCGAGTCCCCTGACCGTTCAGCCTTCCTAACAAGGCAGTATCGAAAGGATCGATACGGACCGCCGGTCGTTTGCGCTGGGAAACCGGCGGGCAGGAGAAGCATGGCCAATCTCGTGAGATCGTTCATAAAGGCCACACGCCTGGCACGAAAGGGCCGCCCCCTGTCCGCCGCATTCGCGCTAGGAGACGCCATGACCTCGGCTGACCATGCTGCACGAAAGGAAGCTGCTAAACCCAAACGCAGCCGATCTCAAAAATCCATCGTCCTCCCTCCACGGTCCAAGCCGGGTAGCTTCATCGCGGGCGATTTCCGCTGTTCAAAGGGCCAGCTCAGCTACAAGCTTTACACGCCGATTGGGTCGGCCCGTCGACGCATGCCGCTCGTCGTGATGCTACATGGCTGCTCACAGTCGGCAACGGACTTTGCTGCTGGCACGGGCATGAACGGCCTGGCCGACGAACTGGGTTTTCTGGTACTATATCCGCAGCAATCCCAAAGCGCGAACCTCGCTCGGTGCTGGAACTGGCACGCCCCCGCGAATCAAGCGCGAGGCAGCGGAGAGCCTGCAGTCATCGCCGCGCTCACCCGCCATGCGCTGGCGCTCGGGCGCGCCAATCCGGCGCGCGTTTATATCGCAGGGCTATCCGCTGGAGGGGCTGCCGCAGCCATCATCAGCGCGGCCTATCCTGATATATTCGTCGCCGTCGGCGTCCATTCCGGCGTTGCTCACGGCAATATTCGTTCCATGGGAGCGGCCATGTCGGCCATGCGAGGCGAGGCTCGTTCCACATCGACGGGGAAGGTGCGGCGCCCCCTTCCTATGATCGTCTTTCATGGGGATCATGACCGCGTCATCCATCCGTCCAATGCTAGCGTGTTCCTGCACAATCTGGAACGCTCCTTGCCCGGCCCGCTGGTCTCGCAATCGGTTTCTGGCAGGTCCGACAAAGGTCGTGACTTCACGCGAAAAATCTACAGGTCCAAATTCGGAAACATCGTCCTTGAAGACTGGACGGTGCATGGCAGCGGCCATGCCTGGTCCGGCGGACGCGTAACGGGATCCTACACTGACCCTGCCGGGCCGGACGCGTCGAGAGAGATGCTACGCTTTTTCCTCTCCCGAAGACGGCAAGCTTAGCAAAATCGACCCTTATACGACATACAGGCGCGGATTTTTGATTCCCGATTGCGGAACGTCCGGTTTCTGGCGGCTTTCCACCAATTTACGTCGTTTGCGCACAAGTGGAAAGCGATCGACTTTGCCGCTTTCACACTCTTGGGCGGGCCGCTTCCGCCCGACAAAGATCAGCACTCTTGCAAAGAAGAACCTATGCGCGACATCTGAACTCCGTCCCGATGTGTCGCTTCAAAACACGCTTCGTTTTCACGCGATCAGGGGCGCATCGGGCTGCGTCCAAGTGATCGCAGCAGTCATTGCCAGCATGCATACAACGCCTCCCCGCTGATCTTGCGTCCATCGATTAGGCGGAACAGTTCGCAGGCGCGTGTGGTCCTGCCGTTCAACTCGGCGAGATAGACTACCGCCATGCTCTGACGGGCCTCGTCGCATAGAACCTCCAGCAGCGTGAACTGCAGCGTTTCGATGCCGGCAATCGCGCGCATCCAGTAGTCGCGCAGCGCATCTACACCTACGATCTCCGCTGAACCGGTCGTCTTCTCCGCTACGGGACTGCGGAAACGTGCATTCGGGTGAAAGCTGGAGAGCACGGCCCCGACATCGCGACGGTTCCAGGCGGCGATCCACGCCCGCGCGCTTTCGATCATGGCCGTTTGCGACAGCGCGACCTCAGCCGGGACAAGGTCGCCTTTATGACAGACCACACCGATTTTGTTGCCGTCAAGGTCGCGGAAATAAGCTCCGTAGTAGTGCGGATGGTAATGGGGACGCAGCCCCGCCGGCCCCTCGCAGCCTCCGCCCAGCGAGAGTGCAAGATCGTAGGCCGCATCCACCGTATTCCGGTCGGGTGCGGTCAATGCCACCATTGCGCCGTTGCCGACCGAGTGGGGTGCACCGTCGAAGGGTTGCATGACGCCGAACAGCGGTCGCGCACCGGTCGGCGGCTGCCATAGCAGCTTGTCGGGCGAACCCTCGCTAAAGCGGCGACGCCACCCGAGCATCGCCAGGACCGGCGTGTAGAAGCTCTCGGCCTTCGCCATCCGATTGGTGCCTAGCACAATATGGGACAGCGCGGCGCTCACCAGGGTGTTCCGTCACGATGGACGAAGCGCCAACCGCCCTCATTCCA
The DNA here is from genome assembly GCF_037723805.1 of Sphingobium fluminis. NCBI lineage: Bacteria > Pseudomonadati > Pseudomonadota > Alphaproteobacteria > Sphingomonadales > Sphingobiaceae > Sphingobium > Sphingobium fluminis. The sequence continues at coordinate 133,290 of NZ_JBBJUK010000002.1, forward strand.
CTCGGCAACCAGATCGTCATCGGGATAGCTGGCGCCATCCTCGGGATCACGGTCGCCCATCTCGAGGTAGCGGACGGGCGCGTCGGAGCGATTGACGAGGCAATGCGCCGGTCCAGTCGGAAGGAAGCCCACACACATGCCAGGCTCCAGCACACGCTCGTCCTTGTTCAGGAGTAGCACAGGCCGTCCCGTCAGCACGAACACGAACTCCTGTTGCTGGTTGTGCCGGTGCAGCAAGGCGGAACGCGCGCCAGGCGCCAGTTCAACCAGATTGACGCCGAAGCGCGTCAGTCCGAACGCCTCGCCCAACTGGCGCTTGGTCCGTCCCACCATGCGTGCGGCGAAGACTGGTGGGTAGTTCGACAGCTTCGCTCTGGGCGGGATGTCGAGTGCGGATAGAGGTTCACTCATGTGGGTCATATCTAAGGTCCGTGAAAGGAAACTCTGCCATAGCAGCAGGTGCGATAGACCGCTCTGGACCGCCCCAGGTCAATCTTGATAAAGATAATCAACATGAAGGATGACGACTGGATCAACGCTGCGGAAGCGTGCTGCCTGCTGGGGGTTCGCGCTCAGACGCTCTATGCCTATGCGAGCCGGAAACTGGTGCGAGCGGTTGCAGATCCTGCCGATGCGCGCCGTAGCCTCTACCGTCGCATGGACGTCGATGCGCTGGCCACACGGCAGGGGCGCAGCCGCAAGCTGGCTGACGTCGCGGTCGCTGCGATCGCCTGGGGAGAGCCTGTGCTCCAATCGGCGATCACAACCGTGCGCGACGGGCGCTTCTACTATCGTGGGCTCGATGCCGTGGAACTATCTGAAGGCGTCACTCTTGAGGGGGTGGCGAGTATCCTCATCGGAGCTGATCTGACGAAATTGAGGAGAGTCGTGCCACTGCCTCTCCCAACGGGTGCTACCCTGAACGAGCGCCTGTTCCAGACGCTGGCAATCCGAACGGCCGAGGCACCCATGGCCAGGGGCGCAACCGTTTCGGCGCTAGCGGAGGAGGCAGGGCAGCTCCTCAATCTCGTTGCCGATGCCATTGTCGGTGAGAGCGGTCATCGGCCGATCCACCTGCGCTTGGCCAAGGCTTGGGGCGTGGAGCGAGCCAACCCGGCGTGTGACGTCATCCGCCGGATTCTGGTACTTCTGGCCGACCATGAGTTGAACGCCTCCACTTTCGCGGCGCGGGTGACGGCGTCGACCGGCGCATCGCTGGCCGCCGCTCTCTTGTCGGGACTCGCCGCGCTATCCGGGCCGCGGCATGGCGGCATGGGTAAAGAGGTCAGAAACCTGCTCGAGGACTCAGAGAAAAGCGGGCCTTCTGCCACAGTCGCGTTGCGCTTGGCTGATGGCGGGACGTTACCGGGCTTTGGCCATCCCCTTTACCCTCAAGGAGACATACGGGCGGACGCCGTTCTGGGTCGGATCGACATACCTGACGCTCTCCGGCAGATTAAGGAGGTGGCCTGGGATCAGGCTGGTCTAGCGCCAAATATCGACTTTGCTCTGACGGCCGCAGGCATTGCCTGCGGACTGCCTAGTGATGCACCCTTTGCGCTGTTCGCCGCCGCCCGGTCCGCGGGATGGCTCGCCCATGCCATAGAGCAAAATGCAAGCGGCCAGCTTATACGCCCACGTGCCCGTTACATCAGACCGTGACGGCCCCGCCATTCATCCAATCAGCAGGTTGCACAACGTCCCACCCCTAAGGGCGGACTTACCAAAGCATGATGAGCATCGGCCGCTGGCGACCCTTACCGGCCGTTCAGCCAGAAGTTTTTGATCCCCAGCTGCGGTCGGTCCGATTTTTTTGCGTTTCCCCTCCGTGAGATGGCGCAACGCGGCTGATGGCGATCTGGGAAGCGCCTGGCGCACGCCATGGTTTGAGGAAAGAGACGGAATATCTGATTGTAACGGACAGCACAGACGTGGCCGATATCGCAATCTCGACATGGACCACGATGGCGGATCGCTTCTCCACCATCGCCAACACCTTGGTCGAGGCAGCGCCGCACATCGCGTCCATGTCGAGGCGGTTGCAAAGTAAGCCTGCCCTGGCGCGACTGAATAAGGCGTCAATCAAGGAACAAGGCGATGCTTATTGTGGCGGTGAGATCGAGAAATCCCTGCGCAGGGTTGCTGTGAAACAAAGGTTGCGACGAAATTCTGTTTGGCACCGCTTTTGACAGGCAGGGCTAAGAAGGGCGGTGCTTTCAAGCTCACCTCTTGAATGGAAATCGCATTCGATCCATCTGACCGTCGCACAGTCTGCCATATGAGAGAGCGAAGACCCATGACGACCGACACCGTGAGCGCCCCTGAAACGCATGCCTTCGAGGCGGATGTTTCCAAGTTGCTGCACATGATGGTGCACTCGGTTTATTCCGACAAGGACGTGTTCCTGCGCGAACTGATCTCCAACGCCGCCGACGCGTGCGAGAAACTGCGCTATGAGGCAATTTCCGATCCGGCCCTGTTCGGCGACGATCCGCAGCCGCGCATCACGCTGGCGCTCGACAAGGAAGCTGGGACAATCGTCGTCGAGGACAATGGTATCGGCATGAGCGCCGCCGACATGGGGGAGACGCTGGGCACCATCGCGCGGTCGGGTACCAAGGCCTTTATGGAGAAGCTGACCGCTGACAAGAATGGTGAGGGCCAGCAATTGATCGGCCAGTTCGGCGTCGGCTTCTATTCCGCTTTCATGGTGGCGGGGAATGTCGATGTCGTGTCGCGGCGTGCGGGAACTGATGAGGCCGCCAGATGGTCGTCGGATGGCCTCGGAACATACACGATCGCGCCAGTCGACACCGCGGAGGCGCCAGCGCGCGGCACCCGGGTGACTCTCCATCTGCTGGATGATGCAAAGACCTATGCCGAGCGTTACACGGTCGAGCGGATCGTGAAGGCGCAGTCGGGCCATGTCCCCGTGCCCATCTTCATCAGAGAGGTGGGCAGCGAGGAGGAAGAGCGCCAGGTCGCTGATGGGGCGGCGCTCTGGACCAAGGCGAAATCGGATATCAGCGAAGAGGATTATGCCGACTTCTACCGCAGCGTCGCGGGCCAATTCGACAAGCCGGCGCTGACGCTCCACTATCGCGCGGAGGGGCGCCACGAATATTCTGTGCTGACCTTCATCCCCGAAACCAAGCCGTTCGACCTGTTCGACCCCGACCGCAAGGGTCGGATCAAGCTCTATGTCCGCCGCGTCTTCATCACCGACGAGGCGGAAATCCTGCCTCGCTACCTGCGCTTCGTGCGGGGTCTTGTGGACTCCGCCGACCTGCCGCTCAACATGTCGCGTGAGATGATCCAGGACAGCCCGGTCTTGTCCGCTATCCAGAAGGGCGTGAGCAACCGTATCCTGTCGGAACTGGAAAAGATCGCAACCAGCGATGCCGAATGCTATGTTGCGATCTGGGAGAATTTTGGGGCGGTGCTCAAGGAAGGCCTCTATGAGGATTTCGAGCGGCGCACGCAGTTGCTGGGCCTTGCCCGGTTCAAGACCAGCACGTCGAACGGCGAGTGGCGCTCGCTCAAGGACTATGCGACTTCCCTCAAGGACAACCAGACCGCGATCTATTATGCGACCGGGACCGATCTCGATCGCATCGCTCAATCGCCGCAGCTCGAGGGTTTCAAGGCGCGTGGGATCGAGGTTCTGTTGCTTCCCGACCAGGTCGACAGCTTCTGGACGACCGTTGGTGTGGATTATGACGGCAAGCCATTCAAGTCGGTGACCCAAGGCGCGACCGACCTCAGCCTGATCCCTCTGGCTGAAGGCAGCGCAGCGACGGACGCGCCAAGCGAGGATGTGAGCAGCTTCATCAGCTTTGCCAAGGAAGCCCTGGCCGAACAGGTGTCCGATGTCCGGGTTTCCGACCGGTTGACGACCAGCGCCGTCTGCATCGTCGCGTCGGAGAGCGCGATGGACCTGCAACTCGAACGGATGCTGGCAGCGGCCGGACAGGCGCCCGAGCGGGCGAAGCCGGTGCTGGAAGTCAATGCCGTCCATGCGCTGATCGCCAAGCTCGGCCAGACCCGAGCGAGCGATGAGGAGCGAGCTGACCTTGCCTTCCTGCTGCTTGACGAAGCGCGTATCGCAGAAGGTCAGCCACCCGCTGATCCTCGCGCTTTTGCTGAGCGGCTGGAGCGGTTAATGGCGAAATCGCTGAACTAACGCATAATGTCCCGACAGCGAGGTTAATACTTATCCAAGTCCAGGCCGTGAGCGCTCGGCCTGAAGCGGAAATAAGGGTGCCGATCGTTTGGCCCGTTAATGGGAACGGTCGGCACCGGCAGTCATGGCAGCGTCAAATGCCAGACCTGACCTTTTAAGATGCCTTCCTGTGATCGATCCTAATCAGACGCCCAGCGGCCAATTTGCGCTCCCTAGGGGCAGACCGTCAGCTATTCCAGCGGCTGTCGACCAGAGCACGAACCCGCTCCGCGGGAGAGTCGCTTGGGGTGAGGTAGCGTAGTATTGTTCAGGCTTTGCGGGCGGCTATGTCGCCTTGCGACCGTGGAGTTCCTTCAACGGAGAGGAACTCACCATGGATACTATGACGACCGCGATCCCAACCCATTCGCTGCGTGAGCGGATGTTGCAGGACATGAAGATGCGTGGCTTCGGGACGCACACGCAGAATGACTATATCCGACATGTCCGGAACTTCGCCGCGTTTCTCGGCCGCCCCCCGGACACGGCTACGGTGGAAGACCTCCGGCGTTATCAGGTCGACCAGCACGAGCGCGCCGTGGGGCCGGCCACGATCAATGGGGCCGTGTCGGCACTGCGGTTCCTCTTCGGGATAACCCTCAGGCGGCCGGAGATGGCGCTAGGGCTGGTCGTCGTTCGCTTCACACCCAAGCTGCGGGTGGTTTTGAGCGTCGAGGAGACAGCGCGGCTGCTCGAGGCGGCGCCAGGCATAAAGTACAAGGCAGCCCTCAGCGTGGCCTATGGCGCGGGCCTGCGGGTCTCGGAGGTCGCCCACCTCAAGGTCGATGATATCGATAGCACCCGGATGCTTATCCGCGTCGAACAGGGCAAGGGACGCAAGGATCGCAATGCCATGCTCTCACCGCATCTGCTGGACTTGCTCCGTCAATGGTGGCGCGAAGGCAAGCGGCGCGGGACGATGTTGCCCCATGGCTGGTTGTTCCCTGGGCGCAGCGGCACGGATCCGGTCTCAGCGCGCCAGTTGCATCGCGTCGTGCAGGAAGCGGCCGAGCGCGCCGAGATCCACAAGCGGGTAAGCCCGCACACGTTGCGGCATTCGTTCGCCACTCACCTGCTCGAACAGGGCGTCGATATCCGGGTTATCCAGGTCCTGCTGGGACATGTGAACATCAACACGACCGGCATCTATACCCAGGTCTCCAGCAAGACGATGCGGGCGGTGGCCAGCCCGCTCGACCAGATCGTGGCCGTGATGGAAGGCAGGGCACCTCCCGGTTGAGCCGGTGCGTATCTCACTCGAGGTCGCCGATATCTTCCGGAGCAGTGGGCCGGCCTATCGCACGGCCCATGCCGGGCATCTGAGCCTTGGCCAGCTCAAGGTCATGACGGCCATCGAGAACTGCCGCACCGCCGCGTTGGGCGGTCACGTCGAGGCCTGTGACGACTGCGGGCACTGGCGTATCGCCTACAACTCGTGCCGCAACCGGCACTGCCCCAAGTGTCAGGGCGCCGCCGCGCGCACCTGGCTGGCCGCGCGCGAGGCCGACCTGTTGCCGATCGGCTACTTCCACGTCGTGTTTACCGTGCCCGCCGAGATCGCGGATATCGCGTGGCAGAACAAAGCGGTGGTCTATGATCTGCTGTTCCGCACAGCTGCGGATACCATGCTGACCATCGCCGCCGATCCCAAGCACCTCGGCGCGCGGATCGGGATCACCGCCGTGCTGCACACGTGGGGATCGGCACTGACCCACCACCCGCATGTGCACATGATCGTACCCGGCGGTGGCATCGCGCTCGACGGCACGCATTGGGTCTCATCTCGCCCTGCCTTCCTGTTACCAGTGCGCGTGTTGGGCGCGCTGTTCCGCCGGCTGTTCCTCACACGCCTGCTGGCGTTGTTCGACGCTGGCAGGCTGGCTTTCTTCAACGCCTTGGCCGACCTGGACTCGCGTAAGGCCTTCCTGCGGCATCTGTCGCCGATCCGGAAGAAGCGCTGGGTGGTCTACGCCAAGCCACCCTTTGCCGGACCGCAGGCAGTGCTGGCCTATCTCTCGCGCTACACCCACCGCGTTGCCATCTCGAACCGGCGCCTCATCGGCTTCGACGAGGCCGGAGTGACATTCCGGTACAAGGATTATCGCCGCGATAGTGCTGAACGCCAGCAGGTCATGACGCTGGCGACCGACGAGTTCATCCGCCGCTTCCTGATCCACGTCCTGCCGCGCGGCTTCCACCGCATCCGGCATTACGGCCTGCTCGCCAGTTCGACGCACAAGGAGGCCATGGCGCTCGCCCGCAGGCTACTGGGCGTTGCTGCGCCGATCGAGGAACCCGAACCCGACGAGTTGCCCGATCATCGCCCGCCATGCCCATGTTGCGGCGGGCATATGACTATCGTCGAAACCTTCGTCCGCTGGTATCAACCGCGCGCACCACCAACGCCAGCCTCACACGCCCGGAGACATGCGCCATGATCCGGCATGGCTCGCCCTACATGACGGTCGCGCCCATGGTGTCCTGGCCGATGACCCAGTGCATGCCCATCACAGAATTACGCCGGGCCCAGGGCACACCGGCCAGCAACACAAACGCACCTAGCAATCTGACGCCGCACGAAATCACGTTGATCGGACCAGCAGCGGCACTTCTGGATCAACAGCGCTTACCCGCCAGGACCATCCCAAAGCCTTTTTACCCATAGACCGGCACGTGGGGCCCGCGGGTTCCTGCACTGGAGGCTTTCGTACGCAAGCGCCCGAAACCCTTCACAAACCAAGCCAAAGTGGTTTGATAATCCTGACCAAGGCTGCTCGATCGAGAGCGCTCGGCGAGCAGCTTGGACTACCCGCCCCTTCAGGTCCCAATTTCTCCCTCCTCCCACGACAGCGCGTCAATGCCCAGCTGGTGCATCTGTTTTACGGCCTCGAACGACCACAGCCGGTCGCTGTGCAGCCTTAGGCCAAGCCAGCGCGTGTCGCGGTGCCAGCTGATCTCGATCAGCTGCTGGCCGGTGTCGGGATCGCTGGCGGTGATGCGGTCGTATCCGTCCGGGTTGCCGCAGACGCGGTCGGCGTCGAGGGTGATACCGTCGAAGGTGAGGGTTGTGGTGGGTGCATTGGTCATGCCGGGCACCATATTGTGATCGTTGGATGTGGACCAGTGATCGCGTGTCCAACTGGCCAGATCGTGAGCTAGAATTACCTGCCGAACCTACCATCATGTCTTGAACGTGGAACAGGCGCTTCCTTCCGCCGTTGGCCCATATATCCCGATCAGGAGAGCGTCATGGAAGAGAAGCGGTTAGGGCAAAACCCGGAAGCTGAGGAGCGGCCCGCTGAGCCCGGCGTATACGAGCGCGCTGCGCCGGGACCGCATGACGCGGCGCCAACGGGCAAGGAGCGAGACCTGATCGACGCGGCGCAGCGCCGCGCCAAACGCGACCGCGAGGCGCTTCGTGCCACCGGACATGGGGATCATCAGGGCGAAGAAGGCTTTTAGCGCGGGCCGCGCTATCGCGGCCCTATCATGAGCGGAGACACACTATGCCTAGCAAAGAAAACGGCTTCGACCCGACAGCCGGTCAGAACGACGAAATGCCCAGGCGCGGGCCAGCGGGCGGCGTGCAGCCGAACGCAGACGATCTCGATCCGCGCACGCGCGGCGGCAATCCGCAGGAGGACGTGGATGACAGACCGAACGTGGGCACCGTAAAGCCGGAGGATTATCCCGCGAAGGACCGGGCCGACTCCCGCCCTGATTGATCCTATCTACCGGGCGGGCATGCGGGATGGGGTTACTATTGACCAACGGTCGGCTTCGCAGGCCCTCGTGACAGCAGGCGCAGGGTCGCTTCGTCCCGCATGCCGCCAAACCACCGCTCCAACGCCGCGCTGAACAAGGTGCGGCCGCCCGCCGCCTCGAATAGGGTCAGCGACGACCGCAGCTTCATGGCGTCGGTATCGCCGAGCACGCCAACCGCGCTGTTGCACTGCGGGAGTTCCTGCAGCGCCTGGACGGATTCGTACAGGCGGCTACCTAGTGTCGGGTGCGCGAGATAGGCGCGGGCCTCGTCCAGCGACGTGATTGCATAATGCTGCGCTGTCGGGCTGCGGCCTAGGCCGGCGATCTGCGGAAAGACGAACCACATCCAGTGGCTGCATTTCCGCCCCCGGCGAAGCTCGTCGAGGGCGGTGGCGTAGGTGCTCTTCTGTGCGTCGAGGAAGCGCTGGAGGTCATGCGGATCGGCATGCATCATTGCAGACTCTTGCGTATAGGTAACGATCAGCGGCAGCGTATCTCTTTGTTTTGCTGTTCGATCGCTCGGCCTGCCAAAGCTCCCGCAGCCGCGCCCAGCAGCGTGCCGACAGTTCGACTGCGGCCGCCATCTATCACGTTGCCAAGGACGCCGCCGGCCGCGCCTCCCACGATCAAGCCTGTGGTGCCATCGTTGCGCTTGCAATAGTATCGGCCATCCATTCCGCGATACACGCGGTCGTCGTTCGACAACACCCTTTCCCGATAGTTGGGGTTTGCCCGATAATAGCGAGCCGCATCATATCCATTCTCGTCGCGCTCGTCATCGTAATATGCACCACGGCCGCTACGCACGGGCCCGCCGCGCGAACGGGCGTCTTGGTAACGGCGATACTCGTCCTGAAATACTTGAAGCTCCCGGTCGAAGCGTGCCTGAGCATCATCGAACCTGCGTTCGTCCGCAGCGGTCTGCGCCATCAGCGGTGCGTGCCCGCAGGTTACCGCTGTGGCAAGCAGCGCGGCGATGTGAAAAACCCGTTTCATGTCCATCCTCCTGATTATGCGCGCACAACGCACGAGCAGGGGAAATGTCGCATGGCGGTGGCTGGTCAGGCGACGGACGGTATTTGGCGAAACATCAGCCTAAACGTCCGATACTCGGTCGGGTTCGGCCAGCCCGCAATTTTGCGACATGCCCCACTGGGTGGTAGGCGGCAGTCCGTTTATAACAAAAGATCGCTTAAGCAGACGGGAAGGCGGTCACATTATAATAACGCTACCGCTAGATAATCGTGCCCGAATTACGGAGCGAAGTTTATGCGTCGAACAACGGTCACCGCACTGGTGTGTGTCTTCGCATCGCAGGCGTGGGCAGAACCAGTTACCGTCCACAGGAGTGGGCGGCCCCCTCAAGTGCTTTTCAGCGAAAAGCGATCGTCTTGTATGGCGCATGAGGGACGACGGTGCGTAAGGATCAGAGCTTGTCCACCGCCAATTTTCTCTTCAAGCACAACGATGGATGAGAGACGACATCGGATGAGAGAATGGGTCCGCAAGAACCCCTCGCTCGCATCCTGCTATAACTCATATTTCAACTGAATGCGGATCAATGACGCTTTGAGTTGGAAATCCGAAAAGCCGCTCCCAGGTCACGAGTTGCCTGTCCGCTTCTGGTCAAGCTGCTTTACAGTCGACCGGTCCGCAAATGATCGACGGTTGGCATTGCATCGATGCATTTGATCTGCCCCCCGCTGAGTGGCCCAGAGACTATGATAGTCTGGACCACGAAAGGGACGACGAATGCCGAGCAAGAAGCACAAGCCGGAAGAGATTATCGGCAAGCTGCGTGAAGTTGAGATTGTGCTGGCACAGGGATCGAGCACGGCCGAATCTTGCCGCCGGATCGCGGTTAGCGAACAGACCTACTATCGCTGGCGGAAGGAGTATGGCGGCCTGAAGACCAACCAAGCGCGGCGGATGAAGGATCTGGAGAAGGAGAACCAGCGGCTTCGCCGTGCGATTTCCGATCTGACCCTGGATAAGCTGATCCTCCAGGAGGCGGCAAAGGGAAACTTCTAAGCCCCGCGCGGCGGCGACGCTGCATTGATCATGTGCGACGAGAGTTTCCGGTATCCGAGCGACGGATATGCCGGGTGCTGGGTCAGCATCGATCGACACAGCGCAAGGTCCCGCGCGGGGCAGATGAAGAACAGGCGCTAACCGAGGACATCATCGCACTGGCAAAGCAATATGGGGGACTGTCAGGATTTCCGTGTGTGGGCGGGCGGTTGAACATTATGCCGCCATGGCTCGGATGAAGCGTTCACCGAAGATTACGGCGAACTGGGCTTTTGCCATGGACCACTCACGTGGCGGCATTTTCCACTCTTTCTCCGACCTATTCAAGATCAGATAGAGCAGCTTGGTTGCGGCCTCATCGCTTGGGAAGTGGCCTCTGGCCCTGACGGCGCGGCGCAGCTTGGAGTTCAGGGCCTCGATTGCGTTTGTGGTGTAGATGATCCGGCGGACCTCGTCAGGGAACGCAAAAAACGGGATCACCTCTGCCCAGGCGCGCCGCCAGCTCTGGCCGATGGCGGGGTAGCGCGTGCCCCAGGGGCCAGCCTCGAACGCGGTCAGCGCCTGTTCGGCCGCATCGGCGCTGGGTGCGCGGTAAATCTCCTTGAGCGCTGTCGCCAGGCCCTTGCGGTCCTTCCATGAGACAAAGTCCATGGAGTTGCGTAGTAAATGGACGATGCATGTCTGCACGATCGCTTCAGGGAACACGGCGGTGATCGCCTCCGGGAAGCCCTTGAGGCCATCGACAACGGCGAGCAGGATATCCTCCGTGCCGCGGTTCCTGAGCTCGTTCATCACCCGCAGCCAGAACTTGGCGCCTTCATTCTGCTCGAGCCACAGGCCCAGCACCTCCTTGGCGCCATCGGCGCGAACGCCCAGGGCGATGTGGATGGCTTTGTTGCGGATCATCCCCTCATCTCGGATCTTGACCCGGAGAGCATCGAAGAAGACCAGCGGATAGATCGCATCCAGAGGCCGCTGCTGCCAGGTGGCCACCTCGTCGAGCACGGCGTCGGTCACCGTGCTGATCAGGTCTGGCGATACGTCGATACCATACAGATCGCGCAGATGCCCGGTGATCTCGCGGGTACTCATGCCCCGCGCATACATCGAAATGATCTTGTCATCGAAGCCGGGGAAGCGCCGTTGATACTTGGCGATCAGCTGAGGGTCGAAGCTCGACTGACGGTCGCGCGGGACATTGATCTCCAGCTTGCCGGTCTGGGTCATCACGGTCTTCCGGCCATAGCCGTTGCGCGTGTTACCTGTACTGTCCTCGCCAGCAAGATGGTGATCCATCTCGGCGTTCAACGCCCGCTCGGTCAACGCCTTCTTGAGCGAATCCAGCAGACCACCCTGATCAAAAGCGGCGCTGGCAGCTCCGCCCGCCAAAAGCTGATCGAGCAACTCGTTCGGTATTACGGGTTCTTTGCGTCGGGACATAGTGGGACTCCTTTTTACCCATTATGCCCGCCCGCACACGGAAATCCTGATACTCCCCAATATGGTGGATACGGCTACCGCCGGGTGACGGCGTTGCTGTGCCATGCGGGTTGGACGGTGAACCATAAGCGGGTCGAACGGATCTGGCGGCGTGAGGGGCTGAAGGTTCCGCAGCGCCAGCCAAAGCGCGGGCGTCTATGGCTCAATGACGGATCCTGCTTCCGCCTGCGGCCGGAATATCCGGGACATGTATGGGCCTACGACTTCGTCGAAGGGCGCACGCATGATGGCCGCAAGTTCCGCATCCTGACCATCATCGACGAGGCCAGCCGGGAGTGCCTAGCGCTCGTCGTGGCGCGTCAGCTCAAGCACGAGGATGTTCTGGCGGCCTTAGCCGACCTGTTCATCTCGCGCGGCCCTCCGGCACATATACGGTCCGATAATGGCAGCGAATTTATCGCGACCGCCGTCCAGCAATGGCTGGGACAGATCGGCGTGAAGACGCTCTACATCACACCGGGATCACCATGGGAGAATGGCTATAACGAAAGCTTCAACAGGTCGCTTCGCGACGAGCTACTAAATGGTGAGATCTTCTACAGCCTCGCCGAGGCCAAGGTGCTCATCGAAGCGTGGCGGCGGCATTACAACACCGTCCGCCCGCACAGCAGCCTTGGCTACCGACCACCGGCACCTGAAACGGCCTCACCGCCATATCCGGCCTCCGGTTCCGCTTCGCTCCACCTCCACCCGGATATGGCGGCGGCGAGCATAATCCACTAACAAACCAACCGGTCCACTCGGTGGGGGCAGATCATTCCGAAGGGCGAGCGCACCGGCCATTTCGTGACGCTGGCGTCGGGCTATGAGAATGACAATGACGCCCTGCCGATCCGTACCGATGCCCGCATCGTCGCGGCGACGCTGAAGGCAGGCGAAAGCGCCGAATATCCGGTCGGCCGCGACCGCAAGGCCTATCTGGTGCCCGCCACCGGCGCGATCCAGATCGACGATGTCCGCGTCAACGCCCGCGATGGCGCCGCGATCAGCGACCTCGACGTGATCCGCGTCACCGCGATCGAGGATAGCGAGATCGTGCTGGTCGACGCGGCCTGATCACATAGGAGGAGTTGGTGCGGAGCAATCCGCGCCAATTCTCAAGCCCATTTCGACCCTTATAGGACATTCAGTCGCAGATTTTTGATGCTCAGGTCCTGACCGACCGCTTTTAAATGTACCGCCTGCAAAACTGGCCGGCTTCAAACCGCCAACCCACGACAACAGAGATCGGCTCCGATATGACTAAAAGCTCACGCTATCATGGTACAACACCATATCGTTCAAAATCCGCCTTGATCTCAGGAGCATTCTTCAGCGCTGCATCCTCATCGACTCTCGCTTTTGACGGATTCCCCTTCCGAGCCCAGACAATTGACCGTCCCATCAGGGAAGAAGGAATATTTGAATTTTTCGCCAGCGCACGATCGTAATCGGCAAGTGCCTCCTCGTTGCGCCCCAACCGGAGCAGAACAAGTCCGCGACTATCAAGGAAGCTCGCCTCGTCCGGTCGTCCCTTTAATGCTTCGTTACAATCAGACAGCCCAGACTCGAGGGAAACGCCAGCCGTCGCCTTGGACCAGCACATATTATTGAAAATTACTGGATCAGATGCATTTTTCCTAGCATCGGAAAAGTCAACCTCCGCGCGCTTGGTATCCCCTGAACGTGCATAGGTAATGCCACGGCTGACAAGCAATGAGCTATCCTTTGGCGAATTGGCTAACGCATCTGTATAAGTCTCGATTGCTCCACTGAGATTGTTTTCCTCCTGCTGCAATTGCGCTTTTGCTGACAGCGTTTCAGCATGTCTGGGATCAAGTTTCAGCGCAGCATCGATGTCGGCGTGCCTTCCCGCCAAATCCTTTTTTGGACGACGAAGACTGCGGTTTAGGTAGATATAGGCCTCAGGCTTGATGGCAATGGCGCGGTCAAACGCCTTCATCGCGTCCGCATCCCTGTTGGTGGCGCTGTATATGTTCGCCGCCACCACATAGGCCTGCGCATCTTTTGGATTATTCGAGATGGCCCGATCTGCTTCCAGTGCGGTGGCTGTGAGGTCCCCTCGCCGACGATAAATGTTGGCGCGCAGTAGGTAGAGGTCAGTCCAGTCAGGCTGCAACTTGAGAGCTTCGGCCGCATCGGTCAGGGCGGCATCCTGGTTGCCAGCCATCATGTTCGCTTGTGCTCGATGCCCCAGGGCGAAACCGCTTTCTGGTTCCGCTTTCAGAGATTCCGAAAAGGCACTGATCGCGGCTGGCGCATCGCCCTTTTGCTGCGCCAGCAGGCCGCGCGCGCGCAATATGAGAGGATTTTGAGGATTGATCTTGGCTGCCGCCTCCAAATCCTTCATCGCTGCGTCACGATCCTGTTTCCAGACATGTGCCATTGCACGGTTGGCCATGGCCCATTCATTGGTGGGATCGATAGCGCTGGCTCGATTGAAATCCGCTATGGCCTCATCATACCGTTGAATGTCGAGATAGTAATTCCCCCGAGTGACATAACCACCGGCGTCCTCTTTGTCTTTTTCAATGGCCGTGGAAAAATCGGCCAGCGCTTTGTCGGCGTTGCCAACAGCTTGATAAGCGCGGGCGCGATGCTCAAGCGCATAGTCATTGTCGGGTTCTTTCGCCAACGCCCTTGTGTAAGCGTCAATGGCCGCATCGGGATGCTTTTCTGCATCAGCAAGCATGCCCTGTCCGATAAAATTCTGAACAAACTCGGGATCGATGGCTTCTGACTTCACAAGATCGGCCCTAGCGCCGACGAGGTCACCTACCTGAATGCGAGTGATGCCCCGGTTAGACCATGCGTAGACATTACCTGGATCAAGTTCGACGGCCTTATCATAATCAAGAAGGGCTTCTTTGCGCATGCCGCGGTTGATGAATGCCTTTGCGCGGCTCACATAGCCTGACGAGGTTGTGGGAACTTCGGCGCGAACTGCGGCTACATCCTTACCAGTGTAAGCATAGCTGGCAGGCATGCGTAAGGTTGCATTCTTGTCCGCCAGGGTACGTAGCGCGGCTTGCTCTGCCTGAGCATCCTTGGCTGGAAATTCTGGAATGACGCTGCGTTCGGTCTTCTCGATCACAAATATGCCATTTTCAATCGTGGCGTGCCGTCGATACTCTATTCCTCCGGCCTTCTGATCGACTTCCATGTTTGTACCGAGCTTGAAGTCACCAACTGCTTTTGGAAGTATGATCGTTTCGCGCACCCGCGTGAAATACGGGTAAGGAACGGCAAAAGGCGCGTCCTTGTCTGTTCCAGGGTCACGGGTGAAATCGGCGCGATAGCCTACATTCGTGCCATCGGTCTGATAGTTGCCATTCGCCCAGTCGAGTTTGGCGGTGCCTTCCATGGTCAGGCGCTGCTCTCCGGTACTCGCATCGAAGCGGGCGCTCGACGATTTGACCTCAATGAAGTCGTACTGATTTTTCCAATAGGCCTTCAGCGCTTGATCACGCGCAGCGGTCGCTAGATTGGCGAGTCCTGTATTGATCGAAATGGCTTCATCACCACGCACGATCGTTTCAATAGTCGTTGGAGCTGGAGCAGATATTCCCGCGCTTGCATCGATGCGGATGGATGTATCGCGGGTCGGCGTACTCAACGGGTCGGGCAGCATCCGGGTGAGTGCCGCTCCCTTGGCAACCAGCGGCAACCCCCAGCCAAAACTCGGCACCTCAAGCCTGTCTAAAGCGGTATCCCCGATCCTGGTTCCATCCATCCAATATGCCTGACCGGCTACTGTTGCCCGGACGATGACATGATTGAATAGTCCGACGATGGGCAATCGCGCATCGAGTCCATCTCCGAAAGTAGTGCTGACGGCGACAGGCTCAGCGGGGATATCCAGGGCATGCAGCAGGGCGAGAAGGAGAGCCGTCTTCCCTTTGCAATCACCATATCGGCGAGACCATGTCGTTTCTGCATTTGCCGGTACATAGCCACCAGCGCCCATGGTCAGAGCAACATACCGTACCCGATCTTGAACGAGAGCAAGTGCGGCTTGCGCGCGAATTTTGGGGTCGGTAGACAGGTTTTTAATACGATCCAGTTCGGTACGTAATGATCCTTCGGCAGAAAGAGTGGCGGCTTTGTCGTATAATGGAGCCATGAGATTGCCGATGTCGGCCCACGAGGCATAGTCTGTTGCCTCTACCAAGCGGCCGATCTGATACCGAAGCGGGGCACCTTTGGGGGGAATGACCGGCTCCACCTTGTCCAGCAAAAGTTCTGCTATCGAGGTGTCGCCAGATTTCCTCACTTTAAGCTCTGGAAGCGATCCGGTCGACCGTAGCCGCACCGGGAGGGATGCGGGCCACTGAATCTTAAGATGCGCTCGATCGACAGCCAAGCCGTTCCAGTTTCCCGCGATCTGTTCGACATGGCCCTGCAATGTCGGGTCACTCGATGACAGAGACATCGCAAACTCGATGATGTCGCCCACCTGCAGGCCTTCCGGCTGGATGTTCGCTGTCAGTACGCCGTCGAGCGTGGCGCTTTCAAGATTTTGTTCGCGTCGGACCACTGTGAAGGTCTGGCCTGCCGCGAGGACATCAATGACCTCACTGCCGCGGCGGATGTGTAACTTGTGTACAGTCAGGACATCGGTGTCCGGACGCCAAGGAAAGGACAGGTTGCCAGCCGCCAGCCCCTGAGGCGTCTGAATTTTTATGGCGATGTTGGAATAAACGATCTCCTTGCCGCGTTCTAAGTGAATTTGCTGGTCGGACAGCAATATGCGAATCGGAGATTGGTCATCCGAATCCGGTGAGGCGGGCACGGATGTCGGCTTCACCCAGGAAGGCGGGGGAGCAATAATCGGCTTGTCCTCAGCGGACGCAATGCACGAAAACGCGCTCGCTGCGAAAAGAGCAGCAACAAAGGCCTTCATATATCCCCCAACGAACATCAGCGTTGCAGCATAGCGGCCACACAGCCAAATTCTACGTCTACCTCGCCGGAAGAAACCGCTTCGCACTTAAATGACTGGCTCCTCGTCGGCGCGAGGAGCCAGCCGGCCTTAAATCTCTGTCCCTTCTGCTAAAGTTAAGGCATCCTCCACATCAACTCCAAGGTATCGCACCGTGCTTTCTATTTTCGTGTGCCCGAGCAAGATTTGGACAGCGCGAAGATTGCCGGTCGCCTTGTATATGATCGATGCCTTGGTCCGCCGCAGGGAATGGGTTCCATAGTCCTCGCTAGGTAAGCCAATTCCAGTGACCCATTCATCGACCAAGCGGGCGTATTGGCGTTCGCTCGCTGAATCCTCGATCTCGTCAGACACCCGCCACCTCGCTCAAAGAGCGGCAATCATCCCGGCGAATGGGCACCGCGCAAGGCGGCCCTCATGACCCGGCTGGATAACCAATCCTTTGAGACTAGCTTTTATGGCGATGTCGTTTTCGCCAGCCCCCATGAGATCCTGGAAGGCCCGGACGGCAAAATCATCCGGATGCTGAAGACGGGACATCGTCGCGACGAGGACGCCGACAGTCTTGATGCGCGTACGATTGGGGTAGCAGCCGACCAGGCGACGGCGCGATCGGCACATCCTCGACACCCCGAAATGCCGATGGCCTGGCTCTTTCTGGAGCCATCCGGTCAGGCCGTGGGCCGACAGCGATCCCTCGTCGATGCCGGCAAGTATCCATTTGGACGGCTCCCCATCCCCTGGAGTATCTAACATGCGCTATCTCCACATTCCCCAACGGATCAGAAAATATGGTTTCGCGGCCGGCGACGCGCTCGTCGCGCTGCTCCTCGCCACGCTGGTCACGAGCGCCGCCCACGCCTTCAAGGCGCCGGTCGCAACCGATCTTGGTTTCGATATCTACGACATCGTCGTCAACAAGGGCGTGAAGGGCCCGCTCGGCTTCGTGGGCGGCGTCGCCGCCTTCCTGTTCGGGGTCTCGCGCCTCTTCTCCAACATCATGATCGGCATCCCGACGATCGTCGCCGCAGTCTGCCTCATCAAAGCGGACTCGATCCTCAAGACCTTCGGCATGCTGATCTGAACCATCTGAACATGAGATCCGGCGGCTATTTTTAGGTGGGCCGCCCGGACGGAAGGGCGATCGTGCCCTTCCATTTTTGGACGCCTGATCAGTATGAAGCAAGGGAGAAGGACGTGGACGAGAGACTTCCGCAATTCCTGCACAAGCCGGTCCAGATCCTCTGGTTCGACGCCCAGGAATTCATCGTCGTGGTATCGACCATATTCGTCGCCGTGATCCTGGGCGGCCTTGGCGGTTGGTGCCTGGTCGGCGCCCTTCTCCTCTTCATACCCTGGAAGCGGACCAAGCCAAGGGGGTTCATCCCGCACCTTGCGTGGCGCTGGGGGCTTCTTCGCCTGCCCCATTATCCCGGGCCGACCCAGACCCGCTTTTACGAGTGAGGCCGCCCCATGTTCCGCCGCGCCGAACCCTCCGACACCGCAGACCCGTTGCTGGGCAAACCGCCAAGCTTTGGCATTCACCGGTATCTCCAGGGGTCTTCGAACCTCTTCGAAGAAAACAGGCTGCTCAAATTCGCGATCGCAGGCCTCTTCGGCATCAGCTGCGTCCTTGGGGTCGTCACCTACTCGTCGAGCCAGAACCAGCGCACGGTCGTCGTGCCCTTCGGCGCGGGCGGTGATCTCTACGTGACCGGTACGAAGCCGTCCGAGACTTATCTTCGCACCATGACGCGGCACATCGTCGCGCTCTCGGGCACCTATTCTCCTTACTCGGCCGACAGGCAGTTCCAGGAATTGCTGAGCATCGTCCACCCCTCCGCCTACAATGCCGTGCGCGACAGTTTGAACCGCATCCTGGACGAGCTTGAGCAGAACCCGACCCTCTCGATTGCGACCTTCATCCGCCAGGATCAGCCCGTCGCCTGGTCCGACCGCGAGATCCTCGTGCCCGTGGAGAAGGTCCGCGTGATCGGCGGCGTGGTCCGCAAGTTCCACGGTAATTTGCGCATCGGCTTTGCCGTCGATGCCGGCCGCTTCTGGCTCACCCAGCTTTCAGAGGAGAATTTCGATGGCGAAGTTCAGTAAAGCCCGCCGCGCGGCCATGCTGGCCTGTGGCCTTGTCCTGACCGGCACGGCATCCGCCCAGACGATCACCGTCCTTCCAGAGCAGACTGCCACGATCCGGCTCTCGAACCGCGACGTCAATCATCTCATCTGCGACGGCGGCGAGATAGAGGATGTCCGCTTTTCCGCCGAGAAGGGCCTCGCCGTCGAGCGCGGAGGCGCCGACGCGTGGATCAAGTTCCTGGTGAAGGAGACCGACGATCTGGGCGCCGTCACCCGCAGCTATGTGACGACGCCATCGGAATTCTTCGTCACCTGCAACGGCGCCATCTACCCGCTCTACGCCGAACCCACCGACATCCCCGCCCAGACCGTGAGGCTCGCTCCCGGCAAGAGCCAGCGCGCCCGGGCGAATGAAAGCCTGCTCGGGCCTCTGGTCGAGGAAGAACGCGCCGTTTCGGTGAGCCTCGCGCTCCTGCAAGACCGTGTTCCCGCAAGTTTCACCGAGCGCGCCCCTGCGGCAGATCCCATCATCCTTGGTGCAGCGCCTGGCCTTCGCATCTCCGAGCGCCGTCACATCTTGATCGAGGGTGCCGCGCTCTCGGCCTCGGAATATCTGGTTCAGAGCGACGCGACGGTCACTCTTGATGAACGCCTGTTCCTCGACGCGGCCTTCGGCACGCGCATCTTCGGTCTCACGATCGATCGCCTCGACCTTCGATCGGGCGAGACCGCAAGGCTGATCGTGGTCCGGCAGGCGGACAGGCTGTGAGCGGCGACGATCAGGAGCCCGCAGCTGGCGGCGAGCAGAAGGGCCGGGGCCGCAGCCGTGCCGGACACCCCCATGGGCAAGATGCACGCAGGCCTCACGGGACACAGGTCCGTGGCCCCGCCCTTCTCGCCTTCAAGGCGCGCTGGGAAGCCCTCGATCCGAGGCACCAGCTGCGCCTCAAGCAGGCGGCGGTCGCGCTCAGCATCGCAGCGCTCGGGGGTGGCA
This sequence comes from Sphingobium fluminis, assembly GCF_037723805.1. NCBI lineage: Bacteria > Pseudomonadati > Pseudomonadota > Alphaproteobacteria > Sphingomonadales > Sphingobiaceae > Sphingobium > Sphingobium fluminis. Next base: position 152,835 of record NZ_JBBJUK010000002.1, read on the forward strand.
TCTATGCCGCTTCGAGCAGTGCCGATCAGGACGAGACACCGCAGGCCCCCGCCGCGAGCCTGGACATGGGCGCTGGCCTTCGCGGCGACAGTCTCGAATTCAAGATGCGCGGCGACCTTCAGAAGATATTGGAAGGCCAGACGCTTCTCAACGACCGCGTGACCGCCATGGAGGAAGGACGGCTCGCGCCCGGCGCAGGCGCCCCCGCCGCGGACAGAGAAGGCGCGCTTCCGCAGGCGCTTCCGGGCAGCATCCCCGATTTCCCCGAACCGCCCTCGCCCAGCGATATCGCCGGCGCCGACGGGAGCCTGCCGCCGCCACCGGCCGCGCCTGTCCCTGCAGCGCCGCCGGCTCCGCCGGTCGAACGCCAGGTCGGCGCCATCGGCAGCGCTTCGACCATAGCCCTGCCGGCCGATGGGCCGGGGTCCGCCGCTGGAGATGGCTCTAAAAAAAAGTCGAGGACGATCTATTTGCCGCCTGGTTTCATGAAGGCGCGGCTTTTGACCGGAATCGACGCGCTCGCGAGCCGGGACGCGACGAGCAACCCCGAACCGCTGATCGCGCGGGTCCAGGCGCCGGCGGTCCTGCCCAATGACGTCAAGGCGAACCTCTCGGGTTGCTTCGTCATCGGCAACGCGACCGGCAGCCTCGCCAAGGAGCGGGTCGAAGTGCAACTGGTCTCCCTCTCCTGCGTCGATTTCAAGGAGCGGTCGGTGGTCGATCAGCCAATCAAGGGCTTCTTCGTCGACACCGACGGCAAGAAGGGCCTGTCCGGCAAGGTCGTCACCCGGGCCGGCGCGGCGCTGGCACGCAGCTTCATCGCCGGCACCGTGAGCGGAATGTCCCAATCGGTCGAGACGACATTCGGTGAGACCTCGACGTCCGCGCTCGGCTCGGTCCGCTCGTTCGATCCGGCCGATGCCGCCAAGTCCGGCATCGCGGGCGGAATTTCCAAATCGTCGGAGAAACTCACCGACTTCTATCTCGATCTCGCGCGCCAGGCAGGTCCGATCGTCGAGGTGGGCGCCGCCAAGGATGTGGTCGTCGTGATCCAGGAGGGCGTCGCCCTCGAGATCAAGCCCACCGCCGCCACCCAGTTCTGAAGCCCTTTATCCAGCGGAGACATGAAGCGATGCCCCCTTCCCTTCATCCCAAGACAGCGCGACGCCTCGCATCCACCCTATGCCTCCTGGCCGTCCTGCCCGGCTGCACGGCGATCGGATCGGCGCTCTCGCCTTACCCCGAGAAATTCAGCTGCAAGAACAGCGATCATGGCCAGTGCATCCATCCCGAGCAGGCCTATGCCGATGCCCAGGCGGGCCGACCCTCGCGATCGGACCCGGCGCTCACCAATGACAAGAAGATGCTCGATGGCGGGCAGCACGCCGGCCCATCGCGGTCCCGCGCACGACGGGGCGCATCACCCCAAGAAACCCCCTATCTTGGCTATCGCGACAGCGTCTATCGCGAGCTCAAGGGCCTCATCGACGCCCCCGTGACCCCGATGCTGCGGCCCGGTCGCAGCGTGCGCACATTGATCCTGCCCTATGCCGACCGCGAGCGACCCGACCGGCTCTACATGCCGCGCTATGTCTATTCCATGGTCGACACGCCGCGCTGGGTGGTGGCCGACTATCTGGTGACCCCTCTCGACCCTGGGGCCCGCGTACCGGTCCTCGAACAGAGCAAGGACCCGGTCGACAGATCCGACGCCGGCGTAGCGCCGGTCGATCAGGCGGTCCGGCCATGACCCATATGGCCACCGGCAACCGTGGCGGGATGACGCTCAGCCATCTTCGCCGCACGGTCTCACGCGACGCCTATTCCGACTTTCTGCCCATGGTCGCCTGGGTGCCGCAGGAAGAGGCGTTTCTCTGCATCGACGATGGCTGGGGCCAGGCCTGGGAGCTCATACCCTCGGCCTATCTCTTCGCCCATGTGCACCAGGCCCTCATCGGTCTCCTCAACATCCATTTCGAGCCTGGCACCGTTATTCAGCTGCATTGCTTCGCCGATCCGCTCATTGATGACGCGCTCGACGCCTTTCTCGATCTCAAGACCCGGCCCGATCCGCTGATCCAAGCGTCGGCCCGCCGCACGCGCGATTATCTGCGCGACGGGATCAATGGCCTTGCCGCCCTGCACGGCATCCCCATGCGCAATTTTCGCCTGCTGCTCTCGATCAAGACACGAAAGCCCTTGGGAGCCGATCTGCGGCGGCAGATCGAGGAGCAGCTCGCAAAGCTCGGCATCCAAAGGCTCGCCCCCCAAGCGCTCGTCGCCTTCTATCGGCGCATCTTCAACGGCGTCTTTGCGCCTGCACCGGGCATTTTCGCCGGCCAGGACGGCGAAATCGGGGCGCGTCCGGTCCGTAAGCAGATCATCGATGCCGGCCCCGACCTCGTCTTCGAGGGACCCGAACTCTATCTCGGCAATCAGGTCGCGCGCTGCCTGACGCCAAAGTCGCCGGCACGGCGGGTCACTGCCGAGCGGTGCAACCGTCTGCTGGGCGGTATGCGGGGGAGCGCGGAGGATAGCGACCAGATCGGCGGCCCCTTCCTCTACTCCTTGAGCATCCTCTTCGATCACAGCATCTTCGAGATGCACAAGCGCGCGCAGATATTGTCGGCGCAAAAGGCCGCCGGCAGCTTTGCGATCGAGGTCGGCAAGCAGATCGAGGAGATCAGCTGGGTGCTGGACGAAGCTGGAAACAGCCGGTTCGTGTCCGTCATCCCGACCATCTGGGTCTTTGGCCGCGACAGCGCGCATGCCCGCGACATGGCCGCCCGCGCCAAGCGCCTCTGGGAAAGCGAACCGCTCCCCTGGATGATGCAGGAAGAGAGCTATTTGAACCCCATTGTCCTGCCGATTAGCCTGCCGTTTGGCCTCTATCCCGATCGGCCGACGATGCGGATGCTCGATCGGCATCTGCCCATGCCCACAAAGGCAGCCGTGCTCATGGCGCCCGTCCAGACCGATTTTCGCGGCGGTGGCCGCCCGGCGCTGCTCTATGCGGGCCGCAAGGGACAGCTCGTGACGCTCGATCTCTTCGATCCTCGCATCAACAATTATAATTTCATCGTCTCGGCTGAGTCAGGCGCGGGCAAGAGCTTCCTCCTCAACAATCTTTGCCAGCAATATTATGCGCAGGGCGCGCTCGTGCGGATCATCGATATTGGCGGCAGCTATCGCAAGCTCTGCACCCTCTGCTCGGGCCGCTATATCGACATCGGCGAGGAAGAACTCGTCCTCAATCCCTTCGACATGGGCCTGGCGCTCGACGGCGACGACCGGCAGTCGGCGATCGGCATGGCGGTCGCGATCGTTGCTGAAATGGCCAACGCCTCGACCCGGCGCGGCGTCTCGACCTCGGAATGGAACCTCATCAAGTCCGCGGTCCAGTGGACGATCGAGACGGGCCGCGCGGTCCAGGGGATAGACGCCGTGCGCGAATGGCTCGGCAGCTATCCGGCGGACGCCGCCAGCGATCTCGACAAGGTCGATCATCTGATACCGACAGCGCGCGAGCTCGCCTTCAACCTGCGCGATTTCGCGAGCGAGGGGATCTACGGGCAGTATTTCAACGGGCCCTCCACCTTCGACATCTCGGCCGACGAGTTCGTCGTCCTCGAGCTCGAGCGCCTCAAATCCATTCCCGACCTCTTCAACGTCATCGTCATGGTCGTGGTGAACGCGGTGACGCAGGAGCTCTACCTCTCCGCCCGCGACAAGCCGCGTTTCGTGCTGTGCGACGAGGCGGCGCAGTTCATGACCCGGCAAGAGGGCCAGGACCTTTCGCGCCTCGCCGAAGTGTTCAGCCAGGGCTATCGCCGCGCGCGCAAATATCATGGCAGCTTCGGCATCATCCTCCAGTCCATGAACGATCTGCTGCTCTTTGGCGGGACGGGCCAGGTCATCCTCGAAAATGCGGCGACGCGATTTCTGCTGCAGGGTTCCACCTATGACCGCGCGGTCGAGAATAAGATCCTCGACTATTCGGGGTTCGTCCTCGACCTCCTGAAATCGGTCCGCAACAACAAGCCCTTCTATTCCGAGGTCTTCATCGACTCGCCGCTGGGGCTCGGCATCGCCCGCCTCGTCGTCGATCCCTTCTCCTACTGGATCAATACTTCCGCGCCGCAGGAAGTGGCGGCCTTCGAGGCCAAGTTGCGCGCAGGCCGCACGCCGCTCGAGGCGGTCTGCGATCTTGCCGGGGTCGATCCCGCGACGCTGCTGGGCGCGCCGGCACCCTCGCCGGGGGAGCGCTGAGCCATGGTCGCCACGCCCCCGGAAAAGGTCACGAACCTGCTCGACCGGCTCCGCGAGGAAGAGTTTGAACGGCTGGTCGACGAACGGGTCGCGCAGCGCGCGTCCCGAGATGCCATGCTATGGCGGATGAGGCTCATCACGATCGAAGCGATCATGATGTCCGGCCTCATCCTTGCCGCCGGCCTCCTGCTCGGAAAGCCGATGGCCGTGGTGGCGAAGGCCGCGCTCGGCGTGGGCGCCGCCTGCTTTGCCAGCGGCATGCTGTTGATCGGCCTTTCGGGCCTCGGGGGCCACTGCCTGCGCCGCCTGCGCGGCTGGATTTCCAGGTCATGACCGGACTACTCTCCTCCGCCCCGGGCACTGCGTCCATTCGCCTCTTGATGGGCAGCCAGTTGCTGCTGGTCGTTCAGGCCGGGCTCGTCGTGCGCGCGCAAGGCGCCGTCAGCGACACGCTCTGGGCGATCTCGCTCGCCGCACTTCTCATGGGCCTTGCATGCCTTGCAAGCGCCGTCCGCGGCGAACGACCCGACGCTTCTATTCCAGTCGGGAGGCCCACCCATGGACGCTGATTGTGGCGGACGCGCACGCCATGCGCTGATCGGCGCCTTGATGCTGGCGACGGTAAGCGGACCGGCTTTTGCGGCCTCCTCGACGATCGGAAGGACCTGGCCGATCGCCGAGCCCGACGCGATGACCGAGATCGAGGCCCGCGCTGCGCGGCAGCCCTCGCTTGGCGAGCGCCTGGGCCCCAGAGCGGGCTGGTCGGCGATGAAGGCGGCATCGCTCGATATCGCCCAGGCGACGCGCATCCGCACGCTCGTGCCCTTCTACACGGTCGAAGCCGATATCGCGCTGCCCGACGGGCGCATACTCTATCCCAAAGGCTTCACCTTCAATCCGCTGGACTATGTGTCGCTGCCCCAGCGACTTGTGATCGTGCATCCGCGCGACCTGCGCTGGGCGCTCGGGCTAGCCCGCCCGACAGACTTCATTCTCCTGACTGCGGGCGACGCGATCACGCTTTCGGAAAAGACCGGTCGCCCGCTCTTCATCCTCGAAGAGCGGGTGAAGGCGCGGCTCGGCCTCACCGTCGCGCCCGTCATCGTGTCCCAGGTCGGCAAGCGCCTGGAGCTGCGGGAATATCGCCCGGAGCGGCGAGAGCCGGCGGGAGCGCGTTTATGAACCGGCATGTCAGACGATGGCTCCGCGGGGCCCTCTGCGCGGCAGCGCTGGCCTGCACGGGCAGCGCCGCGCCGGCGCTCGCCTCGAAATGCGAAGCCGGCACGATCTTCAATCCGCTGACCAAGGTCCGCTGGAACTGTATCTTTCCCATCACCATCGGCGGCGTTCGGGTCGGGTCCTTCGACAAGCTCGACAAGGAACTCGATGCCCAGTCCGCCTCCAAGCCGCTTTGTGCCTGCCGCAAGGGCGCGACCTTCTGGTTCGGCGTCAAGGTGAGCTTCTGGTCGCCCAACCGCATGATCGACGTGGTGACCGAGCCGGGCTGCATGATGGCGCTCGGCGCCGATCTCCTTCCCACCGGCGGCAAGCTCCAGGGCAGCCAGAGCTCGCTCGCTGATGGCACGAATACGCGCAAGATGTTCGCCCAGATGCATTATTATATCGCCCCGGTCTGGAAAATGCTCGACATGTTCACCGACCTGCCCTGCATCGAGGATGACGGGTTCGACGTCGCGATGATCACCGAGATACTGCCGACCTGGCAGTCGGGGACGCTGGGCGCCATCATCCAGCCCGAAGGCATCTTGTTCGGCAACCCGGCCGCAGGGCTTGCCTGCATGGCCGACAGCGCGGCCGCCGCGGCCGGCAAGGTCATCGACCCGCTCTTCTGGTGCATGGGGTCATGGGGCGCCACCTATCCGATCGCGGGCGACATTCATTTCGGCGACAGCGTCGAGGCCTGGGCGGGGCTTGCCGCACGCGGCACTTTCATGATGGGACGCCTGGGCGCGCTCACCATTTCCTCGGCCGACGGATGCTCGTTCAAGCGGCAGCCGATCTGGACCAAGAGCCGGTACAAGCTCCAGATCATGGAGCCAGTCAAGGGCGGCAAATGCGTCAATATCGGCCGGCCAGGCGCCCTCTGGTCGTCGGGCAAGCATGCGCCGGGCAAGGACAATGCCCAGTTCATGCTATTTGAAAAAGTGATCTGTTGCGCGGGCGTGTCGACGCCATGACGCAGGTTCTTACCCCATGTCCCGCAACGGTCCTCAGCCTTTGGAGGCCTGCCCGCCAAGGCCTTGAAGGTAGGTCCCGCCGTTGCGTGGCAGGAGCGGCGCTGTCCCCCCGCAGCGTCGCTCCACTCCGCCATTCCCTGGAGAGCCCAGCCTGTACGGCGGGCCTTCGGGGAACGGTCAGTACGGTCGCGCCCTCCCCCGGCCGGGAAGGCGTTCCCCCTCTCGCTCCCATCCCGGCAGCGGCCGTGCTGACCACCCGAACAGGCTCGAGAGCATATGGCGACCGCGGAGCCAATCTGCGTTCCATTCTCGCAACCGGTCATATCCGGTCGATCTTGGCAAAGAATGTCAGCGCAAGGACGCGATGGCCGCTTCCTCTCGTTGCGATGGTCGCCGGGGCGCTCGCACCTGCCTCAGCGCAGCAACCGGACATGGAGGCCAGAGCGCGCAATGCCGCAACGGCGTCTCGCGCCAAGTCGGCGGACAGCGACAGGCTTCTCGACAATTATTTGACTCCGGGCCTTGCCGGGCAGCCGATTTCGACGATCGACAACAGCCGCCGCTTTTCCACCAATCTTGCCTGCGCCAAGAGCGCCACCATGCTAGAGCTGATGGTTCAGCCCGGCGCCACGGGCGACATCATGCGGTTCAGCATCGCGCGCGACGCCGATCTCGACGGCACGCTCGAGAGCAATCTGACCCTGCCCGTACCGGTATCGGGTGTTTGCGCGAACGGGATCATCTCGTGCCGGCCCGGTAGCTGGGATGCGTGCCAGCCGTTCAAATGGAGTATCGACCAGACCAGTTCGATCGGCATCAGCCCGACGGCGCTGACGGAGCTTGCAGGCTGCTACTGCCTCAACAATAGCTGCGGCGCCGACCTCGCCTGGGGCAATATGGCCGGTATCCTCAAGGACCTAGGCGGCGGCGTCGTCGGCGCCCTGACCACGGCCGATCCCCGCATAGGGGTGGCGCAGGTGCAGATCGATGGCCCTGTCATCCGCTACACTGGCGCGCAAACGACCGCCTGCACGACACACCCCACGCTCGATCAGACCCGCTACAAGGCTGCGCCGGCACTTCTTGCGGGCGATGCAGAGACGGCGTCCGCCGCGAGTTCGCTGTTCAAGGCGGTGAAGGCGTCGCCGGCAGGGCTTGGCAAGGCGCAGCAGGTGACGGCCTGCACGATCAGTCGCGAGATCACTTTCGATGCAAGCGACTTCGACGATATTCTGGGGGTAAGCGGCCCGATTGCAGCGATGTCCGACTGCGGCGAAGGTTGCAGGCGTTACCGGCTGCAGGGCGACGGCTCGTGCAGCATCGTGCCGCCCGTCTATTCGGCAATATTGACGTTGCACAAGCCCGAGCGGCTGGTGAGCGCGCAAATCGTTGGCATGGGCGCGAACGACTGGGTCCAGGGCCGGGTCAACGGCGTAGTTGTCGGTTCGGCGGGCAAGCGGCCCTGGCTCGGCGACGGCATTCCGTCGGGCGATTGCTCGACGGACGGCGAGTTCTCCTATCCCTCGATCATCGACTTCACGCCGCAGCTGCGGGCCGGACCCGTGCGGATCGACGCCCGCGTCCGGGGTGGCAACGCAGGGCGCTCAGGCTATGTCGACCTCGAACTGCGCGTCGATACCAGTTGCTCGCCCAAGGAGCGGGTCGTTGACCTGTGCGCCGGCTATGCCGGGCAGAGCCAGTGCCGGCTGAAGGACGAGACGGTCGACGATGTCGATACGGTCCGCAACGGCATCGTAACAGGGCTTTCGCCGCTCCCCCAGAGACGGTCGATCGGCACCGGTCGTTGCGAGACGCAGATCACGCGCAGCTTTTTCCTGCGTGAGCGTCGCTATGCCTGCGCCATCGATACCGCCGCCCTGCCCCCGCCCGACCTCAGCCGGGGCGCCTATATCATAGACCGGTCCACTGAAACACGGCTGGCCGACCAGACCCGAAGCGACGGCGGGGCGGTGACGCAAACGACCCGCGCCTTCAGCCTTCCAGCGCGTCCCTCCGTCGCCGCGTGCGAGCCTATCTGCAAGACGCGGGCCGCCACCGCCAACAGCGGCGTCGCGAGCGAGACGAACGTTGCAGCCCAGCAGAACCTGCCCACAGGCTGGGACTTCCATTATCATAGCTGCGAGGCAAGGAACGTCTGCCCTGCAGGCCCTGGCGAAGAGATCGTCTCGCCCTGCGGATGCCTCGACGATTTTCCCGAGGCCGTGGTCATGATGCAGACTGTCCGCCTCGCCGGCGCGGACCTTGCCTGCACGGCGGTCGCACGATGAGACGGCGGATCGCTCCCTTTCTTGTCCTGGTACTCGCCTGCCTCGCACCGCCGGGTCAGGCGATGACCGCCGAGATCTGCGCCGTCGACCGCAACGGCAATGGCGACGCCGCCGATGAAGGGGAGATCGCGGCCTGTGCGCTCATGGCGCAGGGCGCGGTTCAATGCCCTATCGAGCAGGCCGCCTGTGTCGCCGGCCCCGAAGGGGAATATGCCTGCCCGCTCGGCGCCGCTTATGCCTGCCTTGCGCCAGTTTCGGGCAGCGTTCCGACCTGCTCGCCCCATGCATGCATCGACACCGTCAAAAACCCGATCGATAATGAACTGGTTATCGATAACCCCGGCGCGCTGGCAGACGGCGCGATCGACGGTCGAGGCGATTGCGCAGGTACGCTGGAGATATTCGCCGGCCGAGGCCTTCGGTGCCGGCCGCCCGGCGCTTCCGTCACCTTCCAGGACTGCTGCAAGGACAAAGGCAAGATCATCAAGGACGGGATGGGCGGCTCCATCTCGTCGATCGGCACCAAGATCGCGATCGCCAAAGGCGTCTTCACCGGTATGAAAGCGGCCTACACGGCCTTCAAGGCAGGCGCCACGGCGAGCCAGGCCGCAAGCGCGGGCGCGAACGCCATCATCGTGGGCATTGACCCCACCTCGATCGCGATCAGCCTCGCCATCAATTTCATGATGGAGGTGCTGCTGCAAGGCTGCGACCAACAGGACATGGAGACCGGCATGCTCCGGGGTTCCGGCATGTGCCACGAGATCGGCAGCTATTGTTCGTCCAGGATCTTGGGCATCTGCATCCAGAAGGCGCGCGGTCACTGCTGCTTCAACACCAAACTCGGCCGCATCATCCAGGAGCAGGGCCGCCCGCAGCTCAAGGCCTTCAACGGCATTGGCTGGGGCACGGCGAAGAAGCCCTATTGCCGGGGCTTCACGCCCGAGGAGTTCCAGGCGCTCGATTTCAGCCGGATGGACCTCTCGGAATATTATGCCGAGGTCGAGGCCCGCGCCCAGTCCAGCATCCAGACCGACATGAAGGATAGTGTCGATGCCTATATGCGCATCATCAACCCCTGACGCCGCCTTGGCACGACGAGCCATGCTCTTCGGAATGACAGCCATTTTGGCTGCGCTCGCGGCGCCTGCGCTGGGCCAGAGCTCGGCGCAAGCTCCGACGTCGGGGTCGCAAGAAGCTGGCCCAGCCGCGCCAGACCAGCCCATGGAGCGGCTCAAACAGGCCATGGCAAAGCGCAAGGCAACGGCGGTTAACGGCCCTTCCAAGCTGCCGGCACTGCCGCAGGATCTGCGCCGCCGCGCCTTTGAGGGGCTGAACGGACGCCTTCCATCCCGTGAAATGGATCAACGCGCGAGGGCTGCGCGCGACGCCGCGGCACGTCGGCTGGACGTCGAGCAGGCGGCGATGAACGCGAAAATCTACAAGGCCCTGGGGCTTGCTCTCCCCGGCACTGATCCCGAGCAGAATGCCGCAGCGGTAACTGGCTCGTCGGCACCGGCGTCCTGGGTCCCGGTCCTTTTCGTATCCTCGTCCATGCCCGTCGAAACGCTTCGAACCTACGCTGGTCAGCTCGAGCGCGCGCGCGGAGTCCTCGCCTTTCGCGGCGTACCGGGCGGGCTCGGCAGGATCGGGCCCATGGCCGAACTCTCCGCCCGAATCCTGCGGCGGGATCCCGGTTGCGAGGGGCCCGCCTGCGCGATGCGGGACGTCCAGCTCATCGTCGATCCGATCCTGTTCCGCCAACACGGCGTCGCGCGCGTGCCGGCCCTGGCGATGGTGCCGGGCGATCCCACCAAACCCTATTGCGAGCGCGAGGACGAGGCATCCCCGCCTGGGGCGCATCTCGTTTTTGGGGATGCGGCCCTTTCCGGGCTTCTCGAGGAATATGGCCGCATCGGAGGGGACAAGGAGGTGAAGGATGCTCAGGCTCGGCTTCGTCATCGCTAATGCGGCTTCCGCCCGCATCGCGCGTCTTCCGCGCGAAGCAGCACTGGCCCTAGGCGGCGCAGTCGGCGACCGGGACGCAGCGCCACGGCGCCTCTGGATCGCCATGGCGATCATCCTGCCCATCGCCTTCTTGGTCTGGACGGCGCTGCACAGCGTCACTCTGGTCATGAGCCCCTCGATCGATGCCTGGATGGTCCGGCGGGCGCCAGGCCCCGTCGGGAAGGGCGACCTCGTATCCTTCACCCTCGTTCATCCGCTTGCTGGCCCCGACCCGGTCAATGTGACCAAGCGGGTCATGTGCATACCCGGCGAAATACTCCGCCAGGTCGAGATACAGCGGGGCCCCGCGCGCCGTTATGGACGCAGCGCCTATCTGTGCGCCGGAAAGCTGATCGGCATCACCCGGCCTTTCGGGCGGAACGGTCAGCCTCTTGCCCCCTTCCCTTGGGGAGCCCGCCCGATCCCGGCTGGCTACGTTTATGTAGGATCGGACCACCCTGATGGGTTCGACAGCCGCTATTATGGTCCGGTGAAGATCGAGCGGTTGACGCGCATGGAGCGCGTGCTGTGAGGGCCTCCGCACTCGCCTCGCTTCTTGTCATGTGCACCCTCGTCGCACTGGCGCCGACGGCGGCCGCGGCCGATGGCGTGCAGCGAGGCTATTGGTGGTACGAAAGGCCAGCGCAGGAAGAGACGCCGCCGGAGGAGGAAGCGCCTCTGGTGAAGCCTGTCATCCCGCCGATGGCAGAGCTGGCAGCCTGGACGCCGCCGCGCATCGCCAAGCTCATCGTCGCACAGCGAGACTATGCCGCGACCGTGCTGACAGTCGAGGCGGTGTCGGACTTTTGGCGTTTGCAGGATTTCGCGCGGCGCAAGGCGCGCGCTTTTGCTGGCGTCACCCAGCTTACGATGCTCGTTCATCCCGAGCTCAATGCCAAGTCCGCCAACCCCATGGTGGGCGACGCTCGCGCCGCGCTCCGAGCGCAAAAGGAGGCTGTGCGCAAAGCCTATCTGCGGCAACAGGCCCCGCACTATGCGCTCGTCATGTTCAGCAGGGGAAGCTGCGGCTATTGCCGGGTCCAGTGGCCCATCGTCCAGCGTTTCCAGGAAGATTTTGGCTGGCAGGTTATCCGTCAGGATCTTGACGTCCATCCCGAACTCGGGGCCCGGTTCGGGGTCGATGTGACGCCGACAACCATGATCATTCGGCGAGGCAGTGTCCAGCACATGGTGATAGCGAGCGGGGTCGAGGCTTATCCCAACCTCGCGCAGATGGCCTACCAGGCCGTGCGTCTCCTCAATGGCGATATTCGCCCCGAGCAGTTCATGACCGGTGCTGGCGAGGAAGGCGGCTTCTTCGATGCTCTGGCAAACGGTCCGGTTGCGGCGAACTCACCTCCGGACCAAAGGGGCAGCCCCCGGCAGTCTGAGCAGCCATGAGCGCGAACTTTGTGCCATTGGGCGAACCAGGACGCCGAGCGCCGAGTTCAGGCCGGGGTTTGCGCTTTGTGTCCGGCCCTGCGCAACAGCTTCACCGCTCGCTTGTCGAAGCTGAAGAAGGTTTCTCCGCCAAGCCACTGGCCGTCATGGGCAATCACGCCGTCAGCAAAATCGCCACCGGCATCGAGGAGCCCGAGGCCGGCTTCCGCTGCCGCGCGATCCATGACCACGTTGCTGGAGTTGAGAAGCAATCGGAGGGCTGCGGATATTTGAGGCGGCGTAAACTTATAGGCGCCTTTGAGCACCCAGCACAGTTCACAGAGCGCGGGAATGGTGACCGCCAGCAATTCGGCGTTCGTGACGAGCCGGCGCGCGAGAGGGCCTTGCAAAGGATCATCCTGCGTTACCGCGCGGACCAATATATTCGTGTCGGCGGTCGCCTTCACAGCTCGCCGGCCCATCCCTTGGCGATGACCTCATTCATCTCCTCGATCGAAATTGGCCGCTGGCCTTCCCTTTTTAGGAACCCGCAAAAATCCGAGATCGACCCGACGGGTTTTTCGGCGCGTATCCGAATCTCGCCGCCCGGCATCTTCTCGATGCTGATCCTGTCGCCAGGGTGTATCCCCAGATGCGACAAAAAATCCTTCTTGAGCGTGATCTGTCCCTTGGCGGTGACGGTAAGCGCGTTCATCCCAGCGTTCCTTTCACAGCTATTTGTAAGCAAGAATCGCATTACATTCAAGAGCTGGATGATGGGCTTTGCCGTGGTATGTCTTGCTGTCACTGTCCCATCAACCGCCCGCGTCGTTAGCGCTGACGGCAGAATGCGCGCGGCTGTCCACCCAGTGTCGACGACGACAGAGCTGCAGACCTGGCTCACCCGCGTCCCCATGACCCGCACATTTCCGTCCGATCTCGACGACACGCTAAAAGCGCATGCCGATCTGACGATTGAAATGACGACGGCGCCCGGCTGCCTTCCTTGCGGCGACCTTTGGACAAGGCTGATCCGCTTTTCGAGTACCTATGGCTGGCGCGTCCGCATTATCTCCAGGGACGAGGGCTTGCTTCGGTCCGGACGATTAGGACTGCCGTGGGTAGGCCACCCCGTCCTCTGGGTTCGCCCGACAAGGGACGAGAGCCGCACCATCCCCGTTGCGATCGGGACCGATCATGACGTCAATCTGCGCCGCAACATCTACCTCGCGGCCAAGATGTTCGACGGCGTCCGTCCAGCCGTGGGCCTGCGGGCCATGTCCAAATTCACCGGGATCGTCGCGCCGGGGGGCGCGCGAACCATCATCTCGAAACCTGAAGGACACTGACCATGGCGGGTCTCAGTCCCCTCTCCCTTCACACAAGGACACCGCCATGGCCAACGAAGCGCCAAAAATCCTGGGCCTCATCATCGCTTTTGGCATAGTCGCCACTGCGCCCGCCGCGCAGGCGCAAGGATGGGCGGAAAGCTGGTTCGACAATGTCACCTATACCAGCCCGGGCAGCTTCGAGGACCAGACCCGCGGCTATATGACGGCGGGCGGCATGTCCGGCCGGGTCGACGTTCATAACGACTATCTGATGTCCCTGACGCTCCCCAAGGTGAAGGCGGGCTGCGGGGGCATCGACATGTTCCTTGGCGGCATGTCCTTCCTCGATCCCGACTATCTCGTCCAGAAGCTCGAAAGCATTCTCCAGGCGGCGCCCGCGGTCGCATTCCAGTATCTCCTCGAGACGCTCGACGAGAAGATGGGGAATATCATCTCCAAGATGGAAGCAGCCACCAACTTCCTCAATTCGATCCAGGTGAACGACTGCCGGCTCGCCAACCGTATGGTCCAGGTCGCCAAAGGCGACGACAATATGTCGGGCATCATCGAGGAGATGACCGGCTACAGGTCGGTCAAACAGGGCTTTGCCAAAAGCTATCAGCAAAGTCGCGAGAAGATCGAGGCAAACGCCAACAATCCGACCGAGGACTTGAAGGACGCGCTTGCCAACTGTCCTTCGGAGGTCACCGATATCTTCCGCACCGGCTCGCTCCTGGCACACGCGGCCGCGCGGGTAGGAGCCGGAGCCTGGGCGAACGTCATGCGGGCCCGGGTGGGCGACGTCTATATGCGCTGGGACGAGAAGGACAAGGTGCCGCTCTTCTCCGCAATTCCCGCCTGCCCCGCCCAGGACAATCTGTCCGCGGACGATTTCCTGACCGGCAAGGTCCAGCGCCGGGCTCTCAACATCCCGCCCAGCGCCACGGACTGCACGGCCGACGGTGCCGGAAAGGGCGCGCTCGCCCTTTCGCGCGAGAGGCTAGAGGCGATCGCCGGCAAAATCAGGACGAAGGCAGCGCTGACCGCCGACGAACGGCAATTCGTCGCCAATGTGCGGACGCTCCCTGTCTATCGCATGCTCGAATGGGGGGTGCGTCAGGGCGTGGTGGACTCGGTCATTGCCGACACCGATGAACTGGTCGCGCTCACCCTCGCCTATCAGATGCTGAATGATCTCTCCCGCTCGCTCGACTATGCGCTGAGCAATGCCGAGCGGGGGGCGAGCGCCGCGGGCGCTGCCGACGGGACAAGCAACAACATCTGCCAGACGCGCATATTGACGAAGGGCCTGGAGCAGCTGCGGGACCTGCGGGAGGAAGTCCTGCGACAACGCGCGCAGACGCGGCAATCCTATCTCGCCGCGCTCGGCTCAGCCAATCTATCCGCCAACTATGCCGGCCTCCTGCGGCAGCGCGACGTCGATGCGCGCAATGCCGCCGGTACCGCCACCACGCGTAACCGGTGAGGATCGGATGCCTAGTCATATTTCCGTACATAGAGCCCTCCTCTTGGGCTTTGGAGCCGCCATGGCGGCGCTTCCCTTGCCGGCGCTGGCGCTGGAGGCGAGTTATCACAGCTATGACGGCTTCGAGGAGACGGTCGATGCCTTCCGCCTTGTCTCGCTGATCTTCGCCGATCCGCGGTATGAGACCCTCGTTCTCATCATGGCGGTCGCCGGCATAGCGCTCGGCGCCGTGCGCGCCAGCATCAGAGGCCAAGGCATGGGGCTTGTTGCGTTCGGCTTTCAGATTCTCATGGGCGTCGGCCTCTTCGTCGGCTTCGTCGCAACGACGGGGACGGTCCATGTCTATGATCGCGTCCGCAACGCCTATCAGCCCGTCGGCGATGTCCCGAACCTCCTCGTCCTGGTCGCGGGCACGACCAACCTCATCGAACGCGCGCTGGCCGAGACGATCGACGACAATACGCTAGATCCCAACGCCAAACTCGAATTTGGCGCCGGCGGGCATGCCTTCAGCCTCTTCTCCAACGCCGCGGCGCCGCGCGGCCCGATGACGGACAGTTTCCTCGAAGCGACGGTGAAGGACTATGTGCGCCAATGCTATCCGGTCGCACGGGTCTCGCCGGCCTATGGCGTCGACGATGACAGCCTCTTCCGGACCACGACCGATCTTCCCGCCGCTTTCGCCGCAATGGCCGGGCCGGCGACGTTCTCTACCGTCTACACGGCGGCGGACAAGGGCGGCGTCACCATGAGCTGCGACGACGCCTGGGACCATATCTCGACCCGGCTCGCTGAACCGGGCCTGTTCGATGCCTATGTTCGCCAGGCCTGCATCCGGACCGGCTTCGACGTCGGCAACGCCGCGCAACTTGCCCGTTGCAAGAGCCAGCTCGGCGAGATGGGGCAGATGATGATGGGAACGCCGCTCTCGATGCAAGCGTTTCTCACCGACGTGATGCTGGGCACGAGCGTCGGCGACGTACTCTTCGAGGATTCGCCGGCCACCGCAGCGCGCGTCATGGCAAACCGGGCCGTCATCTCGAACGGCCTGGCGACGATGTCCGCAGCGAATGAGTGGATGCCGACGATCCGCGCCACGGTTTTTGGCATCATGCTCTTCATGGTGCCGGTCGCGCTCCTTTTCGTGCTGACCCCTATCAACCTCCGCGTCCTGAGCTATGCGCTCGGGCTCTTCGTGTTCGTGGCGCTCTGGGGCGTGATCGACGCGGGCATCTATCAGCTGACCCTCGGCCGCGCGATGGATGTGCTGGGGGAAATGCGCGCCAATCATGTGGCGGCCAATGCCTGGATGCTGGCCCCTTCTTCGGCGATGAAAGCGCTGGGCGTCTTCGGCACCTACAGGCTCGCTGCTGCCGGCCTCGCAGGCGCCTTCGTCTTCACCGTGTTCCGTTTCTCGGGCAATGTCTTCAGTGCGCTGACCGGCGCCTCGACAGGCATCCACGCGCAGGCGTCGGGCGCTGCCGCGCCCTTGGCAACGAGCGAGGGCTACGCCTCTGCGCTCGAGGCACAAGGCGCGGCACTCGGGACCACCCAGCGCAGGGCCGTCTCGTCACGCTTCGCCGATTTCGGTGAGCGGACCAGCTTTGCGGCATCCCGCTCGTTCGGGGAGGCCGATACCATCCTCGGCGAAGGCGGCGGGATGCCGGGGCAAGCCGGCCTGTCCCTCGGCGCTCTCGATGGCGAGCGCTCGCTCGGCGCCGTTGCCCCTGCCCTAGCGGCGGGGCCGCTTGGCAGCCCGCAGGCGGCCAAGGCCGTCCGCGCGAACGCCACGACAGCGGCGATCCATCAGTTCGCCGAAAAAGCTGCGCTGCGCAGCCTTGGAACCCGCTATTTCGGGGAAGGTCAACGCGGTGAACAGGCCTTTGCCGCCTTTGCCCAGACAATGGTCCAATGGAAGGCGTTCGGCGACGAACGCGCCTATGCCATGATGCAGCAGAGTGCGGCGCGCCATTTCGAGCGCGGCGGTTACAACGGCCAGGATGCTGAACTCAAGGCTGCCAGCGTGATCGCAGAGGCGTCGGTCGATCCGACCTTCGCCAAGCTTATCGCAAACGCCTGGGATCAGGAGCAGATGCTCCGCAACGACCTCACCGGCGCGCAGGTCCAGGTCGGCGCGATGGAAGGACGGCGTGACTTTGCCGGCGCGGATGTCGCGGGGATCGAGCGCCGCAATGTTTCTACCGAGCAAGCCTACAGAACCGGGGCCAACGAGGGTCAGCGTAACGCCGCCGATATGCTTGGGATCCCGCTCCAGGAAGCCAGCCGCCGCATCGCCTTCATCAACACCCTCTCGGGCGAAGCCAGATCCTCGGCCATCACCCAGCTCGCCCGCGCCACAGGCCGCAACGAGGCTCAGGTGGAAAGCGCCTTGGCGATCTACTCCGCCTCGACCCAGCTCGGCACCGCCGACGGCGCAACCGCTGAGGCAGCGAGAGAGCGCACAAGCGTCTATGGTCGCGCCAGGGAGACAGCCGGCTATGATTTTGCAGAAAGAGCGGGAAAGCTCGATGCGCAACGCGAGGTGGGCCTCGACGGGACGCGCGGTGCCGCTCGCATCGGCGAGCAACGCCGTCAATCCGACAATTTCGGCTTCGCTGAGGGCGCCACCGCCGCTGGCGTATCGACTAGGGAGGCCGCCCGGCTCGACAGTTTCATCCGGACCTTGGCGGACACGTCCGGCAACCAAGTGGACATGACCGAAGGCGGTGCAGCCGGCATTGCCGACCGCGCCCGCAATGCGCGTCTGACCTCGATCGTCGATAAGGAGCGCCTGTCCCGGATGCAGGGGCTCCTTCGGGCAAACGGTATTGAACTTTCGAAGCGCCAGATTGCCATGGATCAGAATGGCGATTTCGGGCTCAACCTCACGTCACAGACGGCGGCGCAGATGTGGAAGGCCGGGCTTCTCAACGAAAGCCAGCTCGGGGCGGTCGCCAATGGCGGTCACGCCCGCTTCAGCCTGGCGCACAACGACCTTCTCGTCTCGAGCAGCGCAGGCTTCGAGAGGTCAGCCCGTAACGATACCAGCACGCGCTTCGAGGCGGGCAAGCAGGCGGGTCCCGACACGATCGAACATTTCATGGGCGGAGGGGCAGAAGGCCAGGCAGCCTTGGCCAACTGGCTCCGTGGAGGATTCGAAATTGACCGGAAGGGCCACTGGCGCCTTAAACCGCAGGTTGCTGATACGCTTCAGCGTGATGTCCAGGCCGTGATGGCGCAGACGGGATGGCAGCGCACGGTCGCTCGGAACGCGCAGGATCAAAACGTCTTCACGGTATCGGTTCAAGGGCAAATTGCGGGGTCAAGTGAACAAGTCAGGGGACAGCAGAAAGGGAAGCAGGGCCAGTCGACGGGGAGAGTCGCTGGTTCCCTTTCGTTGGCCAGCGCGGAGAGCGGCACAACGACTGAGTCTGCGACCTCTTCGCTCGATGCCGTGAACTTTGATATCCGCCAGGCAATAGCTAATGCTGAACGCACTTCAGCTAGCTCGACCTCGCCACATCATGCATTCTCGAGGGAGCTCTCCGAACAAATTCTAGGTAAAGACGGTTTGCGCAACCGCTACATCCGTGATGCAGATAACGGTCGCGGCACCTTCGATATCAATGCCCCAGTCACATCGTTTGAACAGTCATCGGTCCTTTCCAAGGGACGATTGTCCAACGATCCCGCTGGAGGTTCCTCCGATGGTGACGGATCGTTTAAGACCCGCGATTGATATAGCTCGCATTTAATGGATTAAGTGGATTTCCAATCCATAGGGCACCCGATCGAGGGTGAAGGGGATCAATATCTATAGGAAGGCCGGATGGCCCCCGTCTTTGATCAAAAAGGTCGAAATGGCCGATATCTGCTTCAGTGTCTTCAGTTGGAAGGCCATTGGCGGCAGCAGCATTCATTCGGGCCCTTAAGACTCCGAAAGCCAAAATGAATAGCATCAAGGGTGGGAAAAACGCGACCACGAAATAGCCCGCAAAACCAGCCTCGTTCATCCAGCTCAAGGCATCTACCTTGTAGGACAGCCCTCGCAAGAGCCAATATAGCAGTGCCAGGCCCCACCAGGCCTTCGCATACCAGGGCGTCCAAGCCCAATGCCGTACACCTGCGGGTCTCTTCTCGTCACCAGCGGGGTGGTCAGATCGATCCTCGATCATATCAACCATCTCAGCCTCCAAACACCGAAATTCAGCGTTCTTCAGTCAGTCTTCCTAGCTTTTACTCAACTCATCATCTCCCCTCCACCTAAATCGTCGAAACATCACCGGAATTGGCCTGTAGCGGCAAGGAAGTATAGGTTCCGAGTTACTTTCGCTCGGCCGCTCGACGTTTCGCTGAACGCACCATAGCGGGGTCGAGTTGCGGCCGGTTCCACCGGCTTGCCGCGTTAATCACCAACAGATCTTCGACATGGGTCAGAAATGTGAAAACCCTGTTCGTCACCTCGATCATCAATGCCTTCATTTCGTCATCGGAATCCGGGAGACACGGTTCCAGGGAATTTCTCCACGAGGCGTCACGACCTTCACGTCGCTGAAAACGCCTGTCATGCTGCCTGGCGACATGCCCGCATGGAGATCTTCAAGACTTGTATTCCGAACGCATTGTTCGACGAGCGCCAGGGTGAAAAAGACCTTCTCGTCGTCCGTCGTCTCATCGGACATGATGATCCCTCGGCATGCTTCTGCACTCGACGACCATTCGCCAGTCTGGGTGCGGCAGACACGTAATGCTAGGAGATAGCACTGCTCTTCGACAGCCTCATCCGATCCAATGGCTGAGCCTAAAGCGCGACACTTGCCGCGAACGCCTGCTCGATCACCTCGATGTTGACAGATGGCGGAGGCGAGCGACAGAAATCCTGGAAATCGATATAGCCAAGGTCGCGAAGCGCTCCGCAATCAGATAGCGGGTATCGTCGACCCGAGCCGAATTCATCAGACTTCTAAGGGAAAGCAGTCGTTCCTCGAAGGTCATCAGCCATTCTCCCGATGCGAATTGTGCGCGAACGCATCATCATCGCGAACGCGCAACTGTCCTACAAACGGGCCGTTCGATGCTCCAACGACGGATGGATCAGCGCCGATGGACCTTATATTATGCGAGATCGACCCCACCCGAACGCGGGGCCGATGACCTTCATCCGTTCAGTTGATCCTTCACTGCCTTCGCGGGCGAGAAGCCAAGCTTTTTCGAAGCTGCGATCTGGATCGTCGCACCGGTCGAGGGATTGCGGCCCTCGCGCGCTGCGCTTTCCTTGACCTTGAACTTGCCAAAGCCGTTGAGCGATACTTCATCGCCCTTCGCCGCCGCCGCTGCGATGGTCGCGAAGACCGTATCGACGGCTTTGCGGGCGTCGGCCTTGGTAAGGCCAAGTTCGCCGGCGACGGCGTCAGCGAGACCACTGTTGTTCATGAGATGCCTTTCAACAAACGAGGACGCACCTTTAGCCGCAGCTTGCGTCACTGAACAAGCGGTGAGGGTGTGATGATATGATCGCTAACCATCCATCGCTGGACAAGACTGTTCCCCGATCGCTATCGCGCCGCGATGAGCATCGTTGCAACCATCATGAATACCGCTACGGGCCAGCCTATCCGGAAAATGACGTTCGGACGGATGCCTAAGCCCTGGATTACGTTCAATCTCGAAACCGGCGAGCGAGTAACCGCCGATCGGGTCCATGTCGGAAAGCCTGCGCCCGGCAAATTTGTCGCGCCGGTTGAGGTTTGGGTGACGCCCAAAGCCGGCGGCTGACAAAAGCACCGACGAATTCTAGCCATCATGAGGTGAAGGTGGGATCCGGGAAGCGATTACAGCACGCCGCGCGCAGATCTTCAACCTGCCGTCCTACAGTCCCGACATGAACCCGATCGAGATGGCATTTTCCAAGTTCAAGGCGCTCCTGCGGCAGGAGCCCGCCCGAACCGTCGATGCACTCATGGAACGTATCGGCAATCTGCTCGATCGCTTCCACCCAGACGAATGCGCCAACTTCTTCCACGCCGCCGGCTATCACTCACCCAAATGTGAGCCTTGAGCTGGAGACGGGCTGGGTGCCGGCGCTACTCGGCTGGCTCGACGCTGGAGATATCGAGATGTCTTTCATAATGGGGGTTGTCGAACCTGCCCATTATGAGGGAATCTTGCTAAAGCGATACGGAGTCGCACTCACCCTCGGCCGGGAGCACCCGCTGGCAGCGGCGACTTCGATGTCGCCGGAGGACGTAGCGCGCTACCCTATTGAGGCCTACCCCCGAGCCCTCTACCCCAAATTGTGGGATGCGCTCTATGCACCGCTGATCAACGCCGGCGCCCAATTCGTCGAAGTGCCGGAAATAGCCGACCACACTCGATCACCGGACGCGATCGCCGCCTTTTTCGACTTTGGAGCAGACGATCCGGGTTCCGTCATAGGGGTCCGCGTGCCGCTAGCGGCACCGGCAACCGTTCCTTTCCAGCTGCTCCGCCGCAGGGCTGAGCTTTCGGCGGCCGGAGAGGAGTTCTGGGAACTCGCCAAGTGTTCAATCGCGGCCCCTCAAGCAGCGCGTTGAGCGTGGATCGATTCGGCTCGTTTTTGGGCCATGAAACCGCTCCCTGTAAAAGATTGAACAGGATCCCAGAGAGCGCTACCCTGCGATGGCCACTCTCGCCTCTATGACGCTCACTGAAGGTAGTCACGCTGCGTGTCGCCTGCCGTTTCGTTAAGGCAGCAGCTCCTCCGCACACCGCAGCTATTCAGAGGATATTAGCAACACCGACAAGTATGCATGCAGTAACCAACGTCGCGAGCTTGGCCAGTGACGCGGACTCGCCATAGGCGAAGATGCCTACCGCGATTGCTCCCAGCGGTACCGTCGCCGCAATAATTGGAGCTAGAGCGCTCAGATCAACTCCCGCATGGGCAATACGTGCCATCAGGCCCACACCGATCAATATGGCTACTGCCATAGCGAGGGTAAAAAGAGGATGGCTCAGCCCGCGCGTCATCGGCATCAGGGAAATGGCCAATATTTGAGCTGCCACAGAAACGATCAGCATTGCTACAGTGTTAAATGAAAAACCAGCCATTTCTTCTCCATCTCTTATCCAGGTGCTATCGATAATTCGTCGCGCTCATTGCAATAGCTGTTCCGTCCGCGCCAGGTGGTCAGCTTGGTGCACCGCGATGGAAACCGGAACGATCAGAATTCCCGCCTGCTCGTCGCACGTGAACTCGGGCTGTCATCCCGCCTGGTGTGCTAGGCGCTCAAGCACCCGGAAGTCGGTGCTTCCGTCTGGCGCGAGCGCCTTGATGCAAACTTGGCTGGCGCCAGCGTGCAAGTGGGCGTCGATGCGCATACGCAAGGCACTTTCGTCGCCCCAGGCGACGATTGCATCGATGAAACGGTCAGACCCGCCATCCTCGAAATCCTCATCGTCGAACCCCATGGTACGCCATGAGTGGGAGCGCACCGTATTCTCGATCTTGCTATGCCCGAGAAGGATCTGGACGGCACATAGATTGCCGGTTGCCCTATAGATGATCGACGCCTTGGTTCGCCGAAGTGAATGGTGCCATATTCGCTTCGCATCAAGCCCACGCCGGTGACCCATTCATCGACGAGCCGGGCGTACTGACGGGTGCTAAGATGCCCGTTATGGTCAACCCGGCTGGGAAAGACATATTCGTCCACCGTGCCACCCCGGCGATTGAGCCAGGCCAGCAGGCTAGCCCGAGCGTCGGGGAGCAGTTCGAACTGAACGGGTCGATCTGTTTGCTCCTGCATGACGATCGCACGCGTTCGGATCTGCCCGCCGCTGACGATGTCGCCGATCTTCATCTGCACCAGGTCACAACCCCGAAGTGTATTTGCGTCGACCGCATCGCCGTGCCCGTTGCCGTATTCTGATTATTCGGCCAAGCCCAGCTTAGCATTCCAGGAGAGACGGAGCCCGACCAAGTGCTGGCAATGCTCGGCGCCGCTTTCGTCAGCGCCTTGCCCCGGAATTGTAATTACCCGACCGCGAGAAGTTTGGCCAAGCCGCTCTGCAGGTCTGCAATCTGTTCGTCAGCCGGCCAGTACGTCTCGCTGATAGCGGCTTGCGTAGCAATACCCGCATGTAACGCCAGAATCTGGCGGATCAGACTTTCCAGGTCCATGCCTTCGAACCGGGAAAACAGGGGGTCCTGGGCCATTATGCGCCGAACATTCGCTTTGCTGCGCTCCAGCATCTCGCTATGGATCGATCCCAGTGCGGGATCAATTCCGACCCTGCCCCAGAATGAGAAATATACTCGCCAATACTGCCTCATGTCAGTGTCCGTAGGAAGAACTTCCCTCAGGCATGCACACAGGTCGCCCCCCCCAGCCTCGACTGTTTTCCAGCGCGTAAAGGTTCGCTCGGAGGCAAGGCGATAAACAGCGGACAGGAGATCCTGCCTGTCTGCGAAATAGTGACTCACGATTGCCGTGCTGCACCCCTTTGCCTTTGCAACCGCACGGATAGTGAGCATATCAAGGCCTTGGGTTGCTACGATGTCGTATGCTGCCTCCGCTACCTCTCTCCGACGCAGGTTTCGATCGACGGGAAGAGACATCAGTTGTAATTCCTACTTGTAACAAGTGTTATACGGCGTATGGTCTTTGCATAACAGATGCGTTGGCCGGGCAACAGGACCTGACGCCTGTGGCTAAAGCATAGCTTCTAGGTCGCGGGGTAATCCGGGAATAGGAGAGCGGAAGATGTATAAGACAAAAGAGGTGATGCAGGCAGCCTATGTGGTCGATGATCTCGATGCTGCAATCGAAGGCTGGCTGAAGATGGAGCAGACCGGCCCATTTTTCGTCATCCGCAACGCCGCGCCTGAGAATTTCCGATATCGCGGCGAGGCCGCCGAGATCGTGATGGACATTGCATTCTGCCAGGCCGGTCCGATCCAGGTCGAATTGATCCAGCCGAAAAGCACAGGTCCCAACGTCTACCGCGACACGGCGCCTGCCGAAACGCAAATCTACCACCACCAATGCTACATCACGGACGATCTCGAAGCTGAGCGCAAGCGATTCGCCGCGATGGGCATTGAGGTTGCCCAGGAAGCGGATACCGGAGGGGTCCAATTTGCCTACTTCGATACGCGCCATCTGATCGGCTGCATGACGGAGGTGGTGCAGCGCGGCGAGGCGATGGACGGCCTGTGCAAGATGATCGCGGACGCTGCGGTGGATTGGGATGGGTCGAACCCAATCCGAATGCTGGGATGATAGGGGCCTGAAGGCTTCACGGCGAGAATGCCATGATCAGGGCGGCTCATAAGCGGTCATCGATGTGGCCAGTATTGCCTCTTCCAGCGCCATGTGGCTCGTATGCAGCACGCGACGACACACGAGTGGAATCCGGCCTGCTGGAAGGCAACTAGGGCGGCGGCTGGCTGTTGGAAGACCTATGGCCAACAACGTTACGGCCCGTCAAGCGAGATAGATGCAAATCCTGTCCGCTCGGCGCCTTCCGTCGATTTTTCGTCAGTCAGCCCACCCGGACGATCAGCCGAAACCGCAGATCTTCGAATGAACGATCAGGCGCGCCGCGAAGCTCTTTTCAGGTTCCTGACGATCGACGGCACCAACCGGCTCCTGCATTTTCAGCCATGAGAAATGTACCACTGGGACCCGTACTGGTCTTCAATTGAGGATAAGGGAGAAGGAAATGCTCGCTAACAAGGTCATCATAGTAACAGGCGCGGGCTCGGGTATCGGACGTGCGACATCGCTGGTCCTCGCCAGGGCGGGCGCGAAAGTCTTCGCCACAGGACGCACGCTACAATCGGTCGACGAGACGGCGGATCTTATCCGCGCGGAAGGCGGTGTGGTCGAAACCATGCAGGTTGACGTGTCGGTCGAAGCTGACGTCAAAGCCATGACGCAAACCGCTGTCGCCACATTCGGACGGATAGACGGAGCGTTCAACAATGCCGGCGTGCATTTGCAGTTCCAAGCCGTGCAGGACCTCACCGAAGAGGCCTGGGACCGCGCCAACAGCGTGTTCCTTAAAGGCGTCTTTCTGTGCATGAAGCATCAGATCGTTGCCATGCGCCAGACGGGGGGCTCGATCGTCAACAACTCCTCGACTCAGGGCGTGATCGGCAGCTCCCATGCGATCGAATATGCAGCTACCAAACATGGCGTTCTTGGAGCGACCCACGCCGCGGCCTGTGAGGCGGGATTTACCGGTGTGCGTGTCAATGCAGTGTTACCAGGAATGATTGTAACGCCAATGGTCGCGGGCTTTCTGGAAAGCGATGAGGCCGTGGAGCAAAGGGCCGCAGTCCTGGCACGACACCCGATCGGGCGGTTCGGTCAGCCCGAAGAGGTCGGCTTTGCCGTGAATGGCTGCTGTCGGATGAAGCGGCATTCGTCAACGGCGCGGCGATCGCCGTCGACGGTGGCTTTACCGCATGTTGAAGGTATAGCGACGGATACGGCGGCCGCCAATCGGGCCCGGACGGCTTACCGCCTTGGCCGCCCGGCCGACGCTTGTAGCCGATCTGCGCCTTGATACCCGCCAGCCTGGTCAACCGGGCGACACGGTCAGGGCAGCAGATCTCGCCCTGATCCAACAGGTCGTCATGCAACTTGCGGTAGCCATAGACCTTGCCACTCTCGTTCCTGGCCTGCCGGATCAACTCCGTCTGCCGAGCATCTTCCTGGGCCCGTTGGCTCAGCGGACTCTTCTGCCAGGCATAGAAACCGCTGGGCTGGATGCGCAGGCACCGACACATCGATCGAACCTCGAACTGGTCACGATGCTCGGCAACAAATGCGTATCTCACTTTGCATCCCTGGCGGAACGATGTGACCACAGGTCAAATAGGCGGTGGCTTTTTTTAGGCTGTCGCGCTCCTCGGTTAGCGGACATACCATTGATGGTCCCTGACCTGATGCCGCATCAGGAACAGGCGATCCACAAATAGGGCTCAAACGCCTCTCAGCGCTCATTTGGCAGCAATAAGTATAGGTTGAAGAAATATGGCATGAGGACACGAATAAGTCTTACAGGGGCATTCGGTCGATCCAGACACATCATGCGGGTCCTTGAATGTCACTTGATGATGCCGCTGGAAGCTCTCAAAATGTCGTTAGGTCGCCAGCGGCCGAAAACTGGGGGGCAGCAGGTCGAAGAGCGGGCGAACCGGATTTGTGCCGTCCCATTCGGCCGCAGCGGACTGAGCTTCCTTGAAAAACCCGCCGAACAGGCTCTCGACGATCAACTGCGACAGGATCGCATCGGGGCGATTTTTCGGTTCAAGGTAGATTTCCATCAGGCTGCCATCGGCCGTGTAAAGTTCCATGATGGTGTCAAAATCCCCGCCGCGTGACTTGGCCTGGGCAAGGACATCATCGTAATCGTCGCAGAAATAGGCGAGGTGATGCATGCCGCCTTCGTGATGGTTCACCAGGAAATCGCTGTATGGAGACGGCGTATCGTCAAGCGGTTCGATATATTCGTACATCATCGATCCCGAATAGGCGATTGCGATGGAAACCTGAACTTCGCGACGCTCGCCGCGATAGCGCATTCGCAGGGTTAGATTCGGATCAACAAAGAAGGGCCCGATGCCGACCTCAACGCAGCGATCGATCTTTTCGTCGATATTGTGGACAACGAAGGCCGTTTGCATTGCGGAGCCGAAAAACCTGCTCATGGCTTCCTCTCTCTACGGTTCACGTTTTCTTTTAGGGCACAATTAGTCGGGAAGCTGCGCGCAATTGTCCACAGGCGCCACACGGCCGAAGGGAAGTCACTGCACGATTCCGCCCTGCCTCGAAGGCCAGATCGTCTGCGAGAGCCTCAATCATCTGCATGGGGCGTCCGCGGCCCCGATGCGCTCCACATGAGGTGCGGATGAGGTCACGCTGGCCTGTCACGTGCATAGGAAACCGCCGTCTACCACCAGCATTGAGCCTGTATTATGGCCCGCGCCCCTGCCGGCGAAATAGAGCACCGCGCTCGCTACGTCGTCAGGGTCCGCAGGGCCGCCCAACGGCACCTTTTCTTTGACGATCGCGGCGATTTTCGGATCGTCGTAGATCCATTCGGTGTTGGTGGTCCGCAGCGGACCCGGAAGCACCGCATTGACCAGGATCTTGTGTGGAGCTAGCTCGACCGCAACCGAGCGGGTGAACTGCAGTAGCGCCGCCTTCGCCGAATTGTAGGCTGACATCAAATCGTCGGGGCGGAACGCCGCGGTCGACCCGATCACCACGATGCTGCCCGGCCTGCCGGTTGCCACCAGCCGCTTCGCCACGGCCTGGGTCATGAAGTAGGTGCCTTTGACATTGCGCTCCATCGTCGCCTGCCATGTCGCCTCGTCGAACTCCAGGAACGGCATGAAGGGGTGCATCCCGCCAGCGACATTGGCCAGGATGTCCACGCCGCCGAAAGCCCCGGTCGCCTTGTCGAGCGCGGGGCCGATCTGTGACAGGTCCGTCACGTCGTTGATGACGGAGATCGCCTTCCCGCCGGCGGCGCGTATTTCGTCCGCCACCGCCTCTCCGGGCTCTGGCCGGCGGGTCGAGACCACGATGTTCGCACCTGCATCCGCGAGCCGCAGCGCGACCGCGCGTCCCAGACCCTGCCCGGCGGCGGTCACCAGCGCGGTTTTTCCGGAAAGGTCCAGTAAACTGGCCGTCGGTCCATTAGGAAGCTGTGACATGTGTGGCCTTTCCGGTATTCTAGCATCCTCGGAGCCATTTCGATCGATTTCAATTCGCCGTCGAAGTCGCCAACCCCTGTTCCTGCGGCTTTTCATGATCGCGGTAGAGCTTCATCGAAGAACATCATAAACTATAAAACGCGTGTTACAAGTTCACGAATGCGTTGAGTGAGCATTTTCGGCGGGTCGGATGGGCGCGTTGGAGAACCGCATCCTGATGGAAAACTGAGGGAAATTCTTCCTGCCGTGTGGCCTCAAAGCCCAGATGAGGCGTTCTGACTGAGGTGGTGCCAGATATTTGGACAGGGTGTTAAGCTAATCCCGACCTGAGGAATGGGATGGGCATGAAGACGACGGGAAAGCGGTATTCGGCGGAGTTCAAGGCGAAGGTGGCATTGGAGGCAATCCGTGGCGATCTAACGCTGGCGGAGCTGGGCGCCACCGCGATCGTTCGTCGTGTTCAGATCGGTCTCCTCGGGCATGGGAGCTATTGGGGGACGATTGACGGCCACGTGGGGCCGGAAACCCGTGCGGCGCTGCGAGAGTTCCAAAAATTACACGACCTGAAGGTTACCGGCACAATCACGCCACAAGCGCGCGATGCTCTGAAAATCGCTATTAAAAAAGTTCGGTTATAAACCAAATCCACCGATTAGTATGACCTAGGCGGCGTGGACAAAATAGTTTGCGGATCAGGGCATTGCCGTTGATCGATTGCACTGCCCTGCGTATTCGATAGAGTGGGTTGCGATGAATATCGTTCACGCCTCTCTTTTTCTCCCTGTTTTGGTGGCTTGTGCACCAAGTAACTCCAGTGGCGATGCGGTCAGTTTGCTTGCGACGAAGCTGTCGGAGGAAGGTGGGCGCAGGATGGCGCTTGATGATCGCGAAAGATATCTTGCCTGTGGCACGACAGCACTTTCGAGGGTGCCGACGGAAAGAGTCATCGCGGCTCTAAATGCTACGGACGCTCCATCACGATGGACTATACTCGGAACCGACGTGCTTGATAACTATGTGCGTGAATGCCGGAAGGTCGATCTCCAGCGCACTTCGACTCGGAAACCGTAGTTGACGAGGCTTTCGTCGGTTGATTCAAGGCTGCTTTTTGGAGGCAGGCTTGAGCAGAGGCGATCTCACTGAGACAGAATGGCGTGTTCTGAAGGACTTGTTGCCCATTGAGCCTGAGAACCGTAGTCGAGGCAGGCCGCCTGAGCAGAACTGAACCGCACCGGGTCTGCCGGAGGCGTTGGGTTGTGAGTCACGCCACCATATCGAGATTGCTCGCGGCAGCATAATATTGATCTTCGGCTTCGGCAGGCGGGATGTTGCCGATAGGCTCCAGCAGCCGACGATGGTTGAACCAGTCGACCCATTCGAGCGTGGCATATTCGACGGCTTCGAAGCTGCGCCACGGTCCACGCCTGTGGATTACCTCGGCCTTGTAAAGGCCGTTGATCGTCTCGGCCAAAGCGTTGTCGTAGCTGTCGCCGACGCTGCCAACCGAGGGTTCGATCCCGGCTTCGGCGAGGCGCTCGGTGTACTTGATGGACACGTATTGCGACCCACGGTCGCTATGATGGATGAGGCCGCCCCGATGGGTCGGCCGGCGATCATGAAGCGCCTGTTCCAGGGCATCGAGGACGAAGCTGGCATGGGCCGTCCTGCTGGCCCGCCAGCCCACGATCCGCCTGGCATAGGTATCGATGACGAAGGCGACGTAGACGAACCCAGCCCAGGTCGCGACGTAGGTGAAGTCCGACACCCACAGCATGTTCGGCGCTGGTGCATAGAACCGGCGGTTGACGTGATCGAGCGGGCATGGTGCCGCCTTGTCGCTGATGGTGGTGCGCACCGGCTTGCTCCGGATCACCCCTGCCAAGCCCATCTCGCGCATCAGCCGAGCGACCGTACAGCGGGCGACGGACACACCCTCCCGCATCATCTGACGCCAAACCTTGCGCACACCGTAGACCGCGAAGTTCTCGGCGAACACGCGCGCGATCTCCGGCTTGAGGGCCGCATCCTGCCGCGCTCGTGCCGACAGGCGTGTCGGATCCTGTCGCTGCGCGACGCGCTCGTGGTAAGTGGATGGGGCGATCGGCAGGACGCGGCAGATCGGCTCGACCCCATAGGCATCGCGGTGATCGTCGATGAAGGCGATCATCGCCGGAACGGGCGGTCGAGCTCCGCCTGCGCAAAATATGCCGACGCTTTGCGGAGAATCTCGTTGGCCTGCCGCAGCTCGCGGACCTCGCGCTCCAGCGCCTTCACCTTGTCGGCGACCTCGGTCGGGACGCCAGCGCGCTTGCCGCTATTGACCTCTGCCTTCTTTACCCACTCGTGCAGCGTGTAGGCCGAGCAGCCGACCTTACCCGAGATCGACACCACCGCCGCCCATCGTGACGGGTGATCCCGCTCGTGGTCGAATACCCCAGACCAAATGTGCCAGCGCTATGGGTCGCCACAGAATTACGTAGCAAAGGTCACGGCGGTCACGCGCTTGGCGCAGTCCAATGGATTCCTGATCGCGTCCGACGCTGATAGGACCATAGCTGATGCCAAGCGGCTGAACTTCGCCTGCCACTAGGAAGCAGCTGCACCACAGAGAGACAACGGTAAACCTCGTATCACTTACGACGTGCCTCCACTATTGCGGGCACGTCGTAGGATTCTTGACCTTGTCATTCGCCGGACGTTGCTCTTCCTAAGCGATACCAGCTAAAGCCGTCCTTTTTGAAGATGCCTCCTTTACACATTGGAGCAAGTTAAGAACGGTGAACGCCAATGTTGGTAAGATCCCTCGTTCTGATATCGCCTCGCACTCGAGCTAGAGCGACAGCACGTTTCCGACCAAAAAACTTGGGTGAGTTTTGGGTGAAATAGCGTTCATTCGCGACCAAAAACATGATTTTTCCGAATCTGACTGACAAAAAACCGCAGAATTGCGCCATTTTTCTGTTCTGCGGTTCGTTGACATCGCAGGGGTCGCAAGTTCAATCCTTGCCACGCCCACCATCGAAAAGCCCGTTAGGTCGCAATGACTTAGCGGGCTTTTTGTTGGCCTCGCAAGACCATGTGCAAACGGCATGGAGCCCTTTTCGACAAGCTTGTCTGCGGAAGACGGTGTATTCATGAGGTCACTGATGTGGGTGGCAACCCGATCCTGTGTCGATCGAGATGCTCCCGACCGGTCAGCCCAATGGCGGCGGTGAGCCGACCGCTTCATAAGCCATGCGTTCGAACAGCGGCAGTGCCTCGCGGCTCTTGACGCCGCGACCACCGGCGATCACCGCGCCGGCATTGGGCGTGATCGGTGCGGCCTGCTGAATCAGGTAGATGAGCGTCAGATCCTCGACCGGGTCATTTTCCCACCAGGTGCCCCACAGGCCGGGCCAGCCATAGGAACCCGCACTGCCGTTCGAGATGTTGCTGGCCGTCCGCTCCTGAACGACGGCGACCCCCAGGCCAAAGCCCATGCCTTTCCAGAAGAGCGGCTGACCGATGAACGGATGCTGCCGCTGTGCGGCCGTCAGTCTGTTGGTCCGCATCAAGCGCACGGTTTCGGGCCTCAATATCCGCGCCCGGCCCGAACGGCCGCCATTCTGAAGCATCTGCGCAAACAGCATATAGTCGTCGGCGCAGGAGATCAGGCTGCTGGCGCCCATGAAAATCGGCGGCGTCTTGCCTATATCCTTGGTGATGAAGTCGGACGCCTTCGTCAGCGCGCCCTTGGCCTCATCGAACTGATAAAGCGAGGCAAGCCGGTCGATCTTTGCTGGCGGGACCCAGAAGTCGGTGTCCTTCATCCCGAGCGGCGCGAAGATGCGATCCTTCAGGGAGGCTTGCAGCGTCTTGCGATCGACGCGCTCGATCAGGAAGCCGAGGACGTCGGTCGAGATGCCATATTGCATCCGCTCGCCCGGCTGATAGACCAGCGGCAGCTTGCCTACCGCTGCGAGCCAGGTGTCCGTCGTCCATGGCGTCGATATCCCCCAGCCGATTGCACTGTCATAAGCCTGCGCGATCGGCCCGGTGATAATGCCTGGCAGCGCCAGACCAGATCTGTGCGTCAGCAGATCCTCCACCGTGATGTCGCGTGCGGCAGGGACAGTGTCGTCCAGCGGTCCGTCGGCCTTGCGGAGCACGCGGCGGTTGGCGAGCTCGGGGATCCATTTCCGGATGGGATCGGAGAGTTTGATCTTGCCCTCTTCCAGCAGCATCAGAGCGCCGACCGATGTGACCGGCTTGGTCATGGAGGCGAGGCGGAACAGGGTGTCGCGCTGCATCGGGGATCGCGTCTCGATATCGCGCCAGCCAAGCGCATCGACATGCACAATTTCGCCACGATGACAGACCATCGTGACAATGCCGGCAAGTACGCCCTGGTCGATATAAGCCTGTAATGCAGCGGGAATTCTGTCGAGCCTCGTCTTGTCCAGAGCGGATTTAGCGGGCGTTGCCAAGGCCGGCAAAGCCGCCGTGAAAGGCAAGGCGGCAGTTGCGCCAACCATCTGGCGCCGCGACATTTTCAGGTCCATTCCTATTGCTCCTAATATTATATGGCGCGCGCATTGATCAGGTGCGAGCGCCTTATGCCTTGATTTCAGATCCTGCCGCCCGATGACCCAGCAATCAACATCTAATGAAATGAGGCATAACTCAGGCAGCATGCGCGATGGCTTCCGTCGGATCAGCGACCGGCGCCGGCAAACTAATCTATATTAATTTCGTAAAATCAGCTAGTTAATCACAATTAAACTCTAATCCGATACGGACGCTTCTCTGGAGGAGCGTGTTGTGGGTTTTCTCGGTCGATTGCAAAGCAACCAAGCTGGCAATGTGCTCGTGCTCGTAGCGGCCGGGTTTCTGCCGCTGCTCGGCTTTATCGGCGGCGGGGTCGACATGGCCCGCATCTACCTCGTCAAAACCCGGCTTCAGCATGCATGCGACGCCGGCGCTCTGGCCGGGCGCAAGCAGATGGGCGGCGGTGCCTGGAGCGCGACCAACTACAAGGCGCGCACTACGGCGGAGGGCATCTTCAACATCAACTATGTCAGCGGGTCTTACGGCTCCAGCGGCCTGACCAAAAGCTTCGTCGAAAGTCAGGGCAAGGTGAGCGGCACGG
Source organism: Sphingobium fluminis (assembly GCF_037723805.1). Taxonomy (NCBI): domain Bacteria; kingdom Pseudomonadati; phylum Pseudomonadota; class Alphaproteobacteria; order Sphingomonadales; family Sphingobiaceae; genus Sphingobium; species Sphingobium fluminis. Next base: position 185,634 of record NZ_JBBJUK010000002.1, read on the forward strand.
CATCGGTCGTCCTTCCCATGACGATCATGGTTATATTCGGCCAGAGCTCCAAGACCATCAGCGTGGTCTGCGATGCCGAAATGCGCATTCCCAACACCGATGTGATGTTCGTGCTGGACACCACGGGATCGATGGCGTCGACCAATCCGGGCGACAGCGATACGAAGATCAACGGCCTCAAGACCGCGGTGAAATGTTTTTACGAGGCGCTGGCAAAGATCGATACATCCGCCAACTGCGGCACCGATCCCGTCGCAAGCCGCAATAACAGCGTGCAGTTGCGCTTCGGCTTCGTTCCCTATTCCTCCAATGTCAATGTGGGCCGACTGCTCCTCAACGAATGGATGGTCGATGCCGCCGACTATCAGTCGCGGCAGGCGAAAACCACAGGCGGCGGCAATGCCGACGGATATAAGGAAGGCAAGGAGCAGGTCGTTTCGACCCAGCAGGTTCCTTACAGCATGACCTACAGCGCGTGGGAAAATTTCGGGAGTCCGGGCGGCAGTAGCTGCACCGGCAAGATTCCGGCCGATAATATCGAAATGACCGGTACAGAAGGCGCGCCCTATGATCAAACGACCACCGCCAGCGGCGCGGACCGGGTCGTCGGATGGTCCACCAATCAGGATGGTCGGGCCTATAATTATCAGGGTGTGATGGTCAGCGGCAAATGCCAGATCCAGCGCCGGTACATCAGCGGCTATCTCAAGCGCCTATATCAGCGCACCGACTCCTCCACCTTCAAGGAGTGGGAATATGACCAGCATAGCTTCGACGTCAGCGGCCTGAAGGCGGGCGGCGGCAATTGGAACGCGGGAATCATGGCCGATGTCGGGCCCTATGGCAAAAATGCGACGATCGCGTGGGACGGCTGTATCGAGGAACGGCAGACGTTCCAGAACATGGACGACAATCCGGTTGGCGAGTTCAGTCCCGTGCCGGCCAGCGCCTATGACATGAACATCGATATGCTGCCCACCAGCGCAGACGCCACCAGATGGCGGCCCCTATTGCCCGACCTCGTTTGGGGTCGCTATGACAAGAACGGGAACTGGACAACGGCAAAGGTCAAGACGACGAGCGACCTCAGCCGCAACTACACCTATGCCTGCCCCGCGCCCGCGAGCAAGCTGCAAACCTATTCAGGCGCGAGCGCCTTCGAAACCTATGTGAACTCGCTTTATCCCAACGGGAACACCTATCATGATATCGGGCTGCTCTGGGGCGCGCGGCTCTTGTCGCCGACCGGACTTTTCGCGTCCGAAAACGCCTTCACCCCTGCCGGCGGAGAGATTGAACGTCATATCGTCTTCATGACGGACGGCGACACCGTCACCAATGCTCAGGGCTACACGGCACATGGCGTCGCCTGGTGGGACCGGCGGCAGACGCGCAGCAATGCAGCACCCAGCGATACCCTCCTCACCGCCGTCGTCAATGAACGCACCAAGGCGCTCTGTTCGGCGATCAAGGCAAAGAACATCACGCTCTGGGTCGTTTCCTTCGGCACGGGTGTGAGTTCGGGCGCACAGGCGCTGCTGCAATCCTGCGCATCCCCCAATCGCTTCTATACGGCCGCGAACAGCGCGACGCTCACCTCGAATTTCCAGCAGATCGCGGACGAAATTTCGCAGCTCAGGCTCACCAAATGAGCCGCAGATCCACCCGCTTGCACGCTCTCGCCACGGACGAGCGCGGCGCTACCTTGATCGAGTTCGGATTGATCTCGACGCTGCTGGTGACGACTTTGCTGGGGTTCATGGACCTGGGCCACAGTCTGTACATGCAGTCCGTGCTGCAAGGCGCGGTCCAGAAAAGCGCCCGCGACGCTACGCTGGAAAGCGGCAAGGCCGAAGCACAACAATCGGCGCTGGACGACACGGTGCGCGACAAGGTCAGGCATCTGGCGGCCAATTCCACTGTCGACATTTCCCGTCGCTATTTCCGCGATTTTACCAAGGCGGCACAGGCCACCGCCGAACCTTATCAGGACATCAACGCCAATGGCCGTTGTGACGCCGCCGAGCCTTTTCAGGATAACAACCGGAACACCGTCTGGGATGCCGATGGCGGCGATAATGGCCAGGGTGGTGCAAAGGATGACGTCGTCTACACAGTGCGGATCACCTATCCCCGACTGTTTCCGATCGCCAAACTGGTGGGCCTGCCCGCCAATGTGACGGTGGAGGCGCGGACAGTGCTCGAAAACCAGCCCTTCGGCGAACAGGGCTCGAACGGTGCACCCATCGTAGGGAATTGTTCATGACCAGCGCCCGGTTTATTCGCGCGCTCTTCACCAGTGCTCGCGCCGTGGCGGCCGTCGAATTCGGACTGACTCTTCCATTGATGACTGCCGTCGCCTTCACGGGTGCCGAGCTTACCAGCTATGTGACGACCAAAATGCGCGTCAGCCAGCTGGCGCTGCATGTCGCCGACAACGCCGCACGGATCGGATCGGGCACGGTGCTGGCGAACAAGCAGATTACCGAAGCGCAGATCAACGACCTGCTGACAGGCGCCGGGTTGCAAGGCGGACGGCTAGACCTGTACGGCAACGGCCGGGTCATCCTGAGCAGCCTCGAGCCAGTGGCCAATCCCAATCCCACCAATCGCTACCGTATTCGCTGGCAGCGATGCCGGGGTGCGAAAATCTGGCCATCGAGCTATGGCCGGGGCGGAGACACCAATCTGACCGGCATCACGGTCAGCGGCCAACTGGCGACCGCGCCTGACGACGGCGCGCTGATGTTCGTCGAAATTTCGTACAACTATCAACCTCTTATCGCCAGGCTGTTCATTCCCCAGTCTCAAATCACGGCCATCGCCGCCATGACGGTGCGGGATCAGCGCGATTATGGCGGAGGCACCAACGGCATCTATAATAATGAAAATGTCGTGCCGTCGACATGTTGAGGGGAAGCGGTCGTCATGGATAAGCTGATCTGCGTTGCGCTTGGTCTGGCATTGATCGTCGCTGCGCTAGGCGAGAGGACCATGACAGCGCCAGACGACGGGCAGCCAACAGGCGGGGCGATGATGTCCGCCGGGCAACGGCCCGCCTCCACTTTTACACAGGGGGACGGGGAACCGGGCCGTTATGCGGCGCTGGCCCCGGCCGCCGCGGACGCAGGCATCCCGCTAGTCAATCCCATTCCGGCTGCAAGCATGTTATCGGGCAGAGTCATCACCGATCGATTCCAGCCCGATCCCGCGTCCGGCACGCAACCGTGAAAATTGGCGATAGCAACAGCGCCGGCTGATCAAATATAGAACTTCCATGGTAGTTGGCCGTTACGCTTGACGGTTTCGACGGCGCGCCCCGGGTCGGGCGAAAAGGTCAATCATGTCTTCATCATAACGCCATGGGAGCGGATCAAAGTGGCTCTGAAGCCCGGCATCTGGCGGAAAATTGAAGTGACCCTTCCTCCGCTGGTCACCACAACCACGGTGGACATCGAGATCGTGACCTTCGAACACTGGTTCCCGGCCGAAGAATGTGGCAGCACCGATCATCGTTGCCTGGGCATATTAGTGATGGAATCGGGAGCGGCGAACGATCATATTGCGCCTTGGCGAGAAAATGTCCCGCTGGATAAAGCAGACGAGGCGCGGCTGGCGGATTCCGCTATCGGGCGCCCGCACCGTTGGTCGACTGGTAGCTCGGCGTCGGGCCTTACTTACATAGGACGAAAAGACAGCGTCAGATTATTGGCTGGCATGTCGTGGACGGTTGCCAGGACGAACCCCGTCGATCGGGCCAGTTCGCTGACATTTTCCAGCGAGCGGATTCCCCACTGGGCGTTCCGCGCCCGCAAACTCTCGTCAAATGCCAGATTGCTGGGCGCGGTCGGATAACCCTTGCGAAAATAGGGTCCGTAAAGGATCAGCGGCGCGCCCTTCTGAAGGAGCTTCGCGCTCTGCACGAACAGCCCGACCGTCGCTTCCCACTGGCTGATATGCACCATGTTGATACACAGGATCGCGTCAGCGCTCGCCACTGGCCAGGTGTCGCCTGTGGCATCGAGCAGGATCGGCTGCCGCAAATTGGGCAGCTTTGCCTCTTCCTGCCAGGCGGCGATCGACGCCAGCGCATCCGGATCGGGATCGCTTGGTTGCCAGGTAAGGCCGGGTAGCGCCCGCGCAAAGGCGACGGCATGTTCGCCACTCCCGCTTGCCACCTCCAGCACCAGCCCCGACGGCGGCAGCACGTCGCGCAAGACAGCGAGGATCGCGTCGCGGTTGCGCCTGGTGGCCGGCGCATGCCGCTTATCGTCCGAACCTGGGCCAGCAGAAGATAACCAGGGTTTAGAGGCTTGCGTCACTCCGCAGCCTGCGCGAGCGCCGGCTGGGTCCAGGTCAGCACGGGCTTCCGCGCCGCCAGGGTCTCGTCAAGTCGCCGCCGTGGCGCATGATAGGGCGCACCCTTGAGCGCCTCGTCCCCGGCCTTGGCCCGCTCGGCGAGGCTGCGCAGCGCCATGATGAACTGGTCGAGCGCCGCCTTGCTCTCGGTCTCGGTCGGTTCGACCAGCATCGCGCCATGGACGACCAGCGGAAAATACATGGTCATCGGGTGAAAACCCTCGTCGATCAGCCCCTTGGCGATGTCGAGCGTGGTGAAGCCTTCCGCCAGCCCCTTGTCGCTGAACAGCGCCTCATGCATGCACGGGCCGCTCGTCCCGAACGGCGCGTCCAGCACATCGTCCAGGCTGCGCAGGATATAGTTCGCGTTCAGCACCGCATCGCCCGCGACCTGCCGCAGCCCGTCCGCACCGTGGCTCAGGATATAGGCGAGCGCGCGCGTGAACATGCCCATCTGGCCATGGAAGGCGACCATGCGGCCGAACGTGCCGGCATGATGATCGCCGGCCGTTTCCTCCTCGATCAGGACGAACTGGTCACCCTGCTTCTCGACGAAAGGCAATGGCGCGAACGGGGCCAGCGCCTCGCTCAGCACCACCGGGCCGGATCCGGGCCCGCCGCCGCCATGGGGGGTCGAAAAAGTCTTGTGCAGATTGATGTGCATCGCATCGACGCCAAGGTCGCCCGGACGCACGCGCCCCACGATGGCGTTGAAATTCGCCCCGTCGCAATAAACCAGCGCGCCAGCCGCATGCACGGCGTCCGCGATCTTCTTCATGTCGCGCTCGAACAGGCCGCAGGTATTGGGGTTGGTGATCATCACCGCTGCGACGTCGGGACCAAGCCGGGCCTCCAGCGCCGCGAGATCGACGCGCCCTTCAGGCGTCGCTGGAATATCCTCCACCTTATAGCCGCAAAAGGCAGCCGTGGCCGGGTTCGTGCCATGGGCACTTTCGGGCACCAGCACCACCGAGCGCGCATCGCCGCGCGCCTCCAGCGCGGCGCGGATCGCGAGCAGACCGCACAGTTCGCCATGCGCCCCCGCCTTGGGACTCATCGCAACGCTGTGCATGCCGGTCAGGGTGATCAGCCACTGCGCCAATTCATGAATGACCGCGAGCGCGCCCTGCGTGGTGGATTGGGGGGCGAGCGGGTGCAGGTCGGCAAAGCCCGGCATCCGCGCGACCTTCTCGTTCAGGCGCGGATTATGCTTCATCGTGCAGGACCCTAGCGGAAACAGGCCGAGGTCGATCGCATAATTCTGGCGGGACAGCCGGGTATAGTGACGCACCGTTTCCTGTTCTGACAGGCCGGGCAAACCGATCGGCGCCCGGCGCGCGAGGCCGCCCAAGCGACTGGCGACCTGCGGCGCATCGGCAAAATCGACCCCGGTGGTTTCAACCGAGCCGATCTCGAAGATCAGCGCTTCTTCCAGCATCAGCGCACGGTTGCCCGTCGCCGTGGCGGGAGCCATATGTGCTTGACCAACAGGCATGGGGGCGGGTGCGGTCGGACGACCTTCCTTCAGCATGGTCATGCCAGTTCCTCCTCAAGCGCTATCGCAAAGGCTTCGACATCTTCCGGCGTCACCATCTCCGTGACCGCCACGACCAGCCCGTTGCCGATCGCGGGCGCATCGGGGAACAGCCGCCCCAGGGACACCCCGCCCAGCACCTGTCTATCGGCCAGGTTGCGCACCACGTCGCGCGCATCTTTGCTCAGCACCAGCGTGAACTCGTTGAAGAAACCATCGTTCATCACGGTCACGCCGGGCACCTTGGCCAGCCGCTCCGCAGCCTGCACCGCATAGCCATGATTCAGCGCGGCGAGGTTACGTAAACCAGCCTCGCCCAGCAGGGTCATGTGAATGCTGAACGCCAGTGCACACAGGCCCGAATTGGTGCAAATGTTCGATGTCGCCTTTTCGCGGCGGATATGCTGCTCACGGGTCGAGAGCGTCAGCACGAAGCCACGCTTGCCAGCCGCGTCGACCGTCTCGCCGCACAGCCGGCCTGGCATCTGGCGGACATATTTCTGCTTGCACGCGAACAGGCCGAGATATGGCCCGCCAAACTGCAGGCCTACGCCGATCGATTGCCCCTCGCCCACGACGATGTCCGCGCCCATCTCTCCCGGCGGGATCAGCGCGCCCAGCGCCACCGGCTCGGTCACCACCGCGACCAGCAGCGCGCCCGCCGCATGGGCCGCCTCGGCCAACGGAGTCAGGTCGGATATCCGCCCCAATATATCGGGATATTGCACGACGACGCAGCTCGTTTCCTTGTCGATCCCCGCGATCAGCGCGTCGATATCGCTGGCGGCCTCCAGCGTGGGCGCTTCATGCGTCAAACTGTCGCCGGTGAACTTAGCCATCGTCCTGGCCACCGACACATAATGCGGGTGCAGGCCCGACGACAGGATCGCCTTGGTCCGCTTCGTGATCCGCCGCGCCATGCCGATCGCTTCCCAGCAGGCGGTCGACCCATCGTACATCGAGGCATTGGCGACATCGCAGCCGAGCAGCCGTGCCACCTGGGTCTGGAACTCGAACAGGACCTGCAACGTGCCCTGCGCGATTTCCGGCTGATAGGGCGTATAGGCGGTCAGAAACTCGCCGCGCTGGATCAGATGATCCACGCTCGCGGGCACATGGTGACGATAGGCACCGGCCCCCAGAAAGAAGGGCGCTTCCCCCGCCGACAGGTTCTTGCGCGCCAGCGCCGCCATATGACGTTCGACCGCCAGCTCGCTGGCATGGTCGGGCAGGCCCGCAATCTGTTCACCAAGCCGCGCTTCGACGGGCACATCGATGAACAGATCGTCGATCGACGCCGCGCTGATGACGGACAGCATGTCCTGCCGGTCGCTGTCGGTAAGAGGTAGGTAGCGCATATTCCAATGTCTCCCCCCTCCCCCGTCAAGGGAGGGGCCATGCTAACTTAAAGCGCAGCCACGAATTTCTTGTAGGCGGCCTCGGTCATCAATCCTTCCAGCTCGGACGGATCGGCGATGCGCAGCTTGAAGAACCAGCCATCCTCTTCGGGATCGCTATTGACCAGGGCGGGCTCGTCTTCGAGCGCGCCATTGGCCTCTACGACTTCGCCCGAAATCGGCGCATAGACGTCGGACGCGGCTTTTACCGATTCCACTACGGCAGCGTCGTCGCCCTTGTCGAAATTCGCGCCTTCGGCCGGCAGTTCGACGAACACGATGTCTCCCAATTGCTCCTGCGCGTAATCGGTGATGCCGACGGTGGCGATCTCGCCCTCGACATCGATCCATTCATGTTCGTCGGTGAAAAAACGGCTCATGACATTACCCCTCGTTTCCAATGACTCATTTGCGACGATAGCGATGCGGCACGAACGGCATGGCCGCGACCTTGGCGGCGATACGCTTGCCCCGCACCTCGATGTGCAGCGGCGTGCCGGTGGCGGCATGAGGGGTGCTGACCCATCCCATGGCGATCGGCGCACCCACGCTCGGGGCGAAACCGCCCGATGTGACTTCGCCGACCAGCACGTCGCCAGCGTAGATGAGCGCGCCCTCGCGCGCGGGCAACCGCCCTTCGATACTCAGCCCCACGCGCTTTGCGCCGGGCCCTTCGGCCAGTTCGCGCGTGACGCGGGCATGGCCGATGAAACCGCCCTCCTCGCGCCGCCGTTTGCCGACCGCGAAGCCCAGGTCCGCGCCGATGGCGCTGACCGACGGCATGATATCGTGGCCGTACAGCGGCAGCCCCGCCTCCAGCCGTAGCGAATCGCGCGCGCCCAGCCCGACCGGCCTGACCTGCGGCAGGGCGCACAGGGCGTCGGCCAGCGCCTCGGCGGCGTCGCCGGGGATGCTGATTTCAAACCCGTCCTCGCCGGTATAACCCGAACGGCTGATCCACAGGCTGACACCCTGCCATTCGAACAGGCCGCATTGCATGAACAGTAGATCGGCAGTGCCGGGAACCAGCATCGCCAGCGCCTCGCCCGCTTCCGGCCCTTGCAATGCCAACAGCGCCTGATCGGCCATATGGTTCATCACGACCGCGTCGGGCAGATGTTCGATCATCCAGACGATATCGTCATATTTGGTCGCGCCGTTGACGACCATATAGATGGCTGCGTCGTCGAACGCGCCATCCCCCGGTCGCGCCAGCATCAGATCGTCGAGGATTCCGCCTTCTTCGTCCAGCAGCATCGAGTAGCGCTGACGGAAAGGCTTCAACCCCTTGATATCGGCCGGGAGCAAATGTTCGAGCGCCTCGTCCACCCCTTCACCGGAAAAGCTCAGCTGGCCCATATGGCTGACGTCGAACAAGCCCGCATGTTCGCGGGTCCAGCTATGTTCAGCCATGATGCCCTCATACTGGATCGGCATATGATAGCCTGCAAAGCCGACCATGCGGGCGCCCTTCGCGCGATGCCACGCGTCGAGCGGCAGATGTTCGAGCGGCAATGTCTCTTCGAGGGTAGCGATGTCGTCAGCGCCGGTCATGGGACGGCCTTTCCGTGAGAGTGTGCAGCAACGACGTCCGGCCTTGTTCAAGGCCGCCTGTTCGTCACCCCCTCTGTCACGGGAACCTGAGAGCTTTGACCAGCGGCAAATGACGCCGCATGGCTTACCCCTTCGGTGGGACGGCTTTTGCCGTCCGCTTTCCAGAGTGCCTACGCGCGATGCGGTCCTTGGGCCTGAGAGATTCCGGGGCGGTTGCTCCTTCGGCGACGGGCTTGGCCTCAAAGGCCGCCCATGCTCTCCCGCATCGTGCCCGACACCGAATCCTCGGCGCCGGAGACGGTTCGTGCATCGCCCAATCGACACGCGGCGTCAATCATGGAGTAGTCATCGCATGCATGGCCAGTTCCCGGCGGGCGAACGCCATGACCCCGATGATGCGTCATTCCATCCAGGCCGGCACTGCCGCCCCGTAAATCTCTGCATGCCGTTTTTCCGCGTAACGATCGGTCATCCCCGCGATGAAGTCGGCGATATGGCGGCTACGGCGCGGCTCGTCCAGCGCGCAGTCGTCCTGCCATTCGCCTGGCATCAGTTGCGGCTCCACTCGATAGGCCCGGAACAGATCGGTCACGACCACGCGCGCCCGGTCCGCGGCCGCGAGCTGGATGGGATGATGATAAAGGGACGCATACATGAAGCGCTTGAGGTCGCGTTCCTGCGCGGCAAGCTCGGGCGAGAATCCCACCAACGGCCTGCCAAGCGCGCGCACATCCGCCACGCTTTCCACCCGCGACGCCGCGATATTGGCCGAAGTCGCGCGCAACAGGTCGTTGGCCATCACACCGATCTGCTCGCGCACCAGCTCGCGCAGCAGCCGGTCCTGCGGCACATCGGGGTAGCGCAGGCGCACTCGGTCCCAGCAGGCCGCGACAAGCGGCAGTTCCAGCAACTGCTCCAGTGTCAGCAACCCTGCGCGCAGCCCGTCGTCGATGTCGTGATTATCATAGGCGATATCGTCGGAAATCGCCGCCAGCTGTGCCTCCAGCGATGCATGGCTGCGCAGATCGAGCGGGAAGAGCGCGTCGATCTCCCGCATCGCCCAGCTTGGCCGCTCGATCGGCCCATTATGCTTGGCCAGCCCCTCCAGCATTTCCCAGCTGAGGTTGAGCCCCCGGAACAGCGGATAGGGGCTTTCCAGCAGCATCAGCGTCCGCAGCGTATGGGCGTTGTGATCGAAGCCGCCCTGTTCTTCCAGCGCAGCCTCCAGCGCATCCTCGCCCGCATGGCCGAACGGCGGATGGCCGATATCATGCGCCAGGCACAGCGCTTCGGTCAGATCTTCGTTGAGACCCAGAGTGCGCGCCATCGTTCGCCCGATCTGCGCGACTTCAAGGCTGTGAGTCAGGCGGACGCGATAATGATCGCCATCGGGCGACACGAACACCTGCGTCTTGTGCCGCAACCGGCGAAAGGCGATCGAATGGATGATCCGATCCCGGTCGCGCTGGAAAATGTCACGCGGCCCACGCTCTTCGCCGCCCGGTTCGGCATGGAGGCGACCGCGGCTGCGGTCGGGATGGCAGGCGTAGGAAGCGAGGCTGGTCATGCCCGCCTCTTACTGACCACCGAGCCTTTCGACCACCTCTCCTGCATCGCTTTGCCAGGCAAAAACATCCGCCCCGGCATCCTTGAGCTTGGCCTCCAGCGTCCTTGCGCGCGCGAAGCTGGTAAACGGGCCGACCAAAAGCCGATTGGTCCGGCCCCAACTCGCCATCCAGCCATCCTGCGGCGCGATCGACTCATATTTGCGCCGCATCGTCTTCAGCGTGAAACCAAGCGCGCCGCGATTGGCCCCCGTACCGATCTGGAGCCAGCTTCGCGCGGGATTGGCGGCGAGCCTGGCTTTTTCCTCAGCCAGCTTTTTGGCCTTGGCATCTGCTTCGGCCTTGGCCTTCGCGGCAGCCGCTTTTTTTATCCGGTCGGCCGCTACCTGACGACCGGTGCGGCGCGCCGCCTGCAACGCGTCCAGTTCGGCCAGATCGACCGCGCCGGCACTTGGCTGACGCTCCGCTTCGGGGACGTCGATGGCGCGGATAATATCGGCCAGGCTGCGAGTCGCGGCGGGATTGGGCTGGGGTGTGGACGAGATGACAGCCGACGCTGCCGGCCCGGTCGCCGGCGCCGAAATCGACCCAGTGACCGGCGACGCGACCGGCCCGGCGACGGGCGGCGCGACCGATACGGGTTGCACGGGCGCTACGGGCGTCGGCACGGGCGCGGATGCCTGGGCGAGCGTGATCGCATTGATCTGGCTCGCGGCGGAAGGCGGCGTTCCCTGCTGAGCTGGCAACGGCGCGGCAGCTGTTTCGACCGATTCGAAACCGGGCGCTGGCGGGCCTTGCATCGGTCGGACCTGCGGCTCGGCGCGCACCGGAGCGGACGCCCGCTCGACCGGCGCCGACGGCGGGGATATCGCTACGGGCTGCGCCGGAGCGGGGGACGGGCGCGGGATCGCAGAGGCTGTATAACCGGCTGCCGAAGGCGATGTCTGAGCCGGGACCGGCGTTACGATTGGCTGGCGTATGGGGGCGGCGGGCGGCACAGGCACAGCTGGCGCTACACGCGGCTGCACGGGCGCGGGCCGTACCGGGGGACTGGCCGCCGCAAGCCGGGTCGCCGCGCGCGCGGCTGCCTTCGCTTCTCTCGCCTGTCGCTGTTCCTCGCGGCGCGTCCGCCAGTCGCTGCGGGCCGTGGCCTTCGGCGTCGCCTGCGCAACCTGCGTCGGGCGTATCTCGATTGCTGGCGCTCCCGGCGCGGCCGGTGTCGGCGTTATCGCAGCGATGGTCGTGCCGATAGTCGCCGGAAAATGCCCGAAATGCACCGCCGCCGCTTTCTGTCCCGCCGTCAGATACGGCATTTTCTGCATATAGGGCGTAATCGCCGCCGCCAGTTGTGCCGGCATGGTCTGCTCGGCGATCTTCTTGGCCTCGACCTGCTTGTTGTTCATCGCCAGGATGAAGGCGCGATATCGCCAGGCCGCCCGATCGCTTTTGTACAGCAATGGCTGCAGCAAGCGCTCCGCCGCATCGACCTGACCGGATATGCCGAGCGAAGCGGCATAACGGCGAACCAGTTCGGCATCGTTGGGCCGCGACCGTAACGCGGCCACATAATCGCGCTGCGCCCCTGCCTGATCACCCGCCATGTCGCGCGCCAGCCCACGGTCGGACAGGATGGTTGCGTCGGGATAACCAAGCCGCCCCGCCTGATCGAACAGGCGAAGCGCTTCAGCCGGGTTCTGCATTTGCAGCATGACCCGCCCCAGCCCCGCCTTGATCCGGCCGTTGCCGCTCTCGATCGCATCCGCCCGTGCGAAAAAGCCGGCGGCGGCGCGCGGATCGTCCAGCGCCAGCGCCGCTTCTCCCGCGCCGATGAGCGCGCTCACATCGCGAGGATTGGCCGCCAGCCGGGCGAGATGGACGTTAAGATCCGTCGCCCCGGACGGCAGAACGAGCTGCGCCTGATCGGACTGCGCCTGAGCACCGCCGCTGGCCAGCAGCAGGGAAGCCAGCATCCATAAGGGAAAGCGTTTCACGACCATGGTTTAGCGGATCATGCCATGAGCATGCAATGAACGGTCCAACGAAGCGCGACCGTCCGCCTGCCTGAGCAGACGAGCCGCCGCGATCGTCGATCCATGGATGCGCGCGTTTCTACTGGTTGTTCTGGCGATTGAGAAAACGCGGGATGTCGAGACCGGGCGCGCCATCGTCAGGTGCCCCGCCCTTTTCCGTTCCCCGGGTCAGGCCGGCCATCCGCTCGAACAGCGTCCCCCCGGTGGCGACACGGGGCGCAGGCGCTGCCGGAACAGGCTGCTCTTCCGCGCTGTCGGAACCCAGAACCAGTTCATCCTGCGAGGGGTCCTCGTCCGAAAAAACGGCTGCCGGGGCTGGCGCGGCAAAGGGAGCCGGCGTCGGTGCCGGAACGGGCGCAGCCGCTTCGACCGGGGCAGGCGCCGGCGCAGCGGGCACGTCGAGTTCCAGCGCTTCGGCCTGCGCCACGGGCGCAGGTTCCGCTGCCGGCGCTGGCGCCGGCCGGGGGGTTGCGGCGGATGGAACTGCAACCGCTGGCCGGTTGGCGAAGCTGAACGGCTGGGTCAGCGGCGCGGCATTGCCGCCCGCATCGCTATCGATCCCGGTGGCGACCACGGACACCCGGATCTTGCCATTAAGGCCATCATTGAACGCGCTGCCCCAGATGATGTTCGCATCGGGATCGACCAGCTCGCGAATATGATTCGCCGCCTCGTCCACTTCCATCAGGCGCATGTCGTCGCCGCCGACGATCGAAACGATCACGCCCTTCGCCCCGCGCATCGACACGCCGTCGAGCAGCGGGTTGGCGATCGCCTTTTCCGCCGCCTGGAGCGCACGGCCATCGCCTTCTGCCTCGCCCGTGCCCATCATCGCCTTGCCCATTTCGCCCATCACCGAACGCACGTCGGCAAAGTCGAGATTGATGAGGCCCGGCATGACCATCAGGTCGGTGATGCCGCGAACGCCCTGCTGCAACACCTCGTCCGCCATCTGGAAGGCTTCCTTGAAGGTAGTGTTGGGGTTCGCGATCAGGAACAGATTCTGGTTCGGGATGACGATCAGCGTATCGACATGCTTTTGCAGCTCTTCGATGCCCGTCTCCGCCGACTTCATGCGACGATTGCCCTCAAAGGTGAAGGGTTTGGTCACGACGCCGACGGTCAGGATGCCGCGATCCCGCGCCGCCTTGGCGATGACGGGCGCCGCGCCCGTGCCCGTGCCGCCGCCCATACCGGCCGCGATGAAGCACATATGCGCGCCTTCCAGCGCCTGTTCGACGGACGCGATGGTCTCTTCCGCCGCCGCCTTGCCGATTTCAGGCCGCGATCCCGCGCCGAGCCCTTCTGTGATCTGCGGGCCCAGCTGGATGCGCCGTTCGGCGGGCGAGGCGTTGAGCGCCTGCGCGTCGGTGTTGGCGACGATGAAGTCCACGCCCTCGACATGGGCGGCGATCATGTTCGCGATGGCGTTTCCGCCTGCACCGCCCACGCCGATGACCGCAATCCGTGGCTTTAGTTCATCCACATGCGGCGGGCTGATCTCGATGCTCATATATTCTTGCTCCCTCCAGCTTCGGCTATGTGAAGCGAAACTGTCATTGAAAGTTAATGCAACAGAAAATGGGGTAATTCACCTACTAATTTCGTTCATAACGCTTCGGTCAGTAGTTTGTTCGCATCGCACGCATCATCCGCTGCCACCAGAGCGGCGCGCCGATACGATGCACCGTTTGCGGCGACGGTGCCATCGCCCGGAGATCAACCGGATTGGATGCGCCATAAAGCGCCAGCCCGGCCAGCGTCGCGAAAGCCGGCCCGCTATGCGCTTCGGGCATGGCCGACAGGCCGCGCGGCCGGCCGATCCGCACGGCGCGGCCCAGCGCACCCTGCGCATAGTCGGCAATCCCCTTGAGTTCCGCACCGCCGCCGGTCAGCACCACCTGCCGCCCGGTCGGCGTGTTGAATCCCATGCCGGCCAGCGCCGCGTTGATTTCCGACATGATCTGGTTGAGCCGCTCGCTGATCACACCCACCAGCGCCGCGCGGGTGATCTTGCCGCCTTCCGCATTGGGGCCGGCCGCCTGTCCCGGTACGGCGACGTCGCCATGGGGCGCGGCGATCTCGATCATCTCGCGAAAATCGCGCCGGTTCTGCATGGCTGATCCGTAGAAACATTTGATCCGCTCGGCCTGGCTGCGGCGAATGCCGAAGGCCGAAGCGATATCGTCGGTAATATCCGAAGCGCCGACGGGAATGGAATGCAACCCGACCAGCATACCGCCGGCGTAAAGCGAGACATTGGTTACACCTGCGCCCAGTTCGACCAGAGCGACGCCCAGATCGCGCTCCTCCTCGGAGAGGCAGGCGAGGCCGGTCGCGATGGGCGAGGCCACGATTGAATTGACGTTGAGATAGGCGCCACGCACGCACAGGTCGAGATTGGCGAGTGGCGCGCCATCGGCCAGCACGACATGAATGTCGACGCCGAGCAGATCGGCATGCATGCCGAGCGGCTTCTTCACCGGCACCCGGCCATTGATCGTGAAGCAGGTCGGCTGGGCATGAAGCACGACGCGTCCGTCCGGATCGATGCCCTGCTGGCCCGTCGTCAGCAGATCGTCGATATCGGCCTGCTCGATGCGATAACCGCTCATGTCGCGCTCGACGGTGACGACATCGCTCACCAGGCTGCCGCCCGAAAAGCTGACCCATACATCCTCGATATTGGTGCCGGCTACCCGCTCCGCCTGCTCCACCGTTTCGCGCACGGCGAGTTCGGTCCGCTCCATATCGGCGATGAAACCGCGCCGCACCCCCCGGCTTTCGCGCTGCCCGGTGCCAAGGATCGCCAGCTCGCCCGTGTCGGTGCGGCCCGCGATCAGCGCGGACACTTTCCACGACCCGATGTCGATCGCGGTGATCAGCTTCTCGACCTTGGGTTGCGCCATCTTTCAGCCGTCCTCGCCCGATGCCACCGATGTGCTGGCGCTTTTGTCGTCGCCGGCAGGCTTATCCTTGGCTTGTCCCTCGGGCAGGCGCAACACGAACCGGTCGGGATCACGCATATCGAACTTGACGATCCCGCGCCCCAGCAATCGATTGACCCCGTCCATCCGGGCGAAGTTCACCAGCGCGGTCGCCGAATCCCTGTCACCTTCCGGCAGCGACAGCGTCTCGCCCGACTGGAACCGCAAGTCCCAGCGCCGATTGCCGACCCAGGTCGCACCGGCCAGCATCGGTTGGAGCGCGGGCGCATTTTCCATCAGCCGGTTGAGCCCGGCGGTCTGGCGGTTGGCATAGGGCCCGACCACCAGCGGCAGATCCGGCATGGCGCTGGCCGATACCGACTGAAGCACCGTTCCCTGCACGTCGATCAGGTGCAGCTGGCCCTCATGCTGCCATACCGCGACCGGCTCGCGTTCCACGATATCAACCACCAGCGTATCGGGCAGACGGCGCGAGATACGCGCATCCTTGACCCAGCCCAGTTGCAGCATCTGCGTCCGGACCTTGGGCAGATCGAGCGCCAGCATCGATCGGTCCACCTGGCCCAGCGCGATATTGTAGACGGGCATTTCATCCATGCGCTCGACACCGCGCACCTCAACCTTCTGGACCTCGAATCCGGCCCGCGCGGCGAGCTGTGCCGCTTCCTGTCTCGCCATGGCCGGAACGCCGAAAAACGCGGCAAAGCCGATCAGGATAGCGCCGACGATGCCGACGATCAGCCAGGTCGCCATCCGCTGCACCGTTGCCTCGCTGACGGGAAGCGCTTCGATCAGGCGGTCGAGCCAGGACTGGCGCTTGAGCGCGCGACCGCGTCCCTGCCCGGCCCGGACCTTCGCCTTGGGCGCGATGCGCGCGGTGCCTCCCCGCCGGATTCGTGCTTCAGCCATGTCCGTTCCCCCCGGAATTGCGTCCTGCCGTCAAGGCATCCTCGACGATCCGCTCGACCAGTTCGGCATAGTCGATGCCCAGCTTCGCCGCCTGCTCGGGCACCAGGCTTAGCGGGGTCATCCCCGGCTGGGTATTGACCTCCAGCAGGAACAGTCCCTCGACACCCTGGCTATCGTCCCAGCGGAAATCGGATCGCGACGCGCCCCTGCATCCCAGCAACTGGTGCGCCCGCAGCGCGATTGCCTTGCAGGCCTGCGTGATCTCGTCGGGAATGTCCGCCGGGCAGACATGTTCGGTCATGCCGTCGGTATATTTGGCGTCGAAATCATAGAAACCGCTTTTGGGCCGCAGTTCCGTCACCAGCAGCGCTTCGTCGCCGAGTACGGCCGTGGTGAGTTCGCGCCCGCGAATATAGGGTTCGGCCAGCAGTTCGGAAAAATCATGCCACGGTCCTGCGACATCACGGCCGATCGGCGAGCCATAATTGCCCTCCTCGGTCACGATCGCGACGCCGACAGAACTGCCCTCATTGACCGGCTTGAGCACATAGGGGCGTGGCAACGGATCGTCCGCATACAGGCTCTCGCTCGCGACGATCCGCCCGCCGGGCATAGGAATGCCGTGCGGCACAAGCGCCTGCTTGGTCAATTGCTTGTCGATCGCGATCACCGATGTGGCGAGCCCCGAATGGGTATAGGTCAACCCCATCAGGTCCATCATGCCCTGAACGGTCCCGTCCTCGCCCGGCACGCCGTGCAGCGCATTGAACACGATGTCCGCCTTCGCCTCCAGCAACCGCGCCGCGACATCGCGATCCATGTCGATCCGCGTCACGCGATGCCCGCGCGATTCCAGCGCCTTGGCCACGCCTTCGCCCGAAGAGAGCGACACCGGCCGCTCCGCCGACCAGCCGCCCATCAGCACGGCGACATGCCAGGGGCCGCGCGTCATGCGGAACGCTCCAGAATGAAGATCGTCATCCCAGCGAAAGCTGGGATCTCGCTGCCTTCGTGGACGAGGGCCGAAGAAAAGTGGGATACCAGCCTTCGCTGGCATGACGTGAAGGGGGCGGAGTTCATTTCAACCCCACCCGCTGGATTTCCCACTCAAGCTCCACGCCGCTCCCGTCCTTCACCCGCCGCCGCACTTCCTCACCCAGCGCCTCGATATCGGAACTGGTCGCGCTGCCTGTGTTCAACAGGAAATTGGTGTGCTTCTCGCTGACCTGCGCGCCGCCCATTTGCATGCCGCGACAGCCCGCCTCGTCCACCAGCGCCCACGCCTTATGTCCGTCCGGATTCTTGAAGGTCGACCCGCCGGTCTTGCTGCGCAGCGGCTGACTTTCCTCACGCGCGGCGGCGATGCGATCCATCTCCGCCTGGATCGCGGCCGGATCGCCCGGTTCGCCGCGAAAGGTCGCGCTTACGACTATCGCGCCATCGGTCAGGGCGGAGTGGCGATAGCTGTAGCCAAGATCGGCGTCGGTCAGCGTCACCTGTTCGCCCGACCGCAGCACGACTTCGCACTCGATCAATATGTCGCTGGTTTCGCGCCCATAAGCCCCGCCGTTCATCCGCACGAAGCCGCCGACCGTGCCGGGGATCGAACGCAGAAACTCCAGACCCGCAATGCCACTGTCGCGCGCGGTCGATGACACGAGAATACCACTCGCCCCGCCGCCGCAGCGCAGCGAGACGTCATCGACCGCCTCCACCCTTGCAAAAGCCTTGCCAAGCCGCACGACGACGCCGGGCACGCCGCCGTCACGGACGATGAGGTTGGACCCCAGCCCCAGCGCCATTACCGGCACCGCCGGATCGATCGCCGCAAAAAAGTCCGACAGATCGTCAGCGTCGGCCGGTTCGAACAGCCATTGCGCCGCACCGCCGCTCTTGAACCAGACGAGCGGCGCGAGTGGCGCATCGGCCGTCAGCTTGCCGCGCACGGACGGCATCGCATTATCGAGATAGGGCGCCGTCCTGCTCACGCCGTTTCTTTCGCCTTGGCTATCACCGCCGTCGCCAGCCCGGCCGCCCATTTCGTGATATCGCCAGCGCCCAGGCAGATGATCATGTCATCGGCATGGACATCGGCGGCCAGCGCCGTGGCAAGCGCCTCTGGCCCTTCTATCGTCGCCGCATGGCGATGGCCGCGACGCTTCAATCCCGCGACCAGCGCCGCGCTGTCGACACCCTCGATCGGTTGTTCGCCCGCGGTGTAGACAGGCGCAGCGAACACGACGTCGGCATCGTTGAACGCCTGCTGGAAATCATCCATCAGGTCGCGCAAGCGGGTGAAGCGATGGGGCTGCACTACGGCGATGACTCGCCCCCGCGCGCCTTCCCGTGCGGCGGCCAGCACCGCCTTGATCTCGACTGGATGATGGCCATAATCGTCGATCACCGTCGCGATACCCGCACCAGCCGGTATCTCGCCGACCTTGGTGAAGCGCCGCTTGACCCCCCCGAACTTTGCGAAGCCCGTCTGGATCGTCGCATCCTCGATGCCCATGTGCAGCGCCACCCCGATCGCCGCCATCGCGTTCAGCACATTATGCCGGCCGGGCATCGGCATCTCGATCCCCTCGATCCGCCGGGTCGACCCGTCGCGCTCGCGGATCTGCACGTCGAAGCGGTTGCCGCCGGGGAAGCTGACTACATTTTCGCCACGAATATCGGCCTGCGCGGAAAAACCATAGGTCACGATCCGCCGGTCCTGCACGCGCGGCAGGATCGCCTGCACCTCCGGATGGTCGAGGCACAGCAAGGCCGCGCCGTAAAAGGGCACATTGCCGACGAACTCGACGAACGCGTCTTTCACCCTGTCGAACGATCCATAATGATCGAGATGCTCGGGATCGATGTTGGTGACGACCGCGATCGTGCCGTCGAGTCGCAGGAAACTACCGTCGCTTTCGTCGGCCTCCACCACCATCCAATCGCTATTGCCGAGCCGCGCGTTGGACCCATAGCTGTTGATGATGCCGCCGTTGATGACGGTCGGATCGACCCCGCCCGCATCCAGCAGCGCCGCGACCATCGACGTCGTCGTGGTCTTGCCGTGAGTGCCCGCGATCGCGACGGTGGATTTAAGCCGCATCAGTTCCGCCAGCATCTCCGCCCGGCGGATCACGGGCACACGGTTCTCCAGCGCCAGCTCGACTTCGGGATTGCCGCGCTTGATCGCTGTCGACGTTACGACCACGGCGGCGTCGCCCAGATTTTCCGCCCTGTGGCCGATCATCACCGCGATGCCTTTGGCGCGCAGACCTTCGACGACATAACCTTCCGCGACGTCTGACCCTTGCACCTTGTAGCCCAGATTATGCATCACCTCGGCGATGCCGGACATGCCGATGCCGCCAATGCCAATGAAATGGATCGTGCCGATGTCGGTGCCGACACCCTTCATGCGGGAACTCCCTGAAGATTGAGGGTGACAGGCGTCGGTCCGACCCGCACCGGATCATTGACGATCGGCGCGTGGCCGATGCTTTCGAGCAGGTCCGCCATGTCGCGCGCGGCGTTGGGCCGGCCGCAGGCGCGCGCGCGCTTCGCGGCATTCTGGAGCGCGCCCGGCTCCATGGCCATCTTCTGCATCTGCTTGGCCAGTTCGACCGCCGTAAAGCGCGCCTGCGTGATGGTACGCGCCCCGCCCGCTTCGGTCATCTCGCGCGCATTGGCTGTCTGGTGGTCATCCATCGCGCTCGGCAACGGGACAAGGATGGCGGGCCTACCCGCGCAGGTCAGTTCCGCAAGCGTCGATGCCCCCGCCCGGGCGATCACCAGATGGGACCAGCCAAGTTTTTCGGGCACATCGTTGAAATAGGTCGCGAGGTCCGCCGGGATCTCAAGGCTGGCGTAAAGGCCGCGCACCCGCTCGATATCCGCTGCACGGCACTGCTGCGTTACCTGCAAACGGCGGCGCAGGCTGAGCGGCAGCATAGCAAGGCCGTCGGGCACGACCGATGAGAGGATGCTCGCCCCCTGGCTGCCGCCGATGACGAGCAGGCGAAACACGCTCTCGTCGGTCAGCGGCGGGAACTCCTCGTCGCGCAGCGCCTTGACTTCCTCGCGCACGGGATTGCCGATCAGGTGGACTTTAGAGGCATATTTGTCCTTCAGCCGCTCGATCACCGGATAGGCGGTCACGATCGCGTCCACACGCCGCGCCGCCAGCCGGTTGACGCGGCCCAGTACCGCATTCTGCTCATGGATCGCGGTGGGCACGCCATCGGCCAGCGCGGCCAGCAAGGTCGGAACGGTCGGATAGCCGCCGAAGCCCACGACGGCGGTAGGACGAAAGGTTTCGTTGAGCCGCCGCGCCATCGCTCGTCCGGCAAGGATCGCCTTGATTGCCGGCGCCCAGCTGGCCGGATTGCCCGTCATGCGACCAGCGGGCAGCACATGGACCTGCGCCCGCTCGAAAATGCCGGGGATCTTCGCGCCACGCTCATCCGTCACCAGTGCGACATGGTGGCCGCGCGCCATCAACTCTTCCGCTACGGCATGGGCCGGGATCATATGACCCCCGGTCCCACCGGCGGCGAGCACGAAATGACGGGAAATGCTCATCGGCCGCTCCATTTGACCACGGTATGCCGGCCCATGAAGGGATTGCGCCGCGTAAACGCCAGCAGCAGGCCGATACCGATGCTGAGCGCCAGCATAGAGGAGCCGCCATAGCTGATAAAGGGCAGCGTCATGCCCTTGGATGGAAATATCTGCGCGTTGACGCCCATGTTGATGATCGCCTGAAGCCCGAATTCCGTGGTCAGACCCGCGGCGGCGAGGATGGTGAAATTATCCTCCTCGTCCAGCAGCCGCAGCAGCACCCGCACGATGATGGCGAGATAGACGAGCGCGATGGCGATGCAGGCAAGCAGGCCGAACTCCTCGCCGATCACCGAAAAAATATAGTCGGTATGGGCTTCGGGCAGGCGAAACTTGTTCTGCCCGCCGCCCGGTCCTACCCCGGTAAAGCCGCCATGCGTGATCGTGCGAAAGGCGAGATCGGTCTGGTCCGGCCCGGTATCGAGGCTGACGCCGATGCCAAGGAAGTCGTTGATCCGCTGCCGCCCATTTTCATAGAACATATAGACCAGCACCAGCAGCGCGATGCCCGCCGCGCCCAACGCGCCGATCCAGCGCATCGCAACGCCCGACAGCAGCAGCAATGCGGCCCAGCAGGCGCTAAAAATCACCGTCTGGCCGAAATCGGGTTGCCGCATCAGCAACAACGCGATCAGCGCGGTCAGCACGAAGGTCAGCCGCATGACGGGCAAGGTCGCGTCCTTGCCGCGCAGGGAAAGCAGCCAGGCGACCGCGACGACATAGGTCGGCTTGAGGAACTCCGATGGCTGAAACCGGAAGCCGGGCAGGTCGATCCAGCGCTTTGCACCGTTCACCGTGCTGCCCAGCAAGGGAACACAGGCCAGCATGACGAGAAAAAACGCGCCCATGAACAGGGCGAAGCGCCGCGCCTGGGGCCGGGGCAGCATGGAGATGACGAGCATGACCGGCAGGCCGATGAGCACCCAGATGAGCTGACGATAGAAATAAATGAGCGGGTTGACCGCGACCGCGCTGGTCGACCGGTCGATCGCCGCCACCGGGGACGCGGCCGCGACAGCGACGAGGCCGATCGCCATCAGCGCGACGATCAGCGACAAGAGAACGCGGTCGATCTCCCAGAACCAGATGGCCAGCGCCGTCCGCTCGCGCGGCACGGTGCGGCCCCTGAAGCCCTTCACCAGCTCGCCCGGTCTAAACATGCGCGTCGCCCCTTCCCCGTTCATGACGTGCCCGACATCCGCTATTCCAGCGCCGCGACGGCGGCGACGAAGGCATCGCCACGCGCCTCGAAATCGCGAAACTGGTCGAAACTCGCGCAGGCCGGCGACAGCAGCACGACATCGCCCGGCTGCGCCACCCGCGCCGCCCGGCGGACAGCAGCCGATAGCATCTCACTATCGTCCACCGCCATATGCGGGCGCAGCAGATCGGCGAACATATGCCCCGCTTCGCCAATCGTATAGGCGTGCGCGACATTGCCGAACTGCGAGGCGCATTCGTCCAGATTGTCGGTCTTGGCAAGCCCGCCGACGATCCAGTGGATGCGGGCCTTGCCATCAACCGGCGGCCAGGCGGCGAGCGCCGGCGCGGTCGAGGCGGCATTGGTCGCCTTGCTGTCATTGACATAGAGGACGCCATTCAGTTCGCGCACCGCCTGCATCCGGTGGGGCAGGCTGGCATAGCTGGCCAGCGCGGGAAAAATATCGTCGTCCGAAATATCAATTGCGCGCGCCACGGCAATGGCGACAGCCGCGTTCTGAGCGTTGTGCGGCCCCTGCAAGGCCGGCCACTCACATTGACCGGCCGGATTGATATCACCGGACGCAACCGGGACGACAATATTCCCCAAGCCTTGCAGGATCGTCCGGCTCGGCTCATCTTCTGTCGCAATCACCGCCACGTGCTCCGCAGACTGCATCGCGAACAGCCGCGCCTTCGACGCCACATAGCCCTCGAACCCGTTATAGCGATCGAGATGGTCCGGCGTGATGTTCAGCAGCACGGCAACATCGCAATCGAGGCTCTGGGTCAGGTCGATCTGATAGCTGGACAGCTCCAGCACATAGACACCCACGCCATGCAGGTTCGGCTCCAGCGGCTCCTGCCCCAATATCGGCAGGCCGATATTGCCGCCCATGCGGACAGGGAAACCCGCCTGCCCGACGATATGGTGGATCAGCGCGGTGGTGGTCGACTTGCCGTTGGTGCCGGTGATGCCGATCACCTTGTGGGGCGGCAGGGTCGGCCGGGCGAGCGCGAACAATTCGATGTCGCCGATGATCGGCACGCCCGCGATCGCCGCGCGCATGGTGATGGGATGCTTGTTGAGCGGCACGCCCGGCGACACGACGATGCCGTCGAAACCGGCGAGGTCGATCTCCATCGGATCGCCGATCTCCGCCTTGTCCGCGACCTGATCGCGCGCCGCCTCCTGGCTGTCCCATGCGACGACCCGCGCGCCGCTCGTGACCAGCGTCTCGACGGTCGCAAGGCCGGACCGCGCCAGCCCCAACACTGCATAGGTCTTGCCGGCAAAGGCGCTGCTGACGATCATCGCAGCTTCAACGTTGCAAGACCGGCCAGCGCCAGCACGAAGGAGATGATCCAGAAACGGATCACGACGGTCGGTTCGGCCCAGCCGAGCTGTTCGAAATGATGATGGATCGGCGCCATCTTGAATACGCGCCGGCCGGTGCGCTTGTAGAAAAAGACCTGGATGATGACGCTCATCGCTTCGACCACGAACAGCCCGCCGATGATGCCCAGCACGATCTCATGATGCGCCGTCACCGCGATCACGCCCAGCGTACCGCCCAGCGCCAGGCTGCCGGTATCGCCCATGAATACGGCGGCCGGCGGGGCGTTGAACCACAGGAAGGCAAGACCGGACCCGATGATCGCACCGCACAATATGGTCAGGTTGCCCGCGCCCGGCACATGGGGGATGCCCAGATAATGGGCGAAATCCGCGCGCCCCACGAGGTAGACGATCAACAGGAAAGCGAGGCTGCAAATGATGACCGGCATCGACGCCAGGCCGTCCAGCCCGTCGGTCAGGTTCACCGCATTGCCGAACGCGACGATGACGAAGGCGGCGAAGAGAAAGTAGAATGGCCCCAGCTCGATCGCCGGGCCATTGTAGAAAGGCACATAAAGCGCCGTATTGCCATGCTGATTCACGATCAGCCAGGCGGCGAAACCCGCGATCAGGAACTCCGCCACCAGCCGCGCCTTGCCCGACAGCCCCTTGTGGCTGGCCTTGGTCACCTTGTCATAATCGTCCATGAACCCGATCGCGCCGAACCCCAGCGTCACGAACAGGCACGCCCAGATATAGATGGAGCTAAGGTCCATCCACAACAGCACCGAAGACACCATCGACGTCAGGATCATCAGGCCGCCCATGGTCGGCGTGCCCCTCTTGGCGAGGTGAGTCTGCGGCCCATCGTCGCGAATCGGCTGCCCCTTGCCCTGCCGCACGCGCAGCCAGCCGATGAAGCCCGGCCCGATCAGCAGGCCGATCACGAGCGCGGTCGCGATCGCCGCGCCGGCGCGAAAGCTCAGATAGCGGATGAGGTTGAACACCCCGGCAAAATCCATGGTCTGGGCGAGCCAGTACAGCATCAGTCCGTGTCTTTCCCTGTCGCGGCGGGCCACGACATAGTTTGTTGGAACGTTGCAACCAGCCGCGAAAGGCCGATCCCGTTCGATCCCTTGATCAATATCGCATCGCCCGCGCGGACCTGCGCCTGCAACAGCGTGATCGCGGCCTCTGCATCCGCCACATGGTCGAAAGCGACGACGCCGTCCAGCCTGCGCGCGAGCGGGGTCATCTCATCCCCCACCAGAATCGCATAATCGACCCGCCCCGCCGTCAGCGGCCCGACCAGTCCTTCATGCAGTTCCACGCTGCGCTCGCCCAGTTCGCGCATGCCGCCCAGCACCGCGATGCGCCGCTCCGCCTGTTCCCGGCCCAGCTGCTTGAGCGTCGCGGCCATGCTGAGCGGATTGGCGTTATAGCTTTCGTCGATCAGCAACGCTTCACCGCCGCCGGCCGGCACGCGTCGACGCTCGCCGCGCCCCGGCAGGCCCGGTAGCTCCGCCAGCGCCAGCCCCGCGATTCCAAGGTCGCCGCCCACTGCCTCCACCGCCGCCAATATGGCGAGCGCGTTCGACACCCAATGTTCGCCCGGCGCGCTGATGGTGAAACAGATTTCCGCGCCCGGCAGCGCGGCCGTGACCAGCGTCCCGCCTCCCGGTGCCGGCACCGCTTCGCAGGCGCGCACGTCGGCGCCTGCTCCAAGACCGAAGGTCAGGATGCGTCCCGCATAGCGTTCCGCCTTGTTGTAAAGCGTCGCCACATGCGGGCTGTCATAGGGAATGATCGCGGTCCCGCCCGGCTCCAGCCCTTCGAAAATCTCGCCCTTCGCCTCGGCGATCGCGGCTTCCGTACCGAAAAATTCGATATGGGCGGGGGCAATGGCGGTGACGATCGCGGCATGCGGCCGCACGAGCCGGGTCAGCGCCGATAACTCCCCGGCATGGTTCATGCCCATTTCGAACACGCCGAAATCGCAGTCCCTTGGCATCCGCGAAAGGCTGAGCGGTACGCCGACATGGTTGTTATAGCTTTTGACCGACCGATGCACCGACCCCGGCGTCGCCCGATCGAGCGCGTGGAACAGCGCCTCTTTGGTGCCGGTCTTGCCGACTGATCCGGTAACGCCGATCACTTTGCCGGCCATGCGTTTGCGCGACGCACGGCCCAGCGCTTCGAGCGCGGCGGCGCTGTCTTTCACCAGCACATGCGGCCGGTCGACCGGCTGGCTGGTGATCGCCCCGGCCGCACCCTGATCGAACGCCTTGTCGAGGAACCGATGGCCATCGGTCGCTTCCCCCTTCATGGCCACGAACAGGTCGCCACCCGTCACTTCGCGGCTGTCAAAGGCGACGCCGGATACGGTGAAGGGCGCCGACGCCGTTCCGCCGGTGGCGGTGGCGATTTCTTCGGACGTCCACAGGTCGCTCAACCGGCGCACTCCCGCGCCACGGCCACGTCATCGAACGGCAGCACGCGATCGCCGATGATCTGGCCCTGCTCATGCCCCTTGCCCGCGAGCAGCACGATATCGTCGGCACCCGCCAGCCCGATGGCGGCGGCAATCGCGGCGCGGCGACCGCCGATCTCCTGCGCACGAGGTGCGCCCGCCATTACGGCCGCTCGGATGGCCGATGGCTCCTCGCCCCGTGGATTGTCGTCGGTGACGATGACATGGTCGGCGAGGTCCGCCGCAACCTGCCCCATCAGCGGCCGCTTGCCCGTATCGCGATCCCCGCCCGCGCCGAACAGCGCGATCAGCTTGCCCCGCGTATGCGGCCGCAACGCCTCGATCGCGGCGCGCAGCCCGTCGGGCGTATGGGCGTAGTCGACATAGACCGGCGCGCCCGCCTTGCTGATAACCGCCCGCTCCAGCCGACCGCGCACCGGCTGCACCCGCGCGAGCAAGTCCATCACTTTCGCCCCATCGCCGCCCGTCGCGATGATCAGACCAGCGGCCACCAGCGCATTGGCCGCCTGATAAGCGCCGATCAGCGGCAGGTTGACCTTATAAAGCTTGCCATCGGCGTCGATCTCCAACGTCTGACCCAACTGGGTCGGGGTGCGGTTGGCAAGACGCAATGCCTGCCCCTTCACCCCGACGCTCAGCACACGAAGCCCCCGCTTCGTAGCGCGTTGGATGGCTTTGTCCGACCATATGTCATCGGCCCAGATCACCGCCGCCCCGCCGGGCGCGACGACCTCGTCGAACAGCCGCATCTTGGCTTCGAAATAGCGGTCCATATCGCCATGATAGTCGAGATGGTCGCGCGACAAATTGGTGAACGCCCCCGCCTGCACCGGCAGGCCTTCGGTGCGATATTGATCGAGGCCATGGCTCGACGCCTCGAACGCGGCATGGGTGACGCCTTCGCGCTTCAGGCCCGACATATTGGACAGAAAGGTCACGATGTCGGGCGTCGTGAGGCCGGTCGACACCTGATCGACCGACGTGGTGACGCCCAGCGTGCCGATCGAGGCGGACGCCTCGCCCATCATGCGCCACAATTGCCGCACCAGTTCGACCGTGGAGGTCTTGCCGTTGGTGCCGGTCACGGCGACCGTCACATCGGGAAAGGGCGCGAAATAGCGCGCTGCCAACTGCGCGAACAGCCGGCGCGGATTGGCATGGGCTATGTGTATAGCGCCGGTGACGCTTGCTTCAGGCCGCGCCACCACCGCGATCGCCCCCGCGCGGATCGCATCGGCGATATAATCCTCGCCATTGACGCGCTGCCCCTGGAACGCGCCGAACACCGTGCCCGGCGCGACCTTGCGATTGTCGATGGCAAAGCCCGTCACCGGCGTCTCGATGTCGCCTCCCGTCCCTGCCGCCGCGTCCAGCCCGTCGATCAGCGCAGCCAGCCGCATCATTCCTCTCCCTTGGCTTTCCAAAGGAGCGGCATCAGATCCGAAATATCCACGTCGCGGCGCTCGTCCGGCATGATGCCCAGCATCGGTCCGATCCGCTCCACGACGCGCTTGACCACCGGCGCGGCCGTCCAGGCGGCGGTGCGCAGGCCGAACGTCTGCGCATTGCCCTTGGGCTCGTCCATCATCGTCAGCACGACATAGCGCGGATTATCCATCGGGAATGCGGATGCGAACGTCGTCACCAGCGAACTCTTGTTATAGCCGCCCTCCTGGGGCTTTTCGGCCGAACCCGTCTTGCCGCCCACGCGATAGCCCTTGGCGTCGGCGCTGCGACCCGTACCCGCCGATACGATCATGCGCAATAATTGCCGCATCCGCGCGCTGGTCGCGGCGGAAAAGACCCGATGCCCCTTGGCGACTTCGCCCGGCTTGATCTTGCGCAAGGTCGCTGGGCGCCAGATGCCGCCATTGACGAGCGCGGCATAGGCGCTCGCCAGATGCAGCGGCGTAACCGCGATGCCATGCCCATAGGCGACGGTCATGGTGGTCGCCCGGCCCCAGCTCGAAGGCCAGATACCCGCCGCCCGCTCCTTCAATTCAATGGGGGCACGCTGGTCGAAGCCCAGGCTGCGAAACAATTGTTGCAGCGGCTGGGGGCCCATCTCGTCGGCGATGCGGGCGGTGACGATGTTCGAACTATGCACCAGAGTCTCGGGCACGTTGAGCCAGCGGTGCATCGGGTGATCGTCCTTGATGCGAAAACCGCCGACCTCAATCGGCGCGGTCGCATCATAGCGCTTGCTCATCGACGTGACGACGCCCTGGTCCATCGCCTTGCCGATCGACAGCGGCTTGAACGTCGAACCCAACTCATAGCGCGCCTGCACCATCTGGTTGCACAGCGGCGACTGGCTGCATGTCTTGCCCGCATAATTGGCCAGCTTGTTGGGATCGAACACGGGGATGGACGCCATCGCGATCACTTCGCCGCTATTGGCATCGAGGATCACGCCGCCCGCGCCCTTGGCGTTTTGCGCGATCATCTGCGCGTAAAGCTCGCTTTCCAGCGCACCCTGTACCCGGCTGTCGATCGATATCGCGAAGGGTTCGCCGCGCAGCGCGGGATCGGTCAGGCGCTCGTTGAACGCCGCCTCCACACCCATGCCACCCACGCCTTCGGGCGTCGGCGCGAAGCCCAGCACATGCGCCGCAAGCGTGCGCTGCGGATAAAGCCGCTCTTTTTCGCGCGGGAATTCGATGCCGATCTCACCCAGCGCGTTCACCGCCGCCACCTGTTCGGGCAGAGCGCGCCGGCGCAGATAGGCCCAGGGCTTGCCGGTCAGCTTCTTGTAGAGAACGGCTTCCTTTTCGTCGGGGAAAATCTCGTGCAGCTTTCGCGCCAGTTCGGCCGGGTCGCCGATCAGCTTGGAGGGGCGCACCGCCACCGAATAAGCGTCCATCGTCCGCGCCAGCGGCACGCCGTTGCGATCGACGATATCCGCGCGGGCGGGCAGAAAGGCCGACACCGCGTCGTCGCCATGCGCGCCATTGGCAAAAATGCCGACCCACAGGAGCCGGCCGACGAGCAAGGCGGTGATGCCCAAAAACAGGATCAGCAACAGCATCAGCCGATTGTGGGCGATCGCCGTCAGATTGACCCGCTGGCGACCGGCCCGCGCCCCGCCGGGCTGGACGATGATCGTCGCCATCAGCGCGCATCCCTGCGGCGTTCGCGCGCCGCCTTGGCGCTGATATCGCCCAATGTGCTGTCATCCAGCAGCTTGGCGTCCAGCATCGCCATCCGCTCGGCGCGGCGGGCAACCGGATTGGGCTTCGATACATCCGCGTCCGCCTTCGCCTTTTCCCGCTCGGTGCGCGGCGCGGGCTTCGCGATCTTGTCGACATCATCCTCGGCATGGGCCGCGCGGATGATCTGGATATCGCTGCGGATCTGGGTGGCGGCGGGGCTTGCCGGCGCCGCCTGCGGCGCGGACGGCAGGTCGGCTGGCGTTTCCACCATCGCCACCATCACCGGGGCAGCGACATAATCCGGTCCGTTCGGCTGAATGCCCTCAAGATGCGCCAGTGCGCGCTCGCCGCCCAGATATTGCGCCGATCCCGGCGTCGCATAAAGGAAATCCTCGGCATTCCATCGTTCCAGCTGACGCATGCTGGACCGCGCGCTGAATTCCGTCTCCAGATAGCGGATGTCGCCCCGCGTCCGTGCGATCTGCGCCCGCACCCGCATCAGCTCGTTGCGCTCGGTCGCCACTTTGAGCGACACCAGATAGGCGCCCAGCGCACCCAGCGCGACCAGCAATACCCAGAACAGGCTTTGCAACCTCTTCACCGCGATCATGGGCGCGCACTCCGGTTGGACGAATGGGGGCCAGTTGAAACGGGCAAAGGCGCGGCGGTGCGGACGGCGCTGCGCAACGTGGCGGACCGGGCGCGGGGATTGCGCGCCAGTTCGGCCGCTCCGGGTCGTACGGCCTTGGCGGGCCGCTCGAATGTGGGCAGATCAGCCGCCTGACGCTCGGGCAAATGACGCGATCCTGCGCTCTCGCCGCCGCTGCGCTGGCGCAGAAACTGTTTGACGATCCGGTCCTCGAGGCTGTGGAAGGTCACGATCGCGAGCCGGCCGCCCGCCATGAGCACCGCCTCCGCCGCTTCCAGTCCACGCTCCAGTTCTTCAAGCTCACGGTTCACATGAATCCGGATCGCCTGAAAAGCACGCGTGGCCGGGTCCTTCTTGTCATGGGGTTTGTGACCGAGCGCACGGCGCACGATGTGGGCAAGCTGCGCTGTTCGCTCCAGCGGACGCGCTTCGACTATGGCGCGCGCGACGCGGCGCGAGCGCGGCTCTTCGCCATAGCGATACAGGACATTGGCGATATCCTCCTCTGACGCGGTGTTGAGGAAATCGGCGGCGCTCGTCCCGCTTTGGCTCATCGTCATGAGCAGCGGACCATCGGACTGGAAGGAAAAGCCGCGATCGGCACGGTCGAGCTGCATCGATGACACGCCGATGTCGAGCGTGACGCCGGACACGGCGGTGACGCCATGCTCGGCGAGCAATTCCTCCATGCGCGAAAATTCGCCTTCGATCAGGGCGATGCCTTTTTCGTCGGCCAGGACGCGCCCTTCACGAATCGCATCGGGGTCGCGGTCGAAGGCGATGACCCGCGCACCCCTTGCCGCCATCGCCCGACTATAGCCGCCAGCGCCGAACGTGCCGTCGACATGAATTTCGTCAGGCGCGATGGCCAGTGCATCGAGCACTTCGTCCATCAGGACGGGGATATGACGATCGGAATCGACGGGCGCGCTCACTTGCCGCCCTCCGCATCGCGCTGGTCGAGCCAGCGGCGCACCTTGTTGCGGATCAGTTCGGGACGATCCTTGCTGTCGACCAGCGTCTCTGGCTTCCACAACTGGATGTAGCGACCGACGCCGTAAAAGAAGAGCGAGTCGGTGACGCCATATTCGTCCTTGATGTCGGGATGCAGGAAGAAGCGGCCGCCATCGTCGAAATTAACGGGCTCGATCGTGCCGAGCCGGCGCTCCAACTCGATATCGGCATCATAGGCGCGGCCCGCGGCGCGGGCCTCGCGCGCCAGATCCTCGACCTCTTCGAACAGGAAACGCCGGTGCGAATCGCCAAAGCCGACGGCGCAGGGATTATCGCCGTGGACGGAGAGATAAAGCGTGGTCTCGCCGCCGCTCGAAAGCTTCACCTGACGGCGCATCTCGAGGGGCAGAACGAACCGGCCCTTGCCGTCCGCTGCGCTGAACGCGTTGCCCGTATAGAGAATGACGTCCGCCACGCGATCGACCCAGCGCCCCCTTAGTCCACGGGGCGCAAGCGTCGGCCCGCTGAATCACGCATGCGATCCAGTGCGCAGGACAAGCCAAGCCTTTCACGACCCCAATGGAAACCCAGATACCAAGCGCCATCGATCATGAAAAGGGAAATTTCGGGACGATTTGGGAAATCCTGTTTTGTTCTGTTTTTTATTTGGTTAATATGGCGAATGGTCGGGAATGCGTGTTGGAAATGGCTGGCTCTCCGTCCATTCGCGCTGGAATGTGGGTGTCGTACGCAAAATGTGAGCCGTTCGCCCTGAGCGAAGTCGGAGCCTGTCCTGAGCGCCTGCCGCAGGCTGGCAGTCGAAGGGGGTCGTGCTGAGCGGAGGCGAAGCGGACTTCATTGCGTTCAGGGAAGTCTGCGACGGAGTCTCATCCCGAATTCATGCCGTTCCCCGGGCGAAGGCAGGGGCTCAGAAATCAAAGCCTGGAAATCAAGGCAAAACTTCAGCCCCCGGACCCGGACTTGGCCGCGAACGCCTGCAAGAGATGGATCGCCGGCCGGACCATTTCGACCCGACTCCCATTTCACCTGCGCCGCTACCGGCCCTCCGCCTCAGCGGTCCATCGGCCTTCTGAGCTTGGGGTCGGGTTGCAAGTCAGGCACGATGGGGGCCTGTTCCGGCGCAGGCTGGACGCCCAGTTCCGCAAGCGGCTCCTTAGGCATGGCGGCGTTACCCGTCAGCGTCGGCACGGCGGCCGGCGGCGCGCTCGGGTCGGCAATGCGCGCCTTGTCGATCACGATATTGGCGAGGCCTACGAGCAGGACGACGCCCGCCAATCCGGTCAGGCCGATCTGGACTCGCTGCAACCCTTCCTGTCGGCGGGGATTTTCAGCCATGCGTGCGCTCATTCCATGTCCGTCGCCGGCAAAGGCCGCGATCAGCTATCTTGCGCCAGCCAGGGGAAGACCGTCAACCCCTTGGATTCCAGCCATTGCCGGTTGTAGAGGGTCGACAGATAGCGGAATCCGGTGTCGCACAGGATGGTGACGATCCGCTTGCCCGGCCCCAATTGCCTGGCCAAAGCCACCGCGCCCGCCACATTGATGCCGGACGACAAGCCCAGGCATAGCCCCTCTTCGCTCAGCAGGCGGCGGACCCATTCCAGCCCCTCCTCGTCGGAGACGCGGAACTGCGTATCGATCGGCGCGCCTTCCAGATTGGCGGTGATCCGCCCCTGTCCGATGCCCTCGGCCACGGAACTGCCCTCGGCCTTCAGTTCGCCATGGGCGTAATAGTTGAACAGCGCCGCGCCATGGGGGTCGGCCAGGGCGATCGTGATCCCCTCATCATGCGCCTTGAGGCCAAGGCCCACGCCCGCGATCGTCCCCCCTGTCCCGGCGGCGCAGACGAAACCGTCGACCTGCCCTTCCATCTGGGTCCATATCTCTTCGGCGGTGCCCACGATATGCGCCTTGCGATTGGCGATATTGTCGAACTGGTTCGCCCAGATCGCATTGTCCGTCTCTTCCGCGATCCGGCGCGACGTGTGCACGAAATGCCCCGGATTGGAATAGGCAGCTGCCGGCACCAATACCAGTTCGGCGCCCAGCGCGCGCAGCGTATCCATCTTTTCGCGGCTCTGCGTTTCGGGCATGACGATGATGGTCTTATAGCCTTTGGCGCTGGCGACAAGCGCGAGGCCGATACCGGTATTACCCGCCGTCCCTTCCACGATCGTCCCGCCGGGCTGGAGCAGCCCCCGCTCTTCGGCATCGTTGACGATGAACAGGGCGGCACGATCCTTGACTGAAGCTCCGGGATTGGCGAATTCGCATTTGGCATAGATGTCGCAGCCGGTCGCCAGCGACGGACCGGCAAGGCGCACCATCGGCGTGTTGCCGATAAGGGCGAGACTATCATTCTGAAGCAGCATGGACCACGCATAGCGGAGCGCGCCCGCCTTTGCCAAGCAAGGGAATGAAGCCACGTTCAAATAGGATATTTGCAGCGTGGAGTGGAGGGAATGGTTTTAAGCTTTGTGACGGTTAACGTCCCGTTGCGGCACAGGCCGAAATCCGGGGAAGAAGTGGAAAGGAAATTCGCGTAAGGGCAACGCTTCGGGCGATGTGCCCATCGAAGGTCCCGGATGCTGGCGCAGCGACATATGAGAGAGTGGATCAAGCGAGGCGCATGGGCCGTACTGGCCCTGCTTGCCCTGGCCGCGCCGCGCTTTCTGACCGCAGCGCCACTCGACATGCTGGATGCGGCACGGACGCGCGCCATCGATCCTGCCGAAGACTCGGGCCTCAACTTTCCCGGCTCCGCCTTTTTCTTTGCCGAAGGGGCATTCGATCCCGCCCCCGGCGCGCTCACCATCCAGAGCGAACATGTTCTGGGGCTGGCCGACGTCCAGACTGCGCCTGCGACCATGTTTCGCGGCCTGACCGGGGTCGACAGCTACCGCGCGCTCAACTGCCTGACCTCCGCCATCTATTATGAAGCGGCCAGCGAACCTGATGAAGGCCAGCGCGCCGTGGCGCAGGTCGTGCTCAACCGGGTACGCAGCCCGCTCTGGCCCAACAGCGTCTGCGGCGTCGTCTATCAGGGGTCGGAACGAACCGATTTCCGGTGCCAGTTCACCTTCAGCTGCGATGGGTCCATGGCCCGCCTGCCGAGCGCCGCCGGCTGGGCAAGGGCGCGGCGGATCGCGCAGGATGCGCTTTCGGGTCTAGCCTACAAGCCGGTCGGCCTGGCTACCCATTATCACACGCTGGCGGTGCGGCCGGCATGGTCGGGCACGCTGCAACCGGTTGCCGTGATCGGGGCGCATATCTTCTATCGCAACCCCGGCTTCAACGGCACCCCGGCCGCCTTCCGCGTCGCTTATCTCGGCCGGGAAACCCAGTCGGGCCCGGCGCTGCGCGTCTGGCCGGTCAAGCCCGTCACGCCGGTCGAGGATCTGGCGGCGCCCTATGCGGGCGTCCCCGTGCGAAT
The DNA here is from genome assembly GCF_037723805.1 of Sphingobium fluminis. NCBI lineage: Bacteria > Pseudomonadati > Pseudomonadota > Alphaproteobacteria > Sphingomonadales > Sphingobiaceae > Sphingobium > Sphingobium fluminis. The sequence continues at coordinate 219,783 of NZ_JBBJUK010000002.1, forward strand.
TGCGCCGTTCGGCGCGCCGGCTGCGCCTCAGGCGTGGCGCCCCGCTTCGCCCCCGGTCGATGACGGGCTCCCGCAATCGACCATCCGGGAAGAATATCGCAACACTGGCCGCCCGCTTATCTGATTTTTTTCGGTTAGCGTCCAATTAACGGCCCAAATAGCTGAATTTTCTACTCAATATATCGCTGACTTTTTTCGCGGCGCGGGGAACCGATCCGGACGATGGCGGTTTTATATTCCGGACAGCAAATCTTTTGCCCCCCGCTCTTGCTGTCCACAAACATGGGCCCGGAACGCTTCTCTCCCCCCGATGCGTTCCGGGCTCAAATTTTTTTGGCGCGGAAAAATCCCCAAATACCAAATCTTTTCGCAAGCGGAACGCTTTTCCCGCTGGCGGGTTTTCTTTCAGGCCATCGGCGTGGGAAACCGCCCGACCGCACGATTTCATCAGGAGACCCAATATGACGAAGAAGATTGTCGCCGCCCTGCTCCTCACCGGTTCGCTGATGGTGGCAGCATGCAACACCGTCGAGGGCGCGGGCAAGGATGTGCAGAGCGCGGGCAAAGCCGTCGAAAAGGCTGCTGACTGACGCTCGATCCTCTTTCGGGCGCCTATGCGCCCGGCATGAAAGGCTCGCCCGTTGGCGGGCCTTTTTCATGTCAGGCCATCAGGTCGCGCTCGGCCTCCCGCGCCTGCTTCCGGTCGGTGAACCAGATCGCGACGATGGTGATTTCATAAAGCAGCAGCAAGGGGATGGCGAGCATCAGCTGCGACACGACATCGGGCGGCGTCAGCACGGCCGCGAGAATGAAGGCGCCGACGATCATATAGCGCCGCATGGCGATCAGTTGCGCGCGGCTTACGAAGCCGGCGCGATTGAGCAGCATCAGCAGCACCGGCATCAAAAAGCTGATGCCGAATGCCAGGATGAACTGCATCACCAGCCCCAGATAAGCGTCCGCGCTCGGCAGCGCCTCGACCTGAAGGCCGCTGCTATTCCCTTGAAATTCCAGGAAGAAATGGAAAGCCGTGGGCATGACCACGAAATAAGCGAGGCTCGCGCCCATCGCGAACAGAAAGGGCGTGGCGAGGATGAAGGGCAGCAATGCCTTCTTTTCCTTGGCATATAATCCCGGCGCGACGAACGCCCAAAGCTGGTTGGCGATGATCGGAAATGACAGCACGAACGCGCCGAACACCGCGATCTTCACCTGCACGAAAAATGCCTCGTACAGCTTGGTATAGACCAGCCGCCCGCCCGCACTGCCAAACGCCTCCTTGAGCGGGTGGACGAGAATGGCGAAGAGCGTATCGGAAAAATAAAAGGACACCGCGCCGGTCAGGAACAGCGCGTAAACGCATTTGAGCAAGCGCCCGCGCAACTCGATCAGATGATCGAGCAGCGGCGCCTTGCTGTCATCGATGTCGCCGATCATGCCGCCGCATCACCCCTGGGCGACGGGGCCGGCTCGCTCCGGGACGCGTCCGCCAGATAGGGTGGCTTGTCGTCCGGCGCAGACGCATCGGCGATCGGTGAAGGCAAAGCCTCCATCACCGGCTCGGCCTCGGGTGGATGCTCCGCCATGATGCGCTGGTTCTGCGACGCCCATTTCTTTTCGAGCTCTTCCATCTCGACTTCGCGTACCATGGCGTCGATGCCAGTGCGAAAGTGGCGGGCCATGCCCTGCGCCTTGCCGACGATCTGACCCACTTTGTACAGCGCGCGCGGCAAATCCTTCGGGCCGATCACGATCACCGCGACGATCACGATCAGCAACAGCTCGGATGAATCGATTCCAAACATAAGTGGCTTTACCCGGCCCCGAAATCAGGCCTTGGTCTTTTCTTCCGTTGCGCTGGGGGAGTCCTGCTCGGGCACGCGATGTCCTTCGATCCGCGAGGCCGGCTTTGCCGACGCGACGTCGTCATCATCCTCGGCCATGCCCTTTTTGAAGCTTTTGATCCCCTTGGCGACGTCACCCATCAGGCCCGATATGCGCCCACCACCGAATAGCAGCATGACGACCAGGAGCACGATCACCCAGTGCATCAACGAAAAAGAACCCATGTCTCAATACTCCCGCAAGACGCTTGTTTAGGCGTCTTCGTCATCATTTTCCACAACGGATTGGCCGCCCGGACCCTCCAGCGCCAAATCTACCGGATCGAGCAGGCCCGCCGCACGCAGATCTTCGATGCCGGGCAGGTCGCGGCGGCTGCCAAGGCCGAAATGCGACAGGAAATCCGCGGTCGTCGCATAGATCAGGGGCCGTCCCGGCACCTCGCGCCGCCCGGCGGGCCTCACCCACCCCGCTTCCATCAGCACGTCGATCGTGCCTTTGGCCACCTGAACCCCGCGAATCGCCTCGATCTCCGCGCGGCTCACCGGTTCATGATAGGCGATGATCGCGAGCGTCTCCATCGCCGCACGGGACAGCTTGCGAGTCTCGTCCTTCTCCCGCCGCAAAATATGGGCGAGGTCGGCGGCGGTCTGGAAATGCCAGCGCCCGCCGCGCTCGACCAGATTGACGCCGCGCCCGGCATAGTCATCGGCCAGCCGCGCCAGAATGGCGGCAAGATCGCCGCCCTTCCCGACATGCAGGCGCAAATCCGCGATCGTCAGCGGCGCTTCGGCCACGAACAGCGCCGCCTCCACCGCGCGCTGGAAATCGTCCGGTTCCCCGTTCATGCCGGGACCGCCGCCCGCAGGAAAATAGGCGCGAAAATCGCCTCCTGCCGGATCTCCAGCCTGCCCTGCCGCGCCAGTTCCAGCGCCGCGACGAAACTGCTGGCGAGCGCCGAGCGGCCAAGCGCGCCTCCGTGACCGGCGGGCAGGAAAGATTCAAGCGCGGTCCATTCGATCGCCGTACCGAGCAGCGCCGCGACTCGCTGGATCGCTTCGTCCAGCGTCATTACGGGCCGCGTCGCGACATGATGGACCGCCGGCTGGCTCCGCGCGCGAAGCTGGCCATAGGATTGGATCAGGTCAAAGAGGCCCGCCTGCCAGCGCGCCCTGCGCACCAGCCGCAGTCCTTCAGGGGCGGGGCGGACGAAGACGTCACGACCGACCCGGTCGCGCGCCATCAGCCGTGCCCCTGCTTCCCGCATCGCATGCAGGCGCTGGAGCCGCAGCGCGAGCCGCAGCGCCAGATCCTCCGGGCTGGGATCGGGCTGCGCCTCGCGCGGGAGCAGCAGCCCGGATTTGAGAAAGGCGAGCCAGGCCGCCATCACCAGATAATCGGCCGCCAACTCTAACTTCACCTGTCGCGCGCCCTCGATGAAATCGAGATATTGCTCGGTCAGCGCAAGGATCGAAATTTCCCGCAAATCGACCTTTTGCGACCGCGCCAACGCCAGCAGCAGGTCGAGCGGCCCTTCCCAGCTCTCGAAACTCACGGTCAGAATATCCGGCGAAGGCGCTGGCGGATCGAAAAACAGATCGTCTGCCACCGCCATGCCCGTCACGCCGGAACCAGCGCCAGCAGCGCGTCACGGGTCGCGAGCAACTGATCGAACGGCGCATCGTCCACCGGCGCTTTGACCGAGGCCATCGCCCGGTCGAGCCGGCTTTTCGCCAGCGGCGTGATCTCGGGCAGCAGGTCGGCGATACCGACCATATCGTCCATCCGCGCCCAACAATTGAGCGCCAGATCGCAACCCGCCGCGACAACGCCCGCCGCCAGTTGCGGAATACCGCCCTTGAGCGCCTTCATGTCGAGATCGTCCGACATCAGCAGCCCGTCGAAGCCGATCCGCTCCCGGATGATCTTCTCGATCACGGTTGGTGACAGGCTGGCCGGCAGGGCCGGGTCCCAGGCCGTATAGATGACATGCGCGGTCATGCCGATCGCCGCGTTTTTCAGGGTCTTAAACGGCGCGATATCGATCGCGAGCGCCGCCTCGTCGTCGGTGACGACAGGCAGTTCCAGATGGCTGTCGACCAGCGCCCGCCCGTGACCGGGCATATGCTTGACGATCCCCACGATGCCGCCATCCGCCAGCCCCTCCAGCGTGGCACGGCCGAGCGCCGCGACTCGCATCGGCTCGCTTCCCAGCGTGCGGTCGCCCATGATGTCGCTCGCGCCCTCGCGCCGCACGTCGAGCAGCGGCAGAGCATTGACGGTGATGCCGACCTCATACAGCGTTGCGGCGATAGCGCGGGCATTGGCTCTGGCGGCGGCGATCGCGCTGGCCGGCGCGATGTCGTACAGCGCATCGAACACCGCGCCGGGTGGAAAGGCCGGCCAGACGGGCGGCTGCATCCGCGCGACCCGGCCACCTTCCTGATCGATCATGACGAGCAGGTCGTCACGGCCATGCAGCGCCCTCAGGTCATCGGTCAGCGCGCGTAACTGAGCCCGATCCGCGATGTTGCGCCGGAACAGGATATAGCCCGCCGGCTCCGCCTCGCCAAAGAAGCGGCGCTCGTCCGCGCTCAACATTTCGCCGGCAATACCGAAGATGACTGGTTTCATGGGGCCTTATGCTAACCGCTCGGAACCGTCCTGTCGAAGGGGAGTTCGCCGCGACCGGCCACGCCCTCCTTTCAGTTGACGACGATACAGCTTTCGCCCGCGACCTTCAGCTTGCCGCACATCGTCCCCGCCTGCGAACCCGCCGTCGCCCGCAGGCGATAGACGGTGCCGCCGCCGACTTCGGCCGGCTCCACGGACATGCCGAGCGGTGCGAGATAGGCGAAGCGTTTCGACAATTTCGTCCAGGCGTCCTTCGCGCCCGACTGGCTGCCATAGGCGCCCAACTGGATCATCGCGCCACCGCTCGCGGGCCTGGGCGCGGCGCTGACTACCTTGGGATGGGTTTCGTCCTCCACCGGCGTGCTGAACCTCTGCGATGGCCTGGATGCGACCGCCGGCTTCGTGCCGCTGGTCGGCGCAGGCGTGGTCTTGGTGATCGGCGCTTCGGGCACGCGGCTGGGATCGATGCGGCCTTCGCGCACGACGCCCTCGCTCGCGGCATAGCTGGCATCGCCCTCGCCATCGAACTTCTTGGCGTCCGCTTCGTTTGCAGCGATCTTGTAGCCGGACGCCGGCGCAGCGATCAGCTTGCCCTCGCCGGCCGCGCCGCTGGTCGAGCCGCGATTTTGCAGCCACCACACACCGGCGACCACCGCGCCGATCAGCGCGAGCCCGACGATGATCAGGCCCAGCAGCCGCAGCGGCGAAATGCGCTCTTCATCATCTCCGTCGACGGCAGGCTCCAGCCAGGGCAGCCGGTCCTCATCGTCAAAATCGAGTTCGCCACGCGCATAATCGCCCATCGCTCAGCACTCCGTCCGCATCACTGCATTTCCGTCAGGGCGGCCACACCCATCAAAGCGAGGCCATTGCGGATTATCTGCCCTATTCCGCGACTTAAGAAAAGCCGCGCTGATGTGGTGGCGGGATCGTCGGCCAGGATCACGCGCGCCTCGGGGCGGTCGTTCCCAACATTCCACCAGCCATGGAACGCCGATGCCAAGTCGTTGAGATAGAATGCAATTCTATGCGGCTCACGCGTCAGCGCCGCCCCCTCTACCACGCGCGGGAACTGGGCGGCGAGCTTGACGAGGGCCAATTCCTCCGTCCCAAGCCGGGACAGGTCGGGAACGGGCAGTTCGATTCCCGCCTCCGCCGCCCGCCGGTCGAGCGAGGAAATGCGCGCATGGGCATATTGCACGTAGAAAACCGGATTGTCCTTCGACGCTTCCACCACCTTGGCAAAATCGAAATCCATCTGGGCATCGGCCTTGCGCGTCAGCATGGTGAAGCGGACCACATCCTTGCCCACTTCGCCGACCACGTCGGCCAGCGTCACGAAATTGCCCGCGCGCTTGGACATCTTCACCGGCTCGCCGTCGCGCAACAGGCGCACCATCTGGATCAGCTTTACGTCGAAGCGTGCCTTGCCTTCCGTCAGCGCCGCGACCGCCGCCTGAATGCGCTTGACGGTGCCGGCATGGTCCGCGCCCCAGATATCGATCAGCTGATCTGCAACCTGCGCCTTCTGGAAATGATAAGCCATGTCCGCGCCGAAATAGGTCCAGGCGCCGCTGGATTTTTTGATCGGCCGGTCCTGATCGTCGCCGAACTGCGTCGAACGGAACAGCGGAAGCTTAACCGGCTCCCAATCGTCGGGCAACTCGCCCTTGGGCGCTTCCAGAACGCCGTCATAGACGAGGTCGTGCGCGCGCAGCCAAGCCTCCGCCTCGTCGGGCTTCCCCGCCGCCTGCAACGCGGCTTCGGACGCGAACACGTCATGATGGATGCCGAGCAGAGCGAGATCGTCGCGGATCATGTCCATCATCCGGGCAACGGCGAAGGTACGAAACGCGACCAGCCATTCCGCTTCCGGCGCGCCCACGAACCTGTCGCCATGCTCGGTCGCCAGCGCCTGCCCCACCGGCACCAGATAGTCGCCGGGATACAGACCTTCGGGGATCGCGCCCACATCCTCGCCCAGAGCCTCGCGGTAACGCAGATGCGCAGACCGGGCTAGCACGTCGACCTGCCCGCCCGCATCGTTGATATAATATTCGCGGATCACCTTGTGCCCGACATATTCGAGCAGCGTCGCGAGCGCATCGCCCACCACCGCGCCCCGGCAATGTCCCATATGCATGGGTCCAGTCGGATTGGCCGAGACATATTCGACATTGACGGTCACGCCCTGTCCTATGTCCGATCGGCCATAGGCGTCGCCCTCCGCGTGCAGAGCGGACAGCTCGGTCCGCCAGACCGCCTCGGTCAGCGTCATGTTGATGAAACCGGGGCCGGCAATGGCGGTGCTCTGGACTTCGTCGAGCGCGGCAAGCTGCGCCACGATCTTTTCCGCCAGCGCGCGCGGATTGGTCCCGGCGGGTTTGGCCAGAACCATGGCCGCGTTGGTGGCGAGGTCGCCATGGCTCGCGTCGCGCGGCGGCTCGACCGTCACCGCCTTGCGATTGAGGCCGGCGGGCAACGTGCCATCGGCCTCCAGCGCATCCAGCACAGCATCGAGATGGGTAGTGAAACGGGTGTAGAGGGACATGACAGGAATCCTGCATACCCCGTTCGCCCTGAGCTTGTCGAAGGGCCCGGCAAAGCCGAAGGCGAAGCCCTTCGCTTCGCTCGGTGCAGGCTTCGACTTACGCTCAGCCCGAACGGGGAAAGTTCGAAAAAGACTTAGCGCGTCGCGTTATACTGAAGCTGGTCCGGCGTCAGGTTGAACCCGACGAGCAGCTCGAAGCTGGTTCGCAGCAACGCCGCCTTGACGTCGGGTTGGGCGAAGGGATCGATCGCCGCGTCCGCGTCGCCTGCCTTGCGCTTCTGCGTGATCTTGTCGCTGATCTCGGTCGGCAGCGTCGCCGACGCCTTGTCGACAAAGGAACCCGCCTTCGCGCTCGTGCTGGCGCGATAGTCGCCGGCCGCGAAATTCAGCGTCACCTGCCCCACCCGCTTGGCGACCACGGCATTGCCGCCGCGCACAACCGTGGCGAAAAAGGGCAGAGTCACCTGCCGCGCCGCGCTTGCTTCGCTGCGGCGGGCGTTCACGACGAAATTCGCTTCGGTATAAAGCTGCGCGCCATCCGCGCAGGTCGAGCGCAGATCGGTGATGTTGGCGACCACGTCGATCGCCGAAGCATCGCGGCTTTGGGCGGGGCTGAACAGCGTCACGTCCCCGGTATAGGCCGGGATCGCCGCCGCCGGGCAGGCGGACCGCACCGCGACGACGCCGCCTGTGGCGTCGATTTCGCCCCGCCGCGAACACCCCGCGAGCGAGAGGGCGAGCATTCCGGTCAGCGCGATACGAGACAAAGTTACAGGCTGGGTCACAGGCAGAAATTCCTTGCAGCACGCCCGCAGGCAATGGCCTTCCGGGCCACAGGCATGAGCGCTTCCTTATCCATCCCCCGCCGCCCGCGCAACCGAAACGAAGCCGCTTTTCTCTTGGGCGACATTGTCCTAAGCCGCTCGCCATGACCCAGCCTCCGGCCACCCTTCCACCGATCAAGCTGCTGATCGCCGCGCCGCGCGGTTTCTGCGCCGGCGTGGATCGCGCCATCATCATCGTCGAAAAGGCGATCGAGAAATATGGCGCGCCCGTCTATGTCCGGCACGAAATCGTCCATAATAAATATGTGGTGGACAATCTGCGCGCCAAGGGCGCGATCTTCGTGGAGGAACTGGACGCCGTGCCCGATGGCAAGCCGGTGGTGTTTTCCGCCCATGGCGTGCCCAAATCGGTGCCCGAGCGCGCGGGCGAGCGCGCCTTGCCCTATCTCGACGCCACCTGCCCGCTGGTCAGCAAGGTGCACAGGCAGGCCGAGCGGCAGGTCGAACTGGGCCGCCATATCCTCTTCATCGGGCATAAGGGCCATCCCGAAGTCATCGGCACGTTCGGCCAGGTGCCCGAAGGCGCGATGACCCTTGTCGAGACCGTCGAGGATGCCGAGGCGCTGATGGTCATCGATCCCGACAAACTCGCCTTCCTGACGCAGACCACCCTCTCGGTCGACGACACCGCCGCCATCGTGGCCGTGCTCACCCATCGCTTCCCCACGATCGAGGCCCCGCGTGGCGAGGATATCTGCTACGCCACGTCGAACCGGCAGGCAGCGGTCAAGGCGATCGCGGATGAATGCGACGCAATTCTGGTGATCGGCGCCCCCAACAGCTCCAACTCCCTGCGCCTCGTCGAAGTCGCCGAACGCGCCGGCACGCCGGCTCGGCTGATCCAGCGCGCGACCGAAATCGATTTCGCCTGGCTCGACGGGGTACGTACACTCGGGCTGACCGCCGGCGCATCTGCCCCGGAAATATTGGTGCGCGAAGTGGTAACGCATATCGGCGCGCGCTTCGCCATCACCGAGGAACAGGTCGAAACGGCACGCGAACGCATCGCGTTCAAGCTGCCGCGCGGGCTGGAGGCGGCATAAACATATGGCCGTCTACACCCATGTTCCGGCGGAGGAGATCGACGCCTTTCTGACCCGCTACGACGCCGGGTCGCTCGTGTCCGCCAAGGGCATCGCCGAGGGGGTCGAAAACAGCAATTATCTGCTGGAGACCAGCGGGCCGGACGGTGCGGGCCACCGCTATATCCTGACCCTCTACGAAAAGCGCGTGGACGAAGCGGACCTGCCCTTTTTCATGGACCTGCTCGATCATCTGGGCGCGCGCGGCTGCCTCGTCCCGCGCTTCATCGCCGACCGCGAGGGCCGGCGGTTGCAGCAATTGTCCGGACGGCCCGCCTGCCTCATCGAATTTCTCACCGGCATCTCGGTGACCGAACCGACGGCCGCGCAAACGCGTGCGGCGGGCGCGGCGCTCGGAAAACTGCATCGCGCGGCGGAAGGTTTTGCGGGCGCCCGCCGCAATTCGCTCGACATCGCCGGCTGGCATGATCTTGCGCGCAAATGCAACGGAGATTTCGACAGGATCGCGCCCGGCCTTGGCGCGCGCGTCACGCAGGAACTCGCTTTCCTCGACGCGCACTGGCCCACCGACCTGCCCCACAGCGTCATCCACGCCGATCTTTTCCCCGACAATGTGCTGATGCTCGGCGACAGCGTCACCGGCCTGATCGACTTCTATTTCAGCTGCACCGATATCCGCGCCTACGACCTCGCCGTCACCCACAGCGCCTGGTGCTTCAGCCATGATGGCGCGACCTGGTTCCCTAAGCGCGGTGCGGCGCTGGGCGCGGGCTATGCGGAAGGTTTCGGGCTATCCCAAGCGGAACAGGCCGCGTTCCCGATCCTGTGCCGGGGCGCGGCGCTGCGTTTCCTGCTGACCCGGGCCTATGACTGGATCAACACGCCCGCAGATGCGCTGGTCACGCGCAAGGACCCGCTCGCCTTCCTGCGACGGCTGGATTTCTATGCAGCCTCCGACCCGCTGGAGCTGCTCGGCGCATGAGCGAGCTGACAAGCGTCGAAATCTTCACCGACGGCGCATGCAAGGGCAATCCGGGGCCCGGCGGCTGGGGCGCGATCATCCGGTCGGGTTCCAACGAAAAGGAAATATCGGGCGGCGAAGCGCAAACCACCAACAACCGGATGGAGATGATGGCGGCGGTCGAGGCGCTGAACGCGCTCACGCGTCCCTGCGCCGTCACGCTCTTCACCGACAGCAAATATGTGATGGACGGCATCACCAAATGGATTTTCGGCTGGCAGAAGAACGGGTGGAAGACCGCAGACCGCAAGCCGGTCAAGAATGCCGAGCTGTGGCAGGCGCTGATTGCCGCGACCGCGCGTCATCAGGTGTCGTGGAAATGGGTCAAGGGCCATGCCGGCCATCCCGAAAATGAACGCGCCGACCAGTTGGCCTGCGCCGCGGCGGAATCGTTTCGGCGATAGAGCAATATCAGCTCAGGCCAATCATAGCGCGCGGCGCTCATGATCTGAGGCCGTGCAGTCGCAGCTGGGCCCGGCCAAAATGCGAAGATAAAAATAATCGGAGTATGATCCGCCTTTATTTAAAGTGGATCATACTCCCGGCCAGAGCCTGCTTGCGATTTTTTTCTGAGCCAGTAAGTATCTAATTCATAACAACTTAAATGACGGTTGAAACATGGGAGCGGGCGGAAGACTGGACGGATGGAAGGCGATTGCCGCCTTTTTCGGCAAGGACCGGACCACCGTGGCCCGATGGGCGCGGGAGCGTAACCTGCCCGTCCATCAGATTCCGGGCGGAAAGCAAAAGTCGGTATTCGCCTTCGAGGACGAACTGGCCGCATGGGCGCGCGCCAATGTGGAACCGGGCGCCGGACTCCCCGCCCAGGCCATATTGCCGGACGCGGACAGGCCCGCGCCCGCTGTCGACCTGGACGAAGCAAGGCCGGACGAACCCGCTGCGGGCATCCCGCCGACGCCCGTCATTTCCGTCCCGCCGCCGCGCCTTTCCCGCTGGCGAGCCACGGCGATCTGGGGCGTCGCCACGATCCTGTGCATCGGCATTGCCGCATGGATGGCCAACTCTCGCGTCGACGCCGCGCGCGACGACCACCGGACGATGCCGCGCTCACCCAGTGTGGCAGCCGACTATGTCGCGGCCAGAGACGCCTGGGGCCAGCGCACCGCGCCCGACCTGCAACGCGCGATCCGGCTGTACGGCCGCGTTATCCAGCAGGAACCCGATTTCGCGCCGGCCCGCGCTGGCCTTGCCGAAGCCTGGCTCATCATCCGCGAATATGGCGACGTCGGCGACGCACGCGCGTTCGGCGCGGCGCGAATAGCCGCCCAGCGCGCCATCGACCTCGACCCCGACCTTGGCAGCGGCCATCGCGCGCTCGGCTTCGTAAACTATTGGTGGGATAATGACCCGACGAGCGCGCTGCGCGAATATAAGAGGGCGCTGAAGCTCGACGGCACCGATGCCCAGACGCATTTCTGGTATGCCAACATCCTTGCCGACATGGGCGCGAGCGCAGCCGCCGAACGCCATTACGCACGCGCCAAGCTGCTCGATCCGGGGTCGCAGTCGATCGCGATCGAATATGCCTGCGCCCAATGGCAGGCCGGGCGGGACCGCCTCGCGCTCAAGCTGCTGACCGAGCTGCGCCGTCGCTATCCGTCGGACGCGACCATCGAGAATTGCCTGACCTGGGTCTATATCGGCCTTGGTGACATGGCCGGAGCATCACGCGCCTATGACAATCTGGCGGCTTTGCGCAAAGAACCCCAACTGGTCAGCCTTGCAAAGCGGTTGCGGGCAGGGGTTGCGGCAGATCCGGCGACCGCGCATCGCACGCTGATCGCCGACGCCCAGCGGGAAATCGCGCTCGGCACGCGGCGCATCCGGGAAGTTCCGGCTTTTTACGCGTCCGCCATGGGGGACCGGATCGCCCTTCTGGGCCTGATGCAGCAGGCCGTCGTGCAGGGCGAGAAATGGTATTCTCCCAGCATCACCAGGAGGATCGCCGCCAGGTGGCATAAGGATGCGGAAATCATGCGACTGCTCCATCATGTCCGAATGCCGCCGCCCGCCTTCGAGAGCCTCTAAAGCCCGCGCCGCCATTCGCAGCAATTCGCATCAATTTGCTGCATGCCTAAAATTTCCTTTTTCTCCTAACAGGTTGGACCGTTCCTTTCGGCCCGGCAGCGCTGCCGCACACGGCATGAACAGCCGGCCGGAATGCAGCGGCAGGTCGCAGGACCTGACATGAATACAGTGGGGAGAGAATCGTGAAGTCCAGTCTCAATCATGCGCGCAACAGCATATTCGTAGGCGCAAGCCTCTACGCGCTGGCCGCCGCCAACCCCTCCTTTGCACAGGCCTGCCCCGGCACGCTCGCCGCCCCCTGCGACGTCGCCGTCACGACCGATGGCCAGACCATCGTCGCGCAAGGGCCCACGCAAATCGTCAATACCGCGTCCAACACCGTGATCCGCCAAAATGGCACCAGCTATCTGCTGGTCGACAACCGCGCCGGAGCAAGCATTGCCTCGCTGACGCTCAGCCCGCCGACCCCCAACCCGGTCCAGCCCGGCGCCGTGCTGCGCCCGCACGTCAACAGCGCCATCGTCAATGCCGGCGCGATCAATGGCAATGTCGCATTCATCTCCGGTGGTATTTACGTTAACGCGGGCGGAACCGTCAGCGGCAACGTCGGCCCGGCGAATCTGCAAGGCTTCTCGAACGAGATTTTCATCAATCGGGGTGGCCCCAACCTGGGTGTCGCCGGCACGATCGACCCCGGTAACGGCGCCGACACCTTCATCCAGTCTTTCAACGCTTCGAACATCTTCGCCATCCCGTCCACCTTGCCCCTGCATTTCGAGGTCGGTGGCGTCGAAGCGCTCGGCGCGGGTACAATGGTCACCGTGACCAATGAAGCCGGATCGACAACTGCAAATGGCCTCGCCGTCTGGGGCGACGGCGCGATCGTCAACCAGGCGACCATCAACGACATTTCGCTCGACGGCTCGAACCTCCCCCCGGCCACACTTGCCAACACCCGGACCCGCGCGGTCAACTATGCCGGCAGTGTCGGACAAAGTGGCCAGCTGGTCATCACCCAGCCGGGCGCCAACGGTCAGCCGTTCCAGAATATCTTCACGACCGGCAGCGCGCTGCAATCCTTCACGAACCAGGGCATCGTCAACGGCGATCTGGCGATCAACGCCGCCGCCTTCGTCAACAGCGGCGCCATCAACATCCGTTCCAGCCAGCCCGGCACGATCATTCAGGGCGCGGCCGGCAAGGCCTTCAGCTTCGTCAATAGCGGCAGCGTCATCATGACCGATGCCGGCACGCGCCAGCCCGGCAATATCCTCGATTCCGCCATCACCCTCGTCACGGCCGTCGAAGCGACCGCCGCAGCGCCGGTCAGCATCCTCAACGACAGCAGCGGCATCATATCGGGCGGCCTGGCCTTTGCCGGACGCCCAAGCGATTTCCGCTTTGAGAATAAGGGCGCGATTTCGATCGGGGCCAATCCCAACGGCATCGACCGCGCCGCAGAACTCTCATGGGATGGCATTGACGCCGGGCTCCCCGAGGACGATTCCTTCGCCGCGACCAGCGTAACCCTGCTCAATAGCGGGACCCTGGAGGGCGGCATCGACGCGAGTGGCGCGACCCGCAGCTTCAGTTTCACCAACAGCGGGACGATCACGACCGACCCCAACGATCCGGACGCCGAAGCCGTCCAACTGGAGGCCAATGACTTCGCCGCTGTTGGGGGCGATGACGATATCATCGACGGCGACAACTTCACCTTCCTCAATACGGGGTCCATTGCCGGCACGACGTCCCTGTTTGCCGAGGCGACCACCGTCACGGTCACTAACAGCGGCCAGATGGCGCGGGCGGTCACGCCCAACCAGAAGGCTTATCCCGCTCGCTATTCGGGCCTCGATATCGAGCAGGAAACCAATCTCGACGGCATTCTCAACTTCACCAACAGCGGCACGATCGAAACCGCCGACCATGGCGGCGGCGCGGTGCTGATTTCCGTCGAGGCCGGGGATATCGGAAGCGGTCTGCCCGCCGCGGCCACGGCAAACGCTATGGTCACTATCGTCAACAGCGGCACCATCCGCACCACCGGCAGCAATTTCCTGACGCCGGGCCAATTTTACGGCCTGCCGCAGAACCGCCTCGTTAGCCAGCCCACGATCGCGCTGGGCGTTGCGCTGGATGCTGAAGGCCAATCCAGCCTGTCGATCACCAACGCCGCGGGCGGCCAGATCCTGTCGCAAGCCAATAGCCTGCTGTTCGGTGCGCCCAATGGCGCGATCACACTGCCTAACCAGGCGACGGGCAACGGCATCGTCGCTACTGCCGACACCATCACCATCGTCAATGACGGCCTGATCCGCACCACGCCCGGCGGCGGCACGTTCCTGAGCGCTGTCAATACGCCCACCTCCACGCTTGCCTTCTCCTATGCCGATGGCAACATCATGGACGACGCCACGATGGAAGGCGTGATCGGCGGCGGCATCGACACTTTCAATTCCGTCGATCTAGTCACCAATGGCGCGACCGGCGTTATCGAAGGCGGCATCGCCCTGCGTCAGGGCGACGACACGCTCACCAATATGGGTCGGATTAACGGCAATATCTTCGCCGGCTCGGGCAACGACCGGATCTTCAATACGGGATCAATGACCGGCAATGTCGCGATGGGCGCGGGCAATGACGTCTTCGTCACGCTGCTCAAGGATTATGCGACTCATCTCAGCGGCACCGCCGATGGCGGCGAGGGCCTGGGCGACAGCTTCATCTTCAATGTCAGCCAGGGCGGCTCCTTGCAGGACATGGCGCTGGCGCAGAAGAGCGGATTTGAATATGTCGCCCTCGCCGGCGATGGAGAGGTCACCAGCAGCGGCGACGTGGCCCTGGCGCCGATCCAGCTCGCGACCGGTGCGATCACGCTCGCGCAGGGCAGCACCGTCACAGCCGCCAGCGGCTTCGCGTTCCGGGGCGACGCCGCGCTGGACCAGGATTTCACCAATCGGGGCACGATCAACGGCTCGGTCGCGCTCGGCACCGGCAATGATCGCTTCGCCAATTATGGCGCGCTGAACGGCAATCTCGACCTCGGCGACGGCGACGACAGCTTCGTTCAGGGGATCAACGCCACTCTGAACGGCACGGCCGATGGCGGCGCGGGTACGGACAGCTTCGTGATCGACATCACAGGCGGCGGCAAGCTCGACCAGTCCCTCTACACCCAGCTCGTCAATTTCGAATCGCTCGGCCTTACCGGGTCCGGCGCGATCGAATCGGACGCGCCCCTGCCCGTCCAGACCGTTCAGCTCGACAGCGGCGCGCCGATCACGTTCGGCCAGAACGCGGTGATCCAGACGCAGGGCGACACCGCCGTCACCGGATCGGACAGCGGCGATGACCTTACCAATCAGGGCACGATCATCGGCGACGTCGCACTGGGCGGCGGCGACGACGCCTTCGCCAATGCCGGCACGACCACCGGCAATGTCGACACCGGCGACGGCGCGGATCAGGTCGGCAACAGCGGCACCGTTACCGGCGACGTCGATACCGGCAGCGGCGACGACAGCCTGACCAACAGCGGCTCGATCAGCGGCGACGTCAATCTGGACGGCGGCTCGACACCTCCCCCGCCCGTGGAAGAAACGAGCCAGCTCGCTCAGGCCCGTTTCGCAAGCGCCTTCGCGGTGACCGCCCTTGCCCTTCCCACCGACGGTAACGACGAGTTCGCCAACAGCGGCACCGTTTCGGGCAGCGTCTTCGCCGGCGGCGGCAATGACCGCTTCACCCTGACCGGCTCGGTCGGGGGCGATGTCGATCTTGGCAGCGGCGACGATGAACTGATCCTTCAGGGCGCATGGGCGATCGGCGGCACCACCGCCGGCGGCGATGGCACCGATGTGGCGCGCGCCAGCTTCACCGGCACCGGGGCAGCGCCACAGGAGGTCAACCTGTCCGGCTTCTCCGCCTTCGAACAATTACAGGTCGAATCCGGCACCGGCGCGATCAACGGAACGGCGAGCTTCGGATCGATCGCGGTCGATGGCGGCCGCCTGATCGGCCGGACGGGGTCGACGATCAATGGCAATGTCACCGTCGCGTCGGCCGGCACCTTCGGCAGCGCGGGCACGGTCAACGGGTCGGTTAATGTCAGTGGCACCCTGTCGCCCGGCGCTTCGCCCGGCACGATGACGGTCAATGGCAATGTCCTGCTCAACGCGGGGTCGAACAGCCTGTTCGAATTCACTCCCGCCGCCAGCGACGCCCTCGTCATCAACGGATCGCTGACCATCGCAAATGGCGCGTCGCTGACGCTCACGGGCAATCGTCCGCTCACGCCCGGCATCTATAATCTTGTCACCGCAACCGGCGGCGTCAACGGCACCTTCGGCACCAATGTCACCCGCGACGCAACTGTGCTGGGCGTGCTCAGCTATGCGCCCAATGCGATCCAGTTGCTCAGCATGTTCCAACTGCGCGCCGGTGCGAACGCGCAAGCGACGCTGACGAACGCCTATCTCAACCGCCTCCTGCTGGGCGGCGCGCCATCCGGCATCCTCGCCGCCTTCCCCGTCCTGGTCGGTGCGGACGGCTTCGCCAGCGCCGCCGCGCTTTCGACGCTCAGCCCCGAACCCTACGCCTCGGTGGTGCAGGTCGGCATCGAGAACGGCCTTGCCATCACCCAGGCGTTGCGATCGGTTCGCCTGGCCGGGATCAGCGATGAAAGCGGCCTGTTCGTGTTCGGTCAGGCCTATGGCAACCGCCGCGACCTGTCGGGCGATGCGCGCGGCGTAGCGAAGGCCGATATCGACAGCAGCGGCTTTCTGGGCGGCGTCGGCTATGGCAACTCCACGCTCGGCGCGACCCTGTTCGTGGGCCGCAGCGACTCTCGCCAGCGCCTGCGTGGCATCGGTGCGCGCAACGATGCGGACGGCCTGTTCTTCGGCGGACGGCTGCATTATGCGGCCGGCGGCTTCTCGGCCGGCGCGACATTGCTGTTCGATCGCGCCAACGCCGACACGCTCCGCAATCCGGCGACGGGCGGCACGGCGCGCAGCCATTACAGCCTGCGCGGCACCAGCATCGACGCCTTTGTCGGCTATGGCTTCCCGGTCGGCGACGGCTGGCAGATTGGACCGGAAGTCGGCGTGACCCACATCTCGGTCAAACGCGGCGCGGCGGTGGAAAGCGGCGGCGGGGCCTTCGCGCTCACTGTCGCCAAACAAAAATATGACGCCACCTTCCTGACCGCCGACCTCAAATTGTCGGCGCCGGGCGCTGGCGCCGTGCGGCCCTGGATCGCTGGCGGCGTGCGGCATCGGGCCAGCGGCGACGCGATCACCGCCACCGGCGCCTTTGCCGGTGCCTCGGTCGGCTACACTGTCGCCGGCGCGGAACGCGACCGCACGCTGGCCCATGCCGGCGCTGGTCTGGATATCGCTGTCAGTTCGAGCGTCTCGCTGTTCCTGGAAGGCGACGCCGAATTTAGCGGCCAAAGCGCGTCGCGTCACATCAACGGCGGCATCACCTTACGCTTCTGACGCTCGAATCGGGCGCTTAAAAAAGGGGCATGGCCGATCGTCCGGCCATGCCCCTTTTGCTATCCGGCCGATCGATGCTGTTATACACAGCCGCCGGCCCGTGATCCGCCCGACCAGGCAAATCACCCGCAATTTCAAGTGTCGTGAAAATCCTTGGTGGAGCCTAGCGGGATCGAACCGCTGACCTCGTCATTGCGAACGACGCGCTCTCCCAGCTGAGCTAAGGCCCCAAGGAGCGCTGCCTATAGGCGAGCCTTTTGCCCCATGCAACGGTCTTTTGGGACCTGGCCGAAATAGCGAAGGTCATCCCACCCACGCTCTGCGAGTCGATAAACCGGTGCAAAGCCCGGACATTACTCTTGCGTAATGCGTGGAACAGCCAAGCCCTTCCCACATTGTTCCCGCAGCGGCGCTTTCGGTGCGTCGACACGCAAGCATGAGGAGAAGGACGATGGGTTACCAGAGCGGACGCCGCTACGGTGGCGATGATCGCTATCCGGGCGATCGGTACTCCAGCGACTGGGATCGCGGCTCTGATCGGCATCGCGGGAGCGAGCGGGGCCACCGCGAGGAACAGGGCTATCGTTATGGCACGCGCGGCCAATTTGGCGGGCCCGACCCGCTTTACGGACGGAATGATCCCGATCCGCGCCGCAATCCGAATGATTATGACCCCGAAGATCGCGGCTTTTTCGACCGGGCAGGCGACGAAATCCGTAGCTGGTTCGGCGATGAGGAAGCCGAGCGCCGGCGCGAATATGACGATTATTACAACCGCCCCTATGGCGATCCGCGCGATCAGAGCAGCCGCATGGGATATGCCTCCGCCTCGGGCAGCCGCTACCTCCCTAATCGCGGCTATGCCCCCTTCGCCGGAGAGCGCAGCGGCTTTGGCAATGAAGATAATGGCAACCGGGTGCGCGCCTATGGGCCGCAGCAAAATTATGGCGCGCAATATCGCGGCGGCCACGACAGCAATTATCATGACTGGCGCAATCAGCGGATCGAGGAACTCGACCGCGACTATGCCGAATATCAGAACGAGCATCGCGAACGCTTCCACAATGAATTCACGAGTTGGCGCTCGCGCCGTGGCGAGCAGCGTCAGGCGATTCAGCAGGTTCGCGAGCATATGGACGTCGTCGGCAGCGATGGTGCCCATGTCGGCAAGGTCGACAAGCAACGCGGCGACCGCATCATCCTGACGAAAAACGACAGCGACGCGAACGGCGTGCATCATTCGATCCCGTCCTCATGGATCAAATCGGTGGATGCGCAGAAAGTGACGCTCGAAAAGACCGCCGACGAGGCGCATCATGCCTGGCGGGCCGAGCGCGAGAACCAGGCTATGTTCAACGATCGCGACGATCGCCATCGGCAGGACCGATCGCCAGCGGAAAACGGCCCCCGTCGCGGCGTAACCGGATAAGGACCGCGACTTTTGTTCTTGGGCGTCGTGCGTAAAATGTGATCCGTTCGCCCTGAGCGAAGTCGAAGCCTGTCCTGAGCGCCTGCTGCAAGCAGGCAGTCGAAGGGGACCCTGCTGAGCGGAGGCGAAGCTCACTTCCCCCGGATCAAGTCCGGGGTCAGTGGAAGGCTTCGACTTCGCTCAGCCCGAACGGAGAAAAAGCGATCTCGATTTCAGGCGCGATGCGCTGACGTCACACAAAATGGGTCCGGCCGCTGGTCGGGCCCTTTTCCTTGTTCCGACCCCTTTTCCTTAATCGCATATGCCATGCCGAATTGTTCCCCGGCGAACGCCGGCGCCCAGGAGGCACAAGGAACGACGCTTCATCACTGGACCCGGCGCATGCCGGGGACCAAGATCAACCTGATCTCATCACTTCAGCTGCTAAGGCTCCCATGCCCACCATCCTGCTGCTCATCCTGTCCAATCTGTTCATGACCACGGCTTGGTACTGGCACCTCAAGGGCGGCATGGGAAAGCCGCTGCTGATCGTCATCCTCATCAGCTGGGGCATCGCCTTTATCGAATATTGCTTCGCCGTGCCCGCCAACCGGATCGGATTCGCGCACGGCTGGAGCGCCAGCCAGCTCAAGGTCGCGCAAGAGGCCATCGCCCTTATCATCTTCGGCGGTTTCATGGTGACCGTGCTGGGCGAGCCGCTGCACTGGCGGCACGCCGCCGCCTTCCTCTGCATCATGGCGGCCGTCGGCTTCCTGTTCGCTGGCCGGAACTAAGTCTCAGGGCAGCAGCAGCGAACTGTCACCATAGCTGTAGAAGCGATAGCCCCGCCCGATCGCCGCCGCATAGACGTCCTGCATCCGTTCCCGGCCCATCAGCGCCGAAACCAGCATGAACAGGGTCGATTTGGGCAGATGAAAATTGGTCATCAGGCCGTCGACCGCGCGGAAGCGATAACCGGGCGTGATGAAGATGCGGGTCTCGTCCGCGAACGGCCGAATAAGGCCATCCTCCTGCGCGGCGCTTTCCAGCAGACGCAGGCTCGTCGTGCCGACCGCGATCAGCCGCCCCCCCGCCGCCCGCGCGGCATTCAGCCGGTCGGCGGTCGCGGCGTCGATCCGCCCCCACTCGGCATGCATGCGATGATCGCTGGTATCCTCCGCCTTGACCGGCAGGAACGTACCCGCGCCGACATGCAGGGTCAGCGCCTCCGTGGCGACCCCTGCCTGCCCCAGCGCCGTCATCAGGTCCGGCGTGAAATGCAGCGCCGCCGTGGGCGCGGCCACGGCGCCATCCTCGCGCGCGAACATCGTCTGGTAATCGCTGCGGTCGCGGTCGTCGGTCGGGCGCTTCGTAGCAATATAGGGCGGCAGCGGCATCCGCCCCGCCCGCTCCAGCAGCACCTCCACCGGCTCGTCGCCCTCGAAACGCAGCGTAACGCCGCCATCTTCGTCCCGCGGGCCGGCGATGGCCGCGACCCCCGCGCCGAAATCGATCCGGTCGCCGTCCCTCACCCGCTTGGCGTTGCGCAGGAACGCCTGCCACTGCCGAAGCCCCAATCGCTTGTGGAGCGTCGCGCCGATCCGCGCCTGCCCGCGCACGCCTTCAAGCTGGGCGGGAATGACGCGGGTATCGTTGAACACCAGCACATCGCCAGCGCGCAGCAACGACGGCAGGTCGCGCACGACCCGATCCTCGAACGCGGCATCGCCCGCCACCAGCATCAGCCGCGCGCTATCGCGCGGCGAAGCCGGCCGCAGCGCGATCCGTTCGGGCGGCAGGTCGAAATCGAACAGGTCTACGCGCATGAAGCTGGCCGGATAGGCGCCTTACTTCTTCTTGGCGGGCGAAGGCTTTTTGGACACCGCCTTGGGCTTGGCCGGTGCGACGATCGAAGGTTCAGGCGCGGCGGGCGCGATCGGCGCGACCACGGGCGGTTTGCCGTCGCTGTCTATCGACGCCTGGAGAATGACGGTCGGGTTGGCCGGCGGCTCGCCTTGCGCGATCGCGTCGACATATTGGATGCCGTCGATCACGCGGCCGAATACGGTATATTTCTTGTCGAGCTGCATGCGGGGCAGCAGGACGATGAAGAACTGGCTGTTGGCGCTATCGTCGCTTTGCGCGCGCGCCATCGACACCGTGCCGCGCAAATGGGGCATGGGGTTGAATTCGGCCTTGAGGTCGGGAAGCGTCGATCCGCCCGTGCCGTCGCCCTTGGGATCGCCGCCCTGCGCCATGAAGCCGGGGATCACGCGATGGAATTTCAGGCCATTATAGAAGCCCTGCCGCGTCAGCTCCTTGATGCGCTCGACATGGGCCGGGGCGATGTCCGGGCGCAACTGGATGCGCACGCGCCCGCCGCTCGACAGGTCGAGGTCCCACACATTCTGCGGATCGACCGGCACCACCGCCGGGGGCAGCTTGACGACTTCCAGCCCCAGCGCCTTGGCGGTTTCCTCGGCGCGCACCGCCGATTGTTCCTTCTTCATCGCGTCGCCCTTGCCGCCCTGGGCGAGCGCGGCGCCGCTGGATGCGAACAGGGCGAAGCCGATTGCCGCAGTCGTGAACGCCCGAGTGAATCGCATGGATGATGCTTTCCTGATCTTATAAGCCGGATGGCGGAGCTGCCCTGATAGCGCGCTCATCGCGATTGGCAACTGAACGCAGTCTTAGCAAATTCAGCCGTCGCCTTTACGCCCGATCGCCGCGACCCTGGCCTCGACCTCGCCACGCACCGCCGGACTGACGAATTTGTGGATCGGGCCGCCATAAAGCGCGATTTCCTTGACCAGACGGGACGCGATCGGCTGAAGGCAGACATCCGCCATCAGGAACACCGTCTCGACCCGGTCGTTGATCTGCTGGTTCATGCCCGCCATCTGATATTCATATTCGAAGTCCGCCACCGCGCGCAGCCCCCGGATGATGACGCTCGCGCCCTGCGATTCGGCAAAATCCATCAGCAGCGAATTAAAGCCGCTCACGACGATCTCCGAACCGATGTCCGCGCATTCGCGCCGCACCATCTCCAGCCGCTCCTCGTCGGAAAACATCGGCGATTTGGCGATGTTGGTGGTGACCCCGATCACCAGCCTGTCGACCAGCTTCGCGCCGCGGCGGATAATGTCCATATGGCCGAGCGTGACCGGATCGAATGTGCCGGGATAGACGCCAATTCGCTGCCTGCTCATGCTATCGGTCCCTCTCCACGATATAGTCCGCGATCGCGCGCAGCAGGTCGGCCTCCGCGCCAGCCCCGTGCAGATGCGCCTTGGCCTGATCGACGAGCAGCCGCGACTGTTCCCGCGCCCTTTCGACCCCCAGCAGCGAGACGAAGGTTTCCTTGCCCGCCTCCGCATCCTTGCCCAGCGCCTTGCCGGCAAGGTCAGCGTCGCCCTCGACATCCAGCAGGTCGTCGGCGATCTGGAACGCCAGCCCGATGTCGCGCGCATAGCCGCGAAGGCCGATTCGTCCCTCGGGCGGGACGCGCGCCAATATTGCCCCCGCCTCGACGCAAAAGCCGATAAGCGCACCGGTCTTGAGTTGCTGAAGCCGCGTGACCGTTGGCAGGTCAAAGCCGAACCGCCCCGCCTCCAGGTCCATCATCTGGCCGCCCGCCATGCCGGCAGGCCCGCTCGCCAGCGCCAACGCGCGCACCAGCTCGATCCGCACGAACGGATCGGCATGGGTCGCCTCGTCGCTCAATATCTCAAAGGCGATGTCGTGCAGGCAATCGCCCGCCAGGATCGCCGTCGCCTCGTCGAACGCCTTGTGCACCGTGGGCTTGCCCCGACGCAGATCGTCATCGTCCATGGCCGGCAGGTCATCATGAATGAGCGAATAGACATGGATACATTCGACCGCGAGGCCGACTCGCAACGCGGAGTCGCGCGCAATATGGAACAGGTCGCAGGTCGCCTCAACCAGCAGCGGCCGCAGCCGCTTGCCGCCGCCGATCGCGGCATGGCGCATCGCCTCGTACAACCTGCTCCGCGCATCGTCGGGCACAGCGAGCACATGGTCGAAAGCCGCGTCGATCGCAGCCGCCATCGCCGCCGATCGCTCGGCGATCAGCACAGCGGCTGAGCCCCCTTTCACCACGCGACCGCCGTCAATCCGCGCCAAAGGGCTGAGCGCCGGTCACGGCGCCGCTCGCGTCGAGCGTCAGCTTCTGGATGCGCGCCTCGGCCGCCTGCAACCGTTCCGTGCAACGCTTCCGCAACGCTTCGCCCTGCGTATAGAGCGAAATCGATTCATCGAGCGGCACATCCCCGCTTTCCAGCCGGCGGACGATCGCTTCGAGCGCACGCAGTGCGTCTTCGAACGACAATATCGACGGGTCGACGGGCTGGTTCATGCTGTCCTCTGCCATGTTTCTGCATTGGCCCGCACCGCCATCGCGGTCAAGCCTGTGCCGCGGTTAACCGTGGATCGTGATGCACCCGTTCGCAAATTGTTACGCCCTTGCACAACAGCGCTAGCGGAATTCGGGCAATTTTGCGTTGACGCATCATGTTGCGCTCGCACATAAAAGGATCGCTATGAAATATTATCTCCCCCTTCTCGCCGTTGCCGCCCTCAGTTCGCTGTCCGCCTGCAACAAAAATGATGAACCCCAAGTCGTGGGCGGCCCGGCCGATCCCATGGCGGAAAAGCTGGCCAACGCCGCGCCGGTCGAACTGCCGCCGATGGTCAAGGTCAGCCGTCAATATCGCTGCAAGGGCAACAGCCTCGTGTTCGTCGACTTTATGAGCGACGACAAGACCGCGATCCTGCGCACCACGAAGGACGGCTCGCCCACCACCCTGACCGCCGCCGAAGCCGGCAAACCCTTCACCGCCGAGGGCGGTTATGAAGTCAGCGGATCGGGCAAGGACATCACCGCCAATGTCGCGGGCAAGGGCGCGCTCAGCTGCAAGGCTTGAGCCTGACAATCTCTTCGACTGCCAGGCCGGATTTCTCTCGTGGAAGTCCGGCCTTCATTTTGCGCTGGGCCGGATCGCGACGTCGATCATAATGGGGCGAAAGGATCGAATTTGGTGTTTCTGACGAGGCCTCATGTCCCAGCGCCCTATCCTGCGTGGCGGCCGATCCTGTGGGCCATCATCGCCACCCTGCTTATCACCCCCGCGGTCGCAATGCGGTTCACAAGCGAGGTCCGCTGGGGCGTGGAGGATTTTGCCGCCGCCGCCTTATTGCTCGGTGCTGTCGGCACGAGTGTCGAACTGACGATGCGTTTCGTCGCCCGCCCCTTCGTCCGGCTTCTGATCTGCGCGATCGTTTCGGGCGCGGTCCTCTCTATCTGGGCTGATGCGGCTGTCGGCATTTTCTGACGGCGGGGGCAAGCGCCCTTCTGGTTGTGCTTCGCCCGCGCGCTCGCTAAAGGCGCGTGCATGTCCAGCACCGCCAGCCAGATCACCCCGGAAATCGTCGCCGAACATGGCCTCTCCCCGGAAGAATATGACCGCGTCTTAAAAGCCATCGGCCGCGAGCCGAACCTTACCGAACTCGGCATCTTCTCGGTCATGTGGTCGGAACATTGCAGCTATAAGAGCTCCAAAATCCACTTGATGAAGCTGCCGACCACCGGCCCGCAGGTCATTTGCGGCCCCGGCGAGAATGCCGGCGTGGTGGATATCGGCGACGGTCAGGCGGCGATCTTCAAGATGGAGAGCCACAACCATCCGAGCTACATCGAACCCTATCAGGGCGCAGCGACGGGCGTGGGCGGCATATTGCGCGATGTGTTCACCATGGGCGCGCGCCCGATCGCGAACATGAACGCGCTGCGCTTCGGCCGGCCTGACCATCCCAAGATGCGCCACCTCATCAGCGGCGTCGTGCGCGGCATCGGCGGCTACGGCAATTGCGTGGGCGTGCCGACCGTGGGCGGCGAGGTGAATTTCCACCCCGCCTATGACGGCAATATCCTGGTCAACGCGATGACGGTCGGCATCGCCGACACCGACAAGATTTTCTACAGCGCCGCCTCGGGCGTCGGCAATTCGATCGTCTATGTCGGCTCCAAGACCGGCCGTGACGGCATCCATGGCGCGACCATGGCCAGCGCCGATTTCGGCGAGGACAGCGAGGCCAAGCGCCCGACCGTGCAGGTCGGCGATCCCTTCACCGAAAAGCTGCTGATCGAGGCCTGCCTCGAACTCATGTCATCCGACGCGATCGTCGCGATTCAGGATATGGGCGCGGCGGGCCTCACCTCCTCCTCGGTCGAAATGGCGAGCAAGGGCGGAGTCGGCCTGCTGCTCAACATGGATGCCGTGCCCCAGCGCGAAACCGGCATGACCGCCTATGAAATGATGCTCTCCGAATCGCAGGAGCGCATGTTGATGGTCTTGAAGCCCGGCCGCGAAGCCTTCGCCGAAGCCATCTTCCACAAATGGGAACTGGACTTCGCGGTCATCGGCGAAGTCACCGACACCGGCCGCATGGTCCTTATCCACCATGGGGAGACGGTGTGCGACATTCCGCTTGGGCCCCTCGCCGACGACGCCCCGCTCTACGACCGGCCCGCCGCCAGCAAGGAAGAGTATAAGGCGTGGGCCAATGTCCAGCCGCTCGGCGACATACCGCAATCGACGGATATCGGCGCGGACCTGTTGAAGCTCATGGCCTCCCCCGATATCGCCAGCCGCCGCTGGATATGGGAGCAGTATGACCATATGGTCGGCGCGGACACGGTGCAGCGCCCCGGCGGCGACGCCGCAGTGGTGCGCGTCCATGGCTCGACCAAGGGCATCGCGATCAGCACCGATTGCACACCGCGCTATTGCTATGCCGACCCCTATGAAGGCGGCAAGCAGGCGATCGCCGAATGCTATCGCAATCTGAGCGCGGTCGGCGCGACCCCGCTCGCCGTCACCAACTGCCTCAATTTCGCCAACCCGCAACGGCCCGAGATCATGGCCCAGCTGACCGGCTGCCTCGAAGGCATGGGCGACGCCTGCCGCGCGCTCGACTTCCCGATCGTGAGCGGCAACGTCTCGCTCTATAACGAAAGCAAGGCCACCGGCGGCGGCAGCGCGATCCTGCCGACCCCCGCGATCGGCGGCATCGGCCTGCTGGCGGATGTCGACAGGATGGCGACGATTGCGTTCAAGGATGAAGGGGAGGATATTTACCTCATCGGACATTCTGTTGGCCATCTCGGCCAGTCGCTCTGGCTGCGCGAAGTCCATGGCCAAGAGGCTGGTTCTCCCCCGCCGGTCAATCTTGTAGATGAACGGAAGGCCGCCGACTTCGTCCGTCTCCTGATCGCCGAAATGGGTGCGACGGCCGTTCACGATTGCTCTGACGGCGGCCTGTTGGTCACGGTCGCGGAAATGGCGCTCGCTTCGGGTATCGGCGCCAATCTTGTTGGCCAAGGCCCTCTCAACAAGGGGCGTGTAGGCGATTTGCCAGTGGCAGCGTGGGCCTTTGGCGAAGATCAAGCCCGATATGTCGTAACCGTGCCCAAAGGCACCTTGGACGACGTTCTTGTCGCTCCGGTAGCTGTTGACAAAATCGGTACAACGGGAGGTGCGGCATTGTCATTCGGCACCTCGCAAATCCCCCTCGCCGACCTGCGCCCCGCCCATGAAGGCTTCTTCCCCAAACTGATGGACGCCGAACTCTAACCCCGCCCCCTCTCGTCATCCCCGCGGACGCGGGGACCCATCTCTCCCCACACGACGAGGGCCTGGTCGAGAGGTACAGCGACAAAGCGTCGTCCTATGGGTCTCCATCCGCATCGCTATCGGATTCTTTGCTTCACCATCGAAGGCTCGAAACGGCCCATGGGTCCCCGCGTCCGCGGGGATGACGAAGGGGATTTTGCGTAACTGGTGTATCGGCTAAAACCCTTGCGCATATGTTCCGCACCCGCAAGCCCTGCGTCTACATCCTCGCCAGCAAACGCAACGGCACGCTCTATATCGGCGTCACGTCGGACCTGATCCAGCGCCTCAACCAGCATCGCACCGGAGCCATCCCCGGCTTCACTCACGATTATGGCGTCAACCGCCTGATGTGGTTCGAACAGCACGCCACGATGGACGAAGCGATCCTTCCGCGAAAAACGTCTCAAAAAATGGAACCGCGCCTGGAAGATCGCGCTGACCGAGGAACGCAACCCCCACTGGGACGACCTCGCGATCGGCCTCGGCTTCGAACGCCTGCCCGACTAACCCCCTCCGTCGTTCCCGCGAAAGCGGGGACCCAACTCACCCCACAGGGCCGACCCGCCCGTAACCCCTGTCCTATCCCCATCCACCCGCGCTATACCAAACCCCGGCTCCTTCTCACCGTCTACCTCCCATCACCGGCAGACGCTCGAATAGGATCAAGCCCGCGCAACAAACGCAAACGATGTGCGGGAAATATGCGAAGTTAAGCCCCGGATCGGGTCACGCGGCCGAACAGCAGCTGATAGCCATCACCGCCACCCGCCGCATCGAAAGCGCGCATCACCCGGCGTAATTCCCCCGCTCCGAGCGGCTGCCGCGCGCCCACCGGCACGACCGCGCCGATCCCTTTGAGATGCGCGATCAGCCCCCGCCCCCCGTCGCAGTCCAACGCAATATCCTCGTCGAACGCGAACGCATCGTCATAGCCGTTCAGCATCGCCCGCAGATCATCGAGCGACGGATAGACAGCGATGCCCGCCTCCTGCCCACACGCCGCATGCGCCGCGCGCCACCCGGCGAAACTTCCCGCCCCCATGGTCGAGAAAATCAGGCTTCCGCCCGGCCGCAGCAGCCCGACCAACCGCGCGATCGCCCCCTCCAGATCGTCGAACCACTGGAAGGCGAGGCTGGACAGGATGAGGTCGAACCATTCGCCCTCGAACGCCGGCGCTTCCCCGTCCATCGGCAGAAAGGTGCCCGCGATCAACCCGCCGGTCGCCGCCCGCGCCAGCATCGCCGGCGACAGGTCCGTGACCACGAGGTCGACGCCCGGCCAGCGCGCCTGAATATCCCGCGTCAGAAATCCCGTGCCGCAGCCGATTTCCAGGATTCGCTCCACCCCCGCGGGCTTCTGGCGCTGGGCGAGGTCCGCGACCAGCGCCGCCGCCAGCCGCTGCGGCCCGGCATGATCGTCATAGCGCGCCGCCGCCGCGCCGAATGCATCGCTTATCCGTTGCTTGCGACCGCCGTTCATGGCTAGTCGCATGGCAGAGCCCCGCTCGATTTGCCAGCCCCCAACCCGTTCCAAGGACGATCATTGACCGACCACGCCCCCCGCATACCCGCCATGGACGTGCTGCGCGGCTGTGCCGTCATGGGCATATTGTGGATGAACGTCACCGCCTTCGCCTTTCCTGAGGCCGCCTATTCCAATCCGGTGGCGGCGGGGCCGCTCTCGACCGGCGACATCCTCTTCTGGGCGACCGGCTTCATCCTGTTCGACGGCAAGATGCGGGGGCTTTTCTCGCTCCTGTTCGGCGCGTCCATGCTGCTGCTGATCGATCGTGAGGAAATGGCGGGCCGCGATGGCCGTCGCTCGCATCAGGTCCGCATGGGCTGGCTCTTCGCATTCGGCCTGACCCATTATCTGCTGCTCTGGGCAGGCGACATATTGATGACCTATGCCGTGGTCGGCGTCGCCGCGCTCGCCTTCGTCCGGCTGGAGCCGCTGGCGCTCGTCAAACGCGCCTTTCTCGCCTTCGCCGCCCATTTTCTCCTCTGCGCGATCTTCGTCGCCAGCCTCTATATCTGGGCGCATTCAGCGAGCGCGCCGGACGCTTCGTCCGCAACGAAAGCAGCCTTCATGCACTTCATCGCAGGGATGACCGATCCGGCCAGTCCCGCCGCGCTCGCCGAAACGGCCATCTATCGCGGCGAATTTGCCGGTGTCGTCCTTCACCATCTGTCCGGCTTTCCCGGCCAGTGGCTATGGACGCTGATGTTCAGCGCGCTCGATTCGCTGGGCTTCATGCTGCTCGGCATGGCGATGCTCAAGGCGGGCTTCCTCACCGGCCGATGGGATGCGGCGCAATATTGGCGAACGGCGCGACATTGCTTCCTCATCGGCCTGCCGCCGATGGCCGCGCTGGCGGTATGGACGATTATCAGCGGATTCGCGCCGCTCACGACGATCGGCATCGTCCTGGCATGGTCCTTTCCGCTCCGTATCCCGCTCACCGTAGGCTGGGCGGCCCTCATCCTTTGGCTGATCGCGCGCCATCGAGGTTCGCCACTGGTAACGCGCCTTGCCGCGACCGGGCGGCTGGCGCTCAGCAACTATCTGGGCACGAGCCTCGCCCTGGCCGCTCTTTTCTACGGCTGGTGCCTGGGCTGGTTCGGAACGGTTCGGCTGGCGCAACTCCCCCTGATCATCGCCGCTGGCTGGACTACGATGCTGATCTGGTCGCCTATGTGGCAGCGCAATTTCGCCATGGGTCCCGTCGAATGGCTGTGGCGCAGCCTGGCTGCGGGCCAAACGCAAAAGATTCGCAAGAACAGATGAAAATCTATTGCGACCCATTATCATCTGGGCTACCTCGAAGGTCAGGAGAGTCTGAATGGTCGTTTGCATCTGTAATGCCATCCGCGAAAAAGATCTCAAGGAAGCCGCACGCGACGGCGCCAACACGCCTTGCGCGGCCTATGCCCGTTTTGGCCGTCGGCCCAAATGTGGCCAGTGCGTGCCTTTTGCCCGCACCATCATCGCAGCGGAGCGCGCCTCGGCCTGAGGGACATTGACAATCAGCCGCAGGAACAGCCTGCGATAAAGCCGCAATCCGGACGCAATAGCGCGTCGAAAAATGGCTAGTTTCCTTGGGTTTTCGGCTTAACAATTGCGCTGCTCATCTCTATGATCGCCGGCATATCGATTTAGCCGGAGCACAAGATCATGAAGGGCGACCTCAAGGTCATCGAATATTTGAACGAGGTGCTCAAGAACGAGCTGACCGCGATCAACCAATATTTCCTGCATTATCGTATGCTCGACCATTGGGGCGTCGAAAAGCTCGCCAAATTCGAATATTCCGAATCGATCGACGAGATGAAGCACGCCGACAAAGTGGCGGAACGCATTCTGTTTCTCGACGGCCTGCCCAATTTCCAGCTTCTGGGCCGGCTCAAGATCGGCGAAACGGTCGAGGAAGTGCTCAAGTCCGATCTCGAACTGGAATATGAGGCGCTTCCCGCGCTCAAGGACGGCATCGTCCATTGCGAATCGGTGCGCGACTTCGTGACCCGCGACCTGTTCCGCGAGATTCTGGCGAGCGAGGAAGAGCATATCGATACGCTGGAGACCCAGTTCGAAATGATCAGCCGCATGGGCATCCAAAATTATATCCAGCTTCAGAGCAAGGCGGCGGAAGAGTGAGATCGGGGCGGGGCCGCTCCTGAAACCGCGTCCCCGCCCTT
Source organism: Sphingobium fluminis (assembly GCF_037723805.1). Lineage (NCBI taxonomy): Bacteria > Pseudomonadati > Pseudomonadota > Alphaproteobacteria > Sphingomonadales > Sphingobiaceae > Sphingobium > Sphingobium fluminis. Next base: position 250,067 of record NZ_JBBJUK010000002.1, read on the forward strand.
TTCCTCAGATCAGCGCATCGAGCAATCCGATCAGCGGCAAATCCGCCGGCGGCATTTCCAGCGCATACATCTGCGCCGGACGCACCCATTGCAGCGCGGTCGCATGCCGGGCCTCGGCGATGCCCTGCCATTTGCGACAGATATAGAGCAGCAACAGCAAATGCCTGCCTGCCAGCGGTTCGCTGGCGAAGGCGGCAGGGGCAAGACAGCTTGCATGCGTCTCGATCCCGAGTTCTTCCGCCAGTTCGCGGACGAGCGCGGCTTCGGGCGTCTCCCCCGCCTCCACTTTGCCGCCCGGAAACTCCCATAGGCCGGGCAAGGACTTACCCAGCGGCCGCTTTTGCAGCAGCACCCGCCCATCGGCATCCACCAGCGCAACCGCGACGACGAGCAATGGCGAAGAAGGGTCCATAATCATCCGATAAAAGCGGTTTGTTAACCGTGACGGTTTTACAAGGCAACGGAGGCTGTCTTAATCACTGGAAATCGCATGCGAGCGCTTATCGACATCATCGCCCGCCGGGGATTGGCGCGCTGCGAACGCGGCGCGACTGCTGTCGAATATGCGCTGATCCTCGCGATGGTCGTGCTCGCCATGATCACCGCCCTTAGCACCGTCGCAAACAAGACAACGGGCATGTGGGGCAACGTCTCAAACAGGGTTCTCGAAAATTAACCATCAATATTTGACACAAGCGATCGTGCATTAAACCTTTTTCAACCCAGTCAACCTAAACGTGTCGTTGCTGACTTCCAAGTTTCGATGTGGGGCGGCCGGGTAGTTAAACGTCACTGACCTTCAAGGAGACACAACATGCAGTTCATCCGTAAGATGCTGAAGAACGACAAGGGCGCGACCGCCATCGAATATGGCTTGATCGCCGCACTGATTGCCGTCGCCGCCATTGGCGCGATGACCAGCCTGGGCACCAAGCTCGGCAGCACCTTCAACAATGTTTCGGGTAACCTGAAGTAAGGTTCGAAATATTGACTGGCGAAAGGGCGGCGGAAGCAATTCCGCTGCCCTTTTCTTTTGGGCTGCCTCGATCAGTCATTACTCGCCCATTCAGGCACCGATAGCGAGAAACTTGTCGGCCCGGTCGGTCCGCAGCGCATCGGCGCTCAATCCCGTCATATCGTCCAGCTCTTCACCGATGGCCGCGCCCAGGCTGGCGATCGCCTGCACCGGCTCGCGATGCGCGCCGCCGACCGGTTCGGACACGATCCGGTCGATCACGCCGAGCGCCTTGAGATGCTGCGCTGTAACCTGCATCGCGGTCGCGGCGTCGCTCGCCTTATCGGCGGTCCGCCAGAGAATGGAGGCGCAGCCTTCCGGCGAGATCACCGAATAGACCGCATGTTCGAACATGAGCACGCGATTGGCGGCAGCAAGCGCCACCGCGCCGCCCGAGCCGCCTTCGCCGACGACTGCCGCGACCATCGGCACGCCAAGCGCCAGACATTGCTCGGTCGAGCGCGCGATCGCCTCGGCCTGGCCGCGCTCTTCAGCCTGGACACCGGGGAATGCCCCCGACGTGTCGACCAGCGTCACGACCGGCAGTCCGAAACGATCGGCCAGCTGCATCAGGCGGATCGCCTTGCGATAGCCTTCGGGCTTGGCCATGCCGAAATTATGGCGAACGCGGCTGGCGGTATCGTCGCCCTTCTCATGACCGATAACGACGACGCGTCGTTCGCCCAACGTGGCGAACCCGCCAAGGATCGCCTGATCGTCGGAAAAGGCGCGGTCTCCCGCGAGCGGCATGAAATTATCGAACATGCCCGCGACATAGTCCTTGAAATGCGGGCGCTCGGGGTGCCGGGCCACCTGCGTCTTTTGCCAGGGCGTCAGCTTCGCATAGGTTTCGCTGAGCATTCGCGTCGCGCGCTGTTCCAGCTTGTCGATTTCACCGTCAATGTCGATATCGCCCACGCCAGCCGTCGCGCGCAGTTCGATGATGCGCGCTTCCAACTCGGCGATCGGCTTTTCAAATTCCAGAAAGCTTGCCATGCGCCACGCGTTAGGACGCGGACGCCGCGTCGTCAACGCGTCGATTCGGCTTATGGAGGGCCATGGACGCCAGCGGATGCCGGCTGTTGACCAGTTCGACGAGGCGACGACTGTCGACATGGGTGTAGATCTGGGTCGTGCCGATATCCGCATGGCCGAGCATGGATTGCAGCGCGCGCAAGTCCGCGCCCCCTTCAAGCAGGTGCGTGGCGAAAGCATGGCGCAACACATGCGGGCTGACCCGTTCGGGCGCGATGCCGGCGGCGGCAGCCAGCGCCTTCACCAGCTGATACAGGCGAATGCGGCTGAGATAGGTTTTGCCGGACGGAAAAAGCCAGGGGCTGTCCGCCGCCACATGACTCAGCCAGGCCGAAACGGCGGCGCGGGCCCGGTCCGAAATCGGCACCAGCCGCTCGCGACCGCCCTTGCCGCGCAGGATAAGGAAAGGCCGGTCGGCGGCCAGCGCCCGACGCGGCAGCGACATTAATTCGGTCGCCCGCAGGCCCGATCCATAGAGAAGTTCGATCAGCGCGGCGAGACGGAGATCGGCGGGCGCGGGGTGGGCGACCGCCACCCGTTCCTCGATCAGCGCGAACAGCCGGTCGACCTCCTGCGTCGAGAGAACCTTGGGCAGCGGACGACGCGTTACCGGGCGGGGCAGGACGGATGCGGGATTATCGTCGCGCATCCCTTCCTCCTGAAGAAAGGCATAAAAGGCGCGCAGCGCCGAGGCCTTGCGCGCGACCGACGATGCGGCGAGCGTGGCCCAGGCGGCAGACAAAGCGCCGAGCGCCCCCTGCGTCGCGTCCGACAATCCACCGACGATCGTCGCCGCGCCCTGAAGATCCGCGCGATAGGCCAGCAGCGTGTTGCGCGAAGCGCCGCGTTCGGCCGCCATCATCTCCAGGAAACGATCGATGAGGGAGGCGTCCATATTCATGACTAGAGCCGCATGATCGCCTCCGCAGCGATCATGCGCGCTTCGGGATCGAGGCCGACGCGGTGGAGCGCCGCGACGACGTGGTAAAGATGCGCGGGCGGCAAACGGTCCCAGCTGGCCGTCTGCATTCCCACGGCAGCAAGCAACGCCACCGTGCCCTGCTCGCCACGCTGCGCGGCTGCGCCGATCGCGCGCGCCCAGCGGCTATTGGCGGCGAGAACCAAGCCCTTGTCCTGTGCCAGTGACGACGCATCGCCCGGCGAAAGCCGCGACAGCCCCGCCAGCGCCGCCAACAGCATACGGCCTTTCGCCGGCCCCGCCTCATCGACATAGGCCGCAACGCGACTGCTACCCAGGTCCACGGCGGGAACGGGCGCGCCCACGGCCAGCAGCGCCCAGAAATCCGACGCACCGTCGCCATCGAGTTGACCAAGCGCGCGCGCCCAGCGCGCCGCGTTGCGATCATAGCCCGCGCTCAGCATCGCCGCGACCAGATTGGCGGCATCGCGTGCGCCCGCCTCTGCCACCGGCAGCGCGGCCGCAGCCCGCGCGGTTGCGATCAGGCCCACATAATCTGGCTTTGCTTCATCCTGCCACAGGGTCCGCATGGCCTGAATCCGGTCCCCCACGGTCTGGCCAGCATAGGCCGTGCGCAGCGCGTCGACCCGATCGGCCATGTCGGCGGGCACATCGCCATCGGTCCGAAGCTGGCCGTAGAAGCTGACCAGCGCCTCGCTGGAAAATACGCCGAGCCGGGCGGCGACCTGCGTTCCCGGCAATCGACGGACGGCGGACAGCGCGGGCGCGCGGGCCTCCCATGCGCGGACATGCGGGCCGACCGTCCCGTACAGCGCATCGGGAATTTCCACATTCAGCGCGGTCGCAAGGCCAAAGCGCCAGGCCGTCAGCCGGTCGACGCCGCCCCATTCGATCTTGACTGACCGGCGCGCGTTGAACCCCGCGCCCACCACTTTTTCGGCAAGGCGATAATCCACGCCGCGCACCGTGCCATGCCGTTGCGCCTGGTTGAGCGCGCCGCTCGCCGACCCCTGATCACCCGAAAGCGCCGGACAGATGGCGCGGGTCATGCCCCAGCCCGGCTCCTTGCTGAACCGCAGCGCGCCCTCCGACAACGGGCAAAGCCCTGCCGGGTCCGCCGTCGCCAGATAAGTTTGCATGGCGATGGCGTAGAGGCGCGGACTGTAGCGGTCCGGATCGACGCCCTGGATCATCAGCCGCGCGTTATCGGCTTCGCCCATCCGCAGCAGCAGCCAGGCCCGTTCCGCGGCGAAGTCCGCGCCGTCTATGTCGCGGGGCGTATCGATTGCGCTCAGTAGCACGCGGCGGAGCAGGATCGATGCCCATCGCGATACGATCGGCGCATGCGTCTCGCGCATCAGCGTCGCGAGAAACTTGCCGGACTGACCGCCAAAGGCGTTGGCCTCGAAGCCGAGCGAATCCGGCGTCAGGGGTCCGATGCGATCCAGCGACCGGCGGGCCGTATCGGGAAGGTCATATTTCGCCTTTTCCGCCGCGATTTCCTCGGGCGTCATTGCCGCTTCGGCGACATTGGCGGCTTCGGCGGGCGGCATCGGCTCTAACGAGGGCGCGGCAGTCACGCCACCGGGCAAGGCCGGGGGCGACGAACGCGGCGCGGCGGACGGCGCCGACGGTTCGGCCGTGTCGCCAAATCCCGGCGGCAACAGCGATTCGGGCGTCTCCTGCGCGATCACAGGCAAGGCAAGCGCCAGGGCAAGCGTCCCCACCGCCCATTTCGCGTTCCCCCGCTGCCATCGCATCGGCGTTATTTGCCCAGCTTTTCGGCGGGAATGACCTTTTCCACCCGCTGCTGCGGCTTCTCGCCACCCCGCGACCAGGCATAGGCAAGCGCCCCGACCAGAGCGAGCAGGAGAATGATCGGGATGATCGGCAGGCGCGAGCGACGGCGCGAACTGCCTTCGAAACTACTATAGGAACGACTATTCTTCATAGGACCTTCTATGGTCTGGCAGATGGCGGAAAAGTTGCGATTTGCCTCTGTGACGGCTGGCTGTATAGCCCCGGTCGCCATGCAGCGAAACAGCAAATCCACCGCTGGTACATCCAAGCGCGGGCCCATCGTCCTGGTGGGCATGATGGGCGTCGGAAAATCCACGGTCGGCCGCCGCCTCGCCGCGCGACTGGGCCTCGCTTTCGTCGATGCGGACGAAGAGATCGAACAGGCCGCTGGCATGACGATCAGCGAAATGTTCGCCCGCTATGGCGAAGCCCATTTCCGCGATGGCGAGCGGCGGGTGATCGCTCGCCTGATGGACGGCGCGCCCAAGATCATCGCCACCGGCGGCGGCGCGTTCATGCAGGATGACACGCGCGCGCTGATCCTCGATCATGCCACCGCCATTTGGCTGGACGCCGACATCGACATATTGGTGGACCGGGTGTCGCGACGCGAGGGACGCCCGCTGCTCAAGGGCAAGGACCCGCGCACCGTGCTGACCGGGCTGGCCGCCCAGCGCAATCCCGTCTACGCGCTGGCACCTATTCATGTAAAAAGCGCCGCTGGTCCCCACGAGGTGACGGTCGACCGCATCGTGGAGCAACTCAAGACATGACCATAATCCGGGTCGCGCTGGAACAGCGCAGCTACGACATCGTGATCGAGGAGGGCGCACTCGACCGGGCCGGCGATCATCTCGTGCGCCATGCCCGCAACGGCAGGCTTGTCGTCGTCACCGATAGCAATGTCGCGGCCGCTCAGCTCCCCCGGCTGGAAGCCAGCCTGCGCGCTGCCGATGTCGCGATAGAAGCGATCATCCTGCCGCCCGGCGAACAAACCAAAAGCTGGCGGCCGCTGGAATGCCTGCTCGACGCCCTGCTCGCGCTCGAGATCGAACGGGGCGATCATATCGTGGCGCTTGGCGGCGGCGTGATCGGCGATCTGGTCGGCTTCGCCGCCTCGATCCTCAAGCGCGGCTGCCATTTCATTCAGCTTCCGACGACGCTTCTGGCGCAGGTCGACAGTTCGGTCGGGGGCAAGACCGCGATCAACACCGGTGCGGGTAAGAATCTGGTCGGCAGCTTCCACCAGCCTTCGCTCGTCCTCATCGATCCGTCGACACTCGATTCGCTGCCGCCGCGCGAAGTCCGGGCCGGCTATGCCGAAGTCGTCAAATATGGGCTGATCGACGATGCCGCCTTCTTCGGCTGGTGCGAGCGCGAGGGCCATCGCCTGCTCGCCGGCGAATCCGAAGCGCGCGAATACGCGATCGCCCGCAGCGTCGCGGCCAAGGCGGCGATCGTCGCCGACGACGAGCGCGAAACAACAGGCCGCCGGGCGTTGCTCAATCTGGGCCACACATTCGGCCACGCGCTTGAGGCGGATACCGGTTTCTCCGACCGGCTGCTGCACGGCGAGGGCGTGGCGGCGGGGATGGCGCTCGCCTTCCGCTATTCGGCGCGTCTTGGCCTTTGTCCGGCGGACGACGCCGCACGCGTGACCGCGCACGTCAAAGCTGTTGGCCTGCCGCACGATCTGGCGAGCGCGCGGGTGGAAGCGGACGGTGCTGGCCTGGTGGCGCATATGCTGCACGACAAAAAGATGGCGGGCGGCACCCTGCCCTTCCTGCTGGCCCGCGGGATCGGCAAGACATTCCTGTCGAAGGATGTCGCGCTGGCGGATGTGGCGGCGTTCCTGGACGAAGATCGCGCGAAGGCCGTTCCCGCATAAAAAGGGCGCCCGCAGGCGCCCTTTTCCAAATATCGCGCGAAGAAGACTTACTTCTTCAGCGTCAGGCCGCCAAAGCGCTTGTTGAAGCGCGCAACCTGGCCACCCTGATCCAACTGACGCTGGCCGCCGATCCATGCCGGATGCGACTTGGGATCGATATCGAGCGCCATCGTGTCGCCTTCCTTGCCCCAGGTGGAACGCGTCTGGAACGTGGTGCCGTCCGTCATCTGGACAGTGATGAAATGATAGTCGGGGTGAATTTCGGCCTTCATGCGTCTGCTCCGTCTAAAGGCCGGTTCCGACCGGCCAGGGATGCTCAAATATGCGAAGGCGCGCGGTTACATGGGATTGGGTGGGATGGCAAGAGGGCGATAGGAGCCTGATCCTCAACCCATTCGGGATGAGGAAGTCACAAGCCCTTCGCCGGGCAAGCCAGTCGGCTTCCACTTCGCCCGCCCTCACCCTTCGACACGCTCCGCGCGAACCGCCTATTATGAAACGCGCTCAACCCTCCGGTGGATCGGCGATCATCGCGACGAAATTGGCTTCGGCGCATAATTTGCCCTCGACCGATGCCTTGCCGGTGAATTTGCACACCCGCCCGCGAATCTGGTTCAGCTCCACATGCAGGTCGAGCAGGCAGCCCGGCTCGACCGGTGCGCGGAATTTCGCGCCGTCGATCGACATGAAGTAAACCAGCTTGCCCGATCCGCGCAGCCCGAGCGTTTCGACCGTCAGCACGCCCGCCGCCTGCGCCATCGCCTCGACGATCAGAACGCCGGGCATGATCGGCCGCCCGGGGAAATGGCCCTGAAAGAACCCTTCGTTGATCGAGACCGCCTTGACCGCGTGGATCGACGCGTGCGGTGTCAGCGACAACACGCGGTCGACCAGCAGCATCGGATAGCGATGCGGCAACGCCGCCATGATCCCTCTTATGTCGATAGGACCAATGGCGGCGGCCTGTTCGCCAGTATTTTCAGGCGTTTGCGTCATAGAGCCTGTCAGCGCGAAGCCGGCTGCTGCGACGGGTTGGCAGGCGCGGCTGCGGCCGGCTGCTGACCCTGACGGCCGGGCTGCCAGCCGGCAGGCGGCGTGATGCCGACGCTGGGCACGAGCGCGTTGAGTTCCGTGATCACCTCGTCGGTCAGGTCGACGGTCGGCTGATAGGAGACGGTGGCGTCGGGCGCGAGGATGAGGTCGACCTTCGCCTTGGTCATCGCCGCCTTCAGCGCGTCCGACAGCTTGGCGCCGATCTGCTCTTCGACATAGGCGTTGGCGAGCTGGATCGGCTGGCCGATGCGCTGCAATTCGGCCTGGCCGTTCTGCTGTGCTTTCTGGGCCGCTTCATATTGCGCCTGCAATGCCGGGGTGGGCTTGCCGCCCGCCGCCTTCATCGCCGTGTCGAGCGCTGTGCCCTTGGCGCGCAGATCGGCGTCGATCGCGTTCTTGCGCGTGGTGAAATTGTCGATCTGCGCCTTGTAGGTCGTCTGAATCTGGGTGCGCGCGGTCGAATAGGCGGCGCTGGTGCCGACGGCGCGCTGCACGTCGACGACAGCAATGCCCAGCTTCGACTGAGCGAGCGCCGGTACGCTGGTCAGCGCGATGGCGGTCATGGGCGCGAGTCCGAGCGCCAGTGCCTTGATCATGGTCTTCATCAGAATTGAGTCCCTACGTTGAAGGTAATGAGTTTGGTATCGTCCCCTGGTTCTTTTAGCAGCGCCTTGGCGATGTCGATCCGGAAGGGCCCGAAGGGCGAGTTCCAATTGACGCCAAAACCCACCGACAGGCGCGGCTTGAGCGAATCGCCCAGATATCGTTCCTGGAAACCACCCTGAACCGTGTCGTAGCCGGTTGGGCATACGGGGCTGGCGGCTGATCCCGCCGCTTTCACGACCGGCGCAGAACTGTTGTTGGAGTTCGAGCAGAAGCCGCCAAAGCTGCCATCGCCGTTGACGAGTCCTGGATTTTTGAGACCTGACACCGCACCCGCGTCGACGAACACGGACGGACGCAAGCCCATTTCGCGCGCACCCGAACCCAAAGGAATTTCGACCTCTCCTCGCGCCATATAATAGATCTTGCCGCCAAGCGCGTCGTCCGACTCATTATTGTTGCCCGTGGTTTCCGTGCCGACGAAAGGCACCGTTTTTCCGCCATCTCCCGAAGTCGTATAATAGCGGCGAATAACGCGTGGCCCGATGCCTCGAATGTTGAAACCGCGCATCTGCGGCTCGCCCAGGAAGAAACGATCCGTGAGGCGGATCTTGTCGATTTCCTGACCCGTGGTCGGATCTCTCCGCGTCTTTTCAAGACCATGAATATAGCCGCCCTCGCCCGAAAGAGAGAAGATGAATCCACCGCCCAGCGGCCAGTATTTCGCTGCATTAAGACGGGTGCGGACATATTTCACGTCGCCCCCCAACCCAGCGAAATCCTGGCTCAACACCACATTATTCCCGCGCGTCGGCCGTATGCGGTTGTCGCGGGTATCGTAGATCAGCGAGTAGCCAAGCGACGAGGTCGTACGCTTGCCGATCGCTTCACAAAGATAGCGGCCCGAGCGGATCGGGTCGCACGTATCGTTGGGGCCGTTGCCCAAAATACCGTCATTATTATTATCGGTATAATAGGTCTCTTTATCCAGCGTCACATTGTCGAGATTGAGGCTGTAGCGCAGCGCCAGCGACATATATTCGGTGATGGGAACGCCCGCGCGCAGCTGAAAACCGGTCGTCGTCTGCTGATAGGTGCGGTTGCGGTCATTACTGTTGATATAATTAAAGCTGTTCAGATCGCGCCGATAGATATCGCCACCCAGCGCGATATTCTTGTCCATGAAATAAGGCTCAGTGAAGCCTAGCTCGACTGATTTGGAATAGCTCGAATAATTGACACTGGTGCGCAATTCCTGCCCCTTGCCGCGGAAATTGCGCTGGGTGATCGACGCCGAAACGAGGAATTTTTCCAGGCTGGAAAAACCAGCCGAAAGCGACAATTCGCCGGTCGATTTTTCCTGGACGTTGGTTTCCAGCACGATGCGGTCGGGGGCAGAGCCGGGCTTCTGTTCGATATCCAGCTTTTCCTGGAAGAAACCGAGCGAATTGATCCGGTCCTTCGATCGCTTGACGAGGAAGCTGTTGAAGGCGTCGCCTTCGGCGAGGCGAAACTCGCGGCGGACGACCTTGTCCTGCGTCAGCGTATTGCCGTTGATGTCGACCCGCTCGACATAGACGCGCGGCGCATTGGCGATCTTGAAATTGATCCCCATCGTCAGCGTGTCTTTGTCACGGTTGAAATCGGGCGACACGTCGGCAAAGGCATAGCCGAACAGGCCGGCGGTCTCGCTCAGCGTATCGACCGTATCCTCGACCTGCTTGGCATTATACCACTGCCCCTTCTTCATTGGCAGCCGCTGCGTCAGCGAATCACCCGACAGGTCGCGAATGTCGCTTTCGACCTTCACGTCGCCAAATTTGTAGCGCTGCCCTTCTTCCACCACATAGGTGATGATGAAATCCTGCTTGTCGGGCGTCAGTTCGGCCACGGCGGAAATGACCCGGAAATCGGCATAGCCTTCCGTCAGGTAGAATTGACGCAGCTTCTGCTGGTCATAGGCCAGGCGATCGGGATCATAGCTGGTGCCCGAGGAAAAGAGGCGAAAGAAGCGCGCCTGTTTCGTCACCATCTGACTGCGCAGTTCGCCATCGCCGAACTTGTCGTTGCCGATGATATTGATCTGGCGGACCTTGGATTTGGGCCCCTCGCTGATTTCGAACACGATATCGACGCGGTTCTGCTCCAGCCGCACCATCTTGGGCTCGACGGTCGCGGCGAAGCGACCCTGGCGGCGATACAGCTCGATGATGCGCGCGACGTCGGCGCGGACCTTGGACCTTGTATAAATCTGACGCGGCGCGAGCTTGATCTCGGGCTTGATCTTATCCTCCTTGAGCCGCTTGTTGCCTTCAAGGACGATGCGGTTGATGACCGGATTTTCCTTGATCTCGATCGTCAGCGCACCGCCATCGTTGCGGATCTGGACGTCGGCGAACAATTCGGTCTCATATAGGTCGCGCAGCGCCTGATCGAGCGACTCCTGCGTGAAGGTCTGGCCAACGCGCAGCTTGGTATAGGACAGGACCGTGTCGGGCTCGAGCCGCTGCTGGCCCGTCACCGCGATGCTGCGGACCGTGCCGGCGGGCGCGACGCTCGGGGCTGGCGCAGCCAGTGCCGGCGCAGTCTGGGCGAACGCTGGCGTGGCCGACAGCCCGGCGAACATTGTGGTCGCCAACAGGGCTGCCACGACCGGGCGCTGCCTCTTGCTGCTCTTCATCGCTGTCACCCGCTATACCCTTACAAAAAACTCATGCGCTGAAAGACGCCGCTAAATCGCGCCTCCCTGCCCGATGCGGCTCAGCCAATCAAGCCGGACAGGCGAGTCCATAGCCCGAAAGACGACAAATCGTTGAATGTCACGAGGATCATCATCGCGAGCAACGCGGCGAGCCCCGATTTATAGGCCCATTCCTGCACCCGCTCGCTCACCGGCCTTCGCTGAATTGCCTCCACCCCGTAGAATAACAGATGCCCGCCATCCAGCATGGGAATTGGCAACAGGTTGATGAACCCCAAATTAATCGAAATGAGGGCCATGAAGAAGACGAAGCTTTCCAGACCCAGCGTTGCCGCCTGGCCCGATACTTCCGCTATTTTCAGCGGCCCGCCCAATTCCTTCACCGATCGTCCGCCCCCCAGAATCTGACCCATCGTCTCGACCATCGTGCGCACGATCTCGCCAGTGCGCTGGATGGCGACGACCGGCGCGCGCCACAGGCTGACCGGCTCGATCACCGGCTTGCCGGGGGCAAGGCCGAGGCGGCCGATGCGAAACTTGTTGCCGAACCCATCGCCTTCCTCGACGCTGCCGATGCGGCCCTGCATGGCGAATTGACGGCCGTCGCGCTCGATCACCATGGCGACGGGCTCGCCCGGCCGAATCTGGGCATAGAGGCGGATATCGTCGAACGTCGTCATCTCACGCCCGTTCAGCGACCGGATGCGGTCGCCGGCACGGATGCCAGCCGCCGCCGCTGCGCTGCCAGGCTGAACCTGTCCAGCGACCGCTGGCGTGCGGCTTTCGCCATGGGCAAAGGCGAACGCGGCGAGGATCGCGATCGCGAACAGGAAATTGATCGCCGGGCCGGCGGCGACGATCACCGCGCGCTGCCACAATGGTTTGGCCGGGAAGCTCTGCGCGCGCTCTTCGGCCGGCATCAGCAGCCAGGCGGGATCGGCCATGCTGGCTGCGTTCATGTCGCCCTTGAAGCGGACATAGCCGCCCAGCGGAAAGGCGGCCAGCCGCCAGCGCGTGCCTCTTCGATCCACCCAGGCGGCGATTTCAGGACCGAAGCCGATCGAAAAGGCCTCCGCCTTCACGCCGCACCAGCGCCCGACCAGATAGTGACCCAGTTCATGCACAAAAACGAGCGGCCCGATGACCGCCACGAAGGCGAGGATGGTCAACATAAAGCCGGGGCTGTGGATCAAACGGTCAATCTTTCCATTATCTGGCCCGCCATCGCGCGCGCTTCCGCATCCGCGGCGAAAATCTCATCCAGGCGTTGCGGCTCAGGCGCGCTATAGCGGTTCAACACATCCTCTACAATCATGGCGATATCAAGGAAGCCGATGCGGCCTTCAAGGAAAGCGGCCACGGCGACTTCGTTCGCCGCGTTGAGGATGGCGGGCGTCGCGCCGCCCGCCTCCGCCGCGCTCCGCGCAAGACGCAGCGCCGGAAAGCGTACATCGTCGGGCGCTTCGAAATCCAGGCGGCCGATACGCGCCAGATCGAGTGGCTGGCATGGCGTTGCGATCCGCCGCGGCCAGGCCAGCGCATGAGCGATCGGGATGCGCATGTCGGGCGACCCGAGCTGGGCCAACGTCGATCGATCGCGATATTCGACCATCGAATGGATCACCGACTGCGGATGAACGAGGATCTCGATCCGGTCGAGGCCGACGGGGAACAGATGCGCCGCCTCGATCAGTTCCAGTCCTTTGTTCATCATCGTCGCGCTGTCGACGCTGATCTTCGCACCCATAGACCAGTTCGGATGGGCGACCGCCTGCGCGGGCGTGATGTCGCGCATGTCCTCGCGTGAGCGAGTGCGAAACGGCCCGCCGCTCGCGGTCAGCGTGATCCGCGCGACGTCCTCGATCCGGCCACCGGCAAGGCACTGGAATATTGCATTATGCTCGCTATCCACCGGCAGCAGGATCGCACCCGACGCCGTGGCGGCGTCCATCATCAATGCCCCTGCCGACACCAGCGATTCCTTGTTGGCAAGCGCCACGGTGCCGCCCGTCGCGAGCGCTGCGATAGTGGGCCGCAGGCCGGCGCAACCGACTATCGCCGCCATCGTCCAGTCCACGTCCAGGCCCGCCGCCTCGACCAGCGCGTCCTCGCCCGCCGCCGCCTCGATCCCGGACCCCGCCAGCGCCTCACGCAACGCGTCATAGCGCGCCGGGTCGCCGATAACGGCGATGCGCGCGCTGCTTTCCCGTGCCGCGCTGGCAAGGCCCTGCACATCGCTATGCGCCGTCAGCGCTATGACCTCATAGGCTTGCGGGTCACGGCGGATAAGGTCCAGCGTCGACGACCCGACCGATCCGGTCGCGCCGAATATGGAGATGCGCCGCTTCACGCCGCCACCAGCAACAGATAGAGCAGCGCGGCGAGCGGCGCGGCGGCGATGACGCCGTCGAGCCGGTCCATCACGCCGCCATGACCGGGCAGCAGCTTGCCGCTATCCTTGACGCCCGCGCGCCGCTTCATCATGCTTTCCAGCAAGTCACCCAGTTGCGCTGCGACCGCCAGCAGGCCGCTTGCCGCCGCGAGCTGGATCGGCAAGCCTGCAAAGCGGTACAGCAAAAAGCCCGTCATCAGCGCCGCCAGCACGCCGCCGGCCAGACCCGACCAGGTTTTCGAAGGGCTGATGCGCGGCGCGAGCTTGGGACCGCCGATCGAACGGCCAGCGAAATAAGCGCCGATATCGGTCGCCCAGACCAGCGCCAGCGCCCAGAAGGCGAGCAGCAGGCCGAACCGGGCCGGCTCCTGCCCACGCAGGAACAGCAGCGCCATGACCGGTATGCAGATGTAGAGGATGCCGAGAGCCAGCTTGAGCGACCGCGCCGTCAGCAATATGAAAAAGAACGCCGCCATCATCAGCCCGAAGGCGAGCCAGGACACACCCGCCGCGACCGGGCAGAGGATGGCCAGCGGCACCGATACGGCGAACATCCCCGACTTGCGACCCTCCACGCTCGCGCCGGTCAGGTCGCCCCACTCCCCCTGCATCAATACGCCCGCGATCACGAGCAGCAGCCAGAACAGAAATCCGCCCGCGAGCAGGGCGCCGGTCGCCACGGCGATCAGCGCTACGCCGACGATGCTGCGGGTGCGGAGTTCGCTTGCCATCGCCGTCAAAGGCCGCCGAAGCGGCGATCCCGGAGCCTGAAGGCGTCGATCGCCTCGACCAGCGCCTCGCGTCCGAAATCGGGCCACAGCCGGTCGGTGAAATACAGCTCCGCATAGGCGGCCTGCCACAGCATGAAATTGCTCAGCCGCAATTCGCCCGAGGTGCGGATGAGCAGGTCCAGCGGCGGGAGGTCGGCGGTGTCGAGCGCGGCGTCGACATGTTCGATCCCGATATCGTCCGCCGCCATCTCACCGGCCGCGACGCGCCGGGCCAGATTTTGCGCCATGCGCACGATCTCGTCCTGCGCGCCATAGTTGAGCGCAATGGCGATGATCGGCCCGCTATTGTCGGCGGTGCGCGCGACCGCGCCGTCGATCATCTTGACCAGCGAGGGTTCGAGCGCGCGATGATTGCCGACCACGCGCAACCGCACCCCATTGGCATGAAGTTCGTCGAGGTCCGACTGGAGGAAATGGCGCAGCAGCCCCATCAGGTCCGCCACCTCGCTCACTGGCCGCTTCCAGTTTTCGGACGAAAAAGCGTAGAGCGTCAGGCATTCGAGACCCAGTTCCTGCGCCGCCCGGGCGACCCGCCGCACGGCTTCCACCCCCGCGCGATGCCCGGCGATGCGGGGTAGCAGGCGCTTTTTGGCCCAGCGACCATTGCCATCCATGATGATGGCGACGTGGCGTGGCCCGGCGCACCCGGCGAGGGCGCCATCTACGGAACGCGCGCCGGATTGCGACGCGTCGCTGGGCAGACCGGGCTGGATCTGGCTGGCCATCAGGCGGGTCGGGCGCGCGCTTTGGTCATGGCGGAGGGTCCCGGCCTTACTGGCCGAGAATTTCCTTTTCCTTCGACTGGGTGAGGGTATCGATATCGGCGATGGTGGCGTCGGTCAGTTTCTGGACTTCCGCCTCCTTGCGCTTGCGCTCATCCTCGCTGATCTCGCCCTTCTTTTCGTCGGTCTTGAGATTATCCATGCCGTCGCGACGGACGTTGCGGACGGCGACGCGCGCGCCTTCGGCATATTTACCGGCCAGCTTGGCCAGTTCCTTGCGGCGGTCTTCGGTCAGGTCCGGGATCGGCAGGCGCAGCGTCTGGCCGTCCGTGATCGGGTTGAGGCCAAGCCCTGCCGAGCGGATCGCCTTGTCGACCGGGCCGACATTGGTCTTGTCCCATACCTGCACCGACAACATGCGCGGTTCGGGCGCAGCGACCGTTGCGACCTGATTGAGCGGCATGGGCGAACCATAGACCGTCACCATCACGGGATCGAGCAGCTGGACGTTGGCGCGGCCCGTGCGAAGCCCGCTCAGATCGCCCCTCAGCGCCTCGATCGCGCCCGCCATGCGGCGTTCCAGGTCGGACTTGTCATAAACGGCCATTGGTCAGCTCTCCTGATTCTGTACTATCGTCGCAACGCCCTGCCCGGCCAGCACTGTCGCCAGATTACCGGTTTCGCGGATGTTGAACACGACGATAGGAATATGATTTTCACGGCACAGCGCAATCGCGCTCGCATCCATGACTTTAAGGTTATCGGTCAATACGCGGTCGAAGCTGATCTCGTCATAACGGACCGCATCGGGCACCTGTTTGGGATCGGCATCATAGACGCCGTCGACGCTGGTGCCCTTGAACAGCGCATCGCAGTTCATTTCGGCGGCGCGCAGGGCGGCGGTGGTGTCGGTCGTGAAAAAGGGATTGCCGGTGCCGGCCGCGAAGATGACGATCCGGCCCTTTTCCATATGCCGCACGGCCTTGCGCCGGATATAGGGTTCGCACACCGACGCCATGGGGATCGCCGACTGGACGCGGGTGTCGCAGCCGATTTTTTCGAGCGCGTTCTGGACCGCGAGCGCGTTCATGACGGTCGCCAGCATGCCCATATAATCGGCGCTGGTGCGGTCGAACCCCTTGGCCGCGCCGGCGAGGCCCCGGAAGATATTGCCACCGCCGACGACGACGCACAGTTCAAAGCCGGCTTCCTTGGCGGCCACGATCTCGCCCGCGACGCGGTCCACCGTTTCGGGATCGATGCCGAATTGGCCCGGCCCCATCAATACCTCGCCCGATAGTTTCAGCAGGATTCGCTTGAAGGCTGGCCGAGTCATGTGGGGCAAAATCATCCTGAGATCAGTGCGGGGGAGCGGCCGGGACATTAGGCGGGCAAGGCCCGAATGCCAAGGGGGCGTTTACAGCGAATGATGCGGCCGATTCCGCCTTAACTTCGCATATTTCCCGCATAATTCGCCCATTTATTGCGTGGGCGTGATCCTATCGGAAAGTCGAGGAGAATTTGCATGCACGATGGGAAAGAGCCGCAGCGGCGGATTTACCATGAACGGGAGGATATAGGACAGGGGTCTGATAAACCAGCCCCCGATCGCGGGGAGTAAACGGGGCCGCCCCTTTGGAAGCGGCCCCGTTCCTTCATGCCAGACTATGCTTGAGCGCGCTGGCGCGGTCGTGACCGGCCTTCACGGACTGGAAAGCCTGCTCGACGACGGAGCGGGAGGACACGTCCAGATCGCTGGCCGACAGAGCGGCCTCATATTTGGCCTTGATATAATCTTCGCCGCGCTCGACCTCCTGAATGATCGCCTTGTCGTCCTTGCCGGTAAAGGCCTGCTTCAAGTCGAGGAACGTGCGGTGAGCGGCAGCGAGGAAGCTGCTGTCGTCTTCGGGATTGCCGCCAAGACGCCGTACTTCGGCCTGAAGCGCTGATGCCGCCGCGCTGCGTTCGCGCGCAAAATCAGCGAACATCGACGCAAATTGCGTGCTTTCCGCATCCTTGGCCGCGTCCTGAAAGCCCTTCATACTGTCGAGCGTCGTCTTGATGAGACTGTTGAGAGTCGAGATCGTGCTGTCGGTGCTCATGGCATGCTCCTTATGGGGTCCGCTCTGAACGAGCGTGCCGCGCCAAAGCTCCGCATCCGTATGAAAACTGGTCAAATATGCGACGGACGCCGGGGTGGGCGCGATGAAGCCAGTTCGACCGAACATCGACACCGGACGATATCATGATGCAGGCGCATCGAAGCGCCCCGCAACGACAAAGGGGGAGCGCCCTTTCAGGCGTCCCCCTTCAGCTTCATCACGCGGGAGGCGAGCCTCCTTATGCCGTAGCTTGCTCATTCTCCCCCAACAGGAAGGACAAAATCACACGCCAGCGGCAGCGGCGACCTCGGCGGCGAAGTCGCTGACTTCCTTTTCGATGCCTTCGCCGAGCTGGAAGCGGATATAGCTCTTCAAGCTGATCGACTTGCCGGAGTCCTTCGCGGCCTTGGCCACGACGTCCGCGATCGGCGTCTTGTTGTCGATCACGAACAACTGGCTGAGCAGCGCCTGTTCCTTGGCGAACTTGGCGACCGAACCTTCGACACGCTTGGCGAGGATATCGGCCGGGATCTGCTTGCCGGTCTTGGCCGCTTCCTCGGTCGCTTTTTCACCGGCGATGGCGCGTTCGCGCTCCAGCAGGGCGGGATCGATATCCGCTGCCGACAGCGCCAGCGGGAACGCGGCGGCGATGTGCATCGCGATCTGCTTGCCAAGCGGCTCCAGCACGTCGGCGGGCGCATCCCCTTCGAGCGCGACCAGCACGCCGATCTTGCCAAGGCCCGGCGCGGCGGCGTTGTGGACATAGGGGACGATGACGCCCTGGCTCACTTCGATATGCGACACGCGGCGCAGATTCTGGTTTTCGCCGATGGTCGCGATGTTGGCGACCAGCTTTTCCGACACCGTCCCGCCCGAGGGGTAGGCCTGCGCCGACAGCGCTTCGGCATCGGCCGCGCCGCTGCTGAGCGCGATGGTCGCGACGGAGCGGACGAAATCCTGAAACTGGTCGTTCTTGGCGACAAAATCGGTTTCGCTGTTCACTTCGACGGCAACGCCCTTCGTTCCCGCGACGGCGACGCCGACCAGACCTTCGGCAGCGGTACGGCTCGACTTCTTCTGTGCGGCGGCGAGGCCCTTGGCGCGCAGCCAGTCGGTGGCGGCTTCGATGTCGCCACCGGCTTCGGTGAGCGCCTTCTTGCAATCCATCATGCCCGCGCCCGAACGGTCGCGCAGTTCCTTGACGGCGGCAGCGGTAATTTCGGCCATATTCGGCTCCTAATTTGAATGTTTCTAATATGCAGGAGGGCGCGTCCCCGAAGAGCGCGCCCTAGCCTGTCATTCTTGCAGTTTGGGGACTGGTCCATCCCCGTTCGTCCTGAGCGAAGTCGAAGGGCTCGACCGACCGTTAGGAGGTCACTTCGCTTCGCTCAGTAAAAGGCTTCGACACGCTCAGCCCGAACGGAGATGGGGAGCATCCCCCAAAATGCTTATGCCTGCGCAACGACCTCTTCGGCTTCCGGCTCGTCGAGCGCGCCGATGTCCACGCCCGATGCCTGCTGCGCACCACGGTTGCCCTTGGTCGCTGCGGCCGCGATGGCGTCGCAATAGAGGCGGATCGCACGGCTGGCGTCATCGTTCGCCGGAACCGGGAACGCGATGCCATCGGGCGAGACGTTCGAATCGAGCACCGCCACGACCGGGATGCCGAGCGTGTTGGCTTCCTTGATCGCCAGCTCTTCCTTGTTGGCGTCGATCACGAACATGATGTCGGGAATGCCGTTCATGTCGCGAATGCCGCCGAGCGACGCTTCCAGCTTCTCGCGTTCGCGAGTCATCTGGAGCACTTCCTTCTTGGTGAAGCCGTGGGTGTCGCCGGAAAGCTTTTCCTCAAGGGTCTTGAGACGCTTGATCGAACCGGAAATCGTCTTCCAGTTGGTGAGCATGCCGCCCAGCCAGCGATGGTTGACGAAATGCTGGCCGGACCGGCGCGCGGCTTCGGCGATGGGGTCCTGCGCCTGGCGCTTGGTGCCGACGAACAGCACCTTGCCGCCGCTGGCGACGCTGGCCGACACGAAGTCGAGCGCGCGGGCGAACAGCGGGACGGTCTGGCTGAGGTCGAGAATGTGGATGCCGTTGCGCTCGCCGAAGATATACGGCTTCATGCGCGGGTTCCAGCGGTGGGTCTGGTGGCCGAAATGGGCGCCAGCCTCAATCAATTGATGCATCGTGACGACTGGTGCCGCCATGGTCTTTCTCCTTCCGGTTGCTGCCTCTGGGGATCAGGAACCTTGGAAAGCCTTAAAGACTTCGCCGGCACCGGATATGTCGATCCCCATGTGGAATGGGCGCGGACCTAGCGGCTTAAAAAAGCAATTGCAAGGGTTGACGTGGCGTTCCATAGAACATACCATGAACAAATGGAACGAATAGGGTTAATGCCCGTTTATAACTCCATAGTGAGCCAAGCCGTGCAAATGGCAAGATAGAAAGTGGGCAATATGTTCGCCATCATCGCCGCAATCACATTTTCCGGGGCTTTCGTCCTTGCTGTCGGGACGATCGCATGGATGTTCGCCCAATATCATGAGAAGATGGCGGCGGCTTTGCTGTTCCGTCCGATACCCGATGCGCCCCCGGTCTATAA
The DNA here is from genome assembly GCF_037723805.1 of Sphingobium fluminis. Taxonomy (NCBI): domain Bacteria; kingdom Pseudomonadati; phylum Pseudomonadota; class Alphaproteobacteria; order Sphingomonadales; family Sphingobiaceae; genus Sphingobium; species Sphingobium fluminis. The sequence continues at coordinate 269,714 of NZ_JBBJUK010000002.1, forward strand.
TGTGCGGATCAGCCGGCCTCGTGGGGGACGCGCAACACCGGAACGCGTAAGCGTCACCTGTAATGGAGCGCTTGCCGCCTGATCATTCGGGCGTGGCGACGACGGCGTTCGCTTGCCGCCGGACCCGCGCATAGGCGATCATGCCGAACGGCATCAGCGCCAGATAGATCGCGCATATCAGCAGCAATGTGAGCCAGGGATCGGTGATCAGCAGTGCGGCGAGCAAGCCCGCCAGCGCGATCGCTTCCAGCCGGATTCGCTTGCGCAGGCGCAGCGCCGACCAGGTGTAGGTCGCGACGCTGGAGATCATGAGGAACGCGATGAAGGCGGTCCATGGCGCCACGACATACCAGGCGCGGAAGATCGGTTCACCCGTCACCAGCCAGAGATAGATGGGCACGAAGGTCAGGCCTGCGCCTGCCGGAGCCGGGACGCCGGTGAGGAAGCCGGCGGATTTGTGCGGCTGAATGTCCGCGTCGATATTGGCGTTGAAGCGCGCCAGACGCAGCGCGCAGGACAGCGCATGGGCCAGCGCGAAGATCCAGCCGAATTTGGGCATGGCCTGGAGCGACCAGAGATAGAGTATGAGCGCCGGCGCGACCCCGAACGCGATTGAATCGGACAGCGAATCCAGTTCCGCCCCGAACCGGCTCTCGCCGCGCAACAGCCGCGCGATCCGGCCATCCAGCCCGTCGAGCACGCCCGCGATCAGGATCGCCAGGACGGCGCGTTCCCATTCGCCCGAAATGCCATAACGCACGCCGGTCAGCCCAAAGCACATCGCCATGGCGGTGACGGCGTTGGGCGCGACCATGCGCAAGGTGATGCCCCGGCGCAGGCCGCGCGGGATCGGGCGGCGCTGGCGGGTCATGATTCCCCCGGCTCGATCTGCGCCGATATCATCCGAGCGCCGGTCACTGCTGAATACCCGCAACCACGCGCCGGTCGCCCATCTGGCCAAGGATCGTCTCGCCCGCCACGGTGCGCTGGCCGAGCACGACGCGCGGCGAGGTGCCGGCGGGAAGATATATATCGACCCGGCTGCCGAAGCGGATCAGGCCGATGCGCTGGCCGGCGGCGACCATGTCACCGGGCTTGACGAACGGCACGATGCGACGCGCCACCAGCCCGGCGATCTGGGTGAAGCCGATGCGCACGCCGTCATGGCGTTCGACCAGGATGTGCTGGCGCTCATTATCCTCGCTCGCCTTGTCGAGATCGGCGTTGAGGAACTTGCCGGAAATATAGACGACCGCCTTGATCGTCCCGCCGATCGGGGTGCGGTTGATGTGGACGTCGAACACGCTCATGAAGATCGAGACGCGGATCATCGGCGCATCGCCAAGGCCATCGACACCGGCCATCTCGCGCGGCGGCGGCACGCGCTGGATCAGGGTGATGAGGCCGTCCGCCGGCGCGATGATCGCATTATCGTCCTGCGGCACCGCACGCACCGGATCGCGGAAGAAGGTCAGCACCCAGCCGGTGACGATCAGCATCAGCCAGCCGAGCACGCTCCAGCCGAGGAGAAAGAAAACGCCGGTGATCGCGGCGGCGATGAGGCCGAACTTTACGCCTTCGGGATGAACGGACGGGAAGCGCCATTTGATGGTGCCGCCCGCGGCGATCGTGATCTCATTATTTTCCATGGGCACCGTCTTTAGGGAGAGACATGTGCCGTGACAACGATCGATGCCTGCCGGGGGTCCCGCGCGCGCCGCAGAACCAGATATTCCGCTCTTCCATGGTTGAACATTGGCGGCGCTTTGCCTAGGGCAATGCCCATATTTCACCCAAGCGAAGAAAGCGAAGCAGGCGCATGGCGAAGATCAAGGTCAAAAATCCGATCGTGGAGATCGATGGCGACGAAATGACGCGGATCATCTGGCAGTGGATTCGCGAGCGCCTGATTCTTCCCTATCTCGACGTCGACCTTAAATATTATGATCTCTCCGTCGAGAATCGCGATGCGACCGAGGACCAGGTGACGATCGACTGCGCCAATGCGATCAAGCAATATGGCGTCGGCGTGAAGTGCGCGACCATCACCCCTGACGAGGCGCGCGTCGAGGAATTCGGCCTCAAGAAGATGTGGAAGTCGCCCAACGGCACGATCCGCAACATCCTGGGCGGCGTCGTGTTCCGCGAACCCATCGTCATCAAGAACGTGCCCCGCCTCGTGCCCGGCTGGACCGACCCGATCGTCATCGGCCGCCACGCGTTCGGCGACCAGTATAAGGCGACCGATTTCAAAATCCCCGGCGCCGGCAAGCTGACCATGAAATGGACCGGCACGAACGGCGAAGAGCTGGAATATGAAGTGTTCGACTTCCCGGCCGCCGGTGTCGCCATGGGCATGTATAATCTGGACGAATCGATCCGCGATTTCGCCAAGGCGAGCTTCAACTACGGCCTCAACCGTGGCTGGCCGGTCTATCTGTCGACCAAGAACACCATCCTCAAGGCCTATGACGGCCGCTTCAAGGATCTGTTCCAGGAAGTGTTCGACGCCGATTTCGCGGACAAGTTCAAGGCCGCCGGCATCGTCTACGAACATCGTCTGATCGACGACATGGTCGCCTCCGCGCTCAAGTGGAACGGCAATTTCGTATGGGCGTGCAAAAATTATGACGGCGACGTGCAGTCCGACACCGTCGCGCAGGGCTTCGGTTCGCTCGGCCTGATGACGTCCGTGCTGCTGTCGCCCGACGGCAAGACCGTGGAAGCCGAAGCCGCGCATGGCACCGTCACGCGCCACTATCGCATGCACCAGCAGGGCAAGGCGACATCGACCAACCCGGTCGCGTCGATCTTCGCCTGGACGCAGGGCCTCGTCTATCGTGGCCAGTTCGACGGGACGCCCGAAGTCACGAAGTTCGCCGAGACGCTGGAACGCGTCTGCGTCGAGACGGTTGAAAGCGGCGCGATGACCAAGGATCTGGCGTTGCTGATCGGTCCCGATCAGGCATGGATGACGACGGAGCAGTTCTTCGAACAGATCCGCGTCAACCTGGAAACCGAAATGGCCAAGGCGGCGTAAGGAACGCGGAACCTATGGGGCGACCCATGGTTTCAATTCGCTAACGGAATGAGGGCGGTGCCGGTATCCGGCGTCGCCCTTTTCCGTAGCAGAACTCACCGTTCGTCCTGAGTAGCCACTGAGCGTGTCGAAATGGCGTATCGAAGGATATGGTTAGAATAGATGCTTCGATACGGGTCTTCGACTTCGCTCAGCCCCTACTCAGCACGAACGGAGTGTTTTTGAATGACCACGACCGCGAAAAAACGCCTCGAAGTCCGCACCGCCGTGCCGTCCGACGTGCGGGCGGTGCTGCGCCTGATCGCGCGCGTCTATCCCGGCATGCCCAATTATTCGGCGGCGACCATGCGCGGCCAGATCAACAATTTTCCCGACGGCTGTTTCGTGGCGCTCTACGACAATAAGGTCGTCGGCTATTGCGCCACCATGCGGGTCAGCAAGGGCATGGCCTTTGCCTATCATGACTGGGAGGAGATCACCGCCAACGGCTTTGGCACGCGCCACAGCGCGGCGGGCGAGTGGCTCTACGGCTATGAAATGGCGGTCGATCCCAAGCTGCGCGGGCTGCGCATCGGCCAGCGCCTCTATGACGAGCGCAAGGAACTGGCCGAACAGCTCGACCTGCACGGCATCGTCATCGCCGGTCGCATGCCCGGCTATCTGCGCGCCAAGCGCAAGGTCGACGGGCCAAAGGATTATCTCGACAAGGTCGTCCAGGGCAAGATCCGCGATCAGGTCGTCAGCTTCCAGCTCAAAAACCAGTTCGAACCGCTGGGCATCCTCGAAAACTACCTGCCCGAAGACAAGCAGTCGGACGGGCACGCCGCCCATCTGGTCTGGCGCAATCCCTATGTCGATCCCGACGAAGCGCCCGAAATGCGGGTGCCGCGCGGTGTCGAAAGCGTCCGCCTCGCCACCTGCCAGCTTCAGGCGCGCGCGGTCGCGGATTTCGACGCCTTCATCCGCAACATCGAATATTTCGTCGATGTCGCGTCCGATTATCGCTCGGACTTCATCGTTTTCCCCGAACTGTTCACCCTGCCGCTGCTCTCGTTCGAAACGAACAAGCTGACCCCGATCGAGGCGATCGACAAGCTGACCGAATATACGCCGCGCCTGACCAAGGAACTGACGCGGATGGCGCTGGAATATAATATCAACATCATCGGTGGATCGCATCCGACCCGGGCGGAAGATGGCGATACCCAGAATATCGCCTATGTCGCGTTGCGCGACGGCTCGGTCCATACGCAAGAGAAGATCCACCCCACCCCCAACGAAGCCTTTTGGTGGAACATCAAGGGCGGCGATTCGCTCGACGTGATCCAGACCGACTGCGGCCCGATCGGCGTGCTGATCTGCTACGACAGCGAGTTTCCCGAACTTGCGCGCCGGCTGGTGGATCAGGGCGCGCGCATCATCTTCGTGCCCTTCTGCACCGATTCGCGGCTGGGCTATATGCGCGTGCGCTATTGCTCGCAGGCCCGCGCGATCGAGAATCAATGCTATGTCGTGATGTCGGGCAATGTCGGGAACCTGCCCAATGTCGACAATATGGACATTCAATATGCCCAAAGCGCGATCCTGACGCCCTGCGACCTGCCCTTCGCGCGCGACGGCATCGCGGCGGAATCGACCGAGAATGTCGAGACGCTGACGATGGCGGACGTAAACCTCGCCGACCTGAGCTGGGCGCGCGCGGAAGGCACGGTCCGCAACCTGCGCGACCGGCGCTTCGATCTCTATCATATCGAATGGGACAGCAACCCCGACCACGCCCATGCCCCGAGCGGCGGGCCGGTGCCGGCCGGCGGGCATAATTCGCCGGGGGGTGGGTGAGAGGCAGATAAGGGTGGAAGAGGACCGGCGGGTTTCCCACGGAAAATTGGCTAGAGTGAAACTTCAAGCCTCCCTGCGGCATTCGGCGCGGGTCAACGATTCTGATTTCAGATCGTATTCAATATCGATGTAGTTACAAATTCCATCATGCTGGCCCGCGCCAGCTCGCGGACATGCGGGGATATGTAAGAGGCTGGAGCTTGTTATGGTCTGGCACCCGAACAGGCGGCCTTGAACTTAGACCACAAATTCCGGTCGGCGGATGGAGCTATATCTGCATCAACCGGAACATCGTCGAATCGGAAAGCACGGATGCGGACGCGGTTTGCTGTTCGCAGTCGCTCGAATGCCTGCCCGCTCAACTTCGAACTTTGGAACGACGCTAGATATTGGCCGGGGTAATTCCCGACCAAATTCCATGCTTCGTCTTCATCGAATTTTACGAACAGGGATTGGAGATGCAGTGCCTGCCCAAGGTACTCGTGCGATACGAAAGTCGCAAATATTTTAGGCTTTTTTGACGTGGGCTGGTCGCACCGGAAGGTCAGTGCTCCATTGGTTCCATAGATAACGCCGACCGTCAGATTTCGAATGCCTAACATAGGATCTGCTTCGTCCACATAGAACCAATTCCCTTCCGAGAGACGAGAGGCCGGAATTGATACCGATGCAGGTGCCACTGCCGCTAAGGACAATACAGAGATAACCGACCAGTTGATCATATAGCCTCTTATAACATCCTTATCGAGCACCAGATTTCCGTTAGTATCCGCTTCTGAGCGTGGCTCAAAGCCAGTTAATAGATCGATTTTGGCCGCTAGCGGCCATCATTCTGTCCGGCGCGCCGCTTCCAAAATAGGATTTCATCTGATCTATCCTTTCCGGTGAAACAGCACCGCTATTCCCACGGCTTGTGCCTCCCTCTCCGCCGCATCACGCGCCAAGCGCCATGTCAGCGCATACACGCCGCGCCCCAGCCGCATCTGCCGTCGCGCATAGGTGATCCAGCCGAAGCACCCTTGCCGCGTCGGCGTAACCCGCCCGGCGCATCGGTGTCGCTTTACGGGCGCTTCACCGCAACTATTGACCTAAATAGGCCCCACGACACTGTGAACTTCGTCATCGGGATGGCTTCCAACGCCCGGCATAACGCTATTCTATTCCACCGTCACCGACTTCGCCAGATTACGCGGCTGGTCCACGTCCGTCCCCTTGAGCACCGCGACATGATAGGCCAGCAACTGCACCGGCACCGCGTACACCATCGGCGCGATCAGGGGGTGGACCTTGGGCATGGTAATGGTGGCGAGGCAGCCCTCGCCCGCCGCCTGCACGCCGTCATAGTCGGAGATCAGGATCACCTGGCCGCCGCGTGCCTGCACTTCCTGCATATTGCTGACGGTCTTTTCGAACAAAGGCCCGCTCGGCGCGATGACGATCACCGGGACCAGTTCGTCGATCAGCGCGATGGGGCCGTGCTTCATCTCGCCGGCGGCATAGCCTTCGGCATGGATATAGCTGATTTCCTTGAGCTTGAGCGCGCCTTCCAGCGCCAGCGGATAGTCGGTGCCGCGCCCCAGATACAGCACGTCGCGCGCCGGCGCGATATGGTGGGCCATCGCCTCGATCGCTTCGTCATAGGCGAGCGCGCCGTTGATCGCGGCGGGCGCTTCGGCGAGGTGGCGGACGATCTCGCGCTCCGCTTTCGCATCCAGCCTGCCCTTGGCGCGAGCGAGATTGGCGGCGAGCGCGGCCAGAACGGCCAACTGACAGGTGAAGGCCTTGGTCGAGGCGACGCCGATCTCCGGCCCGGCATGGGTGGGGAGCAACAGGTCGGCCTCGCGCGCCATCGAACTGGTCGGCACGTTGACGACGACGGCGATCTTCTGCCCCTGCGCCTTGGCATAGCGCAGCGCGGCCAGCGTATCGGCGGTCTCGCCCGACTGGCTGATGAAGAGGGCGAGGCCGCCCTCCTCCATCACCGGCTCGCGATAGCGGAATTCGGACGCGAAATCGAGATCGACGGGCACGCGGGCGAATTGTTCGAACCAGTAGCGCGCGACCATGCCGGCGTAGAAGCTGGTGCCGCAGGCGACGATGGTGACGCGGCGGATCGCCGACAGGTCGAAATCGGGGATCGGCAGCGACACGCGATCCTCCATCCGCTGCAGATAGGCTTTGAGCGTCTGGGCGACGACGACCGGCTGCTCGTAGATTTCCTTGAGCATGAAATGGCGGAAATTGCCCTTGTCGATCATCGCGCCGGACACGCCGGAGATGGTGACCGGGCGTTCGACGGGGTTGTTGTCCTTGTCGAAAATCTCCGCGCCTTGTTTGGTGATGACGACCCAGTCGCCCTCCTCCAGATAGGCGATGCGCTGGGTCAGCGGCGCGAGCGCCAGCGCGTCGGAACCGAGATAGGTCTCGCCATCGCCATAGCCGACCACCAGCGGCGAGCCGAGCCGCGCGCCGATCAAAAGGTCGGGATGGCTGCGGAACAGGATGGCGAGCGCGAAGGCGCCATGCAGGCGGGGGAGGACGGCGGCGACCGCCTCTTTGGGCGACGCGCCCTGTTCGACCAGTTCGCTCACCAGATGGGCGACGACTTCGGTGTCGGTCTGGCTGTCGAAGGTACGTCCGCGCGCGATCAGCTCGTCGCGCAGCGGCTTGAAATTTTCGATGATGCCATTGTGGACCAGCGCGACTTCGCGCGTCGCATGGGGGTGGGCGTTTGTGGTAGTCGGCGCGCCGTGCGTCGCCCAGCGGGTATGGGCGATGCCGGTCGATCCGGGCAGCGGTTCGTCGCGCAGCTCCGTCACCAGATTGGAAAGCTTGCCCTCCGCCCGGCGGCGCTCGATCGCGCCGTCATGGACCGTGGCGACGCCCGCGCTGTCATAGCCGCGATATTCCAGCCGCTTGAGGCCGTCGACCAGCCGCTCGGCGACATCCTGATTGCCGATGATTCCGATGATTCCGCACATTCTGGACAAGCCCCGTCGCAGCCGATTGTACGCGCCGCCATAGCGCGCAGTTGTGGCCATGCCATTAATGCCGGTCCCGCAACAGGGGCATGGCCGGCGCATGACGAAGATTTCATCGCGCCCGGACTACCGGGGACGGATGGTGACCAGCCAGATGTCGGGCGGGGCCAGCATGCGAAACGGATAGCCGCTGGTGCCGACGCCGCCCGACACGATCATCGTTTTCGCGCCCTCGCGATAGACGCCGCAGGCGTAGCGCACGCCATAGCGCGAGGGGACGTAAACTATGCCCAGAAAGGGGAGCGCGATCTGGCCACAATGGGTGTGGCCGGCCAAGGTCAGCGACGGCTGGTCGGGCAATAGCGGAAAGGGATCGGGGCCGTGGGTGAGGATAACGGGAACCCCGCCTGCCCGCTGCATCGTTGCCAGTGTCGCGGGAATGTTCGGCCTGGCGGTGTAGATATCGCGCAGGCCGCCGACGGCCAGCGGGCCGCGCCGCACCGCCTCATCTTCGAGCAGCGTGATGCCCAGCCGGGCGAACGCCGCACGCCAGCCGGGTCGGGAGAGAGCAACTCGGTTCTTCCTGCTGCGGCTGTCATGATTGCCGAGGACCGCGATGACGCCGAGCGGCGCGCGCAATGCCGCGAAGGGCGCGATACTCTGCGCCGCGTCATAGGTCGCGCCGCCCTTCGCATCGCCGATATAGTCGCCGCCGAGCAGGATGAGGTCCGGCCTCAGGCTGTTCATCAGCGCCACGATCCGCGCCATGCGATCCGGGCTGTTGTCCGGGCCGGACAGATGCGAATCGGTGAGCAGCGCGACGGTGACCGGGCGGCGGGGCGCATCGGCGGGAAAGGGCAAGACAATGTCCATCCGCCGCACGACCGGCATCGCGCGCGCCTTGGACAGGAGCCAAAGCGCAGATCCCCCGGCCACGGTCAGCAGAAGGAGCAGCGCCGTCAGCCAGCGATGACGCCGGAAAAAGCTCATTTGGCGGCTTTACGCGCCTTCATTCTGGCACGGAAGGCGGCGGCCCAGCCGGGTTTCGCCTCATGCGGCGGCCGGACGAGGCACAGGGCGTCGGCCTCCACGTCGCGCGTCACCACGCTGCCAGCGCCGACGATCGCGCCCGCGCCGATGCTGACCGGGGCGACCAGCGCGCTGTTGGAACCTATGAAAGCGCCCTCCCCGATCTGCGTGCGATATTTGAAGAAGCCGTCATAATTGCAGGTGATCGTGCCCGCGCCGATATTCGCGCCCGCGCCCACGCTGGCGTCGCCGATATAGGACAGGTGATTGGCCTTCGCGCCCTCGCCCAGAACCGATTTCTTGATCTCGACGAAATTGCCGACCTTGGCTTTCGCGCCGATCTGCGCGCCGGGGCGCAGCCGGGCATAGGGGCCGATTGCCGCGCCTTCGCCGATGGTCGCGCCTTCCAGATGCGAAAAGGCGTGGATGGTCACATGGTCCGCGACGGTGACGCCCGGCGCGAACACGACATGCGGTTCGATCACGACATCGCGGCCCAGCACCGTATCGTGGCTGAAGAATATGGTTTCCGGCGCGATCAGCGTCGCGCCGTCCTGCATCACCGCCAGCCGCCGCCGCGCCTGCCAGGCTGCCTCCACCCCCGCCAGCTCGACCCGGCTGTTGACGCCGGCGACTTCCCAGGCAGATGCTTCGATCACGGCGCTTTGAGCGCCGGGCAGCATGACGATATCGGGCAGATAATATTCGCCAGCCGCATTGTCGTTGCCGATCCGATCCAGCAGCACGAACAGATCGGTCGAGCGCACCGCCATCAGGCCGGAATTGCACAGGGTGACCGCGCGTTCGGCCTCGCTCGCATCCTTATATTCGACCATCTTGCCGATGACGCCCTGACCGTCGGCGATGATACGGCCATAGGCCGCGGTGTCTTCGGGCCGGAAACCGAGCACGACCGCGCGCGGCTCGTCGCCCCGGCCCAGCCGGTCGAGCATCGCCCGCATCGTCGCAATCGTCACCAGCGGCACGTCGCCATACAGGATCAGCACGTCGCCCGCGAAGCCGGCCAGCGCGTCATGCGCTTGGGCGACCGCATGGCCGGTCCCAAGTTGCCTGTCCTGCACGGCAATGACCGCGCCGGTGCCGGCAACCGCCGCCTCCACCTGATCGCGGCCCGCGCCGACGACGACCACCTGCCGCTCAGGCTCCAGCGCGGCGACGCTCGCCAGCAGATGCAGCAGCATCGGCCGCCCGGCGACCGGGTGCAGCACCTTGTGCAGCGACGATTTCATCCGGGTTCCCTGCCCGGCGGCGAGGATGATGACGGCGAGCGAGCGGTCAGTCGGGCGGCCGGAAGCAGGGCTGGTCACGGGTCGAAATGTCCTTGGACGGGGGCGGCAAATCTCCGCCTGCTGTGCCATGTTTGGCTTGCCTTTGCCACCGCGCAGACGGCATGGGCGGGCGATGACCATCAAGAATTTCGACATTGTCGGTTTCGACCTGGACGGTACGCTGATCGACACCAGCGGCGATCTGGCCGCGGCGGTCAATCATGCCATCGGCACGATCGGCCGCGCCCATTTCCCGGTGAGCGCGATCAAGCCGTTCGTCGGCAAGGGCGCGCGCGTGATGCTCGAACGGGCGCTGGCCGCATCGGGCGGCGGCGACGCGGCGTTGCTCGAACGGCTGCTGCCGATTTTGCTCGATTATTATGAACAGAATCTGGCGATCCATTCGCGGCCTTATCCCGGCCTGATCACGGCGATGGATGCGCTGGCGGCGGCGGGCGTGAAACTCGCCATCTGCACTAACAAGGCGGAACGCTTCACGATTCCGCTGATGCATCAGATCGGCCTGTCGGATCGCTTCGCCAGCATCATCGGCGGCGACACGGTAGGCGTCGCCAAGCCCGATCCCGCGCCGATCCATGAAATGATAGCGCGGGCGGGCGGCGGCCGCGCTATCTTCGTGGGCGATACGATCAACGACATCGCCGGCGCGCGCAATGCGGGCATCCCGTCGATCGCTGTCAGCTTTGGCTTCCTCGATGGACCGGTGGAAGATTTGAACGCCGACGCCGTAATCGGGCATTTCGACGAATTGTCGCCCTTGCTGGAGCGCTGGCCCGGCTAAGCGTGGCGCCGACCGTTTGCTCCACATCGGACCGACATGCGGCTCTTGCCATGCTTTCTTAACCTGGCGCAGGGTAGCGCCAGATCGGTCAGGAGCGACCGTCGCTTCGATTGATATAAGAGACCGGACCGCCGCCGTGGGTCAGAATTTCGCCTTCTTCCTGCCCATCATGATGGCGAGCTTCGGCATTGCGTTCGTGATCGTCTGGGGCTGGGGCGCACGCGGTGCAGGCTACTGGAGCGCGGCCTTTTTCTGCGTGGGTGGCGGCTTCGTCATTCCCGCCGCCGCCCGGGCCCTGCCGATGCCCGGCTGGAGCCTGATTGCCGATCTGCTGTTCGCGAGCGGTTTCCTGCTCTTCAGCCAGGCATTGCTCGATCGCTGGCGGCCCGGCTGGCTGTTGCCGACGCGGGTCGCGATCTGGGCGCTGTCGGGCGCGCTCTGCGGCCTGGGGCTGGTTACCGGCACGCTGCCGCTCGAACTGGTGGCCTCGGATTTCGCCTGTTTCCTGCTGATCGCCATACCGCTGGTCGCGGCCCGACCCGCGACCCGGTCGTGGCCCGACCGGCTGCTGTTCGCGGCGGCGACGTTCGTCGCGCTCGACAATCTGGTTCGCGGAGCCACGGTGCCGCTGACGCTGTCGGCCGACGAAAGGTTTCTGGCGAGCGACTATGCCTTCCTGATGCAGGCCATGGCATGCGTTTTCGGGTTGTTTTTGGCGCTGGCGGCGCTGGCGGCGAGCGTGTCCGACATCCTTGCCCGCTACCGGGACGAGGCCCATCGCGATCCGTTATCTGCCCTGCTCAACCGGCGCGGCTTCGAGGACCGGATCGAGCGGCTCGACCGCCATCCGTGGAGCGGCAGCGTCATCCTGTGCGATATCGATCATTTCAAGGCGGTCAATGACGGCTTTGGCCATGCCGCCGGCGATCGGGTGATCGCAGCGCTGGCAGACATATTGCGCGCCCTCTCGCCTTCAGATGCCGTGGTGGCCCGTTTCGGCGGCGAGGAATTCGTGATGGTCCTGCCGGACAGGGACGCCGCGCGCGCGGCCGGGATCGCCGAAGATGTCCGGCAATGCTTTGCGACGGAGGTTGCCGCGCGAATGGGTATGGACCGGCCGCTGACGGCAAGCTTCGGCCTGTCGGTCCGCAAGGCGGACGATCATTCGATCCACGATGCGATCGCGCGTGCCGATAGCGCACTCTATGACGCCAAGACGCTCGGTCGTAACCGGGTTTGCGTACAGCGAGCGCTGACGACCACGAACAGGGCGGCGCGGCGGGCCTGAGGCTTTAACAGCCGAGCAGACCGCGGCCGCCATCGGTCAGATGTGGATGGGCTTGCCCGTCACCGCCATCGCGGCTTCCTTGATCGCTTCGCTGTGCGTCGGATGAGCGTGGCAGGTGTAGGCGATATCCTCGCTCGACGCGCCGAATTCCATCGCCTGCGCCGCCTGCGCGATCATCGTGCCGGCGACCGACGCGATGATCCATACGCCAAGCACCTTGTCGGTCTCCGCATCGGCGATCACCTTCACGAAGCCATCCGGCTCATGATTGGTCTTGGCGCGGCTGTTGCCGAGCATCGGGAACTTGCCGACCTTGATCGGACCCTTTTCCTTGGCGGCTTCTTCGGTCAGGCCGACGCCGGCGATCTCGGGCGCGGTATAGACGACGCTCGGGATCACGTCATGGTTCACGATGCCGGTCAGGCCAGCGATATTTTCCGCAACCGCAATGCCTTCATCCTCCGCCTTGTGCGCGAGCATGGGGCCGGGGATGACATCACCGATCGCCCAGACGCCGGGCACCTTGGTGGCGAAGTCATGATCGGTCTCGATCTGTCCGCGCTGGTTCAGCTCAAGGCCGATCTTGTCGAGGCCGAGGCCATCGGTGTTGGGGCGACGGCCGATCGACACCAGCACGACATCCGCCTCGATCGTTTCCGCCCCCGATTCAGAATTTGCGCCGCCGGCGGCCGACTCGACCGTCAGGGTCACGCCCTTCTTGCCGGCAACCGCCTTCGTCACCTTGGTGCCGAGCTTAAACTCAATCCCCTGCTTACGGAAGATCTTGTTCGCTTCCTTGCGAACGTCGCCGTCCATGCCGGGCAGGATCTGGTCGAGAAATTCGACGCAGGTGACCTTCGCGCCGACCCGACGCCACACCGAACCCAGTTCGAGACCGATGACGCCGCCACCGATGACGACGAGATGGTCCGGCACTTTCGTCAGCTCTAGCGCGCCGGTCGAATCGACGATCCGCCCGCCTTCATTGTCCACCTCTACGCCGGGCAGCGGGGTGACGGACGATCCGGTAGCGATGATGATGTTCTTGGCGGTGACCGATTTGCCGTCGACCTCGACCGTGTTCGCCCCGGTGAAGCTGGCGCGGCCCTTGAGCCAGTCGATCTTGTTTTTCTTGAACAGATATTCGATGCCGCCGGTCAGGCCGGTCACCGCGTCGATCCGCTGCGCCTGCATGGTTGGCAGGTCGAGGCTCATCTTGTCGATCTTGACGCCCAGCTTGGCGAGCGTGCCGCCAGCGGCCGCCTCAAAAAGCTCGGACGCATGCAGCAGCGCTTTTGACGGAATGCATCCGACATTGAGGCAGGTGCCGCCCAGCGTCGCACGGCTTTCCGCGCAGGCGGTCTTGAGACCCAGCTGCGCCGCGCGGATCGCCGCGACATAACCGCCGGGGCCGGAACCGATCACAAGGACGTCATAGTCGAATTCGGACATCACTCACTCCATTTCCGTGTTCCTGCGCACGCAGGAACCCAGGGCGTCGTCAGAACAGCGTCTCAAACAAATCCCGCCATCGGGGGTTATCACGTTCGATCAGATCGATCTTCCAGGCGCGTTTCCATTTCTTCATTTGCAGTTCGCGCTGCCGCGCTTCCTGCAAATCATCATGTGTCTCAAACCACACCAACATGGTGCAGCCATGATCTTTCGTAAAGCCATCGGCGAGACCATTGCGATGCTGATATGCCCGACCCGCCAGATCGCTTGTCACGCCCAGATAGAGCGTGCCATTGCGCTGGCTGGCCATAAGGTAAACATATCCCGCTTTCGTTACACATCTCCGCCCTGGACTCCTGCTTTCGCAGGAGCACTATGACTGGTTCAAAGGTCGATCAGCAGCCGGGTCGGATCCTCGATCGCATTCTTCACCGCGACCAGGAACGTCACCGCTTCGCGACCGTCGATCATGCGATGGTCGTAGCTGAGCGCCAGATACATCATCGGGCGGACGACGATCTGGCCGTTGACGACGACCGGGCGGTCCTCGATCCGATGCAGGCCGAGTACCGCCGACTGGGGCGGGTTGATGATCGGGGTCGACATCAGCGATCCGAACACGCCGCCATTGGAGATGGTGAAGGTGCCGCCCTTCATATCTTCCATGGTCAACAGGCCGTCCTTGGCCTTCTTGCCATACATGCCGATCGTCTTTTCGATCTCGGCGACGCTCATGCTTTCGGCGTTGCGGATCACTGGCACGACGAGGCCGTTGGGCGCGGAGACCGCGACCGAGATATCGGCGAAATTATTATAGACGATCTCGTCGCCCTCGATCTGCGCATTGACCGCCGGAATGTCCTTGAGCGCCATCGTCACCGCCTTGGTGAAGAAGCCCATGAAGCCAAGCCGCACGCCATGCTTCTTTTCGAACAGGTCCTTATATTTGGCCCGCGCCTCGATAACGGCGCTCATGTCGACATCGTTGAAGGTGGTCAGCAGCGCAGCGGTTTCCTGCGCGCTCTTCAGGCGCTTGGCGACCGTCTGACGCAGACGGGTCATCTTCACCCGCTCCTGCGAGCGACCCGGCCCGGCCGCGGGCACCGCGACGGGCGCGGCGGTGGCCGGCGCCGCGGCGGCCGCCTTGGCGGTGCCGGTCGCAACGGCGGCCTGCACATCATCCTTGGTCAGACGGCCGTCCTTGCCGGTGCCCTTGATCTTGCTCGGGTCGAGCCCATGTTCCAGCACCAGACGGCGCACGGCCGGCGACAGGGTCAGGCTGCCGCCATCTTCCTCGTCCGCGACGGGGGCTGGCGCGGATGCCGTCGGGGCGGGTGCGGCGGCTTCGGCCTTCGCGGCGGGCGCTGGTGCAGCGGCCCCGGCAGAAGCGCCTTCGTTGATCATCGCCAGCAGCGCGCCGACATTCACGGTGTCGCCTTCCTTGGCGATGATGTCGCCCAGCGTTCCGGCGACCGGCGCGGGCACATCGACCGCGACCTTGTCGGTTTCGAGGCTGACGATCGCCTCATCGGCCTTCACCGCCTCGCCGGGCTTCTTGAGCCATTGGCCCACGGTTGCTTCGGTAACGGATTCGCCCAGTGTCGGGACTTTGACTTCGGTAGCCATGAGCTGGTTCAGCCTTTCTTCTGGCGACGGATTTCTTCACGGACGCTGTGACCCAGCGCATCGGCGACGAGTGCGCCCTGTTCGGCGACGTGGCGTTTGGCAAGGCCGGTGGCGGGCGATGCCGACGCCTTGCGGCCCGCGTAACGGGCGCGCATCGGCGCCTTGTCGGCAAGGCCAAGCGCCTCTTCGATATAGGGTTCGACGTGGAACCAGCCGCCATTATTGCGCGGCTCTTCCTGACACCACACCACTTCCTCAAGCTTCGGCATCCGCCGGATGCGGGCGGCAAGCGCATCGGTCGGGAAGGGGTAGAGTTGTTCGATTCGCACGATCTGGATGCCCTGATCGCTGGCCGCGTCCCGCGCCTCGATCAGGTCATAGGCGACCTTGCCGGAACACAGCACCAGCCGCTTCGTGTCCGCATCCGGGGCCGGATTGGTGTCCGACAGGATGCGCATGAAATGGCTGTCGCCCAGAAAGTCCTCGGTCTTGCTGACGGCCAGCTTGTGCCGCAGCAGCGACTTGGGCGTCATCATGATGAGCGGCTTGCGGAACGGACGCAGCATCTGGCGGCGCAGGATGTGGAAATAATTGGCAGGCGTCGTACAGTTGGCGACCTGGATATTCCCTTCAGCGCACAGCTGAAGGAAGCGTTCGAGGCGCGCCGAACTATGTTCCGGCCCCTGCCCTTCATAGCCGTGCGGCAACAGGCATACGAGGCCGTTCGCGCGCAGCCATTTGCTTTCCGACGACGCGATATACTGGTCGAAGATGATCTGCGCGCCATTGGCGAAATCGCCGAACTGGGCTTCCCACAGCACCAGGCTTTTGGGGTCCGCCAGCGCATAGCCATATTCGAAGCCAAGTACGCCATATTCACTCAAGGGGCTGTCCAGCACCTCGAAGCGGCCATGGGGCACGGTGGAAAGCGGGATATATTTATTCTCCGAATCCTGATCGACCCAGACCGAATGGCGTTGGCTGAAAGTACCGCGGCCCGAATCCTGGCCCGACAGCCGCACGCCATAGCCTTCGGACAGCAGTGAGCCGAAGGCCAGCGCCTCGCCGGTCGCCCAGTCGAAATTGACGCCGGTCTTGAACATCTCCGCCTTGGCGTCGAGCACGCGGCGCAACGTCTTGTGGATGTTGACGCCCTCGGGCACCGTGGTCAGCGTTTTGCCCAGGCTGTCGAACAATTTGGCGCTGATCGCGGATTCGACGCTCTGGCGCGTGGTCTCTGCGTCGGCGGGCTTGTGCAGGCCCGACCAGCGGCCGGCGAACCAGTCGGCCTTGTTGGCCTTGTAGCTTTTCGCCGCCTCGAACTCATCCTCCAGATGATTGACGAAGTCGCCGGTCGCCTTGGCGACGAAATCATCGTCCACCACGCCTTGCGCCTTCAGTCGTGCGGAATAGACGTCGCTGACCGGCGGATGCTGGCGGATCTTCGCGTACATCAGCGGCTGGGTGAAGCTGGGCTCGTCGCCTTCATTATGACCGAAGCGGCGATAGCACCACATGTCGATCACGATGTCGCGGTGGAAGGTCTGGCGATATTCGATCGCCAGCTTGCAGGCGAAGGTCACGGCTTCCGGGTCGTCGCCGTTCACATGCAGGATCGGCGCCTGCACGCCCTTGGCGACATCGCTAGGATAAGGCGAGGAGCGCGCGAATTGCGGGCTGGTGGTGAAGCCCACCTGGTTGTTGACGATGAAGTGGATGCAGCCGCCGGTATTATAGCCGCGAATCCCCGAGAAGCCGAGGCATTCCCACACGATCCCCTGCCCGGCGAACGCCGCATCGCCGTGAATCAGGACGGGCAGGACCTGCTCATGCTTCACCAGATCGTCGCGGAACACCTGTTGCGCGCGCACCTTGCCGAGCACAACCGGATCGACGGTTTCGAGATGCGACGGGTTCGGGACGAGGCTCATATGCACCTTGATGCCGTCGAATTCGCGGTCAGTGCTGGTGCCAAGATGATATTTGACGTCGCCCGATCCGCCGACATCTTCGGGGTTGGCGGTGCCACCCGAAAATTCGTGGAAGATGACGCGAAAGCCCTTGGCCATCACATTGGCGAGCACGTTGAGGCGACCGCGATGCGCCATGCCGAACACGATCTCGCGCACATTGAGCGCGCCGCCATATTTGATGATCGCTTCGAGCGCGGGGATCATGGACTCGCCGCCGTCGAGGCCGAAGCGCTTGGTGCCGACATATTTGCGGCCCAAGAATTTTTCGTACTGCTCGGCCTGGATCACCTTGGAAAGGATCGCCTTCTTGCCTTCGGGCGTGAACTGGATTTCCTTGTCCTTGCCCTCCAGCCGGTCCTGCAGGAACACGCGTTCCTCGACATCGGCGATGTGCATATATTCAAGGCCGACATTGCCGCAATAATTGGCCTGGAGGATGGCGACGATCTCGCGCACCGTCGCATAGTCCAGGCCCAGCGTACCGCCCAGGAACACTTTCTTGTCGAGGTTGGTCAGGCCATGATATTCGGGCGTCAGATCGGCAGGCAGCTTGCGCGCGGAGAGACCGAGCGGGTCGAGATTGGCGGCCAGATGCCCGCGCACACGATAGGTGCGGATCAGCAATTGCGCGCGGATGGCGTCTTCGGCCGCCTGTGCGACATCGGCGTCGGAGGCGGGCTTGCCCTGCGCCTTGGCAGCGGCCTTGACCGCAACCTGCATCTGCATGGGATCGAGCGCGCCGGTCAGATCGTCGGTGTCGATCGGCGGCCAGTTGGACTTCGCCCAGCTAGGCCCCTGTTCGGCCTCGCCCGATGGCAGAGGAAAGTCCTGATTCTCGTAACCCATGTCTTTTCGCATCCCATCCGTGCCCCGCGCAGTCCGGGGCGGGAAAAGAGGCGGCCAGGGTGAAGCCCGGCCGCCTTATCGGGGCCTTTTAGCCCTTGAGCACGTCCAGCAGGGTCGTGCCGAGTTCCGACGGGCTGGCGGCGACCTTGATGCCGGCCGCTTCCATCGCCGCGATCTTGCTTTCCGCGTCGCCCTTGCCGCCCGACACGATCGCGCCGGCATGACCCATGCGACGACCCGGAGGCGCCGTGCGACCGGCGATGAAGCCGGCCATGGGCTTCTTGCGGCCCTTCTTGGCCTCGTCGATCAGGAACTGGGCGGCCTGCTCCTCGGCGTCCCCGCCGATTTCGCCGATCATGATGATCGACTGGGTCGCCTCGTCGGCAAGGAACAGTTCGAGCACGTCGATGAAGTTGGTGCCGTTGACCGGATCGCCGCCGATGCCGACGGCCGTGGTCTGGCCAAGGCCCGCGTTGCTGGTCTGGAACACCGCTTCATAGGTCAGCGTGCCCGAGCGCGACACGACGCCGACGCTGCCCTGCTTGAAAATGCTGCCGGGCATGATGCCGATCTTGCATTCATTGGGCGTCAGGACGCCGGGGCAGTTCGGACCGATCAGGCGCGACTTGCTGCCAGACAATGCGCGCTTCACCTTCACCATGTCCAGCACCGGAATGCCTTCGGTGATGCAGACGATCAGTTCGATTTCGGCGTCGATCGCTTCCAGGATCGAATCGGCCGCGAATGGTGGCGGCACATAGATGACCGAAGCGGTCGCACCGGTCGCATGCTTGGCTTCGGCGACGGTGTCGAAATTGGGCAGGCCGATATGGGTCGATCCGCCCTTGCCGGGCGTCACGCCGCCGACCATCTGCGTGCCATAGGCCAGCGCCTGTTCGGTGTGGAAAGTGCCCGTGGCGCCGGTCATCCCCTGAGTGATGACCTTGGTGTTCTTGTTAATGAGGATGCTCATTGACCGCCTCTATCCCTTCAAATTCCACCCCGGCGAAGGCCGGGGCCCAGTTTCGAACCCGATCATGGTCGCGCAATCCGCTCGTAGAGGTCCGCCCATCCGGGGCTTCCTCCCTCAATCTCCCGCAGCTTCCAGGCGCGCTCCATTCCTTCATCTGCCGCTCGCGAAGACGGGCGGCTTCCCAACTGTCATGCACCTCGCACCAGACGAGAAGATGACAGCCATATCGCTTCGTGAACCCTGGAACGACGCTGTTGCGATGTTCCCAGACCCGTTTCGGGAGGTCGATCGCCGAGCCGAGAATATCGTCCCGTTGCGCCGACTTGCCATGATGCAGACGAAAGCCTGGCTTTCCATCACGGGCGTCATCCCGACTGGGCCCCAGCCTGCGCCGGGGTGGTTCATCCTTCTTATTTCAGCGTTTCGTCGATCGCCTTGCAGGCTTCCAGCAGCTCCTTCACAGCGTCGACCGACACCTGAAGATTGCCCTTGGCTTCCTCGTCCAGCTTGATCTCGACGATCTGTTCGACGCCGTCCTTGCCGATGATGACGGGCACGCCGACATAAAGGCCATCGAGGCCATATTTGCCCTCGACATAGGCGGCGCAGGGCAGAAGGCGCTTCTTGTCGTACAGATAGGCTTCGGCCATCGCTATGCCGCTGGTGGCAGGCGCGTAGTAGGCGGATCCGGTCTTGAGCAGGCCGACGATCTCGCCGCCGCCCGAACGGGTGCGCGCGACGATGGCGTCGATGCGCTCCTTGGTGGAACGGCCCTGCTCGATCAGGTCGGGAACGGGGATGCCCGAAACGGTCGAATATTGCACGACCGGGACCATCGTGTCGCCATGGCCGCCCAGCACGAACGTGTTCACGTCCTTGACCGAAACGTCGAATTCCTCGGCGATGAAATGGCTGAAGCGCGCCGAGTCCAGCACGCCGGCCATGCCGACGACCTTGTTGTGCGGGAGGCCCGAAAATTCGCGCAGCGCCCACACCATCGCGTCGAGCGGGTTGGTGATGCAGATGACGAAGGCGTCGGGGGCATTGTTCTTAATGCCCTCTCCAACGGCCTTCATGACCTTGAGGTTGATGCCGAGCAGATCGTCGCGGCTCATGCCGGGCTTGCGGGCAACGCCGGCGGTGACGATGATGACATCCGCGCCGGCAATGTCGGCATAATCGTTGGTGCCGGTGATCTTGCTGTCGAACCCTTCGACCGGGCCGCATTGCGACAGGTCGAGCGCCTTGCCCTGGGGAACGCCTTCCACGACATCGAACAGCACGATATCGCCGAGGCCCTTCAGCGCCGCGAGATGCGCGAGCGTGCCGCCGATATTACCAGCGCCGATGAGCGCGATCTTCTTACGGGCCATATGCAGTCATCCTCCAGGCGGATTTTGGAATTGCCCGACCGCTTAGGCCGATATGGAAAAGGTTTCAACCGCCCAAAACGCCTCTTCGCCAATTATCTTTGCACATCATTCGCAATTGCATTAATGATCGAATCAGCCCTGTCGCCATGCGCCCTTACCCTGACGCATCGCTTCCCGCAGCGGCACCCTGCCGGATGCTTTCACCATAAGGGTGAAAGCATCCGGGCTATTTCGCGCATAATATCGTGAAAATGACGGCAGTCATGTCCCGTCTTACATCATTTCGGTCCACTATTTGGGACCATGTCCCAGCACCAGATAGGCGTCCGACTGCATTTCCATCAGACGTGAGACCGTGCGCTCAAATTCGAACGCGCCATCGCCGGTGGGATAAAGACGCGCTGGGTCGGCGTCGGCCGAAGCCAGCAGCTTGACCTTATATTCGTAGAGCGCGTCGATGAGCGTCACGAAGCGTGCCGCCTCGTTGCGCTTTTCCGGCCCCAGCACCGGTATGCCGACCAGGATGATGGTATGAAACCGCCTCGCGATCGCCAGATAATCTGGGGCGCCCCGCGCCTCGGCGCACAGCCGCTTGAAGGAGAATACCGCAACGCCCTTGAGGCTCTTGGGCACATGCAGGCTGCGCCCGCCCTGCACCGGAATATCCTCCGCCGGCACTTTCGCGCGATCTTCGACCGCATGGTCGGTGAGGCGGAAAAAGGCCGCGCTGAGCGCCGCCGTGGCGACCGGCCCATTGGGGGCATGCCACAGAGCGGCGTCGCCGAGCCGGTCGCGCCTGTAATCGATCGGCCCGTCCAGTGTCATCACGTCGAGCTTGACCTTGATCAGTTCGATGAAGGGCAGGAAAAGCTGGCGGTTGAGGCCGTTTTTATAGAGTTCGTCCGGCGCGCGGTTCGACGTGGTCACGATCGTCACGCGCCGCTCCAGCAACCCGGTGAAGAGACGCGACATGATCGCGGCATCCGCCATATTATTGACGACCATCTCGTCGAAACAGAAGAGCCGGGCCTCGTCGGCCAGCGAATCGACCACCGGCGGGATGGGATCGCCGGTTTCCGATTTTCGCGCTTCGGCCAGCCGGGCGTGCACGTCGAGCATGAATTCGTGGAAGTGCGCGCGCTTTTTGCGCGCAATCTGAACCGAGTCGAAGAAGAGGTCCATCAGCATCGATTTGCCGCGGCCGACCCCGCCCCACATATAAAGGCCCCTCGGCGCGTCGGGCACCTTGCGCAACAATTTCCACAGGGTCGAGCCGCGCGCTGGCACCGCTTCCAATTCGCGTTGCAACAAATCTAATCGCGCCGCCCCTGCTTCCTGATCGGGGTCAGCCCTCAATTCGCCCGCCGCCACCAGCGCACGATAGCGGTCGATCACATGGCTCATCGCGCGCGAGACGGTTTGCGCAACGTACCGGCGGCCGCCGCGACGGGCCGGCCCGCCTGGACCAGCGTCATGCGCATGAACAGCAGCCGCCCGGTTTCGGCGATCAGTTCGACCTCCGCCCGCAGCGGCTCGCCGAAGCTGCCGGCCGCCATATATTGGATCGAAAGATCGACCGTGACGGAATCCGTCATCGCTTCGTGGCCCATCGCCACCAGCCCTGAAAAAAGGGCGTGATCGGCAAAGCCCGCGATGAAACCGCCATGCAGCGCGCCCGCACGGTTACGATGTTCGGGTCGCGGCTCCAGTTCCACGATTGCCCGCCTTTCGCCATCGGGCCGCGAATAGACTGGCCCCAGCAGCGCAAGGAAGGTGTCCGCCACGGGTTCGACCCATATCAGCCACCCGGCACGCGGCCCCTTTGTGACGCGTTCCGCCCTTGCTTTCTCGCGCTCCACCGGTGTCAGAGCTGCCGCTCTACCATCATCTTCTTGGTCTCGGCGATCGCCTTGGCGGGCGAAAGTCCCTTGGGGCATACATTGGCGCAGTTCATGATGGTGTGACAGCGATAGAGACGGAACGGATCTTCCAGCTCGTCAAGGCGCTCGCCGGTATATTCATCGCGGCTGTCCGCCAGCCAGCGATAGGCCTGGAGCAGGATCGCCGGCCCCAGGAATTTGTCCGAGTTCCACCAGTAGGATGGGCAACTGGTCGAGCAGCAGGCGCACAGGATGCACTCATAAAGGCCGTCGAGTTTTTCGCGTTCGGCGGGCGATTGCAACCGCTCCTTGCCCGACGGCGGCGGCGATACGGTCTTCAGCCAGGGCTGGATCGAATTATATTGCGCATAGAAATGGGTGAAGTCGGGCACCAGATCCTTGATCACGTCCATATGCGGCAGCGGCGTGATGCGGACATCCTTGCCCGAACATTCCTCGATCGCGGTGGTGCAGGCCAAGCCGTTGCGGCCGTTCATGTTCATCGAGCAGGAACCGCAAATCCCCTCCCGGCAGGAACGGCGGAAGGTCAGCGTCGGATCATATTCATTCTTTATCTTGATCAACGCGTCCAGAACCATCGGGCCGCAGCTGTCGAGGTCGATCTCGTACGAATCGTAACGCGGGTTCTGCCCGGAATCCGGATCGTAGCGATAGACCTTGAAATTGCGCACGCGCGTCGCGCCCGAGGGCGCGGGGTGGTTGACGCCCTTACCGGTGATCTTGCTGTTCTTGGGCAGAGAAAATTCGGCCATCTTGTCGCTTCCCTCGTCTGATAGGCGCGCGATAGCCAAAGGAAGCCCTCACGAAAAGACCAATATGTCACCTTTTTCATGATTCCTCGCTGCGTCGCCCTGCTAAAGGGCTTTGCCGGCGGCGGCTGGCGTCGCTAATAGGGCCCCCGATGCCCCATCCATCTGTTCGCATATCGTTCAAAAACCGGCCATGATCGCCATTGCCAATTATGATTTCCGGGCCAGCGGAACGGTCGCGAAATCGATCGAGATCGCGATTGCACTGCAAAATGCGGGCGTTCCGGTGGAATTATGGGTCGTTCGTGCCCAGGGGCCCTTGCGCGATCGCGTTCCTCAGGGGCTACCCGTGATCGAAACCGGCTCGGGCCTGAGGCTAAGATGGCGCGCCGTCGACCTGATCGCCAACATCGTCGGTCTGGCTGTCGCGATCCGCCGGCGCCGGCCCAGCCTGTTCCTGTGCGGCGGCAACCATCTGCTGCTGCCCAGCCGGATAAGCAGCTGGCTGAGCGGCCGCCGAAGGCAGATGCTGTGCGGCGCGCGCGCCAGCAATTCGAGCCAGCGCGCCGGCCGATCCCGGCAGGCAATCCATCGCGAGATCCGACTGAAGTTCGGCAGCCGCGACTTCGTCGTCGCCGTATCGCAGGAGCTGGCCGACGAACTGCAGGCGGCGCGGCTGAAATGCCGGATCGCGGTGATTCCCAATGGCGTCGACCTCGATCGGATCGACCGGCTGGCCGCCGCGCCCTGCGATCACCCCTATTTTCAGCAACCCGGCGGGCCCGTCCTGGCCGCCATGGGCCGGATCACGCACCAAAAGGGTTTCGATACGATCATCGACGCCCTTGCGCTACTGCCGGTCGAGACGGGCGCGCGGCTCATCATCATCGGCGCCGGCACCCACCGCGAGGTGCGAACGCTCTACAAACAGGCGGCGCGGCTGGGCGTCGCCGACCGGGTGAGTTTCGCCGGATATCGGGACAATCCGTTCGCTTTCCTGGCGCGCTGCGACCTGTTCGTCAGCGGATCGCGCTGGGAGGGCGCGAGCAACGCGCTCATCGAAGCGCTTGCGTGCGGCCTGCCCCTCGCGGTCACGGATTGTCCGACCGGAAACAGGGAGGTCGTGCTGCGCGGCCCCTATGGGACCTTGGCCGAGATAGACGATGCCGCCAGCCTCGCAGCCGCGATCACCACCGAGCTGGACAAGCGGCGGCCCCGGTCCGGTCAGTCGGCAGGCGCTCGGCATTGGGCGATCGAACACTGCCTCGCGCAATGGGTGGCGACATTGCGGCAGGAACGGCCGCTCGCCTGAATTGCTTGACGTCCGTCCCCTTCCCCTAAAGTCGGCGACCCGTCTTTCCTTTGCGCCATGGCCCCCTTACGGATGCATGATGACCAGTCTTTCTTCCCAGCATCTTTCCACCCCCATCGGCCCGGTCGCGCTGCTGGGCGCATGCGACACGCGTATCTGGGGCATGTCGACGGCCGAACGCTATCGGCGCATGATAAAAGAAGCGGCCGGCCGGGGCGACCGGCTGGCCGACGGCCATGTCCTGGCGATCAGCCTGGAGCATGTGTTCGATCCGCTGCTGCTCCGCGAAGCGCTCAAGACGCCGGGAACGGCCTTCACCCTGGACGGCGAACTGCTGGTGGGGCAGGTTCGGGCGGGCGATGAGGATCGCATCGTTGACGCCATCGAACTGTCGGACGGTCGCCTGATCTACAATCCGCAGTTGCGCAAGCTGGAAACCCCGTTCGCGCAGAGACTGACGCGGCAAAGCCGCCCGGCGATCGAACGGCGCAGCTATTTCGGCGCCTATAAGGGCGTGACCGACCTGTTGACCAAATATCTGTGGCCCGAACTCGCCTTCGTGCTGACGCGCGGCGCAGCGCGAATCGGCATGACACCCAATATGGTGACGGCGATCGGCGCGCTGTGCTGCGTGGCGGCGACCCTGTTGTTCGCGCAGGGGCTCTACTGGACCGGGTTTCTGGCGGGGTTCATCTTCATGGTGCTCGATACGGTCGACGGGAAGCTGGCGCGCTGCACGATCACGTCGTCGAAATGGGGTGATTTCTTCGACCATGGCATCGACCTCGTCCACCCGCCCTTCTGGTGGTATGCCTGGGGCATCGGTCTGTCGGCCTGGGGGCTGGCGCTCGATGCTGACAGCTTCTGGCTGGTGATGGCGGTGATCCTGGGCGGCTATGTGCTGCAACGCGTGATCGAGGGTATTTTCATGCGCGCCTTTGGCATGCATATCCATGTGTGGCGGCGGTTCGACACATGGTTCCGGCTGATCACGGCGCGCCGCAATCCCAATATGGTGATCCTGTTCGTCGCGCTGCTGTTTGGACGGCCCGATACCGGACTGATCGCGGTGGCCTGGTGGACCGCGATCTCGCTGCTGGTCCATGGCGTCCAATTGGTACAGGCCTATATCGCCCGCGCACAGGGGGAGCCGATCAGAAGCTGGCTGGAGACCGCTTGATGAACGCTACGATCCGCAAATTCGGTTATCCAGCGACGCTGATCGCGACATTCGACCATTGGGTTGTGTTGCTGCGCCCCGCGCAGCCGACTTTGGGATCGCTGGTGCTGGCGGCGCGATCGGATGCGACCGCCTTCGGCGATCTGCCGGCGGAGGCGCATGCGGAGTTGAAGACGGTGACGGCGGCGATCGAGGCCGCGCTGTCGGGCGCTGTCGATTATGCGAAGATCAACTATATCATGTTGATGATGGTGGACCCGCATGTCCATTTCCACGTCATCCCCCGCTATGAGGGGGAGCGCAGCGCACACGGCCTCACCATCGGCGATGCCGGCTGGCCAGCGCAGCCCGATCTCGGAAAGGCAGTGAAGCTCGACGAGGCGCAGATCGCTGCGCTTGGCGGCTGGCTCAAGCCCTATTTCGCGTAGCGGCCTTCGGCGACCCAGCGCGCGGTAAGCGCCGTCGCGGCTTCGACATCCTGCGGGAAGTCTACCTCCTGCCACTCCATGCCCTCGATCGAGACCGTGCCGACCCGGTTGCCCTTGGCGATCAGGTCGATGGCGCGCAGATACCAGCGCTCGACCCCCTCGGGCGTGCGCATCATCTGATCGATCTGGCCGCGGAAGATCGCCGGGCCTTCACCGGTAAAGGCGAGCATACCGATCGATTCGGCGTTGGTGTCAGGCGGCAACAGCCGCTTGCCGATGGCGTGAAGGCGGCCGCTTTCGTCGCGGCTGACCTTCATATCGTCATCGTCATACTCGCCGCTCTTGACGTCGACCGTGACGGTGATCGCATCCTGCGCCCCCGCGATCAGCCTGGCCACGATTTCCTGAGAGACGATGGTGTCGCCGTTGAGGATGATGAAGTCGCGATCCATCTCTTCCCGCGCGATCCAGCAGGTGCCCAGATTATCCGCGACCTGAAAGAAGGGGTTGAACAGCGTCCTGATCCGCGCGCCGGTGTCGCGATAAAGCTGGAGCGCATGATCTTCCACCCGCTCGGTCCGAAAGCCGGTGACGACGACGATGTCGGTCACACCGTTGGCCGCAAGCGCCGCGACCTGCCAGCTGATGAGGGTGCGCCCGTTGAAGTCGATCATGCATTTGGGCACGTCGCGGGTCAGTGGCAGAAGGCGCGATCCTTGCCCGGCGGACAGGATGATGGCTTTACTGATGCTCATGACCCGGCCCTATCGCGCTTTTGCCCGTTTTGGAAGCGGGCTGCTTGACAGCCGATTTGGCCATTTGCCCTCCGTCGCTGCCCGTCCTAGATAGGCGCGCGTCGCACGGGCGCGATCGAAAGGCCGGCTGGAGCAGTGAAAAAGAAGCGCGGATCGGGCGGTGCGCAGGAGGGGTTCGCCCGCATCCTTGCCAATACCGGCTGGCTGCTGGGCGGCAAGGGCGTCGGCGCGGTGCTGAGCCTTGCCTATCTCGCCATCGTTACGCGAACGCTGGGGGTCGCCGATTATGGCCGCTTCGCGCTGGTGCTGAGCGCGGCGCAGGTCATCAGGACGCTGGTCAGCTTCGACAGCTGGCAGATCGTCGTGCGTTACGGCCAGCCGCATCTGGCGGCCGGGAATGGCGATGCGCTCAACCGGGTGCTGCGTTTCTGCATCCTGATCGATCTCGCCTCGGCGCTCGTCGGCGGCGTGGTGGCGGGGGGGATCGTGCTGCTGTTCGGCGGATTGCTGGAGCTGGCGCCCGGCATGGGCTTGCAGGCCTGGCTGTTCTGCATCGTGATGATGGTGACGATCCGGTCGAGCCCCACCGGCGTGCTGCGCCTGCTGGATCGCTTCGATTCGGCCGCGATCGCCGAAACCATGGTGCCGGTCGGCCGGATGATCGGCGCGGCGCTGGCGCTGGCGTTCCTCCCCACCATCACCGGCTTTCTTATCAGCTGGGCGGCGGCCGAACTGCTGTGCGCCGCGACCTATTGGGGATTGGCGCTGCGCATCGGGCGCGGGCGGATCGGTCACTGGCGGGCCGGTCGGACGCTGGACGCGCGACGGGAAAACCCCGGCATCGTCGGCTTTTTGACCGCGACCAACCTCCAGACCACCTTGTCGTCCATGGGCCAGCAGGTCGCCGTCCTGATCGTCGGGCTCTTCGTGGGGCCTGTCGGCGCGGGACTGTATCGCCTCGCCAACCAGCTTGCCCAGTCGCTCACCAAGATTTCGACCTTGCTCTCGCGCAGCATCTTCGTCGAGTTGACCCGCACCCATGCGAGCCAGGGTGCCGAAGCGCTGCGGACATTGTTCGTCCGAACCAACCGGCTGGCGATGATCGCCGGTGCGGTCATCATCGCGCTGATCCTCTCGATCGGTCATCCGCTGCTGGGGCTGATCGCCGGCAAGGCGTTCCTGCCCGCCTACCCGCTGCTGCTGCTGCTCGGTATATCCGCATGCATCGACTTGGTCGGGGTAAGTTATCGCCCGCTGCTGATGGCGACCGACAGGTCGGGACTGTCATTGCGGCTGACCTTTGTTTCGACCGCTTTGCTGCTCGGCATGCAGGCAGCGCTGCTGCCGATTTACGGCACGATAGGCGCGGCGGTGGCGAACATCATCGCGTCGGTCGCGGGTTTCCTGATGATGGGGCTGGCCAGCCGCCGGGCGGTTCGTGGCCGGATCGTTACAGCGGATATGCCAGACATGAAGGACCTTGCCTGACGAGAGCGGCCTGACGAGAGCGGGCCTGATCAGCGCGGGATAGGAACGAAAGCGCCCTTTTCGCGATCCTTGACGACCTGATCGGCACGGAACACCGATCCGCTCATGGTGATATAGACGCCGGGCGCGGCGACCTGTGCCGTCGCGAAGGCCATGCCGAGGTTGAAGCTGGCGTCGCTCTCGCCAAAGCGCGCGGGTGCGAGCGCGCCGACCAGCACGATTGTCTTGCCGATGATGTCGGTGAGGCGTTTAGCGGTGTCCGTTATGGTATCGGTGCCATGCGTGATGACGATATGATGTTCCGGCGCGGCCAGCACGCGCTCGCGCAGCGTATCGCGGTCGGCCTCCGTAAGCTCCAGACTGTCCTTGCGCACGACTTCCTCGATGCGGAAGGGGCGCTTGACGCGGGCGACCTCCAGCAATTTCGCCATCACCGTTTCGCCGACTTGATAGTCGGACAAAGCGTCGAAATAGACTTTGTCGATCGTGCCGCCGGTGGTCAGGATGAGGACGGGTCGGTCGGGGTCAAGCATGAGCGAGCCTCAAATGATCGAGGAAGAATGGGGATATCCCGTGGAGATTATTCGCCGCGCGCCATGGCCTCGCCCCGCGCCTTCGCCGCGACGAGCGTATCGGTCAACAGATGCAGCAGCCGGTCGTCGGCGTCGAGTATATCCAGTCCCTTGCGCGTCATGCCGCCAGGGCTGGCGACCTGATCGGCGAGCGTCGCCGGACTGTCCGACGCGCGGGCGGCCATGGTGGCGGCCCCCTGCACCGTGCCCAGCGCCATCCGCGCCGCCTGATCGGCCGGGATACCGATCGCCTGCGCCGCGCGCGACAGCGCATCGACGAATCGGAAGAGAAAGGCGGGGCCGCAGCCCGACAGCGCCGTGACCGCATTGAACAGCGCCTCGTCTGCGATCCATTCGACAAGGCCGAGCGGTGCAATCAGACTTTGCGCCATGCTCTTCGCCTCCGCCGATGTCAGCGCATCGACGTGCAGCGCCGTGACGCCCTGACCGATCCCGACCGGCAGGTTCGGCATGGCCCGCACGATATCATACACCATCGGAAAGCGCGCGCGAAGTTCGGCGAGCGGGGTGCCGGCGAGGATCGAAAGGATCGGCGTATCGGCGCGACAGTGGGGGCCAAGCGCCTGCGCCACCTCGCCAATCTGATAGGGCTTCATGCCAAGCAGGATCACCGTGCCGGCGGGAAGCGCGGCGGGATAGTCGGTGACGACCATAACGCCGTCCGCCACGGCACGGCCGCTTGGACGCAGCACCATGACCCGCGCGGGATCAAGGCCGCAGGCAAGCCAGCGGGACAGCATCTGCCCCGCCATATTGCCGCAGCCTACGAGAAACAGATGGGAAGGCCAGTCGATTGTCATCGGATAGCGGCTCAGGCTTCGCCGCGCGTTTCGATGAGGCTGGCGGAGATCGCTTCGGACGGGCTTTTCCCCCCCCACAGGACGAACTGGAAGACCGGATAGAAGCGCTCGCATTCGTCGATCGCCGTTTCCACCAGCAGTTGCGCCTGATCGAGCGTCAGCGTGCCGCCCGGCCCCAGCAGCGCGCCGTGGCGGAAAAGGATGATCCCACTCGACGACCATAGTTCGAAATGGCCGAGCCAAAGCTGCTCGTTGATCAGGCCCAGCGTCTCGTAGATCGCGGCACGCTTTTCGTCGCTGACCCGGATGTCGGGCAGCGCCAGCAGTTGCAGCACCTGATCCTCGTCGCGCCAGATGCCGCGCAACTCATATTGCGCCCAGGATCCTTGCGTATTGGCAACGATCTCGTCCTCGCCGACCTGATCGAAGGTCCAGTCATGCGCTTCGAAATAGGCCGCCAGCATGTCGATCGGCGCGGCTTCCTGTCCCGAATGTTCAAATTCGTCGCTGTCCATCATCCGCGCGCCTTAGCACCGCGAAATCGGAAAGGACAGGCAGGAAGACCGGGCCGCCTCAACAGGCTATTCCGCTACAGAATCCTTGCCCTTGCCGCGCACGGTCTTGGTCACGACTTCGGTAGTGCGGCCCTCGAGCGCATCGATCCGCGCCTTGAGCAATTCCACTTCCTCGCGCGCGCCCGCCGCCAGCGTTTTGACCGCGTCGAACTCCTCGCGCGACACGAAATCCGCGCCGCCGATCCATTCCTTCGCCTTTTCGCGCGCATTGCTCTCGAACTCGCGCGTCATGCCTGCGACCGTGCCGGCCGCGCCATTCACCAGCTTGGCTAGATCATCGAAAATACGGTTCTCGCTCTGCATGGGTCATTTCCTCTTTACGCGCCGCCCGGCGCTATAGCCTATATCTGGGTCCGCAGAGCGGGCGCCACAAGGGTCGCGGCGTCGGGATTGAGCCGGCCGATCTCATAATTGAGGTAGGAAGCGAAAGCGAGCCAGGCAAGGTAAGGCAATAGCAGGAGCCCCGCTCCCTTGCGCACCCGCCAGAACAGGACCGCCGTCATCGCGACCATGACAATCAGCACGAGGATCAGCATCAGCGCGGTGCCGACCTGATGCGCGCGGAAGAAAAGGGGTGACCAAAGGAGATTAAGCAGGAACTGCCCCAGGAACAGCGTGATCGCGAAGCCCCGACCCCGCGCGCCGCGCGCGTGCAGGACCATCGCGAAGGCAAGCGC
Source organism: Sphingobium fluminis (assembly GCF_037723805.1). NCBI lineage: Bacteria > Pseudomonadati > Pseudomonadota > Alphaproteobacteria > Sphingomonadales > Sphingobiaceae > Sphingobium > Sphingobium fluminis. The sequence goes on from NZ_JBBJUK010000002.1 coordinate 300,686, forward strand.
CATCAATATATACAGGATCGTCCAGGCCACGCCGAACAGCCAGCCGGGGGGCATCAAAGCGGGCTTTTCCAGTGCCGCGAACCAGCGATTTTCATAGCCGCTGTTGGCGAAACGGCCCGACAGGAAGCCAAGGAATACCAGGATGGGGATGGTGAACAACGCCCAGCGCAGATAGGCCAAGCGCAATTGCCCCGGTGACGCGATTTCGTTCATCCGTAACGCTGCTCCCTGACAGCTTTATTCGGCGGCGTTGGGCGAATTCCCGAGCCCCGAATCCAGCCGGCGCCCCACGGTTTGCGGGGAAACTGTGCGCCCCGCAACCCGCGAATAAAGAATCGGGATCAGGAACAGGGTGATGAGCGTCGCGAGTGAAACGCCGAACACGATAACGACGCCGATACTGTGACGCGATGCCGCGCCAGCGCCGCCCCGCACGACGAGCGGCACGGCGCCGATCACCGTCGCTATCGAGGTCATGAGGATCGGGCGTAACCGGCGCTGGGCGGCCTGGCGAATGGCGTGCGCGACCTCCAGCCCCTCGTCGCGCAACTGGTTGGCGAATTCGACGATCAGGATGCCGTTCTTAGCCGCCAGCCCGACGAGCATGACGATGCCGATCTGGCTGTAGAGATTGATGGTCCCCGCCGTGATCGCCAGCCCAATGACGCCACCAGCAACGGCCAGCGGCACGGTGGCGATGATGACGCCGGGATGGATGAAGCTTTCGAACTGGGCGGCGAGCAACAGATAGACGAGCAGGATCGTGAGCGCAAAAACCAGCCAGATCGATCCGCCCGTTTCGCGCAACGACTGGCTTTCGCCGCGATAGCCGATCGCCAGCACTTCGGGCGACTGCCGTGCCAGCCCTTCCAGATAGGTCAGCGCTTCGCCGAGCGAATAGCCAGGCGCAAGCGCGGCGGTCAGCGTGATCGCGCGCAGTTTGTTGAAACGGTTGAGCTGGCGCGGCCCCGCGACCTCGCGCACGGTGACAACTGCCGATAGCGGCACCAGTTCGCCGGTCCGGGTACGCACCTGGATGCGTTCAAGATCGGCCAGCGTCCGACGCTCGCTGTCTTCCGCTTGCACCAGCACGCGATATTCCTCGCCGCGATCGACATAGGTTGTCACCCGCCTGGAGCCGAGCAGGCTCTGCAACGCCTGGCTGACATCGTTGACCGAGACGCCAAGATCGCCCGCGCGCTGCTGGTTCACCTCGATCCGCATTTGCGGCTTGGTTTCCTTATAATCGCTATCGACGTTGATGAGGCCGGGATTGGCAGCGGCGGCAGATATTATCCGATCTCGCGCGGCGACCAGCCCTTCATAGGTGGAGCCGGCAAGCACGAGATTGACAGGTAGCCCCCTGCCCCGTCCAAGTCCCGATCGCGGCGCGGCGTTGCCGCGCACGCCGGGCTGGTCGGCGATGATCTTGTTGATCGCATCGGCGACTTGCGCTGTGGTGATCGAGCGGTCTTCCCAGGGCTGGAGAAAGGCAATGACGTTGCCGCTGTTGAAATCATCGGTCGTGCCAAAGCCGCCGGGGGCGCGGGCGATCAGCACCCGCACCGAACCATCCTTGCGCAGGGGCTCCAGATCATGTTCGAGCCGCTTCAAATAGACTAGCATGCGGGCAAAGCCCGTGCCTTCGGGCGCGCTGATCTGTCCGTCGACGACGCCGGTATCTTCGGCCGGCGCCAGTTCGTTCGGCAGGATGACGAAGGCTGCGGCGGCCAGCCCGAGGAATAACAGGACAGCCAGCAGCGGGCGCAGCGGCCGGAGCAGAACGCGGTCGAGGCTGCGCGCATAGGCTGCTTCCACACTTTTGAAGCGATCGTCCACCCAACGCGACAGCCGGCCACGTTCGGCGTTCCTGAGCAGCTTGGAACAGAGCATCGGCGCGAGGCTGAGCGATATGAAACCGGAAAAGGCGATCGCCGCGATCATCGCGATCGCCAATTCGCGGAACAACAGGCCGGTCTGGCCCGCAAGGAACATCACGGGCACGAAAACGGCGCAGACCACCAGCGTGGTCGAGATGATCGCGAAGCCGACCTGCCGCGTGCCAAGATAAGCGGCGACCAGCGGATCATCGCCCTGCTCCACCCGATGATAGACATTTTCGAGTACGACGATGGCGTCATCGACGACCAGTCCGATCGCCAGCACGAAGGCGAGGAGGGTCAGGAGATTGATCGACAGGCCCAGCATCCACATCACCGCGCAGGTCGCGAGCAGGCAGATCGGCACCGTGACGGCGGGCACCAGCGTCGCCCGCACCGATCCCAGAAACAGAAAGATGACGAGGATGACGAGCAGCGCCGCTTCCACCAGCGTGTCGTACACATTGTCGATGGCGCGGCTGATGAACAGCGAATCGTCCGTTCCGATCCGCGCCTTCATGCCGGGCGGCAGGGTCGGCTCCAGCTGCTTGACGAGCGCCTTCGCGCGATCTGCGACCTCGAGCGTATTGGCCCCGGACTGGCGGATGATGCCGAGGCCGATAGATGTGCCGCCGTTGGCGCGAAAGGCGGAATAGGGATTTTCCGCGCCTTGCTCGATCCGCGCCACATCGCCAAGCTTGACCTGATAGCCGCCGGCGCCGCGCGCCACGACAAGTTGCGCGAACTGGTCGGGCGTCGAAAAGGATCGATCGACGCGCAACGTCTGATTCTGGTCTTTCGATTCGAAACGGCCGGCGGGCAGTTCGACATTCTGCGCCCGCAGAGCATTTTCGATGTCGGCCGGCGTGAGCCCGAACGCGGCGAGTTTGCCGGAGTCCAGCCAGATGCGCGTCGATGAGCGCGCTTCGCCAGCCATGAATACGCGCGCGACGCCATCGATCGCGGAAAAACGGTCATTCACATTCCGGTCGAGATAATCGGTGATCTGGATCGGCGTCCACCGGGGGTGAGCGAAGGAAATGAACAGGATGGGCCGGGCGTCGGCATCGACCTTGCGGATCTCGGGGGCGAGCGCGTCTTCGGGCAAGTCCTGTATCGCAGCGCCAACCCGGTCACGCACATCATTCGCGGCCGAATCGATATCCCGCGAGGAATTGAATTCAACATTGATATCGGACGTGCCATCCTGCGACGTCGAGGTGATCGTTTGGATGCCCTGGATGCCGGCGAGCGAATCCTCGAGGATCTGGGTGATGCGCGTTTCGACCACCGACGCCGCAGCGCCGGTATAGGTCGTCTCGACCGACACGACCGGCGGATCGGTATCGGGATATTCGCGCACCGACAGGCTGCGATAGCCGATGATCCCGACGATGCAGAGCAACAGCGCGATAACCGCGGAAAAAACAGGGCGGCGGACGGAAAGGTCGGAAAGCTGCATCGACCTAGCCGCCCGCTTTGGCCGGTTCGCCACCCTTGGGCTTTTCCCCCGGCAATCGCACCGGAACGCCGTCCGAGAGTTTGACGACTCCCTCGGTCACGATCGCCTGACCGGGTTTAACCCCGTCCAGTATCTCGACCAGCCCGTTCTGGCGGATGCCGGTCTTCACCGGAACGCGGCGAGCCTTATGGTCTTCCACGACATAGAGAAAGCGATTGTCGCCGTCGCCCACCACAGCCAGTTCCGGTGCGGCGAGCGACTGCCGCTGGCGCGACAGGACGCCGACGGTCAGCAGCATGCCCGGTTTTAGCGCTCGATCGGGATTGGGCAGGATGGCGCGAACCTTGACGGCACGCGTCGCCGGATCGATCACCGGGTCGATCGTGGCGATGGTCCCTTGGAAAGGCCTGTCCGGCCAGGCGGCGGACACGGCCCGGATCGGCTGCCCTTCGCGGATCGCCGACAGGCGGGTCTCGGGGATGGTGAAATCCAGCTTTATGCGCGAAATATCGCTGACCGTGGCGATCGGCGTGCCAGCCGTGACGACTGTGCCCGCCGACACGGTGCGCAGGCTCGCCCAGCCCGAAAAGGGCGCACGGATGACACGATCGCCGATCGAGGCGCGGGCAAGCTGCGCATTGGCCCGGGCGGCGCTGGCCAGCGCGACCTGTTGATCCAGGCTGGCGGAGGTGGCGAAACCGCGCGTCTTGAGCGCCTGAATGCGGCTTAGCTGCTGCATCGCCTGCATCGCCTGCGCGCTGGCGGCGGCGAGTTCCGCCGTCTCCTGCCCTTGCGCCAGCGTCGCGATCACCTGCCCCCGCGCGACATAGCCGCCATCGGCGAAATGGATCGCGGTGATCCGCTCCGTCACCGGTGCGGACAATATCACCTGCTCGTTGGCCAGCGCCGTACCGACCGCATCGAGCGAGTCGGTGAAGGTCGCCCGCGATAGGGGGGCAACCTCCACCAGCGCGGTCGGGCGTGGCTTCTGCGGCTTGCCCGCGCCGCAGCCGGACAGGGATATAAACAGGATGGCAATGGTGAGGGAAGATCGCATGGGAACGCGCTGACGGGCCTTTCAGGAGCGACGCAGCGGCAGCGTGTGTCGCAACATTGTTCTCAATCGGGAAACGAATGGCGTGTCAGTTTCCGCCAAGCCGGGCGTGGATCAGGAACTCGACATTGCCCTGTGGCCCGGTGATGGGGCTGGAGACGATGCCTTGCACCACCCAATGTTCCGCCTCGACCCAATGCCGCACATCGGCGCAGACGCGGTCGTGGACGGCGGGGTCGCGCACGACGCCGCCCTTGCCGACCTCGTCGCGGCCCGCCTCGAACTGCGGCTTGATGAGCGCGACCAGCAAGGCGCCGGGCCGGGCGAAGCGCATCGGCCGCTCCAGCACTTTGGACAGCGCGATGAAGCTCGCGTCGCAAACGATGATGTCGATCGGCTCGGGCACATGGTCGGCGGTCAGGATGCGCGCGCTCGTCTGTTCATGGACGATGACGCGCGGGTCGGAGCGTAGTTTCCAGGCGAGCTGGTTCGTCCCGCTGTCCACCGCATAGACGCGCACCGCGCCATTGGTCAGCAGCACGTCGGTAAAGCCGCCGGTAGAACTGCCGACATCCATCGCAACCATGCCGGTGACGTCCAGCGCGAAATGATCGAGCGCATGGGCGAGCTTGATACCACCGCGCGACACCCACGGATGGTCGCGGCCGCGCACGTCGAGCATGGCGTCGTCGGCGACCTGCTGCCCCGGCTTGTCAATCTTGCGTTCGCCAAGATAGACGAGCCCCGCGAAGATCAGCGCCTGCGCGCGCGCCCGGCTTTCAGCGAGGCCCCGGTCGACGAGCAACTGGTCGGCGCGCGCCTTCGCCATCAGCGCACCAGCGCCGTGAGCGTCGCCGGGGTGAGGAGTTGCGGCAGGGTCAGCGCAGCCTTGCCCGGCGCATACCAGAGGTAAAGCGGGACGCCCGAGCGGCCCTGCGCCTCAAGGAAGCGGCTGATCGCTGGATCGGCGTTGGTCCAGTCGCCGGCCATGACCGTGACGCCCGCTTTTTCAAACGCCGCGCGGGTTTCGGCGCGGTCGATGGCCGCGGCTTCGTTCGCCTTGCAGGTCAGGCACCAGTCGGCGGTGAAGTAGAGGAAAACGGGCTTGTTCGCGGCGCGCAGACCGGCAAGCCGGGCTTCGTCGAAGGGGATGGAAGTGGTTTCGCCGATTGCAGATGCGGGTGCGCGGTGCGGAAGAAGCGCGATCGTCCCCGCCAGCAGGGCGAGCGCCAAAATCCCGACCGCCGGCCAGCCGCACTTGCCCGCGCGCTGGCGACCGCCCAGCCACCAGAGCAGCAAGGCGACGCCCAGCGCCGCGCCAAGGCCGATCGTCATGCCGGCCACGCCGCGCTGTTGCCCCAGCAACCAGGCAAGCCCGAGCGCGGTCAGCAACATCGGGACGGCAAGTATCTTCTGAAGGCGGCTCATCCACGCGCCCGGCCTTGGCAGGCGGGTCCGTAACGCCGGGAGATAGGCGAGCAGCATGAAGGGCAGCGCAAGGCCCAGCCCCAGCCCGGCGAACACCGCCAGCGCGCCGGCGACCGGCAGCACGAGCGCCGCGCCCATGGCCGCGCCCATGAACGGGCCGGTGCAGGGCGTCGCCACGAACGCGACCAGTGCGCCGGTCCAGAATGCGCCCGCCACGCCACCGCGTGCGGCTAGACGGCCACCGCCACCGAACGCGGGAAGCTCGAACAGCCCGGCGAGATTGAAGGCGATGGCGGTCACCAGCAGCAGCAGCGTCAGGATGATACGCGGGTCCTGCAACTGGAACGCCCAGCCGACGGCCGCGCCCGCCGCGCGCAAGGCGAGCAGCAGGCCGCCCAGCGCCAGACAGGTCGCGATCACCCCCGCGCCATAGGCGAGCGCCTCGCGGCGCACCTCCCGTTCGTCGCCGCCAGTGCGAGCGAGACTGAGCAGCTTGAGACCGAGAATCGGAAAGACGCAGGGCATGACATTGAGCAGCAGGCCACCCAGTATCGCGCCTCCAAGAGCGAGTAGCGCTGTAATCATTGTCCCGTTGGCGGGCGATGCGACTTCACCCGGTCTCGCCGTCAGGAGGAACCCGACATGATCGCCGGTTCGCAATACGGCTTGCACCATGTCCCTGCCGCCACCCTGCCCAGCTTCGGTCTCGATCAGCAGGCGGTCGCCGTCGCGGCGGATCGACTGCGGCGCGGCGTAACGCGTCAGGCCTTCGGCGAGAGGAAAGAGGTGGATGTCGTTCGCCTGTGCGCTGGCGGGAAAGGGCACCGACAGGCGAAGCTTGCCGCCCGCGACCGCATAGCGCGCCTCTGCGCCCAAAGGCCGCGGCAGATGCGCGCGCCAGCCATCAAATTGCGCGCGGGCGGCCGGTGCGATCAAGCCGTGGCCCACGACCAGATCGAGCGCCATCTGTCCGCTTTGCGGCACGCAGATCTTGTCGGTGCAGGCGAGCCAGTCAGCCTTTACGCGCACTGGCAGGCGGGTCCCGGGCATGACATTCGGCGCGACGGTCAGGCTCGCCAATATGGCATAGGGGCCTTCATAGACATGATTCATGAGCCCTGAAATCAACAGCGTCTCCGGCACCGGATAGCGCAGCGCGCCGACCGTGACCCCCTTGGGCAACCTCCAATGCACGGTCATGCCAAGGCCCGCATCGCCCGGATTTTCCCAATAGCCATGCCAGCCCCGCTGCGGCGTCATGGCAAAGGCGATGGTCGTCGCCTGACCCGGCGCGGGGGAGGCGCTTTCCGCAACCAGCCGCGCGGCGATATGAGACTCTCCGCCAAATGCGCCCTGCGCGCTGGCGGGTGCCGCGAACATCAGCGCCAATGTCATCAGAAGGACATGAAAAATCCGCATCGGGCCTCTGGTTTGGTGCAAGTCAGCGGGCTAGGTCCGGGGGGGCTGCCCGTCAAGGCAAGAGAAGGTGTTAGCCCCATGAAGAAAAGCGTCGCCGCCCTGCTGATCGCGACCGCCGCTCCGGCGATGGCGCAGCCTGCTCCGCCCCCTGCCTCGGTTGCTGCCCCCACACAACCGCCCAGGCTGATCGTCGCCATCGCGGTCGACCAGTTTTCGGGCGACCTGTTCAACGAATATCGCCAATATTATAGCGGCGGCCTCAAGCGGTTGACGCAAGGAGCCGTATTCCCGCGCGGTTATCAGAGCCATGCCGCCACAGAGACCTGCCCCGGCCATTCGACCATATTGACCGGCAGTCGCCCCTCGCGCACCGGGATTATCGCCAATAGCTGGTTCGACCTGTCCACCGCGCGGGCCGACAAGGCGATCTATTGCGCCGAGGATGAGAACCAGCCCGGCACGACCAGCGATAATTATATCGCCTCGCCGGTCCATCTCAAGGTGCCGACACTGGGCGGGCGCATGAAGATCGCGAATCCGGCGACGCGCGTCGTTTCGATCGCCGGCAAGGATCGCGCCGCGATCATGATGGCGGGGCCGACCGCCGATCAGGTCTGGTGGCTCAGCCCCAAAGGCTATGTGAGCTATAAGGGCGTGCCCACCCCGCCGCTGGTCGCGAAGGTCAATGAGGCGCTGGCGCAACGGCTCGGCCAGCCCAACCCCGGTTTCGAACTGCCGCCGCAATGCGCAGCCAAGGATTTTCCGGTCGCCGTGAGCGCCGCCAAAACGGTCGGCACAGGCCGGTTTGCGCGTGACGCCGGCGACTTCGCCAAGTTTCGTGGCTCGCCCGAGCAAGATGCGATGACGCTGGTGCTGGCAGCCGGCGCGATCGAGGCGATGGGGCTTGGCCGACAGGCACAGACCGACATCATTTCGATCGGCCTGTCGGCTACGGACGTGATCGGCCATGCCTATGGCACGGAGGGCGCGGAAAGCTGTATTCAGGTAGACCGGCTGGACCGGGAACTGGGTGCGTTCTTCGATCGGCTCGACAAGGATGGCATCGACTATGTCGTCGTGCTGACCGCCGACCATGGCGGCCATGACCTGCCCGAGCGGCATCGGCAAAATGCCATGCCGATGGAAAGTCGCGTCGACCCGGCGCTCAGCCCCAGGGCGCTGAACGCGGCCATCGGCGAAAAGACCGGGCTTGCCGGCAAGACGCTGATCTGGGGCGACGGCCCGGCAGGCGATCTTTATTTCGACAAGGGCCTGACGCCTGCCCAACGCAAGACGGTCGAGGCGGAGACGCTCAAGCTGCTGCGCGCCAATCCGCAGGTGCAGGTGGTTTTCACGCATGCAGAGATCGCGGCATCGCCAGCCCCGTCCGGCCCGCCGGAAAGCTGGAGCTTGTTGCAGGAAGCGCGTGCGAGCTTCGACGCACAGCGTTCGGGCGATCTGCTGCTGCTGCTCAAACCGCGCGTGACGTCGATCCCCGATGGAACCAAGGGGGCCGTGGCCACCCATGGCAGTCCATGGGACGTCGACCGGCGCGTGCCAATCCTGTTCTGGCGCAGGGGCATGCGGCATTTCGAACAGCCGCTCGGTGTGGAGACGGTTGACATCATGCCGAGCCTCGCCGCGTTGATCGGCTTGCCCGTGCCCACGGTGGAGATCGACGGCCGCTGTCTCGACCTGATCGCGGGCAGCGGCGACAGTTGCGCGCGGCGGTAATCCTCCCTGCGCAGGAAAAAATTAGATATTCTGTGCGATCCCGTCGCCGCCATCCGCCACAAGGGCGTGGACGCGATGGGGCGCAGTGGCTTCGGCCCTGCTCGTCACTTCATAATGCGCCCGCGCCTGCCGCACCTGGCTGTCGGCGGGCAGGCTTTCGGTCAGCCAGACATTGCCGCCGATGACCGAGCGGCTGCCGATGATGATGCGGCCAAGGATGGTTGCGCCGGCGTAGATGACGACATCGTCCTCGATGATCGGATGGCGCGGAATCGCCTTTTCGAGCGCACCCTTCTCGTCGGCCGGGAAGCTGCGCGCGCCCAGCGTCACGCCCTGATACAGCCGCACCCGATCGCCGACGATGGCGGTTTCGCCGATGACGACGCCGGTGCCATGATCGATGAAGAAACTGCGGCCGATGGTCGCCCCGGGATGAATGTCTATGCCGGTGCGCGAATGGGCGATTTCGGAAATGATCCGCGCCACGAGCGGCGCGCCGAGATCATACAGCCGGTGCGCGAGCCGGTGATGGATGATCGCGAGCATGCTCGGATAGCAGATCAGCACCTCATCGACGCTGCGCGCGGCGGGATCGCCCAGAAAGGCCGCGTCGACATCGGTGTCGAGCAATATGCGCAGGGCCGGCAAACTCTGGGCAAAGCCGCTGATGATGCGGGCGGCTTCGCGATCGACGACCGTAGCCGGCTCGCCCTTGAGGGCGTAGATCAGTTCCAGCCGGATCTGACCGTACAGGCGACTGAGCACCGTCTGGAGCGTTTCCGCCACGAAGGCGTCCTCGTTATGCAGCCGCACGAAGCTGGGGCCGAGGCGCAGCGGGAACAGCGCCCCGCAGAGCGACAGCATGATCTTGGTGAGGTTAGCGCGCGACGGGAATCCCTCCGCCCCATATTCGGCGTGATGCTGTTGCTCCTGCCGCCAGCGTGTGCGCGCCGCACCAAGATCGGCTACCAGCCGGTCGATATCCCAATAGCCTTCGAGGATGCGGTCCCCGTCTTCGATGCCTGCCGTCATGGGCGCCTCTTTGTGAACAGACCTGTCGATTAGCGGGCCAGCGACGCAAGGGTAAATGAGTTTTGCTTGTCCAGACCGAGTTTGTGTTTGTGCGCCTCGCTCAGGCGGTAATGGACGTAAGATTGCGCATCAGGCGGATTTCGGCCCGCAGTCCCGCGTCGGGCCGGTTGATCAGCGCCAACTCTCCGCCTTCGCGCGCGACAGCGCGATCGACGATGGCGAGACCCAGGCCCAGCCCGTGCGTGTTCCGGCTGCGCGCGGTGTCGAGCCGCAGGAAGGGCGTCAGCACGTCGGCCAGTCGGTCTTCGGGGATGCCGGGGCCGTCATCATCGACCCTGACCACGGCCCGGTCGCCATCGGCCATCAGCGAGACCCGCGCACGCTCGCCATAATGAAGCGCGTTTTCCACGAGATTGACGATCGCACGGCGCAGCGCATGAGGACGCGCAACCAGTTCCAGATGATCGGGGCCTTCATAGGTGACGTCCCGGTCCTGATCCTGATACTCATCGACGATGGTCGCCAGCGTCACGGCAAGGTCGGTGCGGGCAGGCAGTTCCGGGTCCTTCTCTCCCCCCAGAAAGGCAAGCAGCGATTCGATCATCTCGCCCATTTCGGCAAGGTCTTCGCCCATCGCGTTGCGCAAGTCGGCGTCGGGCACATCGTCCAGCCGCAATTGCAGTCGCGCGAGCGGCGTACGCAGGTCATGGCCGACCGCCGCCAGCGTTTCGGTCCGCTCGGCAATCAGGCGGTGAATGCGCTCCTGCATCGCGTTGAAGGCGCGGATGAGGTTGCGCACGTCATTGGCCCCCGCTTCCTGCACCTCGACCTGTTCGCTCAGGCCAATCCGCTCGGTCGCGCGGGTCAGGTCGCGCAGCGGCGCGAGCGTCCGCCGGATCATGATGCCGCCGACGACGAGCAGAGCCACGACCGGAATGAGCGCCAGCCCCATGCGCCCGATCGTGAATTCCCAGCGTCCCCCGGCATGTCGCATGCCGAAATGCAGCCAGCTGCCGTCGGCCAGTTGCATGCCACCGCTGATTTCCGACATTCGCCCCGGGGAAGTCAGCCGCAGGCGCAAGCCCGCCTGTTCGAGCGAAGGCTCCCACGCGACGATCTGCCGCCGCATCCGCTCCAGCTCGGGCGCGAGCGGCGGCGCGGGCGGGGACGTGGGCGTCCAGTGAATGTCGTAGCGATCGGTGGTGAGCTGAATCGCGAGCGTGCGCCGGTCCTCGGGCGGCTGTTCTGCGATCAGCTTGCGCGCGATGACGAGATGTTCGGCCAGCCGGCGGGCGTCATCATCCTGCAGGGACAATTGGCTGGCGCGCTCATAGATCAGCGTGCCGACGGCGAATTCCAGCGTCAGCGTCAGCAGCAGGATCGCGAACAATCGGCCGACAAGGCCGAGCGACCGGCTGACATGCCGCCTCAAGCGCGGCTGACCTCGGCATTGAACATATAACCGACGCCGCGAACGGTGGTGATCGGCGCACCTTGTTCCTGCGTCGACAGCTTGCGGCGCAACCGGCTGACCAGCACGTCGATGCTGCGGTCCGAACTGTCGCCCATGCGGGTGCGGGACAGTTCGATCAGGCGCTCGCGCGCGATGACCCGCTGCGGGTGGCTGAGGAAGCTGACCAGCAGATCGAATTCCGCGCCCGTGAGGTCGACGATCCCGCCGGTCGGGGATCGAAGCTCGCGCCGCGGGAAGTTGACGCTCCAGCCATCGAAGCGTGCTTCGGTTTCGCGATGATCGTCCGGCCCGCGCTCGACGCCGACGCGGCGCAGGATCGCGCGGATGCGGGCGATCAGTTCGCGGGTGCCGAAAGGCTTGGGGAGATAATCGTCGGCGCCCAGTTCCAGCCCGACGATCCTGTCGGTCTCGCTGCCCTTGGCGCTGATGAAGATGATCGGCACGTCGCTCTTGCGGCGCAACTGGCGGCACAGGTCGATGCCGTTGGTGCCTGGCAACATGACGTCGAGAACGACGAGATCGGCTGGTCCTGCTTCAAGCGCGATCCACATTTCCGGGCCGGAGGATGCGGGCCGCACTTCATAGCCATGCTCCTGAAGCGCCCGTGCCGTCAGGGTGCGCAGCGGCGGATCGTCTTCGACCAGAATGATGGACGGCGCGGTCATGAAGGCTGGCAAAGTAAAGGGTTCATGCTGTTGCGAGATAGGGGTCGACCTATCGAGGGTCAACCAGACCTGGCTGCCGAAACGGGGCGCTGAAGGCGCAGCAACAATTTGTCATGCTTAGGAAATTATGCCGGACCCGGCGAACCGGGTCCGGCACGGGCATCAGAAAGCAGCGGTTACCGAAAAGACCACCTGGCCGCTCGAAATCGACTTGCCGTTCCCTTTGCTGTTTTCCAGAACCTCGAAGGCCCCCGCCAGATAGGCGCGGTCGGACTTCGAAATGTCCGTGTCGACATAAGCGATACCGACCGTCAGTGGCGTCCCCGGAATGGCGGCATCGGCGCCGACCATCCAGTCGAGATATTTGCCGGTCGGCGCGATCGAGGTGCCACGCGGACCAAGGCCCGGATTGCCGTCGGAATAGCCCAGATGCGCCTTCAGCGTTACCGGCGTGTTCGGGATCGCACCGCTCACATCACCCCAGATATAGAGGTTGTCGCCCTTGTCGCCCGGATCGAAGATCGTACACGCGGAGTCGCTGCAAACCGTTCCCAAAGCCTTCTGCTTGGGCGCGTAGGCGACGCCGAGCAGGCCCTTGACCGGTCCCATCTGCGACGACAGCTTGATATAGGGCTCAGCGAAGTCAGTCGTGTCGGCGCCCGACGGATACATATACCATGTCAGACCGACGTCGAGGGTCGCGCCGCCCAGCGGAATGGCATAGCCCGCGAACAGGTCGAGTTCCATATTGGAACCGCCGAACCGGCCCCAGCCGCCGAGGTTCGAACCCCAGGTGCCGGCATAAAGGCCGCTTTCATGCGTGACCGTAAGGCCACCCTGAACGGCCATGCCCTTGTCGGACTGCGAAACGCCCCGGAAGCGATAATCTGACACCAGGCCCACGCTGCCCGTGACGGTGATTGGCTTTGCTGGCTCTTCCTGGGCAAAGGCCGGCGCGCTGGACATAAGCGCCAGTGCGGCACAGGCGATTTGATATTTCATGAACATTCCCCTTTGGAAAAGAAATGTTCCTTCCTGCGTCCGCCCATTCCATCGATCTGTGAATATTGCCGTGAATATGAGCGACGCATTCATTGTTATTGTGCAGTGCGGCATGAATAAAGAGGTTTTGACGACCTATATTCTGTTATTATGCGCGCGTGATATTTACGGCACTGTTATTTTCTGTTGAATGTCCAAATGTTTCTAATTGGTTTCTATATAGTGGCGGAATATGAAATGTCATTGAACGACCAGCCGACGCATCTTTTCACTCGCGCCGAACAATTGGACCTCTGCACCGGTCCCGCGCCGGCGATCCACCCATTCCTTTAGCATTTCCGCGCTGGTGTGATCGATATGCGCCAGTCGCTCCAGATTGAGGACCACCAGCGCCCGCGCGGGCATCGCCTCCAGCCGCGCCGACAGCTTGGGCAGGGTGAGGAAGGTCGCCGATCCGCTGAACGCCATTTCATGCGCATCGCCCCGGCTGCCCTCATCCAGCCTGAGGCCGAGCTTTCGCATGTGCGGCACGAGTTCCACCAGCGAAAGCGCGAGGCCGACCAGCACGCCCGTCAGCAAATCGGTCGCCACGACCATGATCAGCGTCGCCGCCCACACGATCGCGGGCAGCGGTCCATATTGATGCATCAGATGCCGGACATGATCGAAGCTGACGAGCCGGACGCCCGTCACCACCAATATGCCCGCCAGCGCCGCCATCGGGATTTCCCGCAGCAGCCAGGGCAGCAAGGCGACGAAGCCCAATATCCACGCGCCATGCAATATGGTGGACAGCCGAGTCATGGCCCCGGCCTGAACATTCGCGGAACTGCGTACGATCACGCCGGTCATCGGCAGCGCGCCGGCAAAGCCGCACAGCAGGTTGCCGACACCCTGTGCGCGCAATTCCTTGTTGTAATCGGTGCGCGGACCGTCGTGCATCCGGTCCACTGCCGCCGCGGACAGCAGCGTCTCCGCGCTCGCGATGAAAGCGATAGCGAGCGCCGTCGTGAGGATCGCAGGGTTCAAAAGTTGCGCCAGCAGTCCCTGCTCGGGCAGGCTGATGGCGGCGACGATGGATTCGGGCACCGTGACGCGGGCGACGGAAAGGCCAAGAGCGAAGGCCGCGATCGTCGCTACCAAAACGCCGACCAGGGCGCCGGGCACCAGCTTCATCGAGGCCGGCCGGAATTTCTCCCATCCCAGCATTGAGCCGATCGTGAGCAGGCCGACGGCAAAGGCCGTGGCCATATCCTGATCGCCAAGGCCCAGAAGCTTGCCGGGCATCGCAACCAGATTGGCCAAGCCGCTCGGCAAGGGCTTGTGATCGAACAGAACATGGAACTGCCCGACGACGATCAGCACGCCGATGCCCGCGAGCATGCCATGAACGACCGCCGGGGATATGGCGCGAAACCAGCCGCCGACGCGCAGGATGCCGGCGACGACCTGAATCGCGCCGGCAAGGATCAGGATGGGTCCAAGTGCGGACAGACCGTGATCGCGCACGATTTCGAACACGATGACGGCAAGGCCCGCGGCCGGGCCGCTGACCTGAAGCGGCGATCCCGCGAGAAGACCGACGACGAGACCGCCGATGATGCCGGTGATCAGGCCCTTTTCCGGGGGTACGCCGGACGCTATGGCGATGCCCATGCACAGTGGCATCGCCACCAGGAACACGACGATGGACGCGGTGAAGTCACGGCTGAAACTGCCGCCGGAAAGAGCCTTGATCATGGGGGTTACTCCGCCGCCTGGGCGTAATCGAAGCCGGCCGCAAGACGGCGTGCATGCGGCAGCGCTACTGGCAGGGGCATGTCTTCGCGCAGCGGCATGAACCGGCCGGTATCGCCATCAAGGCCGAGCACCTGCCCGGCATGGATATCGACATACCAGCCATGCAGCGCGATCTCTCCGCGAGCGATGCCCGATGCGATCGACGGATGGGTGCGCAGATGCGACAGCTGCACCACCACATTTTCCAGCGCCATGTTGCGCAGCTTTTCCGCGTCATCGATATCGCTGGGGTAACTTTCCCGACACAGTTTTTGCGCTGCATGGGAATGGCGCAGCCAGGCGGCGACATTAGGCATGGCCGTCAGATCGGCGTCGGTCGCAAGCGCCTTCATCGCGCCGCAATCGCTATGGCCGCATACGATGACGTCGCGCACGCCCAAAACCATGACGGCATATTCGACCGTGGCCGTCACGCCGCCGAGCTGGCTTGCATGGGGCGGGACGATGTTGCCGGCGTTCCGGCAAACGAACAGGTCGCCGGGGTTCGCCTGCATGATATGTTCAGGCACGATACGGGAGTCGGCGCAAGAAATCATGAGCGCCTTGGGGCTCTGTCCATCGCTGGCGAGCCGGTTGTAGAGCGCGCTCTGATCCGGGAAGACCCGCTTCTCGAAATCGAACACGCGACCGATGAGCTCGTTCATAAATCCATCCTTTGGCTGAACCGGTCAGGGGGCGGACCGGCTGCTGATCATAGGATAGGGAACGGGCTTTGCTGCGGCGCAGCGGCTTTGTTAAAAATCATGTCTGCGCCATTCAGCGCCATTGAACAGTTGCGCTGAACATGTAGCCGGCGCCGCGCACGGTAACGATCGGGGCGCTGCTGTGCTGATAGGTCAGCTTGCGTCGCAAGCGGCTGATGAGCACGTCGATGCTCCGGTCGGACGACGGCGCGGCGCGAACTCCCGCCATTTCCATGAGCCTTGCCCGCGCAATCACCCGCTGCGGATGATCAAGTATCGCCGCCAGCAGCGAAAATTCCGCCGCCGTCAACTCGACGATGGCACCGCCCGGATCGCGGATTTCACGACGCGCGAAGTCGACGATCCAGCCATCGAAATGCGCCTCGGTCTGACGATGCGTGCCCACCGCCTCCCCTCGCCTGCGGCGGCGCAGCACGGCGCGCAGCCGCGCCGCCAGTTCGCGCGTCGAATAGGGTTTGGCGAGATAGTCGTCGGCGCCAAGCTCCAGCCCGACCACCCGGTCGACCTCGCTGCTGTGCGCCCCGACCAGGATGATCGGCACGTCGCTGCGTTCGCGGACATCGCGGCACAAATCCATGCCATCGGGTCCGCGCAGATCGGTGTCGAGCACCACCGCACCGACGATCATCTCATCCATGGCGCGCCAGATATCGGCCGCCGAGGCGGCAGGCAGAGCGCGAAACCCGCTCTGCTCCAAGGACTGACGCACCTCAAGGCGCGCGTCTCTCTGCCGCTCGGCAATCAGGATCAGCGGTGGGCTCATCCGCCCTTGACGGTCAGCGCATGGATGCCGTCCAGTTCACCGACCAGCACGGTCCGGTCCTGCTGGGCGATGGCAGCCGCTTCAGCGGCGCGCGCTTGCGAATGGCGCGCGATAGCGGCTTCGATCTGGGGGCGAGCACTGGCGCAGCCGCCGGCATAGGTGCCGGCCAGCGGGGCGAAGTTATGGATCGGCTTGCTCAGCGCGGCGAGGGATGCGCCCTGCCCCTGCACCGCGCGATGGACGACGAGATCTGCCTTCCAGCGGCAGCGCGGCTGGGCCTCGCGCATCGGGTGAACAGCGTTGACCTGTTCGAGATGCAGCGTCGATTGCGTTTGATAAGCGGCGGTATAGGCGGTCGACGCATGGTCGATCCGGGCATTATGGACGGGGTTCGACAGCGTCGCGAGCGCGATGCCCGATGCGAGGGTCAGGAACATGGGGAATTCTCCTTTGCGACCGAAAACATCCGGCAATCTGCCGGGCGGTCACGCAGGATTTAGGCGTCGTGATTGTCTCTGGAATTTGTCGACCGTAACAAATCATTGCTGGCGGCCATCAATGGCCCGGCTTCAGCAAAGCGATTCCACCATGTAAAGTCGTGGTGCGGGCGCGGCTTCCGGCGTTTCCCGCAGCGCGTGGGAAACCACCGCTTGCAGCCATTGCGCATCGCAGGCCGCGCGGTGTCGCGCGGGATGGTGCGCGTCGGCATAGGCGACCGCCGCCATGATGCCGGCCTCATCGATCTGCCGTTCGTCGAGCAGCTGGGCGACATGATCGATCGCAAAGGGCGCAGTGGTTCTCGCAGCAATGGCGAGCGTTTCAAGCCAATATTGATCGAGCACGCTGTCGGCGACGACGCAGAAACCGTCAACGAGCGCCGCGAGTTCGCGCAGCACCATGTCCACTGACTGGCCTTCGCGCGCGATCCGTTCGCGGCTGAGCCCGTGCAGCGCTTCCGCCTCCGCCGTCCAGTCCCAGCCAAACCAGTCGTCGCTCGGGCGGATCAGCCAGCTTCGCACCATCGCCGGGCCGGCCAGACCGACTTCGATCGGGAAGGAGCGCCCATGCCGGGGCAGGCACGACGCTTCGAAATCGATCGTGAGGATGGTCAAGTCACTCTCCATCGTCGGCGAACCCAGCCCCCATTCTGTGTCCGCGGGTCTAGCTGTTCAAGCGCCCTATCGCGTTCAACTATGTCAGGGTGAAGTCATTTTCCATCAAGTTTTCCGCGAAAGACACGGAGCGACCTTGAGCAACGGTCAACCGTGCGGCACGACAGTGGCCAGGCCCGGCGCGTCGGAACCACCGCCCGTCATGCAACCGACATAGGCTGTGACTATGGCGCTCATATGAGCGGGAAAGGAAACAGGATGACGGATTTTGCAAAAGCAGTGGCGATCCTGGCGCTGCCGCTGGCCGCGACGATGGCGCCGGCACTGGCCGGAACGATCACCACGCCCACGGTCGAGCGTATAGCGCCCGATCGCCTGGAAATTCGCTGGAAGGATGCTGATCCCGTCGACGTCCTGCAGGCCGATCGCGCCGATGCGCCGGCAGCATCGGTCAAGCTGATTTCGTCGAGGGATGCGGATGGCGTCCATGTCGTGACGCTGGCGGACGGGAGCCGCCCCTATTTCCTTTTGCGCGACGCCCGCACCAAAGCATTGGTGCGCGTCGCCGAGCGGGTGCTGCCGCTCCAGCAAGGCTCCAACTTGCGTGACATCGGCGGCTATCCGGCGGCCGGCGGCAAGCATGTGCGCTGGGGCATGATCTATCGTTCGGGCGGACAGCCGATGTTTACGGAGACCGACGTGCAGCAGGTCAAGGGCCTGGGCATCGCCAATCTCGTAGACCTGCGATCCGATGAAGAGCGCGTTTTCGCGCCGACGAAGCTCGACGGCATTCCCTATAATGCGGTCGGCTATTCGATGGCGGGCATATTCAAAAGCATGTCGCTCAACGCGACCGAGCCCAGCCAGGCTTCGGCCGGCATGACGAATGGCTATCGGGCTTTCCCGATCCAGCTGGCGCCGCAAATGCGACTGGTGTTTCGCAAACTGCTCTCGCAGGAAGGGCCGGTACTTTACAATTGTTCAGCCGGTCAGGACCGTACGGGCTTCACCACTGCGATCATCCTGAGCGCGCTGGGCGTCCCGCGCGAGACCATCTACGCCGACTATCTGCTTTCGACGCCGTCGCGCCGCCCGCAATGGGAATTATCGCCGATCAGCGAGGCGATGGCGCAGACCAACCCGGTCGCTGGTTACTTCGCCCGGATGCAGAAAGACCCGGCATTCGCCACGGCCAAGCCGCTGACGACGACGGACGGCACGCCGTTCCTGACCTTTGCCTTTCAGGCGATCGACCAGCGCTGGGGATCGGTCGACGCCTATCTGCAACAGGAGATCGGCTTGAGCCGGGTCGATCTGGCCGCCCTGCGCGCGCACTATCTGGAATGAGGATGGGTTGGCCCCGCCCGACCGGAATTCGGCAGGCGGGGCGCTCCTTGCCCTATAACTTCCAGTTCACTTCGGCCGTGAACGAGCGTTGCGGGAAGGGGTGGAACAGGAAATATTTCCGGTTGCCCAGATTGTCGACGCCTAACGCAAAGTTGAACTGGTCGGTGACGCGGAACTGTGCGCGGGCATCCACCACGAAATATTTATAGAAGCCTTGATAAGTGTTCCCAACGCTATCGCTATTGTCCAGCGTCGCATAGTTACGGCTGGCATAGCGCGCAGCGGTCGTCAGCGAAAATTCCTTACTCGGCCGCCAGGTTACGACCGCCGTCGCTTTCCAGTGCGGCACGCTTGGCAGCAACTTGCCTTCAGCCGCCGGGAATACGCTGTTGCGGCTCGTCACGGCGTCGGCATAGGTGACGCTGCCTTGCAGATCGAAATGCGGCACGATATCGCGCCGGTCGATCGCCAGTTCCACGCCACGGGCGCGCGTGCGATCGACATTCTGCACGAATGTCGCGCTGATCCCGGTGCCGCCGACGATGCCGGTCTGAGAAATCAGCGCGTCATCGATAATCTCGTTGAACAGCGACAGCCGCACCGAGCCGCGATCATCATGATGGTCGATCGCCAGTTCGGCCGACCGGGCGCGCTCGGGACGCAAATTGGGGTTGGGATTGGTGAGCAGCACCCCGACGCTGGTCGCCTGATAAAGTTCGCCGACCGTCGGCAGGCGCCACGCCTGACCCAGCGACAGGCGCGCGCTCCATTGGGAGGCGGGCCGCCATTCCAGCGACGCCTTGGGCGAGATACCCGAAAAGCGCCGCTCGGGCTGAATGACGGATGCGCCGGACGCGACCTGATTGAAGCCGCCCCAGGCGCGCCACCATTCGTGCCGCGCGCCCAGGGTCAGCGACAACTGAGGCGCGAGCCCGATGACATCCTGCGCCCAGAGCGCGAGCGTGCGGGTTCGGCCGCGCGAGGTCGTGCTGAGCGCGCCTTCCGTCGCGTCGTCCAGCCAGTTGGACGCCAGATAGGTTGCCGCCCGCAGCGTATTGCGATCAGCATGCCCCCCTATGCTCAGAATATGCGCATCGTCCGGCCCCAGATGCAGGGCCGCTTTAGCATCCAGTGTCAGCCAGCCGGTGCCGTCCTGCCGCTGGATCGTGCCGGGGCCGCCGGCAAAGGCGACGGGCAGCCGGTTGACCGTCGCCCCGCTCGTCGCCGTCGAAGGATTGCTTTGCCGGTCGCGGGCGTAGTCATAAGACGTGCCGATCACCTGCCAGTCGAGCCGGGGCGAATCGCCCTGAAGCGAGACCGCGTGAGATAAATGACGCGCGTCGCGCCGGTAGACGGCCGAGTTGAACCCGGCGGTCGTGCCAATATTAGCCGTGGCGAAAGAGGGTGCGCCGGTCGCGCTGCGCAGATAGGTGTCGACGGTGCCCCGGGTATCGTCGGTCCACAGGCCAAGCACATATCGCAGGCTGACGCCCGCACCGAGATCGAGCGCGGCCTTCAGCTTCCATGTATCCTGCACATGATGTTCGAGGCCGCCCGCACCCAATATACGGATCGGCGCACCGATGCGGCTGACATCCGCATAACCGCCGGTCGTGCCGGCCGGATCGGCGGTTCCGCCGATGGATATGAAGCTGACCGGCTGGCTGTTCGCAATCGTCCGCGTGACGCTGCCAAACAGCGAAAGGGGCCCGAAGCGGTCGCCGATGGAGCCGGAAAACTGCCGCGTCGGCAGCGTCCGGTTCGTTCCGTAAAGACTATATTGCTGGACATTGACGAGCGCCGTGGCGCGCGCCTCCAGCTTTTCCGGCAGGCGGGTCGTGATGTTGACTACCGTACCGATGCTGTTGCCCGAATAAGCGGCCGAAAACGGCCCGTAGAGGATGTCGATCCGCTCGATCTCTTCGGGCGTCACCAGCGACCATCTCGGGCTGCCATTGCCATTATTATTGGCGATGAGCGCCGATAGCAGCGCGCCGTCGGCATAGATGAGGCTGCGTGCCGAAGCGCCAAGACCCGACGTACGCGTCGCGATGGGCGCGAAATTGTCGCCGATATGGCGTTTGCGAATGACGAGGCTGGGCAGATATTTGATCATATCCTCGACGCTGACGGCGTTGACCTTGCGGGCGATCTCCTCCTGCGTGACGGCGACATGCGTCGAGGGTGCCTGTTCGATGCTGGCGTTGTGGCGCTGGCCTGTGACGATGATCGGGTCTCGCGACGCTTCGGAGTCTTCAGCGAAAGCCGGCGTCGCGACCAGACTGGCCGCCGCAAGGGCGATGATGGATGAGCGCATGGGAATAGTCCCTGTTCGTGATTTTTTTGGACGAGTGGCGGCTGTCCGGGCCATCCGGCCGCCGCGAACATGGCAGAAGAAACGACCGGCTCGCACGAGCGATCGGCCGAAAAAGCAGCAGCCGTCAGCGCGACCGCAGCGTCAGATCAGCGCCGGCGGACCACGCAAGGGAGGGCGAAGATAGGGAACCCGCCATGCCCCGCTTTGCCGCACGGGCGCAATGCCAAGCGCCAGGATCAGTGCGATCGCAACCGCCAGCAGCACTGCGTCGACACTGGCGAGAGACAGCATCGACAGCGCGGAATAAGGACAGACGTCCTCGCCTTTGCCATGATCGCGCTGTTGCCCGCCGGCCTTGCGCTCCATCGGAATGGCGATCTGCGTCGTCATGATCTGGCCGGTCGCATCGGCGCAGATCTGGACCGTCAGGATCCTGGCGTCCTGCACGACCATATAGCCTGTCGGGACCAGTGCCTTGAGGCACAGCACCGCTGCCATCAGCATGATGCAAAGCGCGCGATGGCGGATAAAGGCGGTGCGGATCGACTGCATCGGCGCGGGTGCATAGGGGCTCGCGGCGATCGAGTCACGCCAATAAGGTTGAGCAGTGATCGCGCTTCAGGATGACAGTCGGCCCCGGTTCATCCGCAGCGTGACGATCAGCCCGCCTTCCGACCATTCATAGTCGATCGATCCGCCAAGTTGCCCCGAGACGCTGCGGCGCACGAGTTTGCTGCCGAATCCTTCGGCGCCATCGGGAGCCTCGACGGGAGGCCCCCCTCTTTCGAGCCATTTGAGGACGACATTCTCGCCCTCCGCCGTACTCGACACGTCGAGCGTGCCGGTCGGCACCGACAATGCGCCATATTTCATGGAATTGGTGGCGAGTTCATGGACAACGAGCGCAAGGCCGGTCGCGGCGGCCTCCCCCACTCCCATACGTTCGACGGCGACGCGAATGCGGCCTTTGAACGCGCCCATATCGTCGTACGGGGCCAAAAGAACCGAGAGCAGGTCCCCGAGCAGGGCCGCGTTGCCCTGCCCGTTGGGGAGCGGCCGGACGAGATCGTGGGCGCGACCAAGGGCATGAAGCCGTTCGGTGAGTTCGCGGGCCATTTCCTGCGTATTATGGGCCGAACGGGAGGTGATCGCGGTGAGCCCCGCCGCGATCGTAAGGATGTTCTTGACCCGGTGGCTCATCTCGCCGGCGAGCAGTTCACTGCCTTCTTCGGCCTGTTTGCGACCGGTCACGTCAAGGAATATCCCGAACATCGTCCGCCCGACGATCCCCACATCCTCGCCCTGCCCGCGCGCCGAAATCCAGCGGACCTCCTCGCCGATCATGATGCGGAAGTCGGTTTCGTAGCGGCCAAGCACCGCGCGCGTCGCGGCGAAGGCCGATCGAACCCGGTCACGATCGGCGGGGTGGATATGCGCGGACAACTGCTCGAAGGTGACTGTTTCCCGCCACGGCAGGCCCCATAGCTCAAAGCCGCGCTCATCCATCGTAAACGCATCCGAATCGACGTTCCAGGCCCACAGCGCCACTCCGGCCGCCGTCACCGCCAGACGCAGATGCTCGGAATGCCACATATGGACTTTGGGAATTTCAGCTACCAAGTCGGCATTCCTTTTAGCGATGAGCGGCTCCGATATGTAGCGGCCAGTAGGCGCAAGTCCTAATTGGCGCGTCGCTGCGCTCAAATAATCTCGCTCAAGGCCGGTTTCGTCCAGGGCGCCGCGACCTTCCCAGCTTGCCGTTCGGAAAGGTTCCTTTTATCGTCGGCCGAAGCCAATCTCGTGCGTCGCGCGTTGATCGACACTATCACGTCCGTGCAAGGAATTACCATGTATTTGAAAACCTGTAGCGCTTGGGCCGACGCGGCCATGGAGACATGGGCACTGGGCGTAGAAGCGTCGACCGTCATCGGACTGCGCATCGCCAAGGTGGCGGCGGGCGGCACGGCCGCCAATGACGAAATCATGCTGATGATTTCCGAAAAGATGAAATCTGCGGCAAAATTGCAAACGGACGCGGCGTTCGGTCAGTTGGGCGGCACGCCTTTGGCGAGCGTGCAGAAAGTCATTCGCCATTATCGGACCAAAGTGACGGCCAATAGCCGCCGCCTGTCCAAACCCGCCTGATTCTTCGCGCTTACCTGCTGGTGGCGAACATTTTGCTTCCCGCTCGCAAGTGCCCGATTGAGGCAGAGCGCTCGCCAGGCTTTGCGCATATATCGTGCGGCTTGCTAGGAAGCTGTCACCGTCAAGGCCGGGACCGGCAAATCTTGTCCTCTTACGGATGATGAGATTCTAATCGGTAAGGAGCCGGACAATGGCCGGCATATGCCTCCGCCAGGCACCGACCAGTCCGCAATGGCGGGCCACATGATCCGCCCAACCGCGTGCTGCCTGTGCGGCGATATCGCGCGACACCGCCCCAAGGCCGAACTATCGCTTCCTACATCTGGCGACCATCCTAAGCCCTTGGACATTAGACATAACACACTGCTATTGTTTAATAAATCCTATACGGGCCCCAATCTTGGTATCAGGTACGACACGGTAAAAGAGTGGTGCACCCGACGGGATTCGAACCCATGGCCCTCAGATTAGGAATCTGATGCTCTATCCTGCTGAGCTACGGGTGCCCGGCGCTGCTCTATTATGCGCGGGGGCGGCGGTCAATTCTTCGCTTCGGGGGGGATGACCGGAAACGGCAGCGGAGCGACTTCCACGCCTTCTGCGATCAGCGCCTTGGCTTCCTGGGGCGCGACTTCGCCATGGATGCCCTGGCGCGGCTGTTCGCCATAATGCATGGCACGTGCCTGCTCGGCAAATCCGCGGCCGACCCAGGTCGATCCTTCCAGCGCCTTCTTCTGCGCCTGCGCCAGTCCTTCCATGAGCGCCCGCAGACGCGATTCATCGCCCCCCGTCGCCACGGCGGTTGCCGGCTCTTGGGAAGGCGCGGGCTTGGCCGCGCGACTATTGCCCTTGGCGCTGACGGCTGGCGCCATCACCGCCTTGCTCACGTCCACATCGCCACATAATGGACAAAGCAGCAGCCCGCGCGCCTTCTGGTCCTCGAAATCGGCGCTGGAACCGAACCAGCCTTCGAAGATATGATTATGGGACTGGCATTTGAGGTCGAACACGATCACGTCAGTAAAATGTCCCTGGGAATAGCGCGCCGGTTTGCGATGGCAGGCACACGGCTTCGCACATCCTCTACGCGCGACAGGTCGAGATCGGCAAGCGCAAGTCCTGCTGTGCGCCCCATGTCGAGCAGCACCTCGCCCCACGGATCGACGATCAGGCTGTGCCCATAGGTCTCGCGCCCGTCGGCATGGGTGCCCACCTGCGCGGCGGCTAGGACGAAACAACCCGCCTCGATCGCCCGCGCGCGCAACAGGACATGCCAATGCGCCTGCCCGGTCGGCACGGTGAAAGCCGCAGGGGCCAGCAAAATGGTCGCGCCCGCATTGGTCAGTGCGCGATAAAGGTCGGGGAAACGCATGTCGTAACATATGGACAGGCCCATACGCACCCAGGGCGTGTCGACCACGACCACCTGTTCGCCGGGCCCATAGACTGAGGACTCGCGCCAGCTTTCACCCGTCGCCAGGTCCACGTCGAACAAATGGATCTTGTCATAGCGGGCGCGGATTTCACCGCTGTCGTCGATCATGAAGCTGCGATTGGCCCAGCGCCCATCGCTGCGTTCATCCTTGAGCGGCAGTGATCCGATATGCACCCACAAGCCTTGCCTGGCCGCAGCGTCGCGCACGACGGCCAGAACCGGATCGTCCTGCTCGTTTCGCAACGTCGCTGCTGCCCGCTTACGGTCACGGTCGAGATAGCCGGCCATTTCGGGCGTGAAGAGCATGTCCGCGCCCTCCCCCTTTGCGCGCGCCGCCATTTCCGCAATGGCGGCGGCGTTGGCGACCGGATCGATCCCGCTCGTCATCTGGAAGAGAGCCGCACGCATGGCGGTCAGAGGCCCAGCAGCGGGTCCAGCTGCCCCTTTCGGTCGAGTGCCGCCATGTCGTCGCTGCCGCCGATATGCCGCCCGTCAATGAAGATTTGCGGCACGGTGCTGCCACCGCTGGCGCGATCCAGCATCTCGGCGCGTTTGGGGCCGCCCATGCCGATGTCATATTCCTCGAATGCGACGCCCTTGCCATTCAGCAATGCTTTCGCCCGCGCGCAATAGCCACAAAACGCCTTGGTATAGATTTCGACCTTCGCCATGTGATGCCGTCACCTCCTATATGTCAGCGAAATTGGGGCTTGGAGCCACTTTGTCAATCGCCGCGTCGCTCAGCGGCAGGACGCGCGCCCAGCAGAGCAGATGTACGCTGGCCGCCCCGCCCCGCTTGAGCGTCCGGGCGCAGGCAGCCGCAGTCGCGCCGCTGGTGTGGATATCGTCGATCAGCAGGATCGAGCGGCCTTTGAAATCATGACCGGGCTCGAGCGCAAAGGCGCCCTTCACCGCGTTCGCCCGCATCTTCGGGTTCATGCCACGCAGGGGCTGCGTCCGCCGGATACGGCTCAGCGCCAGCTTGTCCACCGGCAGGCCCGACAGCCGGGACAGATGATCCGCGATCAGCGCAGACTGGTTGAACCCGCGCCACCACAATCGCCAGCGATGCAGCGGCACCGGTACGATCAGCGCGCGCTCGCCGGCGTCGAGGGGGATATGGCGCGCCATATGCCGCGCGATCAACCGCGCCAGCCCCAGCCGCCGCCCATATTTCAGCCGCAGCGCTACCGTGCGCGCGACATCGCCATAGGCCAGCACCGCCCGTGCGCTATCGAAAGGCGGGGGGTCCGCGAGGCACGCGCCGCACAAGGCGTCTGCCCCCATGTCGTGATCGAACGGCACGCCGCATCGGGCACAGCAGGGGAGGCCCAGAAAGCGCATACCGGACCAGCAGGTGAGGCAGAAGGCGTCGTCCGCCGCGACGATCGCGCCGCATCCGGGGCAGCGCGGCGGCAGCGCGTAATCGATCGCTGGAGCGAGGGCGGAGCGGAGGAGCCGAACGAGCATCATGATCGGCTCTTGTTCCTGCTTCTCCCGCCATGCACAAGGCCCGCCATGATGAGTGGCGATACAGACGGGACCGACATTTTCGATCGCAGGCTGCGCACCTTGCGTCGGGATCGCATGGTAGCGGGGTTTTCGGATCACGACTTTCTTTACATCGCCATGCTGCATGAATTGCTCGATCGACTGGCGGATGTGCGGCGAGACCTGCCGCGGGCATTGGTGATCGGCTGCCCGGACGGCAGCGCCAAGGCGGCCCTGGAGGCGATGGGCAAGCAGGTTTTCTGCGTCGATCCGGGCTATGCTGCGGCGCGGGCGGCAGGCGGCGTGCAGGCGGATGAGGATGCCCTGCCCTTTGCCGACGACAGTTTCGATCTGGTGATGGCCTGCGGGACGCTCGACAGCGTCAACGATCTGCCCGGTGCGCTGATCCTGATGCGCCGCGTGCTGAAACCCGATGGCCTGATGCTGGCCGCCTTCACCGGGGCGGGCACGCTCCCCCGGCTGCGTGCTGCGCTGATGGCAGGAGAAGGCGACCGGGCGGCCCCGCATATTCATCCACAGGTGGATATTCG
This sequence comes from Sphingobium fluminis, assembly GCF_037723805.1. Classification (NCBI taxonomy): domain Bacteria; kingdom Pseudomonadati; phylum Pseudomonadota; class Alphaproteobacteria; order Sphingomonadales; family Sphingobiaceae; genus Sphingobium; species Sphingobium fluminis. Next base: position 327,501 of record NZ_JBBJUK010000002.1, read on the forward strand.
CTCGGCCGGAGACTTATTGACTCGCGCCGGTTTCGCCATGCCCGTGGCGGATGGGGAAACGCTGACCGTGCGCTATGGCGACATTTTGGCATTGATGCACGATCTGCGCGGCATGGGTGCGGGCAATATACTGGCGGCGCGACCGGCGATGATCGGGCGCGAGGCGATGATGGCTGCGGCGAGCCATTTTTCTGCGGCGGCGGACCCTGACGGGCGCACCGCCGAGCAAATGGCGATCGTCTATCTTAGCGGATGGAAGCCGGATGCGAGCCAGACAAAGCCCGCGCGACGCGGCAGTGCGACGATCTCGCTGGCGCAGGCGCTCAAGGGCGGGAAACCGCCCCGCGCCTGATCGGCCTCAGGCGGCGAGGCGCAGGAAAGGCACCGGCTCGGTAGAGCGAAGCACAATCGGCCTGCCTTCCGCTGCCTGGAACAGTTCGCCATCCAGGATCACGCTGCTGCGATCGCCCTCGATACGAATAGTATCGCCCTGTTCCAGATGGATGCCCTGCATCTTGCCCTTCCCCATGCGGCGGAACAGGCTGGCCCAGAACAGGCGAAGCAGGGCAGGTCCGGTCTGATCCACCGCCATCAGTTTCATATTGCCGCGCTGGCTTTCCCCGGGGCGCGAGCCAAGCAGCAGCCGTTCCAATGTGGTGACGATCAACACTGAAAAGCGCCCGACCAGTTGCCCTTCGCGAATGAGCGAAATTCGCACCGGGCGGGTCGAGGGGGGCAGGAAGCGAGCGCGAAGCCCGAACATAACCGAAGCCAGCACCGCCAGCGCAGTCAGGAAATGGCTGAGCCCATTGGACAGACCCAGTGGATAGATCTGATTGCGGCAATAAAGGATATAATCTGCGAGACCCGCCCCACCCAGGAACATGCCCAGCACCGGTCGCGAACCCACCTGGCCATCGGACAGCGCGATCAGTTCGCGCGCCACGACATGATCGCCGACGCCGGCCTTGGCGATCTCCACGATCCGCGCCAGCGCCTTGATCGGGTCGCCATGAATGCCAAGGTCGAGCGCGATCAGGTTGGTCTTGCCATTGGGAAGCACGGCGATGGGCGGCACGCGCCCGTGAAAATGCTCGCCCTGATAGAGTTCGGTCAGCGCCGCCTGAACCGTGCCGTCGCCACCATTGATGACGATAACGGCGGGATCGACCCGCGCGATCGTCTGGAGCGCGCGGCCGATCTGGTCGACATGCTCCACCTCATAATGGAAGATGTCGGGATTGCTGGCGCAATAGCTGCGCACACGCGGAAGGGTCTGGCGGTTACCGGTCGATTTCGGATTGGACAGAAGCGCGACACAGACCATTTTATGAGATCACATATATTTGAGGGTGATAGTAATTTTGGTTACGCCCGGTCCCGCATAAAATGTGGCTTTGTCGACCGATGGCTTGCCCAGATTGAAGATGCTGAGCGCCGGATTGTTCGAAAACCCCCCGCCGTCGCGCGCGATGTCGGTCTTGCCGTCGCCGTCGCGATCATGCCGTACGGCGATGCCGTAGCGTCCCGCCTCAGGCACCGGCATACAAAAGCGCATGGCGCCGTTGCTCGGCCGCACAGCCGAATCGATCCGGTTCAGCCAACCTCCCTTGGCCAGCCAGGCCGCCCGCGTGGCGGGGTAGGATTGCACGCGGACCGAACCGGTGGCGGCCGCAAAGCCGCGCACGTCCACCAGCACAGCCGGACCTCTGGCCGAGGCGCCGCAACGATCGAGATCATTGGCGATTTCCTGACCATGAGCCAGTGCCGGCGTGGCGGCGAACAAGGCCCCCAATGACATCAGGCCCAACGCAACTTTCAACATGACCATCCCATCCCGTGAAGCTATAGCCGCCCGAGCCAATCGGACGGCGAGCCCCTGTTCGCCCCGCAACTTTACCTCACTCTCCTATGGGCGGGGTTTGCGGCCAAAACATGGTGATGGAACGACCACATATAGAATGCTGACCGCCACCGACCGATATCTCGCCCGACTGATCGCCGTGCCCATGCTCGGAACGCTGCTGATCGCCGCGATGCTGCTTGTGCTCGACAAGATGCTCAGCCTGTTCGATTTCGTGGCGGCCGAAGGCGGGCCCGTCAGCGTGGTCTGGCGCATGCTCGCCAACATGCTGCCCGAATATCTGTCGCTTGGCATTCCGATCGGCCTGATGCTCGGCATCCTGCTCGCCTTCCGCAAGATCGCCTTGTCTTCTGAACTCGATGTTATGCGCGCCGTTGGCCTGTCTTACGGCCGCTTGCTGCGCGTACCCTATATGTATGCGATCGCGCTCGCGCTGCTCAACTTCGGCATCGTCGGCTTCGTCCAGCCGCTGTCGCGCCATGCCTATGAAGCGCTGCGGTTCGAACTGCGTTCGGGCGCGCTGGGTGCGTCGATCAAGGTCGGCGAATTCACCAGCCTCGGCAAACGGATGACGATGCGGATCGAACGCAGCTTGGATGAGGGCCGCAACCTTCAGGGCATCTTCGTGCGCGCTGTCGGCAAGGATGGCCAGACGCTCGCCGTGACGGCCGCGCGGGGCGAATTTCTCGCCACCGACGATCCGGACACCATCATCTTTCGCCTGCGCGACGGCGTGCTGGTGAATGACGCGCCCAAATATAAGACCCCTCGCATCCTCTCCTTCTCCAGCCACGACCTGCCGATCGACCTGCCGCAGATCGAAAATTTCCGGGGTCGCGACGTCGACAGGGAAAAGACCATCCCCGAACTGTTCGCCATGGGCCGAGACCCCGCCACGACGCCCAAGCTTCGCCTCGAAATCCGCGCCAATTTCCATTTCCGCATGGTGGAGGTGGTTATGATGATGCTGTTGCCGCTCGCCGCGCTCGCCTTCGCCATTCCGCCCAAACGGTCCACCTCAGCGCTCGGCGTCTTTCTCTCGATCGTGTTCATCGTTACCTACCACAAAATCAACCAATATGGTGAGAGCGTCGGCGCGTTGGGCAAAGTCGATCCGGTGATCGCTTTGTGGGCGCCGTTCATTCTGGTTTCGGGCCTGATCTTCTGGATGTACCATGTCGTCGCCCACCGACCGGGCGGCCAGCCGATCGGTGCGCTCGAAATTGCGTTCGCCAAGCTCGGCAAGCAGGCGGGGCGCATGCTGCGCCTGTTGCGGCCCGGCACGCGCGCCGAAGGAGCGGCCTGAAACCATGCAGTTCGACTTTTTCCCCTCGCGCCAGATGAGCTGGTACATGGCTCGCTTGTTCCTCACCCGCACCTTTGCAGTGCTGGCGATGCTGGTGATCATTCTCCAAACGCTCGACCTGCTCGGCAATTCGGGCGACATACTGGCCTATCCCGGAAATGGCGACGCGCAATTATGGCATTATGTGGGCCTGCGCGCGCCCCAGATCATCGCCCGCTTCCTGCCTTTTTCGGTGCTGCTGGGCACGCTCATCATGCTGGCGTCGCTGAACCAGAATAGCGAGATCATCTCGATGAAGGCGGCGGGCCTTTCCGCGCATCAGATCCTCGCGCCGCTGGTGGCAGCGGCGCTGGGCGTCGCGCTGATCAGCTATGCATTCAACGAGCGCGTCGTGGCGCGATCCACCGCGTCGCTGAGCGCCTGGGAGGCGGTGGACTATGGCCCGATTCCGCGCGATAGCGGGATCAAGACCAACCCCTGGGTGCGCGACGGCAATAATCTCGTGACTGCGGCGATCGTCGCGGGGCGTGGCACCAATGTCCAGTTGCGCAAGGTCGAGATTTTCAACCGGGTCGGCAACAGCCTGACCACCATCGTCCAGGCCCCGCGCGGTCGCTATGAGGCCTTGACGAAAAGCTGGGTGCTGGAAGGCGCGCGCCAGTTCGATGTCGCGCGCGGCACTGAACGCAATCTGGGCACGATCCGCTTCGGTCGCGATATCCGGCCTGACCAGTTCACTCTGGCGAAGGTCGATCCCGATGCGCTCACCTTCAAGGAGCTTAAGGCGGCGATCTCGGACCTGCACGACGCCGGCCGGCCCACGGCCGAACTGGAGGCGAGCCTGTGGCATAAATTGTCCAGCCCGCTTTCGGCGCTGCTAATGCCTATATTGGGGTCGGTCGCGGCATTCGGGCTTGCACGCTCGGGCCAGCTCTTCATCCGCGCGGTCATGGGCATGGCGCTTGGATTTGCCTATTTCGTCGCGGATAATTTCTCGCTCGCCATGGGCAATCTGGGCGCCTACCCGCCCTTCCTGGCGGCCTGGGCGCCGTTTTTCCTGTTCCTGCTGCTTGGCGAAACGGTGCTGTTCAGGACCGAGGAATAGGCTCAGCGCCGCACCATCGTGCTCCGCGCGATCTTGCCGACCAGCGGCAGCATCCCTGTATAATTGCCATGATGATAGGGCGAGACTGCGTCCAGTGTCGCGATGAGCTGCGCATGTGCCGCGCCGAGATTATGATAGGGCACGCTCGGCAACAAATGATGCAGCGCATGATAGCGCAGACCGACCGGTGCCCATAATTCGGGCAGCGATCCGGGCGGCGGCACGTTGACCGAATCGAGATATTGCGCCGTCACGGACATGGCTTCGCCCTCATTCTCCCACAGATGCGCAACCAGCGTGCGCAGCTGGTTGGTGACCGTCATCGCCGAATGCACCGCCATATAGACGAGCAGCGGCTTCCAGCCGAAAGCGAATACGCTGGCCACGAGCGTCAGCGCGACGAGACAGGCGCCCGCTTCCTGCCAGAACCACATACGCGCAAAATCGCCCTCCGGCGCGCGACGGCGATAGGCGGGGTTGATCGACAGCGCCGACAATTGCTCGCGTACGACCCTTCTTAAGGGCGGCGCGATGACCGACAAGGGCGTCAGAACGCCAAAGCGCAGGATGAGACCTATCGGCGCGAGCGACGCGACGACGATGAACAGCGGCAGCGACCATGGTTTCATCAGCGCCAGCGGCAGATATTCGGGATCCTCGGCCGTGCCATAGCGCGTGCGCGCATGATGCTGGGTATGCACCCCTTCATACATGAAGGATGGGATCATCAGGGGGACGCCGACCAGCAGGTTCCAGGCGAAACGGAAGCCACGCAGCGCACCCTTCCGGATGTGCGTCAATTCGTGAATGAAGCTCGCGGCCCGATACAGCGCCAGCATCGCGACCAGCGCGCTTGCCAGCGCTACAAGCACGCTGGTCGCGATCAGCGCTACTGCCAGAGCCATCCATCCCACAATCGCGGAACCCAGCATATCGGGCCAGTAGATGGCGGGATTGGCGGCGGAAAGCGCGCGCGTGAGGTCTGCAGCGGCCCGCAGCAACGCTCCATCATCGGGGATGGCGGATCGCGTGCGACTGGCGGCGGCGAGGATGGGATCGTGAACGGTCATGCGCGCCTGTCTAGTAAGGAAATGCGCTGCAATCGTGGCAGCAATGGGACATGTTTATCGACTGCCCCGCCACCGGTCGGCCCGGATTGACATTCATCGGCCAAGCGTCGAACGCGTGACCCAAATCCTATCTTTCCGAGCAAAGGCGGCGGCTGTGGCCCATAATGATCTGGTGATTACCCCCGTAACTTCCAAGACCGACAGGAAGGCCTTCGTCGATCTGCCCTGGCGGCTCTATGCAAATGACAAAAATTGGGTCGCCCCGCTCAAGGCCGAGGCCCGCGACCTCATTACGCCGGGCAAGAATCCGTTTTTCGGCCATGCCGAGGCAGAATATTTCCTCGCCCGGCGCCGGGGCAAGGTCGTCGGCCGCATCTCCGCCCATATCGACCATCTCGCGCTCGCCCAGCCGGTCGAACAGGGCATGGGCCCCGGGACAGGCAATTTCGGCCTGTTCGAGGCGGAGGATGCGCTGGCCGGCGCGGCGCTGATCGCGGCGGCTGAGCAGTGGTTGCGCGGCAAGGGCATGACCCGCGTGCTCGGGCCCATTTCTCTTTCGATCTGGGAAGAGCCTGGCCTGCTGGTCAGTGGACATGACCACCCGCCCACGGTGATGATGGGTCATGACGATCCGGCCTATCAGGCGATGATCGAGGGTGCGGGCTATCATCCGGTCAAGCGGCTCAATTGTTATGACCTGGGCATCGTCGAGCCCTTTCCCCCTCTGATCCAGCGCATCGTCGCATCGGGCGAGAAAAATCCGCGCATCCGCATCCGCAAGGTGGACAAGAACCGTTTCGATGAGGAGGCGGCGCTCATCCTGTCCATCCTCAACGACGCCTGGGGCCGCAACTGGGGGTTCGTGCCGATCACGGACGAAGAAATCGCTTTCACCGGCAAGAAATTGAAGCCGATCGTGTTCGAGGACCTCATCATGGTCGCCGAACTGGATGGCGAGCCGGTGGCCTTCATGATGACCCTGCCCGACCTCAACGAGGCGCTCAAGCCGCTCAACGGGTCGCTCCTTCCCTTTGGCTGGGCGAAACTGCTCTGGTGGCTGCGCAAACCGCAGGTGCGCACGATGCGCGTGCCGCTGATGGGCGTGGTGCAGCGATTGCAGGCCTCAAGGCTTGCCAGCCAGCTTGCCTTCATGATGATCGAAACGATCCGTCAGGCCGCAGTGAAGCATTATGGCGCGACAAGGGGCGAGATCGGCTGGGTGCTGGAGGATAATCAGGGAATGAACGCCATCGCAGAGGCGCTGCGGGGCAAGGTGAACAAAGTCTATCAGGTCTACGAAAAGCCGCTCTGACATCTATTTCTGATTGAGGATCGCTTCGATCAGCGTGACATCGGCGGGCTTGTCGGCGTCGATGCAGGCTTCGGGCTGCGTCATCGCGACCAACCGCGCCGACAGCCCGAATCGCTTGCCAACTCGCGCGATGCTACCGCGCAACGTCGATATCCGCAGCAGCGCTCCCAAGAGGGGCAAGGGTCCGAAAGCGGCCAGGATCTTCCACCCCTTTTTGCGATCCTGCTCGACCTCCCGCCACAATGTCACGATGTCGCGGGCCTTTGCGCTGCCGAACCAGAAAATGTTCGCGCCCGACCACCAGCCATCGCGAAATTTGAGCCAGGTGCGGCGGGAGTCGGGGTAACGGGCTAGCAGCGTCCCCCGCTCCACCATGGCGACTGCTACGTCGGCCCCGGCGGCTTCGGCCACGAACTGGTCGAGCATCGCGCCATCCAGCAGCACATGATCGGCTGTCGTCACCAGCAGCGGAAAACCGGTGTCCGGCCGCTCCATATAGGCAAGCAGCGAGGACGCAATGCCGCCGCCACTATGTTCGAAACTTACCTGGGGATGATCCATCAGCCATGCCGTCGCGGGATCGGCAGCGAACAGATCGGGCGACTGGGTCAGAATGACGACCTGTCCGACCGCCGGATGGGCCAGCAGCGCGCGTGCGGGCCAGTTGATCATGGGCTGTCCGCCGACGGGGACGAGCGGCTTGATCGCAACGCCGGCGGCAACGGCCAGCGGATCGGCCTTGGGCCGCGCGCCGGCCAGCAATAACGCAGTGATCGGGGGGGTCATGCTGCTCGCGTTAGCGGAGCGCGAGGGATGCGAAAAGCCGCTTATTGCCCGACAGCGACCGATGCGGCGGCCGCCAACTTAGCTCGCCTCTCCTGTAGTCCGGCTGGAAGCCCCTTGAGCTCCGCGAGTCGCGCGCGGAAGGCGATCAGGTCGTGCCCGGCCAGTTGCGCGGTGCTCGTAAAGGTCACCGACAGCGGATTGATCGTCTGGCCGCCGCGATACATTTCATAGTGAAGATGCGGCCCGGTCGACAGGCCGGTGGATCCGACATAACCGATCACCTGGCCGCGCCGCACATGCTCTCCCGGCATAGCGGCGATGCGGCTCATATGCGCATAGCCGGTGGCGATGCCGCCGCCATGTTCGAGCCTGACATAATTGCCGTGCCCGCCGTGACGGCCGGCAAAGGAAACGACGCCGTCAGTAACGGCATAGATCGGCGATCCATAACGCGCCGCGAAATCTACGCCGGCATGCATGCGGGTATAGCCCAAAATCGGATGGCGGCGGATGCCGAAGCCCGACGAGATATGACCGGCGACAGGCGCGGACAGAACGCCGCGCCGTTCGCCGACGCCCGATGCCTCATACCATTCGCTATGATCGCCGCTGGTCCATTTGAGCATGTCGATCGCCTTGCCGCGCAGGCGGCGCAAACCGGCATAGAGCAACTCTCCCACTTCGACATCGCCAGTTGCCGCTCGGCGGTATCCGGTGACGATATCGTAGCGGTCGCCAGCGCCAATCGACCCCAGATCGACCTGCTGTGCGATCACGCGCAGGAAAGCCTGGATCGCCTTGGGCGGCGCACCCGCCGCGCGGGCAGAGCGATAGATGCTGTCACCGACCACGCCCTGTATCCGCAGGGGCGTCGAATCGACGCGGATGGCGGTGCGCTTGACTTGCAGCGCGCCGCCCACCCGGTTCAGCTCAAGGCCAAGATCGAGGCGCGCGCGAAAGGCCAGACGATCGAGCGGGCGGGGCCGGTCGCGACTGGTCCTGCGCCCCAGAATGATGTCGAGCGGCGTGCCCGGCCTCACCCCGGCGGCGATGTCGCCTCCCACAAGAGCGTTGATCGTCGCGATGTCATCGCCGCTCACCCCGGCGCGGGATAACGCCCGGCCGAGCGAATCGCTGCTGCCGATCTGGGCGCTCAACTCGATCTGCGGTCGTTCGGGGGTTTCGCGCAGCGGTTCGACGGCGTCTGTCGATCCCATCCGCCGGCCGCTGTCGGCGCCCAGCGCGAGCGGCGTGATCATCTGGCTGCGCACCTCGTCATATTGCGCGTCGCTCATCAGCCGCGCGGGCGCACCCGGCAAAGGATGAAATCCGGGCGAGAGCGAAAGCGCGGCGGCGCACAGGCCGAAGCAGGTGAAAAAGCCGCGAAACCAGGTGAGGCTGCCGACATTCTGACCAAGATCGGGGACGAGGTCGACATTCAGCGCCCAATTTTCCAGCCGGAATCGCCAGTCGCGCTTGCGGGCCGGAACATCGCGCCGCAGCGAATCGGCCATCCACAGCGAGGCGGTCGCGCCCCCTTGCTGAACGTCGAACTGGCTTTCGTGAAACAAACGAACGTCCCCCGGGGCAGTCTTTTCATCGCCTCACGCGAAGCTCACCGCGCCGCGCGTCGAGCAGACCCGTTGTGAAGGCATAGGGTTAAAACCGAATAAATATACGGCTCGCCCGCCAGTCCCACCCGTTGGCGGATTTTCCTTGTTGCAAAGGCCCTTGTCCTTATCGCTCCCATGCCCGACATAGACGGGACCATGGCCCAGTTCGCCCGCTCGTCCGTTACCGCCGTGCTGGGGCCGACCAACACCGGCAAAACCCACCTCGCGGTAGAGCGTATGTGCGGCCATTCGAGCGGCATGATGGGGTTCCCCCTGCGGCTGCTCGCCCGTGAGGTTTATGATCGGGTTGTCGCTATCAAGGGCGCGGAACAGGTCGCGCTGATCACCGGTGAGGAAAAAATCGTGCCGCCGCATGCGCGCTATTTTCTTTGCACGGCCGAATCCATGCCCCTCGGCGCAGGCCGGCGGGCCGGAGCGGCCATCAACAGCGCGGGGGACTATGCGTTCGTGGCGCTCGATGAAGCGCAGATCGGCGCGGACCCGGAACGCGGCCATGTCTTCACCGACCGGCTGTTGCGTGCGCGCGGCCGGGAGGAAACGATGATCCTTGGTTCGGCCAGCATCGGCCGCGTCGTCAAGGCGCTGGTGCCCGATGTCGACATTATCGGCCGCCCGCGCTTTTCCACCCTGTCCTATGCCGGTGCGAAGAAACTCTCCCGCCTGCCCCGCCGCTCCGTGATCGTCGCCTTTTCCGCCGAGGAGGTTTACGCCGTAGCCGAGATGCTGCGCCGCTTTCGCGGTGGCGCGGCGGTGGTGATGGGCGCGCTCAGCCCTCGCACCCGCAACGCGCAGGTGCAGATGTTCCTCAACGGCGAGGTCGATTATCTGGTCGCGACCGACGCGATCGGCATGGGCCTCAATCTTGACGTCGCCCATGTCGCCTTCGCTTCGCTGCGCAAATATGACGGGAGGCGCTCGCGGCGGCTGACGGTTGCCGAGATGGCGCAGATCGCCGGGCGCGCCGGGCGGCATCATAAGGACGGCACGTTCGGCAGCCTGGGCGGCGAAGAGGGCGAACCCGCCTTTCGCCCCGAAGAGATTGAGGCGATCGAGGCGCATCGCTTCCCGCCGATCGAGCAGCTTTACTGGCGCGATGGCGCGCCGCGCTTCGATTCGCTGGACGTGCTGATCGGCGATCTGGAGGAGCGACCCGACCGCCCCGAGCTGCGCGCCGCGCCCGAGGCGGTCGACCTTGCGGTGCTCAAGCGGCTTGCCGACGATCCCCTCGTTATCGATCGCGTGCGCGACCCCCGGCAGGTGGAGCGCCTCTGGGCCGCCTGCGGCTTGCCCGACTTTCAAAAGCTGGGGGCCGAACATCATGCCCGCACGGTCAGCCGGATCTGGCGCTTTCTGTCCGAAGAGAACGGCCATATCCCGCGCGACTGGTTCGCGCAGGCTGTCGCCCGGCTCGATTCGGTGCAGGGCGATATCGACACGCTGTCGGGCCGGATCGCCGCCGCGCGGACCTGGGCCTATATCGCCCATCGCGCCGACTGGCTCGCGCATCCCGCCGAAATGGCCGAACGGACGCGCGCGCTGGAGGAGAAGCTGTCCGACGCGCTGCATGCCGCGCTGATGCAGCGATTCGTCGACCGGCGCACCGCCGTGCTGCTGCGCGATATCGGCCAGAATGCCGACAGCCTGCCGGTATCCGTCGAAGCCGATGGCGCGGTCTGTGTCGATGGCGAGTCGATCGGGCGACTTGACGGATTTCGATTCTCGGTCGATCCCGCTACGCGGGGGCAGGATCGGAAGATGCTGCTGGCAGCGGCGGAAAGGCGCCTTGGAAGGATATTGCGAGTGAAGGCTGAGGAATTGCTGGCTGCGGAAGACAAGGATTTCGCGCTGTTGGATGCGGCGGGATCAGCGCCCGGCATAAGCTGGCAGGGTAATATTGTCGCCGGACTGCTCGCCGGGCCGACATTGCTGACACCCGATATCCGGCAGGATCGCGCCCTGCTGACGCTCGGACCCGATGTCCAGAAGCAGATCGCGGTGCGTCTGGCCGCCTGGGTAGAGGCGCAAAAGGAAAAGCATCTTCTGCCGCTGCTCAAAATGGCCGCCAGCGCCGCCGATCCGCAGGTCCCCGCCGTGGTGCGCGCCGTATTCGCTCAGTTGGCCGATGCCGGTGGCGTCATCGCGCGGACCGAGCTTGATTCGGCGCTCGGCCATCTCGACAAGGACCAGCGCCATTTGCTGCGCCGCGCCGGCATCGATATCGGCGTGCTCGACATTTATCATCCCGGCCTGCTGAAGCCCGGCAGTGCGCGCTGGCGCTCGGCTCTCCTTGCCGCACGGATAGCCAAACCCTGCCTACCGCTGCCGCAACCGGGCCTGACACTGATTCCGGCGGGCGACGGGAAAGAGCAGATGGGCGCGCGCATCGCCGGCTTCCGGGGCTTTGGCCCACAGATGCTCCGCATCGACATGGCCGAACGCATGGCCCGCACAGCACATGAAGCCATCGCCAGGGGCGAAGCCTTCACCGCGCTCAGCCCGCAGATCGTATCGCTCGGTCTTGCCGAACCCGCCTTTCTACAACTGATGCGCGCGGCCGGTTTCCGTCCGCTCGAAGCCGGCAACGAGGGCGGCGTCAACTGGGCCTTCAAGGGGCGTCAAAAGGCGCGACCCTCGCAGGCGGCACCACCACGACGGGGCGCTCCGGTTCCCCGCGCCCCTGTCGCAAGCCCGGCTTCCCAAAGGCCGACCCCTGCAAACAACGCCTTCGCCGGCCTTGCCGATCTGCTCGGGCGCAATGGCTGAGCGGCCCGGCGCCACCGCACAGGCGCTGCGCATCGACAAATATCTCTGGTTTGCGCGGCTGGCGAAAAGCCGGTCGAGCGCGCAGAAACTTGCGGAGGAAGGCCATATTCGCGTCAACGGGCGACGGATCGACCGGTCGCACGCGCCGGTGCGGCCAGGCGACCTCATCACATTTCCCCAAATGGCCTCCGTCCGCGTGGTGCGGGTCATCGCGCTGCCATTACGGCGCGGCCCCGTGCCTGAAGCACAGGCCTGTTACGAGGAACTTACCCTTGGCGCGCCAAGCTGAGGCTTTCGATCGCCAACAATATCCTCATTGACGCGCGCGCGGGCGCGGCATAGCAGGGCCGCCGCTGTCGCAACCTTTCGAGTGCCCTGACAATGACCTATGTCGTTACCGACAATTGCATCCGCTGCAAATATATGGATTGCGTCGAGGTCTGTCCCGTGGACTGTTTCTACGAAGGCGAAAATATGCTGGTGATCAATCCCAGCGAATGCATCGATTGCGGTGTGTGCGAACCGGAATGCCCGGCCGAAGCCATTTTGCCCGATACCGAGAACGGGCTTGAGAAATGGCTTGAACTGAACACGAAATTTTCCGCCGAATGGCCCAACATCACGGTCAAAGGCGAAGCGCCAGCCGACGCCGAAGAGATGAAGGGCGTGGAAAACAAGCTGGAGAAATTCTTTTCGCCCGAGCCGGGTTCGGGGGACTGATTCCGCGATTTGCGAATATGGTCGATCCGTTCTGCTACGCTCCATATCCGGCATATTTTCGGTCCCTGTGACCGGGGTTGGCAATTTTATTACGAATCTGCTATAGGCTTGCCAAGCAGACGGGCATTATCGCGCCCGTCCTGGAGAATTTGCCTGATGTCCTGACGGTGCTGCTGCGGATACCCCGGCATGCGATCTTCGCATGTGCCCCGCATCGCCCGCTCCCCGGTTGATTGGAAAGGTTTCAAATGGCTGCCAAGGCGCTGTCCTTTGACGTTGGTGATTATGTCGTTTACCCGAAACACGGCGTTGGCCGCGTGGTCGAGCTGCAGAAAGAGCAGATCGCCGGCATGGAGTTGGAGTTGTATGTGCTCCGCTTCGAAAAGGAGCGGATGACGCTCCGCGTTCCCACGAATAAAGCCGAAGGCGTCGGCATGCGCAAGCTGTCCTCCAACAAGACGCTGGAGGAGTCGATGGAAACGCTCAAGGGCAAGCCGAAGGTGAAGCGCACCATGTGGTCGCGCCGCGCGCAGGAATATGAAGCCAAGATCAATTCGGGCGATCTGGTGTCGATCGCCGAAGTGACCCGCGATCTGTTCCGTGCCGACGACCAGCCCGAACAGAGCTATTCCGAGCGTCAGATCTTCGAAGCGGCATCCAGCCGTCTCGCCCGCGAACTGGCTGCGATGGAAGAAACCGACGAGCCGACCGCGCTGCAAAAGATCCTGCGCATCCTGAACGAGGCCGCGCCGAAATATGCTAAGGTCGAAGGCTGAAGCCTTTAGGCTCACCTCGGCAAAAAAAGGGCGTCCTTACAGGGACGCCCTTTTTATTTGATTACATCCCGCCGTCGTCGGGCGCCTCACTCACGCGCGCAATTCCACCCAGGTCGGCGCGTGGTCGCTGGCCTTTTCACGCCCCCGGAACGCCTTGTCGACCTGCGCATCCATCAGGCGATCGGCGGCAGCGGGACTGAGCAGCAGATGGTCGATGCGGAACCCCGCGTCGCGCGGCCATGCATTCATCTGATAGTCCCAATAGGTCCACACGCCGCCGGCAGGATGACGGCTAAGCAGTGCATCGGTCCATCCGTCGCTTAGCAGCCGGCGATACGCCGCCCGGCTTTCCGGTTGCATGAGCGCGTCGTCCTGCATTGCCTTGACGGAATAGACGTCCTTGTCGCGCGGGATGACATTATAGTCCCCCGCCAGCACCGCAGGCACTTCTTCCGCCCATATTTCCGCCGCACGTTCGCGCAGCCGCTTCATCCAGCGCAGTTTATAATCGAATTTGGGACCGGGCTGTGGATTGCCGTTGGGGAGGTAGATGCTGGCGACCCGCACGCCCTTCACGTCGGCTTCCAGATAGCGGCTGTGCTCGTCCTCCGGCTCCCCTTCCAGACCGCGACGGACCTCCACCGGGGTCTCGCCTCGCGCGAGGATGGCAACGCCGTTAAAGCCCTTCTGCCCGTGCCAGACCACGCCATAGCCCGCATCCTCGATGTCCTTCACCGGAAAGGTTTCGTCGGATGTCTTGATTTCCTGGAGGCACGCGACATCGGGTTGGGTTTCGCCGAGCCATTCCAGCAGGCGCGGCAGCCGCGCCTTGATGCCATTGATGTTGAATGTGGCGATGCGCATTGAACAGTCTCCTCACATTACCCCTAAAGAGGAGAGGCGCGCCGCGAAAAGCGGAACAGGCGAAAAGTTTAAACCGAAAAGCTCGACCCGCAGCCACAGCCTGCCGTCGCGTTGGGATTGGTCACCTTGAACGCAGCGCCACCCAGATCGGACACGAAATCGACGGCCGATCCCCGCACGAGATCAAGGCTGACATCGTCCACGACCAGCGTCACGCCATCGCGCTCCACCGCGACATCGTCGGTTTCGACGGTTTCGGCGAGGCCGAAGCGATACTGGAAACCAGAGCAGCCGCCCCCTTCTACCGCCAATCGCAGGATCGCGGGCTTTCCCTGCTTGGCGGCGATCGTCGCCACGCGGGCGGCGGCGGACGGGGTGAGATCGATATCGGTCATGGCCCCTAGATAGGGATAAGCAAAAGGCCCGGCAAGCTATGCTTCCGGGCCTTCATGCAATCGGAGGGTGCCGACGGTCAGTCGGCGGCCTTTTCCTGCGCCTTGGTCGGGCCGCCCATGGCGATCGGCGGCTTGGTATTGATCGCGATCAGATAGTCGGGTCCGGCAACGAACGGGATCGGATTGATCGCGGCGCCTTCGACACGCACTTCATAGTGGAGATGGCTGCCGGTCGAACGGCCGGTGGAGCCCATCAGGCCGATGACCTGGCCACGATGCACATAGCTGTTCGGGGCGACCAGCAGCTTAGACATGTGGCCATAGCGCGTTTCCATGCCATTGCCGTGCGATATCTGCACGAGATTGCCATAACCGCTGGCCCAGCCGGCGCGGTTGACGATGCCATCGGCGGTCGCGTGGATCGGCGTGCCGACCGGACCTGGAATGTCGATGCCCTTGTGCATCCGCGCGCCACCGTTGAACGGGTCGGAACGGACGCCGAAGTTA
This sequence comes from Sphingobium fluminis, assembly GCF_037723805.1. NCBI lineage: Bacteria > Pseudomonadati > Pseudomonadota > Alphaproteobacteria > Sphingomonadales > Sphingobiaceae > Sphingobium > Sphingobium fluminis. Next base: position 342,603 of record NZ_JBBJUK010000002.1, read on the forward strand.
GACGTCAGGACCAGCTTTTCGACCGGACGGCCCGAGGGGATATAAGCGGAAGAACGGGGCGCGCCATCGAGCCGCTGAAGGCTGGTGAAAAGGGTGGAGAAACCGACATCGGCCGGCCCGAGCGGGCTGGTGTTGATTTCGGATGCGTCGCCATAGGGATCGTCACGGTCCGAAGCCTGGGCCGGTGCAGCGGCGCACAGCCCCGCAATAAACCCTGCCGCCCCGATAATTTTTACCGACTTCACGACGGACTGGAACCAATTAAACTCAAGACCATTCACCCAACGAAGAATTTGCATGCCGACCCCGACTGTCCGCCCAAGGCTTGATGCCTCGTGGCGCTTCCCCGATTATGACTAAAGCGATGTGAACCGCCCCCGGACGCTTAAACTGCAAATCTGGCATCATGTTGCAAGCGCGTCGTAGAAATCGCGGGTCAAACCGGCCTGTCGACGCGCTGAGTCGTTGAATGGCGGCTTTAACCCGCTGCAAAAATGACGTTCAACCAACATTCTGTAGTGTGTTACAGGATTAATACACTTTCGGTTCGCCCCATGGCGGAACCATTTAGTGCCGGCGGCGACATGGCAAATCTCGTCTGCCATGATGCGCCGCAAAATACGGGCGGAGACCAGATCGCCAGCTTCTTCGAAGCGAGCGGCGGTCGCAGGCGTGATGTCGAGGGCACGCGCCTCCAGCACCATCGGGACGATCGCCAGCCGGGCAAGCGGGTCATGGGCCGTATCACCCGCTGCCTGCCACAGTCCGTCATGTGCCGGCAGCGCGCCATAATAGCTGCCGGCCTGCCTTAAGCGGCGATCGAGCATTGCGAAATGCATCGCTTCTTCGCTGCCCACCTGCATCCAGTCGTCGACGAATGAAGCCGGGAATGCCTCCCCGAACCGGCCGATCAGGTCGAAGGCGAGATCGATCGCCACGAATTCGATATGTGCCAGTGCATGAAGCATGGCGATGCGCCCGCGTTCCGATCCTATCCTGCCACGACGGGGCATCCCGTTGGGCGGCAGCAGTTCGGGCACGTCTGGCCGAGCCGGCCTGTCCGGCATCGCGACGTCGAAACGGAACACCAGCCGCCCGAGCCGCCAGCCGCGCGCGGCGGCGCGCGCCGCCATCAGCTTGGCGCGCGGATCGGCGGTGGTCAGCACCCTACGGCACGCGGCGCCGACCGATCCCATGTCATCCGGCAAGGTCAAAGCGCTTTTGCAGCCTCCAGCACCTCGGCGGCATGACCCTTGACCTTCACCTTGGGCCAGAAGCGCGCGATCACGCCTTCCGCATCGATCAGGAAGGTCGCCCGCGCGATGCCCATATAGTGCCGACCGTACAGGCTTTTTTCGACCCAGGTGCCGAACGCCTCGCATATCGTACCCGGCTCATCGGACGCAAGCGTTACTGCCAGCCCATATTTGTCGGCGAATTTCTTGAGCTTTGCCGGTTTGTCCTTCGAAATGCCGACAACCGGTATGTCCAGCGCGGCGAAGTCGGGCGCAAGCGCGGTAAAATCCTTCGCCTCGCTGGTGCAGCCGGGGGTATCCGCCTTGGGATAGAAATAGATGATGACGGGCTTGCCGCGATAACGGGCGAGCGCGAAATCCTGCGCATCCATGTCCTTGAGAGTCCCGTCGGGCGCCTTGTCTCCAGCAGTCAGCATGCCTTGGTCTCCTCATAGGGCGCGGCCAGCGCGCGCCAGGCGTCGCCGATGCTGTGCCGGGCGCTGGCGTAGCTTTCAAGCAGGGAGTTCCAATCCTCCACACCGCAGGCCCGCGCGACCAGCGGTCGGGTGGCCAAAGGGGGTTCGGTCGATCTGGGGGACACCAGCCGCGATACGATGAGGAAGCGGGTCACAAGATCATGCGCCGCGATGAGCGATGCGGGCAGATGACCCGCATCCACCAAAGCGACCAGTGCCGCGCGCAAATCCGGGTCGAACGCTATGCCGTGCCGGAACTGGGTGACGTGGATCAGAAATTCGAGATCGACCAGACCGCCTGGGATCAGCTTGACGTCCAGCGCGCCGGCCGGCGGTTTGTGCCGGGCAATGTCACCGCGCATCGCAACCGCGTGGCGCGCGAGCAGATCGAAATCGCGGGGCCGCTCCAGCGTCTGCATCAGGATCGTGTCCAACGCCGCGCGCGCCGCTCCCGATCCGAACACCGATCTGGCGCGGGTCAGCGCCAGATGCTCCCATGTCCATGCTTCCTCGCGCTGATAGCGCGCGAAACTGTCCAAACTGACCGCAAGCAATCCTTGCCCACCAGACGGGCGCAGGCGCGTGTCGACCTCATATAATGGTCCGGCAGCGGTCGGCACCGACAGGGCATTGGTGATCCGCTGTCCCAGCCGGTTGAAATATTGGGTCGCGCCCAACGGCCGCATGCCTTCGGATTCAGCCTGGAAATCGCCGGTGAACAGGAAAACCAGATCCAGATCGGACGCATGGGTCAACACGCCGCCGCCAAGCCGCCCGAGCGCAAGAATGACGAGTTCGCCGCCCGGCACCTTGCCATGCACCGTTTCGAACGCAGCGACTGTAGCGGCTGCCAGCGCTTCTATCGCGCCCTCGGCCACCCGCGCATAGCCGCGCCCGGCTTCCAACGGGTCGCCGCCACGGATGATCTGCGCGCCCAGCGCAAAACGGCGATCCCCCACCCGTTGCCGCACCCGGTCGAGCAGCGCCTGATAATCTTCGCCCGCTTCCAGCATCGCGAACTGCGCGGCGAGCGTCTCGACCGATGGCGGCGAGTCGAAGGCGCTCGCGTCGATCAGCCCCTCGATCAGTTCGGCGCGCCGGGCGAGCGCATCTGCCAGGATGGGCGCATGGCTCAATATTTCGGCGAGCAAATCGACCAGCGCCGGCCGCGCGGCGAGCAGCTTGAAGAAATTGATCGCGCTCGGTAGCCGCGCGATCATGTCGTCCAGCCGGTTGAGCGCGCGATCGGGGTCGGGCGCCTTTGCCAGCGTGCGCATCAGGCCGGGCAACAGATCCTCCAGCGCCGCGCGCGACGGCGCGCTGCGCAATGCGCGGATCGTGCCTTCACGCCAGCGAGCGATGCGCGCGAGCGGCGTGTCGGGGTCGGCAAAGCCGAGCGCAATGAGCTGCGCCCTCAGCAGATCTTCGTCATGCGAGAGTGACGCATCATCCTTTTCCGGCGTCAGCCGGTCGTAATTGCGCCCGACCCACTCCACGTCGGGGCGCAGGAACGCCAGCAGTTCGCCGCCGTCCGCCAGGCCGTGCAGCCGCGCTACATTGTCCAGGGATTCGGGCTTTTTGGGCAGTTCGTGGGTCTGAAGGTCCTCGACCATCTGCAACCGATGTTCGATCGTGCGGAACCGGACATAGGCGGCGTCGAGACGAGCGGCGACCTCGCCTTCGATGATCCCCGCCTGCGCAAGTGTGGCGAGCGCTTCCCGCGTGTCGCCCAATCGCAGTTCCGGCCTGCGCCCGCCATGGATCAACTGATGGACCTGAGCGAAAAATTCGACCTCGCGAATGCCACCCCGCCCGCGTTTAAGATCAAAGCCGGGCCCAAAGACCTGCCCTTGCGCATAATGATCCCGGATGCGGCGCGAAATATCGACGATCGCGTCGATCGCGCCGAAATCCAAATTGCGCCGCCAGACGAACGGCCGCACCGATTGGAGAAAATATTCGCCCAGCGCCAGATCGCCCGCAGCCGGCCGCGCGCGAATGAATGCCGCCTGCTCCCACCCGAGCGCGGTCGATTCATAATAGCCGATCGCCGCTTCCACCGGCAGGGCGATCGGGGTCGCCTCCGGTGAGGGGCGCAGGCGCAGGTCGACGCGAAACACATAACCGTCTGCATCGCGCGCGCTCAGCAGTTCGCTCATCCGGCGGCCGATGCGCACGGCCGCTTCCGCCGGATCTTCCTTTTCACGGCGCGGAACCGTCTCCGGATCATAGAGCAATATCGGGTCGATATCCGACGAGTAATTCAGTTCGCGACTGCCATGTTTGCCGAGCGCGAGGACGACGAAGCCGCCCGGCGGCACATCGGGATAACGCTCCGTCATGGCGGCGGCGAGCGCTTCCTCCACCGCCTCGTCGGCGAAGTCGGACAGGGTGCGCGTGACCCGGCCGAGGTCCCAGGCCCCCGCGAGATCCGCAGCCGCCGTCACCAGCGCCAGCGCACCCCGACGGCGGCGCAGGGACCGGGCGACGTCATCCTGCGGCGTCGCGATCGACCGGGCGACGGCAAGAGCTGCTTCGAAATCCTCGGTCGCCAGCGCGTCGGTCACGGCGGGGAAACGATCCAGCGACCGTGTCAGAAACGGCGAATGCGCTCTGATTCGCGCTTGCAGGCTCAACCAACCCGATGTCATCCGCTTTCCCTCTCCGCGCTATCGCACCCGTCGGTGGCAAACGCCGGGTCTTAAGCCAGAAACTTTTACGAGGCACGACCGTTCTGGTAGTGATGGACATACGGAAACATGCCGGCCGAACGGCCAAAGGGCGGGAAGGCGGCGAAAATCCTATGCTGAACGTCGGGTTGCCGCTGGCCTATGATGGCGTCGGCAACGCGCTGCGACGGTCTTTTCGTACGAGTCGCCATGACCTGCCGGACGATATGCTGAGTTTGCTGGCCAAACTGGATTAGACGTCGAGGCGCTACAGGCTGTGCTGTCAGTCTTTTGTTTATCAATAGCCGGTACAGGCGTTTGATCGCTCATCTGTCCAAGCGGGGATCATGTACAAGGCCTTCGCCATCGCCGTGTTGATTGCCGCGCCATTAGCTGTGCTGGCAGTGCAGTCATTACTGCCGCCATCGATTCAGGGCAGGGAGGCACAGGAAGTCTCAGCCTCGGCGACATCGACAGCCACGCTTCCCCCGGTCATAATGCCGGTGGCCCCTCCATCGCCCGCGAACACTGCCCCGGCATCCAGCGTGCCGGACCCGGGCAGTTTTTCCCAACCCTTCGCCCCCGCCGGCGCGCCTGCCTTGCCGGCCGAGGCCACGCCGGCCGTACAAGCACCACCGCCGGCTTCAGGGCCACTACCGGTCCTCAGATAGCTACCGGCTATCGAGCGATCAGCCGGCTGCCGCAAACGTGTCGCACTGCGCCGGATCACCTGCCGCCAGCCCCTGGCGCAGCCATTCCATGCGTTGTGCACTGGTGCCGTGGGTGAAGCTTTCAGGCACCGGCCGGCGCCCGGCGGATTGTTGCAAAGTGTCGTCGCCGATCGCCTGCGCCGCCGCCATGCCTTCTTCCAGATCGCCCTGCTCCATCAGGCCGGTCCGCTTCGCCCAGACCCCGGCGTAGCAGTCCGCCTGCAATTCGATCCGCACCTGAAGCGCATTGCCTTCCTGTTCGCTCACGGCGCGCTGGCGCTTGTTGACCTCGCCCAGCGTGCCTTCAAGGTCCTGAACGTGATGGCCGACCTCATGGGCGATCACATAGGCCTGCGCGAAATCGCCCGGCGCGCCAAAACGCTGGCGCAGCTCGGTGAAGAAATCGGTGTCGAGATAGACCTTCTTGTCGGTCGGGCAATAAAAGGGCCCCATCGCGCTTTGCGCCGCGCCGCAGCCGGATGTGCCGCTCTGATTATAGAAGGACAGGATCGTCGGCTCATATTGCCGACCTTGCTCCTTGAAGACCTGTCCCCAGACCCGCTCGGTCGATCCCAGCACCTTGAGCGACCAATGCTGTATCTCGGTCAATTGTTTGGGGTCGCGACCAGCGGGCGCCGACTGCTGGGTCGGCGATGGCCCGCCGATCCCGAACATGCTCAACGGGTTGATACCCATCACGGCCGCGATGATCAGCACGATGAAGATGCCGCCACAGCCAAAGCGGCTGCCGACAAACGGCAGCAGCATACCAAGGCCGCCGCCGAAACCGCCACCCCCGCGCCCATCTTGAACCTCGAAATTGCCGCTTTCCTGTTCGCCGTCCAGCCGCATGGCGCCCTCCCTGGTCCTGACCGTTGCCTACGCGATTTGATTCCCGCAGGGAACCGCCCGCCTCGCCATATAGTTGCGTCCTAACCGAAATTGTTACACGACATTAAGTTGGAAAGCGGTAACCAAAGCCTATATTGCACTGCGACATGGCCGATACCGAACCCCAGGCGCGCCGCCGCGCCACCACCCCCCTCCCCCTTCCCCGACAGGTAGCATTGCTGCTTCAGGGCGGCGGCGCGCTGGGATCGTTTCAGGCGGGCGTCTATGAGCGGCTGGACGAGCTGGCCATCGACATTACCTGGGTCGCGGGCATTTCGATCGGGGCGGTCAACGCAGCGATCATCGCGGGCAATCCGCCGCACAAGCGCCTTAGCCGCCTGAAGAAATTCTGGCGCACGGTATCGGGTGGCATGCCCAATGTCCTCCTGCCCGAAATTACCCAAGTCCGCGAAGCCATGCACCTTGCGGCGGCTGGCGCGGTCGCGACCTTCGGCGTACCCGGCATGTTCCGCCCACGGCTCTGGCCGGCGCCATTCATGCCCGCCGGCACCACCGGCGCCATCAGCTTCTATGACAGCGCGCCGTTGCAGGACACGCTCAACGCCGTGGTCGACTGGGACCTGCTCAATGACGGCCCGGTCAGGATTTCAGTCGGCGCGGTCGACGTCGAAAGCGGCAATTTCGCCTATTGGGACACGCGCGGCCCGGGCGGCAATACCCGGATCGACGCGCGTCACATCATGGCGTCGGGCGCACTGCCGCCGGGCCTGCCGCCGGTCGAGATCGATGGCCGTCATTATTGGGACGGCGGCCTCGTCTCCAACACGCCACTTGCCCATGTGCTCGAACATCAATCGGGCGACATGCTGGTTTTTCAGGTCGACCTGTTTCCGGCGGAAGGGCCGATGCCGCGACAAATGACCGATGTCTATTCCCGCGCCAAGGACATTCAATATTCGAGCCGCACCCGGCAGGTGACGGACCAGTATCTGCGCCTGCGCCGCGAGCATAAGGCGATTCGGGCGATCCTCGATAAATTGCCCGCCGACATGCAAAACGGCCCCGAAGCCGAGCGGCTGCGCCAGTTGCTCGACACCGGCTCGCTCAACATCGTGCATCTGATCTATCGCAGCCGCGCCTGGGAAAGCGGGGCGAAGGATTTCGAATTTTCCCGTTCGACCATGCTCGACCACTGGTCGCAGGGGCGCGAGTCGGTGGGGGAAGTCATGCACAAGGGCGATCTGATCGCCCGCAACATCATCGACGGAAAGAGCGCGACCTTCGACCTCGATCGTCCCGATCATCTCAAGGAGAAAATGGCATGAGCACGTCCCTGGCAGGCAAGACCGCACTGATCACCGGCTCCACCTCCGGCATCGGCCTTGCTTATGCCAAGCTGCTCGCCGGCGAAGGGGCGAACATCGTCATCAACGGTTTCGGCGACGCGCAGGCGATCGAGAAGGAGCGGCTCGGGCTTGAAGCGGCGAGCGGCGCGGGAGCGCTATATTCGGGCCACGACCTGACCAAGGTCGAGGAGATCGAGGCGATGATGAAGGAGGCAGCCGACAGGTTCGGTGGCGTCGACATCCTCATCAATAATGCCGGCATGCAGCATGTCGCCCCGGTCGAGGAGTTCCCCATCGACAAGTGGAACCTCATCATCGCGCTCAACCTTAACAGCGCCTTTCACACGTCGCGGCTCGCCATCCCTTATATGAAGTCGAAAAAATGGGGCCGCATCATCCAGACGGCCAGCGCACATTCGCTCACCGCCTCGCCGTTCAAAAGCGCCTATGTCACGGCCAAACATGGCCTGGCCGGCTTCACCAAGACGCTGGCGCTGGAGCTGGCGACCTTCGGCATCACCGCCAACTGTATTTCGCCCGGCTATGTCTGGACCCCGCTGGTGGAGGCGCAGATTCCGGACACGATGAAAGCGCGCAACATGACCCGCGATCAGGTGATGAACGATGTGCTGCTCGCCGGGCAACCGACCAAGCAGTTCGTCACCGTGGAGCAGGTCGCGGCCGTTGCCCTTTTCCTGTGCGGCGATGCCGCAGCGAACATCACCGGATCGAACATCACCGTGGACGGCGGCTGGACCGCACAATAATCTCTCATCGGCCTTGGCGCGCCTGGCTCGCCGCGAGTTGGGCGCGCAGATTTTGCAGCGTCTGTTGGCCGAGCGGCGGCAAATCCTGCGCCGCCTTGCCCTCGCGCAGCCGCTCGCGATCCTTTTGGCCAGGCTCGACCCGCCGCACGCGCACCGGGGCCTGCCCCTTCGCCCGGATGCCGAGCGCATCCGCTGCGCCGCGTGACAGGTCGATAATCCGCGCGGTGCGGGCGAAGGGTCCGCGATCGTTGATCCGCACGATGATCCGCCGCCCTGTGTCAAGCGACGTCACCTCGACATAGGTAGGCAGCGGCAAAGTGGTATGCGCTGCCGTCACCCAGTCGGCGCGAAACCGCTCGCCATTGGCGGTGCGGTTGCCAGATTCATTGCCATACCAGCTGGCATAGCCCAACATGTCGTAACCGGGGTCGGGGGCCGGAACATAGGTCGCGCCGCCGACCCTGTAGGGCGGGCCGATCCGTACCGGCAGATCGCTGACCGGCCGGAACTGCCGGCCTCCGCAGGCAGACAGCATCAGCAATGCGGCAATGGCGGCAAATGCTCGCCCGTCCAGTGAGTGCCTCATGATCGCGCTATAACCAGCATCGGGCGATTAGCGAAGCGCGATCCGCGCTTGATGCCGTACCGATCCCGCTTATGGTCGCGCGCAGTTTCAAGGAGATCGCCGTCCATGCGTTTCGCGCTCGCTCTGACCGCCGCCTGCCTTTCCTCCGTAGCCAGCGCGCAAACGCCGCCTGCGCCGAGCGAGATCGGCGCGGCTATCGCGGCCGACATGGACGCAGTGATGACATTGTATCGCGATCTCCACGCCAGTCCCGAACTGTCGGGGCAGGAAGTGAACACGGCGGCCAAGCTGGCGAAGCGACTGAAGGCGCTGAAGTTCGACGTCACCGAAAAGGTCGGCGGCACCGGCGTCGTCGCGGTGATGAAGAATGGCTCTGGCCCCGTGCTGCTGATCCGCGCGGACATGGATGGCCTGCCGGTGGTCGAGCAGACTGGCCTCGACTTCGCTTCGAAAGTCCGCACCAAAACGCCGGAGGGGATCGAGACCGGGGTCATGCATGCCTGCGGCCATGACACGCATATGACCGCCTTTATCGAGACCGCCAGGCTGCTGGCAGCACGGAAAGACAGCTGGAAGGGCACGCTGGTCATGATCCTCCAGCCCGCCGAAGAAGTGGGCAAGGGCGCGCGCGCTATGCTGGAGGACGGCCTCTATACCCGCTTCCCCCGCCCGACCCACGCGATCGCCTTCCATGATGCCGCCAACCTGCCCGCCGGGACGATCGGCTACACGCCGGGCTATGCGCTCGCCAATGTCGACAGCGTCGACATAGTGGTGAAGGGCGTGGGCGGCCACGGGGCCTACCCGCAGGCAACGAAGGACCCGATCGTGCTGGGCGCGCGCATCGTCACGACGCTCCAGACGCTGGTCAGCCGCGAACAGGACCCGCTCGACCCGGCGGTCGTGACCGTGGGCAGCTTCATCGGCGGCGCCAAGCATAACGTCATCCCCGACGAAGCGAAGCTGCTGCTGACCGTGCGCAGCTATTCCGACGAGACACGCGCAAAGCTCATCAAGGGGATCGAGCGGATCGCGAACGGCGAAGCGATCGCCGCCGGCTTCCCCGACGATCGCATGCCCACCGTAACGGTGCAGGACGAATTCACCCCCTCCACCTACAACCCGCCGGAATTCTCGCAAAAGATGGCTGGCATCCTGACCGCGCATTTCCCGGCGGGACGCGTCGAGCAGGTGAGGGCATCAATGGGCGGGGAGGACTTCGGCCGCTATTATCGCGCCGACAAGACAATCAACAGCTTCATCTTCTGGGTCGGCGGCGTGCCGGCGGACCAATATGCCAAAGAGCAGAAGGGCGAGATCAGCCTCCCGTCGCTGCATAGTCCGTTCTGGGCGCCTAAGGCCGATGCGGTCATTGGCACGGCGAGCGAGGCACTGACGGTGCTGGCGCTGGACATATTGAAACGGGATTGACGCTCCGCGGCGTCAGGCTGGCCGATGGCCCTTGCGCCATTTGGTAAAGAGATGCCGCGCCAGCATCAGCGGTGGCATGCGCAGCCAGTGCGACCGCACGAAAAAGGCGAAGACCAATCCCTTGCGCCGTTCGCGCCCCCAACCGTCGCGGGCGAGCAGGCGGGCGGCCATCAGCCGGTCCCAGAGCGTTAGCCGCGAGGCATTGCCATATAGCGCATCCGCCAGCCGCCGCGCCTGCCGGACTTGCGCGCCCAATCCATGGTGAGCGGCGCGCTCGTCCAAAACCGCCGGGTCAGCCACCTCTGCCAGCAGGCATTGGATGTCCCACAGGTTTCGCAAGCCCCCCTGCAAATCGCCATCGGCCAGCATGTGGGCAGCGGCGTGGCAGACCCGATCGGCTGGCGACAGAATATATAACCCATCGCCTATGGAAACCGCGTCGGCGATCATCGCGCCGGCATCCGGCGTCGGCCGCGCGGTCAGCGGCAGGATCGTATGATGCACGTCGATCATACGGTCGCGCGTCCCGTGGATCATCGGCGGCAGTTCATGCATCCACTGCCGGTAATAGGCGTCGTCATAGGGGTCGGGCTTGGCCCATTCCCAGCCCGCCGCGAACAGCGCCGCCTCCACCGCATCCAGCGCATCGCGCGGCACCAATATGTCGAGGTCGCCGATAAAGCGCCCCTCGCCCGCCTTCAGTCCCGCCGCCGCATAGGCCGTGCCCTTGAGCAATAGGACGGGCACATCCAGCCCTCCCAAAGCCGCCACCGCCCGATCAGCCTCCCACAAAGCCTGCTGCGCCTCCCGCGCCGCATCCGACCGCGCGTCGGCAAGAATGGGCCGTACCGCATCAGGCACGTCGCGTCCCGCCAACCGAACCGCCAGCGTCCCGATCAGCCGCTCGGCGCGCGCCATGGCGACAAGCGCGTTCCAGTCGTCTGTCGACAGGGCATTGACGCTAGCGGGATCGCGCAACGCGGTGAGGAGGAGGCGGGCGTCCCTCATCCCCTCTCAGCCCATAATCGCTCGACCAGCGCAATCGCCTCGTCCCCCGACGGGAAGTCGATCGCCGCCGCCGGGACGGTCGTCACGAAGCGGGTCAGCGCTTCGAACCCCGCCTCGCCCAGCGCGACATAATTGGTCGACGCCTGCGTCAGCCGCATGAAAACCTCGCCTTGCCCTACCGGACGGACATCGACGGCATGGCCGAAACGGGGAAAGAGCAGCAGCGCCGGCATCCCGCCTTCGTCCATGCGCGCCACGGCGTCGGCGCGCGGGACCAGATGGCGGATATCGCCCTTCGCCGTCGCCGCCAGCAGCGGCCCCATCCGCGCCACAGGCACGTCGCTCGCCATCACGTCGATGGCGCGATTCTTGAGCGAGACGAGCCGGGGGAAGGGCAAAATCTGCCCCGCCACCAGGTCGAGCAATGCGAACTCATCGCCCATCAGCCGCCAGCCGCGCTCGCCCAGTTGTGCCGCAAGCGTCGATTTGCCCGATCCCGATTCACCGGTCATCACCAGCACGCGCCCGTCCTTCTCGACGCTGGACGCATGCAGCAGCAGATGCCGTCGCCACCCAAGCGCCATTTGCAGGTTCATTCCCATTTCCGCCGCCAGCAGCCCATGGGCAAGGCTCATCGGCGCGGCGTCGGCAAGGCCATGGTCGCCAGTGATGAAAATGGACGGCCGGATCCAGCGACGCACCAGACTCGTCGGCTCCAGCCGGACGGTGAAATCGGCGATCCTGCCGGTAGCGTCGGGATAGGTGGCATACAGACGCTGCAACTCCCGCAAAGGCTGCGGCCATGCCGACCCGATGCGGAATGTCGCCGGGCCGATACGAAGCGTGAGATTATGCCTCATGACGGCCGGATCAGCCCGAGCGCCAGCAGTTCGACGAGGTGCGCCTCGATCCGCTCCCCTGTCTCGTCGATCGGACCAAGGTCAAAGTCGCGTGACAGCCGCTCCAACAGGTCGGCCGCAGTCGCCGGCCCGCCTTCGCGCAGCGCGTCGAGCAATTCGGGCACCGGGCTGACTACAATATGCGTCTGGCCGGACGGGCGATGAAACAGAAGGACGATATCGTCCAGCACGCGCGTCAGGATCACGTCGCCCTCATGCCGGTAATGGATCGGCGCGGTCATCGGACAGGCCTTGGCGGCAAGCCGGGCCGTTTCAGCGCGGCATCTGCAACGAAGCGAAACAGGTGAAACCGCTCGTGCCCGACTGGAGCCGGCGGATATAATTCAGATAGGCCTGATTCTGGTCATAGCTGGTGCCGGGCAGTTTCCGACCGCGCAATGCCTGCTTCACCTGTTCGCCGGTGAAGGTCCGGCCCGTGCCGGGAAAGGCCCCCGGCGTCCCCGCCGGCACGACCTGGCCGTTGGGGGCGATGGCTCCCCCTGCCCGCCCCTGATCGGGCACGGGTATCGTACAGTTGAGGACGGACGCCGCCGTGTTGGCGAGCGCCGGGCGAATGGAGACGATCGCCGATGCCGCAACCGCGCCGCCCATCAGCAGTTGGCGGCGCGAAGGCACCGCGAGGTTCAGCCCTTCGCGGCCCTGGTCCGCGTCCTGCCCTCCGGCGGATTGATCTTCGGGCATATGCTCGCTCATCTCGTCCTGATCCGCTATTGCACTTGTCAAACTGTAAAGAACATTCGCTAGTCGAGACGAACATCGCAGCAAAGTCGCGAATAATCCAGTGCGGTAACCATGAATCGATTGAGCATTTCCCAGATCACCGCTTCCTTCGCGGTCCTGCTGCTGGGGGCGGGGGCGGCACTGTTGACCGGAGCGTCGCCGCTGATGCTCCTGTTTCCGGTGATTGCCGGGCTGATCGTGGTGCTGATCCTGTCTCATGGAGACGCGGCGGCGGACAGCAGGCAGGCCGCGCCGGTCGAGCCACAAGACCTGCTCGATCATGAGGACTTCGCCGCCGTGCTGGAAGCGATTTCCGACCCGCTGATGCTGGTGGAAAAGGGGCGGATCGTGCGCGCCAATCGCGCCGCGCACCGGCTGCTGGGCGCGCATATCGATGGGGAGGACGCCCGGATAGCGATCCGTCATCCCGCCGCTGCGGAGCGACTGGCGAGCAGTGCACCGATTCCCGAACCGATCATGATCGAACTGGTCGGCATCGGCGCGCGCGAACAGCGCTGGCATATGCATGTCGCGCCGGTCGGGGCGGTCGAGGCGGTACGCCGGCTGGTCCATCTGGTCGATCGCAGCGGCACTTACGCCGCCGAAAAGATGCGTGTCGATTTCGTCGCGAATGCCAGCCACGAATTGCGCACCCCGCTCGCCGGCATATTGGGATTCATCGAGACGCTCGCCGATCCGGAACTGGGCAAGGATGACGAGACCCGCTTGCGGTTTCTGGGCATCATGGATCGCGAGGCGCGGCGCATGCAGCGGCTGGTCGACGATCTGATGTCGCTTTCGCGGATCGAGGCGGAAAAATATCGCCTGCCCGACAGCAGTGTGGACCTGTCCGAACTGGTGGCCGAAGTCGTGGCGGTTTTCCGCGCGAGCCATGGCGAACGTGGCCGGGAGGTCGAAATGGAAATCCACCCTGACCTCCCCGCCGTGCAGGGCGACCGGGCACAGCTGTCGCAACTGCTCCACAACCTGATCGGCAATTCCGCCAAATATGGCCGGGCAGGCACGCCGATTGCGGTGCGGCTCGCGGCAGGACCCGGCGGCATGGCCCGCCTGACCGTGGCCGACGAAGGGGAAGGCATTGGTCCCGACCATCTGCCCCGGCTGACCGAGCGTTTCTATCGCGTCGATTCCGGGCGCAGCCGCGCGATCGGCGGCACCGGACTCGGCCTCGCCATCGTCAAGCATATCGTCGAGCGGCATCGCGGCCGGCTCGACATTGCGAGCACTCTGGGCCGGGGCACGACAATCACGGTGCTTATCCCCGGCGCTCTGGCGGAGGAGGGCGGATAACGCATTGCCAGCGGCCCGTTTCTTCCGCAAAAAGCTGTTGTCATCAAACTGCAACATCAATGTCACAAAGCCGCGATGAAGCATGGCTACCGCGCTGTCCAAGGGGGGCGGCGGACAGCGAATCGCAGCCAGGCACCTGATGGAGGTTTTCCCGTGAAGCAACTCGCACTCCTTGCCGCGTCGGTGGCGGTCCTTTCCCTTTCCGCCTGTGGCGATCAGGCCGGCGGCGGCGCTGGCGGCGCGCGCGACCAGATCCGCGCGGTGGGTTCCTCGACCGTCTATCCTTTTGCCACCGCCGTTGCGGAACTGTTTGTGGCAGGCAATGCCGGCATGAAATCACCGATCGTCGAATCGACCGGCACCGGGGGCGGCATGAAACTTTTCTGCGCGGGCGTAGGCGCCCAATATCCCGACATTGAAAATGCCTCGCGCCGGATCAAGAAATCCGAATTCGAAGATTGCCAGAAGAATGGCGTCAAGGACATCATCGAGATTCAGATCGGCGTCGACGGCCTCGCCTTCGCGGAATCGACCAAAGGTCCCGGCATCAAGCTTACACCCAAGATCGTTTACGAGGCGCTGGCCGCCAATCCCTATGGCAAGGGCCCCAACAAGGCGCAGACCTGGAAAGATGTCGACCCGAGCCTGCCTGCTACGGCGATCTCGGTCTTCGGTCCGCCTTCGACAAGCGGAACGCGCGATTCGCTCGCCGAACTGATCCTGACCAAGGGCTGCGAATCCGACCCGGCGATGAAGGCGCTCAAGGAAAAAAGCGAGGACGAATTCAAGGCGACTTGCACTCGCGTCCGCGAAGACGGCAAATATGTGGACTCGGGCGAGAACGACAATCTGATCGTCCAGAAGCTCGCCGCCAATCCCGACGCGGTCGGCGTGTTCGGCTACAGCTTCCTCGAAGAGAATAAGGATAAGCTCAAGGATGTGTCGATCAACGGCATCCAGGCGACCTACGAGACCGTTTCGACTGGCCAGTATCCCGGCGCTCGCCCGCTTTATATCTATGTGAAGAAGGCGCACCTGACCGCGATCCCCGGCCTTCAGGCCTATCTCAACAGCTTCGCCGCCAACTGGGACCCCAATGGCGCGCTGACGAAGCGCGGCATGGTCGCTGCCCCGGACGATGTCCGCAAGGCGAGCGCGGCGACGGTCAAGTCGCTGGCGGTGCTTGACGGCGCGGCGCTGAAATAAGCGCGACGGATGACCGGACCAGCCATCCTTCTGTTACTCGCTGGCCTGGGCGCAATCGCCTGGGTCAGCGCGCGCGCCCGCGCACTGCGCATGCAGGTCCAGGCGCGCGCATCGGGCCGGCGCGACGCCGTGCACAGCCTGCCGGGCTATCATGGCTGGTATGTCGCGCTGTGGACGCTGGTGCCGGCGGCGCTCTTTCTTGCGGTCTGGGCCAATGTGTCGCCGGCGCTCGTCACGCAATCGGTGCTGGGCGATCCGGCGGCCCAAAGCCTGCCTGTCGATGCCTTTTCGCGCGGCGCGATATTGAGCGAGGCGCGCGCCATCGCGACCGGGGCACAGAACGGCGCCTTCAACCCGCTCGCGCAGGCGCTGGTCGAACCTTATCGTATCGCGCTCGATCATTATGGCCTCGGCGGCGCGGCGCTCGCGCTGCTGCTCGCCTTTGCCGGCGGCGCTTACGCCTTTACCCGTATCCGGCCCGATTTCCGGGCGCGCACCCGGGTCGAGCGGCTGGTCATGACCTTGCTGATGCTCGCATCATTGATCGCCATCATCACCACGGTCGGCATCGTCGCGTCGCTGCTGTGGGAAAGCTTCCGCTTTTTTTCGATGGTCAGCCCGATCGACTTCCTGTTCGGCACCAAATGGAGCCCGCAGTCCGCCGCCATGGGCTATGGCAATGAGGACGCGTTCGGCGCGGTGCCATTATTCTGGGGCACGATCTTCATCGGCGCGATCATCGCGATGATCGTCGCCATCCCTCTCGGCCTGATGAGCGCCATTTACCTCACCCAATATGCCCGGCCCGTCGTACGCAAATGGATGAAGCCGCTGCTGGAGATTCTCGCCGGCGTGCCGACTGTCGTCTACGGCTATTTCGCCGCACTGACGATTGCGCCTGCGCTACGCGACTTCGCAGTTTCGATCGGCATTCACAGCGCGTCATCCGAAAGCGCTCTCGCCGCCGGCCTCGTCATGGGCGTGATGATCATTCCCTTCGTCTCCTCCATGGCCGACGACAGCATCGCCGCCGTACCGCAGTCGATGCGCGACGGCAGCCTGGCGATGGGCGCGACCACCAGCGAGACGATCCGCCGCGTGCTGATCCCGGCGGCCCTGCCCGGCGTCGTCGGCGGCGTTCTGCTGGCCGTCAGCCGCGCGATCGGCGAGACCATGATCGTGGTGATGGCGGCGGGCCTGTCCGCCAACCTGACGCTCAACCCCTTCGCCAGCGTGACCACGGTCACGACCCAGATCGTGCAGTTGCTAACCGGCGATCAGGAATTCGACAGCGCGAAAACGCTCGCTGCCTTTGCCCTTGGGCTAGTGCTGTTCGTCGTCACTTTGCTGCTCAACATAGTGGCCCTGCGGGTCGTGAAGAAATATCGCGAGGCTTACGAATGACATTTGCTCAAAAGGACCCGTTCGGGCGGAGCTTGTCGAAGCCCTCCGCTCAGCGTCACCCTTCGACTTCGCTCAGGGCGAACGGAAGTTCGCCCCATGTCTGAGCGTAACCCCACCGACTGGAAGTCGGAAGCGATGCGCAAGCGGATCGCGGGCCGCTATGCCGCCGAGCGACGTTTCAAGCTGCTCGGTTTGGGGGCGGTCGCGCTGAGCGCCGCCTTCCTCGCCTTCCTGCTCATCACGATGATGGGCAACGGCCTACGCGGTTTCACCCGGACCGAAATCGCGCTGAAGGTGGATTTCCCCGCCTCGCCGCTGCTGCTCGATCCCAATGCGATCACCGACGAGGCGCTCAATCAGGCCAATCTGCCGATGGTGACGAGCCTGATCGCGCAAAAGGAACTGGGCAAGGGCGCGGACGACCTGCTGTCGCCCGCTGCCTGGACCGCTATCCGCGACGCGATCCGCGCCGATCCGACGATCCTGAGCCGGACCGAGACGATCAGCGTGCCGGCCTCGACCGCTATCGATCTCGCGGCCAAGAGCGACGGTTCTCCGTCGGACGAAGCCGCCGTCCAGCGCCTCAAGGCGCAAGGCCTGCTTTCGACCGGGTTCAACGTCAATTTCCTGACCGCCAGCGATGGCACCGACCCGACGCAGGTCGGCATCTGGGGCGCGTTCAAGGGCTCGTTGCTGACCATGCTCGTGACGCTGCTGCTCAGCTTCCCGATTGGCGTGGCGACCGCGCTCTATCTTGAGGAATATGCGCGCAAGAACTGGCTGACCGACATCATCGAAGTGTCGATCAATAATCTCGCCGCCGTGCCCTCGATCATCTTCGGCCTGCTCGGCCTCGCCATTTTCCTCAACTTCCTGCATCTGCCGCGCTCGGCTGCGCTGGTCGGCGGCGTGACGCTGGCGCTGATGACGATGCCGGTGATCGTCATCGCCGGACGCAACGCGATAAAGTCCGTTCCCCCTAGCATTCGCGACGCGGCGCTCGGCATCGGCGCAAGCCCGGTGCAGGTCGTTTTCCACCATGTGCTGCCGCTCGCCCTGCCCGGCATCCTGACCGGCACGATCATCGGCATGGCCCGCGCGCTGGGCGAAACCGCGCCGCTTCTGATGATCGGCATGAGGGCGTTCATCGCCACCCCGCCGGGCGGCGTCACCGATCCCGCAACCGTGCTGCCGGTGCAGATCTTTCTCTGGTCCGACGAAGTATCGAAAGGCTTCGTCGAAAAAACCTCCGCCGCAATCATCGTGCTGCTGGCCTTCCTGCTCGCGATGAACGGCCTCGCCATCTACCTGCGCAACAAGTTCGAAAAACGGTGGTAAATTCCTCAATGACCGAAGAACAACGGGCGTTGATGCCTGCCAATCCAAAAATGACCGCGCGCGACGTAAAGGTCTTTTACGGTCCCAAGCAGGCGATCAACGGCGTGTCGATCGATGTCGACATGGACAATGTGACCGCGTTTATCGGCCCGTCGGGCTGCGGCAAGTCGACGTTCCTTAGGACCCTCAACCGCATGAACGACACCGTCGCCAGCGCGCGGGTGGAAGGGCAGATCACGCTCGACGGCGAGGATATCTACGCATCGTCCATGGACGTGGTGCAGCTGCGCGCGCGCGTCGGCATGGTGTTCCAGAAGCCCAATCCCTTCCCCAAGTCGATCTACGAGAATGTCGCCTATGGCCCACGCATCCATGGCCTTGCCCATGCCAAGGCCGATCTCGACATCATCGTCGAAAAATCGCTGCGTCGCGCGGGGCTTTGGGAAGAGGTCAAGGATCGCCTGCACGACAGCGGCACCGCGCTGTCGGGCGGGCAACAGCAGCGCCTGTGCATCGGCCGCGCCATCGCGGTCGAACCCGAAGTCATATTGATGGACGAACCCTGCTCGGCGCTCGACCCGATCGCGACCGCCAAGATCGAGGAACTGATCCACGAACTGCGCGGCCGCTACGCCATCGTCATCGTCACCCATAATATGCAGCAGGCCGCCCGCGTATCGCAGCGCACCGCCTTCTTCCATCTGGGCGAGCTTGTCGAATATGGCGTGACTTCGGACATCTTCACCAATCCGCGGCAGGAGCGGACCAAGGATTACATCACCGGTCGCTACGGCTGATCCGGGGGAGAACAGACATGGCTGAACATACGATCAAGGCGTTCGACGAGGAAATCGACCAGTTGCGCGGGCTGATCGCGGAAATGGGCGGTCGCGCGGAAGCGGCGATCGACCACGCGATGGTCGCCCTGCAACGGCAGGATCTGGCGCTGGCGACCCAGGTGATCGCCGACGACAAGCGGATCGACGCGATCGAGGCGGAAGTCGAGAAGCTCGTCGTCCAGATCATCGCGCTGCGCGCGCCGATGGCGAACGACCTGCGCGACGTGATCGCCGCGCTCAAGATCGTCAGCGTAGTGGAACGCATCGGCGACTATGCCAAGAATATCGCCAAGCGCGTGCCGCTGATCACCGCGAACCGCCGGACGCTGGAGCCGATTTCGCTGCTGCCTTCCATGGGCCAGGTTGCGGGCGAGATGGTGCACGACGCGCTGAACGCCTTCGCCGCGCGCGACGCCGACCTTGCCCTCGCGGTCGTCGAGCGCGATGCGGTGGTCGATGATTTCTATAACAGCGTCTTTCGCACACTCGTGACCTTCATGGTCGAAAACCCCAAGACGATCAGCGAATGCGCGCATTTGCTGTTCGTGGCGAAGAATATCGAGCGGATCGGCGACCATGCCACCAACGTTGCCGAGATGGTTTATTATGCGGCGACCGGAAATACCTTGCCCGAACGCGAACGCGGCCGGGCGGGGCTGGAGGAATGACCGTGGGCCGGGCCAAGATGCTGCTGGTCGAGGATGACGCGGCGCTTGCCGAACTCCTCATCTGGCATTTCAAACGCGAGGATTTCGACGTCACCCACACCGTCGATGGCGAGGAGGCGTTGTTGCTGGCGCAGGAGAATGTGCCCGACATCGTTCTGCTCGACTGGATGGTCGAAAGCCTGTCGGGCATCGAGGTCTGCCGCCGCCTGCGCCGCATGAACGGCACCGCCAATGTGCCGATCATCATGCTGACGGCGCGCGGCGAGGAAGAGGATCGAGTCCGCGGCCTCGAAACCGGGGCGGACGATTATGTCACCAAACCCTTCTCCCCGCGCGAACTGGTCGCCCGCGTCGGCGCGGTGCTGCGCCGCGTGCGGCCTGCGCTGGCGGGCGAAACGCTCAGCTTCGCCGATGTCGAAATGGACACGGTCGGCCACAAGGTCCGCCGCAGCGGACAGGTCATTCCCTTGGGTCCCACCGAGTTTCGGCTGCTCCGTCATTTTCTGGAGCATCCCGGCTGGGTCTTTTCGCGCGAGCGGCTGCTCGACAGCGTATGGGGGCAGGACAGCGACATCGAACTGCGCACCGTCGACGTCCACATCCGCCGCCTCCGCAAGGCGATCAATGCCGACGGCCGCATCGACGTCATCCGCACGGTGCGTTCGGCGGGCTATGCGCTCGATACGGACGGAATGGCCTGACATTTTTTTGGCGAGGATATGGATCGGGGCGACGGCAGGCTGTGCCAGGTCCATTGATATCAGGATGAGCGTTCCGATTATGCCTCATCCCGCTCTCCCACTGGCCTTATTCCGCCGGCGCGATCAACCGTTTTGAATCCGACGCGTTCAGCAGCCACAGATACACTGGCCCGACCACGGGTGCCCGTTTCAGCATCGCGCGACGGATCGCAATAGCGAGACCGGGAAGATTGGCGCCATAGATGCGCCCCTCCGCCGATTTCTTCAGCTGTTTGAGGATACTGACCTTGGTCTTGCCCTCGCTCATGCGCCGCAGATAAAATGCCAGACCATCGGCATCCGCCTGCCGGCCCAGCATCGTGATATAGGCCCAGCGGACGAAAGCCTCGCCATCGGCGCGCATAATCTCCCGCACCGATCGCGCCGGCCGCAAAGACCCGTCAAAGTCTTCCACTGAAAAACGACTCGTCATACCTGTCCCCCCAGGGAGGAAAGACTATGCGATCGCCACCAAGACTCAAGCTGCCTTGCGCGCCTTGTTCAGCTTCTTGAGCAACATGTCCCGCTTCAGGCGGGAAATGCGGTCTATGAAAAGCACGCCTTCCAGATGGTCCATCTCATGTTGGAGGCAGGTCGCCAGCATCCCTTCAATCTGTTCCTCGTGGATGCGGCCGTCGCGGTCCATCCAGCTGGCGCGGACCGAGGCGGGGCGTTCGACCTCGGCGAATTGATCGGGCACCGACAGGCAGCCTTCATTATAGGCCGACAGATCCTCCGAGCCGCTCAAAATCTCGGGGTTGATGAACACCATCGGCTTTTTGACAGGCGGCGCGTCTTCCTCCGCCGATTCCGGTTCCTGAAGGTCGATCACCAGCACGCGCTTGGGAACGCCGACCTGGACTGCGGCCAGGCCGATGCCCGGCGCGTCGTACATCGTGTCGAACATATCGTCGATCAGCCGCTTGAGGTCATCGTCGATCGCCTCGACCGGGGTCGAAATGCTGCGCAGGCGCGGATCGGGCGCCTCAAGGATAGGAAGAACTGCCATGATGCCAAAATAGACGGAATGACGTCAGATTTCAAGCATGCGGCCCTGGTCCGGCCAGCCCCGGTCAAACGGGCCGGCGCGCCCGTAACGCCTGCGCCAGCGTCCCCTCGTCCAGATAGTCGAGTTCGCCGCCCACCGGCACGCCATGGGCCAGCTGGGTCAGGCGGATCGGGAACCGCTCCAGCCGCTCGGCGAGATAGTGGGCCGTGGTCTGCCCCTCAAGCGTCGCATTCATCGCCAGCACCACCTCGTCTATGCCACCCTGTTCGACCCGCGCGACCAGCGCGTCGATGCTGAGGTCTTCGGGTCGCACCCCTTCCAGCGCCGACAAACGGCCGCCGAGCACATGAAAGCGCCCCGGGAACAGTCGCGATTTGTCGAGCGCCCACAGATCGGGAACGTCCTCCACCACGCACAGCCCCCGCGCGTCGCGGCGCGGATCGGCGCAGATGCCGCAGGGGTCGACCGTGTCGACATTACCGCAGATGCCGCACGTCACGAGCCGCTCGTTCACCGCCTCCAGCGCCCGCAATAGGGGCTCCATCGCGCCCTCCCGGCGTTTGATCAGATGCAGTACCGCGCGGCGCGCGGACCGCGGGCCAAGGCCGGGCAGCCGGGACAGCGCCTGCGTAAGCGCTTCGATTTCAGGGGAAGCCATTTGCGGCAGATAAGGGCTTGCAACCGGTCGAGACAAGAGGTTTGAGGGCATCATGCGCATCATCTATATGGGAACCCCCGATTTCGCCGTCCCGGCGCTCGACGCACTGGCGCTGGCGGGGCACGACATCGTTGCCGTCTATAGCCAGCCGCCCCGCCCCGCCGGACGAGGCAAGGCGCTGAGACCCTCGCCGGTGCACCAGCGCGCGGAAACGATGGGCATCGACGTGCGCACACCGGTTTCGCTCAGGGATGAGGCGGCGCAGGCGGCCTTCGCCGCGCTGGACGCCGATGTCGCCGTCGTGGCCGCCTATGGCCTGATCCTGCCGCCCGCCATCCTCGGTGCGCCGCGTCGGGGCTGCCTCAACATCCATGCCTCGCTGCTGCCGCGCTGGCGGGGTGCCGCCCCGATCCAGCGCGCGATCCTGGCGGGCGACAACGTCACCGGCCTCACCATCATGGACATGGAGGCAGGTCTGGACACCGGCCCGATGCGGGCTAAGCATGTCACCCCGATCGAATACAAAACCGCCGGCGCGCTGACCGATGAACTGGCGCTGGCGGGCGCGGAACTGATGGTGGAGGTGCTGGACGATCTGTCGCTGCATCCCCCCGTCCCCCAGCCCGAAGCGGGGGTGACCTACGCTGCCAAGATCGACAAGGCGGAAGCGCTGATCGACTTCACCCGCGACGCCCATCGCGTCGAGCGGCAGGTGCGTGCCTTCAACCCCTTCCCCGGCGCATATTTTGTCTATCGCGGCGAGCGGTTGCGGGTGCTGGCCGCCCATGTCGAGGATCATGCCGGGCCGGCGGGGGAACTGCTCGACGGCAGCCTCCTGATCGGCTGCGGCCATGGCGCGATCCGCCCGACGCTGATCCAGCGCGCAGGCAAGGGCGCGATGTCGGCGGGCGAATTGCTGAACGGCTTTCCCATGCCGGCGGGCAGCCGGGTGGATGACTGACGGGCCGCCCGAAGCGGTCGGCACCCGCTTCGCCTTCACGGTCGAATTTGACGGCCGACCCTTCATGGGATGGCAGCGTCAGGCCCATGGGCCCAGCGTGCAGCAGGCGATCGAGCGCGCGATCCGCAGCGTCACCGGCGAGCAGGTGGCGGTCCACGCGGCGGGACGAACCGACGCCGGCGTCCATGGCATCGCCATGCGCGCTCATGCGCAGATCGCGCGCGCCATCACCCCGTTCCGACTGATGGAGGCGCTGAACGCTCGGCTTCGCCCCGATCCGGTCGCGATCATCGACTGCCAGATCGTGCCCGACGACTGGCATGCGCGCTTTAGCTGCCTCGGCCGCGCCTATGTCTATCGCATCGCCAACCGCCGCGCGCCGCTTACGTGGGAGCGCGGTCTCGCCTGGCGCGTCATCCAGCCGCTCGACGCGGCGGCGATGCAGGAGGCCGCTCAAATCCTCGTCGGTCTGCATGATTTCACGACGTTCCGGTCGGCCCATTGTCAGGCGCTCAGCCCGGTGAAAACGCTGAGCCGGCTGGATGTCGAACGCAGCGGCGACCGCATCGCCATTCATGCGGAAGCACGTTCGTTCCTGCATCATCAGGTGCGCTCGATGGTGGGTTGCCTCGCGCTGGTCGGCATGGGCCGGTGGTCGGCGCAGAATCTGCGCGACGCGCTCGATGCACGGGACCGGGCGCGGCTGGGGCTGAACGCGCCGCCCGATGGCCTTTATTTCCTGCGGGCGGACTATCCTGAATAAGGGCGCGAGCTGATCTGCCTCTAAAGCCGGGCGCGGAACGGCGAAAAATCGGTGTCCTCGTCGAAAATATCCAACCCCTCCTTACGTTTAAGGAAGCCGACTACCGCATAGGTGAAGGGCGTCAGCAGCACCTCCCACAACACTTTGAGCACAAACTGGCTGAGCATCACCATCATCAGCGCAGTCGTCGGCCAGCCGGCGACGCCGTAAAAGGCGAGCGGATAGAAAAGCAGGCTGTCGACGCCCTGCCCCACGATCGTGCTGCCGATCGTGCGCGTCCATAAATGCCTGCCCTTCGTCCAGATCTTCATCTTGGCCAATATGAGGCTGTTGGCGAACTCGCCGGCCCAAAAGGCGCAGATGGAGGCAAGGACGATGCGCGGCACCTGCCCGAACACCTGTTCATAGGCCGCCTGCCCGGTCCAGCCCGCATCGGGCGGCATCTTCACCACCACCCAGGACATGAACACCATGAACAGCATCGCGCCGAACCCCGCCCAGATACAGCGGCGCGCGCGGGCATAGCCATAGACCTCGGTCAGCACGTCGCCCAGCACATAGGATACCGGGAAGAACAGCAACCCCGCCCCGAACGGCCATGGCCCGATCCACGGAAGGTCGATCACCGCGCGCTTGCCAGCCCCGATGACGTTGGACAGCAGCAATATGGTGACGAACCCCGCCATCACGAAATCGAAATAGCGCAGCGGCCGGGCGCCCAGCGCCGCCGCTCCGATCTTCTGAACCCCCGGATCGCTCATGGCCCGAGCTTATCGCGGCACACAACAGATGCAATGCCGCAATGATTGCGCCGCCGCCAATGCGCCGCTATCGCGCAAGCCCAAGGCCCCGTAGCTCAACTGGATAGAGCACCCGCCTTCTAAGCGGGATGTTGCGTGTTCGAGTCACGCCGGGGTCACCATGCGTTAGATTTGCATCGCCCGGTCCAGCAGGTCGTCCATCACGGTCATGGTGAAGATCGGATCGGCATTCTGCGGCACCTCCGCGATCGCATCGACGAACGCCGCGCGCGTTTTGGGGTCGTCATAGACCATCTTCTGGTCGAAAGCCGCGCGCCAGGTCGCTTCGTCCGGCCATTCGGCATAGCCCACGAACCGCCCGTCCGCGTCGCGGTGCAGACGCGAGCCATAGCTGCCATAACGGGCGCGGATCAGATCGGTGCCGCGCCGCCACGCCTGCCGAAACTGATCCTCCTTGCCCGGATGCACCCGCCACCAATAGACCGCCACGAACATCGCCCTCTCTCCTTACCATCGAAAAGCGGACGAAAGCGGGCGAGGTTCCGGCGGCGTTCAGAGGATAGACTGCCCCGTCTTGGCCCAGTCCGCCGCGAAGCCTTCCAGCCCCTTGTCGGTCAGCACATGATTGAATAGCGACCGGATGACCGAAGGCGGCGCGGTCATGACATCGGCGCCGATCCGCGCGCTTTCCAGCACGTGGATGGGATGGCGCACACTGGCGACCAGAATTTCGGTGTCGAAACCATAATTGTCGTAGATCAGGCGAATGTCCTGGATCAGCGCCATGCCATCGAAGCCGTTATCGTCATGCCGGCCGACGAAGGGCGAGATGAAACTGGCGCCTGCCTTCGCCGCGAGCAGCGCCTGATTGGCGGAGAAGCACAGCGTCACATTGACGAGAGCCCCATCGTCGGTCAGCGCCTTGCAGGTTTTGAGGCCGTCGATCGTCAGCGGCACCTTGATGCAGACATTGCCGGCGATCTTCCGCAGGACGGCGGCTTCCTTCATCATCGTTGCATGATCGAGCGCGACGACCTCGGCAGACACGGGGCCATCGACCAGCCCGCAAATCTCCTCGACCACTTCCAGAAATTTGCGGCCCGACTTGTGGATCAGCGAGGGGTTGGTGGTCACGCCATCGAGCAGGCCGGTTGCGGCCAGATCACGAATGTCCGCTGTATCGGCGGTATCGACGAAGAATTTCATACAGGCCCCTGATGTGGTGATTCGTTCGCGCCGGCTATAGCGCGATCCTGTTGGCATGTCCTACATGGGGCCGACCATGTCCCGCGCCCGCGTCCTCCTGCTCAATGCCGCCCTGGGGCCACTTGACTATCGCGTGCCCCATGACATGCGCGTCAAGCCGGGCAGCATCGTCATCGCCCCGCTGGGGCCGCGCCAGCTCGTCGGCGTGGTGTGGGAGGAGGATGCCTTTCCCGACGTCGAATCGGTCGGCGACAACCGGCTGCGCAACCTCATAGGCGTGGTCGATGCACCGCCGGTCCCCGACACGCTTCGCCGCCTGATCGAATGGACCGCGGATTATTATCTGGCCCCCCCGGCGGCGGTACTGCGCATGACGCTGTCGTCGATGCCCGCGCTGGAGGGCGCGCGCACGGTGATCGAATATCGCCGCAGCGGCGATTTGCCCGACCGTATGACCGAACAGCGCACGCAGGCGATGGAGCGGATCGGCGAGCGGCAGGGGCTGATTCGCGAACTGGCGATGATCGGCGGTGTCAGCGACGCGGTGATCCGGGGCTTGGTGAAAGCCGGCGCGTTCGAAGCGGTGGAAGTCAGCATCGACACGCCCTTTCCCGAACCCGACCACGCTTATGCCCCACCTGCCCTGTCCGACGCGCAGGCGCAGGCTGCCGGGACATTGGTCGAGGCGGTAGAGGCGGCCGCATTCGCGCCCTTCCTGCTCGACGGCGTGACCGGATCGGGCAAAACCGAAGTCTATTTCGAGGCCATTGCCGCAGCCATCCGGGCGGGCCGGCAAATACTCGTCCTGCTACCCGAAATCGCGCTGACCGAGCCGTTCCTCGAACGATTCGAAAAGCGTTTCGGCACGGTCCCGGTCAACTGGCACAGCGGCCTGCGCCAGAGCGAGCGGCGGCGCGCCTGGCGTGCGATCGCGAGCGGGCAGGCCAAGGTTGTGGTGGGCGCGCGATCGGCCCTGTTCCTGCCCTATCCCAATCTCGGCCTGATAGTCGTCGACGAAGCCCATGAGGCGAGCTTCAAGCAGGAGGATGGCGTCCATTATCATGCCCGCGACGTGGCGGTGATGCGCGGCCTGATCGAAACTTTCCCGGTGATCCTCGCCTCCGCCACCCCGGCGATCGAAACCCGGCATCAGGTCGATCTCGGCCGCTATCGCGAAATCAAGCTGCCCTCGCGCTATGGCGGGGCGGAAATGCCGGCGATCGAGGGCATCAACCTGCTGACCGACCCGCCCGAGCGCGGCCGCTGGATCGCGCCGCCGCTGGTGAAGGCGATCGACGAGACGATGGGCAAGGGCGAGCAGAGCCTGTTGTTCCTCAACCGGCGCGGCTATGCGCCGCTGACATTGTGCCGCCATTGCGGCTATCGCTTCCAGTGCCCCAATTGCACCGCCTGGATGGTCGAGCATCGGCTGACCCGTCGCCTCGCCTGCCATCATTGCGGCCATGTCGTGCCTTCGCCCCGTTTCTGCCCCGAGTGCAAGGAGGAGGATAGCCTCGTAGCCTGCGGCCCCGGCGTCGAGCGCATCGCCGACGAGGTAAAGGCGCTCTGGCCGCAAGCGCGCATCGCCATCGTCACATCGGACACGCTCTGGTCGCCGGCCAAGGTCGCCGAGTTCGTCAAGTCGGTGGAGGCTGGCGATGTCGACATCATCGTCGGCACGCAGCTCGTCACCAAAGGCTATCATTTCCCCAATCTGACGCTGGTCGGCGTAATCGACGCCGATCTGGGGCTGGAGGGCGGCGACCTGCGCGCGTCGGAACGGACCTTCCAGCAGATCGTGCAGGTCGCCGGACGCGCCGGGCGCGGCCAGAAGCCGGGCCGCGTGTTCATCCAGACCCGTCTGCCGGAGAGCGAGGTCATCCAGGCGCTGATCGCGGGAGATGTCGAGCGCTTCTACGCGGTCGAGACCGAAAATCGCCGTCACGCCAACGCACCGCCCTTTGGCCGATTCGCGGCGATCATCATCTCCAGCGAGGATGCGCAAGAGGCGGCCCAGGTCGCTCGGCTCATCGGCAAATCCGCGCCGATGATCGAAGGAATGCGCGTCTATGGTCCCGCGCCGGCGCCGATGTCGGTGCTGCGCGGCCGTCATCGCCATCGCCTGCTGATCCATGCCACGCGGGCCGTGGATATCCAGTCGGCGATACGGGAATGGCTCAGCAATGTCGTCTGGAAATCGGGCACGCGCGTCGCCGTGGACGTCGATCCCTACAGCTTCATGTGAGCGACGCCGTCCCCAGCCCCTGTCGCAACCAGTGCGCGCTCGACGCGACGCGGGGCCATTGCACCGGCTGCATGCGGACGCTGGACGAGATCATGCGCTGGAGCCGGATGGTCGACGCGGAAAAGCGCGCTGTGCTCGCGCGGCTTAGCGCTGCTCCCGACTGAGCAGCGCCTGCTTGCGTTCGACCCCATAGGCATAGCCCCCAAGACTGCCATCGCCGCGCAAGACGCGGTGGCAGGGGATGAGAACGACCAGCCGATTGTCGCCGCATGCCGAGCCCGTGGCACGCACCGCGCCCGGCCTGCCGATGGCGGCGGCGATCTCGCCATAGCTGCGCGTCTCCCCGGCAGGGATCGCGCGCAGGGCGGCCCACACCGCTTGCTGAAAAGCGGTGCCATGCAAATCAAGCGGCACATTCGGCAGATTTGCGGGCGAATCGGCCAAAGCCGCAACCTGGGCCGCCAGCGCCTGGAAATCAGCATCGCCCGCGACGATCTGAGCCTTGGGAAAATGGCGGCGCAAATCGGCCTCCTCCTCGTCGAAACTGACTCGACACACGCCTCGCTCCGTCGCCGCAACCAGCATCGGACCGAGGCTGGTCGGCATCACCGCATAGTTGATGCTGACACCGCGCCCTCCATCCTTCCACGCGCTGGGGCTCATGCCCAGGTGGCGGTCGGCATCGGCATAGGCGCGGCTTGGCGCATTATAACCCGCATCGTAAATCGCATATGTCACGCTTTGCTCCCCAGCCAGCGCCGCCTTCAGCCTGTCCGCCCGCAACGCCCGGGCATAGGCGGCGGGGGTCAACCCCGTCTCGCGCTTGAACAGACGATGGAAATGATGGGGCGCATAGCCGACATGCGCCGCCACCCTCTCCAGACGAAGAGGCTCCGGCGCAGCCTCGATCAGGGCGATCGCGGATTCCACGGCGATCCGATCGCGGCCGATTTCGTCCGGCCGGCACCGCAGGCAGGCGCGAAAGCCCGCCGCGCGCGCGGCTGACGCATCGGGCAAAAAGATCATATTCGCCCGCTTCGGATGCCGCGCGGCGCAGCTTGGCTTGCAATAGATGCCGGTGGTCAGCACCGCACCGACGAATACGCCGTCAAACGCGCGATCGCGGCGCAGGAACGCATCCCAGCAGGCTTCGGGATCGAGCATGGCGGATGGGGGGCGAATCATCTGGTTCATGGCTATGGAATAGCCGCGATAGCAAAGCCATGCTTCCCGCACCTTGCCTTCAAAATTGCCTGTGCCTGCCGCCCGGCTTTTCCCGATTGCCTAAGTTGCGTCATGGCATATGAAGGCTCGCAATCATGCGCACCCTGCTCCGTCTCCTCATCCCTGCCCTTGCGCTCACCGCGCCGGTCTCGGCGAGCGCCGAACAGCAGGATATCGCCGCCACCGCGCGCAGCGTGGTGCGCGTAGCCATCGTCGCGACCGATGGCGCCGACGCCTATTTCGTCGGCCATGGCAGCGGCATCGCGGTCGCCCCCGACAAGGTCGTCACCAACGCCCATGTGGTCGAGCTGACCCGGCAGGAAAAAAATCTCGTCATCGGCATCGTGCCTTCGGAGGGGCGCAAATCCTATGGCGGCCATGTCATCGCCTATTCGCCGGGCAATGATCTTGCGCTTATCCAGCTGGACGAGGGCAGTCTGCCGGCTGGCACCTTCTTCGCCGGCGCGGCTACCGATGGCCAGCATGTCACCGCGATCGGCTATCCCGGCACGGTGGATCGCGCGCAGGGCCTTGGCCTGCGCCAGATGGTCGAGCCGCTGGATACGGTAAAGACCAGCGGCAACATCTCGTCGGGCCGTAGCAGCCGGACGTTCGACACATTGTTGCACACCGCACCGCTGGCGGCGGGCAATAGCGGCGGACCACTGGTCGACGATTGCGGCCGTATATTGGGCGTGAACAGTTTCGGCTCGGTTTCCGATGGCAATGATGCGGAGTTCGGCTTCGCCATATCGTGGCGTGAGATATCCTCCTTCCTGCGTCAGGCGGGCGTGGCGTCGCTGCACACCGTCGCGCCATGCCGTTCCATGGCGGAAGCCGACGCCGCGGAGGCGGCGATCACCCAGCGCGAATCGCAGGCGCTCGAACAATCGAGCCGAGCCCATGCCGATGCGCGCGAGCAGGCGCTGGGCAAGGCGCGCGACGCGGCCGAGCGCGACGTCATCGCCGCGCGCGAAAATGCGATGGCGGGCGCGGCCGTACTGCTGGCGCTGGCGGTGCTGGGGCTTGGCGCTGGCGGCCTGTTCTACAGCCAGGGGCGCGAACGCCGCGCGACCTGGTTCATGGCCGGTGGCGGTGTGCTGCTGCTGGGCGCCCTCGGCCTGTTTTTCCTCAAGCCAAGCTTTTCCAGCATCGACGATCATATAGTGGTGCCGGAGGACAGGAGCGTCACCACCAACGGGGCGTTCGCATGGGCGGGCGACAATATCTGCCGGATCGACCTCGACCGCAGCCGCCTGACCGTGTCGCAGCCCAATGACATTCCGTTCCACTGGGCGGAGGGCGGCTGCGTCGATGGCGCTATCCAATATGCCGCTTCGGGCACCGGCTGGACCCGCGCCACGGTGCCGGACAAAGGCAATTATGTCACCACAAGCAGCTTCGATCCCGCAACCGGGCTGCTGCGGGTGCAGCGCTGGCTGCCCGACGCCAATATCATGGAAAAGGCGCGTGCTCTGACGAAGGATGGCCCGCCGCGGGGCTGCTCTGGCGATGCCACCGCGCTCGCGAAGATCGCCGCGCTCGGATCGGGCCTGTCGTCACTGCTGCCGGCCCAGCCCAATGAGCGACTGGTCTATCATTGCCAGAAAGGCCTGCTCGCGCCCAAAGAGGGCGATAAACCGTAAGGGTTTCACAGTAAAACCCACTTTGAAACATGCTTTGCTCGCCGTCGCGATGAATCGCGCCACATGACTTGCATAGTCATAATCGCGCTGCTAACCGGCCCAACAACAGGGGGACGGGCATGACTGCTCCCCTCTCTTTGCATGACCGGCATAGACTATGGAGGACGGTAAGCGCGTGGAGACTTCCGGCGGCATTCAGGCCAGCCTCAGCGGCCGCTATGCGGTGGCCCTGTTCGATCTGGCAAATGACGGCACGACGCTCGATTCCGTGGCGGAGAGCCTGGGCGCGCTGAAGGCCGCCATCGCGCAATCGACCGATTTCAGGGGCCTGATCTACAGCCCCGTCCTGAGCCGTAATGCGGCAAGCAAGACGATCGCGGCGGTCGCATCCGCCATGGGAATCGACGCACTGACCACGAAATTTCTGGGCGTGCTGGCAGGTAACCGTCGTCTGTCGCAATTGCCGGCGGTCATCCGCGCCTATGAAACGCTGCTGTCCAGTCACAAGGGCGAAGTGCGCGCGGAAGTGACGAGCGCTCACCCGTTGAGCGAAACGCAGATTGCGGCGCTCGGCCAGAGCTTGCGCGCTCGCGTCGGCCGCGACGTCTCGCTCGATGCAAAAATCGACCCTACGATCCTGGGTGGTCTGGTCGTCAGGATCGGCAGCCAGATGATCGACAGTAGCATTCGCACCCGATTGAATAGTCTCGCTCACGCGATGAAGGGCTGAAAAGCCCGCACAGGATTGATGACCTGAAAAGGTCCGATGAAAGGCTGAACATGGATATCAACGCCGCAGAAATTTCGAAGGTCATCAAGGACCAGATCGCCAATTTCGGCACCGAAGCGCAGGTCAGCGAAGTCGGTTCCGTGCTGACCGTGGGCGACGGCATCGCCCGCGTCCATGGCCTCGACAACGTCCAGGCGGGCGAAATGGTCGAGTTCGCCAATGGCGTGCAGGGCATGGCGCTGAACCTTGAAGCCGATAATGTCGGCGTCGTGATCTTCGGCTCGGACAGCGAGATCAAGGAAGGCGACACCGTCAAGCGCACCGGCACCATCGTCGACGTGCCGGTCGGCAAGGGCCTGCTCGGCCGCGTCGTGGACGGCCTTGGCAACCCCATCGACGGCAAGGGCCCGATCGTGTCCGACCAGCGCATGCGCGTCGAGCGCAAGGCGCCCGGTATCATCCCGCGCACGTCGGTCCACGAACCCGTCCAGACCGGCCTCAAGGCTATCGACACGCTCGTCCCCGTCGGCCGTGGCCAGCGCGAACTGATCATCGGCGATCGCCAGACCGGCAAGACCGCCGTTGCCATCGATACCTTCATCAACCAGAAGGCCGCGAACGCGGGCGATGACGAGAGCAAGAAGCTCTACTGCATCTATGTCGCGATCGGCCAGAAGCGCTCGACCGTTGCGCAGATCGTCAAGCAGCTCGAAGAAAATGGTGCGATGGAATATTCGATCGTCGTCGCCGCGACTGCTTCCGAGCCTGCCCCGCTTCAGTATCTCGCGCCTTATACCGGCGTGACCATGGGCGAATATTTCCGCGACAACGGCATGCACGCCCTCATCGTCTATGATGATTTGTCGAAGCAGGCCGTGGCCTATCGCCAGATGTCGCTGCTGCTGCGTCGTCCTCCGGGCCGCGAAGCTTATCCCGGCGACGTTTTCTATCTCCACAGCCGCCTGCTTGAGCGCGCTGCCAAGATGAACAGCGACAATGGCTCGGGCTCGCTGACGGCGCTCCCGATCATCGAAACGCAGGCGGGCGACGTGTCCGCCTATATCCCGACCAACGTGATCTCGATCACCGATGGCCAGATCTTCC
The DNA here is from genome assembly GCF_037723805.1 of Sphingobium fluminis. Lineage (NCBI taxonomy): Bacteria > Pseudomonadati > Pseudomonadota > Alphaproteobacteria > Sphingomonadales > Sphingobiaceae > Sphingobium > Sphingobium fluminis. Next base: position 375,136 of record NZ_JBBJUK010000002.1, read on the forward strand.
TGGAAACGAACCTCTTCTATCAGGGCATCCGTCCGGCCATTAACGTCGGTCTGTCGGTGTCGCGCGTCGGTTCCGCCGCGCAGACCAAGGCGATGAAGAAGGTATCGGGCTCGATCAAGCTAGAGCTGGCCCAGTATCGCGAAATGGCGGCCTTCGCCCAGTTCGGGTCGGACCTCGACGCCTCGACCCAGAAGCTGCTCAATCGTGGCGCGCGCCTGACCGAGCTGCTCAAGCAGGCGCAATTCTCGCCCCTGCCGTTCGAGGAACAGACCGCGTCGATCTTCGCCGGCACAAACGGCTATCTCGATGCGATCCCGGTCAAGGATGTGACCCGCTACGAAGAATTGATGCTGGCCTATCTGCGCCATGATCACCCCGAAGTGCTGACCGCGATCCGCGATAGCAAGGATCTGGGCGATGACGCCAAGGGCAAGCTCAAGGCCGCCCTGGATTCGTTCGGCAAAACCTTCGCTTAAGGCGCAATGCTGACCGCCCATTCCCTTTTTGCCTGGACCATCATGTCGATCGGTCTGGTGCTGCTTCCGGGACCGGACACCATGCTGGTGGCCGGCCACGCGGCGCGGCGCGGGCTGAAGGCGGGCATGGCGGCGATTGGCGGCATTCAGCTTGGCGGCGTCTTCTTCATGGCGTTGTGCGGCTTCGGCTTTCTCAGCATTCTGAATGCGGTCCCCGGCCTGTTCATGGCGGTCAAGATCGCCGGTGCGCTCTACCTCGCATGGATGGGCCTTGGCCTGCTGCGCGGGGCGATCCGGCCGCAGCCGGAAACGCCGCAGCGGGTGCGTCTCGGCGCATCGCCCTTCACTCAGGGTTTTATCAGCACCGTGCTGAATCCCAAGGTGGCGGTGTTCTTCCTGGCCGCCCTGCCCCAGTTCGTGGGCACAGGTCCGCAAGCGCCGGTACAGGGCATGTTGCTGATCGCGATCGTCTACGCGCTGGGTTTTGTCTGGTGCGGTCTGCTGGCGGTGCTCGCCACCCATGCCGGCCGCAGGGTCGGCCGTAGCGGTGCGATGCGCTGGTTCGAAGGCGCCATGGGCGTCGGTTTTTTTGGTCTCGCGGGTCGTCTGGCCCTTGCTCGGAACGTTTGAGATATGGCTAGCCTCAAGGAACTGAAGATCCGCATCGGGTCGGTCAAATCGACCCAGAAGATTACCAAGGCCAAGCAGATGGTCGCCGCCGCGAAACTGCGCAAGGCGCAGGCCGCCGCCGAGGCCGCCCGCCCCTATTCCAGCCGCCTCGAATCGGTGGTCGCCAGCCTCGCCACCAAGATCGCGGGCGGCACCGGTGAAGGCGCTTCCCCGCTGCTCGCCGGCACGGGCAAGGACGAAGTGCATCTGCTGGTCGTCGCCAACTCCGACCGGGGCCTCGCGGGCGCATTCAACGCGAACATCGTGAAGGCCGCGCGGCTGAAGGCCGACGAACTGATCGAAGCCGGCAAGACGGTCAAATTCTACCTCATCGGCCGCAAGGGTCGCCCGGTCATCAACCGCACCTTCCCCGGCATGATCGTGGGCCAATATGACACGACCGGCGCGAAGCAGCCAGGCTATCATCAGGCGCACGAAATCGCCAACGAGCTGACCGACATGTATCTGAACGGCAAGTTCGATGTGGCGCATCTCTTCTATTCGCGCTTCAAATCGGCACTGGCGCAGATCCCGACCGAACAGCAGATCATCCCGGTCAAGATTCCCGACGATGCCGATCGCAACGCGATCGCGGCAACGGTCGAATATGAACCCAGCGAGGAAGCGATCCTCGATGAACTGCTGCCGCGCAACGTCACGATCCAGCTGTTCAAAGCGCTGCTCGAAAACAACGCGTCCGAACAGGGCGCGTCGATGACCGCGATGGACAATGCGACCCGCAACGCCGGCGACCTCATCAGCAAGCTGACCATCCAGTATAACCGCAGCCGCCAGGCCGCGATCACCACCGAACTCGTCGAGATCATCTCGGGCGCCGAAGCCCTCTAAGACACGCACGCAAGGAAGCATTCATGGCAACCACCAACAATGTAGGCCGCATCAGCCAGGTCATCGGCGCCGTCGTCGACGTGACCTTCCCCGATGCTCTCCCCGCCATTCTTTCGGCGCTGGAAACCAGCAATAACGGCCAGCGGCTGGTGCTCGAAGTCGCCCAGCATCTGGGTGAAAACACCGTCCGCACGATCGCGATGGACTCGACCGAGGGTCTGACCCGCGGTCAGGAAGTCACCGACACCGGCGCGCAGATCAGCGTGCCCGTCGGCCCGGCGACGCTCGGCCGCATCCTCAACGTGGTGGGTGAGCCGATCGACGAACGCGGCCCGGTGGCCACGGAATTGCGCTCGCCGATCCATGCCAAGGCCCCCGAGTTCGTCGACCAGTCGACCGAAAGCGCGATCCTCGTCACCGGCATCAAAGTGATCGACCTGCTCGCCCCTTACGCGAAGGGCGGCAAGATCGGCCTGTTCGGCGGCGCGGGCGTCGGCAAGACCGTGCTCATCCAGGAACTCATCAACAACATCGCCAAGGGCCATGGCGGCACGTCGGTGTTCGCGGGCGTCGGCGAGCGTACCCGCGAGGGTAACGATCTCTATCATGAATTTCTCGACGCCGGCGTCATCGCCAAGGACGCCGATGGCAACGCGATCAGCGAAGGCTCCAAGGTCGCGCTGGTCTATGGCCAGATGAACGAACCGCCGGGCGCGCGTGCCCGCGTCGCCCTGTCGGGCCTGACCATCGCCGAATATTTCCGCGACGTCGAAAATCAGGACGTGCTGTTCTTCGTCGACAATATCTTCCGCTTCACCCAGGCGGGCGCGGAAGTGTCCGCCCTGCTCGGCCGTATTCCTTCGGCCGTGGGCTATCAGCCGACCCTGTCGACCGACATGGGCCAGTTGCAGGAGCGAATCACCTCGACCAACAAGGGGTCGATCACCTCGGTGCAGGCCGTCTACGTCCCCGCGGACGATCTGACCGATCCGGCGCCGGCGACCTCGTTCGCGCATCTCGATGCGACGACCGTTCTCAACCGCGCGATTTCGGAGCTGGGCATCTACCCGGCGGTCGATCCGCTCGACTCCACCAGCCGCGTGCTGGAGCCGCGCACCGTCGGTCAGGAACATTATGACACCGCCCGCGCGGTGCAGTCGATCCTTCAGAAGTACAAGTCGCTGCAGGACATCATCGCGATTCTGGGCATGGACGAACTGTCCGAAGAAGATAAGCTGACCGTCGCCCGCGCGCGCAAGCTCCAGAAATTCCTGTCGCAGCCCTTCCACGTCGCCGAAGTCTTTACCGGCATCAGCGGCAAGTTCGTCCAAATCGAGGATACGGTGAAATCGTTCAAGGCGGTGGTCGATGGCGAATATGACCATCTACCCGAGAACGCCTTCTACATGGTGGGCGGTATCGACGAGGCCATCGAAAAGGCCAAGAAGCTGGCGGCTGAGGCGGCTTAAGACACACAGCATCCCCTCCCCCTTGGGAGGGGTTTAGGATCGAACCCATGGCACTGCATTTCGAACTCGTGACCCCTGAAAAGCTTTTCCGTTCGGAGGAGGTGTATCAGGTCGTGGTGCCCGGCACCGATGGCGACTTCGGCGTGCTGGAGGGCCATGCGCCCTTCATGTCGACCGTGCGCGACGGCAGCATCCAGATCTATGCGACCGCCGGGTCCGCGCCAGAGATCATTCCGGTCGAGGGCGGTTTCGCCGAGGTGAATGAAAAGGGCCTGACGGTTCTCGCCGAAAAGGCTGGCTAAGCTTCCGGATTTCCGGATCTAAAGCGATTTCTAATCAGATGGAAACGCAGTTCGGCGAAGCCAATCATCTGATGGCTCAGAGCCGAAGGCCAGCGCAGCTAAAGCACGTGCGTAAAATGTGAGCCGTTCGCCCTGAGCGAAGTCGAAGCCTGTCCTGAGCGCCTGCTGCAAGCAGGCAGTCGAAGGGGGCCCTGCTGAGCGGAGGCGAAGCGCACCTCGCTACACTCAGTGGTAGGCTTCGACTTCGCTCAGCCCGAACGGATATCTGCGATTTGACGCGCGATGGTCTAAATCGCGTAAAAACAAAAATTTAGAGCGGTGATCCGATCCAATCGGATCGCAAACCGCTATGAAAAGGGGCGCGACCGCATCGGTGGTTGCGCCCCTTTTGTCGTTCACCCGCCCGGCCACCGACGCAGTGGGCGCCGCCGGCCTTGCTCGCCAGCCTCGTTGGGCGTGCCAGCCCTCGACCTGATCGTCGTCCCGGCTTATGGACGAACCATGGGGGCGATATCCGACGATGAACAGGCTTGGCCCACCGGTGCGGCCACGCACCCGATGGCGCGCCTCGTTCCCGTTTCCGCACTCGCCGCCGCGCTGATCCTCTGGCTCGGCGTGACGCAGCTTCTGCTGTGGCGCTTCCTCGATATCATGCCCCCCTGGGCCTACGCGCTCGCCATCTTCCCGATCGCCTGTCTTTGCCTCAGCATAGCGCGCAGCAAGCCCGAGCGCACTGATGCGCCGACGATCGCCACCCTTCTCTTTTGCCTGACCATTGCGCTCGTTCTGCTGATGCTCGGCGGCGAAGGACGCTTCTTCTACGCCAATATCGACTGGCAGGTCCGGCTCGCGGCGCTGCACGACATGCGGGTCAATCCCTGGCCCTTCGTCTATACGGCCCGAGCGCAGCCCGATGTGCTGCGCTTCCCGATCGCCATGTTCCTGATGCCCGCGCTCGCCGGAAAAGCCTGGGGCGCGCAGGCGGGCGATATCGCGATGCTCTGCCAAAATGCGCTGCTGCTCGGCACGCTGATGGCCATGGCGTCGGTCCTGTTCCCCACGCGCCGAGCAAGGATGATCGCGCTGATCGTCGTCATCTGGTTCAGCGGCCTCGACGCGCTGGGGCGAATGCTCTTCAGGGGCGGCCTGTCGGATCATCTCGAAAACTGGGCCTATCTTCAATATAGCTCGATGGTGACGCTCACCTTCTGGGTGCCGCAACACGCCCTTTCGGGATGGATCGGGGCAGTCGGCTATCTCCTGTGGCGCGAGCGGCATGTCCGATTGGGTGGCTTTTTGACGCTGCTGCCGCTGACGGCGCTGCTCTCCCCGCTTGGCCTGATCGGCGCCATGCCCTTCGCGGCGCTTGCGGGCGCGCGGTCGCTGAAGGCGCGGGACATACGGGTCGGCGATATCCTGCAACCCACATTTGCGCTGCTGCTGAGCCTGCCCGGTCTGCTTTACCTCGCCGCCGCACCCGAGGGGGTAGGCATCCGGCTCAAGGCGCTCGTACCGGTCCAATGGGCGATTTTCGAGGCGCTGGAGGTGCTGGTCTATATCATCCCGCTGGCGCTGATCGTCCGGCGAGCGCGCACGGGCGCCGACACCCTCACGCTCGTGACCCTCTGGCTTCTCGTCATTCCCTTCGTCCAGATCGGGTCCTCTACCGATTTCATGATGCGGGGGTCGATCACCGCGCTCACCCTGCTCGCGATCATGGTCGCCGATGCGCTGCAACGGCCGGGCGGAACCCGCATCTGGCTGGCCGCGATGCTGCTGATCGGCAGCTTGACCGGCATCGCCGAGGTCCGCCGCGCCCTCGTCTATCCGCCCGCGCCGGACGTGCGGTGCAGCGTGTTCAAGGCATGGGACCAGAGCTTTGGCGCTTTTCCCAAAGGCTCTTACATCGCACCCCTTGCTCAAATGCCCCCGCTCGTGCGGCCAACCAATCCAGTCCGGGTCAGCGCAGCTGAACCTGCCCGCTGCTGGGACGGTGCATGGCACCATCCCGACAGTCCGGACCCGCCCGGCTCAGGCCGATAATATCGCGTAAAGGGAGAGGCCAGCCGGAAAGCGCACGCGACCGAGCAGATGCCTTTCCGTCGCGAATATCCGTCGCAGCCAGCCGTTGATCGGGCGCGATGGCTGGGCATCGGAGCCCCCTTTCCGGCCGAACAGGCGATGCGCCATGCGCGCCGCAACCGCCAGCGGGAACAGTAGGCTGTTGAAATAGCCCGCCGCCTCGATCTTCAATCCCGCAGCCTGCGCCACGCCGGTCAGGCTCCCCAGCGTGTAACGGCGCTTGTGATGGTGCAGTACATCATGATCGGACCACAGCCACGGTGCTGCCGGCACGGTCAGCAGGATGCGGCCGCCGGGCGCAAGCCGTGCCCGCAGCGCGTCCAGCGCGTCCCGGTCCGCGTCGACATGCTCCAGCACGTCGAGCAAGGCGATGAGGTCGTAGCGGGCCTCGCCAAAGCCGATTCGTCCGGGCAGCATGCCGGGCTCGATCCGCGCGATGCCACGAGCGGTTGCCAGCCTCCTCGCACCGTCGTCATATTCCAGCGCATCGACGGAACCATAAGCCGCCAGCATGGCAAGGTTGCCGCCAGTGCCGCATCCTGCCTCCAATATGCGCGCGCCTGGCCTCGGCGCGATCCGGCGCGCGATCAGCGAATCCAATATGGCGCGGCGAGCGACGAACCACCAATGGCCCTCCTCCTGCGCGCTCATGCTCGCATAGGCTGATCGGTCCACGGTGATTCATCCTGTGATAAGGGAATGGAAGGTGCGGCCGCACCCGGCCCATATTCGGCGGCGATGATGTAAAGCGGCCGCTGCCGCACTTCCCGCGCGACGCGGCCCAGATATTCGCCGATGATGCCAAGGCTCATGAGGTTAAGCCCGCCCAGCATCAGCACTGCGACCATGATCGACGCATAGCCCGGCGTATCGATCCCGGTAGTCAGGGTGTGCACGATCAGGAATGCGGCATAGGCAAAGGCCAGCAGCGCGATCGACCCGCCGATATAGGACCAGATGCGCAGCGGCATCGTGGTGGACGCGGTGATGCCGTCGACCGCCAGCGACCAGAGCTTGCCAAGCCGCCATTTGGTCGAGCCGGTGCCGCGCGCCGCGCGAACATAATCTACCGTCGCGACCCGGAAGCCGATCCAGGAAAACAGCCCCTTGTTGAAGCGGGCCTGCTCGCCAAGCTGTTTGATGACATCGACGGCCTGCCGGTCGAGCAGGCGGAAGTCGCCGACATTTTCGGGGATCGGGTAATCGGAGAGTCGGTTGAGCAGGGCGTAGAAACCCCGCGCGCTCGCGCGTTTGAACCAGCTATCGCTCGATCGGTCGATCCGGCGAGCATTGACCACCTGCGCCCCGCCCAGCCAGTGGCGCACCATCTCGATAATGATTTCGGGCGGGTCTTGCAGGTCGACGTCGATGGGAATCACGCAGTCGCCCGCCGCCTGATCGATGCCGGCGGCGAGCGCGGCTTCCTTGCCGAAATTGCGCGACAGCGACAGCGCGCGCACATCATCGTTCATCCGCGCGATGATCGCTAATATATCGCCCGTACGGTCGGTGCTGCCATCGTCCACGAACAGATATTCGGCGCGCGCATCCGGCCCGATCAGTGCGAGCGCCCGGTCCACGGCTGGCCGCGCCGCGTCGAGGAACGGCGAAATGCCGTCCTGCTCGTTGAACACGGGAATGACGATCGACACGGTTGGCATGGCGCGCGGGCATCCTGAAGCTATCCTCCCGCTATCGGCCCGAATGGTTAACGAGCCGTAAGCAGAGCCGAGGGCGGTTACACTTCATTCACCATATTCCGGCATCAGTCCTGCGATGCGCCGCGCCATGATCAGTTTGCTCAATCGCCGCGCGCTGACGCTGCTGGCGCTTGGCGCCCTGCTGATGCTGCCGACATTCCTGTTCGGACCGGGAGCGAGCCATTCGCATCTCTATAATTATATCTGGACCGGCCATTTCGGCGAGCAATTAGCGGCGGGGCATCTTTACGAACGCTGGCTGCCGCGCAGTTTCGAAGGACTGGGCAGTCCGACCTTCTATTTCTACCCGCCACTTGCTTACTGGATTTCCGGCGGCTTCAACGCAGCGGGCTTTAGCATATTCCAGGCGATCAACCTCGCTGGCTTAATCCTGCTGGTGGCATCCGGCCTTGCGATGCACGCCTTTCTGGCGAACCGCGTGGCCCGGCCACTGCTGGGAGCCGCGCTCTATATGGCCGCGCCCTATCACCTCTATGATTTCTACGTGCGCGGCGCGCTTGCGGAATTCGCAGCATTCCTGTGGCTCCCGCTGATCGCGCTGGCCATCGATCGCCTGCCGGCGCGACGGGGCGTCGCATTGCTGGCGGTTGCTTATGCCGGACTCATCCTCACGCATCTGCCTGTAGCGATGCTGACGGGCGTTTTCCTGATCGCTCCCCTGATGGCGCGTCGCATCTGGCAAGACCGGGCGGCCCTGCCCGCCGGCCTGCTCGCAGGGCTGATGGCGATTGGGCTCGCCGCCTTCTACCTGCTGCCGGCCATTACCTTGCAAGGCCATGTCTCCACCGAACTTCTATGGAACGAACGGTATCGCGCGACCAGCTGGTCAATCTGGCAGGACGGCGCGGAAATCTACATTGCCATGGCGGCCGGCGCGATCCTACTGGCCTGGCCGGCGCGATCGATCTGGTCGGCTATTACCGTGGTTACGGCTCTCGCCTCCATCCGCCTGATCCCATTTATTTGGGATATCGACCTGCTGAACAAGGCGCAGTTCCCCTGGCGCGCCCTGTGCATCGTCGAATTTACCGCCGTCACCGCACTGATGCACTATCGGCCGCGCGCCGTCCTCCTGACAGCCGCCCTGCTTTCTCTGACCCTGTCCTATGCGATCCTCATCGGGATCAGCGCCAAAAATCTGCGCACAGCCGTCGACTATCCTCGCATCGCCCTCAACCAACCCGATGCGCCGGAATATCTTCCGCTCGGTTTCGACGCGAGCCGAGTGGACCCCTATGACCGGTCGACGGACCTGAGCGCCGTGCGCTCGCTGCCACGCGGTGATTCGCTGCTGGTGCAGCGGCCAATGACCGTGAGGCTGGGCCACGCCGCCTTCCCGATCTGGCGCGTCACGCGGGATGACCGAACGGTGGCGTCGACTGGCCCGCTCATCCAGTTCCAGGCGATGCCCGGCCGCTATCTCGTAGAGCGCGTGCGCCTGTGGCAGGAGAGCGCAGGGGCCGTGCTTTCGGTGCTCGGTCTTCTCCTGCTAGCGCTTTTGCTGATGCCACGACGGATAAACGCCCGCCTTATTAGCCATTTGTCAAAGTTTCCGTCTTATTCACCTTGCCTTGCCATATTTGATCGGACCGTTTTTGGGTGGCTGGGCCGATCGCGACATTCTGGCGGAGACACATGAGCGCATTTGGACGGAAAAATGGACCTGCCGGCATCAAGCCGGGCTTTGGCGTTGCCCGGCCGATGCAAGGCGGACAGGCAGTCAAGGAAGAGGTGCGTGGCGGTGACCAGTTCCCGCCGCTCGATATCGCCGCCCTGCCGGGCGAAGCGGTGTTCGATCCTCTCGCCGCGCCGCCCAGTCAGTTGCAGCGTAACGCCGACGCGATGCAGCGTCTGTCGGATCGCGCGAACCACGATCATGTGCCCGACGCCGGCCCGCAGGGCTTCGAGGCGTCCGTCCACAAGATCAAGGAACAGGTGCTCCCCCGCCTGCTCGAACGGGTCGATCCCGAAGCGGCTGCCACGCTGACCAAGGATGAACTGGCGGAGGAATTTCGTCCGATCATCATGGAAGTGCTTGCCGAACTCAAGCTGACGCTCAACCGCCGCGAACAGTTCGCCCTGGAAAAGGTGCTGGTCGATGAGCTTCTGGGGCTCGGGCCACTCGAAGAATTGCTGTCCGACCCAGACGTGACCGACATCATGGTCAACGGCCCCGATCAGACCTATATCGAAAAAAAGGGCAAGCTGGTCATTGCCCCCATCAAGTTCCGCGATGAGGAACATCTGTTCCAGATCGCCCAGCGAATCGTCAGCAAGGTCGGCCGTCGTGTCGACCAGACGACCCCGCTGGCCGATGCTCGCCTGCCCGACGGTAGCCGCGTCAACGTGATCGTGCCCCCGCTCTCGCTGCGCGGCACGGCCATTTCGATCCGTAAATTCTCGGCCAAGCCGATCACCATCGACATGCTGGCCAATTGGGGCGCGATGAGCCCTAAAATGGCGACCGCGCTCAAGATCGCCGGCGCGTGCCGCTTCAACATCGTGATTTCGGGCGGCACCGGTTCGGGCAAGACGACGATGCTCAACGCCTTGTCGAAAATGATCGATCCGGGCGAGCGCGTCCTCACGATCGAGGATGCCGCCGAACTGCGGCTGCAACAGCCGCACTGGCTCCCGCTCGAAACCCGCCCGCCGAACCTGGAAGGGCAAGGCGCGATTTCGATCGGCGATCTCGTCAAGAATGCCCTGCGCATGCGCCCCGATCGTATCATTCTGGGCGAAATTCGTGGCGCGGAATGTTTCGATCTGCTCGCCGCGATGAACACCGGCCATGATGGCTCCATGTGTACGCTCCACAGCAACTCGCCCCGCGAGTGCCTGGGACGCATGGAGAATATGATCCTGATGGGTGACATCAAGATTCCCAAGGAAGCGATTTCCAAGCAAATCGCCGACTCGGTCGACCTCATCGTTCAGGTCAAGCGGCTGCGCGACGGCTCGCGCCGCGTCACCAATGTGACCGAAGTGATCGGCATGGAAGGCGACGTCATCGTTACGCAGGAACTGTTCAAGTTCGAATATCATGACGAGGACGACAGCGGAAAAATCGTCGGCGAATATCGCTCGATGGGCCTGCGCCCCTATACGCTGGAAAAGGCGCGGATGTTCGGTTTCGATCAGCCTTATCTGGAAGCCTGCCTGTAAAGGACGGGGCCACGCCCCTTGCACTTCCCTCGCGCGAACCGCACATCGGCATTTCTTCAACGAGAGGATATCCGATGAACCGTCTCGCCCGCGCCGCGCTGCTCCTGACCGGCCTTGCTCTCCCGGCCCTGCCGATCGCCGCGCAACATGCCCATCACCAGGCTCCCAATCCGGCATCGGCGATCGCAGCAGCCGTCGCCGCTCCTAGCCGGACGCCCGACAACAGCGTCCGCGACCGCTATCGTCATCCCGCGCAGACGCTTGGCTTCTTCGGAATTACGCCCACCCAGACCGTGGTGGAATATGCGCCGGGTGGCGGCTGGTATACCGAAATCCTCGCGCCGCTGCTGCGCGATCATGGCACCTTCTACGCCTTGCAGCCCACGGGCCGCGGCCTCGATGGATATAAAGGCTTTCTCGCCGCCAAACCCGCCATCTACGACAAGGTGAAGCTCATTGCCTTCCCCGACGACACCGCCACGATCCCGGCCGGCAGCGTCGATACCGTGCTGACCTTCCGCAACATCCACAATATGGTTATGGGCGGCACCGAGGCGGCGACCTTCAAGGCCTTCTATGCCATGCTCGAGCCCGGCGGCACGCTCGGCATCGTCGATCATCGCCTGCCCGAGTCCCGCGACAGCGCCCTTGAAAAGACGAGTGGCTATCTGAAAGTATCGACGGTGCGCCGCATCGCGCAGGCTGCCGGCTTTGAATTTGCTGGCGCGTCGGAGGTCAACGCAAATCCCAAAGATACCGCCGATTGGGAAAAGGGCGTGTGGACCCTGCCCCCCACCCTGCGCAATGGCGAGGTCGACAAAGCCAAATATCTGGCGGTTGGCGAAAGCGACCGGATGACGCTCAAATTCCGCAAACCGCTCAAATAGACGCTTTAAATAGACAGGGCCGCGACCGGTTGCGCGAGCGCGTAACCGGGTTAAGGCGGCTGTATGTCGCAACCTGCCACCTCCTTGCCCCGGACGTCGCCCGTTCTGCCGGCGGCGCGCGCCAACCGCCCGCTGTTCGCCATCGGCATAAGATTGCTCGCCGTGCTGTGCATGTCAGCGATGCTGATCACGGTCAGGGTCGCCGACAGCCACGGCGTCCACGTCCTCGAATCGCTCTTCTACCGGCAGTTAATGTCGCTGCCACTCGTCTTTCTCTGGGTGGTTTCGACCAGCGGCGTGCAATCGCTCCGCACGCACCGGATCGGCGTTCATGCCAGCCGGATGGCGCTGGGCGTGGTTGGCATGCTGCTCAATTTCCTGGCCTATATTCTCCTGCCACCCGCCGAGGCGACGACGATCGGCTTCACCATGCCGATATTCGGCACCATCCTGTCGGCGCTTATCCTGCGCGAGGCAACCGGCATCCATCGCTGGTCGGCGGTCGCGCTGGGCTTTGCCGGCATACTCATCATGGTGCGCCCGGATGCGGGCCATTTCCCGATGATGGGCGTCGCCGTCGCCCTGTCGGGCGCGATCCTCACCGCCAGCGTGAGCCTGGTCCTGCGCCAACTCGGTCGGACGGAGAGCGCGGGGGTCATCGTATTCTGGTTCACGCTGCTCTCGCTGATCCCGCTGGGCGCGGCCATGCCGTTCGTCGCGCGCGCGCATGATCTCGTCACCTGGGGCCTGTTGCTGCTGATCGGCCTACTGGGCGGCGTCACGCAGATCTGCCTAACCGCCTCGCTCCGCTGGGCGCCGGTGTCGGTGGTGCTGCCAATGGATTATAGCGCGATCCTGTGGTCGACCCTGCTAGGCTGGGCATTATGGGGGGTATGGCCGATGGCATCCACCTGGGTCGGCGCCATCATCATCATCGGCAGCGGCCTCACTATCGCCTGGCGCGAACATCTTCACGCCAGGCGACCGGACTCTAACCGAGCAGTTCCGCATCCAGACTGATCTGGGCATTCAGTAGTTTCGACACCGGGCAGTTCGCCTTCGCCTTGCCCGCCAGATCCTGGAACGTCGCGTCGTCGGTGCCGGGGATGCTCGCCTTCAGCGTCAGCTTGCTCGCCGTAATCGCAAAACCCTCGTCCTGCTGCTCCAGCGTCACGACGGCCGTCGTCTCCAGCTTGTCCGCGGTCAGGCCGGCCTCGCCCAATATGAGCGACAGAGCCATGGTAAAGCAGGATGCATGCGCCGCCGCGATCAGCTCTTCCGGATTGCTGCCGGGCACGCCCTCGAACCGCGTCGCAAAACCATAGGGATGGGCGTCGAGCGCGCCGCTCTGGGTCGAGATCGCGCCCTTGCCATCCTTGAGCCCGCCGCTCCATATCGCCGATCCGCTGCGATTGATCTTCATGCTCTGCTCCTGCTGTTGCGGACAGGGAACCCGGTCGCCTGCCCATGGTTGCATCCAATATAAACGAATTTCAGCAGGAGAGCGACGATGGCGGATCTATTGCCGGAAAATCAAAGCGACCTGATTGCGTCGGATAGGGTGGAAGGTACGCTTGTCTTCAACCCCGCGGGCGAAAAGCTCGGCCGCATTTCCAATTTCATGGTAGACAAGCGCAGCGGTCAGGTGCGCTATGCGGTCCTGTCCTTCGGCGGGTTTCTGGGGCTGGGGCATGATCATTATCCGCTTCCCTGGTCCATGCTCCATTATGACGTGGCCATGGGCGGCTATGTCGTCGAACTGGACAGGGGGGCGCTGGACGACGCGCCGGGCCATGCCAGCGATCAGCGGCCGCGTTTCGACGAGGATTATGGCCGCGCTGTCCACGGTTATTATGGCCTGATTTACCCCTGGTAATTCGCAGCGCGAGCGTGAGCAGACACCATCCGCATGAGAACATAATCCGCTTGCCTAAATTGCGACACATTTCGTCGCCATCCTATTGTCTACCGATGAAATAGAATTACTGTCCGAGGCTCGGCAAGATGGATGAGGACAGCATCATGGAGCGATTCGGATATGCAGAGGATGCGCGTCAGCCCGTCGTGCTGACCATTCCTGGCCTCAATAATAGTGGTGCCGGTCATTGGCAGACCCTTTGGGAAGAACAGCGCGGCGACTGCCAGCGTGTCGATCTGGGCAGTTGGGCCAGCCCGAATCGCAATGCCTGGGTAACGCGTCTGGACGCGGCGATCCGCGAGGTGAACGGCCCGATCGTTCTGGCGGCGCATAGCCTTGGTTGCCTTGCCGTGGCTTGGTGGGGCGCATTGCAGAGTCAGGCCTATGGCTGGCCCGTGACAGGCGCGCTGCTGGTCGCTCCGCCCGATTGCGACAGGATGGAAACGCCCGAGTCGATCGGCGGTTTCGGGCCGACGCCCCGTGCTCAGCTTCCCTTCCCCTCAATCGTCGTCGCCAGCCGCGACGACCCTTATATTTTTTATGAGCGCGCCCATAGTATCGGCAAATATTGGGGCAGCCAGTTCGTCGACGGCGGTTACAGCGGGCATATCAACGCGGAATCCGGGCTTGGCGAATGGCGCCAGGGACAGGCATTGCTCGAACGCTTGCTGGATGGTGCCCATGAACAGGCGCAGATGCAGCGCCAGTTGCGGCCTTCCTTGCCGATCCAGTGCGACCATCGCTGGGCCGGTGCGCGCGCCGCCCTGAATATCTGACCCTCTTTTTTTGCCCCGGGGCGTGCCAAGAGAAACTTGCACGCCCCCTATTTTTGCTTTTTTGTCTATCTGATAAGTTGAGATAAAGGTCTGGCGGTGAGGTGCATATGAGCGAACACAGGCCAAAAGACTTCGTTCTTCACGACCATAATGGTCGCAAGGATATCCTTGCCAGCATCGAAAAGGTGCGTGGCGCGCTCGAACAGCTCCGTTTCGGCTCGATCACATTGACGGTCCATGACGGACGCGTCGTCCAGATCGACGTGACCGAAAAAACGCGGCCGGGGAATTAACAAACGGACTCAGCGTCAACCGACTGACGGCGGCGCTCAATATTCTGACCGGACATCCGGATCAAATGGGGGAAATATAATGAACGCACGTTTTCTTCTGCTCGCCAGCGCTGCGACCGCCAGCATCTCCATACCTGCTGTCCATGCAAAGGATGTCGCGCCAGCACCGGCGCCGGCCGCTGCAACCGAAGGTGCCGCTGAACAGCAGACGCGGGGCGAAGTGATCGTCGTTACCGCGCGCCGCCGGCAGGAAACCGCGCAGGAGGTGCCGCTGGCGATCTCGGTGATCCGGGGTGACAGCATCGAGGCGACGGGCAATTTCAACGTCGTGAAGCTGCAACAGCTCGCCCCTACATTGCAGGTCTATACCTCGAACCCGCGCAACACGTCGGTCAATATCCGTGGCCTCGGCGTACCGTTCGGCCTGACCAGCGACGGTTTCGAACAGGGCGTTGGCATCTATGTCGACGATGTCTATAATTCGCGCGTCGCCGCCGCGACCTTCGACTTCCTCGACGTCGCTCAGGTCGAAGTGCTGCGCGGTCCGCAGGGCACGCTCTACGGCAAGAACACCACCGCCGGCGCGATCAACATCACCACCAACCAGCCGACCTTCGATTTCGAAGGACGCGCCGAACTGACCGCCGGCAACCTCAATTACAAGCAAGCCAAGGCCGCTATTTCGGGGCCCCTGTCCGACACGATCGCCGCGCGCATCGCCGTCGCGACGACCAGCCGCCGTGGCGTCTATTATAACAGCTTCTCGAACCGCTATATCAACGAACAGGACAATCTGGGCCTGCGCGGCCAGTTGCTGTTCAAGCCTAATGACGATCTGAGCATCACCCTGTCGGGCGATTACAGCAAGCAGGACCCGGAAGGCTACGGCACCGTGTTCGTCCGCGTGGGGCGCACCCAGCGCGCGCTGAACCGTCAATATGACGGCCTCGTGGCGGCCATCAACGCTGCCAACCCCGGCCGCAACTATGCCGTCCCCAGCCGCAATCCTTATGACCGGCTGACCGACCTCAACAGCAACCTGAATGCAGGCAACAAGATCGGCGGCGCGTCGCTGAAGATCAACTGGGATCTGGGCGCGGGCAAGTTTACCTCGGTCACCGCATGGCGCTTCTGGGACTGGAAGCCGGAGAATGATCGCGACTTCACCGGCCTGTCGATCGTAGCCAAGTCCCAGAACCCCTCGCAGCAGAATCAATATAGCCAGGAATTCCGCTACAGCCAGGAAGGCGAAAAGATCGACTTTCTGGTTGGCCTGTTCGGCTTCAAGCAGCGGATCGACACGCAGGGCACGGAATCGCAGGGCGCCGACGCCACCAAGTGGAGCCTCGCACCCTCGACCGATCCCAACAATGTCTACAATCGGGATGTCCTCAACGGCCTGACCGCCAGCAATATCCAGTATCTCAAGAGCACCAGCGCCGCTTTGTTCGGACAGCTTAGCTGGAAGGTGACAGACGCCCTGACGATCCAGCCGGGCGCGCGGGTCAATTATGACAAGAAATCCGGCTTCTACCAGCGCACCGTGATCAATGGCGCGGGGAATGTTATTGCCAGTTGCGCGCCCGCCGCGACGCTGGGCAATGCGGTCCTGACCGCCCAGTGCGGCGTCTATCAGCCGCAGACCAGCGCGCCATCGGACAGCGCCTGGAATTTTACCTATGATTTCAACGTCAACTACAAGGTCACGCGCGACATTCTGGCCTATGCGACTTATGCCAAGAGCTTCAAGACGCTGGGCATCAATCAGAATGGTCTCCCGCTCGATGCCAACAACCGGCCCATCGAGAATGCAGGCACGGTCAAGCCGGAATCGGTGAATCATTTCGAAGTCGGCCTCAAATCCCAGTTCTGGGGTCGTCGGGCGACCTTCAACCTCACGGCATTCCGGACCGACATCAAGAATTTCCAGGCTACCGTGAATAACGGCCAGTTCGGTGTGCTTCGCGGCTATCTTGCCAATGCGGGCAAGGTCCGTTCGCAGGGCGTCGAAGCGGATTTCAAGATTGCGCCAAGCGAGCGTTTCAGCGCCTATGCAAACGCCGCCTATACGGATGCCAAATATAAGAAGTTTGTCGATGCCCCCTGCCCGCCGGAACTGTCGGGCGGCAGCGTGATTACCAATCCCGCGACCCAGACGCCTGCCGCAGCCGGTACGCCTGGCTTCAGCCGTCCCAATTGCGACATCTCCGGTGCCAGTCTGCCCGGCGTATCGAAATGGGCCTTTTCCTTCGGCGCGGAGGGCAATCTTCCGGTCACGCTGCTCGACAAGGAAGGCCAGGTCTATCTGGGCGTCGATGGCAATTACCGCTCGCACTGGAATTCGAACGCCTCGCCGTCGATCTATACCAATGTGAAGGGCTATGCGCTGACCAACTTCCGTGCCGGCTTCCGCGGCGAAGGATTCGACGTGTTCGGCTGGGTCCGCAACGCGTTCAACGTGAACTATCTCGAACTGTTGCAAGTCGCGCCGGGCAATGTCGGCCTGATCGCCGGCCAGCCGGGCGATCCGCGCACCTGGGGCGGGACGATCAAATTCTCCTTCTGACGGGGTTCGACGTACAGAGCGCACAGGGGCGGGATCGGCAACATGCCGCTTCCGCCCCGGTGGCATTTGCGCGCCCGACAAGGCTGGAGTAAAGCGCGCGCATGTCCACCACCTTCACGCTCGACACCTCGACCAGCCGCGCCAACCCCACGCCCGCGCCGATGAAGCGTCTGACCGTGCCCGCAATCCAGCGGCGCAAGGTCGATGGAAGGACGGCCGATCCACTGGTGATGCTGACCGCTTATACTGCGCGGCAGGCGCAGATCCTCGATCCGCATTGCGATCTGCTGCTCGTCGGTGATTCGCTGGGTCAGGTGATCTATGGCCTGCCCTCTACGCTCGCAGTCACGCTCGACATGATGGCGGCCCATGGCGCGGCGGTAGTGCGCGGAAGCTATCACAGCGTCGTCATCGTCGACATGCCTTTCGGCAGCTATGAAGCCTCACCCCAGCACGCCTTCGCCAGCGCAAGCCGCCTGATGGCGGAGACCGGCTGCGCGGCAGTGAAGCTGGAAGGCGGCGTGGCGATGGCCGAAACCATCGCGTTCCTCAGCCAGCGTGGCATCCCGGTGATGGCCCATGTGGGCCTTACCCCGCAGGCGGTGAACGCCCTTGGCGGCTATGGGGCGCGCGGCAAGAGCGAAGAGGAACAGGCCAAGATCATCGCGGACGCCCGCGCCATCGCCGATGCGGGCGCATTCGCCGCCGTGCTGGAGGGCGTGATGGAGCCGCTCGCCATTGGCATTACCGACAGCATCCCCATTCCGGTCATCGGCATCGGCGCATCGGCCCATTGCGACGGTCAGGTGCTGGTGACCGAAGATATGCTAGGCATGTTCGATCGTGTGCCGCGCTTCGTGAAACGCTATGGAAATGCCGCCGACATGATCGACGAGTCGGTCCAGCGCTACGCCGCCGAAGTCCGCGACCGCAGCTTCCCAAGTGAAGAACAGGTCTATCAACCCAAAAAGTGATTTGCGGAAGTCCGCCACCCCGCTAAAGATCGCGCCTTCCGGCAGTTTTCGCTGCCCTTTTCGGAGAATATCGTGGCCCTGACGCCGCAAAATAGCGAAGCCTTCATGCGTGAGGTGGACGATGCCGTCCGCCAGGATCAACTGCTGACCTTCTGGGAACGCTATGGCCGCGCCGTTCTGGCGGCGGTGATCCTTGGTCTCGCGGCGTTCGGCGGCTGGCTATACTGGCAGCATTACAGCGCCCAGCAATCTGAAGCGGTGTCTGAAGACATGGCGAAGGTCGCCGACAGCGCTCTTGGCGGCGGTAATCCGGACGCCAAACAGATCGACGCGCTGACGAAGGCGAGCCAGCCGGGCTATCGCGCATCGGCGCAACTGCTCAAGGCCGGCGTCGCCTCGCGCAGGGGCGATGCCAAAGGGGCGATCGCAATCTACGCCGCGATGGTCGCCGATACGGCGCTCGATCAGCCCTATCGCGATCTCGCGCTGATCCGCCAGACCGGTCTCGAGTTTGACAGCCTTAAGCCGCAACAGGTAGTCGACCGGCTTAAATCGCTTGCGATCGAGGGTGGTCCGTGGTTCGGCAGCGCCGGGGAACTGGTTGCAATCGCCTATATGAAAATGCGCAAGCCCGATCTGGCCGGGCCGCTGTTCGCGGCCATGGCCAAGGACCAGAATGTTCCGCAGTCGATCCGTTCACGAGCGCGACAGATGGCGGGACTATTGGGGATCGACGCCGTGGAGTCGCCGGCCGAGCCGGTACGGGGATAATGAGCGGGATGGGGATGCACAGGATGAACAAGTTCGCGCCGATCGGCCGCGTCATAACGATGGCCGCCATGGTCGCGCTGCTTTCCAGCTGCGGCATCATCGGCGGCAAGAAAGGCGGACCCAAGACCCCGGTCGTAGGCAATCGCCTGTCGATCCTGTCCAACGAACAGGGTGTCGAGGTCGAACCTTCGATTGCCGATACGCAGGTTACCCTGCCCGAACCCTATGTGAACGACAAATGGTCGCAGCCGGGCGGCGATCCGTCCAAGACCATGGGCCATCTGGCGCTGAGCGCGTCCCCCTCGCAGGCATGGACCGCATCGATCGCCGGCAGCACGCCCAAGGCGCGGCTCGCATCCGCCCCGGTCGTGTCGGGCGGCAAGCTGTTCGTGATCGACGCCGATGCCCGCGTCATCGCCTTTGACGCAACCAGCGGCGCGAAGCTGTGGCAGACGGCGCTGCCGGCCGAGGGCAACGGCCGCGCATTGTTCGGCGGCGGCGTAAGCGTGGTCGATGACAAGGTCTATGCCAGCACCGGCGTCGGCGATGTTGCAGCCATGAACGCGGCCGATGGCGCGATCCTGTGGAAAAAGACACCCGGCGGTCCGCTGCGCGGGGCGCCCACGCTGGCCAATGGTCATGTTTATGTGATGGGCCAGGACAATCAGATTTTCGCGCTCAACCAGACAGACGGCGCGGTGCAGTGGAGCGATAGCGGCACGCTGCAGGCGACTGGGATCTTCGGTGTCGCTGCGCCCGCCGCCGCGCAGGGCACCGTAATTGCAGGCTATAGTTCGGGCGAAATCAACGCCTATCGTTATGAAAATGGCCGCCAGCTTTGGGGCGACGCACTGTCGCGCACCAGCATCTCGACCGCCGTCGCCTCGCTCACCGATATCGACGCCGACCCGGTGATCGATCGCGGCCGCGTGTTCGCCATCGGCCAGGGCGGCCGCATGGCCTCCTACGAACTGGTGAGCGGCCAGCGGCTTTGGGAAATCAACATCGCCGGCATCTCCACCCCGTGGGTGGTCGGCGAGTGGGTGTTCGCCGTCACCAGCGACGCGCGATTGCTGTGCGTCGCCCGCGCCACCGGCAAGATCCGCTGGGTGAGCCAGCTGCGCCGTTGGCAGAAGGAAAAGAAAAAGGACAAGGCGATCCGATGGACCGGGCCAGTCCTGGCCGGGGGTCGCCTGATCCTGGTCTCCACGCGTGGCCAGATGGTCAATATCGACCCCGCGACCGGCACCGTGCAATCGGAAGTCGACATGGACAAGTCAATGTCGCTTTCGCCCGTGGTCGCTGGTAATATGCTCTATCTGCTCGCCGATGACGGCAAGCTGACGGCGTTGCGGTAAGCCAGCGCGTAAAGGAAGGAACCGGGTCACATCATGCTGCCCACAGTAGCCATTGTCGGGCGGCCCAATGTGGGCAAGTCCACCCTTTTCAACCGGCTGGTGGGAAAGAAACTGGCGCTGGTCGATGACCAGCCCGGCGTCACCCGTGACCGGCGAGAGGGACAGGCGCATCTGCTGGGCCTCGACTTCACGATCGTCGACACGGCGGGTTACGAGGATGAGGACGCGCAATCACTCCCCGGCCGCATGCGCATGCAGACCGAGGCGGCAGTCGAAAATTGCGACGTCGCTTTGTTCATGATCGACGCGCGCGCCGGCATCACCCCGCTGGACGAGGAAATCGCGCGCTGGCTGCGCGCGAATGACGCGCCGGTTCTCCTCGTCGCCAACAAGGCGGAGGGCAAGGCCGCCGACGATGGCGTGATGGAATCCTTCAGCCTGGGGCTGGGCGAGCCGATCCCTTTCTCAGCCGAACATGGCCAGGGCATGGCGGACCTGTTTCAGGCGCTGCTCCCGCATCTGGAGCGCGAGGATGACGATCCGTACGAACGCGAATTTTACGAGGATGATGAAAGCGCCCCGCTCAAGCTGGCGATCGTAGGCCGTCCCAATGCGGGCAAATCCACACTCATCAACCGGCTGCTGGGCGAAAACCGCCTGCTGACAGGGCCGGAGGCGGGCATTACCCGCGACAGTATCGCGGTCGACTGGATGTGGACCGACCCGGAGGGGCTGGACCGGCCCGTCCGCCTGATCGACACGGCCGGCATGCGCAAACATGCCAAGGTGCAGGACAAGCTGGAACAACTCGCCGTATCCGACGGCCTGCATGCGGTCAATTTCGCCGAGGTCGTGGTGCTGCTGCTCGATTCGACGCGCGGGCTCGAAGCGCAGGACCTACGTATCGCCGACAAGGTGTTGCAAGAGGGCCGCGCGCTCGTCATCGGCCTCAACAAGTGGGATACGGTCGAACATGGTTCGGCTTTGTATCAGGGCGTCAAGAAGGCACTGGACGATGGTCTGGCGCAGGTGCGTGGTGTGCCGATCATGACGGTGTCGGGTGCGACTGGCAAAGGTCTCGACGATCTTATCCGCGTGGCGTTCGAAACCCGCACCGCCTGGTCGCAGCGCGTGTCGACGGGCATCCTCAATCGCTGGTTCGAAACCGCGCTGGAGGCCAATCCCCCGCCCGCCCCCGGCGGCAAACGGATCAAGCTGCGCTATATCACCCAGAACAAGACGCGCCCGCCCACATTCGTGCTGTTCGGCACCCGGCTGGACGATCTGCCCGAAAGCTATCGCCGCTATCTGGTCAACGGCATTCGCAAGGAACTGGGTTTCGGCGCCGTGCCGGTTCGCCTGACGCTGCGCAGCGCCAAAAATCCCTATGCCAAATGAGGTCATCGGCCCTTTGGATACCCCTGTTCCCGTCGAGGTCAACGCGCTGGGCATGAAATGCCCCTGGCCGGTGCTGCGCGCGGCCCGGGCGATGCGAACCGCCGAAGCCATAGTGATCGCAGCCGACGATCCGATAGCGGCGCGTGAACTGACGGCCCTTGCCTCCGAAAGGGGCTGGGGCCTGTGCGTGCTAGCGGAAAAACGGTTCCTGATTTCACGCTCGCCCGACGATTGCGCCTGATCGGACGTATCGAGCCCGTTTCTTTACCCGCTGTTTACGCGCCTGCCCTATTTTCGCTCTGGTGGATCAAGGAGTGCGCTGGTGTCCTATGACGATGCCGAACTGGTGAACTGGCAGGAATTTTCGCGCACTCGGACCGAGTTGGGCGCTGAGTTCATACGCATTTTGGGCTATTTCCGGGAAGATGGTGAAAAATCCATTACCGCGGTGGAAAATGCCTTCCGCGGGCGCGACCCCGTTGCTCTCGTCATCCCGGCCCATACATTGAAGGGCGAATCAGCGCAGTTCGGTGCACATCGGTTGAGCGCTATGGCTGAAGAGATTGAAATGGTGGCCCGGCGTTGCGTCGAATTTCACGAAAGCCCCGAAGAGCTCATAGAAACCGTGGTCGCACTGCGACCCTGTTTTACCGAAACGATAGCGGTCCTCGATCGCGACGGCACTCAGGTTGCGCCGCGCCGTCCCGCCACATTCGGTCGCCGGGCGGACACCCAGCCACAGGGATTTGGACGGGCGATACCATCTTAAACGATGATCGATATTGAAATAAAACCGATCATGCCCCCATATGGCGGCCATGACATGCTTCTCCGTACTTGATCTGGTGCCCGTTGCCGAAGGCAGCGACGTCGCCACCGCCCTTGCCAATGCCGCAAGCCTTGCCACCCATGTCGAGGCGCTCGGCTATGAGCGCTACTGGGTAGCCGAACATCATGGCACTGCCGGCATCGCCTCGGCAGCGACGGCGATCGTGCTCGCCCATGCCGGTCAGGCGACTTCTACCATCCGCATTGGCGCTGGTGGCATCATGCTGCCCAATCATGCGCCGATCCTGATCGCCGAGCAGTTCGGCACGCTCGACGCGCTGTTCCCCGGTCGCGTCGACCTCGGCCTTGGACGCGCGCCCGGATCGGACCAGCGAGTGGCGCAGGCCATGCGGCGGACGCTGTCTGGTGGACCAGACGAATTTCCCCGCGACGTGATGGAGCTTCAGGCCTATTTTGCGGGCGACGAGCGGCTGGGTTTTCAGGCGACGCCGGGCGCAGGCGCGAATGTGCCGATCTGGATATTGGGCAGCAGCCTTTATGGCGCGCAACTCGCCGCCGCGCTCGGCCTGCCCTACGCCTTTGCTTCGCATTTCGCCCCCGGCGCGCTGGATCAGGCGCTCGCCGTCTACCGCCGCGATTTCCGTCCCTCGGCGCAGCTCGATCGACCCTATGCCATGGCGGGCTATAATATCTTCGCCGCGCCCACCGTGGAAGAAGCGCATTATCTCGCCAGTACGATGCAACAGACGTTCATCCGTTTGCGGACCGGCGAGCACGGCCGGATGCCGGCCCCGGTAGAGGGGTATTTCGACAGCCTTCCGCCACAGGGACAGGCCATGCTGAACGACGTGCTGGCGGTTTCGAGCATCGGCACGCAGGCGGATGTTGAGCGAGACCTTGCCGCCTTCATCGCGCGCACGGGCGTGGACGAGGTCATTATCGCCAGCCAGATTTTCGATTTCGAGGCGCGCAAGCGCAGCTACGCCATCGCCATGGACGCGGTCCGCGCGATCGAGCAGCCTGTGCCAGCGGTAGCCTGACCAACCGGGCCTGACAGCTTCAGGCCCGGCTCAGCCGTCCGCCGCTCAACAATCTCGCAAGATGGGGCGCTGCCCGGCTCAATATCGTACCGAGCAAGATAACCGCGAGCAGCACGAGCAGTGGCTGGGCCAGTAGATAGGCCGGATAGAGCGGCGAACCCATCGGGCCGAACAGCGCCCCCAGCACTGGCCCACCAAGCCAGATCAGGATGAGATGGGCGCAGAAGAGGAAGAAGGCGAAAGGCTCGATCCGGAGCAACGGCCCTCGCGCCGCCGTCGCCGCAAGGCCCCAGGCAAGCCGCCAGAAGAACAGCGCCGCCGTGACCCGTACAGCCAGGTCGAGCACGGCGCGCCACAGCGCAGGCTCGGTAACGCCCCCCAATTCCAGGAGAAGCTGCGCCGGCATCAACAGCGCGAAGGGGAGCATCGCCAACGCCCACGGCATCGCTACCGAACGATCCGCCCAGTCGAGCCGCCGCGCGAGGATGCCCAGCGTGAAGAAGAACAGGATCGCCGCACGCATCAGCACCGGTGGTCCGATCCCGAAAACATGACACAGCCCGGCTGCCGCCGCTACCAGAGCAAGCGACCAGCCAGGTAGCCGTACCAGGAGCGGCGCAGCCAGCATGCACAGGAACAGGTCGCGCAGGAATGGCATCTGCACATTGATGTCGGGATTGCGGCTGAAAACGAATAGTTCCTGCAAGACCCAGCCAGCGGAATGCGGTTGCGGCGCCGACAGCGACCCGATCGACGCTGCGCCCGATACCAGCAGGATGGCAAGCGCATTCCACATGACCATCGGCAAAACTATGGTGCGCGCCTTTCGCCCGACATGCGCCGTCCAATCCTGCGTTCGGGACGATCCGCCCACCAGCCAGCCGGAAATCAGGCCGAGCAGCGGCACCGCGCTGTGGCCGAACAATTCCATCAGAACCCAGCGCAAATCCTCTTGCGGCGTCCCCCGCAGCGCGGCGAGCGCCTCGCCATTCACGCCGGTCCAGGCATGGACATAGACGACGCCCAGGATGCAGATCACGCGCGCAATGGCAATCGCATCGGAACGCCGCGCCGCATCAGGCGTCATCATATCGGGCAAGCAATCATCCTGGCCATAATGCCTGCCCAATGCGT
Source organism: Sphingobium fluminis (assembly GCF_037723805.1). NCBI lineage: Bacteria > Pseudomonadati > Pseudomonadota > Alphaproteobacteria > Sphingomonadales > Sphingobiaceae > Sphingobium > Sphingobium fluminis. Next base: position 399,773 of record NZ_JBBJUK010000002.1, read on the forward strand.
GGAAGCCAAGGCTGTTCCGTTCGCAGGTGCAACATTGCAAGATCATCCATAATGGCGCGCCGTTCGGACTCGCTTAACCTAGCGGGTGCCACCTAGTGCACCCTGCCCCGAATTTCGACTAAGCCTATCTTTACCAATCCGCTTTAGACCGTTCGGGTGCGCCGGATGTTCGTTCGGCCTGAAGGACGATAAGGGCTCATGACGCACATGCCGGGCGCAACTCAATTTTCCCAAGCAGGCGCGTCCGCACACCCTTCGCTGAGCGATGCCATGGGCATGGTTTTCCAGATCGCCGGTTCCAGTTCCAAGATTATCATCGACGCCGACCGACTCCAGATTCTGGGGCAGGATTCCGATCCCTGCATCGCGATGGCGGGGCAGGTCGGTAGCCAGGTCAAGATGCGGGTCGGGAACAGCTGGTTGATCGCAAGCGTGCGCGCCCTCACGCTGGACCGCGACAATGCCTCCAGCATCATCGCCGATATCGACTTTCTGGGCGAAGGCGATCAGGAAGTTCTGACCGGGCGCATCTATCGCTTCCGCCGTGGCGTCACCCGCTACCCGACGCCTGGCACCGAAATCCACCCCGCGTCCAGCGCCGACATGCAGCAGATCTATGCCGCCGACGACCGCCCGCACGTCCATATCGGCACCGTCTATCCTACGCTGGACACACGCGCTGCCCTCTATGTCGATTCCATGCTCGGCAAGCATTTCGCGCTGCTGGGTTCGACCGGCACCGGCAAGTCCACCAGCGCCGCGCTGATACTCCACCGCATCTGCGACCTATCGCCGCAGGGGCATATCGTGATGATCGATCCCCATGGCGAATATGGCGCGGCGTTTCAGCAAAATGGTGCGGTCTACGACATCAACAACCTCGCGCTCCCTTATTGGTTGATGAACTTCGAAGAACATTGCGAGGTCTTCGTTACGGCCCAGGGAGGAGAGCGCACGGTCGATTGCGACATCCTGGCCAAATGCCTGCTCGCGGCCCGGATGAAGAACCGGCTTGCCGAAAGCATCGGCCGACTGACGGTGGACTCGCCCATCCCCTACCTTCTGTCGGACCTGACCAACATCCTCCAGAATGAAATGGGCAAGCTCGACAAGGGCACGGGTTCGCTGCCCTATATGCGTCTCAAGACCAAGATCGACGAGATCAAGGCCGATCCGCGCTACAGCTTCATGTTTTCCGGCATGCTCGTCGCGGACACGATGCAGGAATTCATCGCGAAGATCTTTCGCCTGCCCTCCAACGGCAAGCCGATTTCGATCATCGACGTGTCGGCCATGCCGTCGGACATCACCTCGACGGTGGTGTCCGTTCTGTCGCGGCTGGTGTTCGACTATGCCATCTGGGCGCGTGAAGAGCCGCAACGCCCGATCCTGCTCGTGTGCGAGGAAGCGCATCGCTACATTCCCGCCTCCACCAGCGGCCGGGGCCAGGCCGTGCGCCGCATTCTCGAACGGATCGCCAAGGAAGGCCGCAAATATGGCGTGTCGCTCGGCCTTATCACCCAGCGACCGTCGGACCTGGCCGAAGGCGTGCTGTCGCAATGCGGCACCATCATCGCGATGCGCCTCAACAATGATCGCGATCAGGCCTTCGTGAAGGCGGCGATGCCCGAAGGAGCGCGCGGCTTCCTCGATTCCATCCCGGCGCTGCGCAATCGCGAATGCATCATCTGCGGCGAGGGCGTCGCCGTGCCGATCCGGGTCAGCCTCGACGATCTGGAAGAGGCGCGCCGCCCGGCTTCGGCCGATCCCAGCTTTACCGATCTGTGGCGTCAAAGCGGCGGCGAGCATGACATTCTCGACCGCACCATTGCGCGATGGCGCAGCCAGGGGCGCTAGCATCGTCTTTGGTCTTCCGCATTCTGCGAGCCGCGGGCCGTTCCAGCGGCTTCAGAATGCTCCGATCACCCCGCCGGGATGATCCGCCCCGCAGGCTCGCCTTCGGCATGCACCGTCTCGCGGCATTCTTCCTCATGCACCGGCGCGAGCAACGTCGCCTTGCGCCAGCCACCCTGAAAGTAGACGATCGCCGCGAGCAGCAACGACGTCAACGACCCCGCCGGAAAGCTGAACCACAGCGCGTCTACGCCAAGATGGGGATAGAATAGTTCGTAAAATCCGATGCGCGCTCCGAACAGGGAGAGCAACAGAATGAGCAGCGGTTTCACCACGACGCCATTGGCGCGCAACATGCCGAACAGGACCATGGTGCAACCAAATGCCACATAGCTCCAGCTGACCCGAATCTGCATATGCCAGGCTGCGTCGATCACCGCGACATTCTTGCCCAGAAACAGGCCGAGCAGGGGGTCGTGAAACGCCAGCATCGCTGCTGCCATGGTGCCGGTGATAAGCAGCTGAAAACCGATGCCGACCCCCGCGATCCGACTGATCCGGTCCCACCGGCCAGCGCCGATATTCTGCGCCGCCATCGCACTAACTGCCGCACCGACCGCCATCGAGGGCATCTGGAGATAGGTCCAAAGCTGCTGCGATGCGCCATAGGCGGCCGTCACCGCCAACCCTTCCCGATTGACGAGGCCGATCATCATCAGGCCCGATGCCGACATGACTATCATCTGAAGGCCCATGGGCAGGCCCTTGCCGAATAAAATCCGCATCTGCTCCGCGGTGGGTCGCAGATAGCGCAGTTCCGCGCCGCGCAACCGCAATGGCAGATCCCTGGCATAGGTATAGCAGACAAGGGCGATCAGGCTGATGAACCCCGCCCCGGCGGTGGCAGCCGCAGACCCTGCAATACCCATCGCCGGGATCGGCCCCAGCCCCAGGATCAGCACGGGGTTCAGCACCAGATCGATGGCGACGCTCAGTATCATGAAGATAAGTGGCGTGCGCGAATCGCCTGCGCCGCGCAGCCCCATCATCATCATGACGCTCAGCAGGCTCGCCGGCATCGCGATGAAGATGACGCGCAGATAGACGAGCGCCAGCGAAAACGCCTCCGCCGGCGTTGCCAGCAGGCGTAACAGGTCGGGCGACCATATCCATCCCGCCGCCGCGACGACCAGCGCCAACATGGTGCAAAAGCCTATCGCCGATCCGAACGCTCGTCGTGCCACGTCGATGTCGCCCCTGCCCACGGCCTGCGCGACCATCACAGTCGACGCCATCCCGAACCCGAACACGACTGAGAACATCAGGAACATGACGATATTGGCGTTGGCCGTCGCCGCCAGTGCCTGCGCGCCCAGAAACCGCCCGACCCAGATCGCGTTGATCGACCCGTTGAGCGACTGGAGGATGTTGGACGCCAGGGTGGGGATGGCGAACATCAGCAGGGTCGACGCGATCGGCCCTTGCGTCAGATCACGGCCACCCGATTTGCCATGCAGTACCGGTGCGTCCATCTCTCCGCCTCCCTTCCGCCTTCAGTGCTCCTGCTGGCCCGGTCAGCCCAGCCGGTCCAGCGCGGCTGCCAGCCTGTCTGCCTCGGCGACCTTCTCGGCATGATCCTCACGCGCCTTGGCGACCGCCTCTGGCTTGGCTTTCTCGACGAAGCTCGGGTTCGACAGCCGACCGCCAAGTGAATCCCGCTCCTTTTGTGCCGCGCCCAGCGCCTTGGCCAGCCGCGCCTTTTCGGCCGCGATGTCGATCACGCCTTCGAGCGGCAGCACGAACGTCGCCTCGTCGACGACGATCTGCGCCGCGCCACCCGCGACATCCTCGCCAAAGCTCAGGCTCTCGATCCGCGCCAGCCGCGCCAGCGCAGCGCCCTGCCGATCGAGCCGTTGCCGCGTCTCATCCGATGCGTCGCACGCCACCGCCTTCATCTTCGCACCCGGCGGCACATTGAGTTCGGTCCGCGCGGTGCGGATCGCGCTTACCAGCCGGATCAGCCAGTCGATCTCCGCCTGCGCGGCGCTATCGACCTCGTAAAGCGCGACCGGCCAGTCCGACACGATCAGCTCGCGCTCCCGCTCACCGGTCAGGTTCCACAACTCTTCGGTTATGAACGGCATGAAGGGGTGGAGCATGACGAGAATCTGATCGAACGCCCAGCCCGCCACGGCGCGGGTCTCGTCATCCATCGACCCTTTGGAAAGCTCGATATACCAATCGCAAAACTGGTCCCAGACGAAGTGATAAATGGCGTTCGCGCCCGCATCGAAGCGCAGTTCGGCCATGGCGGTGTCGACTGCCTGCACGGTCGCGACCGTTTCCGCGATAATCCAGCGGTTGACGGGCGTGATCGCGTGCGGGGGTTCGCGGCTGGTCGACGCACCCACGCCATTGGCTTGCAGGAAGCGCGCGGCGTTCCACAGCTTGGTCGCGAAATTGCGATAGCCCTCGACCCGCTTCTCATCCATCTTCACGTCGCGGCCCTGGCTTTCCATCGCCGCCATGAAAAAGCGCAATGCATCCGCGCCGAACCTGTCGATCAGGCCCAGCGGGTCGACGACATTGCCCTTGGACTTGGACATTTTCTGCCCGTCTGCCGCACGCACGAGGCCATGCAGGTAGAGCTTTTTCCACGGAACATCGCCCATAAATTCTTGTCCCATCATCGCCATCCGCGCGTCCCAGAAGAACAGGATGTCGAAGCCGGAAATGAGCAGGTCGTTGGGGTAGTGCTTGGCAAGCAGGTCGCTCTGCTCCGGCCAGCCCAGCGTACCGAACGGCCACAGCGCGGAGGAAAACCAGGTGTCGAGCACGTCCGGGTCGCGGGTCAGCGATATATTGCCTGCCAGCGCTTGGGCTTTTTCCTGGGTTTCGGCGACATAGCTATTGCCGTCCTCGTCGAACCACGCCGGGATCTGATGCCCCCACCACAACTGCCGGCTCACGCACCAGGGCTGGATATTCTCCATCCAGTTGAAGAAGGTCTTCTCCCATGTCTTGGGCACGATCTCGATCCGCCCGTCGCGCACCGCCTGCATCGGCGCGACCGCGAGCTTCGCCGCGTCGACATACCATTGGTCGGTCAGCCAAGGCTCGATCACGACGCCCGAGCGATCGCCAAACGGCGTCTGGATCGTCCGCGGCTCGAAATCTGCTTCGTGGGGTTCGCCATCCTTGTCCTTCGACACATGCGGCACGAGCAGGCCCAGCGTCTTCATCTCAGCGACCACCAGTTCGCGCGCGCCATCCACGCCGTCCTTGCGGAACCGATGCAGGCCGACGAAGCGATCGGGGATCAGCCCATCGGCCGTCTGAACGACATTGGCATCGGCATCGAACATGTTGAGCATGTCGCCAGCCTTGAAGCCGGCGCGCTTGCCGACCTCGAAATCGTTGAAATCATGGCCGGGCGTGATCTTTACCGCACCCGATCCCAGTTCCGGGTCGGCATGCTCGTCCGCGACGATCTTGAAGCGCCGCCCGGTGATGGGCTGCAAAATCTCCTTGCCGATCACAGCCTCGTAGCGCGGGTCGTCGGCGTTCACCGCCACCGCCATATCGGCCAGCATCGTTTCGGGCCGCGTAGTCGCGACGACGATATGGTCCGCGCCATCAGCGAGGCGCACGCCGTCGGCCAGCGGATAGCGGAAGTGCCAGAAGCCGCCTTGCGTCTCCTTCGTCTCGACTTCCAGGTCGGAGATCGCCGAGCGAAAATGCGGGTCCCAGTTCACCAGCCGCTTGTCGCGATAGAGCAATCCGCGCTTATGCAGTTCCACAAACGTCTTGACGACAGCGGTCGAGAAATGCGGGTCCATGGTGAACTGTTCACGCGACCAGTCCATCGAACAGCCCAGTCGGCGCAACTGGCGCGTGATCGCGCCGCCGCTTTCGGCCTTCCACGCCCACACCTTGTCGACGAATTGCTCACGGGAATAGTTTGTGCGCCTGTCCTGCCGTGCTTCCATCTGCCGCTCGACCACCATCTGGGTCGCGATGCCGGCATGGTCGGTGCCCACCACCCACAGCGCATCCTTGCCGCGCAACCGCTCGTAGCGAACGACGATATCTTGCAGCGTGTTATCGAGCGCATGGCCGATATGCAGTGATCCCGTCACATTGGGCGGCGGGTTGACGATGGTGAAGGGCTCGGCATCGGGCCGTTCCGGGCGGAACAGGCCATTATCCTCCCAATGGGCGTACCAGCGGGATTCGATCGCGGCGGGGTCGAAATTTTTGGGCAGTTCGGTCATGGACCGGGCTTTAACGACATGAGCGCGAAGAGCAAATAGCGCGAGACGCGTCGCCGCCGATCCCGCATTCCGCGACCGACGAAAGGCCTGTAAGGTCAGCGCGCGGTGATGCGCGCGATTTCCTTGGCCACCATATCCTCGACCAGCGCGGGCAGCCGCGCGTCCAGCCATTCCTTGAGCATGGGCCGCAGCATCGAGCGGACAAGGCCATCCAGCGTATTATCGTCCCCGCCCTTTGGCGCGACGAGCATGGAGGACAGCGCGGACAGAGAATGCCGGGTCGCGACCTCGCTTTCGACAGACAGGATCGAATCGTCGGCGACTCGAGCGGCTGGCGGCGGGGCCACGGGAGCGCGGCTCGAACGGGCGGTAGGCTTGGGCGCTGGCATGACTTCCTCTACCGCGATCTCATCGGTTAGTTCCAACACTTCGGATTCGGCGAAACCGTCATCGTCCATCGCGGGCACACCGAGTTCAACGACCGGCCGCGATGCATCGGTTCGGGACCGGCGCGGCGCGGCATGAATTGCGTCTTCGCCCTCTTCGGCGATGATCCGCTTGATGGACGAGAGAATCTCTTCCATCGAGGGTTCCTTGCTCATATCGCCCATGGTTCCCCCGACCCGCTATCCTGTCAGTCGCCGCAATCGGCCACATAAAACCCGCAGCATTAACCCCAGTCGATCATTCGCCCCGCGGTTGCTGCGCCGTTAAGGACACATTGGCGTTTTGCGCGGGCGAGTCAACGGTGCGCGTCGCGACCGGCACCGGCTTCGGGTCATGGTCCCAGTCAAACCACTTGCCCTTGACCCGGTCATAATTCACGACAGGATCATAGAGTGCACCACCGTCAAGCCCCAGATCCTTCGCTTCGGCATGACCCATCGCGGCCAGCAGGCTGAAGCCCGCGACATAGGCGTTGCGCCGCGCCGACACCAGTTCGACATTGGCGATCAGCGCTTCCTGCTCGGCATTGAGGATGTCCAATATGGTGCGGCTGCCGACCGAATTTTCCGCCCGCACGCCTTCGAGCGACAGATTGGCGGCATCGACCGCCTTCTGGCTCGACTGGATCGTGAGCGTCGATGCCTGCCAGCTGGCATAGGCGGCGCGCGCCTGCGCGATCACGCCGCGCTCGACGCCGATCTCCTGTTCCATGGCGCGCGATTGCAAAGCCTGGGCCTGGCGCACCTGCGCCGCCGGACGGCCGCCCTGATACAGCGGCAGGTTCGCCGTCACGCCGACGGCGACCTGCTTGTTTACCGCAAGGTCGTTGTCGAAATAATTGGTGTAGCTGCCCTGCGTAAAGCCGGAGAGCGTCGGCAACGACCCGGCTCTCGCGACGCGCACGTCATAGCGCGCGGCCTCGCTCGCCTTCTGAGCGGACTGAATGTCGGGATTGTCGGCCAGCGCGACCTGCACCGCGAGATCGGGCGTGGCGGGCAAGCCAGGCAAGGCCGGCGGCGGCGCAAGATCGTCGGGCGCCGTGCCGACCAGAGCAATATAATTTTCCCGGCTGCCGATCAGGTTCGCCTGCGCCGTCTGGAGGTCGGACCGGGCGAGTGCGAGCCGTGATTCCGACTGGGCGACGTCGGTGCGGGTCAGGTCGCCGACCTCGAACCGGTCGTTGGTCGCCTGAAGATTGACGTCCAGCACTTTGACGTTAGCGAGATTCAGCGAAACGATCGCCGCATCGCGGATGACGTCCATATAGGCTGCGACCACTTGCGCGAAGATGCTGGCTTCGGTCGCACGCAGGTCGGCACGCCCCGCCTCAACCCGCTTCTTTGCCGCCTTGACGCCGTTACGCACTGCGCCACCCGAATAGATCGGTACATTGACCGATGCGGAGGCGCTGGCAGACCGATGCGGCGAAATGAAATTATTGGCTGGCCGCAGCAGCAATTCCTGAAATTCCGCGCTTGCCCCCGCATTTGGCCGGCCTGCCGCTTTCTGGATCGGCACGCTTTCGTCGGTAGCGCGCTGTCCCGCGCGGGCGCCCGTCAGCGTCGGGTTGAATCGATAGGCCCGGCCAAGCGCCCCCTGAAGCGTTTCCGCCCGGGCAAGTCCGGGGATCGACGATGACAGCAGCAACAGAGCTGTGATGGCGGACCGCCGAAGAGAAATTCGCTTTGCCGTCATCGATCCCGTCTCAAAAAACGAAGCGTTCCGGCTTGGCAAATCCGGGCAGCACCACCATTTCCATGTCGACCAGGCTGGCCAAGCCCAACGCGCCCGCCACGACGCTGCCGCTGCACAGGCGGGTCACGCCGCGTTCGACCAGGCCCGTCACCACCCGGCCCCCGTCGACTAGTTGCTGGACGAGCGCGGCCGGAACTTCCTCTACCGCGCCCTCGATGAATAAAAGGTCATAGGGCGCGCCGTCGGGGCCGCCGGCGGCCAGCGCGCCGCGCATAACGCTTACGCCCGCGACTGCGACGTCGGGCCCGTCGACCGTCTCCACAGCCGTCACCCGCGCCCCGAGCGCCGCGAGCAACGCCGCGCCATAGCCGGTTGCTGCGCCGATCAGCAGCACCTTCTCGCCGGGAACGACCTGCGCTTCCTTAAGCAGTCGCCCGGTCACCAGCGGCGGGTTGAGCGCCCTGCCCCCGCCCAGCGGAACCGGCCGGTCGATATAGGCCATCGCGCGCCGCTCGGCCGGCAGGAAATTCTCCCGTGGCAGATGTGCCATCGCCGCCACCACCCGCGGGTCGTCGACATCGCTGGTGCGCAACTGGCTTTCGACCATGGCGGCCCGCATCGAAGAGAAATTCTGCTCAGTCACGATAACTCCTTGCTCGCCACACGGCTTGGCATAGCTGTATTGACAACACAATACAGCAAAGGGATTACCGGACCTCTAAATCAGCGCGCTGCCTGCGCCAAGCCGCTTTGCGCGGACCACATCAGATTCTTGGGCATAGTCCCGCCGCGTGCGCTTGACTTTGCCGGCAAAGCCGCACATCTGCGCCTCCACCGCGACGGAAGGCCCGATGGCGGAGTGGTGACGCAGAGGACTGCAAATCCTTGCACGCCGGTTCGATTCCGGCTCGGGCCTCCAATCCTTCAGCCTAACAGTCTGATTTTTTTGTGTAAAATCAGACTGTGGCTTTTGCGTTCTCTCGTTCGCGCCCTCATTCAATTCAGGTTCTGAGCGAATGCAGCGGGCCGTGGCGAACGTCGCAAGCATGCAGAAGGATCACTTCTTCAAACGTGCGCGGCAACGGCGCATCTCGTAAGTGGTTGAAATCGAGTCCTTCTGTAACAGCCTAGTATATTGAAAACTCGGCTGAGACCGTGGCGAAGGTGTTGTCGGCGGAGATACGGTCCTGAACCTTCTTCCGCACCTTCTCGACGCCGGGGTCTTTGCCAGCGGCGATCTGAGCCCGCGCCTTGTCGCGGCCCTTCCGCGCATCACCGAGGCTGACCTCAGGATAGATGCCCAGACCGAGCTTCTTCTCCTTGCCATCGACCCGGTATTAAGCCGCCAGAGCTTTCCGCCACTCGGCTGGACCAACAAAAAAAGCCCACCGGAGTAGCCCATTTTATAGGGCTTGTCCTTGGGCTTGGCATTTTGATCGCCGTGTCGGTCAACGCCATCGTGGGGGCCATTTCCATGTCGCCTGGGGCCACGCTGAAAATAGGCCCCAATCTGGCCCCCAAATTCTCCGGCTGTCAGCGAATGACGGTGAAAGCCAGCGAAGGAGTCGGCGCTGAATATGGCTGATTCCAGCGCTTTGTAAACCTGTCAGCGAATAGTGACGAAGGGAGATATGGTGCCCGGGGACGGAGTCGAACCGCCGACACTGCGATTTTCAGTCGCATGCTCTACCAACTGAGCTACCCGGGCACGGGTGGCCGGGCGAGCGGCGCCGGCCGTTGGAGAGCGCAGCCTATAGGCATCAGTCCGGGTCGCTGTCCACCCCATAATCGCTGCTTTTTTGTGCGTCTTCCGTTACCCCCGCGCCCGGCACGCGATAGCCGTCGCCCAGCCATTGCAGCAGGTCGCGATCGCGGCAGCGGTCGCTGCAAAAGGGGCGCGTTTTCATCTGCGATGGCTGGCCGCAGATCGGGCACGAGGCGAATTTAGGCGACATGGCCGGCCGATATGGCGAGCGCGTCGTCGCTCTGCAAGGCGATAGCCCCGCCCCGCCGCCGCGCCAGCCGCGCGATCCACTCCGCGTCCCGCCGCAGCCGGTCGACGATGGCTGGAGCGGCTGTGAGGGTCGCCGGACCGCCCTGGCCATGGCGCTCCGCCCGGCGCAGCAGCGCGAGCGCGGCGGTCGCGACCGGGTCGGCGCGCAGCACTTCGATGAGATTGGCGCGCTCACGCCGGCGAATAATCTGGATAAAGCCGAAGCCGTTGACCGCCGTGCGTTCGAACGGCAGCGGCAGATGTTTATCGATCTGCGCCGCGGCGATCGCGCGCTCATCCTTATTGTTCATGGTGGGCAGATCGATGCCGATCGATCCCGTCAGCCCCATGCGCCGTATCGCCTGCGCGGCCAGCTTGGCGCCTTTGGGACCAAGCTGGGCGGGCGGAAGGCTGCCGTCCACGTCGATCAGTATCATGGCGGGCGTGAGGAACAGGCGCAGGCTGGCCGCTTCGGTGCCGACCTCGCCGGATTGCGCTTCCTCCATCAGTTCGCCCCAGCCATGTGCTTCGAGACGGTCCTCTTCATGCGCCGGACAGGGCGTCACCGGCGTACCGGTGGCGTAGAGACGCTGGAGCAGGCTGGGCGCGGGCTGCACCTTGCTGCCGGGCAGTGCGACGCGGCCCTTGGCAAGCTTGGGACGGCCCTCTTCGGCAATCGATTCTCGAAAGATTTCCACGATCACGAGCGCGCCCTCGGCAACCTTGGGCGGGATCGGCTCGATCAGCACTTCCTCGCCCCCATCCAGGCGAACGATCCCGCGCCGGCGCGGGATGATGGTGCGCACCAGCCTACCCTGAACGAAAGCCCCGGCGCGAACGCCGCCATCCTCGCGCTCGATCATCGCCTCGACCAGCTTGCCATGTTCGATCAGGGCAGCGCGCGCCTCGCCGATTCCCTCCTCATAAAGCCATTCAGCCAAAGGAAACTCCCACGCTCTCGAGCAGCGCCCGGGTTTCAAACAGCGGCAGGCCGACGACGCCGGAATGGCTGCCCGACAGGAAGCGCACGAAGCTTTCGGCGCGCCCCTGAATGGCGTAGCCGCCGGCCTTGCCAAGCCCTTCGCCGCTCATGACATAGGCTTCGATTTCCGCCTCGGTCAGCCGCTTGAAGGCAACGACCGTGTCGGCCACACGAACGCGCGCCCGATCGTCGCTGCCGATCACGCAAACCGCCGAGAGCGCATGATGCCGCCGCCCCGAAAGCAGGCGCAGCAACGTGCGCTGAATATTTTCATCGTCGGCAGGCGGCAGGATGCGGCGGCCCAATGCGATCGTGGTGTCGCCCGCGATCACGACCTCGTCGGCCGCGCGCGGCACCGCACGCGCCTTTTCTTCGGCAAGGCGCAGCGCATAGACGCGCGGCTGCTCACCCTTGCGTGGCTCCTCGTCGATATGCGGGCCGACGATGCGGTCGGGCGTGATGCCGATGCGCGCCAGAAGATCGCGGCGCCGCGCCGAAGTAGAGGCGAGGACGAGCCGCATGGCGCCCTTCACAATCCTATTTGAAACGGTAGGTGATCCGACCCTTGGTCAGGTCATAGGGGGTCAGTTCGACGAGCACTTCGTCGCCCACCAGCACACGGATGCGATTTTTGCGCATCTTTCCGGCGGTGTGACCCAGAATCTCGTGATCATTTTCCAAACGCACGCGGAACATGGCGTTGGGGAGAAGCTCCACAACCGATCCGCGCATCTCAAGCAGTTCTTCTTTCGCCATAGTATCCCGAAACGTCAAAAAATCGCGCCGCCATAGCGCCTAAATATACAAATGGAAAGTCAGTCGGAAATGCCAAAGCGATCGCCCGCTTCCGCGAGCGCCACAAAGATGCGGTCGAGCTGCCCTGGAGCAAGGCAATAGGGCGGCATCAGATAGATGGTGTTGCCCAGGGGCCGCAGCAAGAGGCCCCTTTCGAGGAAAAAGGCGCGCAAGGCCGGTGCGAGATCGGAGAGATAGCCAGCGTCCGACGCGCTCAGATCTATCGCGCCAATGGCACCCAACTGGCGCGGGTTCGCAAACGCCTTATGGTCCGAAAGTTGGGACAGTCCGCGCGCCATCCCATCGGCCAGGGCGGCGATTCGGCCCAGCACATCCTCCTCTTGCCAGATGGCGAGATTGGCGGCGGCGGCGGCGCAGGCGATCGGGTTCGCGGTATAGCTGCTGCTGTGGTAGAAAAGGCGTGCCCGGTCCGTCGAGCGGTGCGCCTCGAAAATCGCAGGCGTCGCCAGCGTCGCGGCCAGCGGGATCGCGCCGCCGGTAATCCCCTTCGCCACCGCCATGATGTCGGGCACGACCCCAGCCTGCTCGCAGGCGAAGAGCGTGCCTGTGCGCCCCCATCCGGTCATGACTTCATCGACAATGAACAGAACGTCGTGACGGGCGCAGATTGCCGCCATCTCGCGCAGGACCCAGGCCGGATAGATCAGCATACCGCCTGCACCGAGCACCAGCGGCTCGACGATGAAAGCCGCTGGCGGCTCCCGCATAGCGCAAGCCGCTTCCAGCGCGGTTAGGCAGTCATGCTCCCGACCCTGCGCAGGAAAGGGAATAGTGCCGACATCGAACAGCAGCGGCTGCCATGCGGCGTTGTAGACCCCCCGTTCCCCGATCGCCATCGTGCCGATCGTGTCGCCATGATAGCTATGTTCGAGCACTACTATCCGCGAGCGCGGCGGCGGGCCGCCGTCGAGCGAGCGATTATACCAATAGCCAAGCGCCATTTTGAGCGCGACCTCGACCGCGGTCGATCCGCTGTCGGAAAAAAAGACGTGAGCGAGCGGCGGCCGGTCTGGCGCGGCGGGCGCGAGGTCGACCAGACCACGCGCGACCGCTTCGGCGGGCTCGTGGGTGTAGCCCGCGAAGATCAACTGATCGAGCCGCCCGGCCTGCTGCGCGATGGCGGCGGCGATGCGCGGGTGGCAATGGCCATGTGTCGTCACCCACCAGCTGGAAATACAATCGATGAGCGTTCCGCCATCGGCCAGATGCAGCACCGCGCCCTCCGCACGCGCGACGCGGGGTATGGGCTCGTTAAGGCCATGCTGAGTGAACGGGTGCCAGACGGGAGAGGTCATGGCGCGGCTTTATCGCGCTGGATGCTGTGGGCAAGCACGGATGATCCGGCGTCGCGAAAAGCAGATTGACAGATTAAGCGTCAAACGCTCATCAGGGCGTAACGAATTGCCGGGGGGCGTATGAGGGGATTTCTGAGAAACACGATAGGCGTGCTTAGCTCCGTCGCCTTGATGGGCGCGGCTTTGCCCGCAAGCGCGCAGGAAAAGACCGGGAACAAGCCGGGGTTCACGCTGGCGCCGGGCAGCGCGCGCATCGTGCTGATGCGCCCGTCGATCAAGGTCGGCGAACAATCGACCGGCGGCCTGTTCGAGCCCAATGCCGACTGGACCGCACAATCGCGCGACAATCTCAACCACGCCATCGCCGCGATGCAGGGGCAGCTGGGTAACAGCGTCTTCGATATTGTCGAGCCGGCCGGCGCGGACGCGGCGGCGCTGGCGGAATATCAGGCGCTGTTCGCCACGATCGCCGACTCCGTGATCGTCTATCAGTTTTTCCCCGGCAACCGACTGCCCACGAAAAAGCGCAAGGGCCAGTTTTCATGGACGATGGGCTCGGGCGTCGCGAGCCTGCCGGGGCTGGCCGGCGCCGATTATGCGCTGTTCGTGACTACCGAGGACCAGTTCGGATCGACCGGGCGCAAGGTCGCGCAGGTCTTTGCCGCGCTCGCCTTCGGCGTCAGCGTCCCGACCGGCGTCCATAAGGGCTTTGCCGGGCTGGTCGATGTGAAGACCGGCGACCTCGTCTGGCTGAACGCCGATTTGCAGATGGGCGGCGATGTGCGCACCGATGAAGGCGCGCAAAAGCGCGTCACCCAATTGTTCGAGGGCTTTCCCGGCCGGCCGGTCGTGCTGGCGGCTGCGCCTGCCGGCGCGGGGAAATGATTCGCTGGCTGCGGCTGGCGGGCTTGCTCGCAGCGATGATGGCGACCCCGTCGATTGCAGCGCCCCTGCCCCCTCTACCCACCTTCACCCCGGCCTATGAGCCGACCGGCGTGGATGAGCGCGGCATGTGGATGGAAGCCGACGAAGCCGAGCGACAGATGCGCGACTCCGCACTGGTCATGCGCGACCCGGCGCTCAATGCCTATGTCCGGTCGGTCTTGTGCCGGACGGTCGGCGATGATCGCTGCCGATCGGTGCGGATCTATATCCAGCATCTGCCCTATTTCAACGCTACCATGTATCCCAACGGGATGATGACCGTGTGGTCCGGGCTGCTGCTCCGCGTTCGCGACGAAGCGGAACTGGCTGCGGTTCTGGGCCATGAATTCGCGCATTTTGAAAAGCGGCACACGCTCGATGGCTTCAAGCGGGCGCGAGGTGCAGGCGATTTATTGATGTGGACCTCAATGGTGTCGCCGACCGTCTATTCGGCGATGGCGGTCAGCACGATCGGCAGCCTCTTCGCCTTTTCCCGCGCGCAGGAGCAGGAGGCCGACCTGCTCGGCCTCGCCTATCTCACCGCGTCCCCCTATCCCGCCGCCAGCGCGGCGAATATCTGGGACAGGATCATGGCGGAGGAAGACGCGACCGCCGCCGGACGCAAGCGCAAATCCACCGCGCGCCGCTATTCCGCCGGGTTCTTCGCCAGTCATCCGACCGATGTCGTGCGCGCCACCTATTTGCGCGAGACGGCTCTAAAGACCAATGATCCGGGCGATCCGGCGGCCGTCGCCTTTCGAACCGCACTCGCCCCCTGGATGCCGACATTCCTGGCCGACCAGATCAAGCTCAACGATTTCGGCGGATCGGACTATCTGCTGGGGCAACTGGCGACCGATGGCTGGACGCCGGACCTGCTTTATGCCCGCGCCGAACTGTATCGCCTGCGCGGCAATCCCCGTGACCTGATGAGCGCCGCGCAACTTTACCGCGAGGCGATCGACAAGGGGCTTGCCGATCCCGAGGCGGAACGGGGCATGGGCCTTGCGCTGCTGCGCAGTCAGCAGCCCGAACCTGGCAAGGCCGCCCTGCGCCGCTATCTGGAACGCAAGCCAGGCGCGCAGGACGCGACGATGATCGCCACGCTGATCGCGCAATGAAGGGACGATGAGATGACCAAAGTCTGGACGACCGCCGCCACCGCGCTGCTGCTCGCCGCGCAACCGGTGATAGCGGGCAATACGCTTGTCGCGCCGAACGCCAAAATACTGGTCGCCAAATCGACGCTGGCGGTGACGCCGGCGAGCGAATGGAACAAGCTGGGCGCGCGACCCGGCCGTAACGGCGAAAGCTGGACGCTGGACGGCGACCTGCTGAACGAGATCAGCTTCTATGGCGGCATTCCCGACGGCCGGACACTGTTCCGCGAGGTCGACAAACGCAACAAGCCGCTGCCCAAAGTCTCAGCGACGATGCTGATCACCGATATCCCGGCGCTGCTGGAAAGCAGCTACCGCATCGCGCTTGGCACCCCGCTGATGACCATCACCAGCGCCGAGCCGGCACCCTTCGCCGGTGCGCCGGGCGTCCGCTTCACTTACAGCTACACCCGGGCCGGGGACGATGTCCGGCGGCTGGGCGAGGCCCGCGCCGCCATGATCGGCGGGCGGCTCTTCATGGCGACCTACGAAGCGCCCGCCCTCCATTATTTCGACCGCGATGTGGCCGCCTTCCGCCAGATCGCCGACAGCGCCAGACTGGACGCAGCGCCTACCAGATCTTGACCCGGTCCTTGGGCCCGAGCGTGATCCCGCCCGGCTGAGGCTTGAACGCCGCATACCATTCGTCGAAATTGCGCACGGTGTCGGCGCGATATCGCGAGGGGGAATGCGGGTCGGTCACGAGCCGCTGGCGCAGATTCGCCTCACGATAATTGCGCCGCCACACCTGCGCCCAGCCAAGGAAGAAGCGCTGGTCGCCGCTCATCCCGTCTATCACCGGCGCGGGTTTGCCGCCAAGCGAGGCATGGTAGGCATCGAGCGCCACGGCCACCCCCGCCAGATCGCCGATATTCTCGCCAAGCGTGAACGCGCCCTTCACATGCGCACCGGGGAATGGCTGATAGGCGTCATATTGCTTGACCAGCCGATCCGTCAGGCCTTTGAAGGCGGCGACATCGGCATCGGTCCACCATTGATCCAGCTTGCCGGTCTCGTCATATTTCGCGCCCTGATCGTCGAAATGATGGCTCAGTTCATGGCCGATCACTGCCCCTATGCCGCCATAATTGACCGCAGGGTCGGCCTTGGGATCGAAGAAAGGGGGTTGCAGGATCGCGGCCGGGAACACGATCTCGACCATGGAGAAATCGGCATAGGCATTGATCTCCATCGGCGTCATCTGCCACTCCCAGCGGTAAATGGGCTTGCCGAGCTTGCCGAGCTGATAGGCGCTTTCGAACTGCGCCGAGCGCCAGGCGTTGCCGAATAGGTCGCCGGCCTTGATCGTGAGCCCGTCATAATCGCGCCATTTGTCGGGATAGCCGATCTTGGGCGTGAAGGCGGCGAGCTTTTTATGCGCGCGTGTCTTGGCGGTATCGCTCATCCAGGTCAGACCGTCGATACGGCGACCCATGGCAGCGATCACATTTCTGACCAACTGGTCCATCGCCGCCTTGGTTTCGGGCGGAAAATAGCGCGCGACATAGGCTTTGCCGACTTCCTCACCGAGCGAATCCTTGAGGAAGTCGATTGCTCGCTTCCACCGTTCCTCGCGCTGGGGCGTGCCCGACAAGGTGGTGCCGTAGAAGGCGAAATCAGCGTCAGCGATCCGATCGGGCAGAAACGTCGCATAGGCATGCAGGCTGCGCAGCAACAGCGCGTCCTGTAACACGCCGAGCGGCGCTCGCGCGATCAAGGCTGCCTCCCCGGTAAAAGCGGTTGGCTGTGCGATCAGGATCGCGGCAGGCTTAACGCCGTTTGCGGCGAGATAAGCCGCAAAATCGAAGCCAGGCGCGCGCGTCTGAAGATCGGCAAGGGTCAGTTTGTTATAGGTCTTGTCAGCGTCGCGGCTTTCCACCTGAGTCCAGTGAACCTTCGCGATGGCCGTCTCGAACGTCATTAGCGCGGCCGCGCGCGCCTTAGCGTTCGCCTCCCCTGCGAGCGCCAGCATATGCTCCAGATGCGCGACATAGGCGGTGCGGATCGCGGCCATCTTGGCGGCGGGGTCGAGATAATAGTCGCGGTCGGGCAGCCCAAGGCCGCCCTGCCCCATGCGCACGATATAGGAAGTCGGCGCCTTGTCATCCTGCCCGACGGCCAGGGAGAATGGCCCGCTGATGCCGGCCTGCTCCCCCTTGCCCGCCAGCGCGGCATAGGCGGTTTTGCTCCTGATGCGCTTGATCTGCGCCAGCCAGGGCTTGATCGGGGCCAGGCCTTTGGCTTCCACGGCCTCCGCATCGAGATAGCTGGCATAGGCCGCACCGATCTTGCTGGACGGGTCAGCCTGCGCCGCCTCCAGCAGCCCCTTTGTCCGGGTGCGCGACAAATCGTCGAGCACATTGAACGCCCCATAATTGGATTTGTCCGCCGGGATCGGCGTCACCTTCGCCCAACGGCCATTCGCATAGTCGTAGAAATCGTCCCCGGGCTGAGCCGATGGGTCCATGCCTGCCGCGTCGAAGCCATAGCTGCCATAGGCTGGTCGTTCCGCCGGTGCGGTCACAGGTGCAGGCTGGGGCGGCGCCGGGTCGGCCCGGGCCATGGAAGCAGCGAGAGCGAAAGCGGCTACGCCCGGAAGTATGAGTCTCATGGATCGGCCTTTTGCTTTACGGACGACGCACGCCCGTCATGGATCGAGGTGAAACGCGCGGGCGCGTCGAAGTCCATGTCGTTGGTCGAAAAATATATCGGGGGCAGGGCCTATAAGCGCGACAGGTCGATATTTGCTGCAAAGGCGGCGGCGAGCGAAGTCCCGTCGAGCGGATCGAGTAAGGGCAGCCGCCCCAGCGACGGAACCCGGCCCAGTGCGGGGATGATTGCTTCATTCTCATCATGCGCATCGCCGATGAAGGCGATGCCGGCGATCGGCACGTCCCGCGCCCGCAGCGCCTCGATGCTGAGCAGGCTGTGATTGATCGTCCCGAGCCCTGTGCGCGCACACATAATGACCGGCGCGCCCCAATGTGCGAACAGGTCGGCCATCAGCAATTTCGTTGTGAGCGGGACGAGAACGCCGCCCGCCCCTTCCACCACCAGCGGGCCCTCGACATGAGGCAGCGCGAGCCGGTCTAGCGCAATCTGCACCCCGTCGATCCGCGCGGCAAGATGCGGCGAGGCGGGGGTCGAAAGCCGATAGGCTTCGGGCAGCAGATGATCGTCGGGCAGGCCAGACAAGCGCGCAACAGTCTCCCGATCGCCTTCGGGATCTGTGCCGGCCTGAACCGGCTTCCAATAATGTGCGCCCAGCGCCCCGGCGAGACCGGCGGCGAACACTGTCTTGCCGATATCGGTGTCCGTGCCCGTGACGACGAACACGCTCACGCCAGCAAGCGCCGCAATTCGGTTCCGAGCGCGGCCACGTCAGCCCGCCCGATATTGAGCGTCAGCGAAATGCGCAGCCGGCTCGTGCCCGGCTTCACGGTCGGCGGTCGGATGCCGCGCACGTCGAAGCCCGCCTCCTGCAACGCCTGCGCCACCGCCATGGCGCGCCCGTCGCCTCCCAGGATCACGGGCATTATCTGGCTGCGCGGTGCGGGCAGGCCCAGCGGACGATAAATCATTTCTGCCGCGTCCTGGCGCAACACCGTCAGTCGCGCGCGCATATCATCGGCCTGCTCGATCCGGTCGAGCGCGGCGGAGGCAGCCACAGCCATCAGCGGCGAGGGCGCGGTCGAAAAGATGAAGACACGGGCGCGGTTGACGAGATAGTCGATGACGATCCTTGGACCACAAACCAGAGCGCCCTCGACGCCCATCGCCTTGCCGCACGTGTGGAGCGTGACGACATTATGCAGCCCGTCCAGCCCAGCGGAAAGTCCCCGGCCGGACGGGCCGAACACGCCCGTGCCATGCGCTTCGTCGAGCAGCAGCATCGCATTGTTCCGGGCCGCCAGAGCAGCAAGGTCCGCCAGCGGGGCCATATCGCCGTCCATCGAATAGAGCGTTTCGACCGCGATCCACACGCGCCCCTTGCCCCCTTCGGTGCGCCAGCCGGTGATCAGGTCGGCGAAACTCTGCACGTCATTATGGCGGGCGAAAACCGCGCGCGCCTTTGACATGCGGATGCCGTCATGCGCGCTGGCGTGGATCAGTTCGTCCGCGACGATGAGGTCGCCGCGCTGCGGCAAAGTCCCGAACAAGGCAAGATTGGCGGCGAAGCCATTCGCCATGAATAAAGCTGCCTGGGTACGGAAGAAGGTCGCAGCCTTCGCCTCTAGCCCTTCATGTTCGGGCGCGTTGCCACGCAGCAGACGCGATCCACCCGACCCTACCGGCACGCCGCGCGCGACCGCATCGGCAACCGCCTGCCCGATGATCGGATCGGCCGCCAGCCCCAGATAGTCGTTCGATGCGAAATCGCGTCCCGCGCGCGGCATCAGGCGGCGCAATCGCCCCCGGCCTTCGAGCGCGGCAAGCTGGGTACGGAACGGTTCGCTGGTCATGGGCACGCGCTATAGGCCCCGTTCGCCCACCCCTGCAAGCGGAGGCGCCACGAGCAATGCGCTGGACGTCAGAGCGTAAAATTCAGCGAGAAAGACGCAACATTGTCGCTCGTGTCGGGCCGGCCCGGACGAAAGCCATGCTGGTTGAGATAGCCGATTTCGGCGTTGATCGACTTGCTGAGCGGCGTCGTGATCGCGATCAGATTGCGCATCCGTTCCTCGCCATGGACAGTCTGGAAGCTGGTGTCGTTGATGTCGATGAAGCTTTCGTGGCTCAGGACCAGCGCGGTTTTCTTGCCCTCCTGAAATGGCAGCACGAACTTCACATAGGGACGCAAACGCCAGGCGGTACCGTCGATGCCCTCACGCCAGCGCTGTTCGAGGCGCAGACGCGCGCTCAGCGTGCCGGGGCCGATCTTGATGAGATTGTCGAACGTCACCTGCTGGCGGGCGCGGTGCTCCATGACCGTGAAATCGCCGCTATTGTACAGCGGGTCATGGGTATAGCCGGCCCAGATCGTGACCTTCTTGCTGATGCGATAGCCAAGCAGGGTGTTGGATTCGATTTCGTACAATCCGTTACGCGTATCGCTGAAGCGCGCGACCACCTCCTGCGACAGCCGCCACTTTTCGCCCAGCTTCACCGTGACGTTCGCGGTAGTCCATAGCTGTTCGTCATCCGCAGCATGCGCCACAACCGGCAGCGTCAGCAACGCAAGCGAACATAATAGGGCAGGTGAGCGGCGCATGGTCATTTTGTCTCCTCCGCCGCGTGGCGGTGACGCGCCATTATGACTGTTATGTGACTATTATATGACTATCGCGCTTCTTTTTCGTTACTCTTTTGTGAAAACGGCCCGCCGGTTAGAGCGGGCCGTCTTCTATGCCTTAATCACTCAGGCACCGTGAGCGAGTGCAGCCAGCAGTAGCAGGGCGACGATGTTGGTGATCTTGATCATCGGATTAACCGCCGGCCCGGCCGTATCCTTATAGGGATCGCCGACCGTATCGCCCGTCACCGCGGCCTTATGGGCTTCGCTGCCCTTGCCGCCATGGTGGCCGTCCTCGATATATTTCTTGGCATTGTCCCACGCGCCGCCGCCCGATGTCATCGAGAGAGCCACGAACAGCCCGGACACGATAACGCCCAGCAGCAACGCCCCCAGCGCCGCGAAGCCATTGGGGGTCCCCGCCACCGCCGAGATCGCGAAATAGACGATGATCGGCGCCAGCACCGGCAGCAGGCTGGGGACGATCATTTCCTTGATCGCAGCCCTTGTGACGAGATCCACGGTGCGGGCGTAGTTCGGCCGCGAACTGCCGTCCATGATGCCCTTGTCGGCGGCGAACTGTTCGCGGACGTCTTTCACCACGTCGCCCGCCGCACGGCCGACCGCCGTCATCCCCATAGCGCCGAACAGATAGGGGAGCAGTGCCCCCAGCAGCAGGCCGACGATGACATAAGGGTTGGAGAGGCTGAAATCGACCGGCTCTGTCAAGCCGAGCGCGCTGTTATAGAATTTCAGATCCTCGGTATAAGCGCCGAACAGCACGAGCGCGGCCAGCCCTGCCGAGCCGATGGCATAGCCCTTCGTCACCGCCTTGGTGGTGTTGCCC
The DNA here is from genome assembly GCF_037723805.1 of Sphingobium fluminis. NCBI lineage: Bacteria > Pseudomonadati > Pseudomonadota > Alphaproteobacteria > Sphingomonadales > Sphingobiaceae > Sphingobium > Sphingobium fluminis. The sequence continues at coordinate 421,293 of NZ_JBBJUK010000002.1, forward strand.
ACCGCGTCGAGCGCGTCGGTCTTGACCCGGACGCTATCGTCCAGATGCGCCATTTCCGCGATGCCGCCGGCATTGTCGGTAACAGGGCCATAGGCGTCCAGCGCCACCACCATGCCAGCCAGCGCCAACATAGCCGTCGCGGCAAAGGCAATGCCGATGAGACCTGCGAGCTGGTGCGCGACGATGATGCCGATGACGATGACGAGCGTCGGCAGGGCAGTCGATTCCAGACTGATCGCCAGCCCCTGAATGACGTTGGTGCCATGGCCGGTTTCAGACGCTTTGGCGATCGACCGGACCGGGCGGTAATTGGTGCCGGTATAATATTCGGTGATGACGACCAACAGCCCGGTAACGGCCAGGCCCACCATCATCGACCAGAACAGCGCCATGCCGGTATAGCCGCCATTGCCGTCGAGGTCCGTACCGAAACGCGCGTTCAGATCCCCGAGCGAATATTGGGCGACCAGGTAGAGCGCCGGGATCGAAAGGATCGCGGTGGTCCAGAAGCCTTTATAGAGCGCCCCCATGATCGACTGGCTGCGGCCAAGGCGCACCATGTATGTACCGATGATCGAAGTGATAATGCACACGCCACCGACGATCAGCGGCAACGACATGAGGCGCATGAGGAAGGCATTGTCCACGCCGGTGACGAGCAGCGAGATCAGCACCATGGTCGCACCGACGGTGACGACATAGGTTTCGAACAAGTCGGCGGCCATGCCGGCGCAGTCGCCCACATTGTCGCCCACATTGTCGGCGATGACGGCCGGGTTGCGTGGATCGTCTTCAGGAATGCCGGCTTCTACCTTGCCGACAAGGTCGGCGCCGACATCGGCGGCCTTCGTGAAGATACCTCCGCCCAGCCGCGCGAAGATCGAGATCAGCGACGCGCCGAACGCCAGCGCGACGAGGCTGTCGATGACGAGCCGGTCGTCGGGCGCATGTCCGGCGGGGCCGGTCAGATACCAGAAGAAGACGCTGATCGCGAGCAGCGCCAGTCCCGCCACCAGCATGCCGGTGATAGCGCCCGCGCGGAACGCGACCGTTAGGCCGTTCTGCAACGTGCCGCGACAGGCTTCGGCGGTGCGGACATTGGCGCGCACCGAGATATTCATGCCGATGAAACCGGCCGCGCCCGACAGGATCGCGCCGATCAGGAATGCGATTGCAGACGTGATGCCAAGAAAGAACAGAACCAGCGCGGCCACGACGATGCCGACCATGGCGATGGTCGTATATTGGCGCGCGAGATAGGCTTTGGCCCCTTCCTGAATGGCGCCGGCGATTTCCTGCATCGTGGCGTTGCCCGCCGGCGCGGCCAGCACCTGGCGGCTCGTGAACAGACCGTAGAGTATGGCGAGCACGCCGCACCCTATGGCGATTGTGACAAGTTCCATGGATTATCCTCTCCCCCTATTATGGATATCATCGGCAGCTCCGCAGGGAATGACGGGCGGACGAAGGGCGAGAGAGCGGGCGGCCGGATGCCCTGCATCCGGCGTCTGGCACCGCATCAATCAGCATCAGGCACACGCACATTTGCGGTCCAACCGGGCTGAGAAAAGGTTAAGCGGAAGCTACAGCCGCGAAACGCGGCGTCAAGCGGGTTCCGAAACGATCTTGATCGAGGTGATGACGATCTCGCGCGAGTTAGTCATGCTCCCAGCCGAGCGAAGCGGGCAACGGCATGATTGCGCCGTCGATCATCAGGCTCAACCCATGCCCCGTCGAAAAATGGCCGACCGGGATGGCACGGACGGGCGGGCGGGCATCGGCCGGCAGCGCGAAGAGCAGTTCATAATCGTCACCGGCGCGGGCGGCCGCGAGCTGAACGGCGGTGCTGCCGCCGCGCGCTGCCTCCAGGGCAGGCGAAAGCGGAATATGATCGACGACGACGGCCAGCCCGCTCGCGGCAGCCATGCGCGACGCATCGATCAATAATCCATCGGACACGTCCATCATCGCGTGGACCTGAAGGGCAAGGAGCGCGCCTTCGGCGAGCCGCGGACGCGGGCGGCGATAGGCATCGACCAGTGGGCCGGATGCGCCCGGCGTAGCGCGCAATATATCGAGGCCGATCCCGGCGTCACCGACCGGGCCGGTCAGATATAAGCGATCGCCAGCCCGAGCGCCCGACCGTACCGGAACATGCTGCTGCGCTTCGCCGATCGCGGTCAGACTGTAGCTCCGCGCGCCGGTGCCTGGCATTTTGACCGTATCGCCGCCCAGCAACGGCATGCCATGGCGATCCAGCGCTTCACCAAGCCCCTCCAGGAAAGCGGCGTCCCATTCATCGTCTCCCGACAGCGCATAGTTGAGCAGGCAGCCGATGGGCCTTGCCCCCTTGGCGGCCAGATCCGACAGATTGACCGCCGCGAGCTTCCAGCCGATGTCGGCGGGCGGGTCGTCCGGCAGATAATGGACTCCCTCGACCATCGTGTCGCTGGTCAGGATGAGCCGCATGTCACCGACCGGTAAGACAGCCACATCGTCCGCAAGTCCTTGCGCGGCCGGGTCATGCGCGAGCAGGCGCAGAAGGGTAAGAAAACTGGATTCGGCGGACATTAGGGGCTCTTATCCCAATTGCGCCGACCATGCTCCTGCGAACAATTTACTCTCGGACGTCCTTTGCGACCGCGTCGAGCAGACCGTTGACGAATCCGGCCTCGCGCTTGTCGTAAAATGCGTGAGCGACATCGACATATTCGCTGATGACGGACCCGGTCGGCACATCCTTGCGCGCCAGCAGTTCATAGGTTCCGGCCCGCAGGATCTGGCGCATCGGCTTGTCGAGCCGGTCGAGGCTCCAGTCCTTGGAAAGGCGCGCGGCAATGAGGCCGTCAATCTCGTCCCGCCGTTTGTGCACGCCCGATACGACATCGTCGAAGAAGCTCTCTTCCGCTTGCGCATAGGTCACATCCTCGATGGTCGCGCCCAGCCGATGGGTATGGAATTCATGCAGCAGGACGGCGAGCGGCGTTGCCTCCATCTCGATCTGGTACAGCGCCTGGACCGCGGCGAGACGCGCGGCGGAGCGGGATTTGGAGCGTTCGTTCATGTCATGCCCCCTACTCCGCGATCAGCGCAGGCGCAACGCCACCGACGCGGCGTGCGCGGGAAGCCCTTCCGCCTCCGCCAGCGCCACGGCGGCGGGGCCGATCGCGCCGATGGCTTGTGGCGTGAGGCCAAGGAAGCTGGTGCGCTTCATGAAATCCAGCACGGACAGGCCGGACGAGAAGCGCGCGCGGCGCCCGGTGGGCAAAACGTGATTGGGACCAGCGACATAATCGCCGACAGCTTCCGGGGTCATGCGACCCAGAAACACCGACCCGGCGTGGCGCACCTGTGCGAAAAGCGCATCGGGATCGTCAACCGCCAGTTCGAGATGTTCGGCGGCGAGGCGATTGACGAGAGGGATCGCCTCTTCAAGGTCACGCACGAGGATGATCGCACCATTGACGGCCCAACTCGTGGCAGCGACGGCCTGCGTCGCAAGCAGCGGCAGGCGGCGAGCGACGGCAGTGGCCACGGCATCGGCGAACGAAGCGTCGTCGGTGATCAGGATCGACTGGCTGGTCGGATCATGTTCCGACTGGCTGAGCAGATCGGCCGCGATCCAGTCGGGATCGTTTTTCGCGTCGGCGACGACCACGATTTCGGACGGGCCGGCGACCATGTCTATCCCCACGACGCCGTAAAGCTGGCGCTTGGCTTCCGCGACCCAGGCGTTGCCGGGGCCGGTGATGACGTCGACCGGCCGGATTCGATCCGTGCCATAGGCGAGCGCGGCCACCGCCTGCGCGCCGCCAATCCGCCAGATTTCCTCGATGCCCGCAATCTGCGCTGCGGCGAGAACGAGCGGATTGATCTCGCCCCCCGGCGTCGGCGTCACCATCGCAATGCGGCCGACGCCGGCGACCTTGGCCGGGATCACGTTCATCAGCAGCGAACTGGGATAGGCGGCGCGGCCACCCGGCACATAGAGGCCAGCGGCATCGACCGCGCTCCAGCGTGCTCCGAGCCGCACGCCCGCGGTATCGATGCTGTCGCTGTCCGCCGGCCGCTGCGCTTCATGATAGGCCGTGATCCGTGCTGCGGCGAGTTCGAGAGCGTCGCGCAAGGTGGAAGAAATGCCGTCAAGCGCCGCGCGGCATTCCGGCGCGCTGACCGCCCAACCGCTGACGTTCAGGTCGTGCCGGTCAAAACGGCTGGTAAAGTCGGCCAGCGCCAAATCGCCCTCGGCGCGAACGCGCTTGAGAATCGCGGCCACGTCGCGCGAGACATCCTCATCCGCCTCGCGCCGCGCGTCGACCAACAGGGTGAAGGCGGCGGCGAAATCGCTGTTGCGACTGTCGAGCCTAAGCGGCATCCTTTACCCCTGCGGCCCGGCGAAACGCCTCCACCATCGGCGAGAGTTCGGCGGAACGCATTTTATACGCCGCACGATTGACGATCAGGCGAGCCGATACCTGCATGATGATGTTGGTTTCGACCAGCCCATTGGCTTTCAGGGTGGCCCCCGAGGAGACGAGATCCACGATTCGGCGCGACAGGCCGAGCGAAGGCGCCAGTTCCATCGCGCCATTGAGCTTCACGCATTCGGCCTGAAGCCCGCGCGCTTCGAAATAGCGGCGCGTGAGGTAAGGATATTTGGTGGCGACGCGAACATGGCTGACGGCCGCCTCATCTTCCTGGGACAGACCGACCGGCTCCGCCACGGACAGGCGACAATGACCGATGTCGAGGTCGACCGGCGCATAAAGCTCGGAATAGTCAAATTCGTCGACCACGTCCGATCCGACGATGCCGATCTGCGCCGCGCCATGCGCCACGAAGGTCGCCACGTCGAAGGCGCGCACCCGGATGATCGACACGTCGGGTCGATTGGTGGCGAAACGCAATGCCCGGCTCTTCTTGTCGTGAAATTCGGCCTCCGGCTCAATACCGGCGCGGGTAAGCAGCGGCAGCGCCTCTTCAAGGATGCGGCCCTTGGGAATGGCGAAGATGAGCGGACGAGTCATAACGCGCGGGCTTTAGCGGCGCGGCGGGAGAAGGGCAAGTTTAGGAGGTGGTAGTGGTAGTCAGGCCGCGTCCGCCATCGCAGCCTGCGTGTTCGCGATCCAGCCACCGCCGAGCACACGATCCCCAGCATAAAGCACCGCCGCCTGTCCCGGCGCAACACCATATTCGGGCGCGTCGAAGCAAAGGCGGTCGCCATCGAGCCGAGCGGGGACGGGCTTGGCCATGGAACGGACCTTGGCGGTCAAAGGCCCGGTAAAATCGCCGCCCAGCCAGTTGATGTCGCTCAGGGTTGCGCCGGATACCGCAAGCGCGGCCTTCGGCCCCACAATGACCCGGCGCGACGCCGCCTCCAGCCGCACCACGTAAAGGGGATCGGGCTGACCGCCAACCTCCAGGCCCTTACGCTGGCCCACCGTATAATGGATCATGCCTTTATGCCGACCCAGCAGTCGGCCATCGACATGCACGATGTCGCCGCCCTCGTCCGCATCCGGGCGCAGTTTGCGGACGATCTTGGCATAATCGCCATCGGGCACGAAGCAGATATCCTGGCTGTCGGGCTTCAGCGCGACGCCAAGACCAAGTTCAGCCGCGATTTCGCGCACCTGCTGCTTTGGCATGCCACCCAGAGGAAAGCGCAGATAATCGAGCTGCGCCTGTGTCGTCGCGAAGAGGAAATAGCTCTGGTCGCGCGCGAGATCGGCGGCGCGATGAAGCTCCGCCCCCTGCCCGCCTTCGACCCGGCGGACATAATGGCCGGTGGCAAGGCAATCGGCGCCGAGGTCCCGCGCGATCTGGAAAAGGTCGGTGAATTTCACCCCCATATTGCATTTCACGCAGGGGATCGGCGTGCGTCCAGCCATATATTCATCGGCAAAGTCGGAGATCACAGAATCGCGAAAGGCGCTTTCATAGTCGAACACATAATGAGCGATGCCGAGCCGATCGGCGACGGCCCGGGCGTCGCGGATATCCTGGCCGGCACAGCAGCTGCCGGTGCGTCCCACCGCCGCGCCATGATCGTAGAGCTGAAGTGTAACCCCGATCGTTTCCGCGCCAGTGCGCGCGGCCAGCGCCGCGACGACGCTGCTGTCCACCCCGCCCGACATGGCGACCACGATCCGCCGCATGGATAACGGCTCGGCCAACTGGAATTCGGGCTGCATGCAAGCCCTATAGGCCCGACCGGCCCCACGTTCCAGCCCAATTAACCCCCCTTTCATCCCGGACTAACGAGGCGTGACCGGGATGTTTACCGGGCCTTATATTTTGCCCGGTAAAAGCGCCACCATGGATCTGAGCTTCCTCCGCAACGGCATCAAGCCCGCAAGCATCAAGCCTGTGGGTCGCCCGCGCGTGCCGGCCTGGCCGTTTCTGCGCGCCGCTTCGGCAGCCGCGCAGGCGTCCAGCCCAACGGCGAAGGCGGTGGCGAACGTTCTGCGGGGGCAGGACGCGGCGGAAGACTGGATCCAGGAACTGGCGGGCATTTTCGCCCCACGTTCCGACGGCATGATCGAAGCCGTGCGACTGTCGGGAAGCTTCAACCCGTTGGTCGCGAGCCGTCTAGGAGTGGGGCAAGAATGATGAAAGGGGCGTTTACCTTTGCGCTTTAGCCGTTCTTCAGGGCTGATGTGGATAAGGTCTCGCTACTGAATTCGGCAACGCCAGTGCCGCTTTTGAGGGTGACAATGATAGAAAATCAAAAAATTCGGCCTGCACAGGTCGTCGGGCCGCTTGGAGAACCGTTGACGCTGGACAGCTTGCCGCCGGTCAACACGACGCGCTGGGTGGTGCGCCGAAAGGCGGAAGTCGTGGCGGCGGTCAATGGCGGCCTGCTTTCCGTAGACGAAGCGTGCGCCCGCTATTCGTTGACGCTCGAGGAATTTGCCGGTTGGCAGCGCGCGGTCGATCGATCGGGTATGCACGGCCTGCGGGTAACCCGCATTCAATATTATAAATCGCTCTACGAACGGCAGCAGAAATTCTGATCGAGCGCCCGAGCGGGTGATGATGAAAGGCCGCCGGCTGCGCTCCGGCGGCCTTTTCTTATGCTGATCGATTGCCCGCGTAACAGAATCGTTACGGGGTTGGGAACGCGATACGCCTTCCGCCGTTTATGCTTCAGCCAACCCGCTGGGGGCGCTGGCAAGGAGAAGTTAGATGGGCATCATTTTGTGGCTTGTCGTCGGCGGCATCATTGGCTGGCTTGCCAGCATGATTATGCGGACCGACGCTCAGCAGGGCGTTCTGCTTAATATCGTCGTAGGCATCGTCGGCGCATTCCTCGGCGGGCTGATTTTCAGCGGCGGTTCGATAAACAATGCCGGACTTACGCTTACCAGTTTTCTCGTTTCTCTGGTTGGCGCGGTCATTCTGCTCGCGATCGTCAATCTGGTCCGTCGCGGTTCGGTGCGATAAATCACGCCGACCTACGGTAACAGGGGCTGCACTATCCCAAGGGGGTGGCGCAGCCCTTTGCTATTCGATCAATATCGTCTGGCAAAAAGCCGGTAGATCGCCAGAACGGCGATCGAACCCAATGTGGCGGCGATGAAACCGGCGCCTTCACCCGCCATATACCAGCCCGCAAGCCGTCCGACATAGCCAGCCAGCAGCGCGCCTGCGATCCCGAGCAATATGGTGACGATGCAACCGCCCGGATCGCGTCCAGGCATGATAAGCCGCGCGAGCGCGCCAGCGAGCAGCCCGATGACGATCCATCCCAGCAACTCCATGGCGGTTCCTCTCCTATATGCCCCTTCCGCATAGCGTCATATAACCGCCGTTTTTGCAAGTGATCCCGTCGATCAAGCGTAATGCGCCTGCCGAACACGGATGATTTTTGGGGATTGAGCGAAGTGCGCTACTTATATAATACAGCTCGGGTTCGACGCGGCAGTCGGACGAAGATGGGGTCGGCATGAACTACGAAACACCGATTGCTGGCGACCCCGCCCTTACGGCCGATGAGGAAATGCAGCCTGGAAAAAAAAGACGGTGGATGATCGGAGCGATCGTCGCGATCATCCTTGTTGCGCTTGCGGTCTGGCTATCAATCCGGTCCAGGCCAGCGGCCCCCAGCGACAACGCGATGCAGGCGCCCGTCATCACGGTCATCAGCCCAGGTCAATCGATGATCGAACAAAGGGTGAGCGCGACCGGATCGCTCGCGGCGCGCGTCGAAATGCCAGTCGGCGTAGTGGGCGAAGGCGGGCAAGTGCGTCAGGTACTGGTTCAGCCGGGCGACTGGGTCCGGGCGGGGCAGGTTCTCGCGGTTATTGAACGATCGGTACAGGTCGAACAGATTCGCTCGCTCGCCGCGCAGGTTGAGGTGAACCGTGCCGACGCGAAACTGGCGCAGGCGCAGCTCGATCGCGCCAAGGCCCTGGTCGGGCGCGGCTTCATCAGCCGGGCCGACATTGATCAGCGTACGGCCACCCGCGATGGCGCGAACGCGCGCGTTGCCGTCGCCGCCGCCCAGCTTGCGGAACAGCGCGCGCGCACCGGGCGGCTTGACATCCGCGCGCCTGCAGCGGGCCTGATCCTGACACGCGCAGTCGAGCCAGGACAGATTGTTGGCTCGGGCAGCGGGACGCTTTTTCGGGTCGCCAAGGGCGGCGAGATGGAGATGCTGGCGCAAGTCAGCGAAGCCGATCTGGCGATGCTGCGCGTAGGCAATCGTGCGACGGTGACACCTATCGGCGGCACGGCGTCCTTTGCGGGCCAGCTATGGCAGGTCGCTCCCGTGATCGATCAGCAGAACCGGCAGGGGATCGCCCGCATCGCCCTCCCCTATGATCGCGCGATCCGGCCAGGTGGCTTTGCGTCGGCGATCATCATCAGCGGATCCGGCGTCGCGCCCACCCTGCCGGAATCGGCCGTACTGAGCGACGCGAAGGGCAATTATGTCTATATCGTCGATAGGCGCGATCATGTGGAACGGCGTGCCGTCACGACCGGGCAGGTTTCCGATAGCGGAGTGTCGGTCACGCGCGGCCTCGATGGATCGGAACGCATCGTGATGTCCGCAGGGGCATTCCTCAATCCGGGCCAGAAGGTTAAGCCGCAAGCGAAGGCGCGGCCATGAGTTTTCGCAATATCTCCGCCTGGGCGATCCGCAATCCGGTGACGCCGCTGGTGCTGTTCGCCGCGCTCATGCTGGCGGGCATTGTCAGTTTCATGCGACTCGATATCAACCAGCAGCCCGATGTGAGTTTCCCGGTCGTCAGCGTCACGGTGAATCAGCCGGGCGCGGCCCCCACCGAACTGGAAACGCAGGTCACGCAGCGCGTCGAAGCCGCCGTTCGCGCCATCAGCGGCGTGGACGAAATTTCGTCCTTTGCGTCGGAGGGCAGGTCGCTCACCAACGTCACCTTTCAGATCGGTACGCCGATCGACCGTGCTGTGGCCGACGTGAAGAACGCCGTCGACCAGATTCGCAGCAACCTTCCCGAAGGCATTTTGGAACCGCAGGTCAGCCGCGTCGACATCGATGGCGGGCCGATCGCCTATTACAGCGCCGAAACGACCGACATGACTCTGGAGGAGTTGTCCTGGTATGTCGACAATGTGGTGGCCAAGCGATTGCTGGGGATTTCCGGCATGGCCGCCGTCACGCGCGGCGGGGGCGTCAGCCGTGAAATCCGTATCATTCTCGATCCCGCCAAACTTCAATCGCATGGCGTCAGCGCGGCGCAGGTCAATCAGCAATTGCAGCAGGTCAACCTGAACGCTGCGGGTGGCCGCACGGAAATCGCTGGCGCCGAACAATCGATCCGGGTGCTGGGCAATGCGCGCAACGCCTATGCGCTCGGCCAGACCCAGATCGCCATATCCGGCGGCCGCACCGTTAAGCTCGCCGACCTCGCCAGCGTGCGCGATCTGTTCGCCGAACAGCGGTCGGTCGGGCTGATGAACGGGCGCCAGGTCACCAGCCTTCGCCTCGATAAGGCAAAAGGCAGTTCCGACGTTACGGTGTCCGATAATGCTGTAAAAGTGTTCGACCAGTTGTCGAAGGAAAATCCCAAAGTCCGGTTCAAACAGCTTTATACCAGCGTCGACTACACCAAGAATCAATATCATTCGGCGATGGCTGCGATGATCGAGGGCGCTGTTCTGGCCGTCGTCATCGTATTCCTTTTCTTGCGCGACTGGCGCGCGACGATGATTTCCGCGCTTGCGATTCCGCTTTCAGCGATCCCGACTTTCTGGTTCATGGACCTGATGGGCTTTACGCTCAACATTACTTCACTGCTCGCGCTGAGCCTGGTCGCGGGTGTGCTGGTGGACGATGCCATCGTCGAGATCGAGAATATCGTACGCCATATGCGTATGGGCAAAACAGCTTATCAGGCTTCGATCGACGCTGCGGATGAAATCGGGCTTGCCGTGCTCGCTACGACCATGGTGATCGTCGCTGTGTTCCTCCCCGTCGCCTTCATGCCTGGGGTTGCCGGGCAATTCTTCATCCAGTTCGGCATGACGGTGGTTGTGGCCGTACTGCTCAGCCTGGGCGTCGCACGTCTCATCACGCCCATGGTCGCGGCCTATTTTCTTAAATCCCATGGGGAGGCCACCCATGGCGAGGGATGGCTGATGGACCTCTATATGCGTGTTCTTCACTGGTCGCTTGACGAGCGCAAGGCGGTTGCGCGGCGTGTGCGTGGCGGGTGGGCTGCGCGTACCGCCTATCTTTTTGATCACCGAATCTGGACACTGGGCCTCGGGGGCCTGTCGTTCGCGGCGATGCTTTTGGCTTTCATGACATTGCCGGTCACCTTCAATCCGACGACCGACACAGACTTTAGCCAGGTTAAGGTGGAAACGGTGCCAGGAAGCACGCTCGCGCAGACAACCGCGATCACGCGACGGGTCGCCGACATGCTTGCGGCGGACAAAGAAGTGGTCGAGGCCGCTTTCGCCGATATCGAGCCGACCAGCGCCAACATCTTCTTAACGCTCAGAAAGGACCGGCCGCTCTCCTCGGTCGAGTGGGAACGCAAGGTCGCGCCCCAATTTGGGACAGTCGCCGACGCCCGTGTCAACTTTCAGTCGCAGTCTGGCGGCGGGTTCGGTCGCGACATCATCATCATGCTGGGCAGCGACGACGCCGAACTGCTGGAAAGCACCGCCAACAGGCTCGTCGCCGAAATGGCCGGCATCAGGGAACTGCGTGCACCGCGGGTGCAGGGCGACATGCAGCGACCTGAAATCATCATCAAGCCACGCATGAATCTTGCCGCGAGCATGGGCGTCACGACGGCCGCGCTCAGCCAGACGATCCGCATCGCGACGCTCGGCGACATCGACCAGAACAGCGCCAAATTCTCGCTTTCCGATCGCCAGATCCCGATCCGCGTCTCGATTGCCGAAGATAGCCGCAAGGACATCGCCACCATCGAAAATATGCCGGTCCCGACCGCCAATGGTGGGTCCGTCCCGCTGAAGGTCGTCGCCGACATCGCCTTTGGCGCGGGGCCAACCGAGATTCGCCGCTATGCCCAGGTCCGCCGGATCGTCGTAGGTGCCGATCTGGCGCCGGGGGTCGTGACCAGCGAAGCAACGACAAAGATCAACGCGCTGCCGACCATGAAGGCGATCCTTGACGGCAAGGTCGCGGGGTTGAGGAAAATCGAGGCGGGCGACGCCAAAATTCAGACGGAGATGTTTCAGAGCTTCGGCATAGCCGTGATCTCCGGCATCCTGCTGGTCCTCGCCGTACTGCTGCTGCTCTACAAGCGAGTGATGCCGCCGTTCGTCAATATGGGGTCGCTGGCGCTGGCGCCGCTCGGCGGCGCGCTGGCGCTGCATATTTCGGGCTATCCCATCTCGATGCCGGTTTTGATCGGCATGCTCATGCTGCTTGGCATAGTGGCGAAAAATTCGATCCTCGTCATCGATTTCGCGCTGGAGGAAATCGCCAAGGGCGTGCCGAAATATGCTGCGATCATCGATGCAGGGCACAAGCGCGCCCAACCGATCGTGATGACCACGGTCGCGATGGTCGCAGGTATGGTTCCGACCGCGCTGTCGCTGTCGGGCGACAGCGCGTGGCGCGCGCCCATGGCCGTCACTGTGATCGGCGGCCTTATCTTGTCGACGCTGCTAACTCTCATCATCGTGCCCGCGACTTTCAGTTTCGCGACCGGCGTCGAAGAATGGATCGGGCCCCGCCTGGGCCGCAGGCTGTTGACCTATCGAAAGGGCGACGATGTGGCGCACGCGGGGCAGGCGCAGCCCGCGAAATGATCGCCGCCGCATAAGCGGGCTTTGCCTGAACGAAAGCGCGGCGTAACCGTTGAACGCCCATGCAGTTACCCGCCCTCTCCCGACCCGTCGAACAAAGTCCCCCTCACCCGGCCCGGCGCATGCGGCTGGTGGCGACGGGGATGCTGGTTGCGATGGCGATCCTGTTCATCGTCGCCCGCGCAACCGTGCATGTCCACCCCGCAGTCGGCTTCGTTCAGGCCTTTGCCGAAGCCGCAATGGTCGGCGGCCTCGCCGACTGGTTCGCGGTCACGGCGCTGTTCCGCCACCCGCTTGGCCTTCCGATTCCCCACACGGCGATCATCCCACGCAACAAAGATCGGATCGGCGATACGCTGGCGCTATTTCTACGCGACAACTTCCTGATTCCTTCGGTCGTAGCTCGCCGCATGCGCGGGCTGGACGTCGCAGCGGCGGCGGGCCGCTTTCTCGCCAGTCCATCGGGCGGCGACGGACGGCTGCGCGAGGGTGCCTCGCGCCTCGCCGCCGACATGCTGGAAGCGCTCGATCAGGAACGGCTTGGCGGCATGGTGAAAGGCGCGATTGCGCAGCGGTTGCGCGCGATCCACATCGCCCCGCTGATCGGCCAAGCTATCGAGGCGGCCATGCGCGACGGCCGCCATGCGCCGGTGATGGACGGCATCATCCACTGGGCCGACCGGGCGCTGGAAGCCAACGAACATCTGATCCGAGAGATGATCAGCGAACGCGCGGGCAAGGTGCTGCGCTGGACCGGCCTCGATGAAAATCTCGCTAGCGCCATCCTTTCGGGCTTGCGCAAGCTGATCGCGGACATGGCGACCGATCCGGGCCACAGCCTGCGCCTCAAGGCCGAAGAGGGCATGGCGAAACTGGCCGTCGACTTGCAGCATGACCCCGTCACCCAGGCGAAGGTCGCGCGCATCCGTGACGAAATTATCGACAATCCGGCGATGCAACGATGGATCGACGGGCTGTGGGAACAGGCGCGCGCTGGCATGCTGCGTGCCGTGCGCGATCCGGGCAGGGCGATGGCAGGGCGATTCGGCGAGGCATTGCAACAGCTTGGCACGACGCTTCAGGGTGACGCGCGATTGCGGATGCTGATCAACCGTTTCGTCCGCCGCGCGGCGGTGGGCGCGACCGCCGCCTATGGGTCGAGGATCGTGACGCTGGTCAGCGAAACGGTGCGCGGGTGGGACGCCAGCACCGTCACCAGCCGGCTGGAGGGCGCGGTGGGCCGTGACCTCCAATATATCCGTATTAACGGGACGCTGGTCGGTGGCTTGGTCGGCCTGACGATTCACGCCATAGACTCGCTGCTATAACAGCCTTCGCAACGCGCCTTTCAGGCAGGACCATCGGGGCTGATCGACATGGCACATATAACGATCCGAAGAAATAATTCGCGCGGAGGCGCAGAGGACGCGGAGGCGGCATGTGCCAAGGCCAGCATATCGCGTGTCCTCTTAAGCAAAAATCGTGATTTTGCGACGGGCAGGACCAATACCACAAGAGGTCTCCGCGTCTGCGCCAAAATGAGGCGAGTGGCTCGGAACGTTCATCGTACACTAGCTCGTCAAATTTGATGTTGCAACATATCATAAAAGTATGTTGTAACATTTCATGCGCTCGTCATGAGGCGCTGTTCAGGACAGAGGATGCGGCACATGAGAACCATGGAGATCCAATCAGCCCCAATCATCTCGGGCTATAGCGGCGGCCGGCGCTCGCCGATCGGCATAAGCGGGACGATCGCGGTCCATGCGCTGGTCGTGGGCACATTTCTGCTCATGCCAAAGGAAATGATCGACTCGATTACGCCGTCGCCTTTCATCATTCACTCCATCCCGCTCGACCCGCCCCCGCCCGAAAATCCGCCACCGCCGGACGCCAAAAAGCCGAAGTCGCACGAGCCGGCGAGCCAGCCCGCGACAACGGATCCGTTCGTTCCGACGGCCTCCAATGACTGGCCCATCAAGCCGATAGACAGGACGTCCGGTGACGGAACCGGGGATGGCGGCCTGGTGGTCGCCCCTCCCGATCCGCCCCGGCCGCCGGTGCTGGTCGACGCGCAGATCGACCCACGCGCCCTGCCCGCCTTTCAGCCGGATTATCCCGGCGCGATGATCCGTCAGCAGGTTGAGGGTAGCGTGACGGTGCGCGTGACCATCGGCACAGATGGTCGCGTCGTCGATATCGAGCGCGTTTCCGCCACGGACGAGTCGTTCTGGCTCGCGACCCAGCGCCATGCCTTGCGCAAATGGCGTTTCCGTCCGGCGACCCGAGACGGCGTGCCCGTCACAGCGATCAGGGTCCTGACCGTGCATTTCCGGCTGGAGGATCGCTGACAGAAAATTGCGTTGGCCGGCTGCGCATCTGTCTTGCGAGACAGGTTTTGCATCCGGCCCCGCCCTCTCCTATATGGCCCCTATGGCGTTCTTTCCCCGACCCGTTTCGCCCAAGAGCGCGCTAAGCGATTTCTGGAGCTATTTCAGCGCCAGCCGGGCGCATAAATGGCCTTTGCTCGGCCTGTCCATGGCGATCACCTATGTCATCGTCTGGGCATTCGTCATCGACGCCAATACCAATACGATGCCGACGCAGAACCAGATATTCTATGTCGAAAGCTGGGACGTGCACCGCCCGGACGCCGCGATCATCCTTCAGCAGAAGATGGATTTGGCTAAGCGCGAATCTATTCTGGCCAAGAAGCAGCAGGACATGCAGCATGTCGCCGACCTGTTCGGTATCGACTGGCGCACCGACGAGGCGCGCAATACCGCCCGGCGCAAGGAAGCGCTGAAGCAGATCAACGCATTGCTCGACGCCCGGCTGGTCAAGGCCGAAGCTGGCGAAAAGCCGGCTACGCAAGCGCGCCAGCCCTGAGCCTGCCTTCCCCGATGGCCGACCGGCGCTTCATGGCGGCGGCGATCGCCCTCTCGCTGCGCGGGCGCGGCCTTTCCACCCCCAATCCCAATGTCGGCTGCCTGATCGTCAGGAATAGCCAGATCGTCGGCCGAGGCTGGACCCAGGCGGGTGGTCGCCCCCATGCCGAAGCGCGCGCACTCGATCAGGCGCTGGATCGCGCGCACGGGGCGACTTGCTATGTGACGCTGGAGCCATGTTTTCACCTCTCGCCGCGTGGCCCCCGCTGCGCCGACCTTCTCGTGCGCGCCGGAATCAGCCGGGTCGTCATCGCATTGCGCGATCCCGATCCGCGCACCGACGGTCAGGGCGCGGACTATCTCCGCGCGCGCGGCCTTGCCGTCGAAATGGGGTTGCTGGCGGATGACGCGGGCGCGGCTATGGCGGGATTCGTGCTGCGCCAGACGTTGGGCCGACCGCATGTCACGCTCAAGCTGGGCATGTCCCTGGACGGCCGGATCGCCCTGCCCGATCGCTCCAGCCGCTGGATCACCGGCCCTGCCGCCCGCGCTCATGCTCATATGGAACGGGCGCGGCACGATGCGATCCTGGTCGGCGGCGGTACGCTGCGCGCCGACGCGCCTCGTCTCGACGTGCGGCTGGGCGGGCTCGAAGCGCGCAGTCCGCGCCGAATTCTGCTGAGCCGCGGGGAAGCGCCGCAGGGTTGGGAGCGGATCGGCGCGCCTGAAGAGATCGCGACGCTCGACCGCGTCGATCATCTGCTGGTCGAAGGCGGAGCGGACACCGCCGCCGCGTTCCTGCGCGCCGATCTCGTGGACCGGCTGCTGCTTTACCGCGCGCCGATCGTCATTGGAGCAGGCCTTGCCGGCATCGGCGACATCGGCCTTACCGATCTGAGCCAGACGCATGGCCGATGGCGGCGGATCGACTCGCGAACCTTCGGCGAAGACCGGCTGGAGGTTTACGAACGGATGACGGCCGCCTAAGTCTCCCATCCAACCTTTTCCACCACAGGATAAATCATGTTCACCGGCATCATCACCGACATCGGCACGGTCCGCGAGGCGGAGCAGCGTGGCGACCTGCGGGTCGTCATCGGCTGCTCCTTTGAAATGGACGGTGTCGCCATCGGCGCATCGATCGCCTGCTCGGGCGCTTGCCTGACCGTGGTGGACAAGGGCCCGGACTGGTTCGCGGTCGATCTTTCGGCCGAAACGGTGGAGCGCACGGCTCCCGGCCTGTGGTCGGTCGGCCGACGCCTCAATCTGGAACGCGCATTGAAAGTGGGTGACGAGCTGGGTGGTCACATTGTGACCGGCCACGTCGACGGGATCGGCACCCTGGTGTCCGCGAGCCCCATCGGCGATTCGACCGCGCTCGTCATCGCCGCGCCCGCCGATCTCGCACCGGCGCTCGCAGCCAAGGGTTCGATAACGCTCGACGGCATTTCGCTGACGGTGAACAGCGTCCAGGATCAGGCAGATGGCAGCGTGCATTTCGGCATGAACATCATCCCGCACACGGCAGTGGCGACGACGCTGGATGACCTGAACGCCGGCCGGGCGTTTAATCTCGAGATCGATGTCCTTGCGCGCTACCTCCAGCGCATGCAGGCCGTCGCTCGCGCGTGATGTGATTTCAACTTGAATGAATCACATTGAAGTGTGATAATGGACAAATCTTCCGGGCAGGAGTGGTCCCATGTCGTCAGCACTTATCGATACCGTTCGCAACCTCGTCACCGACGGCGGGATGTCCCGCTCCGGCCTGGCTCGGGCGGCCGGCCTGCATGCCAACTCCCTTCGCAAGCTCGGCGAAACGGACTGGAATCCCACGGCGGACACGTTGGGCAAGCTCGAATCCTATCTGATCAAGCGCGAGGGCGGCACCGCGCTCGCCAGTCCCGAAGAAATCATCAACGAAGCCCGTAACGGCCGCATGTTCATTCTGGTCGACGATGAGGACCGGGAAAATGAAGGCGACCTCGTTATTCCCGCGCAAATGGCGACGCCCGATGCGATCAATTTCATGGCAACCCATGGCCGTGGCCTCATCTGCCTGGCGCTGTCCAAGGACCGGGTCGACTATCTTGGCCTTGGCCTGATGAGCCGCAACAACGGCACGCGGCATGAAACCGCCTTCACCGTATCGATCGAAGCGCGCGAGGGCGTCACCACCGGCATCAGCGCCGCCGACCGCGCCCGCACCATTTCGGTCGCGATCGACGGGTCCAAGGGCCCGGCCGACATCGTCACGCCCGGCCATGTGTTCCCGCTCGTCGCCAAGGATGGCGGCGTGCTGGTCCGCACCGGTCATACCGAGGCGGCGGTGGACGTCGCACGGCTCGCGGGCCTCAACCCGTCCGGCGTCATCTGCGAGGTGATGAAGGATGACGGCACCATGGCCCGTCTCGACGACCTCATCCCCTTCGCGCAGAAGCACAAGATGAAGATCGGCACGATCCGCGATCTCATCGCCTATCGTCGCCGCCACGACCATATGGTCGAGCGCCGGTCCGAAAGCAGCTTCCACAGCAAATGGGGCGGCGAATGGAAGGTGATCTGCTTTTACAACCGCGCGACCCATGCCGAACAGATGGTGCTGCAAAAGGGCCATATCGTCCCCGATCAGCCGACGCTGGTGCGGATGCACCAGATGTCGCTGTTCGACGATGTTTATGGCGCGATCGGCCCGCGCAGCGACATGCTTGCCAAGTCGATGGAGTTGATTGATCGGGAAGGGGCGGGCATCATCGTTATGCTCAGCAGCACGTCCCATGATTTCGTCAGTCGCTCGCTGGAACGCTATAATGGCAAGGCGGTCGGCGATATGGACGAGCTGCGCGATTATGGCGTGGGCGCGCAAATTCTGGCCGAACTGGGCGTGCACGACATGGTCCTGCTCACCAACAGCCATCGCAGCCTGATTGCGCTTGACGGCTATGACCTGGCCGTGGTTGGCCACCGTCAGATTCAAGCCTGAAAAAGGACGCAGCGTGGCCAAATTCCTGATCGTCGAAGCGCGTTTCTACGAGCATCTGAACGACCTGCTGATCGAGGGCGCGACTGCTGCACTCGGTGAAGCAGGCCATAAATTTGAAATCGTGACCGTCCCCGGCGCGCTGGAAATACCGGGCGCTGTTGCGCTGGCGGCGGAATCCGGCCGTTATGACGGATTTATCGCGATCGGCGTGGTGATCCGTGGCGAAACCTATCATTTCGAGGTCGTATCGAACGAGAGCGCGCGCGGCCTGATGGCGCTCAGCATGGACGGAATCGCGATCGGCAACGGCATCCTGACGGTCGAGAATGAAGCGCAGGCCCTGACCCGCGCCCGGCGCACCGAAAAGGACAAGGGCGGCGAGGCTGCCAAAGCGGCCATCGCGATGCTGGGCCTGCGAGAGAAATTCGGGGCCTGATCCTCGCTGGAAAGGATCAAGCCGGCCGGTCAGGCCGCCTCGTCCAGTGGCGGATAATCGATATAGCCTTTCGCGCCCGGCGCATAAAAAGTCGCTTGCTCCGGGCTGTTGAGCGGTGCGCCCACGGACAGCCGCCGGGGCAAATCGGGATTGGCGATGAAGGGCCGGCCAAAGCTGATCGCCTGCGCCAGCCCACTGTCGAGATCGGCTTGCGCGCCATCGACATCATAATCGCTGTTGAGCACAAGCGGGCCGCTGAAATGCTGGCGGACGAGTGGCGATTGTCGCGGCACGTCGCTCGCCCCATAGGTCCCAGTGGGCTTGAGCTCACGCAGCTCGAGGAAGGCCAGGCCGATTGGCTCCAGTGCCCGCGCCGCCGCGACCGAGATGCTGGCGGGGTCGCTGTCATCGGTGCCCTGCGTCACCCCATTGAGCGACAGGCGGACGGATGTGCGATCTGCGCCGATGGCGTCGGCCACGGACTGCACAACTTCGCGAAGCAGGCGGGCGCGATTTTCGGGTGACCCACCATAGGCATCCTCGCGCTTGTTGATGCCGTTACGCAAGAATGTGTCGATCAGATAGCCGTTGGCTGCGTGGATTTGCACCCCGTCGAACCCTGCCTCCACGGCGTTGCGGGCGGCGGTGACATAGGTTGCGATCACGCCGGGAATTTCCTCAAGCGCCAACGCCCTTGGCGGTTCATAGTCGCGGTTGCCATCATAGGTGTGGGCATGGCCAGGCGCGGTGATCGGGCTGGGTCCGAGCGGCGCTTCCCCGGTGACGCTCGAATGGACCATTCGCCCCATATGCCAGAGTTGGGCGAAGATCAGGCCACCCTCATCATGAACCGCAGCGGTCACCGGCTTCCAGCCCGCGACCTGCCCTTCCGACCAGAGACCGGGAGCGAACGGCATGCCCAGCCCCTGCTGCGACACGCCCACCGCTTCGCTGATGATAAGACCCGCCGAGGCGCGCTGGCGGTAATAGTCGATCATCAGGGGTGTGGGCACATGGTCACGGTCGGCGCGGGCGCGGGTCAGCGGCGCCATCAAAATGCGATTGGACGCGGTGACGGCACCCAACTGGACGGGATCGAACAATGTCGGCATGCGGGCTTCCTCGTCATTCATTGCAAATTGCAACGGGACTTGCTGGCACAAGCCAGCTAGGGATCGGCCATGGCCAATTCAACCCCGGTTCGCCGTCCCGATACACCACGCCTCGCTTTTCCTGCCCTGATCCTCGCCAATGTCGTTCTGGCGTTCGGGCCGACTCTGGTTCGACTGGCCGATGTGGGTCCGGTGGCCGCTGGCTTCTGGCGGCTGGCGATAGCGCTGCCTTTCCTGCTCCTGCTGTCCCGGCGCAGCCTTATGGCCGCGCGTTTGAGCATCTGGCAGTGGACGGCGATGATCGTTGCCGGCCTGTTCTTCGCCGCCGATCTCGGCACCTGGCATGCCGGCATCCATTTGACCAAGGTCGCCAATTCCACCCTGTTCGGCAATGTCAGTGCCCTCGTCCTGCCCATCTGGGCGGTGTTCGTGCTAGGCCAGCGGCTCCGTCGGTTGCAGATGCTGGCGCTCGCGCTTGCGGCGGCCGGGGCCGCTATATTGATGGCGGGCAGCTATGAATTGGCACCCCGCTATCTGCGCGGCGACCTGCTCTGCCTGCTCGCCGGGCTGTTCTACGCTGCCTATCTATTACTCGTGCAGGATGCGCGCCAGCGGCTCGACGGCTGGTCGGTCCTGACCGTCGCGAGTCTGGCGGGCGTGCTGCCGCTTCTGCTGACCGCGCTGGCGATGGGCGAACGCGTGCTGCCGGGCGACTGGACCCCGGTGATCGCTCTCGCCTTGTCGAGCCAGCTCATCGGACAGGGCCTGATGACCTATGCGATCGGCTGGTTCTCGCCATTGGTGCTGGGACTGAGCCTGTTGCTGCAACCGGCGGTCGCTGCGCTGCTTGGATGGATGTTGTTCGGCGAGACGATGAGCGTGACCGATGGCGTCGGCGCGATCGCGGTCGGCGCCGCGCTGGTGCTTGTGCGCCTGCCCGCCCGGCCTTAATAAGGGCCGATGACCACTATTGCCAATCCCACACAGCAGGACTTGACAATGGACGAAGTGCGCGCCCTGCTCGCGCCGATATTGCCGCGCCACGCCGCCTTTGACGGCTGGCGACCGCAGGCGGTGACGATGGCGGCGGCGGAAAAGGGTATCGATCCCGATATTGCCCGCCTCGCTTTTTCCGATGGGCCGGTCGACATGATCGACGCCTGGTTCGCGAGCATCGATGTGGCCATGGCGACGGCGCTGCCGACGGCCAGGCTCGCCGCGATGCCGATCCGTCAGCGCATCACCGCACTGATCGAGGCTCGCCTCGCTCTCCTCGCGCCCGATCGGGAAGCCTTGCGCCGCGCGATGGCTGTCCTCGCCATGCCGGTCAACGCCGCTCGCGCCGCACGGCTGGGCTGGCGTGCGGCCGATAGGATGTGGTGCGCGGCAGGCGACAGCGCGACGGATCTTAGCCATTACAGCAAGCGCGTGACGTTAGGGGCGATCTATGCCGCAACCCTGCTGGTCTTCGTCGATGACGACAGCGAAGGGTTGGCCGACAGCCACGCCTTCCTCGCTCGTCGGATAGAGGGCGTCATGCGCTTTGAAAAAGCCAAGGCCAGGTTCAGGGGCGCTGGCGGCGGTGAACGGCTCAGCCTTGCGCGCTTCATCGGCCGGCTGCGCTATCCCGTCGCCTGACATCGCCGATATTCCCACTGGCTAATCCTTGTCGGTATTGATAGTCACTCGCAGAACCGAACGAGTGCCCCTCCCTTGCGCCTGACCGACCTGCCGTTACGCCAGCCTGCCTATGTGGATCTGATCGACTGGGACCAGCTGTCTCCGAGCGAAGGGCAACGCCTGCGCGAATTCGGCCTGTGCGAAGGCGCGAGCGTAGAGGCGCTGCACCATGGTGGTCTGTTCGGCAACGGTCCTATCGCCTGCAAGGTCGGCCGCATGACCATCGCCATGCGCCGCGCCCATGCGGCAGCGGTGACCGTCCGCACCGATGCCGAAGCGAGTGCCGCATGAGCCGTCTGGCGCTCGTCGCGCTGGTCGGCAATCCCAATGCGGGCAAAAGCGCGCTGTTCAACGCGCTGACCGGCGCGCGGCAGAAGCTGGGCAATTATCCCGGCGTTACGGTGGAGCGCAAGGCGGGCCGGCTGGTGCTGGCCGACGGGCGACCGATCGAACTGGTCGACCTTCCCGGCACCTACAGCCTGTCGCCCGCCAGCCCCGATGAACAGGTGACCCGCGACTTCGTGCTCGGCCGGCAGGCGGGTGAGCGGCTGCCCGACGCGCTGGTCATCGTCGTCGACGCGTCCAACCTCGACAATCATCTGCGTTTTGCGCTGGAGTTGATCGCGCTTCGTCTGCCGACGCTGGTGGCGCTCAACATGGTCGATCTCGCGACCCGCGACGGGCTGGAACTGGATGCGACCGTTCTGGCGCACGAACTGGGGGTTCCGGTGATCCCGACCGTGGCTGTCCGCAAGCGCGGGCTCGATCATCTCAAGACCGAGTTGGAAACCGTGCTCGCTGACGAACCAGCCGCGGCTCGGCCATCGCCCGTGGAGCAGGATTTCGAGGCGGTGCGCAAGGATGCGCGGCGGATCGCGCGTGCGGCGATCGTGCGCGAGACCCCGTCGCGCCGCCTGACCGCTGCGGTCGACCGCGTCGCGCTTCATCCGGTCCTGGGCCTCGCCATGCTGCTGGGGCTGTTGTTCGTCATGTTCCAGGCGGTCTTTTCCTGGGCAGCGTTCCCGGCCGACATGCTGGAGGGCTGGGTCACGGGCCTTGGCGCCGCGGTGACGGCGCTGCTGCCGCCGGGACTGTTGCATGACTTTCTCTTACAGGGAGTCGTGGGCGGCGTCGGCGCGGTGATCGTTTTCCTGCCCCAGATCCTGATCCTCTTCTTTTTCATCCTGATGCTGGAAGCGACCGGCTATATGGCCCGCGCGGCCTTCCTGATGGATGGCATCATGGCGCGGGTCGGCTTGTCGGGACGGGCATTCATCCCCCTGCTCTCCTCCTTCGCCTGCGCCGTGCCCGGCATCATGGCGACCCGCACGATCAGCGATCCGAAGGACAGGCTGACGACCATATTGATCGCGCCGCTGATGACCTGCTCGGCGCGACTGCCGGTCTACGGCCTCATCATCGCAGCCTTCATCCCGAACCGGGCAGTGGCGGGGGGCGTGGGTTTGCAGGGACTGGTATTGTTCCTGCTTTACGTCGCAGGCATCGTCGGCGCGATGGTCGCCGCCTGGGCATTGCGGCTGACGGTGGCCAAGGGGACGAGCGGTGGATTTCTGATGGAAATGCCCAAATATCAATGGCCCCGGCCACAGGATATTTTGATCGGCCTGTGGCAGCGCGCCGTGATTTTCCTCAAGCGGGCCGGCACCATCATCCTGGCCACCAACGTCGTGCTGTGGATGCTGGCGAGCTTTCCCCATGCCCCCGCCGGTGTGAAACAGAGCGAATACAGCATTGCCGGGCGGATCGCGGGCGGCATCAATGTGCTGGTCGCGCCGATCGGTTTCAATCGCGATATTTCGCTCGCACTGCTGCCGACCATGGCCGCTCGCGAGGTCGCCGTGTCCGCGATCGCGACGGTTTATGCGATTGACGCCGACGATGACGAAAATGCGCTGAACCGGACATTGGGCGAGCGCCTCGCAGGGCGCTGGAGCCTTGCGACAGCGCTCGCTTTCCTTGCCTGGTTCGTGTTCGCGCCGCAGTGCATTTCTACGATCGCCGTCACCCGGCGCGAGACGAATGGCTGGAAATGGCCGTTGTTCATGCTCGGCTATCTGTTCGCGCTGGCTTATGCCGCCGCCGGGATAACATACTGGTCGGCAGTGGCGCTCGGCCTCGGCTGACCCCACTGGACCAAGCCGGCGACGGCTCTATAAGGGCCGGCTAACGCTTCGGAGGAATCATGGCAGGCTCGGTCAACAAGGTCATTCTGGTCGGCAATCTCGGCGCCGACCCGGAAGTGAAGAGCTTCCAGAATGGTGGCAAGCTGTGCAATTTGCGCATCGCCACATCCGAAAACTGGAAGGATCGCGCCACTGGCGAGCGCAAAGAGCGCACCGAGTGGCATAATGTCGTCATCAATTCCGAAGGTCTGGTCGGAGTCGCCGAGCGCTTTCTGCGCAAGGGCTCGAAAATCTATATCGAGGGCCAGTTGCGGACCCGCAAATGGCAGGATCAGTCAGGCAATGATCGCTACACGACCGAGGTTGCGCTCTCGGGGCCCGGCGCAGTCCTCACTATGCTGGATGGCGCGCCCGGCGGCGGCGGACAGGGTGGCGGGCGCTCGCAACAGAGCGTGAGCGACTGGAGCGGTGGCTCGGCCGGTTTCGGCGGCGGCGAATATGACGATCTAGGCGGTCGCGGCGGAAGCGGTGGCGGCTTTGGCGGTGGCAAGTCTGCCGGTGGCCGCGGCGGCTCGGCCGGTGGTCCGAATTTCGACAATGACCTGGACGATGAAGTGCCGTTCTGACGGTGCTATGCTCCGAAGGCCGGTTGGAAAACCTTCGGAGCGAAAGACGTCATGCGGCCAAGGCGGACGACAGGATCAGCCGGCCAGTTCGGCCGTCGCAAAGGCGCGGATATGTTCGCCCAGACCCTCCCGCTCCAGCGCCATCACGAAATTCGCCTCGATATAGCCAGCCTTTGACCCGCAATCGAAACGACGCCCGTCGAAGGTGACGCCGTGAAAGGGCTGGCTGCCGATCATTGATGCCATGGCGTCGGTCAATTGGACCTCGCCGCCGGCGCCCTTTTCCTGAGTCTCCAATATGCGCATGACTTCAGGCTGGAGAATATAGCGACCCGGCAGGATCAGGTTGGATGGCGCCGTGCCGAGCGGCGGCTTTTCGACCAGCCCCTTCACCTCGGTCAGTGCGCCATCGCGGACCCCTGGATCGATGACGCCGTAGCTTGAGGTCTGATCGTCGGGGATTTCCAGCGCGCAGACAAGGTTGCCGCCGACTTTTTCATAGGCCTCGACCATCTGCTTCATACAGCCACGCCCCGGCCCGCCCTTCATGAATTCGTCGGGCAAGAGGATGGCGAAGGGTTCATCGCCTACAATATCACGCGCGCACCAGATCGCGTGACCCAGGCCCAGCGGCTCCTGCTGGCGAAGGAATACCGCATTTCCCGGCGCGAGCCGCGTGCCGTCCAATGACGACATATCCTTGCCGCGTTCGCGCTGGGTCGCCTCGCTTTCATAGGCGATATCGAAATAATCCTCGATCGCACCCTTTCCTCGCCCGGTAACGAAGATCATCTGCTCGATTCCGGCTTCGCGCGCCTCGTCGACCGCATATTGGATCAGCGGCCGGTCAACCACCGGCAGCAATTCCTTGGGTATGGATTTGGTGGCGGGCAGAAAGCGCGTGCCGAGGCCAGCGACGGGAAATACGGCTTTGCGAATCGGCTTGATCGACATGCTGTTCCATTCTTGCTGGGTCGGGCAGTTGCTGAATTGCCGCGCCTGCCAGAAAGGTCAAGCAGCGGTGCCTCACACGGCCAGCAGACGCTCCGCCACCCGTTCGAGCGCACCGATTTCGGCATCCAGTTGCTCAAGCGAAATATGCAGGCGATTGTTCCGCTGATCGCGACAGGCAAAGCCGCCGGGCTCAGGTTGCTGAAAGCCAGCCACGATCAGCGATCGAAACCGGTCGATCCGCTGCATGTCGCGCTCGATCTCCGCGATCTCCATCAATATACTGGCATTGCGACGATCACGCATGGCGACGATGGTGCGCAATTCGGTCATCAGTTTGACCATGGTCGGCCGGGTCCGCGCGCCCACGGTGCGAATGTCGCCCATCCCCTCGCGCATCAGCGCGATCTTGCCTTCCAGCGACTGTTCGAGCATCGTCCATGCGCAGACCATCCGGCCGACGCCGCACAGGATCGTAGCATCGTCCGGCACATAATCCGACGCTGCCTTCACATTGATATCATAAGCCAAATTCACGCCCGAACCCTCTATCATCTTTTGCCCATGCCTTCGTGCACTTGCGAAGGTGTCGAAAGCCAGAGCATAGGATGGCGCTCCCCCCGAACACGGCACGGGCCAGCGACAAGCGTTCTAAATCGACGGCGAAACGAATCCGGCTGTTTGGTTAGAAGTCGATAGCAATGCCCTTGCGCTCCCAATCGCCATAGCGAACAGGGCTGAGCTCTTCGTCAAGCAGGGGCAGACGATCAAGTGGATCGGGTTCGGGAACCGGCGGACTTTTCGAAAGATGGGCTGGCGCCGTCACGTGGGCGGGACGTTTGCCGTTGAACTTGCCCATAACCTCTCCGATTGCGAAGGCGCAGAGCGACCCCCTTTCCGTTCGAGCCTGCTATTTGGACTGTCAAAGACTTATGTGCAAGGGATCGACTGTGAACTCAGCATAGCTTCACCCTCCCGGAGCCTTGAGTGATGACCCGGCGGCGCAAAGCGCGTAAGGGCGCGCCATGCCTCATCCCAGACGCCCCCGCCGTTCCGCCGATACCACGCCCGGCCTCGCCGCGCGCCGCGCCGCGCTCCGCCTGCTCGATGCCGTGCTGCGGCGGGGCGAACCGCTCGAACTGGCGCTGCATGCCGCATCGCAGGGCCTTGCCGACCGCGCCGACCGCGCGATGGTCCATGCCATCGCCGCCGAGACATTGCGTCACCTGCCCGATCTCGACGCGCTGATCGACGCGGCGACACCCCAGATCATCCCGCACGACGCCAAGGCGCGGATGGTGCTGCGCATCGCGCTCGTCCAGGTGCTCGTACTGGGCACTGCGCCCCACGCCGCGATCGCCACCGCGCTGCCACTGGTCGACGGCGGCCCGCGCAAGCTGGTCCATGGCGTGTTCGGCACGGTGACGCGCGGCGAGCCTGTATTGCAGAACCCGCCGACGCTGCCGGCCGAGGTCGCCGAACGTTGGGCCGGGCAATGGGGCGAGGGGATGCCGCTGGCGGCCGCTCATGCCTATGCCGTTCGTCCGCCGATCGATCTGAGCCTGCGTGACCCGGAGGAGACGGCGATGTGGGCCGAGCGGCTTGGCGGCGACAGCTTCGCTGCCGGTCATGTCCGCCTGCCCGACATGCCCAATGTTCCCCAGCTGCCCGGTTTCGCCGACGGTGCCTGGTGGGTGCAGGACCTTGCTGCGTCGTGCCCGGCGCGCCTGCTAGGGACGGGCGAAGGTCGTCACGTGCTCGATCTATGCGCCGCGCCGGGAGGCAAGACGATGCAGCTTGCCGCTGCGGGCTGGCGCGTAACGGCGATCGACCAGTCGAAAAAGCGGCTCGAAAGGCTGCACGACAACCTCAGGCGCACGTCTCTGGCGGCCGAGATCGTTCAGGCGGACTTGCGCGAATGGACACCGGACGCGCCGGTTGACGCCGTGTTGCTGGATGC
This sequence comes from Sphingobium fluminis, assembly GCF_037723805.1. NCBI lineage: Bacteria > Pseudomonadati > Pseudomonadota > Alphaproteobacteria > Sphingomonadales > Sphingobiaceae > Sphingobium > Sphingobium fluminis. Next base: position 448,346 of record NZ_JBBJUK010000002.1, read on the forward strand.
GCCCTGCACCGCCACCGGCATCTACCGCCGTCATCCCGACGTGTTGCACAGGATCGGCCCGCGCCAGATCGCGGAACTGGCCGAGCTTCAGACCAGCCTGCTCGCGCGGGCGGGACAATGGGTCAAACCGGGGGGCACGCTCGTCTACGCCACCTGCTCACTCGAACGCGTGGAAGGCGAAGATCAGGCAGCGCGATTTCTCGCGGAAAATGCCGACTTCTCGCTCCTGCCAGCCACTGATGGCGAATTGCCGCAAGGGATATTACCGCTCGCCGGCACGGTACGGACATTACCCGATGCGCTCGCGAAAGAAGGCGGCACGGACGGCTTCTTCATCGCCCGTTTCGTCCATGGCTGACACAGAACCTTAACCATGGCGGGCGCATCACAAGCCAATCTCCTGAAAGTCGTATCTTGCGTCCGATCGAACCCCTTCCCCTCCATCACAGCTGGTCGCTGGCCAGTCTGCACGAACATCTGTCGCCGGTGGTGCTGGACCCGTCGTTGGCTGGAAACGACGTGGCGCTGGCGGAACGGGGCCTGGGGCTGTGGCATTGCGACCTGGCCGATGACCGGGTCAGCTGGACCGCAGGGGTCTACGACATATTCGGCTTCGAGCGCGACTCGCCAGTCCCGCGCGCGCTCTCGGTATCGCGTTACGCCTCGGATTCGCGCGAACAGATGGAGCGGTTGCGCGCCTATGCCATCCGGCACCGGCGCGGCTTCACGCTCGACATCGACATTCATCCGGCCGATGGTGGCCAATGTGCCGTACGGTTGATCTGCGCGCCCATCTTGCATGGGGATCGTGTCATCGGCCTGCATGGAATCAAACAGCTGCTCCCTGCCGGCGTCCCGCCTTCGCGCCGGCTCGACCCCACGGTCTTCGTCATGCTCTGACATGCTGATGGTTGCCGATCGGCCGAGTCAACGACGGCTTTTGCGTAAATGATACATTGCCCTCGCCGATTCGCGTCATTAAGGCGAACGGTTGATGAAACGCGATATATTGATCTCCCCATCCATCCTGTCCGCCGATTTTGCCCGCCTGGGCGAAGAGGTTCGCGCGATCGACGAAGCCGGCTGCGACTGGGTCCATGTCGATGTGATGGACGGCCATTTCGTGCCCAACATCACGATCGGCCCCGCCGTCGTGAAAGCGTTGCGGCCGCACACGACAAAGCCGCTCGACGTGCACCTGATGATCTCGCCGGTGGACGGGTTTCTCGATGCCTTTGCCCAGGCCGGCGCCGATATATTGACGGTCCACCCCGAAGCCGGACCGCACATCCATCGCACCGTCCAGCATATCAAGTCGCTCGGTGTTCAGGCAGGGGTCGTGCTCAACCCCGGTACGCCCGCCAAGATGCTGGACTATCTGATCGACGATATCGACCTGATCCTGGTCATGAGCGTCAATCCGGGTTTCGGTGGGCAGAGCTTCATCGAAAGCCAGCTCCGCAAGATCGAAGCCTGCCGCAAGATGATCGACAAGAGCGGTCGCGACATCCGCCTTCAGGTCGATGGCGGCATCGATTTTACCACCGCGCCGCGCGCAATCGATGCGGGCGCGGATGTGCTTGTGGCCGGCACCGCCACCTTCCGCGGCGGTTCCACCGCTTATGCGGACAATATCAGGAAGCTGCGAGGCGGGTGAACGATCCCCGGCGCACCCCTCCCCATTCCGTCCCGGGCGACGCCGATGCGCCACCGGTCGACGACGGGATCGAACAGGGCAAGCGGCTCATTCGCCTGGCGGATGACAAGGGGCTTTCGCTGGCCGAGCGGATCGCCAATCATTTCTATCTATTGAGCTGGAAGACGCCGATCCACAGCCGGCGGCTGAAGGGCAAATATCCGCTCAAGCTGCTCGCGGTGCCCGAGGACGAGATTGCCGGGGACGAGCGCGCGGGTCGCGCGATCCGCGCGGGATATTTCCTGTTTCGCGGCACCAAGCAGCCGATCGATGGGCTCGATTTCGCCCGGCTGGGCGTCGCCCCCGCCTTTGCCGACTATATTCACAGTTTTCGCTGGTTGCGCGATCTCGCCAGCGTGGCGACGCGCGAACAGGCGGCGCCGATCGCCGAGGCGATCCTGCGCAAATGGCTCGAAGCCCATGCCAGCCTGCCAAGCGAACCGGCATGGCGCGCGGACAATGCCGGATGGCGGCTGTTGTTCTGGACCGCCCACGCGCCGCTGATCCTCTCGTCGAGCGACCTCATCTATAGATCGCTGGTGCTGACTTGCATTGCGCGTACCGCCCGTCATCTCGATCGCGGCGCGGACAAAGTGGCGGTCGGCCTGCCCCGGCTGATCGCGTGGGGTGGCGTCGTCGCGGCGTCGATGCTGATCCCGGGCGGCGCGGCGCGCAAGCTGTTCGGCGAAGCCGGGCTGCGCCGCTCGATCGACGGCAGCTTTCATGGCGATGGCGGGATTATCTCGCGATCGCCGCTGGCGCAGCTTGAGGGCGTCATGCTGCTTTCGATGGTGACGGCGGTTTATGATGCACGCCGTGAGCAAGTACCCGCCTTCCTGCATGAAGGGCTCGCCCGCACCGTGCCGGCACTGCTCGGCCTTACCCATGGCGATGGCGGGCTTGGTTGCTGGCAGGGCGCGGGCGCGATCGATCCCGGGCAGGTGCAGGCTATCGTGCGCGCGAGCCGGGTGCGCACGCGTCCCCTGCGTCAGGCACGCGACTGGGGCTATCAGCGGATCGCGGCGGGCAGCACCGTGCTTCAGATCGATGCCGCTCCTCCTCCGGTCGCGAGGCTGGCCGAAGCAAGCTGCGCATCGACCGGCGCGATCGAGGTCAGCGACGGTTCACACCGGTTGATCGTCAATTGCGGCGGCGCGGCGCTCGAAGGCGCATGGATTCCGCGCGGGCTGGCACAGGGCCTGCGCACGACAGCAGCGCATTCGACGCTGGTGCTGAACGACTGTAATTCGACCGCGCTGCTGCCCGACGGTACATTGGGGCGTGGCGTCACCGAAGTGGAGCTGAACCGGCAGGAGCTGGAACATGGCAGCCGCGTCGACCTCAGTCATGACGGCTATGTCAAGCGCATGGGCTATGTTCACCGCCGCCTTCTGCTGATGAGCGGCGACGGCAAGGAAATTCGGGGCGAGGACATGCTGACGCCTGCGGTCCGCCGCCGCAAGCCCGCGCAATTGCCTGTATTGCTACGCTTCCATCTCGCGCCCGGCGTCGAGCCTACGCTGACGGCTGACAATCAGGGCGCCCTGCTGCGCATTGACCTTGGCGCGCTGTGGCAATTCCGCACCGGGACCGGCGTTCTGACGATCGAGGAAAGCCTGTGGGTCGATGGCGAAGGCCGCCCCCATCCCACGCGACAGCTCGTCGTGACGGGGGAGGCGCTGCCGGGCGGATCGAGCATCGGGTGGTTGCTCAAGCGCGTGGGATAGAGCGCACGCTCGCCTCTTTATATTTTTGCCTTCGCCCTCTACAGGCCGGCCAACATGTATCACCCGGAGTCCCCCATGACCGACGTCACCATCAAACGCGCCCTTTTGTCCGTGTCCGACAAGACCAGGCTCGTGGAACTGGGCAAGGCGCTGGGCGAGCATGGTGTCGAACTGGTCTCGACCGGCGGCACCGCCAAAGCGCTGCGCGAGGCGGGACTGATCGTGAGCGATATTTCCGACCTGACCGGCTTTCCCGAAATGATGGATGGACGGGTCAAGACCCTGCATCCCAAGGTGCATGGGGGCCTGCTGGCGGTGCGCAACAACCCCGAGCATGTTGCCTCGATGGACGAGCATCAGATCGGCGCGATCGACCTGGTGGTCGTCAATCTCTACCCCTTCGCGGCGACGGTGGCCAAGGGCGCAGCGCGGGACGAGATTATCGAGAATATCGATATCGGTGGCCCTTCGATGGTGCGCTCGGCCGCCAAGAATCATGAGAGCGTCGCGATCGTCACGGATCCCGCCGACTATGCACGCCTCATCGCAGAGATGGCGGACAAGGGCGGCGCAACCAGCTATGATTTTCGCCGGCTGCTGGCCGCCAAGGCTTATGCAGCTACCGCCGCTTATGATTCGATGATCGCGAGCTGGTTCGCTCATGAGGATCAGGGTATGCTCTTCCCCGAGACGCTCGCCGTCGCCAGCACGCTCGCCACGACGCTGCGTTATGGCGAAAATCCGCACCAGTCGGCCGCGCTTTATCTGCCGGTCGGCCCGGGCGCCAACGGCATCGCGCAGGCGCGGCAGGTGCAGGGCAAGGAACTCTCCTATAATAATTATAACGATGCCGACGCCGCGCTGGAGCTGGTCAGCGAATTTCGCGATGGCCCGCCAACCGTCGTCATCGTCAAACACGCCAATCCCTGCGGCGTGGCGACCGGCGAAACCCTGATCGAAGCCTATGAGGCGGCGCTCGCCTGTGACAGCGTGTCGGCGTTCGGCGGCATCATCGCGGTCAACCGGCCGCTCGACGGCCCGACCGCCGAAGCGATCAGCGGCATCTTTACCGAAGTCGTCGCGGCGCCCGATGCCGACGACGACGCCCGCGCGATCTTTGCGAAGAAGAAAAATCTGCGGTTGCTGCTGACCGGCGATTTGCCCGATCCGGCGCGCACCGGACTTCAGCTCAAGAGCATCGCCGGCGGGCTGCTCGTGCAGAGCCGCGACAATGGCAGGGTCGATCTGGACGACTTGAAGGTCGTAACGAAGCGCGCACCCACGCAACAGGAACTCAAGGATTGCCTGTTCGCCTGGACCGTCGCCAAACATGTGAAATCGAACGCGATTGTCTATGCCAAGGATAGCAGCACGGCAGGCGTCGGCGCAGGCCAGATGAACCGCCTCGAATCCGCGCGGATCGCCGCGTGGAAGGCGAAGGATGCCGCCGAAAAAGCCGGTTGGGCGCAGCCGCGCACGATTGGATCGGCGGTCGCATCGGACGCCTTCTTCCCCTTCGCGGACGGCCTCCTCACCGCGGTCGAAGCCGGCGCGACGGCAGTCATCCAGCCCGGAGGATCGATCCGGGACGAAGAGGTGATCGCCGCCGCCGACAATGCCGACCTCGCCATGGTCTTCACCGGCATGCGTCACTTCCGTCACTAAAGCGGACGCCACGCGAAATTACGCAGTCCAATTGAAAGAGATTGGCCGTTTTCCGTCGATTTTTCTCCTATGGGTACTTTTAATAGAGGCCGGACAAGCCTATCTGGAGCGTGACCAGCCGCCCACGCAGGCGGCGGGCGAAACAATAAAAAGCATGTTCGACAGGAGAATAGGATGACCAGAAAGACGCTGGCGGCATTTGCCGTCACCATAGGCCTTGTGCTGCCCGGCTTGGCTTCGGCGACGGGCATGAGTTCCGATGTGATCGTTGACGGCCGGACCGGGGCCGTGACCCGCACCATCGCCGTGACGGTAGCAGACCTCGATCTTGCCAGCGCGCATGACTATCGCAGGGCCGATGCTCGCATCACGCGCGCGGCAAAGCAGGTGTGCGGCTATGTCGCAGGATCGATCATCCCGGTCACCAACGACTATCGCGTCTGCTTCAGCGACGCGCAGCAGGGCGGACGCAGCGACCTGGATAGCCGGGCGCAGCGGACGAGCTGAAACCCCTCGCCGCTCTTCGGCAGGATACCGGGCCGTTCCGCCAAGGCGGGGCGGCCCGTTTCATTCCCTTACCTGCCATTAACCACTCCTTAGAGGATTTCCTTCACTCCCCGAGACTGGATCACAGGACCATCCGGGGGAATTTCTGCATGCCGCGTGCCGACCGACAAGTGGACGTCGCCATCATCGGAGCCGGGCCAGCGGGCCTCACCGCCGCCTATCTGCTGACCAGGCAGGGCTATAGTGTCACGGTCATCGAAAAAGACCCGGTCTATGTGGGCGGGATCAGCCGCACGGTCGAACTGAACGGCTTTCGCTTCGATATTGGCGGGCATCGTTTCTTTTCGAAGTCGAAGCAGGTCGTCGACCTGTGGAACGAAATTTTGCCCGACGATTTCATCCAGCGCCCGCGCATGAGCCGCATTTATTACGAGGGCAAATTCTACAGCTACCCGCTGCGCGCGTTCGAGGCGCTGTGGAATCTGGGCCTGTGGCGTTCGACCCTGTGCATGGCGAGCTTCGCTAAGGCGCGGCTGTTTCCGAACCGCAAGATCCGTTCCTTCCAAGACTGGACCGTCAACGCGTTCGGGCACAAGCTGTTCTCGATCTTCTTCAAAACCTACACGGAAAAAGTGTGGGGCATGCCGTGCGACGAGATGTCGGCGGACTGGGCGGCGCAGCGAATCAAGGGCCTTTCGCTTTGGGGCGCGGTGGTCGATGGCCTCAAGCGCAGCCTTGGCCTCAATAAAAAGCCCAATGACGGGATGGAAACCAAGACGCTGCTCGAAACCTTCCGCTATCCGCGGCTGGGGCCGGGTATGATGTGGGAGGCGGCGCGCGATTTCGTGATCGCGGGCGGAAACCGCGTCCTGATGGGGCATAGCCTCAAGCAGCTTTCCGAAGATCAGGGCACCGGGCGCTGGCGCATGGTCGCGCAGGGGGCCGAGGGCGAGGTGGCCGTGGACGCCGCTCATGTCATCAGCTCCGCGCCGATGCGCGAACTGGCCGGCCGCATTCACCCGCTTCCCGCCAGCCTTGGTGAAGCTATGGAACTGAAATATCGCGACTTCCTGACCGTTGCGCTGATGGTGAAGGGCGATGATATCTTCCCCGACAACTGGATCTACATTCACGACCCCAAGGTGCAGGTCGGCCGCATCCAGAATTTCCGCAGCTGGTCGCCCGAAATGGTGCCGGACCCTTCCCTCGCCTGCGTCGGCCTTGAATATTTCTGTTTCGAAGGCGACGGTCTGTGGTCGGCGGATGATGCCGACCTGATCGCGCTGGCGGCGCGGGAAATGGCGCTGCTTGGCCTGTGCGACGCTGGCGATGTCGTCGGCGGCGCGGTGGTGCGGCAGGAAAAGGCCTATCCCGTCTATGACGATAATTATGCCGCCCATGTGCTGGCGATGCGCACCGAACTCGAAGCGCGCTATCCGACGCTTCACATGGTCGGACGCAATGGCATGCACCGTTATAATAATCAGGATCATGCCATGATGACGGCGATGCTGACCGTCCGCAATATCGTCGCGGGCGCGCGCGTCCACGACGTCTGGTCGGTGAACGAGGACGCCGAATATCATGAAGCGGGTGAAGAGGGGCAGGACATCGCCGGTGAACGCGCGGCACTCGCTAGTGCCCGGCTGGTGCCCTCCCGCCTGCAGGCCGCATGACGCGATGGACAGCGGTGTCCGCATACTGACCGCGCTGGCCGCACGCTTCATGGTCGCGCGATATCTGCTCGCCAGCGCCAGCGCGCTCATGACCGATATGATCGTCTTTCTGGCCCTGTCACATGGCGGCGCTTCGCCGATGATGGCCGCGCTGGGCGGCTATGCGGCCGGCCTGATCGTCCATTGGGTGATCAGCATCCGCTTCGTGTTCGATACGCGAGGAGGCGCGACCCATGGCCAGCTCATGGGCTTCGTCGCGACGGCGCTGCTGGGCCTGGGAATGACCATGGGCATAGTCGGCAGCCTGAGCGCAATCGGCCTGCCGCCCGCCGTCGCCAAGCTGTTTTCGGTGCCGGTCAGCTTCTTCACTGTTTATGCAGCGCGGAAATATGGCGTCTTCGCCCGCGCCTGACCACAGCATCGAGCGAAACTGGACCGGCCTTGCAAGGCCCGGCTGGGCCTGGTGCGCACTGGCCGCCTGGATGGCCTGTTGCGCGGTCATGCTGTGGATTTTTCACCGCGATTTCCCGACACTCCGCTTCCGCGATCCAGATGATGCCATGCGCCTGCAACAGGTGCGCGACTGGATCGGCGGGCAGGGCTTTTTCGATGTCAGCCAGCATCGCGTCAATCCGCCCATCGGCGGCCCGATGCACTGGTCGCGGATCGTCGACATGCCGATCGCGGCCCTGATCCTTATCACTCGGCCGCTGCTCGGCGCATGGAGTGCCGACATATTCGCCTGCGCCATCGCGCCGCTGCTGACGTTGGGCGGGCTGGTGCTGGCGCTATACCATGCGGTCAGGCGGCTCGACGGGCAGCGCAGCGCCTGCATTGCCGTAGCCCTGCTGCTGACCGCCCCCTCCATCCTCGTCCAGTTCACGCCGCTGCGGATCGACCATCATGGCTGGCAGATATGGATGGCGGCGATCGCGCTCGCCGGCACATTCGATTCGCGACCCGCTCGCGGTGGCGTGATCGCAGGCCTTGCGCTCGCCGTCTGGCTCCAGATTTCGAGCGAAGGTCTCCCCTACGCAGCGCTGTCCGGTGGCGTCTTCGCCCTGCGCCAGTGGATCGCCCGCGATCATGCGCCACGCTTCACCGCCTATGCAGCGACCCTCGGCGGGGCAGCGCCGGGCCTCCTCATCGCCTTGCGCGGCTGGCAGGCGCTGTTCGATGCGAAATGCGATGCATTGTCCGCGCCCTATGTCTGGCCACTCGTCGCGCTCGCCCTGACGACGCCGGTCGTCTCACGGCTCGCCGGCTCCGCCAGCGCGACGCGGCGCATCTTAGCCCCAGCTATCGGCGGCGGCTGCGCGCTCCTCTTGTTTCTGGTCGTCGGCGGACCCTGCCTGTCCGGCGATCCGTTCAAGGCGCTGGGCCCGACCGCGTACAAGCTCTGGTATCTTCAGGTCATGGAAGGCCGGCCGATCTGGGAGCAGGGCCTGTCGATGGCGGGCGTCATCCTGCTGCCGGCCCTGTTGGGCGTGGCAGGCGCAATCGCCGCCGCGACGAGCCAGAGGGATCGCAGCAAAGGCTTCGACTGGCTGATGCTGGCGCTCCTCACCCTCGGCGCGACCCTGGTGGCGTGCCTGCTGATGCGAGCGATGACCGTCGCCCATCTGTTCGCGCTGCCCGGCATCGCCTGGCTGCTCCAAAGGCTCTTCGTCCGCATTCAGGCCGCCCGATCGCCGCTAACGCGTGTGCCCGGGTCAGCGGCGCTCATCCTGCTGACCCCGGTGGGCCTGAGCGCAGCCTGGATCGCACTGATCACCCCACCCGCCGCGCCCACCAGGCAGGCCAGCACGGATTGCCGGGCGGCGGCGACGCTCGCACCCTTGCGCGCCCTGCCCGCCGCGACCCTGTTCGCGCCGCTCGACATCGGACCGGACATATTGGTGCAAACGCGCCACAGCGTTATCGGCACCGCGCATCATCGCAACGCCATCGGCATCACCGCGGTGATCGAAGGTTTCACCGACCGCCCCGGCGATGCGCGCAAAGTGGCCGCGGGGGTGGGAGGCGGCAAGGGCGCCGGCTATATCGTCACCTGTTCGGGTCTCAACGAGTTCGCGCTCTACGGCAAAGCGAGCCGCCATGGCCTCGCCGCCGACCTTGCCAGGGGCATTAATCCGTCCTGGCTAAAGCCGATGCCCGGTCCCGGGCCGCTCCACATCTACCGGATCGTAGATCAGGCGGGCGTAAAAGCCATCGCGACGCCATTCATGCAATAGCGCTTGCCGGTGGGCTTTGGCCCATCGTCGAAGACATGGCCCAGATGGCCGCCGCAACGGGTGCAATGGATTTCGGTGCGCGAATAGCCGAGCTCGAAATCGCGGCTGGCGGCCACGGCCTTGCGCAACGGCTCCCAGAAACTGGGCCAACCTGTGCCACTGTCGAACTTCGTCTTCGAACTGAAAAGATTTTGCGCACAGCCCGCGCAACTGAATGTGCCCGCGCGATGCTCGTCGTTGAGCGGGCTGGTGAACGGCCGCTCCGTCGCCTGATGGCGCAGCACATTATAGGCAAGCGGGCTCAGCTTCTTTTTCCACTGCACATCGCTCAAGGTCACGGGATAGGCGGCTTTCGCTTCCCCGAGACCCATCTGCCATAACAGGAGTGCGCCAGCGCCGGTAGCCGCGCCACCCAGAAAAACTCTGCGGTTCATGGGCCACCTTGTGCCAGCGTCAGACTGTCCGCCGCCTGAACAGGCCACGCTTCGCGCTCTTCCCCGAATTCATCACATGGCGGCGGAACAGGTGAACGCCCAGCCGGATGATAAGGCCCACCCAGACCGCCTGCCACATGATCGCGACCAGATGCGGCCAGAGCGCCTCGCTCTGCGCTGCCCGCGCGATCATCGCGAAAGGGGAACTGAACGGGAAGATACAGGCGGCAAGCTCGGGCCGCGATCCCATATGGTCGACCGCATAGGTCGCGAAGAAAAATATCGCCATCTGCCCCATCGTTACTGGCATGTTGAGCGTCTGCACCTCCCGCACCGTCGCCGCCTGCGCGCCGATCCCCAGGAACAGCGAGCCGAGCAACGTGTAAGCCATGGCGAAATAGATGACGCCCAGCGCAAGGAACAGCGGCCAGCCGACCGCAGGCGTCGGCAAGGCGACATCGGGCCCGGCCAGCAACAGCAAGGCACCAAGCGCACCTGATCCCCAAAACAGGATGCCGACGAAACTCATCGCCAGCATCGCCATCAGCTTGCCAAGGAACACCGCGTCGATGGGCACGGCGGCGGCGAGGATTTCGATCACCTTGTTGGTCTTTTCCTCGACCAGGTTCGACAGCACCATGCCGGCCAGCAACATGGTCAGGATGAAGATGACGACCTGCGCCGCGCGCCCGGTGGCGAGACGGCCCTGACCCTGCGCGCTCGCATTATCGGCCACGACCTGCCGGGCGATCGCGACATGGGGCAGATGGTCGCCGACCTTGGCCAGTCCCGCCATGAGGCTGAGATCCCGTTCCAGCCCGTCGATATCCTCGGCCTTGCCGGTCAGCACCGGATGATCGAGCGAGCCGGACAACACCGCGATAATGCCGGCATCCTTGCGCCCAAGCAGAATGCGGGGGTCGCTGCCCGCCGGCACAGGGCGTAATTCCGGCACATGGCCCGAGCCGATGCGACTGGCGATCCGCTGACGCGCCCATGCCATCCGATCGGCCTGCGCCGCCGGAAGCGCGACGGCGACAGCGGGCTGGATGCGATCGCGGGTGATCTTCTGCCCCAGACCGTTAAAGGCCATGCCGATCACCAGCGGAAAGAGCGGTCCCAGCAGAAAGAGGATGAAGGTTTTCGAAAAAATGACCGCCGTGAAGTCCCGACGGGCGATAACAAGGGCCGCGCGCAGCACATTTTTCATGCGACCTGCTCCCGCGCCTGATCTTCTTCCATCTGACGCGCCGCCGCTTCGCCGGCAATCGCCACGAAGGCATCATGTAGGCCCGGCCGCTCGATCGACAGACTCTCAATCCCCGCATTGCCGTCGAGCAGGGCGCGCAGCAGCAGCTCGACGCCTTCGTCCGGCAGCGCGAAATGCCATGCGCCATCTTCAGCAAGCGTTTCGGCCGGCAAGGCGCGTCGCCATGGCCCGTCGCTCATGCGCGTGCGCAACCGGACCTGCGGGCGAAGCCGGCCGCGTGCCGCGTCCACCGACCCTTCGAACCGGATGCGACCACCCGCGACGATGGCGACCCGCTCGCACAGCCGTTCGGCATGGGCGATGACATGGGTGGAAAAAAGGATGGTCACGCCGGCGCGTGCCTGTTCACGGATCAATGCCTCCAGCTTGCCCTGATTGATCGCGTCGAGACCCGAAAATGGTTCGTCCAGCACGATCAGGCGCGGCTCATGGATGATCGTGCCGAACAGTTGAACGGTCTGCGCCATGCCCTTCGACAGAGCGCGGATCGGCTTTTCGGCGGAGGCGCCCATACCATGGTCTTCCAGCATGGCGCGGGCACGGGCGCGCCCGAGTTTGAGCGGAAGGCCGCGCAGCGCCCCCATGAAGGCGATCGCCTCGAACGCCTTCATCGACGGATACAAGCCGCGCTCCTCGGGCAGATAGCCGACCTGTTTCGCCTTGCGCAGCGGTGCCGGATCACCAAGCAGCGTCCGGTGCCCCTCGTCCGGGTCGATAATGCCCAATAATGTGCGCAGCAGCGTGGTCTTGCCCGCACCATTGGGTCCCAGCACGCCGTAAATGGCCCCCGTGGGTACGGCGATATCGACGCCGTCGACGGCGCGAAAATCTCCGAACGTCTTGACAAGACCATGGGCTTCGACGGCATAGGCAGGGTTCGAGGCGGGATTGAGGGTCGGGGTGTCGCCGATCATCCGCCCCTGATAGTCGCAGACCATGCCAACGCAACTTGAAACCATAGAGCAGCGCCTCAAAGCGCATGCCGCAGAACTGGGCTTCGCCGCCTGCGCCATCGCGCCCGCCGACGCCGCGCCGGAAGCCGCCACGCGCCTGCGCCAATGGCTCGATGCCGGTCATCAAGGCGACATGCTGTGGATGGAGGAACGCGCAACCGAGCGTGGATCGCCCAAGGGGCTTTGGCCCGACGTGCGCAGTGTCGTCATGCTGGGCATGAGCTATGCGCCGGGGCGCGATCCGCTCGCGCTGGCGGACGCCCCCGACCGCGCGCGCATTTCGGTCTATGCGCAGGGGAAGGATTATCATGACGTGGTCAAAAAAGGGCTGAAGGCGCTTGCCCGCTGGCTGATCGATCAGCAGCCCGGCGCGCTCAAGGTTTTCGTCGACACGGCACCCGTGATGGAAAAGCCGCTGGCGGCGGCCGCCGGCCTCGGCTGGCAGGGCAAGCATAGCAATCTCGTCAGCCGGGCGCATGGCAGCTGGCTGTTCCTGGGCGCCATCTATACCGAGATCGCGCTGACGCCCGACACCCCGGAGGCTGACCATTGCGGCAGTTGCACCGCCTGCCAGACCGCCTGTCCTACCGACGCCTTTCCCGCCCCCTATAGGGTCGATGCGCGGCGCTGCATTTCCTATCTCACGATCGAGCATAAGGGGCCGATCCCGGAAGAGTTTCGCGCAGCGATCGGTAATCGCGTCTACGGCTGCGACGATTGTCTGGCGGTGTGCCCTTGGAACAAGTTCGCGCATCTCGGCGCGGCCAATCGCGCCTTCATCGGTCGGGCGGAACTCGCCGCGCCTGAAATCGGCGATCTGCTCGCGCTGGACGATGCGGGCTTTCGCGAGATTTTTTCAGGATCGCCGATCAAGCGCATCGGCCGTAACCGGATGGTCCGCAACGCTGCGATCGCGGCGGGCAATAGCGGCAATCCGCGCCTGCTCTCGCAACTAAGACAGCTCACCGCCGATCCCGATCCGGTCGTGGCCGAGGCGGCGACATGGGCAATCGGCCGGCTGTCCGCCTAACGCGCCTGTAACGCGGTCGCACAGGCCGCAGGCTCGACATCGATGCCAAGCGGCGACCGTGCATCGACATGCGTTACCACCGGCTCCTTGCCGCGCGCCGGGGCATAGAGATAGGCGTCGAGCACGCAGCGGCCGTTGGCGAATTGTAGCTTGCGGCCCGTATTTTCCCTGATGTCGAGCCGCGGCGTGCCGAACATCTGGGTCAGCCGCCGCGCGTCCGCGCCCATCAGCGGGCCTTGCCGGGCAAAGGCGCTGGCAGGCGGACCGGCAGGGGGCGTGATGCCGGTCTGCAATCCCGGGCCGGTCGCGCCACAGGCGGCAAGCGGCAGGGCGAGAATAGCGATGAGGGCCTGACGGGCAGAGATCATGCGGCCTTCCTTCTGACGCCGTGCAGCATGTGAACGGCCATAGCCGCGCTCCAGATCGGCGCAAGCAGGTTGAGCAGGGGAATGAGGAAGGCAAGCGCCGAACCGAGCCCCATGAGCCACCGGTCGATCCGAGGGATAGGTGGCAATTCCGGGTGACGCGGCTCCACCATGTCGGCAAGGTCACGACCGAGCAGATAGGCATTGACCGCGAGGAAAAGCCCGATGGTGCCGATGCCCGTCACCATCAGCGCGATATAGGCAGGAAGTGCGAGCAGGTTCCATCCGATCGTGCGCGCGATCGAACGGAGCGCAAAGTGCAGGCTGCGGACGCCGCCGATCGGCTGCGCGGTCGCAACCGCCTGCGGATAGGCTTCCGCCTCCACCGCAACGACGATGTCATCGGCGAACAGCCCCATGACCGCCATCGCCACGGCCCGGAACAACAGCCAGCCCAGCACCACCGCGGCAATCGCGGTCGCCGTCGCTTCGGCAAGGCCCCCGCCCCAGTTCCAGCCGACATAGGCGCGAAGCCCGTGCAATCCCGCCCACAAGCCGACCGCCAGCACCCCGAACAATCCCAGCGTCAGCAGCAATGTCTTGAGCAGCAGGCGCAACGCCGCGCCGTGAAACAGGGATGGAAAGGCGCGCAGGGCGGCAATGATGACCATGGCGCGGCTATCCTGCCGCAAGCGCGCCGCGTCAATCACCGCCGTTGCGCGAGCGGTTCATGGCCGATAGACACGGCGCCGATCTGCCTCTCTTTATGAAGGAAACTGCGTGCCCGCTTCTGCCCCCTCGCTCGACGTCGTCGCCGTTGGTAACGCCATTGTCGATGTCATCGCGAAAAGCGACGATGCCTTTCTGGCGGAACATGCACTGACGAAAGGCGGCATGCAGCTGATCGATGCGGAGATGGCGGAAAGCCTTTATGGCGAGATGGACGCGGCGATCGAGAGCAGCGGCGGTTCGGCGGCGAACACATTGGCCGGGCTCGCCGCGCTCGGCAAAAAATGCGGCTTCATTGGCCAGGTGCGCGACGACCAACTCGGCACCGTGTTCGCGCATGATATCCGTGCGCTTGGCATCCGCTTCGATACGGTCGCGCTGACCGGCGATGCGCCGACCGCGCGTTGCCTGATCCTCGTGACGCCCGATGCGCAGCGGACGATGAACACCTTCCTTGGCGCATCGCAATATCTCCCGGCCAAGGCGCTTGACGTCGACCTGATCCAGTCGGCCGCGATCCTCTATCTAGAAGGCTATTTATGGGACCCCGAACAGCCCCGTGCAGCGATGCGCGCGGCGATCGACGCCGCCCGCGCCGCCGGCCGCAAGGTTGCCTTCACCCTGTCCGACAATTTCGTCATCGATCGCCACCGGGCCGACTTCATCGACCTGATCGATCAGGGGTTCATCGACATCCTGTTTTCCAACGAAGGCGAAATCCAGTCGCTGGCCGAAATTGACGATTTTGAAGCCGCGGTGGCGTCCATCGGCGCGCGCGTGCCCGTATTGGTATCTACCCGCAGCGAAAAAGGCGCGGTCGCGGTCGTCGCGGGCGTCCGTTACGAAGCACCGGCCGCCGCAGTCGAGACCATCGTCGACACTACCGGCGCGGGGGACCTGTTTGCCAGCGGATTTCTGGCCGCGCATATCGACGGGCGATCGGTCGAGGATTGCCTCGCACTGGGTGCCGCCGCCGCCGCAGAGGTGATTGCCCACTATGGCGCGCGACCCGAGGCTGATCTCAAGCTGATCGAAGCGCGGCTGTTCGCCTGAACGACGGGTCGGTCAGGCCGCACGCTTCTGTTTACGGAACAGGGCACGGTCGTCTGACCCGAACCCCCAGCGCCAGATGACGAAGCCATAAGCGGCCAAAATCGCCGGAACGCCGAACAGCAACTCGGCCCATTCCATATGGGGCGGCAGGGCCACGAAGGCTGCGCCGACGATGCAGGCCGCGCCAGCCGCGCTCAGGAGCGGCCAGCGCCAGGCGTTGACGCGCGCATCGAGCAATCGGGCCAGCAGGCGCGCTTTCACCAGCGCGCCCGCGCCGAGCGCAATGCACAGCGCCAGTGCAGGCGCGGCCGCGACCACCATGTCGCGCAGTCCCAGTCGCCGCGCGGCCACGATCAGCGCGAAGCTGAGGCTTGCCTGCAACGCGATCATCAGCAGCGAAATGACGAGGTTGCGATGGCGCGCGATATAGACCAGCGCCGATTCGCTGACCACGGCGGTCGCGGCGACGACTTCGGCCAGCAACAGGAATGCCAGCGCGCCTGTCCCGCTGACGAAATGGGGCCCGACCAGGCCCATCACTGCCTCTCCGGGAATGCCAAGCGCGAGCGCGATGCCCGCCTGCGCGGCGATGATCCAGAAACCGACCTGGCTGACCTGCCGCGCGATCGCCGCCAGATTGCCCTCCGACAGGTTGCGGGTGATGACCGGGCCGAGGATCGGGTCGAAACTGGTCTTGAGCTTTTGCGGCAGCGACGCGACCTGTTGCGCGACATAATAGATGCCGATCACCGCCGGGCTGACGAACAGTCCGAGGATAGCCATGTCGAGCCGGCGCGATCCCCATTCCACGCCGTCGGCGGCCGCGAGCGGCAGGTTGCGCCGCGCCATGCGCCACAGCCGGCCGGGATCGGGCCGCCAGCCATAGGGAATGCCATAATGGCGGGTCATGGGGATGATCGAGGCCGCGAAGGCGGCGACCATCGAAACGACATAGGAGAGGATCAGCCCGTCCCGCGTCGAATAATAGGCAAAGACGAACGCGCCGATACTGATCGCCCAGGGCTCTATGATCGAGCGCGCCCGCACCGTCGCGCCGATATCGAATCGATAGGCGCAGGCCGCCAGCGCGACATCCGATCCGGCGACGGCGATGACGATCAGCGCAAGCAGGCGGTCGAGGCCGTTGATGCCGCTATTGGGAAACATCGCTTGCGGGAAGGCGACGAGCGCGCCGGCCGCCAGCGCCGATGCGCCGAAAGTCAGCAACATCGCATCGGTCACGACATGAGGATGGGGTCGCTTGGTCTGGGCAAGCGCGCCGGCAAGGCCGCGCTTGAGCCCCAACGTCGCGAGTTGCGCCGCGAATTCGACGACAAGCACGGCATAGGCAAAGCGCCCCAGCGCATCGGCGCCATAGATCCGCCCCGCAATGAACAGAAAGGGCAGACGCGCGGCCAGACGCAGCAGGAAACCAAAAATGTTGGTTCGCCCGCCCTTTGCGAGCGCGGCGATATCATCCTCTGGCCCGGGAAGGGATGCCTGTGCCGCCAACGAACCTTAACCCCCAACCCTATTGTCTTCGCGCCATAATAGGGGAAAAATCGCCATGCAGCGACCTTATTCCGCGCGCAACGGCCGGGCGAGCAGGGCGTCGATGACCTGCGCCAGCGGCGCTGCTCCTTCGATCAGCGCGCAGACCGCCTCTACCACGGGCATATCCACCCCGGCCGCCCGCGCAGCGGCGCGCAGGACAGGCGCGGTAAACGCGCCCTCGGCGACGGTGCGGCGGTTGGCGAGCAGATCGGCGGGCGCCCTGCCCTCGCCCAGCCCCTTGCCAAGCGTGAAGTTGCGCGATTGCGTCGAGGAACAGGTGAGGACGAGGTCGCCAAGACCCGACAGGCCAGCCAGCGTTTCCGCGCGAGCGCCCCGCGCAAGGCCGAAGCGCGTCATTTCCGCAAAGCCCCTGCTGATGAGCGCGGCGCGCGCATTCAGGCCAAGGCCTGCCCCTTCGGAGACGCCGCACGCGATGGCGAGGACATTCTTGACCGCCCCCCCGATCTCCGCACCGATCACGTCGTCCGACAGATAGGGCCGGAACGCAGGACGCGCGATCCGAGCCGCCAGCCGGCTTCCAAGCGCGCCATCGCCACAGGCGAGCGTAATTGCGGTCGGCAAACCCTGCGCGACCTCATGTGCGAAAGTGGGGCCGGAGAGCACAGCAATCGGAGCGTCCGGGCGCACATGCGCCACCACTTCCGACATCAGCAGCCCGGTGCCCGCTTCGATCCCCTTGGAACAGAGGATCAGCGGCACGCGCGCCGGGGCTTGCGCGATCACGCTGCGCAGATGCTGGGCGGGGCTGACGACCAGCAGCATGTCGCGGTCGGCCATGTCGGCCATGTCGCCGGTCGCGATGACGTGCGGGCTGAGCGGAAGGCCGGGCAGATAGAGCGGATTGGCATGATCGCGATTGACCGCCGCGATGACTTCGGGCTCCAGCGCCCAAAGGCGCACGTCATCGCCCCCGGCGGTGAGCAGTTGCGCCAGCGCCGTGCCCCACGCACCGCCGCCAAGGACGCCCGCCTTCACGCCTTAACGCCTGCGCCGCGCGCCTTTTCGGCGTCGGGATCGAGCGGCCAGCGCGGCCGGGCCGGGGTCGTGAGATCGTCGATCAGCCCCGCCGCGAAGCGCTCCGCCCCGGCCCAGGCGATCATCGCGGCATTATCGGTGCAAAGCCAAAGCGGCGGCGCGACGAAGGGCAGATCGAACTGCCGTGCCATTTCGGTCAGGGCATCGCGCACCGCCTGATTGGCCGCAACGCCCCCGGCGACGACCAGCGCGGTCAAGCCTTCGCTCGCGATCAGCGCCCGGCGGGTACGATCCAGCAGGCAATCGATCACGGCTTGCTGAAAGCTCGCCGCAATATCCTCCTTGGCATGCAGGCCGGACTGGGCCGCGCGCATCACAGCGCTTTTGAGACCAGCGAAAGAAAAATGCGGATCGTTGGTCCCCACCAGCGGACGGGGCAGCGGCACAGCTTTTGGATCACCGAGCGCCGCAGCCTTCTCCACCGCCGGGCCGCCCGGAAAGCCAAGCCCGAGCAGTTTCGCCGTCTTGTCGAACGCCTCACCCACCGCATCGTCGATCGTGGTCGCAAGTCGGCGATAGCGGCCGACACCTTCGACCCGGAGCAACTGGCAATGCCCGCCTGAAATGAGCAGCAGCAGATAGGGAAAGGCGAGCGACCGGTCGGCAAGACGCGGCGAAAGCGCGTGTCCTTCCAGATGGTTGACCGCTACCAGCGGCTTGCCCGCCGCATGAGCGAGCGCCTTGCCGGTGACAAGGCCGACCATGACCCCGCCAATGAGGCCAGGGCCAGCCGTCGCCGCGATCACGTCGACATCGGCGAGAGTCAAATCGGCGTCGGCGAGCGCCGCCTCGATCAGCGGACTGAGCGCCTCGACATGGGCGCGGGCCGCGATTTCCGGCACCACGCCACCATAGGGCCGGTGTGCCTCTTCCTGGGTCGCGAGCCGATGCGCCAATATCCGCCCGTCGGCCGTCACCAGCGCGGCTGCGGTTTCGTCGCAGCTTGATTCCAGGCCAAGGATGATCGTCATTCCCGCTTCCATCTAATGCCCGTGGTCATTAGAGCAAGCCGCATATGCTTTTGACAGACCGACCGTTGCGCCTTGGCACCAGAGGATCGCCGCTGGCGCTGGCCCAGGCCCGCATGACCGCCCGCGCGCTGATCGACGTCCATGGCTGGGCCGAAGATGCCATCCGGATCGTGACCGTCCAGACCAGCGGCGACCGCATTCAGGACCGCGCGCTCGCCGACATCGGCGGCAAGGCGCTGTGGACCAAGGAACTGGATCGCGCATTGGTCGCGGGCGAGATCGATTTTGCGGTGCACAGCATGAAAGATGTGGAGACGCTTCGCCCCGACGCCTTTCGCATCGCCGCCATATTGCCGCGCGCCGATGTGCGTGACCGGCTCATCGGCGCGGATAGTTTCGACGCGCTTCCCCCCGCGCCGCTGATCGGCACCAGTTCGCCGCGCCGCGCGGCGCAGGTCAGCCGGATGCGGCCGGATGCGACGATCACCCTGTTTCGCGGCAATGTCGCCACGCGCCTTGGCAAACTGGCGGCGGGTGAGGTTCATGCAACGCTGCTGGCGGCGGCTGGCCTCGACCGGCTGGATCAGGGCGATATCGGTGTGGCTATATCGCTCGATATGATGCTGCCCGCGCCGTCGCAGGGTGCCGTCGGAATCGAGGCCCTGACGGACAATGGCCCGGTGCTGGCCGCACTGGCCGCGATCAACGACACCAACTCCTTCGACTGCGTGATGATGGAGCGCATGTTGCTGCGCGGATTGAACGGAACCTGCCACTCGCCGATTGCCGCGCTTGCGCGGGTGGAGGGCGACGGGCTGTTCCTCCGTGCGGAAATCATCAGTCCGGATGGCCAGGAAACCGTGCGCGAAGAGGCGCGGATGTCGCGCGGCGACTATGCGGCAGCGGAATGCGTCGGGCAGAAACTGCTCGACCGGGCCAGTCCGGCGCTGCGCGCGCTGTTCGGCGGGTGAGCCAGGTCATCATCCTGCGGCCACAACCGGCGGCAGGCAGGACGGCGGCCCGCGTCGCGGCGCTTGGGCTCTGCCCGCTGGTGCATCCCCTGTTCGCGCCACAGCCGCTCGACTGGACACCGCCCCCAACTGAAGATTTCGACGCGGTGTTGCTGACCAGCGCCAACGGCGTTCGGCTGGCCGGCCCCGGCATCGGCCGTTATCGGTCCTTGCCGACCTATGCGGTAGGCGAGGCGACGGCGTTGGCACTGGTCCAGGCTGGCTTTGCTGATGTGACGGCGGGCACCGCTGACGGAAGTATGATCGCGGCGCGGATCGCACGGGACGGCCATCGTGCGATACTGCATTTGGGAGGCAGACATGTCGCCCCACTCGATCCGGGGCCGCTGCGCATCGATCGCATCGCCGTCTACGCCATGAACGAAGCGCCCCAGGCCGCTGCGCTTCCAGCGACGATCGAACCCGGCGACATCCTGCTCATCCATTCTCCGCGCGCGGGGGAGCGCGCCGCAGCGCTGCTGTCCCCTTTGGCGCGCGAAACGCTGCATATTGTCGCGATCAGCCCGGCGGCGGCGCTGGCCGCTGGGGACGGCTGGGCAAGCGTCCAGTCATCCGCGCAGCCGCAGGATGACGCAATGCTGGCCCTTGCCGCGCGATTGTGTAAATAATCGCCGGATCATGGAAGACCAGTCAGTGAACAGTGATGAGGACGGCACCGAAAGCGCCGCTACACCCGCGCCCGTCGCGGCGCGTCGGGGCTCCTGGCTGCTACTCCTGCTGCCGCTGCTCGCCTTTGCCGTAGGTGTCGTTCTGACGATCCTTGCCATGCCGAATATCGAGCGACGGTGGCGCGGCATGTCCGCCGACCTGCCCGTCCGCTCAGCAGCGCCTGTGGGCACGACAGCCGCCGCGCCGGCACCGGCTCAGTCGCTCGGGCAAGATGTGGAGCGGGCGCTCGACAGTCGGGTGGTGCAACTGGAAGAACGGCTGAACCACGTCACGGTCGAGGCGCAGGCCGCGTCGGGCAATGCGGTACGAGCCGAAGGACTGCTGGTGGCCTTCGCCGCGCGCCGCGCCCTCGATAGCGGCACGCCGCTCGGCTATATCGAAGGGCAGATGAGGCTGCGCTTTGGACAGGCCCAGCCGCGCGCCGTGGCGACGATCGTCAACGCGGCACGCGAACCGGTGACGCTTGCGGATCTGCGCGGCGGGCTGCTCGATATCGCTGAGAGGGCGATGGCCCCGGCTCCCGATGGCAACTGGTGGGATGCGCTGGAGCATGAGGCGCGCGAACTCGTAACCATCCGCAAGGCATCCACGCCCTCGCCACGTCCGCAGGCCGCCATGGACCGGGCCGTCCGCGCGATCGATGCAGGGCGCGTAGGGGCCGCGCTTGCTGAAGTCGAGCGCATGCCCGGCCGCAGCGCCGCCGATCGCTGGATGCAATCGGCCCGTCAGTATCTGGAAGCGCGCCGGGCACTGGACCTGATAGAAACCGCGGCGATTCTGGAGCCCCGCCAGTTGCGCGGCACCGATGGCGCGCCCGTGTCCCAGACTTCTCCTCTGGCTCCCTGATGGCCTAATGGTGCGGCGAGCCGTTCGCCGCGCAAGTTGAAACTCATGGACGCGCCAGCCGTTTGTCACGACAATGTCACTTTTGCCCATCCGGGCATCTGGGAATCGTCGTGCCACCTTATACCAACGCAATCGCCAGCTTCTGGAAAGACCGCCTCGCTACCGGGCCACGCGCCCCGGCGCGCCCGCAGGCCCATCATCTGTTTCGTAACGCATCCCTGCCGATCGATTCGGCGCGTACGCGGGCGCAGGCCGGGTCGCTGGCCGGTCGCATGCGAGGTGATGGACGGCACATCCTGCTGATTCCCGGCCTGCTCGCGTCGGAATCGCGGATGGAAGCGATGCGCGGCATCCTGAACGAGGCCGGTTATGATGCTCATGGCTGGGGCATGGGCCGTAATTTCGGGCCCAAAAGCGACAGTCTGGAGCGGATCGACCGGCGCGTCGACGAGATACGGCGCGAATCGGGCAGCAAGGTCACGCTGGTCGGGTGGAGCCTTGGCGGCCTGTTCGCTCGCGAATATGCAAAATATGCCACCGGCAAGGTTGGCGGCATCGTCACTATGGGCACGCCCTTTTCAGGCGACCCGCGCGCCAATCATGCCTGGAGGCTCTACCAACTCGTTTCAGGCTTTCCCGTCGATCAGCCGCCTTTTGCCTGCTGCCGCGAGGAAAAACCACCAGTGCGGACGATTGCGCTATGGTCGCGGCGCGATGGGGTGATCTTGCCCGAATGCGCGCGCGGCCGGTCCGGCGAGAGGGATCAGGCGATCGAGGTCGATTGTACCCATATGGGCTTCGCCGCCTCGCCCGAGGGGATATTGGCGGTCGGGCAGGCGCTGGCGATGATGGACTGATCGTCGCGAGCCGCGCCCGTCCGACAGCGACCGATTATATCAGCTGCCTGCTCTATTCATGGGGCCGCAACGAGCGATTGAGGCTGTCGAGAACCTCGCCGATCGGTTCGGTCACGGTCACGCTGCGCCCCTCGCCGAAGCGGATGCGGGTGCCATCGTTGACCGAGGAAACAAAAGTTACCTGCGCGGCATTGACGGCGGTCTCCGTGCGATCCGCGCCTACGAACATGACGAGCATGGCAGTCCTCTCCTTCATTATGGAGGGGTAGCCTAGCCGGATTTGCGGCGGTTACCAGCGCGTTTTGCGCGGCGCTGCCAAATCGCGAAATTACCGGACCTTGAGCGACGGCTGATAGCCAAAGGCTGCCTCCGCCAGCTTAACCACCGCGGGGTCGGCCTCGGGGAAATCCATCGGCACCAGCGCTTCGAGCTGATCGGCGACATAGGTCAAAGCCGCGATCCGCCCTGCTTTGCGATCATTATTGTCGATGACATGCCAGGGCGCATATTTGGTGTCGGTGCGTTTGAACATGGCGTGCAGGGCTTTAAGATATGCCGCCCGCCGCGCCCGGTTGCGATAATCGTCGGCGCCGGTTTTCCATCGCTTCCACGGGGTGTCGAGCCGCTCGGCCAGTTGCTTGTCCTGCGTGTCCTGCGTGATGTGGACAAACAGCTTGACGATGTTCGTGCCCGCGTCGACCTGCTGCTGTTCGAAGGCGTTGATTTCATTGTAGCCGCGCTTCCACTCGGCTTTTTTCGCAAAGCCTTCTACGCGTTCGACCAGGACACGGCCGTACCAGCTTCGGTCGAAGACCGCGATGTTGCGGCCGGCCGGCAGTCGCGTCCAGAATCGCCAGAGGAAATGATGATCGCGCTCGATCTCATTGGGCGCGGAAATCGGATGCACCTGAAAGTAGCGCGGGTCCCAGTCGGCGCTCATCCGCTTGATAATGCCGCCCTTGCCCGCGGCGTCCCATCCTTCGAACAGGATCACCGACCGCCGGTCGTGGATGATATGCGCAACCTGGATCTTGGCCAGCCGCTGCTGGAGCGCAGCAAGATCGGCCTCATAGTCACCCCGATACTTCGCTCCCCCATCGAAATCGGCAAGATCGATGCGCATGTGCGCCTCCTCATACGAACCGGAAAAACGTGGTTCAGGCGTAGCCTATGCCAATCCGGGCGGTGTTGAAAGGATGGCGTTTATACCCGATGGCAGGCCGACAATCATAATGCAGGAGAGTTTGGATGACGCAGTTACTGGCAGGCCATTCGATTTTGGTGACCGGCGGCGCCGATGGTATCGGCCGGTCCGTGTCCCTGCTCTGCGGACAGGCGGGGGCGGCCGTCACCGTAACCGACGTCAATGTTGAGGGCGGCAAGGCGGTGGCCGAAGCCATCAACAGCAGCGGCGGTCAGGCTCAGTTCGTGCGGCTCGACGTCGCCGACGAGGCGCAGCATCACGCCGCGGTCGAGGCGGCGGTCAAGGCGTTCGGCAAGCTCGATGGCGCATGCAATGCGGCCGGAAAGCCATTCCAGGGGCGAAAGATACATGAGATCGACCCGGAGTTCTGGGAATCGGTCTATATCATCAATCTGCGCAGCGTCTTTTTTGCGATGCGTGCGCAGGTGCCGGCGATGCTGGATGCCGGGAAAGGCTCCATCGTCCATATCTCATCCGCTGCGGCGATAGACGCATTCCCCAACGGCGCGGAATATTGCGCGGCGAAGGGCGGCGTCTTATCGGCGACGCGTGCGGCGGCGCTCGATTATGCCAAGATGGGCATCCGGGTGAATGCCGTCCTGCCCGGCGCCACGCAGACGAACATGATGCAAGCGCAATTCGACAGGTTCGACGGTCTGCGTGAATCGGTGATCCAGGCCGTGCCTATGGGTCGCCTGGCACAGCCCGACGAGATCGCCTACCCCGTTCGCTGGCTGCTGTCCGACGAAGCCAGCTTCGTCACCGGCAGCATCATGCTGGTGGATGGCGGCCAGAACGCATCCTGAATGGGGTCTGATCGACGCCGGACCATCAGGACCGGCGTCGATGACAGACTTGCACATCACCCCTTCGCCTGCGGCTCCACCACACGCACATGCAGTTCGCGCAGCTGCTTGAACTCAGCCGAGCTGGGCGCGCCCATCAACAGGTCCTCGGCGCGCTGGTTCATCGGGAACAGCGTCACTTCGCGCAGATTCTGCGCGCCAACCAGCAGCATGACGATGCGATCGACGCCCGCCGCCATGCCGCCATGGGGCGGCGCGCCGTACTGGAACGCGCGATAGAGGCCGCCGAAGCGATCCTCTACATCCTGCTGGCTCAGGCCCACCAGTTCGAACGCCCTGACCATCAGTTCCGGTGACTGGTTGCGGATCGATCCCGACGCGATCTCATAGCCGTTGCAGACCATATCATATTGATAGGCGTTGATCGTCAACGGGTCCTGAGTGTTCAGCGCGTCCAGCCCGCCTTGCGGCATCGAGAAAGGATTGTGCGCGAAGTCGATCGACTTTGAATCCTCATCATATTCGTAGAAGGGGAAATCGACGATCCAGCACAGATCGAACCGGTCCTTGTCGATCAGGTCCAGCGTTTCGCCCACGCGGATGCGCGCGAGGCCGGCCAGCTTGGCCGCCTGCGATTCCTTGCCTGCCGCGAAAAACACGCCGTCATTGGGGCCAAGCCCTAGCGCCGCGATCAGCTTCGCGGTCGCTTCCTCGCCATGATTCTTGGCGATCGGACCGCCGGGCACGCCGTCCTTGATGTTGATATAGCCCAGGCCCGAATAGCCTTCGCCCCGCGCCCAATTGTTCATTTCGTCGAAGAATTTGCGGCTGCCTGCGCCAGCCCCCGGTGCGGGGATCGCGCGGATCACGCTGCCGCTTTCGACCAGCGACGCGAAAATGCCAAAGCCGCTCCCGTGGAAATGCTCGGTCACGTCCTGAATGATGATCGGGTTGCGCAGGTCGGGCTTGTCGCTGCCATATTTGAGCAGCGCCTCGGCATGGGGAATACGCGGGAAGCTGCCCGCTGGCGTCACCGGCTTGCCCTCTGCGAATGCCTCGAACACCTGCGCGATCACCGGCTCCATCGTGTTCCAGACATCTTCCTGGGTGACGAAGCTCATTTCGAGATCGAGCTGGTAGAATTCACCCGGCAGCCGGTCGGCGCGCGGATCCTCGTCGCGGAAGCAGGGAGCGATCTGGAAATAGCGGTCGAACCCCGCGACCATCAGCAGCTGCTTATATTGCTGCGGGGCTTGCGGCAGGGCGTAGAATTTCCCCGGATGGATGCGGCTCGGCACCAGAAAATCGCGTGCGCCTTCCGGGCTGGATGCGGTCAGAATAGGTGTCGAATATTCGGTGAAGCCCGCGCCTTCCATGCGGCGGCGCATGTCGGAAATGATCTTCGTGCGGGTGACGATATTGGCGTGCAGCGTCTCGCGCCGCAGATCGAGGAAGCGGTAGCGCAGGCGGATATCTTCGGGATAGTCCTGCTCGCCCGCCACCGGCAGCGGCAGTTCGGCGGCGGCGGACACTATCGTTACGCTGTCGGCGACCACCTCTATAGTCCCCGTCACCATCTTGGGATTGATCGCCTCGGCCGCGCGGGCGACGACCTTGCCTTCGACCGTCACGACCGATTCCAGCCGCAATCCTTCCAGCGCGCGCAGGGGATCGCTTTCCGCCTTCGCCACTATCTGGGTGATGCCATAATGGTCGCGCAGATCGACGAACAGCACCCCGCCATGGTCGCGCTTGCGATGCACCCACCCCGACAGACGAACGGTCGCGCCGACATCGGCCTCACCAAGGGCGGCGCAGTTGTGGGTGCGATAGGCGTGCATGGATCAGGGGTCTTTCGAATACGCTATAGGGATATGACAAACTGTTGCAGGCGAGCTATGGCCTTGTTCGTCACGTGCGACCAGCCCGCCAGGGAGCGGGCCAGCCCATAATAAGATCGAAGACCATATGCAAATTCATCCGCTGATTACCGACAGCCAGACCCTTGCCGACTTTTGCGCCCGCATCGCCAAATCCCCCTATATCGCGGTCGATACCGAGTTTATGCGGGAAAACAGCTATTGGCCCGACCTCTGCCTGATCCAGGTGGCCGACGAGCATGAGGCGGCCGCGATCGATCCCAAGGCGAACGGCCTCGATCTCAAGCCCCTACTCGACCTGATGTGCGACAATGAGGATGTGCTCAAGGTCTTCCACGCCGGCGGGCAGGATCTGGAGATCATCTACAACCTAACCGGCAAGACGCCACATCCGATGTTCGACACTCAGATCGCGGCGATGGCGCTGGGTCTTGGCGAACAGATCGGCTATGGCAATCTGGTCGAGGCTTGGCTCGGCACCGTACTCGACAAAGGCGCCCGCTTCACCGACTGGGGACGCCGTCCGCTCGACAAGCGCCAGATCGATTATGCGATCGGCGACGTCACCTATCTCATCCAGATTTTCCCCAAGATGCTCGACGAACTGCGCCGCACCGGCCGCGGCGACTGGCTCGATCAGGAAATGGAGCGCATCTGCGACGTCGAAAATTACATCAACGAACCCGCCGAAGCGTGGAAGCGCGTCCGCATCGCCAGCCGCAAAGCCGATGTGCTAGGTCGCCTCAAAGCCCTCGCCGCCTGGCGCGAGCATGAGGCACGCGACAAGAATCTGCCGCGCGGCCGCATCGTCAAGGATGAGACGCTGGCCGATATCGCCAGCCATCCGCCGCGCACGCAGGATGATCTCGGCAAAGTGCGCGGGCTGTCGGCGACCTGGAAAAGCAACGATATCGGCGCGCGGCTCATGGCGGCGCTCGGCAATCACGGGCCGCTCGACAAGGAAGACCTGCCCGATCGCGATCCCAAGCGGCCGGGCCTTGGCAAGGACGGTGCCTTGGTCGCCGATCTGCTCAAATTATTGCTCAAAATCCGCTCGCGAGACATTAATGTCGCTTCGCGTCTGCTGGCTCGGTCCGACGATATCGACGCGCTGGCGGCCGGCGTGCGCGAGAATCTCGCGATTCTCGAAGGCTGGCGCTACGAACAGTTCGGCCGCGACGCCGTCGATCTGGTCGAAGGCCGGCTCGCCTTTGCGGTGCGCAACGGCCGGCTCAAGATGACGCGGACAGAATAAAAGGCTTCGGCCTCAACATTCCAGTCCGATCAGCGTACCGCTGCCGATGCGGTCGACATGGCGCTTGCCGTCGATCTCCAGCCAGTCAGGCGTAACTTCCAGGCGGCGGCCGCGAATGGTCGTGCGCAAATGCTCCACGGCGATCCGGTTGCGCGTAACGATGCGCAGCACCGCAAGGCCATCGCCCCGCGTCGCCATCATGCTGTAGCGGTCTCCACGGAGGAGGAAATGCCAGCTGCCATCGTCGGGCAACCATTCATTGCCGTCGATCACCTGACGGGGCGAACCGTCCGGTGCGCCCAGCCGCACGCTGATCCGCGTCGCGCCATTGCTGCGCCGGGGTGGCGCGAAGATCAGGATCGGCTCGCCATCGACTGTAATCGGGATCGGCGTATCACGCAGCAATCGCGATCCGCCGACGATCAACTGGGGCAATTCGTTGGAAAAAGGCAGCCTGTCACGTGCGAAATGACGCTGGCGCACCACAGGATTGGCGTGGAAGCTTTGGACCTGGCTTGGGGTCAGCCGCCCTTCCTCCACCAGCCCGTGACAGGTCGGGCACAGCAATGTCGCCCCCGGCCCGTCCGGCAATCCCAGGTAGCGATAGATGGTGACGCCGCAGCGCACACAGGCGAAGCCGCAGGCCTGCCGAATTTCCTCACGCTGGTCCGCCGTCAAATCCGGCAAGGACGGCATCACCCGCAAACCCATGAAAGACGACCTTTGTTAACACCACGCGGCATGATGCAGCGTAGCGGGCTTCCCGGCGTCCTCCTGTGCGGCTCTGCGTCCGCTCTTATGAGCTATCGTTGGAATAAAACGGGCGAAGTCAAGCGCTACCGCACAGGCGTGCCCGCCGACGCTATGCGCTGCGGCAACAGATCGAGGTTACGCGACGCAGCTATGGCACGAATTCTACCCGGCCGTGGCATATTGCGGATAGCGATTTCGGCGACATCGCCCGCGCTGAACAGCTCGACATTGCCGACATCGAACAGCCTCTGGCCGAAGCTTTGCGTAATGCGAACGCTGCGAATGCTCGACAGCGCGATCTCGGTCCGCTGTCGCGAAAACAGTCCCCGCTCCAACAGCGCTTCGCGGTCGCTCAGCGCCAGCCTCTCACCCTTGTGCAGCACCCACCAGACGCCGATCGCGAGAATGCCGATGACCGATATCAGCAACAGGATGAAGAGGAAGGGATGCGCCCGGAACATGGCCGGGTTCTCGTCATACAGCCATGTTTCGGTCATCCCGGCGCTCCCCATCATGCCGCCAACTTGACCACGGAAGCCGCGACAGGGTCAAGAGCCCGGCGCGGCGAGAGTCAGGCTTCGTCACCCATGCGTAGCGCGGCGATAAACGCCTCCTGGGGAATCTGGACGCTGCCATATTCGCGCATCCGCTTCTTGCCCTCTTTCTGCTTGTCGAGCAGCTTCTTCTTGCGGCTGATGTCGCCGCCATAGCATTTCGCGGTCACATCCTTGCGCATTGCCGCAATCGTCTCGCGAGCAATCACCTTGCCGCCGATCGCCGCCTGAATCGGGATCTTGAACAAATGGCGGGGGATCAGGTCCTTCAGCCGCTCGCACATGCCGCGGCCGCGCGATTCCGCCGTGCCGCGATGGACGATCATGGACAGCGCGTCGACGGGTTCGGAATTGACCATGATGCTCATCTTGACGAGGTCGCCCTCGCGGTAGCCGATCTGGTGGTAATCGAAGCTGGCATAGCCCCGGCTGATGGATTTCAGGCGATCGTAGAAATCGAACACCACTTCGTTGAGGGGCAGTTCATAGGTCACCTGCGCACGCCCGCCGACATAGGTCAGGTTCTTCTGGATGCCGCGCCGATCCTGGCAGAGTTTGAGGATGGAACCGAGATATTCATCGGGGCAGTAGATCACCGCCTCGATCCACGGCTCCTCGATTTCGTCGATCTTCGTAGGGTCGGGCATGTCGGCGGGATTATGGAGTTCGATCTCGCCCGCGCCGTAAGTCAGCTGGATCTTGTAGACCACCGAGGGCGCGGTCGTGATGAGGTCCAGGTCATATTCGCGGGTCAGCCGCTCCTGAATGATCTCCAGATGCAGCAGCCCCAGGAAGCCGCAGCGGAAGCCGAAGCCAAGCGCCGCACTGCTCTCCATCTCGAACGAGAAGGACGCATCGTTCAGGCGCAGCTTGCTGATCGAATCACGCAATTTGTCGAAGTCGTTGGCGTCGACCGGGAACAGGCCGCAGAACACGACCGATTGCACTTCCTTGAAACCGGGCAGTGGCGTCTTGGCCGGGTTCTTGACCGTGGTGATGGTGTCGCCCACGCGCGTCTGGCTGATGTCCTTTATCTGCGCGGTGATGAATCCGATCTCGCCCGCCGCCAGTTCGGGCAGCGTTTCGATCTTCGGTCGCATGCACCCCACCCGGTCGATCAGATGTTCGGTGCCGCCAATCATGAACTTGACGTTCTGCCCCTTGGTGATCACGCCATTGACGACGCGCACCAGAATCACGACGCCCAGATAAGGGTCGTACCAGCTGTCGACCAGCATCGCTTCCAGCGGCGCGTTGCGATCGCCCTTGGGCGGGGGAATCTTGTTGACGATGGCTTCGAGCACCTCGTCGATGCCGATGCCGGACTTTGCCGACGCCATCACCGCTTCGGATGCGTCGAGGCCGATTACATCCTCGATTTCCTTGCGCACCTTTTCCGGTTCAGCGGCGGGCAGGTCGATCTTGTTGATGACGGGCACGATCTCATGATCATGCTCGATCGACTGATAGACATTGGCGAGCGTCTGCGCCTCCACGCCCTGCGCCGCATCGACCACCAGCAACGCGCCTTCGCAGGCGGCGAGGCTGCGGCTCACCTCATAGGCGAAATCGACATGGCCCGGCGTGTCCATGAGGTTGAGTTCATAGGTCTCGCCATTTTTCGCGACATAGTCGAGGCGCACCGTCTGCGCCTTGATGGTGATCCCGCGCTCCTTTTCGATATCCATATTGTCGAGCACCTGCGCGCTCATCTCGCGGTCGGTCAGCCCGCCGGTACGCTGGATCAGCCGGTCGGCGAGGGTCGATTTGCCATGGTCGATATGGGCGATGATCGAGAAGTTACGGATATGCGAAAGGTCGGTCATGCGCCGCGCCCTAGCAGCCATTTATCAGCCTGTCATCTCACCCCCCATATCGGGGGACTGCCACCCCTTCGCTTGAACAGCGGCCATGTTGTGATACAGGATAGGCAAAGATGGGTTGCAAAGATCGATAACAAGTTTCCGCAGCTAACGGGGTGCATGACAATGCAGGTTTTCAAGACGATCATGGCGGCAAGCGTCGGCATGGCGATGGCGATGTCGCCGGTGCTGGCGGCCGAAAAGGGCTCTTCGGGGCGTCAGGCGCAAGCGAAGAAGCAGATGGAGATTCCCCACTGCACCCGCCGCATCGGCACGGTCGCCATCGTCGAGCCCGACAATCAGTGGTGGCGCGAGATGAGCCTTGGCAGTCCCGAGGCGATCATCAAGCTGTTCGTCCAGCAATCGGGCTGTTTTGGTATCGTCAATCGCGGCCGATCGATGGCCAGCCGCAACATCGAACGCGCCATGGCCGATTCGGGCGAACTTCAGTCCGGCAGCAACCTGGGCAAGGGCCAAGTGAAGGCGGCGGATTATTTCCTTCAGCCCGACATCGTCACCGCCAACCAGAATAGCGGCGGCAACGCGATCGGCGGCCTGCTCGGCGGCTTCATGGGCGGGACGCTGGGGGCTCTTGCCGGCGGCATCTCGATCAAGAAGAAGGAAGCCAATGTCACCCTGTCGATCGTGAACGCGCGCACGACCGAGGAAGAAGCCATGACCGAGGGCTATTTCCGCAAGTCGGACCTCAGCTTCGGCGGCGGCGGCGGCCTCGGCTGGATGGGCGGCCTCGCGGCGGTTGGCGGCGGCGGCTACCAGAATACGGAAATCGGCCAGGTCATCGTGCTCGCCTATCTCGATGCCTATACCAAATTGGTGACCCAGTTGGGCGGCCTGCCCGATAATGCGGCGGCAGCGGCACCGAAGGCGAAATAAGCATTAATCAGGACCAGAAGGCGTCGCCGGCAATGGCGACGCCTTCTTCATGTCTGTTCCGCTTCGGCAGCAGGCAGGCTGGCTCCCCGCGCACGACGCCGTCGCCACCAGCCAAGGATCACCTCGGCCGCCGGACGTTCGACCAGCCGGTTGATCGCCGTGCCCAGCCCCAAAGCGACGAAGAAGGCCGCGGCAAAGCCCGCCCAGGGCCCATAGCCCGCACCCGCTACCTTCATCATGACGACGAAGCCGACATGCTGGTGGATCAGATAAAAAGAATAGCTGACGCCGCCGAGCCAAACGAGCGGGCGGATCGCCAGAAAGCGAAGCCGGCCCCTGATCAGCGCCGCAAAAATCACGATCAGGAGCATGGCGACGAGGGTCAGGTCCCATGTCTCAATCGCCGCGACCGACAATAGCGCGGCTCCCGCATAGGGCGCCTGCTGCCGCCAGCTCCGCTGCCCCGACCAGATGCGATAGGCCAGCATCCCGATCATGAAGAAAGGCGTGTAGCGCAGCACGAAGAGCATCACGATTCGCTCGGGCATGTCGGGCCATAGCTGGAACAACCCTCGCAGCGCGAGCCAGGCGAGCAGCGCCGGCTCCAGACGCTTCAGCCCGACCCATTTCCACAGCGCGACCATGCAGAAATAAAAGGCGATCTCGACGGTCAACGTCCAATAAGCGCCGTCAACCTCAGGGAGGAAGGCAAAGCCCTGCAACATCGTCATATTCGCGAGGATGGCCCCCGGGCCGACCAGCAATTGCCACATATGCGAGACATATTCGATCGAGAGCGTCAGCAGCATAGCAACCAGATAGGCGGGATAGAGCCTAGCAAACCGGTTCACGACAAAATCCGCGACACCGCGAATCCGTTCGAGCGTGAAGAAAATCGCGAAGCCCGAAATCGCGAAGAACAACAGCACCCTGTAATTACCGCCGGGAAAGTTGAAGGGCACATGCTGCGCCTGAGGGAATAATTCGTGGAAGCGGGTCGAATAATGAAACACGAGTACGCACAGCGCCCCGACGCCCCGCAAAGCGTCGAGTTCGGTCAACCGAATCCGCGAACCTTTGGTTACGATCATCCCGCCTCATAGCAACGCAGGCGCAACAAATCCGTTATTATCGTAGTTAACGCCAAGTCCCGACGTCGATGTCGAGCGCGCATGCCGCGCATAAAGCGCCGCGCTGGGCCCCGGCGCGGGCCGGGGTCCAGAAGACTGCAGACTATCCTAGATACTGTTGGCGACGCCCTTCACCAGCTGAAGTCTTTCCAGGGCAACCCGCTGCCGATGGACGACCAGCAATCCGCCGGGATATCAGGCCCTGTCGTCCAAAATCGCCGCGATCGCGGTCGACACATCATCCATGTCCGCCATGCCATCGACCCGCGACACGATGCCCCGCGCTTCATAGATTGGCAGGATCGGCGCGGTCTTGGCGCGGTATTCGGCCATGCGCGTCCGCACGGTTTCCTCATTATCGTCGGGACGCCGCTTGAACTCGTGACCGCCGCACTTGTCGCACGTGCCCTCGACTTTCGGCTGGGCAAAGCTGTCATGATAGCCAGCGCCACAGGTTGCGCAGGTAAAGCGCCCCGTAATGCGCTCCACCAGCGCATCTTCGTCGACGCCCAGCTCGATAACATGATCGAGCAAACGCCCGCGCTCCGACAGAATGGCGTCTAGCGAATGGGCCTGCGGTTGCGTGCGTGGATAGCCGTCGAAAATGACACCGGTCTCGGGCGAAAGCGCATCGAGCGCCTCGCCGATAATGCCGGACACGACGTCGTCGGGAACCAGCGCACCCGATTCCATCAGCGCTTTGGCTTGCAGTCCCACCGGCGTGCCCGCCTTGACCGCGGCGCGCAGCATATCGCCGGTCGACAATTGGACCATGCCACGGCTTTCCACCAGGCGGCTGGCCTGCGTGCCTTTACCGGCACCCGGAGGGCCAAGCAGGATGATATTCATTGAGCGCATACTCCCCTGTTGTGCGCTGTCAGTCAGGCATGCCCGTCAGCGCAGGCGGCCCTTAAGCTTCGCCTTTTTGATGAGATCACCATATTGATGGGCCAGTAGATGGCTCTGGATCTGCGTGACGGTGTCGACCGTGACATTGACGACGATCAACAGGCTGGTGCCCCCCAGATAGAAGGGAATGCCCGCTCGCGCGATGGCAAATTCCGGCACCAGGCAGATGAACGCCAGATAGGCCGCGCCGATGACGGTGATGCGGGTCAGCACATAATCCAGATAATTTTCAGTGTTCTTGCCCGGCCGAATGCCAGGAATGAACCCGCCATTGCGCTTGAGATTGTCGGCCGTTTCTTCCGGATTGAACACCACGGCGGTGTAGAAGAAACAGAAGAACACGATGCCAAAGGCATAAAGGGCCATATAAAGCGGTGTGCCGTGCGCCAGATACTGGTTCAGCGTCAGGACGAAATCGCCAAGCTTGCTGTCACCCGCTACCGTCTTGCCCGCGAATTGCGAGATCGTCAGCGGCATCAGCAGCAGCGATGACGCGAAGATCGGCGGTATCACGCCGGCCGTGTTGACCTTGAGCGGCAAATGACTGCGATCCGCCTGCATCAGCCCCTGACGCGTCTGGCGCTTGGGATATTGGATCAGCACACGACGCTGTGCCCGCTCCATATAACAGATCAACAGGACCAGCCCGATCAGGCACACCACGATCAACATGATGAGCAGGCCGGAGATCGACCCCTCGCTCCCCGATTTGAACAGGTTGCTGAGCGTCACCGGCAGCTGCGCCACGATGCCCGCCATGATGATGAGCGATACGCCGTTGCCGATGCCGCGCGAGGTGATCTGCTCGCCCAGCCACATCAGGAACATGGTGCCGCCGATCAGTGAGATGACAGCCGCGATACGGAACAGCATGCCGGGGTCCACCACCGCCTGCACACCCGACGACGCGCCGAAGCTTTCCAAACCCGTGGCGATGAAATAGCCTTGGATCGCCGTCAGGCCAACCGTGCCATAGCGAGTATATTGATTGAGCTTCTTGCGCCCGCTCTCGCCTTCCTTCTTGATCGCCGCCAGTTGCGGCGACAGCGACGAACCGAGCTGCACCACGATCGAGGCGGTGATATAGGGCATGACGCCGAGGGCGATCAGGCTCATGCGCGACAGGCTGCCGCCTGAAAAGGTGTTGAAGATGTCGAGGATGCCGCCATTAGTCTGGCTGTAAAGCTGAGACAGGGCAGTCGGATCGACGCCAGGCAGCGGCACAAAGCTCAGAAAACGAAACACGATCAGCGCGCCGAAGGTAAACCACAGGCGCTTTTTGAGGTCGGTCGCCTGGCCGAACTTTGCCAGACTGAGGTTGGATGCGAGCTGGTCGGCTCTCGATGCCATGTGGCTGCCCTTCAAATCACTTTTGCCGGGCTGGTCGCCCGGGCTGGAATCGCTCACCCATTAGCGGGCCGGGCTATGCATGTCGAACGGGGAGTTATCGCCGCAGCGACAAACTGAGTTTCCCCGATATACATGACCCCGCCAACCCATATCGGGCAGCGGGGCCACGCTTGCAAGTCTGGAGGAAGCTTAGGCTTTCCGCGCGGCCTTGGCGGCGGCCAGAGCCGTGCCCTTCTTCGCCTTCGCCTTGTCGGCGGCGGCCACGACCTCGATCACCTCGACCTTGCCGCCGGTCTTCTCGACGGCCTCGATCGCGCCCTTGGACGCGCCGGCGACCAGGAAGCTGACATTGGCGGTCAGTTCACCCTTGGCGAGCAGGCGTACGCCATCCTTGCCGCCACGGGCGAGGTTCGCGGCCTTGAGCGCGGCATGATCGATGGTTGCAGCCGCATCGAGCTTGCCTTCCTCGATCGCCTTCTGGATGGTGCCCAGGTTCACGATCGCGAAATCCTTGGCGAAGATGTTGTTGAAGCCGCGCTTCGGGATGCGCATGTGGAGCGGCATCTGGCCACCCTCGAAACCGTTGATGGCGACACCCGAGCGCGCCTTGGCACCCTTCTGGCCGCGCCCGGCAGTCTTGCCCTTGCCCGAGCCGATGCCGCGTCCGACGCGCATCCGGCCCTTGCGGGCGCCGTCATTATCCTTGATGTCGTTCAGCTTGAAAGTCATGGTGCACTCGCTTTCGCTTGGTTCGCGCTGCCCCCGTGGGAGCCAATGGAGCGGCGCCATTAGCGCCTCTCTCTAAAAAACGAAAGAGGGGTCTCCCCCTCTTTGCGCTTCATTTCTTCGGATGGCCGGGCCGTTCAGCCCTCGACCACTGCCACCATATGGGGCAGCTTCTTGATGGCACCGCGGACTTCCGCCGTGTCCTCAAGCTCCACCACCCGGTGCATCTTGCCAAGCCCGAGACCGATCAGAATTTTCTTCTGGTCGGCAGGGCGGCGGATCGGCGAACCGATCTGCTTGATCTTGATTTTGGCCATATCAGTTACTCCGCAATCGCTTCGGCGTCGGCCTGAGCGACCTCGACCGAGGCGCCGCCACGACGAAGCAGGTCAGCAACCTTCTTGCCGCGACGCTGCGCCACCGATTTGGGGCTGGTCTGTTCGTTCAGCGCCTCGAAGGTCGCCCGGATCATATTATAGGGGTTCGACGTGCCGTTCGACTTGGTCACGACATCCGCTACGCCCAGGCTTTCGAACACGGCGCGCATCGGGCCGCCGGCGATGATGCCCGTACCGGCCGGGGCCGAACGCAACGTCACCTTGCCGGCACCGAAATGGCCCAGACCATCATGGTGCAGCGTGCGGCCTTCCTTGAGCGGAATGCGAACCATCGCCTTCTTGGCCGAAGCCGTCGCCTTGCTGATCGCCTCGGGCACTTCGCGCGCCTTGCCATGGCCGAAACCGGCCTTGCCCTTACCGTCACCGACCACGACCAGCGCCGCGAAGCCGAAGCGCTTGCCGCCCTTGACCGTCTTCGACACGCGGTTGATGTGGACCAGCTTCTCGATCAGCTCTTCGCCGCCATCGTCGTCGCGATTGCCGCCACGGCGGTCGTCACGACGGCCACGGCCACCACGATCATTGCCGCCACGGTTGTTGCCGCCGCTGCGATTGCCGCGAGCGCCACGGCCGGGACCGCGATTTTCCTGCTGCGGCTGGACTAACTCCTGCGGGCTCGAATCCTGACCCAGAACGGTCTCGGGCTGGTTGCCAGCGCCGGTGGTGTTTTCATCTGCCATGTTCAGAACTCCAGCCCGGCTTCACGGGCCGCATCGGCCAGCGCCTTGACGCGGCCATGGAAAAGAAAGCCTCCGCGGTCGAACACGACCTTGGTCACGCCCGCCTTGGTGGCCGCTTCGGCGATGCGCTTGCCGACATCGGCAGCAGCATCGGACGTCGCGCCGGTCTTGCCGAGCGCTTTGGCGCCGACATCCTTGTCCAGAGTCGAAGCGGCGGCGACGGTCGAGCCGGCAGCGTCGTCGATGACCTGAGCGTAGATGTGACGGCCCGAGCGATGGATCGACAGACGGGGACGGGGGTTCTGGCCCGAGCGCGCCTTGAGCGCGGTACGGACGCGGCGGCGACGCCGCTCGAAGAGGGAAAGCTTTGCCATCTTACTTCTTCTTCCCTTCCTTGCGGAAGATGAACTCGCCTTCGTACTTGATGCCCTTGCCCTTATAGGGTTCGGGCTTACGCCAGCGACGGATTTCGGCGGCTACCTGGCCGACCTTCTGCTTGTCGATACCGATGATCTCGACCGTGGTGTTATCCGGGGTCTTGATCTCGATCCCGTCGGGGATCGCGAAATCGACGTCGTGGCTGTAGCCCAGCTGCAGCTTCAGATTCTTGCCTTGCGAGTTCGCCCTGTAACCAACGCCGGTGATGAGGAGCTTCTTGGTGAAGCCCTCCGTCACGCCGGTGATCAGGTTCTGAACGAGCGTACGCTGCATCCCCCAGAAGGCGCGAGCCTGTTTGGTCTTGTTGGCCGGCTGAACCGAAATGCCATCATTTTCCAGCGTGTAGCTGATCTCGTCGCGCATCGCGAGGGCGAGTGTGCCCTTGGGACCCTTCACCGACAGCTGCCCGCCCTCGATCGTCGCCGTTACCCCGTTCGGGATCGCGACCGGCTTTTTACCGATGCGGCTCATCAGAACACCTCCGCGAGCACTTCGCCGCCGACATTCTGCTCACGCGCTTCGGCGTCGGACAGAACGCCACGAGGCGTCGAGACAATGGTGATGCCAAGGCCGTTGCGCACCACCGGCAGCTCTTTCGAACCGGAATAGACGCGGCGGCCGGGCTTGGAAACACGGGCCACATGCTTGATCGCAGGCTGGCCCTCGAAATATTTAAGCTCGATGCGCAGGCCCGGATGCTGGCCAATGGCTTCCTCGGAATAACCGCGGATATAGCCTTCGCGCTGGAGCACGTCGAGCACGCGAGCGCGCAGCTTGCTGGCGGGGGACATAACGCTGTCCTTCTTTGCCTGCTGCCCGTTGCGGATACGGGTGAGCATATCACCCAGGGGATCGGTCAATGCCATGAGATGATATCCTTACCAGCTCGACTTGGTGACGCCGGGGATCAGGCCTTTATTGGCCAGATCGCGCAGCTGAATGCGGCAGAGCCGGAACTTGCGGTAATAGGCACGCGGACGGCCGGTCACCTCGCAGCGGTTCCGAACGCGTGTCGGGTTACCGTTGCGGGGAATTTCGGCCATCTTGAGCCGCGCCATCAGGCGGTCCGAATCGTCGGCCGACTTGTCGTCGGCTACCGCACGCAAACGCGCATATTTGCCGGCATATTTCTTGACCAGCTTCTTGCGACGCTCATTCTTGTTGATGGAACTCAGTTTCGCCATGACTTAAGTTCTCTTCCTTTGCCTTAGGCGTTGGGAGAGAAGCGGGGCCTGTTCAGGCCGCCTGCTTCTCTTCTTCCTGCGGGAACGGGAAACCGAAAAGGCGCAGCAGTTCGCGCGCTTCATCGTCCGTCTTCGCGGTGGTGGTGACGATCACGTCCATGCCGCGCACCTTGTCGATCTTGTCGTAGCTGATCTCCGGGAAAATCAGCTGCTCCTTGATGCCGAAGGCATAATTGCCACGGCCGTCGAACGACTTGGGGTTGAGGCCACGAAAATCGCGGATGCGGGGCATGGCGATGTTCACCAGGCGGTCGAGAAATTCGTACATGCGCTCGCGACGAAGCGTAACCTTCGCACCGATGGGCATGCCTTCACGCAGCTTGAACTGCGCGATCGACTTCTTCGCCTTGGTGATGACCGGCTTCTGGCCTGCAATCTGCTCCATTTCCTCGGCAGCCTGCGTGACCTTCTTCTTGTCCTGCGTCGCTTCGCCCACGCCCATATTGAGCACGACCTTTTCGATCTTGGGCACTTCCATGACGTTCTTGTAACCGAATTTCTCGGTCATCGCCTTGGCGATCTCGGCGTCATAGAGCGCCTTGGAACGCGGAATATATGTGTCAGCCATTACAGCGTCTCCCCGGACTTCACGGCCACGCGGACCTTCTTGCCGTCGCGGTCCTCGAAACGGACGCGGGTCGGCTTGCCGTCGGCGCCAGCGATCGCCACATTCGAAATGTGCAACGGCGCGGGCTTGCGGTCGATGCCGCCCTGCGGGTTCGCCTGATCGGGCTTGCGGTGCTTGGCATGGACGTTGACGCCCTCGACCAGAACCTTCTCCTCTTTGGGGAACATCTGGAGCACGGTGCCGGTGCGGCCCTTGTCCTTGCCCGCGAGTATGACGACCTTGTCGCCCTTCTTGATTCTAGCAGCGCTCATTACAGCACCTCAGGCGCAAGAGAGATGATCTTCATATGCTTCTTGGCGCGCAGTTCGCGCACCACGGGGCCGAAGATACGCGTGCCGATCGGCTCTTCATTCTTGTTGATGAGCACGGCGGCATTGCCGTCGAAACGAATGACCGAGCCATCGGCGCGGCGAATGTCCTTGGCCGTGCGCACGATGACGGCGCGGTGAACGTCGCCCTTCTTCACCTTGCCGCGCGGCTGGGCTTCCTTGACGGAAACGACGATGATGTCGCCGACACCGGCGAAACGCCGCTTCGACCCGCCCAGCACCTTGATGCACTGGACGCGCTTGGCGCCGCTATTGTCCGCGACGTCAAGATTGGATTGCATCTGGATCATGGATCCGGTTCCTTCTTGTCTGGCCTACCGAGACGATCCCGGCGGTTCCGTATTCGTGGCTTCGACCCGGAGGATCCGAAAGCCAGAAGCGCGGGCCTGTAACCGCTTCTCCGAAGAAAAGCCAGCCCCGCGTTTCAGCTATCGCGACTCTGGATCAGTGACTGGCCTCAGGCCGCCGTTTCAGGCGACTTGTGGGTGTCCACGCGCTCGACGACCTTCCAGGTCTTGAGCTTGGAAATCGGGGCGGTCTCCTCGATGCGTACCGTCTCGCCTTCCTTGTAGACATTGCCCTCGTCATGGGCATGATATTTCTTCGAACGGCGAATGATCTTGCCGTAGAGCGCATGTTTCACCTTGCGCTCTACGCGAACGACCACCGTCTTGTCGGTCTTGTCGGAAACCACAGTTCCCGTCAGCACGCGCTTGGGCATCGTGTGGTTCCTTTACTTCGCAGCCGAGCGGTTGCGCTCGGTCTGTAGGGTCTTGATCTGCGCGATCGACCGGCGGACGTCCTTGACCCGGCTGGGCTTTTCCAGCTGGTTGGTCGCCGCCTGGAAACGCAGGTTGAACTGCTCGCGCTTCAGGCTGTTGAGTTCGCTCGACAGTTCGTCGTCGGTTTTGGTCTTGAGGTCAGCGACGTTCGCCATGATCAACCCTCCAGATGCGAGGTGTCGCCGAGGCGGGCGACAACCTTCGTCTTGATGGGCAGCTTCATCGCGGCGCGCGAGAAGGCCTCTGCTGCGAGCGGACCGGGCACACCGTCGAGTTCGAACAGGATGCGGCCGGGAGCGACGCGAGCCGCCCAATATTCTACCGAACCCTTGCCCTTGCCCTGGCGGACTTCGGCGGGTTTCTTCGTCACCGGAACGTCGGGGAATATACGGATCCACAAACGGCCCTGACGGCGGATGTGACGGGTGATCGCGCGGCGGGCCGCTTCGATCTGGCGCGCGGTGATCCGCTCGGGCTCCATGGCTTTGAGACCATAGGCACCGAAGTTCAGCGCGGTGCCGCCCTTCGCATCGCCCTTGATCCGACCCTTGAAGGTCTTGCGGAACTTCATCTTCTTCGGTTGCAGCATGACGCTATACCTACCTTATGTTCAGCGCGCCGGGCGCACGCCGGAGGTCTGAGCCTCCAGCATGAGCCGGTCGGTAGCCATCGGGTCATGACCCAGGATCTCGCCCTTGAAGATCCAGACCTTGATACCGCACACGCCATAGGCCGTGTGCGCTTCGGCCTCGGCGTAATCTACGTTCGCGCGCAGCGTGTGCAACGGAACGCGGCCTTCGCGATACCATTCGACGCGGGCGATCTCGGCACCGCCCAGGCGACCGCCGCAGGTGATCTTGATCCCCTCGGCGCCCAGACGCAGGGCCGACTGCACCGCACGCTTCATCGCCCGGCGGAACGCCACCCGGCGCTCCAGCTGATCGGCGATGCCTTGCGCCACGAGACGGCTGTCGACTTCGGGCTTGCGGATCTCGACGATGTTCAGCGACACGTCGGACGTGGTGAAAGCGGCAAGCTTCTTGCGAAGCTTCTCGATGTCCGCACCCTTCTTGCCGATGATGACACCGGGGCGCGCCGCGTAGATCGAAATCCGGCACAGCTTGGCCGGGCGCTCGATCACCACCTTGGAGATCGCTGCCTGGGGCATCGTCTTCATGATGAACTTGCGAATCTTGAGATCTTCCAGCAGCAGACGGCCATAGTCGGCGCCTTCGGCATACCAGCGGCTGTCCCAAGTGCGGTTGATCTGAAGACGCAGACCGATCGGATTGCTTTTATGACCCATGAGCTTACGCCTCCGCTTCTTCGCCAGCTTCACGCACGACGATGCGTACGCGGCTGAAGGGCTTGAGGATCTGCGTCGACTTGCCGCGGCCGCGAGCATGGAAGCGCTTGAGCGTGAACGCCTTGCCCACCGATGCTTCCGCGACGACCAGGCTGTCGACGTCCAGATTGTGATTATTCTCCGCATTGGCGATGGCCGACGCCAGCACCTTGCGCACGTCGACCGCCATCGCCTTCTTCGAGAAGGTCAGGATGTTGAGCGCGTCCTCGACCTTGCGACCCCGGATCAGCGTCGCGACGAGGTTCAGCTTCTGGGCCGAACCGCGAATTTGCGTGCCGACGGCCAGTGCCTCATTGTCCGCAACCCGGCGGGGGGACTTTTCCTTGCCCATTAGCGCTTGCCCTTCTTGTCGGCGGCGTGGCCGGGGAAGAAGCGGGTCGGGGCGAATTCGCCCAGCTTGTGACCCACCATATCCTCGTTCACGGAGACCGGAACATGCTTGCGGCCATTATAGACGTTAAACGTCAGGCCGACGAACTGGGGCAGGATGGTGGAACGACGCGACCAGGTCTTGATCGGGGCGCGGCCACCGGCGTCCTGCGCCGTTTCTGCCTTCTTCAGAAGGCTGAGGTCCACGAACGGACCTTTCCAGACGGAACGAGCCATCGCGGATTACCTCTTCTTCTTGGCGTGACGCGACCGGATGATCATCTTGTCGGTCGACTTGTTATGACGGGTACGAGCACCCTTGGTCGGCTTGCCCCATGGGGTAACCGGATGACGGCCGCCCGAGGTCCGGCCTTCACCACCACCATGAGGGTGATCGACCGGGTTCTTGGCGACGCCGCGGGTAAGCGGACGAATGCCGTTCCACCGGTTGCGGCCCGCCTTGGCGAGATTGGTGTTGCCGTTGTCGGGATTGCTGACGGCGCCGATCGTGCCCATGCAATCCGAGCGGATATAACGCTGCTCACCCGACGACAGACGCACCATCACCATGCCGCGATCACGACCGACGAGCTGGGCGTAAGTGCCTGCCGAACGGCAGAGCTGACCACCCTTGCCCGGCTTCATCTCGATATTGTGGATGATCGTGCCGACCGGCATCTGACCCAGTTCCATCGCGTTGCCCGGCTTTACGTCGGTCTTCTTGGCCGCGATGACCTTGTCACCGGGGGCAAGACGCTGCGGCGCCAGGATATAGGCCTGGGTGCCGTCAGGATAGTTGACCAGCGCGATGAAGGCAGTGCGGTTAGGGTCATATTCCAGACGCTCGACCGTACCCTCGACATCCCACAAGCGACGCTTGAAGTCGATGATGCGATAGCGCTGCTTGTGCCCGCCGCCGATGCCGCGCGAGGTCACATGACCCTTGTTGTTGCGACCACCGGTCTTGCGCTTGCCTTCGGTCAGCGCCTTGACGGGCTTGCCCTTGTGCAGGCTGGACTTGTCGACGAGGATCAGGCCGCGCTGGGCCGGGCTCGTCGGGTTATAATGCTTCAGAGCCATCTCAGCGGACTCCCTCGGTGATGTCGATCGACTGGCCCTCGGCCAGACGGACGATCGCCTTCTTCACATCAGAGCGCGTGTAAGGTTTACCCTTCCAGCGCTTCGTCTTGCCCTTGGTGACCAGGGTGTTCACGCTCGTGACGCTGACGCCCCAGATCGCTTCGACGGCCGCCTTGATTTCCGGCTTGGTCGCATCGTTCGCGACCTTGAAAACCACGGCGTTGTTCTCACTCAGAAGCGTCGACTTCTCGGTGATGTGCGGCGCGACAACCACGTCATAATGACGGTTGTCGACGGTGCCGGCTTGCTTTTTAGCCATTGAAACGGGCCTCCAGCTTTTCGACCGCAGCGCGGGTGAGCACCAGCGAGTCGGCTTTCAGGATGTCGTAGACATTGGCGCCGACAGCCGGCAGCAGGTCCACGCCGATGATATTGGCCGACGCCTTGGCGAAGCTGACGTTCACCGCGTCGCCGTCGATGAACAGCACCTTGGTGAGGTTCAGCTTGGCGAGACTGGCCACGAGGGCCTTGGTCTTGCCTTCGGCCACGTCCAGGCTGTCGATGATGGTCAGCGAGCCGTCCTTCACCTTCGACGACAGCGCCATCTTAAGGCCGAGCGCGCGAACCTTCTTGTTCAGCGACGGATTGAAGTCGCGGACGCGGGCGCCGTGCGCCTTACCACCGCCGATGAAGATCGGCGCGCGGCGATCGCCGTGACGAGCCGTACCGCCACCCTTTTGACGACCGAACTTCTTGCCGGTGCGGGCAACTTCGCTCCGCTCCCGCGTGCCGCGGGCCGTGCCGCGGCGCTTTTCGAGCTGCCAGGTGACGACGCGGTGCAGGATGTCGGCGCGGGGCTCGACGCCGAACACGGCATCGTCGAGATCCAGATCGCCAGCGGCCTGTGCGTCGAGGGTCTGTACATTGACCTTCATGGTTTAGCCCTCCTGGCCGTCGGTGGCGCCGGCATTATCGCCGGCGGCCGGGGTTGCGTTCTGGGCATCGTTGACGCC
This sequence comes from Sphingobium fluminis, assembly GCF_037723805.1. Lineage (NCBI taxonomy): Bacteria > Pseudomonadati > Pseudomonadota > Alphaproteobacteria > Sphingomonadales > Sphingobiaceae > Sphingobium > Sphingobium fluminis. The sequence goes on from NZ_JBBJUK010000002.1 coordinate 492,319, forward strand.
CTCGTCATTGGCCTGCGCATCAGAAGCGGCCACACCAGCCTTGACTTCATCATCGCCCGGCAGCGCCGCGATCGGGTGCACGGCCGCTTCAGGGACCATGCCCGGTGTCGTGTCGTCTTCTTCGTGGACGACGCCCTTGGCGATCAGGCTGGCGGGATAGGGAACGTCGGCCGGGCGAGGTACCTTTACGGCGTCCTTGACCGTCAGCCAGGTGCCCTTCGCGCCAGGCACGCTGCCCTTGACGAACAGAAGGCCGCGCTCAACGTCCGTGCGGACGATTTCCAGATTCTGTTGCGTCCGCTCACGATCACCCATGTGGCCGGCCATCTTCTTGTTTTTGAAGACGCGACCCGGATCCTGCCGGTTACCGGTAGAACCATGCGAACGGTGCGAAAGTGACACGCCGTGGGTAGCACGCAAGCCGCCGAACCCCCAACGCTTCATGGCACCAGCAAAGCCCTTGCCCTGCGTGTGACCGGCCACGTCGACCAGCTGGCCGGCAATGAAATGGTCAGCAGCAATTTCAGCGCCGACATCGAGGAGCGCATCCTCGGCAACGCGAAATTCGACGAGACGTGCTTTGGGCTCGACTTCGGCCTTGCCGAAATGGCCGCGCTGCGGCTTGGCGACATTCTTGGCCTTGGCGACGCCGGCACCGAGCTGAACGGCGATATAGCCGTCACGATCGGTTTCCTTGCGCGCTACGACCTGGTTGCCCTCGAGCGCGAGCACAGTGACGGGGACATGGCGCCCATCGTCCTGAAACAAGCGGGTCATCCCGACTTTCTTAGCGATCACGCCTGTGCGCATCACTGATTACTCCCATAGAGGCCCACCTTAGCAGCGGGCGTATCCAACGAAAAAACCGCTCGGGATTTCTCCTTCGCGGCCAACCCAATATGTAGATCACCCCGTCCGGGTTGGATGCTGCCCCCTCTCGGGGACGGCGACGGGGGACCAGGACCACAGCCGAGGCTGCGCGGTATCCCTTGTGTCGTTTTGAGCCCCCGGTTTCCCGAAGATGCCCGATACCCTGCCTTCCTAACGGATTGCAGGGACTTGCTGGCTTGCCACCCCGGCCTTCGCCGGGGCTAAAGGCAAACCCGCTTAAGCGAGTTTGATCTCGACGTTCACGCCGGCAGCCAGATCCAGCTTCATCAGCGCGTCGACCGTCTGCGGCGTCGGCTGCACAATGTCAAGCATGCGCTTGTACGTGCGGACCTCAAATTGCTCGCGCGACTTCTTGTCGATGTGCGGGCCACGGTTGACCGTGAACTTTTCGATGCGCGTCGGCAGAGGAATGGGGCCGCGAATAAGGGCGCCGGTGCGGCGGGCGGTGTCGGCGATGTCGCCGGTCGCCTGATCGAGCACGCGATGATCGAACGCCTTGAGGCGAATGCGGATGTTGCTGTCCATGTCCTACTACCGATGCGAAAGAGCCAAACCAGAGCATTTTCAAGTCAGGCGAAGCCTGGCGAGTCCGAAAATGCAGCAAATCAAAAACAAATCGCCCCGTTTTACCCTCTAGCGCAGTGCCGGCGAGGATAGGTCCGAGGCGATAGAAATCCGAGCGGCGCGAATCAGATGATCCGCGCCGCTGCGGCGCCTATATTACTTCGTGATCGTGCCGACAACCCCTGCGCCGACGGTACGACCGCCTTCACGGATTGCGAAGCGCAGACCGGCGTCCATCGCGATCGGCGCGATGAGCTTGATTGTCAGCTTCACATTGTCGCCCGGCATCACCATTTCGGTGCCCTCGGGAAGTACGACTTCGCCGGTGACGTCCGTGGTGCGGAAGTAGAATTGCGGACGATAGTTGGCGAAGAACGGCGTGTGACGGCCACCCTCTTCCTTCGACAGCACATAGATTTCGGCGTCGAAATCGGTGTGCGGCTTGATCGTGCCGGGCTTGCAGAGAACCTGACCACGCTCGACGTCTTCACGGCCAACGCCGCGAACCAGCGCACCGATATTGTCGCCCGCACGACCTTCGTCGAGCAGCTTGCGGAACATTTCAACGCCCGTGACGGTGGTCTTGCGGGTGTCCTTGATGCCGACGATCTCGACTTCCTCGCCGACCTTGACGATGCCGGTCTCGACGCGGCCGGTAACGACCGTACCGCGACCCGAGATCGAGAACACGTCTTCGATCGGCATCAGGAAAGGCTTGTCAACGGGGCGCTCGGGCTGCGGGATCCAGCTGTCGACGGCTGCCATCAGCTTCAGAACGGCGTCGTGGCCGATCTCGGGGGTTTTGTCCTGCAGAGCGGCAACGGCCGAACCGGGGATGATGGGGATGTTATCGCCATCGAAATCATAGCTGCTCAGCAGCTCGCGAATTTCCAGCTCAACGAGCTCGAGAATCTCGGCGTCGTCGACCAGGTCGACCTTGTTCATGAACACGACCAGCTGGGGAACGCCGACCTGCCGGGCGAGCAGGATGTGCTCGCGGGTCTGTGGCATCGGGCCGTCGGTGGCGGACACGACCAGGATCGCGCCGTCCATCTGGGCGGCACCCGTGATCATGTTCTTCACATAGTCGGCGTGGCCGGGGCAATCGACGTGCGCATAGTGGCGCGCTTCGGTTTCATATTCGACGTGTGCGGTCGAAATGGTGATGCCGCGAGCGCGCTCTTCTGGCGCCTTGTCGATATTATCGTAGCTGGTGAAGGTCGCGCCGCCGGTTTCGGCAAGCACCTTCGTGATCGCTGCCGTCAGCGAGGTCTTGCCATGGTCGACGTGACCGATGGTGCCGATGTTGCAATGCGGCTTCGTCCGCTCAAACTTAGCTTTCGCCATTTTATCCTACCTTCTAATCAAATCCGATGGGTTTGACCGCTCGGCCGCGCCTTGCGAAGGCGCGTCCATAGCAGCAAATTCGCATAATGAAAGGCCTAACCGACCCGCTGCCACGGGCCGGATCAGGATTTTCAGGCCATCTTGGCCTTCACTTCGTCGGCGACGTTCTGCGGCACTTCGTCATAGTGCGAGAAGGACATCGAGTAGCTCGCGCGGCCCTGGGTAAAGGAGCGCAGCGAGTTCACATAACCGAACATATTAGCCAGCGGGACCATGGCATCGACGGTCTGCGCGTTGCCGCGGCTGTCGGTGCCTTGGATCTGGCCACGACGGCTGTTCATGTCGCCGATGACGTCACCGAGATAATCTTCCGGGGTCACGACCTCGACTTTCATGATCGGTTCGAGCAGCGTGATGCCCGCCTTCTGCGCGACTTCGCGCATCGCGGCGCGACCGGTAATTTCGAACGCCAGTGCCGACGAATCGACGTCATGATAGGCACCGTCATACAGGGTGATGTCGAAGTCGATGATCGGGAAGCCGATCAGCGATCCCGAAGCCGCGGTTTCGCGCATACCCTTTTCAATCGCGGGGATGAATTCCTTGGGAATGTTACCGCCCTTGATCTCGTCCTTGAAGATGATGCCCGCGCCGCGCTCGCCCGGCGCGACCTTCACCTTGATGCGGCCGAACTGGCCCGTGCCGCCCGACTGCTTCTTGTGGGTATAATCGACGTCGACCGCCTTTTTGAGATATTCGCGATACGCCACCTGCGGCGCGCCGACATTCGCCTCGACCTTGAACTCCCGCTTCATGCGGTCGACGAGGATTTCGAGATGAAGCTCGCCCATGCCCTTGATAATCGTCTGACCCGATTCGTGATCAGTCGAAACGCGGAAGCTGGGATCTTCGGCCGAAAGACGATTGAGCGCGACGCCCATTTTTTCCTGGTCGGCCTTGGTCTTGGGTTCGACCGACAGCTCGATCACCGGATCGGGGAATTCCATCCGTTCAAGAACGATCGGGAACCGCTCGGCGCACAACGTATCGCCGGTAGTGGTTTCCTTCATGCCCGCCAGCGCGATGATGTCGCCGGCAAATGCCTCGTCCACGTCCTTACGGTCGTTGGCATGCATTTCGAGCATGCGCCCGACCTTTTCCTTCTTGTCCTTGACCGAGTTCAGATAGGTGCCCTTGGTCAGGATTCCCGAATAGATGCGGGCAAAGGTCAGCGTGCCGACGAACGGGTCGTTCATCACCTTGAAGGCGAGCGCGCTGAACGGCGCGTCGTCCGTGGGCGGACGGCTATCCTTCTCGTCGCTGTCCATCTTCACGCCCTGCACGTCTTCGATATCCAGCGGGCTGGGCATATAGTCCACGATTGCGTCGAGAAGTGGCTGAACGCCCTTGTTCTTGAACGCCGAACCGCACACCACCGGCACGAACGACTGATTCAGCGCGCCCTTGCGGATCAGCGCCTTCAGCGTTGCTGCATCCGGTTCATTGCCTTCCAGATAGGCTTCCATCGCCTCGTCGTCCTGCTCGACGGCGAGTTCGATGAGTTCGCTGCGATATTTGGCCGCCTTGTCGGCGAGGTCGGCGGGGATCTCCTCGAAGAAGAACTCGGCGCCCAGCGACTCATCCTTCCAGATGATCGCGCGGTTCTCGACCAGATCGACAAGACCCTTGAAATCGCTCTCCGTCCCGATCGGCAGGTACAGTACGGCAGGCTTGGCGCCCAGGCGGTCGATGATCGACTGCACGCAATAATAAAAATCGGCTCCCGTCCGGTCGAGCTTGTTGACGAAGCACATCCGCGGGACCTTGTATTTGTCCGCCTGACGCCACACCGTTTCCGACTGCGGCTCAACGCCAGCCACGCCATCGAAGCACGCCACGGCGCCATCGAGCACGCGCAGCGAACGCTCGACTTCGATGGTGAAGTCGACGTGCCCGGGGGTGTCGATGATATTGATGCGGTGGTCTTTCCAGAAGCAAGTCGTGGCCGCAGACGTGATCGTGATCCCGCGCTCCTGCTCCTGCTCCATCCAGTCCATCGTGGCGGCGCCGTCGTGGACTTCGCCGATCTTGTACGACTTACCGGTATAAAACAGGATTCGCTCGGTCGTCGTCGTCTTGCCGGCGTCGATATGCGCCATGATGCCGATGTTGCGATACATGTTGAGCGGATGGCTGCGGGCCATGATGCTTCTCCGTTGCCGGCGCACCGGCGGTTGGTATTCAGGTCTTGCGTGCGGCCCCTAAACCAATCCGTTCGCCATGGGTAGACACCCTTGGCGAACGGACAAGTTTATTGGAACCACGGGACAGAAGAGGCGCCCAAAAGCACCCGATCCGAAGCGTTTACCAGCGGTAATGCGAGAAGGCGCGGTTGGCTTCCGCCATCCGGTGCGTATCTTCACGCTTCTTGACCGCGTTGCCGCGATTGTTGGCGGCGTCCAGCAGTTCGCCCGACAAACGGGCAGCCATGGTGGTCTCGCTACGGTTGCGCGCGGCGGTGATCAGCCAGCGGATCGCCAGAGCCTGCGAACGCTCGGGACGAACCTCGACCGGCACCTGATAGGTCGCACCGCCGACGCGGCGGCTGCGGACTTCGATGCCGGGCTTGATGTTGTTGAGCGCGTCATGGAACAGGGCGATCGGGTCCTTCTTGGACTTCGCTTCGACGGTTTCGAGCGCGCCGTAGACGATCTGCTCGGCCACGGCCTTCTTGCCGTCATACATGACGCTGTTCATGAATTTGGAAAGCACCTGATCGCCATAGCGGGGATCGGGCAGGATGATGCGCTTTTCGGGGCGACGACGACGTGACATATCTCTGGTCTCCCTTACTTCGGACGCTTCGCGCCGTACTTCGAACGGCTCTGCTTGCGGTCCTTGACGCCCTGGGTATCCAGAACGCCGCGCAGCACATGGTAGCGAACGCCGGGAAGATCGCGGACACGACCGCCGCGGATCAGCACGACGCTGTGCTCCTGGAGGTTGTGGCCTTCACCTGGAATATAGGTGATGACTTCGCGCTGGTTGACCAGGCGAACCTTGGCCACCTTGCGGAGCGCCGAGTTCGGCTTTTTCGGAGTCGTCGTATAGACGCGCGTGCAAACGCCACGCTTCTGCGGGTTGGCTTCCATCGCAGGGACCTTGGACTTGGCCTTCTGCGGATCGCGGCCCTTGCGGACCAGCTGGTTAATCGTCGGCATGAAGCCCTTCACCTTTTCAGTTACTTTACCGCCCTGCGCCCTGCATTCCCTGCCATCGTTTCCAACAGCAAACGCCCCGGTGGGCGAAGACGCCCCCTGGAGCCGCAAGAGCACCCGGTAATGTTCAGCTCTGTTTCCACCCGGGGAATGACGACCGAAAGGCAAGTCTTAATAAAGACGAGTCCCGGCACGGCAGGCCGCTGGGCAGGCGCGCCCTATAGCTACACCGCACCAATGGGTCAAGCTGCTCGGGCGAACAGGACGAACGGTCGAGGGACGAGCGTTATCGGGCGGTTCGTTAGCGGATTGATAAGGATAAATGGCCTAGCATGGATGAGAGACGCTGACAAAGGCCCTGACAGACGGACAGAATGTGAGCGAGCTTTCTATCATATCGGGCGAATTTGAAAATTCTGCCCGGGAAGCGGCCTTCCAGGGCGGCCGGCTCGACGAATCGCGGCGACATGCGCGAACGCTGTTCATCCTGTCCGCCATCCTCAATAGCCTGTTCCTCATGAGCGACTGGCGCTTTGCCGGCACCCCGCATTTCTTTGTCGCCATCCCGGCGCGCCTGTTCGTCATTCTCTGGTCGCTCACATGCCTGTCGCTCTGCCGCCACATGACGAGCTTCAAAAGGGTCGAACGCATCTGTTTCGCCTGGCAATGCGGGACGGCGATCGGTGTCGCTTTCCTCGTCAGTTCGCGCAGCGATATCGCGATTTTCGTCATGGTGATGCTACCTCTGGTCTTTTACCTCGTGGTGCCGACCAGCTTTCGCGGCAATGTCGGTGGCGGGATGGGATGCTGCCTGGCCATGCTTATAGGCTATCTGGCACCGCTCCCTTCCTCTCATACGAATGCCGGTATGGCCCTGGCCATGCTGATCCTCCATTGCGGAATGTGGATCGCGGTTTCGCGCACCAATCGGCTGCAAAGGCAGGCGTGGATGGCGAGCGAAATCGCCAAGGCCGCCCATGTTGCGCTCGCGCGGAGCAGTGAAACGCTGGAGCGAATTTTCATGGCCGTGCCCGTACCGCTCGTCGTCACACGCTACGATGGCGAGTTGACCCGCTTCAACGACGCTTTCACACGCGCCTTTGGAAATTGTGGCTCCCCCGCGAAGCTGCGCGTCATCGATGACGTCGCCGGTGGCCGGGGCCAGCCGCTGCTGCGGGTTAAAGCCGGGGAGGCGATCGACGATCATGAATGCCGTATAGAGGGCGAGAATGGCGTCGTTCGCGAAGTGTTGCTGTCATGCCGCCCGATCATCATCGACGGAGAAGAGCGCGTCCTTTCAAGTACCGTGGACATAACGGATCGGAAAGACGCCGAGCGCCATTTGGCCCATCTTGCCATGACCGACGCACTGACGGGGCTCGCCAACCGCTCACACTTCATGGCCGCACTGGCCCAAGCAGCCACCGGCACGCTGCACGGCGATACGTCGATGGCGGTCGTGCTGATCGACGTCGACGAATTCAAACGCGTCAATGATAGTGCGGGGCATGACGCCGGCGATGCTCTGCTTTGCACGGTCGCCAGACGCCTGCGCGAGGCGCTTCGCCCCGGCGATCTGGTCGCGCGCATGGGCGGCGATGAATTTGCCGTCCTCCTGACCCGGCTCCCGGGCATCGCCGATCTTCAGGCGATCCTGACGCGCATGACCGCTCGGCTCCATCTCCCGATCGACTATGCCGACCGGTCGATCGATTGCCGCGTGAGCATGGGGGTTGCGCTCTTCCCCGATCATGCACAGGATATTTCCGACCTGATGAAACATGCGGACATTGCGCTTTACGAAGCGAAAAATGGTGGCCGGGGCCGCGCCTGCCTGTTCGAGCACCGACTGCTCGACAATTGGCAGCGGGAGGCACGAATGCTCGAACGCGCCCGCGACGCGCTGGTCCATACCCCGCCCATGCCCTGGTATCAGCCCAAGGTCGAACTCGCGACAGGCCAGATCATCGGGTTCGAAGCATTGCTCCGCTGCGTCCGCGCGGATGGCTCCATCATGATGCCGGGCGATATCGCCGCCGCTTTCGAACACCCCGAACTTGGTCGGGCGCTGACCGACCGGATGCTGGGGCAGGTTTTGGCGCAATGCGGCCAGTGGCAGCGGGCGGGACTGAATGTCGGGCATGTCGCGGTGAATATTCCGGGCGTCGAACTCCATGATCCGGCGTTTCCCGATCGGCTGATCGCGCGTGCCGATGAGGCCGGCGTGCCGTCACATATGATCGAACTGGAAGTCACCGAGTCGGTATTCCTCGGCCGCAATGCGGAGGTCGTCGAACGAAGCCTGCATCGGCTGAGCGCCGCGGGCTTCTCTATTGCCCTCGATGATTTTGGCACCGGCTACGCCTCGCTTTCGCATCTCAAGCAGTTTCCGATCGATATCATCAAGATTGACCGGTGCTTCGTACGTGATCTGGAAACCGATCCCGACGATGCCGCTATTGTCCGCGCCGTCCTGAACCTTGCTTACAGCCTTGGTATTCGCACCGTTGCCGAAGGCGTGGAAAATGCTCGCCAAGTCGACTATTTGCGAGCCGGCGGATGTCATTACGCTCAGGGTTTTCATTTCAGCGCCGCCGTCCCCGCAAAAAATGTGCCTGGCCTGCTGGCGCCAATGGCAACTGGCACCCACTAATATTCTCTCTGAACGGAACCGGACTGCCTTCTGATCGTTTCGTCGCGCCCCGGCGTCATTTTGTCACGCCTTGGCAGCCGTCGATTCGCCTGACGTGAGATGCTTTGCTAACGGCCCTGATCGAATCATAACGGGGTCGCAATTGAACCAGCAATGCAAAAAGGGGGTCACCGACCTCTGGACGAGGGTACTCGCCCTTTGTCCGGAGCGGGAGATTTTCCTGCGCTCCGGCGCGCAAGTGCGATTCTTTCGCCTTTCCCGCCGCGCTCAGCTGTCGGGAATCGCCTGTCTGTCAGCGCTGATCATTGGCTGTGCGACGCTGGGCGGGAGCCTATATCTCCACCGAAACGCTCTTGCCCAGGATCAAGCGTTGCTCGCCCAACAAAGCAAGGCGATCGCAGGCAAGGCCAACAGGGTGGCCGCCTATCGCAAGTCGGTGGACGATCTCGCCCATGAACTGGAAGAGCGCCAGGATTTCATGGACGATCTCTATCGCACTCACTTCGGTACTGAAGATCGCGGCGTTACCGGAACCGGACTGATCGGGAAGCCCGACTCACCGAAGGTCCGGCTCAAAGCGAAAATCAATTCTGACGAAAATATCAGCATGGCGCCCGAAGCTGCGCCGCTGATGAAGATTGACGCTCGCCAGCGTCGTTTCGCCTCGGCCCTGACCGCAGTGGTCGAGCGCCGCGCCGACAAGGCGGAAGCCGCGATCCGCAGCTTTGGCCTCAATCCCGCAGCTTTGGCGAAAACAGCGGCGCACGCCCAGGGTGGCCCGTTCGTGCCCTGGCGCGGTGGCCGCGAAGCGCTGCCAGAGGAACTTGAGGGGCTCGCGGGCGCCCTTGCCCGGCTGGAGTTTCTCGAAACGAGCCTGATCAGCATTCCGTCGGGCAGGCCGACCGTGGCGCGAATGGAGACCAGTTCCTACGGCTACCGTCGCGATCCGTTCAACGGCCATGCCGCCTTTCATGCCGGCATCGACTTCCCCGGCAGTTTTGGCCAGCCGATCCTCGCCGCTGCAAAGGGCCGCGTCAGCTTCGTCGGCCAGCGCCAGGGCTATGGCAATGTGGTCGAAGTCGACCATGGCAACGGCCTGATGACCCGCTATGCGCATTTGTCCGGCTTTGTCGCCCGCACCGGCGCGCCCATCGCGCGGGGCGAGGCAATCGGGCGCATGGGATCGACCGGCCGTTCCACGGGCACGCATCTTCACTTTGAAGTCCGGCTGCATGGTCAGCCGATCAACCCGCGCCGTTTTCTGGAAGCGGCGAAAGACACGCTTCAGGTTCAGCAACTCGCCAAGGCTCGTTTCGCCGACATCGCCCGTCGGGGCTGAGCGCAGGGCCATCACCCATGCAGGTGGTTGCACGCCCAATGCGCGCAGACCATATCAGGTGATGATGGCTATTCAGATCCGCACCACGCTCGAAGAACCGGATACCGGCACAAGCTTCGTCCCTCATCGCCCCGCACGTCCCGAAAAGAGCGAGGGCGGCAGGCGGTTTAAGCTCATCAGCGATTACGAGCCGTCCGGCGATCAGCGCACCGCCATCCCCGAACTTGTGCAACAGGCGCTGGCCGGCGAGCGCGATCAGGTGCTGCTGGGCGTCACCGGATCGGGCAAGACCTTCACCATGGCCAAGGTGATCGAGGCGCTGCAACGCCCCGCCCTCATCCTCGCGCCAAACAAGATTCTTGCCGCGCAGCTTTACGGCGAGTTCAAAAGCTTCTTTCCGGAAAACGCGGTCGAATATTTCGTCAGCTATTACGACTATTACCAGCCTGAAGCCTATGTCGCGCGGTCGGACACCTATATCGAAAAAGAATCGAGCGTTAACGAGAGCATCGACCGGATGCGCCATTCTGCGACCCGGTCGCTGCTGGAGCGGGACGACGTCATCATCGTCGCATCGGTCAGTTGCATCTATGGCATCGGGTCGGTCGAAACCTATTCGGCCATGACCTTTTCGATGAAGAAAGGCGGCATCGAGGACCAGCGGGAGATTATCCGCAAGCTGGTTGCGCTCCAGTACAAGCGCAACGACGCAGGCTTTTCGCGCGGAAATTTCCGGGTCAAGGGCGACAATCTGGAGATATTCCCGTCCCATTACGAGGACACGGCCTGGCGGATCAGTTTCTTTGGCAACGAGATCGAGGAGATTGTCGAATTCGACCCGCTCACCGGCCGCAAGGTCGCCTCGCTCGACTATGTGAAGGTCTTTCCCAACTCGCACCATGTCACCCCCGGCCCGACGCTCAAACAAGCGATGGAGGCGATCCGGCATGAATTGACCGAGCGGCTTAAGGAGTTGGAAAGCGAGGGCAAGCTGCTCGAAGCGCAGCGGCTGGAGCAGCGCACCAATTTCGACCTGGAGATGATCGCGGCGACCGGCAGTTGCGCGGGAATCGAGAATTATTCCCGCTTCCTGACCGGCCGTCTACCCGGCGAACCGCCGCCGACCCTGTTCGAATATATCCCGGAAAACGCGCTGCTATTCGTGGACGAAAGTCATCAGACGGTGCCCCAGATCGGCGCGATGGCGCGCGGCGACCACCGCCGCAAGATTACGCTCGCCGAATATGGCTTTCGCCTGCCGAGTTGCATCGACAACCGCCCACTGCGCTTCAACGAATGGGACGCGATGCGACCGCAGACGGTCAGCGTGTCGGCGACGCCCGGATCGTGGGAGATGGAGCAGACCGGCGGCGTGTTCAGCGAACAGGTGATCCGCCCGACCGGACTCATCGATCCGCCGGTCGAGATCAAGCCGGTCGAGGATCAGGTCGACGACCTCATCAACGAATGCCGGAAGGTCGCGGCGCAGGGCTACCGCACGCTCGTCACCACTCTGACCAAGCGGATGGCGGAGGATTTGACCGAATTCATGCACGAGGCGGGCATCAAGGTCCGCTATATGCATAGCGACGTCGAAACTCTTGAACGCATCGAGCTGATCCGTGATCTGCGGCTTGGCGTCTATGACGTGCTGATCGGCATCAACCTGCTGCGCGAGGGACTGGACATTCCCGAATGCGGCCTCGTCGCTATCCTAGATGCCGACAAGGAAGGCTTTCTGCGCTCGGAAACCTCGCTCATTCAGACGATCGGCCGGGCCGCGCGCAATGTCGACGGCCGCGTCATCCTCTATGCCGACCGGATCACCGGCAGTATGGAGCGGGCGCTCAACGAGACCGGGCGGCGGCGCGAAAAACAGGAAGCCTATAATCTGGAACATGGCATCACGCCGACGACCATCAAGCGCCACATTGGCGACATCATCGCCCATGTCGCATCGCGCGACCAGGTGACCGTGGATACTGGCGATGCGGATCGCCCGCACATGGTCGGTCACAACCTCCGCGCCTATATCGAGGACCTCGAAAAGAAGATGCGTGCCGCAGCGGCGGACCTGGAGTTCGAAGAGGCCGGGCGGATCAGGGACGAAATCCGCAAGCTGGAGGCAGAAGAGCTTGGACTTCCGGTCGATCAGCAGGTCGCTGCGCCCCGCGGTCGCGCGAGCGAGGGTAAGCCGGGCACGCGCAAATTGCGCTATGGCAAGACGCAGCGCAAGTTCGGGCGATAGAACCGCCGAAACGATCCTGATGGCCCCTCCTGCTACGGCATCGCGTTAGTTATGGCGACGTCCGACCTATGCCGAAAGTCGCGGCCTCCTCCGCAATATCCGGCTGTATCGCCACAGCGGCGGCCTGATCGGCCCTGCCCGCTTCGGCCTGCCCCGACGCAAGTCGGACGAGGCCGCGCATGTGAAGCGACCAGGCGATGCGGGGATTGATGGCCAGCGCCGCGTCATAATCCGCGAGGGACGCCTTGAAATCACCCTTGCGGAAATAGACGAGCGCGCGGCTGTCGAGGAAGCCAGGATTGATCCCACCCCGCCTGATCGCGCGATTGCAGTCGCCCAGCGCCTTGTCGAGATCGACATTGGCTAGCGCGCGCTGCCAGCAGCGGCCATTCAACATCGCTGCAAGCTGCGAATCGGCGGGATGAGCGTCAATCACAGCATCGAACAGCGGGATGGCGCGCGCGGGCTGTCCCAGATGCTGGAACAGATCGGCGATGCCAAGCGACAGAAGCGAAGATTGCGGAACGACCTTCGCCGCCGCTTCGGTGTCTGCAAGAGCGCCGGCCTTGTCCTTCCTGTGCAGCCGCTCGACCGCACGCACGATCAGCAACTCGCCATTGCCGGGCTCGAGCGCCAGCGCCTTGTCGATATCGGCAGCGGCAAGGGAAGCATTGCCCACTGCTTCATGCGCCCGGGAGCGAGCGCCATAATAGGCCGCCTTGTCGGGGGAGAGGCGGACGGCCTCGTTCAAATCGGCCAGTGCCGCGTCGGCCTTGCCGGCTGCCAGACGGGCGTTGCCGCGCCGTGCAAATTCTTCGGCCGTCTTGGGATCGGGCACGCCATTTACTGCCTCTACCCGGACCTTGCCGGCAGGCAGGTCCGTGGGATGCGCCGATACGCCTTCTGGCGCAGCCTGTCCCGTGAGGAAAGGCTTGCCACCGCTATAGGTGAAATAGATGCGCCGCTGCCCGCGAGCCACATAGATATGATGCGCCATCATGAAGTCGGCGCCCAGCAGCATATCGGGTCCATCGGGGCCACCGATGCTGTTGTCGATCACTTCGAGTCTGGTGCGGAGGATTTCCTCATCACCGATCCCAACGCTGGCGACCGGCACGACCCACCCCTTCTCCCGCCGCCGGCCAAAGCCGGTGACGCCATCGGACGGGGTGACGCCGGTCGCGGTGAAATCGATGCCCGCCCGCTCCGCCGCGCGGCGGGTGAGCAGCGATGTGGGCGCGCCGCTATCCAGTTCCGCCTCGATCTTGACGCCATTTATCATGATGGGCAGGCGAAAAATATGATCATAGGGATTGGACCCGGTGATCAGCGGTACGGTGAAATAGGGTTTGCCTGCCGCCCAATAGGCGAGCCCGCCCTTTTCACAATTTGAAGGCCTGATAATCTTTACCGCACCATTGGCTAGGTCGAACTCGGTGTCCGCCAACCCCAGCAGGTTGCGGCCGATCAGGCCATTGCCGGCGTCGCTTCCGCCGACCAAAAACTGGACGTTCTTTATATCCTGACCGACGATGCCAAAGGATTTGATCGTCACCACCTCGACCGAGGCTTGGCCACCGATACCGATTATATAAAGCCCCGGAGGCGCCGGCTGAATCGTCAACCCCAGTTCGATGGCTTTGGCTTTCGACATTATGCTGAAAAACGCGCCGCTATCCAGCCAGAAACTCGTATCCTTGCCGTTCACCTTCACCGGCACACTCGCGCGAAGGCCCGTCATCGTCACCGGCAGGTCGGCCATTACGGCGAGCTTGCAGGCCGCAAGCGCCGGACTGGCCGAAATGATCGCCAAGGCCGCCGTCCAAAGTGCGCCCGAATATCCAAGCCGCCAGGTCATCGATCCCCCATTCAATCCGCCTTGGCTTGCTCGCCCTAAGCGGTTCAATCGATATTGCTGGTCAGGTCGCCAGCGTCAACGCCGTCGCGGCGCGTGGCTCGATACACTTTGCGACAAATGTTTCTTGGTGATGGGAGAGTTTTGCGACAACTGCGCCGTAGCAGGAGAGGCATGAAGATTATTGGGGAAAATGTCGTGCATCGATCCACTTGCCTGACCCTGCTGCCATTATTGCTGGGCGTAGCGCCGACCGCGTTGATGGCGCAGGAACGGCAGGACCGAACCGGCGCGTCGCAGATGGACGAGGGCGATGAGATTATTGTCACCGGGCAGAAGCAACGCGGCGCCGTAATCGGCGACATCAAGCCCGAACAGCAATTAAGCTCTGCCGACGTCCGCGCGCTCGGGGTCACCTCCATCGCCGAACTCATCACCGAGCTTGGCCCGCAGACCAACGGATCGCCCGTGGTCCTGCTGAATGGCAAGCGCATTTCAAGTTTCTCGGAAATTCAGGACCTGCCGTCCGAAGCGGTGGCGCGGGTCGACATATTGCCCGAACAGGTTGCACTCAGCTATGGCTACGCGCCGACGCAAAAGGTCGTGAACATCGTCCTGCGCCAGCGTTTTCGCGCCGAAAGTGTCGATCTGCGCGCGGGAACGACGACCGATGGCGGACGGGGAAACGGGCAAGCGGAGGCGGGCGTGCTCCGCATCCGTGGCGACAATCGTTTCACGCTGAACCTTAAATATAGCCGCGCCGCGCACCTGCTGGAAAGCCAGCGCGATATCGACCCGACGGCTCCGGGGCAGCCCTTTGCGCTGGGGGGTAATGTGACGGCGCTGGCGAGGGATGCGCAGGTCGATCCGGCGCTGTCCGCCATGGCGGGTCAGTTCGTCACCATCGCTGCCGTACCGGGTAGCGCCGCAAGCGCTGCACCCACCCTCGCCGACTTCGTCCCCGGCGCAAACAGGAAAACCGTCAGCAACCTCGCCCGGTATCGGACGCTCAGCCCCGCTACCGAGAATTTTTCTGCCAACGCCATCTATGCCCGGGCTTTGGGCGGCGTTTCCGCCACCATCAACGGCCGGCTGGAACTGTCCGACAGCGACTCGCTGCAGGGCCTGTCGCAGACGGCGCTGACCCTGCCGACCGGCAGCCCCTTTTCCCCCTTCGGACAGGATGTGCGGCTCTATCGGACACTCGCGCAGGGCGGCGCGCTCGGGCAGGGCATCCGGGGCACGACCGGTCATATCGGCGTGACGCTGAACGGGCTGCTCGGCAAGGGCTGGCAATGGTCGTTCACCGGCAATGGCGACCTGTCGGACACGCGTACCCGCACCGATCGCGGCATCGCGACGGGTGCGATCCAGGCGGCGCTCAACGCCGGTGATCCCACCGTCAATCCTTATGGCGACTTCGCCGGCGATCTGCTCGCAACGCGCAACACGGACAGCGCGCGCGCCAAGTCGCGGGCGATCGACGGCGACCTGCTGATCAGCGGTTCGCCATTCTCGCTGCCGGCGGGCGACGTGACTACCGCGATCCGAATCGGCGCGTCGGCCAATGGCTTCGAGGGTCGGTCCGTGCGTGGCGGCGTGATGAGCGCGACCGAATATGATCGCCAGATCGCAAGCGGCCAGTTCAGCATGGATCTACCGCTCACCAGCCGGTCGAACGACGTGCTGGGCGCGGTCGGCGACATCGGCGTGAACATGAACGTCGCGGCGCAGCGCCTGTCCGACTTCGGCACGCTTTCGACGCTCGGCTATGGCCTGCGCTGGCAGCCCATTAAGGCGGTGCAACTGCTCGTCTCGGCCAATCAGGATCGCGCCGCGCCGACCGGCACGCAGATCACCGACCCGTTGATCTCCACGCCGAATGTCTCGGTGTTCGACTATGCGACCGGCCAGAGCGTGTTCGTCACCCAATTGTCGGGAGGCAATGCGGGTCTTCGCGAAAGCGTGCGCGACCAGTTCCGCGTCGGACTGACGATCAAGCCGTTCGAGAAGAAGAATCTGACGCTGACGGCGACCTATCTCAATAGCCGGACCGACAATCCCATCGCCGCCTTCCCCTCACCGACGCCGGCGATCGAAGCGGCTTTCTCGCAACGATTCCTACGCGACGCCGAAGGGGCCCTACTCCAGATCGATTCGCGACCGGTCAATTTCCTGTCGTCGCATAGCGAGCAGTTGCGATGGGGTTTCGATTATTCGATCCCCTTGAAATCGCATATCCAGAAGATCGTCGAAGCCTGGCGTGCATCGGGCGGCAAGCCCGAGGACCGGCCCAAGGAATTGCAGGACCTGCGCGGCCTGTTCGGCAACCGGGACCGGCAAGCGGGCCAGAATGGCGGCCAGCCGCAAGGTGGCGCGGATGGCGGACGCCGCGGTGGCGATGGCGGACCCGGCGGTGGTCAGGGTGGCCCCGGCGGTGGTGGACGTCCCGGCGGCGGCGGTTTTGGTGGCGGAAGGGGCGGCCAAGGCGGCGGCCGGCTAAGCTTCAGCCTCTACCATACCTGGCATTTCGCAGAGACGATCCTGATCGCGCCGGGCGTACCGCAACTCAACCTGCTCGATGGTGACGCGACCGGATCGTCGGGCGGCCAGCCCCGGCATGAGATCGAGGCGCGGATCGGCTATTCGAACAACGGTATCGGCGCGCGGCTGGGCGTCGACTGGGAAAGCGGCACCCATGTCGACGGCGGGCTTGGCGGAACGGCTGGGGGCAGTTCGCGGCTCGACTTCGGCAGCCTCGCGACCGCCAATTTACGCATCTTCGCCAATCTGGGCCAGATGCCCGCCGTGGTGAAAGCACACCCTTTTCTGCGGGGCACCAGAGTGTCGATCGGCATTGACAATCTGCTCAACACACGGCGCGACGTGAGCGATGCGAGCGGCATGACGCCCCTTCGCTATCAGCCCGACTATCTCGACGCCCTGGGCCGCACGGTGACGATCAGTTTTCGCAAGCTATTCTTCTGATCGGCTATTTCGCGGCTGTGGTTAAATAGTTGTTAGCCACGGCTAAAGCCGATCCTTCCTCATCCGTTATGATGATCATATATCTGTGCGGGAGGAACCGACAATGAAGCCAATTAGGATCGTGGTGGTCGACGACTCGCTCACCATCCGCGCCATGATCGAAACGCTGCTGGAGCGGGATCGCCGGGTCGAGATCGCCGGGATCGCCCGCAATGGCGAGGAGGCGATCGCGATGATCCGGGCGGAGAAGCCCGATGTGGTGACGCTCGACATCGCCATGCCCGGCAAGGATGGCATGGCGATACTGGACGAGATCATGGATATGGACCCATGCCCCGTCATCATGCTGTCGAGCCTGATGCGCGATGGCGCGCCGATCGTCGCCGAGGCGATGGACCGGGGCGCGGCGGCTTGCTTCAACAAGGCGATGATCGTGCGCGAGGCGACTCGCTTCATTGGGTTGATCAACGAGGTCGCGCGCGGCTTGATCCCCGAAGATGAGCCGGTGGCGATCGCGGCCTGACGAGCGAGGGGGCGGCGGCGACTCGCGGCTCCAACTTGTGACTGTCTGCTCCAAATGGCATCGTCGGCCGTTCAGCAGGGTGACGCAGGTACACGACAGCGCGCGCGAATCGGCACGCGCACATGCGCGAAATCGGATTATCGTACAGGTCAAAGAGCGGGCTTGATGTAGCAACGCAAGCCCGTTGTAGCACAGCGCCCGACCCGTAGCCTGGCCGCAATAGGATGGTTTTTGCCGGGATTGTGGCAGCTGGTTTCAGTGCATCGCCGTCTCGAAAAGAAGCGGGATGTCGGGTCGAGCCCGGCATGACGAGAGAAATATGATTGGCAACGACCTTGCGGGCCTGTCTCGAGCCCTCTCCCGCAAAAGCGGGAGAGGGCTAAAAAGCGGTTCAGGCCGGATCGGCCCGGGCTTGCACTGATGGCAAGGCATTTTTGATGACGCTGATCGCCGACCGCAGAAAAAGGGCGGCGATGATCGCGCCCACGAGGATGTCCGGCCAGGACGAACCAAGGGCGCCCACCAATCCCGCCGCGACGAGAACGCCGACGTTGGAAATCACATCGTTGCGAGAGCACTCAAACGTGCTTGCCATGTTCAGGTCTAGAGACCGGAACCGCCACAGAAGCCGAAGACATAGGAGGTTCGCTATCAGGGCGATGCCGCCAAATAGCAGCATCAGAGACGAGGATGGCGGGACGCCGGATCGCAGCTTGACGGCGATCTCGATGAGAATGCCGACGCCCACAGCGAGGATGAACACACCCTTCGCCAGCGCAGCGCCAGCCTTCCAGCGATCCGATCTAGACAGCGCGAAAAGGCTGAGGCCGTAAACGACGGCGTCGCCGAGCATGTCCACCGCATCGGCCATCAGGGCGGTCGAGCCCGCCACGATCCCGGCCCCGAATTCGGCAATGAACATGATCGCGTTGATCGCCAAGACCAGTTGAAGGACGCGGCGTTGACCGGCATGCTGCGCCAGCCGTTCCAGTTCCATGCCTTTTGACGCGCAACAATGGTCTGCCATGGCGCCATAATGGCCTGTCCGGCCAGCCACCGCAACCATCAGGCCGGGATGTTAGGATGCCAGCGCTTTGGGCGCGGCGCGCAATTTGCTGATGTCCACGGCACCGGCGAATTCCACGCCCATACGGTCGTCCCTGGACCAGCGTGCGGTCACGTTGACGAACTGGTTTTCCGACAGTTCGATCGCGAACAGCGTGCCTGCGGGCACGTTCCAGAGCCCTTCGATCAGCGCGCCCGTGGCCGATATATTGCGCACGCGGCCGGTATAGACATGGCCGTCATGATGCACCGCGATGGTCCGCAGCATCGATTTGCGTTCCGGGCGGCTCGACTGGAAGCCTTCGGCATGGGCAAGGGTGCCCACCGTCCGCTGGCGATCCATCACGTCGGCCATCAGCATGGGCCGGCCGTAGACATAGCCCTGAATGTGGCTGCACCCCAGTTGCCGGATCAGCTCCAGCTCGTCCTGCGTTTCCGCGCCCTCGGCCGTCGTATCCATGCCGAGCGCTTCGGCGAGGCTGACGATCGCCTTGATGATCGCGCTGTTGCGGCTGCCCTTGATCGCGGCGCCCCGCACGAAGCTCTGGTCGATCTTGATCTTGTCGAACGGCGCTTTCTTGAGATAGCCGAGCGAGGAATAGCCGGTGCCGAAATCGTCCAGCGCGAGGCGAACACCGATGGCCTTGAGCCGCGTGAACATCGCATCGGTGTCGGCGTCGTCGTTGAGGAACACGTTTTCGGTGATCTCCAGCTCCAGCCGCTCGGGATCGAGTTGAGCGGCCGCCAGCGCGCTCATCACCGTCGAGGGCAGCGCCGGATTGGCGAACTGGATCGGCGAGACGTTCACCGCCACGCGGATGCTGTGTTCCCACTGCGCGGCGTCGCGACAGGCGGTGCGCAGGACCCATTCGCCGATCTGGGCGATGAGGCCGGTATCTTCGGCGATCGGGATGAAAATAGCGGGCGAAATCGGCCCGCGCTGGGGATGCTGCCACCGCAGCAGCGCCTCGTAACCGGTGATTCGCTCGGTGATCGAAGACACGACCGGCTGATAGACCAGATGCAGCCCGTCGGCGGCCAGTGCGTGGCGCAGATCTTCCTCCAGCGCGCGGCGATCCTCGGCATCGGCGTGCATTTCGGGCGAATAGAAGCGATGCACGCCCCGGCCATCGCCCTTGGCGGCATAAAGCGCGAGATCGGCGTTGCGGATCAGCGCATCGGACGTCACGCCATCCTGCGGACAGGCCGAAATGCCGATCGATACGCCGATGACGACGGCATTGCCCTCGATCGAATAGGGCTGGGCGAGCGACGCGATGATGGTCTGCGCCAACTGGCCCAGCACCGCCTGATCATGACGGCCGGGCAGGATCACCTTGAATTCGTCGCCGCCCTGACGACCGACAAGCCCCTTGTCGCCGATCACGCGCTGGAGCCGCTGGCTCACCTGCCGCAGCAGCGCGTCGCCCGCCGGATGGCCCATCGTGTCGTTGACGCTCTTGAACCGGTCCAGATCAAGCATCATCAGCGCGCAATCGCCAGGCTGGCCGCGCGTGCCGGCGACCGCCTGTTCCAGCGAACTGAGCATCTGGACGCGGTTAGCGAGGCCGGTCAGCGAGTCATATTGGGCCAGGCGCGCCACCTCCGCCTGGCTGCGGCGCATTTCCGTCAGGTCGGTGCCAGACCCTCTAAACCCGTGGAACTGGCCATATTCGGTAAAGACGGGCTGGCCGGAGATCGACCACCAGCGTTCGTCCCGGGCCATGGCGGCGCGCACGGCGATGTCGGAAAAGCCGGTGCGGGCCGACAGGTGAAAGCCCAGCGTGCGCTCACCGTCGCCCTGTTGACGGTCGCCGGGCCTGATGATCTCGGTGATCGGCAGGCCCACCAGCCTGTCGCCCGGGACATTCAGCGTTTCCGCCAGCGTTTGGGAAATATAGACCAGGCACCCCTGACGATCGGTTTCCCAGAACCAGCCCCGGCCCGATTGTTCATATTCCTGAAGCAGCCGGTCCGACCGCTGCGCCTGCGAATCTAGCTTGTGCCGTTCCACCGCGCGCTCGCGATCGGCCTTCGCCTGCCGCAGCGTCGTGATCATCATCACGCCCAGGCAGCTTATCAGCAGGCCGGTCTGGCCGAAACTGGCATGTTGCGTCACGGCGATCAGCACGGCGCCGAAGAAATAGCCGGTGCTTAGCAGACGGCGATTGCCGAACACGCAGATCGCAAGCACCGTGATCGCCATATTGGGAACGGTAAAGGGGCCAGAGGGCTGCGATGCGTAACCCAGCCAGCAGCTGAAGCTGAGCCCCGACAGAAAAACGGCGGGCAGGATCAGCCAATGCTGGTTATGGGGCCGTTGTCGTTGAAAAACCGATGTCCGTGGCGCAATCATCAGCAAGCCGTCCGCCAGCAGCATCAGGGCCAGAAGGGCCAGCGCGGCGGGATGGCCAGGGGCCAGAAGCTGCGCGCCCTCCAGCGTGGCGATGCACAGTTTCGCCAGCAGCATCAGCGGCCAGAGATTCGCCACCTGAATGAAGTCGCGGGCGATCCAGCTGGGCGATGCATCCGCGCCGCCTTCCGCCAGACCTAGCAGGGCCAGCAGCCCCAAAGGTCGCCCCTGCGGACCGGAAATAACTGTGCGCGAAACCGTCATGCGGCCGATGCTAAGCGCAACTTCTTGAAGGAAGATTACCCCACTGGCTCAAATGAACCATCTTCGACCGATTTGCGCCGGACTGGCGTAATCCACGTTAGTTCAGACGCGCATCGGCATCAGGACGTAGAGCGCCGAACTATGGTCGTTTTCGCGAATCAGCGTGGGCGCCGCCGCGTCGGCGAGATGCAGCTCGATCAGATCGCCATTCAGCTGCCCCAATATGTCGAGCAGATAGCGAGCGTTGAAGCCGATATCGAACCCCTCACCCTGAAACGCGCCGGGCACTTCTTCGGCCGCCGTGCCATTTTCGGGGCTGGTGACCGACAGCGTGATCTTGTCCCGGTCGAGCGACATCTTGACGGCGCGCGTCTTTTCGGTGGCGATCGTCGCGACCCGGTCCACACCCTCTTCAAAGCCGCGCGGGTCGATCTTGAGCAGCTTGTCGTTCGCCGTGGGAATGACGCGGCTGTAATCGGGGAAGGTCCCGTCGATCAGCTTACTGGTCAGGATCGCGCTGCCGAGGCCGAACCGGATCTTGCTGGCCGACAGCGATATCGCGACCGATCCGTCGACCTCGTCCAGCAGCTTGCGCAGTTCGGCGATGCATTTGCGCGGCACGATGATGCCGGGCATGCCGTCCGCGCCATCGGGGCGCGGGACGGTGACGCGGGCGAGCCGGTGCCCGTCGGTCGCCGCCGCCTTGAGCACCGGCTGACCATCATCGGACACGTGAAAATAAATGCCGTTCAGATAATAGCGGGTCTCTTCGGTCGAGATCGCGAAGCGCGTCTTGTCGATGATCTGCTTCAACGTATCGGCGGGCAGTTCGAAACTGGTCGGCAGGTCGCCTTCGGCAATCACCGGAAAATCATCGCGCGGCAGGGTCGACAGGTTGAAGCGGGCACGGCCGGCCTGGATCAGCATCTTGCCTTCGGCCGCCTGCAAGGATACCTGGCTGCCCTCGGGCAGCTTGCGGGCGATATCGAACAGGGTGTGCGCCGAAATCGTCGTCGCGCCCGCCTGTTCCACCTGCGCCGATACGCTTTCGACGATCTGAAGATCGAGGTCGGTGGCCATCAGCTTGATCGCGCCATCGGCGGACGCTTCGATCAGGACGTTGGACAAGATGGGGATAGTATTGCGCCGCTCGACCACCGACTGGACATGGCTCAGGCTCTTGAGCAGCGTTGCGCGTTCGATGGTGGCCTTCATATCCCTGGTCTGTCCGTTTCTTTTCTGCTTCGGCCGGGCAAGCGACGCTGGGTCGAATCCCGCCGACAATGAGGATGATTCTTCATAGCCGCTATGGCGGCGGCGGCAAGCTTTCCTCGCAGATGACTGGCGGGCGGGGGTTGCAAAAGGGCACGGACTGGGCTTTGCCGGGGCAATGAAACGCCATGGCATCCCGCTGCTGCTTGTAATGCTATGCTCCGGCGCGGCGCAGGCGCGTGATTCCCTCGGCATGTTCGACAATTGGGGCGCATTCCGCGATTCCGCCGTGCCGCGCTGCTATGCGATCGCCCAGCCATTGCCCATGCGTGGGTTGAAGGCCAGACCACCGGGGTTCGCTACGGTCGCGACCTGGCCGCGCGGGCATATCCGTGGGCAGGCGCATTTCCGACTGAGCCGGCCCCGCGCGCCGACCGCCCCCGTCGTCCTGAACGTCGACGACCGGCGATTCACCCTGGTGGCGGGACAAGCCGATGCCTGGGCGGCCGATGCGCGCGGCGACGCCGCGATCGTGGCGGCGATGCGGTCGGGCAGCAGCATGAGCGTGCAGACGCGGGCGAGCGACGGGCGCGGCTTTGCCGATACCTATGCGTTGCGCGGCGCGGCGACCGCGATCGATGCGGCGGCGTTGGGATGCGCACGACTGCGGTGACGGCTTGGGCCTAGGAAAAAGCGGTAAAATCGCGTATTGGCGCGGGCATGCATTCAGCCGCCAATCCCCTGATGCCCATTGCGGGCCATTTCGACCCTGTGCCCGTGCCCCGCGCCGTCACCCCGCGCGAGGATGGCCGGACCGACCTGATGGGCCTGTCGCGCCTTCAGATCAAAGATGTGCTCGATGAGGCGGGGCTTGACAGCAAGGCCGCGAAGTTGCGCTCCAAACAGTTGTTCCACTGGCTCTATCATCGTGGCGAGACCCAGTTCGACGCGATGACCGATCTCGCCAAGCCGATGCGGCTGTGGATGGCGGAGCGGTTCGTCGTCGGGCGGCCGCAGGTCGTGGAGGCGCAGCTTTCGAGCGATGGCACGCGCAAATGGCTGCTGCGATCGGACGACGGGCAGGATTATGAGATGGTGTTCATCCCGGACGCGGGCCGGGGCACGCTGTGCGTATCGAGCCAGGTGGGCTGCACGCTCAATTGCCGATTCTGCCACACCGGCACGATGCGGCTCGTGCGCAACCTGACGCCGGGCGAAATTGTGGGGCAGGTCATGCTGGCGCGCGATGCGCTGGGCGAATGGCCCAAGGGCAATATGGCCGCCAATGATATCGAGTCCGACGAGGATGACGATTCGCCACACTATTCGCCGGACGGGCGGATGCTGACCAACATCGTGATGATGGGCATGGGCGAGCCGCTCTATAATTTCGAGCATGTGCGCGACGCTCTGAAGGTCGTGATGGACGGCGAGGGCCTTGCCCTGTCGCGCCGTCGCATCACGCTGTCGACCAGCGGCGTCATCCCGATGATGGCGCGAGCGAGCGCGGAGATCGGCGTCAATCTCGCGGTGTCGCTCCATGCCGTGACCAAGGAGGTCCGCGACGAACTGGTGCCGCTCAACAAGAAATATGGCATCGAGGAGTTGCTTCAGGCCTGCGCCGACTATCCCAAGGCAAGCAACGCCCGGCGCATCACCTTTGAATATGTGATGATCCGCGACAAGAATGACAGCGATGACGATGCGCGCGAACTGGTCCGGCTGATCCGCAAATATAAGCTGCCGGCCAAGGTCAATCTGATCCCGTTCAATCCCTGGCCCGGCACCGATTATGAATGTTCGACCCCCGAACGCATCCGTGCGTTCAGCAGCATCGTGTTCGAAGGCGGGATTTCCGCGCCGGTGCGCACGCCGCGCGGGCGGGACATCATGGCCGCCTGCGGGCAGCTTAAATCAGCCTCTGAAAAGAAGAGCCGCGCCGAACTGGACCGGCTCGCGGCGGAAAAGCAGGCCGCGCTCGGCTGATCCGATAGCATGGAACAGACCGGACACCGCCATGACCGATGATGAGATCGATGAAATTGCGCGCGGCTTTTGCGCGCTGACGCTTCCCAAATCGCGGTGGACACATGGCGCGCATTTCGCAACCGCCTTGTGGCTGTTGCGCAAGCGGCCCGATCTGTCACCCGAACAGGCCATGCCCGACATGATCCGGCGCTATAATGAAAGCGTGGGCGGCGTAAACAGTGACAGCATGGGCTATCACGAGACGATCACGCAGGCGTCGCTTCGCGCGGCACGGGCGTTGCTGGCGACGTTGCCGGCGGACGTGACCCCCGGCGAGGCTTTCGCGGCGCTGATGGCCTCGCCGCTCGGTGACAAGGACTGGCTGTTCACGCACTGGTCGCGCGAGCGGTTGCTGTCCGCGCAGGCGCGCAGGCGTTGGGTGGAACCCGATATCGCACCCTTACCGGCATAGGAAAGGGCGGCCCCGTCGGGACCGCCCTTCTCATTCGAACCGATCGGAAAGGATCAGAAACGGATGCCGAGGCCGCCGACGATCTGCTGACGCTCGATATCGCCTTCATAGTTGGAATAGCGATACTCGCCCTTCACGAAGAGCTGGCCACCAACCTTATATTCGACGCCCGCGCCGACGCGCACGCCGTCGCCATTGTCGCCGCCGAAGCCTTCGGTCTTGATACGCGCATTGGTGTAGCCGGCCTTCACATAGACCAGCGCCTTGTCACCGGCGAGGAAGCCGGCGCGCGCGCCGACATAAAGGTCGCGTGCCGCTTCGACATCGGTGCCGAAGAAATTGCGCTTCGTGGTCGAATCGGCGACTTCGCCTTCGACACCCAGGACAGCGTTGCCGACCTGCATGTCATAGCCAAGGCCGATGCCGTACAGGAAGCCGTCGGGGTTGCCGAGGCCGCTGCCATTGGTGTCGAGCTTGTCGTAACCGACGATCACTTCGGCGCGCGGGCCGGTGAAGGGCGCGGCTTCCTGAGCGAAGGCAGGAGCGGACACGGCAAGAGCAGCAGCAGAAACAGCTGCGAAAATCACAGTCTTCATGAAAACCTCAATGTATAGTATATGCGCGGTGGAATACCGCGTTACAGGTCATAAATAATGCGCGGGAATCATAACGACCTAATATAATCAATCCCAAGCCTCACCCCGATTTTTATGGTGGTGAAACCAACGGTTGCATCAAACCGTCTGCGGCGCATTTAGGTTTGCTCGCACCGTTTGCAAAGAGGCAGATCGGCTATCTACCGCATATTTTGCACTTTTGTTGCAATGTGGCCACAGCGAGGGGCGTTGCCTATACTCTTTTCTCGCTCAAGCTCATCAGCGCCGCTCGTAAAAGGCTCTGGCAAAAATCGGTTAAAATTCTATTGTCGCCCGGTGAAGAGTTCACCCCCTTCCGATCCCCGGGACGTGAAGCGCCACAGGCTGTCGACGCGACTGTGGCACTGGATGAATGCGATCCTCCTCTATATTCTGTTCACCAGCGGCCTTGGCATCTTCAACGCGCATCCGCATCTCTATTGGGGGCAATATGGCGCGAATTTCGATTATCCCTGGCTGACGCTAGAGCGGTTCGGCGGATGGCTCACCTTGCCGGCCCATTATAATCTCGCCATGTCGCGGCACTGGCATCTGACGGCTGCCCCGCTCTTCGCCTTCGCCCTGCTGGGCTATATGATCTGGAGCCTGCGTAACGGGCATATCATGCGCGACCTGGCCTTCCGACGTGGCGAGATCGCGCCCGGCCACATCTGGCAGGATATCAGGGACCATGTCCGGCTGCGCTTTCCCACGGGCGTTGCGGCGCTGCGCTACAATGTCCTGCAAAAGGGCAGCTATATCGCGGTGATCTTCCTTCTGCTGCCCGTCCTCATCCTGACCGGCCTTACCATGTCACCGGGCATGAACGCGGCATGGCCCTGGCTGATCGACCTGTTCGGCGGGCGGCAATCGGCGCGGTCGATCCATTTTCTCGCCGCCTTCGGCCTCGTCGCCTTCTTCCTCGTGCATATCGCGATGGTCTTGCTGGCGGGGCCGGTGAACGAGGTGCGGGCGATGGTCACCGGCCGGTATCGCGTGCCCGGGGCACGGAAGTGATCATCACGCGCCGCGCATTGTTGATCGGCGCGGGCGCGACGCTCGCTGGATGCGACCGGCTGGCGCGCAATGACCTGGTGCGCGAAGCGCTCTTTTCCTCGGAGAATTTCCATAAATGGGCGCAGCGACGCTTGCTCGCCCGCGATGCGCTTGCGCACGAATTCCGCGCCGACCAGATTTCGCCGGTCTTTCGGGCCAACGGCACCGCCAATCCCAATACCGATGCTTATAAAATGCTTTGGCGCGGCGGGTTCGCCGACTGGCGATTGCGCGTGTCTGGCATGGTCGCCCGTCCGCTGTCCCTGTCGCTGCCCCAGTTGCACGCTTTGCCCCATCGCGAGCAGATAACGCGCCATGATTGCGTGGAAGGATGGAGCGCGATCGGCAAATGGCGCGGGGTGCCGCTCAAGCGCGTTCTCGACGCCGCGGGCCTGCGGGATCGCGTCCGCTATATCGTCTTTCGCTGTGCCGACCACATGGGTGACGGCCGGCCCTATTATGAAAGTATCGACCTGACCGATGCCTTCCATCCCCAGACGATCCTGGCTTTCGCGCTCAACGACCGGCCTTTGTCCGTCGCCAATGGCGCGCCGTTGCGGCTGCGAGTCGAACGGCAGCTTGGATATAAACATGCCAAATATCTGATGGAAATCAGCGCGGTCGAGAGCCTCGCCGGGATCGGCAAAGGCAAGGGCGGCTTCTGGGAGGATCATGCAGGCTATGACTGGTATGCCGGGATTTGACCGGTTCAAAGTGACCTGACAGGGTAGCGTCATGAATATGTTCGAGCGAATATTGAAGCGGCTGGTCACCCAGGGGCAGTTGACCGTCATCTATCATGACGGCTCCAGCACGACGGTGGGCGAGCCGGCGCCCGGCTTTCCGGCGCTGGCGCTGAAATTCCATGACCGGCGCGTGCCGTTCGACATCATGCGCGATCCGCGCCTGGGCATGGCGGAGGCCTATATCGACGGCCGCGTCAGCATCGAGGGCGGCGGGCCGATGGAGCTTGTCTCGCTGATCCGCGCCAACAATGCCTGGGAAAAAGGCCGGTCGATCAGCGCGAGGAACCCGTTCAAGCGCGGCTTCAAAAAAGTCCGGCAAAAATTGTGGCGCGCCAATCACCGCCACCGCGCCAAGGCCAATGTCGCGCATCATTACGACCTGTCGGCGGCGCTTTACGCGCTGTTTCTGGACAGGGATCGCCAGTATAGTTGCGCATATTGGCCCGACGCCGACAATGAGGCCGGCATCGGCCTCGAACAGGCACAGGAGGACAAGAAAGCGCATATCACCGCCAAGCTGGCGCTCAAACCTGGCATGCGCGTGCTAGACATCGGTTGCGGCTGGGGCGGAATGGCGCTGTATCTGCACCGCACCTGCGGCGTCGACGTGACCGGCATCACCCTGTCTGAAGAACAGCTCAAGATCGCGCGCGCGCGCGCCTTGGAGGCTGGCGTCGCCGATCATGTGCGCTTCGAACTGATCGATTATCGCGACATCGAAGGGCCGTTCGACCGGATCGTGTCGGTCGGCATGTTCGAACATGTCGGAACGGCCCATTACCGCGCCTTTTTCAATAAATGCCGCGACCTTTTGACGCCCGATGGCGTCATGCTGATCCACACGATCGGCAGGATCGAGGGTCCCGGCATCACCGACGCCTTCACCCAGAAATATGTCTTTCCCGGCGGCTATATACCAGCGCTGAGCGAGATGATCCAGGGCAGCGAAGGCACCAAGCTGATCGTCACCGATGTCGAGGTTCTGCGGCTGCATTACGCCCTCACCATCCGCGAATGGTACAAGCGCACGCTGGCGCACAAGGCCGAGATCGTGGCGCTGTACGACGAGCGCTTTTTCCGGCTGTGGACATTCTATCTTGCCGGCGCGGCCACCGTTTTCCAACATGGCGGCATGGTCAATTATCAGGTCCAATATACGCGGGACCGGCGCACCCTGCCCATTACCCGCGACTATATGCTGGATGCCGAAGCAGCGCTCAAGGGGCGCTAGCCGCTGAACCATTGCTGACAATGTTGTTCGCTGCCGGTTCAGTCGGGCAAGCGCATTCTCTTTTCATGGCCCGATCGGTGGAGCGCGGGCAGGATGAGGAGAAATATCATGAACCTGTTTTGGAAAGGTGCTGCGGTGCTGGGACTGGCCCTGACCGGCATCGGCGCGACGGCGGTCCCCGCTCAAGCGCAATATTATGGTGGCCGTGATGGCTGGCGCGGCGATCGCGATGGCGGGCGCGATAGCCGCTGGGAGCGCGAGCGTCGCTGGGATCATCGCCGCAACTGGCGCGACGAGCGGCGCTGGCGCGGCCATGGCGGCGGCTATTATCGCGGTCATGCCAGCTATCGTCAGCGCTGCTGGAGCGAATGGCGCTATGATCGCTATGCCGATCGGCGCGTACGCGTGCGCATCTGCCGCTGATTTAACCCCGCGATCCGCATCATGCGTGCGGGTCGCGGGGCCGCTCTTTGCGGGCGGCGGTTGACGCCGGGCGGGCCAAAAGGCTAGGCGGCGGCGGACAGCACAGGATCTTGCCAGCTATGAGCGATACGCCCCCCGACCGCCTTTCGACCAATCCCCGCAGTCCCCATTTCGATATGGATGTGCTGGAACGCGGCATCGGCATCCGCTTCAAGGAGCGCGAGCGCAAGGATGTCGAGGAATATTGCATTTCCGAAAACTGGATCCGCGTCGCCGCCGGCAAAAGCCGTGACCGGCATGGCAACCCGCTGACGATTAAACTCAGCGGTCCGGTCGAGGCCTGGTTCGAAAGGCCCGCAGAGGGTACGGACGAAGCTGCAGCCGAACCCGACGCCTGAGTCCGCTCAACGCAGCAGCCTGTCCCGTTTAACGTCTGCGATGATATCGCCGAGCGACCTTTTGGCAGGCGTATTTTCGGCATATTCAACGATGAAGGGGTCACTCGCGACCGTCGGTGTCGGCGCGGGGCGCGGCGGCGATCGCCGCGTGGACGTCCGAACTGGCATGGGTTCGCGCGGGCCGGCGCTGCGTGACGACGCCCAAATCGCATTAGTCTGCTGCGTGCTCGATCGGTAAGACGAGTCGCCCTCTTCTTTGCTATCTCGCCACTGGTCCGGGTCCACGCTGGCGAAGCGAACGCTGGTGCCCAGTGCCGGGTCGGCATCGAATTTATGAAGCTTCGCCCGGGCGGGGTAGATGAATCCGAAGGTCGGGTTGGTGCGTGCGCCCATCTGCGCGGTCGGGCTGTGCCAGACGCGGACCTGGCTCCAGTCGCCATCGGGCGACACGTCGAGCGCCAGCACATCTTCCTCGATCGCGCCGGGGGCCGACCAGTTCGCGTGGCGAATGAGAACCCGGCGATCGTCCAGCACCTTGCTGACAACGGCGACATGGCCCAGCGTCATAGGTCCCACGGGACGAAAAGCGAGGACCGCACCCTTTTTAGGCTTATGGCCGCGCTTGAAGCGATCTTGCGCCTGATCCCACCAGTTGAGCGCATCGCCATAGATATCGACGCCCGAAACGATGCGCGCGTAAGGCACGCATTGCAACGCCGTGGCGCCCAGCGCAGGCGCAGCGGTCAGACAGGCCAGCAGCAAGGCAGCCGGCCAGCGAAAAAATCGAGACATTAATGCGACCCCGACTGGAAGAATCGCCCCACCGGGAGCGACCCTAGGGCCCCAACTTTTAGGAAGAGGTTAACGCGTCAGAAAGCGCCGTGCGCGGCCGTGAGGGCAGCCATCGCGCCATCGGCAGAAGCGATGCGGACCGGTTCGGCCGGGGCCTGCGGCGCGTTGGCGTAGATGAATCCGCGAGCGTGATTGGAGCGCAGCCCAAGGTCGCCGATCGGCGCATACCATACCCGCACGTCGGTCCAGTCGTTGTTCGGGGACACGTCGACGGCGCGAACATTGCGCTCGATTCCGCCCCGGAACGACCAGTTGGCGTGGGTCAGCAGGACTTCGCGATCGCCCAATATCTTGCTGACCATCGCGACATGGCCGACGCGCATCGAACGGCTGGCGGCAAAGGCGAGGACGGCGCCAACGCGCGGCTGATGGCCCCGCTCATAGCGTCCCTCGGCCTGTCCCCACCAGGTATCGGCATTGCCGCGAAGATCGATGCCCGACACCTGCCGCGCAAAGGGCACACATTGCAGGACACCGGCAGAAGCAGGAGAAACCAGGAAAGCAGAGAGCGCAAGAACAGCCGTTGCGAACAAAGCGCGGAAACCACCGATCATGCGTTGCAAACCCCACTCTTATTTCAATTGTCGTTTCCCCGACGCGGGTTCTTAGGACAGAGCGAAGCGCGATTGGGAACCTTCGAGCGATAAAGCGTTGCAGCAATGCGTCATGTTGTGGAACGAAATATCTGCCCCGCTGTTATGGTCAACCGCGTCGCGACAGCCAACGCGTTGAAAAGGCTATCTTCCGTCCCGGTCATCCATATCTGGCTGCCCGTTTGTTCGAGACGCGCGAACAGCGCGGTGCGACGGGACGGGTCGAGATGAGCGGCAACTTCGTCAAGCAAAAGCACCGGGGGATGCCCCCGGTCGTCGCGGACCAGCGCCGCATGGGCCAGCAGGATCGATAGCAGCAGCGCCTTTTGTTCACCCGTGGAGCACAGTGCGGCGGGCTGGCTCCGGGCGATGTGGGTGACGATCAGGTCATCGCGGTGCGGACCAGCCAGCGTCCGCCCCGCCACGGCATCGCGCCGCCGACCCCGTGCCAGCCGCAACGGCAACGGATCATCGCCCCCCTCATCAGGGCCGTCGATCGCCATATGGGGCCGCGCGAAGGGCGTGTCGGGCTGATCGCGAAGCGCGTGGTTCAGCCTGGCGACGAGATCGACGCGGGCGCCCGCGAGCGCCGCGCCATGTTCCCCCATCTGCGCTTCCAGCGCGTCCAGCCACACTGGATCGGCCGAGCGCAGATCGTTCAGCAACCGGTTACGCGCCCGCATCGCCGCATCATAGCGGGCGCTGTGCACCGCGTGACCCGGATGCAGCGCGAGCGTCAGTCGATCCAGAAACCGGCGGCGGCCGCCCGGGCTGTCGAGGAACAGCCGGTCCATCGCCGGGGTCAGCCACATGATCGACAGATGGTCGGCCAGCGCATTGGCGGAGGCGGACGCGCCGCCGATCCTCACCTGTCGCCGGTCCGGCGTACCCGACAAGACGCCCGTGCCGAGCACGACGCCATCGACTTCCGCCGCGATGCCAAAGCCCCCCGCTCCGTCCTGCCGCCGCATTTCGCGCAGCGCCGCGCCGCGCAATCCGCGCCCCGGCGCCAGCAGCGAGACCGCTTCCAATATGTTGGTCTTTCCCGCCCCATTATCGCCCGTCAGGACGATGAACCTGTGTTCCGGCACGATAAGCGCGTCCGCATGATTGCGGAAATCGCTGAGAGTGAGACGGCCGAGCATGGCCCCCTCTAGCCGCGCGGGCCTGCGGGGGGAAGCATTCAGGGCGCGTCGCAGCGCTGGCGGATGTCAGCCGTCCCGTCGTTGGTGATGGTCAGCCGCCGGCCATCCGGGGAGACCTGTAACAGCAGCCGACGAGTCCAGCTTGCCCCCTCGCCGGTAAAATCGGCGTTAAGCTCCACGCTGCCGTCGCTCTTTGATCGGGCCGCCGTCACGATGCCGACACTTTCGTGGAAAATCAGGCGCGCGGGGGTAATTTCGAGTTCCATTGCAGCCGCCTTGTCCGAGCAATCGTCCCGAACGCCTGTCCAGCGGCCCTGAAGCGTGGCCGGGACGAGGTCCGGCGAAGGGGCGCTCGCATGCGGGTGATTCAGGGGTCTCGCCGGTACAATGGCATTGTCGGGCGGCGGCTGCACCGCGACGGGTGCGGGGTCAGGCGGATCGTCCTGATGATCCGGTTCGGCCCGACACGCGGCGAGCAGAAAAAGCAGAAGGGCCGAGCGAAAGCGCATGGGAAGGAAACCGGCCTGGCCAAGCGGGGTTCCGCATGGATGGACTTGCGGACGTCGAGCGTTCGGGTCATCACGTCAGTCTTAAGGAGTTTCGCCCATGAAAATGCTGAAGACCGTCCTTGCCCTGACCGCTGCGTGCCTGGGTGCGACTGGCGGCATGGCCGCGCTCGCGATCGGCGCGAAGGCGCCCGATTTCACCACGCGCGGCGCGCTCGCGGGCAAGCCCTTCACTCTGACGCTCAAGCATCAGTTGCGCCACGGGCCAGTGGTGCTGTATTTCTTCCCCAAGGCCTTTACGCCCGGCTGTTCGGCGGAGGCGCGCGAATTTGCCGACCATATCGCCGATTTCAAGAAGGCGGGGGCAACCGTAATCGGCATGTCGGCCGACCCCGTCGACGATCTTATCTCTTTTTCGACCAAGGAGTGCGCCGGCAAATTCCCCGTAGCATCGGCCGGGCCAGCGATCATCTCGGGCTATGACGTTGCGCTGAAAATGAAGCCGGGGCTGACCGACCGAACCTCCTATGTCATCGCGCCGTCGGGCCGGATCGCCTTCGTCCACAGCGAAATGAACTATGCCGGCCATGTGAAGAGCACGCTGGCGGCGGTGGAAGCGATGAAGCGATAGGCCCTGGCCGGCCGGCTCTACCCGGCTGGTTCCACCCGGTTAATTTTACTGGGCCTGTTTCACATAGCGCGCGAACCAGTCGAGCGTCGCATCCCAGGCGGCGGTCGCGGCCTGCCGATTATAACTCGGGCGATAATCCGCCATGAAGCCATGGTCCGCCTCCGGATAGACGGTGATGGCGTCGGGCGGCGACTTGCCCGCTTTTGCTAGGGCAGCGCGCATCGCTTCGACATCGGCCAGCGGAATGCCCTTGTCGAGCCCGCCATATTGGCCAAGCACAGGCGCCTTTAGCAGGCCCGCCTGTTCGACGGCGCTCAGCGGCTGGAGCGGCGTCTTCTGGCTGACGATCCGGCCATAATAGGCGACGCCGGCGTCCAGCTTCGCGCTATGGGCAGCGTAGAGCCAGACCGTCCGGCCGCCCCAGCAAAAGCCGGTTATGCCGCGCCGCGCGGCATCGCCGCCATGGCGGCCCGCCCAGCCATAGGTCGCGTCGATATCGGACAGCACTTGCGCGTCCGGGGCCTTGGACACGATGGTGTCGATAAGCAGTTTGAAGTCGGCGATCTTCGTCGCATCGCCATGGCGGGCGAACAGATCGGGCGCGATCGCATAATAGCCCGCTTTGGCTAAGCGGCGGCAAATGTCGCGTATCCATTCGTGGACGCCGAAAATTTCGTGAACGATACAGATGATTGGCGCGGCTTTCCCGCCGGCCGGGCGGGCGACGAAGGCGGGCATGGCGAAACCGTCGGCCGCCCTGATGGTCACCAATTCCTCCGCCAGCCCGTCGGCCGGAGTCTGGATCGCGCTGCTGGCAACGGGCCGGCAGGCCGCGGCGAACCCGGCGGCGAACGCGCCGCCAGCAAGAACATGGCGGCGATCGAGCCCGGTGGTGGCAAGCCAGTTGCGGTCCTCGGGCAGCCGGTGTGGCACCGCGCCGGAGGTTTTGGGTCGGTCGATGGTCATTGGCGCTATCCTATGGCTTGGCTCCATGGAACAGATTAGCCGACACACCACCCGGCGCAACCGGTGATCAGGCCAGGAAATCCCCGCCGGCGATCGGCTCAAGGCCCGACACATCCCAGGCGTAGACATAGACCCAGGCTGTGGCTGACCCAACTGGCGTGATTACGGTCCGCAATTCGCGGCGATATTCATGCGGCGTCGGGAAGCGATCGGAACATTCTTCATGATCGTCCAGGCGCGCAAGAATGGCGGCCGGATCGGGAAGCGCGAACAGATCGCCGATGACGTCGCCATAAGGGCCGGGGACGAAGCCGGGATAATCCGCGATTCGGTAGAGCAGCCCATGTGCGACCGCCGGGCCGACATGACGGGCGGCGGCGCGCAGCCATCTCGCCACCGGCCCGCTATGGTCTGGCCGCAGGGTGCCATAAACGAAGAGCAGCGGCTCCATCATGGCCTCACCGATAGACGCGCGGACGGGCATTGTACAAATTCGGGCGATGGTCTGGCGCCGATGCGCGGATGCGGTTCACATCCCTCGTGACCGGCATGATAGATTTGAGATGAGCGCAACTTAGAATAAAAGAGCCGCCCTGACACAAGCCGGGCGGCCTTTTTATCGATCGCCATATTAGAGGCGAGAATGGGTGCTTACGCGTTCAGGCGTAGAGCACTGAATAGAAGGTCAGCAACTGTGCGCTGACGGCAACTACCAGCGCGACACCTTGGATTGTGTGACGCATGACTTACTCCTCGGGTCGTTCCAACTGCCGCTGTTTGCGGTAAGCACGCCTATGCGCTCGACATAAAAGCGTAACAATCGCAAAGAGCGCCTTCGCAGTTGCACCAAATGCAACAGCTTGTTGCATCGATGACACAAAGCACGGGAATCAGCCGCCCAGGCAGAAGTCGCGCAGCGCCCGGGCGTCATACAGGGCGTTGTGCGGCACCCGACTGTTCACCGCAGCGCTGAACCCCGCCGCGTTGATGAGTTCGAGCCGCAAGCCGTTGATATCCACCATCCGCGCGGGCTCGGTTACGAGCAGGGCACAGAAATGGGCCAGATCCTCGGGCCAGTCGGCAACGATCACCGCATCGGCGTCCCCCTCCAGATAGGCGGCGATATGCTCTGCCGTCTGGCGACGATCGAGCTGATGATCGATGCCCGGCGGGACATGGCGCAGATAGGGCACGACATGCTGCTGCACCCAGCTATGGACATGATCGGGCAATGGCAGCGACGCGTAAAATTCCTGATCGCCATATTCGGGCACCAGCGCGACGCTGATGAGGGCGCCGCCGAAGCCGTTAAATTCGGTGTCGAGAAAATAGCGCATGCCGGGAAGTGCCTGTATATCTTTGGGGCGGGTATGATGGACGTGCCGGGCCGCAATGACGATCCGGTCACCTGCCCCTAATCATTTGCACCCGCCTGGCCAAGCTGTCATGCGCCGGGCGCTGCGCGATGCGGGAGGATAGCAGGTGACACCACGCGAACTGATCGGAACGGCGCAGGTGCCGGGCGGCGAGGAATTGCGGCTGTACCGGCGCGGCGGCGACTTCATGATCGTGCTCGACCGCAACGAGTTGATGAGCAGCCGGATGAGCGGATCGGAAAAGGCGCTGGCGGTCATGACGCTGGAACGGCTCACCGGCGTCAGGGGGCCGCATCTGCTGATCGGCGGCTATGGCATGGGGTTCACGCTGCGCGCGGCGCTGGCGATGCTCGACGAGTCCGCCAGTGTGACGGTCGCCGAACTAGTGCCGGAGATCATCGCGTGGGCACGCGGACCGATGGCGGAACTGGCCGACGGGTGCCTGGACGATCCGCGCGTGCATCTGGTCGGTCAGGATGTGGCCTATGTGATCGCGACGGCTGGCGCCTCCTATGATGCCATCCTGCTTGATGTGGACAATGGCCCGGACGGGCTTGTGCGCGCGGCCAATGACCGTCTCTATTCGGCGCAGGGGCTGGGGATCGCCCTGGCGGCGCTGAAGCCGGGCGGCATTCTCGCCATCTGGTCGGCGGCGCCCGACGAGCCGTTCGCGCGGCGCTTGCGCAACGCCGGCTTTGCGGTCGACGAAGTCGCGGTGAAGGCGCGCGACAATGGCAAGGGCCCGCGCCATGTCATCTGGTTCGCCGCAAAGCGTGCATGACTAAGCCTTGAGGCGCGCGATCAAATCCATCGCTGCGGCCGGATTGCGGACCTTCGCACCGCTGATGAAGAAGGCGAAGACATCCCCCCGCTCCGCGAGACCCTGGGTCGTTTTCGCCCAGCCCGTCAGATCGGCTGAGGGATAGCCGGCCACTTCCTCTTCCTGCGCGCGCATCAGCCGCAGATAGGAAAAACCGACATCGGCGCCGTGAATCGCCGGATAGGCTTCATGATCGGCCAGCACGACAGCCGCGCCGGCATCCCGGGCCATGGCGATAAAGGCGGGATCGTCGAAGCTTTCATGCCGCGCCTCCAGCGCATGGCGCAGCGGCACGCCATCGACGCTCGATGGCAGCAATTGCAGGAATGCGGCGAAGTCTTGCGGATCGAAAATCTTCGTCGGCATGAATTGCCACAGGATCGGACCGAGCCGGTCTCCCAATTCGACGATCCCCTGATGGACGAACTTGCCGATGGACTCGCCGGCGTCCGCCAGAACTTTCCGGTTGGTGCAATAGCGTGATGCCTTGACCGCGAAGCTGAAGCCGTCGGGTACGGCTTTCGCCCAATTGGCAAAGGTCGCGGGCTTTTGCGTGCTGTAATAGGTGGCGTTGATCTCGGTCGCGGTCAGATGTTCGCCGACATAGTGTAATTCGTCCTTCTGGCGCAGGCCCTCAGGATAAAAGACGCCGCGCCACGGCTCATAGACCCACCCGCCGATGCCGACCCTGATCCGCCCGCTCATGCCCTTCTCCTTCCGCGTCATCATGATGGCGGGAGGTGATCAGGGCAACCGGTCAACGCGCTGGCGGGCGGTTAAGGCCAATCAGCCACGGCTTGACCGTACCGGTCGGCCGGGGCGTCCCATCCAGCCGGTGCACGCGCCGGATCATGATCGGCTTGACGATCATCTGGCCGCGCATCGCGCCCGATCCACAGCATGTCGGCAAAGCGAGGATGCGGCGCACCACATCCATGCCAGCGACGACATGACCAAAAGCCGCATAGCCGATATAGTCGCCGCGCGCGTCCATATTGGGCGTCGGGCCAGCGGTGATGAAGAAATTCCCCATCGCCGAATTGGGTCTGTCGGGCCGGGCCATCGACACGGTCGCGTCGAGATGGCGGATGCCGGTCTTCGTCGTGGCTTCGTGCGGGATCGGCGGCAGCGCACGGCGCAGGTCGGTGTCGATGCCGCCCTGGATAAGCCCCAGCCTGGTATCAGCCTTGCGGCGAGCCGCCCGGTAGAAGGTCACCCCGTCGAATCGCTCGTCATCGACATAGGCGAGAAAATTGCCGGCCGTGCGCGGCGCCCGTTTCTGATCCACCGCGACGATGATGCGACCGAGCGATGTCTCGATCGCGACGCGGGTATAGCCCGGTGTGGGGCGATTGACGGGAAGCGCCAGCGCCACGCCTGGGCAAAGGGTCATCAGGATGGCGAGGCAGCGCAGGACGACAGGGCGCATCGGCTACTCAATAAAAGCGGGCGAGACTTGAAGCTAGGAAGACCGCAGGACCGGTGAGACCTTTGTGGTGCTTCCATGCGCTTGTCAGTGGTGACCCCAACGGGAATCGAACCCGTGTTTCAGCCGTGAAAGGGCCGCGTCCTAACCGCTAGACGATGGGGCCATGCGCAGCGACCCGGCATCGGATGCAAGGGGCTACGAAGCGAGGGCGGCATTAGGGCGCGGCCGGGCGCTGGTCAACCCCTTTGGCGCATCAAAAAGGCTTCGCGCTTCAGTCCGCCCAGGCGGCATCCTCCAGATGCAGTTCGGCCGCCGGGCGGCTGCCCCAATCGTCGATCTTCGCGCGCCCTGCAACCCATAGACGACGGTCGCGCGGTGCGCCCAATATGGCCTGGCCGAGCGCGCTTTCCGCCTGGCGAAAGGCGATGGTCTTGATCGACCGGCCATCGTCGCCGGCGACGATCGCGCGCAGATGACCGTTGCCGACTATATCCGCCTTGACGACGCGTACCGGCCCGGCCGCGATCAGCGGGGCAGGCCAGCCAGCGCCATAGGGGCCTCCTGCCTCGATCGCGGCGACGAAATCCGGGTTGACCCCTGATGGCGCGAGTACGGCGTCGAGCAGCAGCGCCCGATCGTCGCGCGCGCGCGCCACAGCGGCCGCCAGGCGTTCGTCGAGGAAATCCGCGAGTGCATCGATCTTGCCCGCCGCGACGGTCAGCCCCGCCGCCATCGCATGGCCCCCGCCCGCGACGAGCAGGCCCATATCCCTGGCGGCCATGATCGCCGCGCCGAGATCCACGCCGGAAATGGACCGTCCCGATCCCTTGCCGACGCCATGTTCATCGAGCGCGACGACGATGGCGGGGCGGCCGGATTTTTCCTTGAGCCGGCCGGCGACGATGCCGATGACGCCGGGATGCCAGCCTTCGCCAGCCAGCAGCGCGACGGCGCGATTGCCCTGGGTCGCGAGCATGGCTTCGGCCTGTTCCTGCACCATCGCTTCGATCGTGCGGCGATCTTCGTTAAGCCGGTCGAGTTCGGCCGCGATCTGCGCGGCCTCAAGCGGGTCTTCCGTCGTTAATAAACGCACGCCTAGGTCGGCCCGACCCACGCGCCCTCCCGCGTTGATGCGCGGTCCCAGTGCGAAGCCGAGATCATGGCACATGGGCGCTCGGGTCAGGCGGCTGGCGTCGATCAGCGCGGCGAGGCCGATATTGCGGCGGCCGGCCATGACCTTGAGCCCCTGCGCCACGAAAGCGCGATTAAGGCCCTTCAACTGCGCAACATCCGCTACGGTGCCAAGCGCAACGATATCGAGCAGGTCCATCAACCGGGGTTCGGGCCGGGTCGCGAACCAGCCACGTCCCCGCAGCGTCCGAACCAGCGCCGCGCCCAGCAGAAAGGCCATGCCGACTGCGGCGAGATGACCGTGGGTCGCACCTTCCACACTCTCATCGAGCCGGTTGGGATTGACCAGCGCATGCGCCACCGGCAGCGCGGCGGAGCATTTATGATGATCGACCACGATGACGTCGACGCGCGCATCCTTCGCCATCGCCAGCGCCTCGAACGCCTGCGCGCCACAATCGACGGTAACGATCAGGCTCGCGCCCTCCCCCGCCAGGCGCACCAGCGCCTCGCCCGATGGGCCATAGCCTTCCATCAGGCGATCGGGGATATAGGGTTGCGCGGCGAGGCCGAGGTCTCGCAGCAAACGGATGAGCAGCGCGGCGCTCGTCGCGCCATCGACGTCATAATCGCCGAAGATGCGCACATCCTCGTTATGCTGGACCGCATCGGCGATGCGGTCTGCTGCGGCGTCCATATCCCGAAAAATGCTTGGGTCAGGCATGAATGCGCGGATCGTGGGCACGCGGTGCGCATCGAGCGCATCACGGGTGCAGCCGCGCGCGAGAAGTAATTGCGACACCAGGTCGTCAGGCTGGTAGCCGGGCGCACGCGCGTCGGCACCTTCCCCCCGCCAACGCCATGGCTGACCCAGAATGGAGCGGGAAATGTTGAGTGCAGCCGTCATCACGCGGCTCTAGACCGGACGGGCAGTGGATGGAAGCATTGCGCCGTCAGCCCTAATTATGAAATGGGAACCTTGGCAACAGCTTGAGCGTATGGTTGGTTCTGGCCGTATAATGTGGCGACGAAGGGGGCAGCGATAATTTGATGGGCAAGCGGCGGGCGAAATGTGTTCGGCATGTCCTCAGCTTCGCGTCGCTAACCGTGTCGCCGCTGGCTTTGTTCGCGCAAACGACGCCTGGTGCCGTCCCTGCGAGCGATGCGGCTCAAGCAGAAGGGCCGATCGTGCCCGACGACCAGTTCAAGGCCCGCATGCCTTCGTCAGGTGATTCCGTCGCGGATAAGGCCGGGACACCATTGCCCTCGATCGACAGCTGGATCGACAGCCAGATGCCGCAGACGACCGCAGCGACCATGCTCCCCCCGCCATCCGAACCCGCTGCGCAGCCGGAACTGGCGCAGCCGCTCCCGCCGCTCGACAGCGTGACCGTGCCCGAGCAGGTGGCGGGCGAGAGCAGCCCCGATGAGAAAACGCCCGTCATTCGCTATGCGGTCGAGATTGACGGCTTCGGCAAGACCGGCCTCGAAGATGAATTTCGCGGATCGTCCGCGCTGGTCGACGGCAAGGGCAAGGCCGAAACGGCGGCGATGGTGCAATCCCGCGCGCATGAGGATGAAGCGCTGGCCGTGCGGCTGCTATATTCGGAAGGCTATTATGACGGGACCGCGCTCGCCAGCCTGGAACAAGCGGATGGCGCGTTGAAGGCGATCATGTCGGTGACGCCGGGCAAGCGCTACAAGATCGGCGAGATCGTCATCCATGCGGGGCCGACCGTGCCCGCAACTCTGGTTCGCGACAGCCTGCCGCTCAAGACGGGCGATTATATCGTCGCCGCGACGATTGAGGGCGCTGAGGCCAATGTCGCATTGAAGCTGCCCGAAAATGGCTATGCCTTCGCCAAGGTGGGCGACCGCGACATATTGCTCGATCCCGCGACGGTCACGGGCGACTATACACTGCCCGTCGAGACCGGGCCGCGCGGCTCGTTCCGAAAAATCACGACATCGGGCGAGAAACAGGCATTCGACGCCGTCCATATGGAGGTCATCCGCCGCTATAAGCCTGGGCAAATCTATGACAGCCGCAAGGTCGACGATCTGCGCAAGGCGCTGGTCGCGACCGGGCTGTTCTCGTCGGTGGCGGTCGATCCGGTACGCACCGGCGAAGCGGGACCCGATGGCACCGAATATGTCGATCTTCATGTCGAGCAGGAAGCTGGCCCGCCCCGCACGCTGGCGGGCGAACTGGGCTATGGCACCGGTCAGGGCTTTCGCGCCGAGGGCACATGGACCCACCGCAACCTCTTCCCGCCCGAAGGCGCGCTGGTCGCGGGGGTGATTGCGGGCACGCAGGAGCAGGGCGTGTCAGGCACATTCCGCCGGTCCAACGCCGGCAAGCGCGACCGCACCTTTCAGGCGGGAATCAACCTCAACCACCAGAATTATGCCGCTTATGAGGCGTTCACCGCCGGGATCAATGCCTCGATATCGCGCGCGTCGACGCCGATCTTCCAGAAACGCTGGACCTACAGCTATGGGGTCGAGATATTGGGGACCAACGAGCAGGTGACGATCGATCCGGCAACCGCCGCCAAGGTGCGCCGCACCTATTTCATCGGCGGCTTGCCGATGCAGGTCGGCTATGACCGGTCGAATGACCTGCTGAACCCGACAAGGGGGTTCCGGGCCAATTTGCGAGCCGAGCCGGAGGGTTCGCTTCAGGGCAAATTTTCGCCCTATTTGCGCGCGACGTTCGACCTGACCGGCTATTATCCCGTGTCCGACAGCCTGGTGATCGCAGGGCGCACGCGGGTCGGCACGATCAGCGGGGTGAGCCGCGACGATGTCGCGCCGTCACGCCGCATCTATGCCGGCGGCGGCGGATCGGTCCGCGGCTTTGGCTATCAGGAACTTGGCCCCAAGGATGTGAACAACGACCCGATCGGCGGCCGGTCGGTCAATGAATTCGCGGTCGAGGGGCGCTATCGCTTCGGCAATTACGGCGTGGTCGCCTTTGTCGATGGCGGCCAGGTCTATGAAAGCGCGATCCCCAAATTTTCCGGCATGCGCTATGGCGTGGGCGTGGGCGGGCGCTTCTACACCAATTTCGGCCCCTTCCGCGCTGATATCGCCATGCCGATCGATCGCCAGCCGGGCGAATCCAAATTCGCGCTCTATATCGGCATAGGGCAGGCCTTCTGATGGCGAGCGAAGCGTCCTTCCCCGAACCGGTCGTAACCCGCGAAGAGCGGCCGTTGTGGCGGAAAGTCGCGATCGGCGTTGCCGGCCTCCTCACGGCGCTGCTGGTGCTGGCGGCCGGGCTGCTGCTGGGCCTCGACACCCAGCCGGGCAAGCGCTTCCTGATCAAGCAGATCGCGGCCCTGAAGCTCGAATCGGGCATGGCGATCGAGGTCGGCCGGATCGACGGGTCGATCTACAGCGACATGACCATCCACGATCTCGTGTTGCGCGATCCCAGGGGGCCTTTCGCGGTCAGCCCGAAGGTGCACGTCGTCTGGAAGCCGTTCCGATATATCAACAATCATATCGCGGTCAGCCTGCTCGAAAGCCCGCTGGTGGTGCTCGCGCGCAGCCCGCAGTTCAACGTCACGAAAACCGATCCCAACGCGCCGATCCTGCCCGACCTCGACATTGACGTCGACCGCATGAAGATCGCCAGATTCGTGCTGGCCAAACCAGTCATCGGCCAGAAGCGCGAAATCGCGATCGACGGCGTGACCCATATTGCCGATGGACGGGCGCAGCTTTCCGCCGATGCGATGGTGGACAGCGGCGACCGGCTCCAGGCGAAGCTCGACGCGGTGCCGTCGCAAAATCGCCTGGCCATGAGCGGAACGCTGACGGCCCCGAAAGGCGGGGTCATCGCAGCGATGTCCGGCCTGACCGATGGCGTCACCGCGACGCTGGACGGAAAAGGGACGTGGCAGGCCTGGAACGGGCGCATCGTTGCGACCTCGCCCAAAGGCGAACTCGCGAACATCGCGCTGGCGGCGCGCGACGGCAATTTCACGATGAAAGGCCCGGTGCGTCCGGGGCTGGTCCTAGCCGGGACGGTCGACCGGTTGACGGGGCCGCAACTCGATGTCGATTTGTTTGCCGGCCTCAACGAACGGCGCGTCAATATCAGGGGCACGCTGCGATCGCCGGCGATGGCGGCGGACGCGCGGGGGCTGATCGACCTTGGCACCAGCCGGTTCAGCGCGTTGAAGATCAACGCCGCGCTGCTGACCCCCGGCGCGATCATGGAAAAGATACGCGGCAAGGATGTCCGCGCCTCGGTCATTCTCGACGGGGCGATGGCGACGCCCTTCGTCGATTACGACATCAGCGCGACCTATCTGGCGTTCGACGCTACCGGGATCGAGGGACTTAAGGCTAGCGGCAGGGCAGTGATCGATGCCGACCGCATTCGCATTCCGGTGCAGGCTACGGCGCGGCGCGTGACGGGGCTCAATGCCGCAGCAGGAGGCTTGCTCCAGAATCTGCGTATGAAGGGTGACTTCGCCTATGCCGGGGGCAAGCTCATTAGCGATAATCTCAAGATCGACAGCGACAGGGTGGATGCGACCGCGATCATCCTCGCCGATCTCGACCATGCAATCTATCGCGGCGCGCTAAAGGGCCGGGTCAACGATTACAAGATTGACGGGGTCGGTATCGTCAACCTCGACACCGACGTGAAGCTGGTGCCCGGCCCCAAGGGCGGC
Organism: Sphingobium fluminis; assembly: GCF_037723805.1. Classification (NCBI taxonomy): domain Bacteria; kingdom Pseudomonadati; phylum Pseudomonadota; class Alphaproteobacteria; order Sphingomonadales; family Sphingobiaceae; genus Sphingobium; species Sphingobium fluminis. Next base: position 535,908 of record NZ_JBBJUK010000002.1, read on the forward strand.
TTTGGCCTGTCGGGCCGATTCGGCGTGCGCACGGCGCGCTGGGAAAATGCTTCGGTGCGCGATTTCCTGGGGGGCAATGCCGTCGCTTCGGGCCGCATCGGCATGACGCCGGAGGGTAAATTCACGCTCGCAGGCCTCAGGGGAGCGGCGCCGAATTTCGCGATCCATTCGGGATCGGGCAGCTATGACAGCGATGGCCAGATCATGTTCGACGCCGCCGCCTCTTCCCGGCAATATGGCCCGCTTTCTCTCGCTATACGGGGCACGGTCGACCGTCCGCAGGCGGTGCTGCGCGCGGCGCGCCCCAATGTCGGCGTTCAGCTCAATGACGTGGTGGCAAAGCTTAACGGCGAGGCCACCGGCTACCGGCTGGAGGCGACGGGCGGATCGCCCTATGGCCCCTTCTTCGCCAATATACTGGTACGCACGGCCAAAGGTCCCCTCACTATCGACATAGCCAGGGCGCGTTTCGCCGGTGTCGATATAGCGGGCACGGTGCAACAGACGAGCGCGGGGCCGTTTGCTGGGCGGCTCAGCCTGAACGGATCGGGCATTAGCGGCGCGGTACGGCTGGCAGCGGTCGGCAAGGCGCAGGGCGCAGACGTCGCCGCGACCGCCAGCAATGCCAAGCTCCCCGGCGATGCCGACGTGATCATCGGTCGCGCCATCATCAACGCATCGATGGTGCTGACCACCCAGCCCCGCATCCTCGCCGATATCCAGATCGCCAATGCCGCCTATGGCGATTATGTCGTGCGCAAAGCCCGCGCAAAGGTCGATTATCGGGGCGGGCGCGGCCGGGCGCAGCTGGTTGCGGACGGTTCGAGCGGGGTCCCCTTCTCGATCGCGGCCGATGCGGCCCTGCGCCCGAACCTCTACGCCGTCGCGCTGCAAGGCAAGGCGAGTAATGTCGATTTCCGCCTGGCCCGCCCCGCCATCATCCGGGTCGAGCGCGGCGGATATCGGCTGGAGCCGGCAACGCTCGTCCTGCCGCAGGGCCAGGTCGATCTGGCCGGGCGCTTCGGCGACCAGACCGCCTTGCAGGCGCGGTTCAAGGATTTCGATCTCGCCATCGCCAATATCGCCAAGCCGGGTCTGGGCATCGGCGGCAAGGCGACGGGCACACTCGATTTCGCGCAGACCGGCAACGGCTTCCCGACCGCGACCACCCGGATCGCGATCAGCGAATTCCGCCGATCGAGCCTGACGGCCGTATCCGACCCGGTGTCGATGAATGTCGAGGGGAAGCTTTCCGCAGCCGGCGGAGATCTGCGCGGCCTCGTCGGCCGGGGCAATGCGACGCTCGGTCGGTTCGTCGCCACGCTGGCGCCACCGGGGTCGGGCGCGGGCTGGTCGGAGCGGCTGATGAATGCCCCGCTCGGCGGCGGCATTCGCTACGCCGGACCGGCCGATGTGCTGTTTTCCTTTGCCGGGCTGGCCGACCAGCAATTGACCGGCGGGATAGCGGTCGCCGCCGACTTCAGCGGTCGCCTCACCGATCCGCGGATCAACGGCCTCGCCCGCGCCAATGCGCTGACTTACGAAAATGCGACCTTCGGCACGCGGGTAACCCAGATGCGGCTGGACGGGCGCTTTACCAATGATCGCCTCGACATTCGCGACTTTTCCGGGCGGGCGGGAAATGGAACGGTGCAGGCGCGCGGTTCGGTCGGGCTGGCGGCGGACAGCGGCTTTCCGATGGATATTGCGGTCAAGCTCGACAATGCGCGGCTGGCCCGTAGCGAGGCCATTACGAGCGTTGTCAGCGGGACTATCAACGTCACCAACAGTGCAGCGAACGGCGGCCTCATCAAGGGCGACCTGTCGTTGCCGGAAACGCGCTATCAGGTCGCGTGGCAGGGTGGCGCCGAAATTCGCGAACTGCGCGGCGTACGTCGCAAGGGTCAGGGTACGGACATTCTCGACCAGCGGCTTGCGGCGCGGCAGGCGACGGCCAAGCCCGCCAACTGGAAGCTCGATATCCGCGTTCGGGCCGATAATGAGATTTACGTGACCGGCATGGGTCTCGATTCCGAATGGAAAACCGACATGCGGGTCACCGGCACCAGCGCCAATCCCCGCGTCGTCGGCAGGCTGCAAGTCATTCGTGGCCGCTACAGCTTTTCGGGCCATCAGTTCGAGCTGGAACAGGGGGTCATTACCTTCAACGGCCCGATGCTGAACCCTATCCTTGCGATCAAGGCCGAGACCAAGATCGATGCGGTTACGGCCGGCATCCAGGTTACCGGCTCCGCGCAGCAACCCGATATCGCTTTCATCTCCACCCCCACTTTGCCGCAGGACGAGATTCTGTCCCGCATATTGTTCGGATCGAACGTCGCCAACCTGTCTCCAACGCAGGCGATCCAGCTTGCCGTGGCGCTTAATGGCCTGCGCGGTGGGGGTGGCGGGCTCAATCCGATGGGCAAGCTGCAAAACGCGTCGGGGCTCGACCGGATCGGCATCGTCGGCGGCGATGAAGCGACCGGGCGCGGCACCTCACTCGCGGTGGGGCAGCATATCTCCAACAATATCTATGTGGAGATCATCACCGATTCGAAGGGATTCACCGCGACCCAGCTGGAGATCGCATTGTCCAAGACGCTGAGCCTGTTGTCCAAGACGGGGACCAATGCGGGGTCGTCGGCCAATCTTCGCTATTCGAAGGATTATTGAAGCGTCAGCGCCGCCAGCGGGCCCAGATGGCGGTCGGCAGCAATATTCCCCGTGCTTCCTCGCGCACAGTAAGTTCGCCGGCCTCCACCGTACCGGGCAGGTCGGCGAACGCCTGACGCAGCAATTCGCCGATCGCCAGCGCCGACATGCGCACGGCATAGACGGTCAGGAACAGGAAGCGGCTATCCGCGTCGAGCAACTGACGGCAATTGCTGATCAGGGCGGGCAGATCCTCTTCGAGCCGCCAGACCTCGCCATCGGGGCCGCGACCATATTTGGGGGGATCGAGCAATATGCCGTCATAGCGCCGATTGCGGCGTACCTCGCGCGCGACGAACTTGGCCGCATCTTCGACGATCCAGCGCACCGGGCGGTCTTCCATACCCGACAGCGCTGCATTGGCGCGGGCCTGCGCGACCGATTTTTTCGACGCGTCGACATGGACCATTCTGGCGCCCGCCGCCGACATGGCGAGCGTGCCGACCCCGGTATAGCCGAACAGGTTCATCACCTCGGCATCGGGCTTGTCGGCTGTCCGTTCGCGCATCCAGTCCCACACCGGCGCCATGTCGGGGAAAAAGCCGAGATGGCGAAAGGGCGTGCAACTCGACTGGAAGGTCACCTCGTTCCACGCCAGCGGCCAGCCATCGGCAGGCACGGGGCGGTCATAATACCAGCGGCCGCCACCTTCATCGTCCGATCCGGGGATGAACTCGCCGTCGGCCTTCCAGTCTTGCGTCGCGGGCGCCCACATCGCCTGCGGTTCAGGACGGACGAAGCGGTATGAGCCATAGCGCTCCAGCTTGCGGCCATTGCCCGAATCGATCAAGCCATAGTCGGACCAGGGTTCGCCAATGAGGGTCTGAAGCTTCATGCGCGCGGCGTCGCATGCTCCGCGACATATCCGGTCACCGCATCGAACGTGCCGGGCAGCTTCACATAGCGTTCCTCGCGCGCGAACAGGTCGCCGACGCGCGAAGGGAGCGGCGGGCGCGTGCCGGTCGCGCGCTCCACCGCATCGCGGAACTTGGCCGGATGCGCCGTCGCCAATGTCACGATGGGGATGGCAGGATCGAGATCGACCTCGCGGGCCGCAGCCAGGCCGATTGCGCTGTGCGGATCGATCACCTGCCCCGCCGCGTCATAAGCCCAGCGCATCGCCATGGTCATTCCATCGGCATCGATCCGGGCGGAGCTGAACAGATGCGCGGATCCCTCGCGCTGGGCGTTGGTCAGCCGCATCGCACGGCTCTGCTCGAAGCCAGTCATCTGCGCGCCGAGCGCTACGCCGTCCCGCCCGCCGGCATCGAACAGCAGCCGCTCGAAATTCGAACTGACCTGAATGTCCATGCTGGGGGTGGCAGTAGCGACAACCTGTCCCTGACTGTAATCGCCCTCGCTCAGGGCACGGTGGAGGATATCGTTTACGTTGGTCGCGACGATCAGCTTAGCAACCGGCAAGCCCATGCGCGATGCGACATAGCCGGCGAACACGTCGCCGAAATTCCCGGTCGGCACGGAAAAGGCGACGCTGCGGTCGGGCGCGCCCAGACGCACGGCCGCGTAGAAATAATAGACGACCTGCGCCATCAGCCGCGCCCAGTTGATGCTGTTCACCGCCGACAAGTTGAATCGCTTCGAAAAAGCGGGGTCGTTGAACATGCGCTTCACCAGCGCCTGCGCGTCATCGAAGCTGCCGTCGATCGCGATATTGTGCACATTGGGCGCGCGCACCGTCGTCATCTGCCGCCGCTGCACATCCGACACGCGCCCTTCGGGGTGCAGCATGAAGATGTCGATCTGTTCACGGCCGGCGACGGCGTCGATCGCCGCCGATCCGGTGTCACCGGACGTGGCGCCGACGATGGTCAGATGATCGTCGCGGCGCGAGAGGAAACGCTCGAACAATTGTCCCAGCAGTTGCAGCGCTACATCCTTGAACGCGAGCGTTGGGCCGTGGAACAGCTCCAGCAACCACTGGCGATGGTCGAGCTGGACGAGCGGCGTAACCGCCTGATGGCTGAAGCGGCCATAGGCGGCTTCGCACAGGTCGCGCAGTCCCTCGGGCGACAGCGATCCGGCGACGAACGGCGTCATCACGCGCACTGCGGTTTCGACATAGGAAAGGCCGGCGAGCGCGCGGATGTCCGCGGCGGTAAATTGCGGCCAGCTCTCCGGCAGATACAGGCCGCCATCGGACGCCAGGCCAGCCAGCGTCACATCTTCAAACCCTAGCGCCGGTGCGCTGCCCCTGGTGCTGACATATTGCATGATGGGGTGGGCGGTAACGACGCGCGCAGCCGGGGGCAAGCCCTTACGACGGATCGCCGGTGCGGCGCCGCAGGGCGAGAGTGTAGATGATGATCGCGATTCCGGCGAAGAAGAACCATTGTACCGCATAGGCCAGATGGTTGTTGGGCACGTCGGCGACATTGGGCGGCGCCGCGGCCTTCATGCCGGGCGGCGCGGCGCGAGCGATCAGCATCGGACGCAGCGGCTGTGCCTTCCCCCCGATGCGCGTGAGCAGCGCCCGATGGTCTGGCTCCTGCGAAATCCATCCCGCCACCTGGCCGCCGGTCCATTGCGGCTTGTAATCGGGCTTTTGCGCGATACCCAACTCCACGAGCGCACCTGGCCCTTCCGCGCCGGTCGCGCACTCGGCGATCGACCGGAAACCCATCGAACCATCGGCGGCGCGCCCGGCCTCCGTCCGCCAGCCGACGACTCGCAGGCAGTGAATCGAGGAGGGGCGAAAGAGGATGCTGGGGTCCACCGGCGCCAGCGCGGGAAAGCTGATCGCCGGTCGGCCCGGATTGACCGCCGCGAGCGCCAGAGCCGCGTCCTTTTCCGCACGCCGCTCAAGCTGCCAGACGCCCAATGCGACCATGATGATGACGGCAACGCCCACGATAATCGTCGGGATGAGGGGGATTTTTCTCTTCACGGGTGTGGCTCCGCTGGCGTGATCCGGCCCTCGCGCGCCTTGTTGCGATATTCCAGGATCAGGAGCGCAGCCTTGGCGATCCGCAAGCTCCCGACGACGGCACCGACCGTCAACGGCGTCCATAGGAGGACATGCAGCCAGAGCGGCGGATGCACCTTCAATTCCAGCGTCAGCGCCATCACGACCATCACCGCGCCGACGATCAGGGTCAGGAAGGCTGCGGGACCGTCCCCGACATTGAACCGGGCAAGATCGAGTCCGCATGCCCGGCATGCCGGCGCGAACCGCACCGGCCCCGCGAAAAGCGTGAATCCGCCACATTGCGGACAGGCTCCACGCGCGGCGTCTCGCAGCAAGGTGGGCAAGGGAGCCGGAGAAACGGGTGGGACGGGCATGGCCGCTGGCATAGCCGCCGCAGCGTCAAAAGAAAACGGCCGGGGACGCCCCCGGCCGATATTCCTTATCAACGATCCAGAGAGCCTCAGCCGCCGTGCATGGGCGCGCCCCAACCGCCCCAGACATAGATGGCGACGAACAGGAACAGCCACACAACGTCGACGAAATGCCAGTACCAGGCGGCGGCTTCGAAGCCGAAATGCTGGCGCGGGGTGAAGTCGCCCTTATAGGTGCGGACCAGATTTACGATCAGGAAGATCGTGCCGATCATGACGTGAAAGCCATGGAAGCCGGTCGCCATGTAGAAGCCCGAGCTATAGGGCGTCTTGCCGAACGGGAAAGGCGCGTGGACATATTCATAGGCCTGGATCGACGAGAAGAGCAGGCCGAGGATGATGGTGCACCAAAGGCCTTTTTTCAGGCCTTCACGATCGCCGTGGATCAGCGCGTGATGCGCCCATGTCACCGTCGTTCCCGAACAGAGCAGGATCAGCGTGTTGAGCAGCGGCAGCTCGAACGCGTTCATGACCTCGATGCCCTTGGAAGGGAACATCCCCTCGATCGGCGCTAGAGCGCTGGGGAACAGCGAGAAGTCGAAAAAGGCCCAGAACCAGCCGACGAAGAACATGACTTCCGATGCGATGAACAGGATCATGCCATAGCGCAGGTGGAGCTGCACCACCGGCGTATGATCGCCGGCATGCGCCTCTACGATGACCTGCGCCCACCAGCTGTAGAAAGTGAACAATATACCGGCGAGTCCGATGAAGAAAACCCAGCCGCCATGGGCGGGAAGCGCATCGGGATGCATCCACATGATGGCGCCGAAGGCCATCACCAGCGCCGACATCGAGCCGAAGAGGGGCCAGATGCTGGGTGGCAGGATATGATAATCGTGGTTCTTGGCGCCGGCCATGACTTGCTCTTCCCTGTTCGCGGTTCGGGTTATCGATTTTGCCTTAGCTTGGCTTCTTGCCCTGCTCAACAGGGTAGAAGGTGTAGCTCAGCGTAATTTCCTGGGTGTCCCGGTTGTCGGGATCGTTCAATATCTTAGGATCGACATAATAGATCACCGGCATGCGCACTTCTTCACCGGGTTTCAGCGTCTGCTGGGTAAAGCAGAAGCACTGGATCTTGGTGAAATAGGCGCCCGCCTGAATCGGCGTCACGTTGAAGGCCGCCGTGCCGGTGACGGGCTTGTCCGACATGTTCTTCGCCAGGAAAATCGCCATCCGTTTTTCGCCGATGGTGATCGTCTGGGTCGGATGTTCGGGATGGAACTGCCACGGCATGCCGGGTGCGATGTTCGAATCGAAACGGATCGACAGATTATGTCCGGTCGCAACCTTAACGCCTGTAGCGTCGTAGGCGCGCTGGGGCGTTCCGCCAAAGCCCGTGCGCTCGCAGAAGATGCGGTAAAGCGGCACAGACGCAAACCCAAGGCTCAGCATCGTAAGGCCCACGATCGCCATCATAATCATCGTGCGTTGATTGCGACGGTTGCGGTCGAAAGGCGACGGCGGCAGGCTCGCCATCAGGCGTGGCCTGCGCTGATCTTCGCAATGGCGATCGCGAAGAAGAGGAGGACGAGCGCGCCGAGCAAGAGCCCGGTCACGAGCGATCGCGACTTCTGCCGCGCGCGGACCAGTTCGCGTTCCTCAGGGGTCATGCGAAAATCCAGCGATCGACGACCACCGCACCGAACAGCAGGAACAGATAGAGGATCGAATATTTGAACAAGCGCCGCTCCGGGGCCATGCGTGCGGGATCATTTTCCCGCCGACGATAGACCTGAAAAGCAAAGAGCGCGAATATGGCGGTGCCGATCAGGGCGACCGTTCCGTAAAACACGCCGGTAAGGCGCAGGAGTACCGGGGCCATCGCCGCGACCGCCATGACCGCCGTATAGAACCAGATCTGGCGCCGGGTCACGACTTCACCCGAAACCACCGGGAGCATGGGGATACCGGCTGCGGCATAATCGGTCTTCACGAACAGGGCGAGCGCCCAGAAATGCGGCGGGGTCCAGAAGAAGGTCAGCATGAACAGCGCGACGGGAAGCGCGGAGACGTCACCGGTCACGGCTGCCCAGCCGATGACCGGCGGGAAAGCCCCGGCCGCTCCGCCAATGACGATGTTCTGCGCCGTGCGGGGCTTGAGCCAGATGGTGTAGATCAGAATGTAGAAGAGGATCGAGACGGCCAGGATGGCGGCGGCCAGCCAGTTGGTGGCCGTACCCAGCAAAATCACCGAAAAGACGGAAATGCCCACGCCAAAATGCAGCGCCGATTGCCGGTCCATGCGGCCTGCGGGCAAAGGGCGGTTCGCCGTGCGCTTCATCTTGGCGTCGAGATCCGCCTCACACCATTGGTTGAGCGCGGCGGCGCCGCCGGCACCCAGCGCGATACACAGGATCGCGGTGAAGGCCAGCACCGGATGGATCGACCCAGGCGCGGCCAGCAGGCCCGCAAGGCCGGTATAGACGACCAGCGTCATCACCCGCGGTTTCGTCAGCGCGACGAAATCCCGCCAGTGGGCTGGTAGCGAGGGAGCGGCGCTCCCGGCCATGATCGGCGAACTTGCCATATGCTCCTCATGCGTCAGCCCGGCGCCTGATCGCGCCGGGACTGATCATCCGGGACTTGGCCCGGAGACATCCCGGACGGTCCGGAATGCCTGTTTAACGATCCGTCCTGTCAGTCGATGACTGGCAGGGTCTCGAACTGGTGGAACGGCGGCGGGCTGGGCAGCGTCCATTCCAGCGTCGTTGCGCCTTCACCCCACGGATTGCCCTCCGCCTTCTTGCCGAAGGCCAGCGACCAGATCAGGTTGACGAAGAATATGAGCATGCCGGCGGCCATGATTTCATATCCATGGCTCGCGACCATGTTCCAGTATGCGAACGCTTCGGGATAATCGGGATAGCGACGCGGCATACCCGACAGGCCCAGGAAGTGCATCGGGAAGAACAGTACGTTCACGCCGATGAAGAACACCCAGAAGTGAAGCTGGCCGAGGAACTCGTTGTACATCTTGCCGGACATTTTAGGGAACCAGTAGTAGAATCCCGCGAACAGGCCGAACACCGCGCCGAGCGAAAGCACGTAATGGAAATGCGCCACGACATAATAGGTGTCGTGCAGCACATCGTCGACGCCGCCATTGGCCAGCACGACGCCGGTGACGCCGCCCACGGTGAAGAGGAAGATGAAGCCGAGCGCCCAGACCATCGGCGTCTTGAAGCTGATCGAGCCGCCCCAGATCGTCGCGATCCACGAGAAGATCTTGATGCCGGTCGGCACCGCGATGATCATGGTCGCGGCGGTGAAGTACATCTTCACGTTCACGCTCATGCCGGTGGTGAACATGTGGTGCGCCCACACGACGAAACCGACGACGCCGATCGCGACCATGGCGTAGGCCATGCCGAGATAGCCGAAGACCGGCTTGCGACTGAAGGTCGACACGATCTGGCTGACGATGCCGAAGCCGGGCAGGATCATGATGTACACTTCGGGATGGCCGAAGAACCAGAACAGATGCTGGTAAAGTTCAGGATCGCCACCGCCGGCCGCGTCATAGAAGGTAGTGCCGAAATTACGGTCGGTGAGCAGCATGGTGATCGCGGCGGCGAGAACCGGCAGCGCAAGCAGCAGAAGGAAGGCGGTGACCAGCACCGACCAGACGAACAGCGGCATCTTGTGCAGGGTCATGCCCGGCGCGCGCATATTGAGGATGGTGGTGATGAAGTTGATCGCGCCGAGGATCGACGAAGCGCCCGCGATATGGAGCGAGAGAATCGCCATGTCGACGGCCGGGCCGGCGGAACCGCTGGTCGAAAGCGGCGCGTAGACCGTCCAGCCCGTGCCCGCGCCGTTGCCGGTACCGCCGGGGACGAAAGTGCTCCCGAGCAGCAGGACGAAAGCGGGGATCAGCAGCCAGAAGCTGACATTGTTCATGCGCGGAAACGCCATGTCGGGCGCGCCGATCATGATCGGGACGAACCAGTTGCCAAAGCCGCCGATCATCGCGGGCATCACCATGAAGAACACCATGATGAGGCCGTGCGCGGTAATGAGCACGTTCCACAGATGATAGGCCTGGTCGAGCGTGGCCGTCGGGCCGTCGCTCCACTGCGCCCAGGTCTGGAGATACTGGATGCCCGGCTGCGCCAGTTCGGCGCGCATCAGGCCCGAAATCCCGCCGCCGATGATGCCGGCGATGATCGCGAAGATCAGATACAGGGTGCCGATGTCCTTGTGGTTGGTCGACATGAACCAACGCTGGAAGAAAGCCGGCTTATGATCGGCGTCATGATGATCATGGGCATGGTCGCCATGATGGTCTGCGGTAATGGTGGTCATGGCGTATCTGCCCTTACATCAAAGCTTGGCGGCGGGGGCGGCGGCGGGGGCCGCGGCCTGTGCGACGGGCGCGGCCGCACCGGGCAGCTTGCCGCCCTGCGAGAGCACCCACTGGTCGAATTGGGCCGGCGGCAGCGCTTCGACCGCGATCGGCATGAAGCCGTGGCGCGCGCCGCACAGTTCCGAACATTGGCCGTAATAGACGCCCGGCTTTTCGATCGTGAAGCTCTTCTCGTTCAGGCGGCCCGGCACGGCGTCCATCTTCACCCACAGCGACGGCACGGCGAAGCTGTGAATCACGTCTGCGCCGGTGATAATCAGCTTGATCGGACGGCCCGCCGGCAGAACCAGGCGATTGTCGGGCGAGAGCAGGTAAGGCTCGCCATTAGCCGCGGCCTTTTCTTTGGTCTGCATGTTCGACACGAATTCGGGAATGCCCGCGTCGGGATATTCATAGCCCCAATACCATTGATAGCCGGTCACCTTGACGGTCAGCGCATCTTTGGGCGCGGGCTTATACTGGTCCGCGAGCAGGCCGATCGACGGGATTGCGATGAGCAGCAGGATCACCACCGGCACCACGGTCCAGATCACTTCGATCAGCGTGTTGTGGGATGTCTTGGACGGAATGGGATTGGCGCTGCGGCGGAATTTCCACATCGCATAGAGCATCAGGATCAGCACGAAGATCGAGATCGCGAAGATGATAGGCACCAGCATCACGTCGTGCAGCCAGCGGCCGGTGTGGCCGGTCGCCGTGAACTGCTTTTGAAGCGTATATTCGCCCGGCATCGGCATGCCGATGCCCAATGTCGGCTTCATCCGGGGTGGCGCGGCAACCTTGGCGGCGGGCGCAGGTGCGACTGCAACCGCGGCGGGCGCAGCCGCATTCGCGCTTGATTCGGCCGGCGCGGCAATATTGCCGGGAGCGGTCGCTACAGCCGCGTTGTCCTGCGCCAGCACCTGACTGCCCATCGCCATTGCCGGCGCAAAGGCCAGCAAGCCGGCGAGAACGAGCGATTTCACCATCTTCATAAGCGTCTTCTTACCCCGTAACCCCTTGGCGCCGCTGCAACGAAGACGCGCGTCTGCGCGTCGCCCCCGCCCGGTCGGTCTGTCGCGGCTTATAGGCATGGTTTTTCGATGCCTCAAGCATGCTGGAGCAGATTTTCTTCGCTGTTGCAACGCAGGGCCCGCCCGCCTATCTCGCTTCGCGCGCACAGGGGCGCGAACGGGGGTGCCGGACGGCCCGAACCCCTTATGGCAGACGATCTGCGGCGGAGACAGCGCCGGGGCGCGACTTGGATCAGAACAAGATGACCGACGAAGACGTATTGGCGGATTTCAGGGCGGCAGGGGCGCTGCTCGAAGGGCATTTCATTCTGTCGTCGGGCCGCCGCAGCGCCAATTATCTGCAATGCGCGCGCGTGCTGATGAACGCCGAGCGGGCCGGGCGACTGGCCCGCGCCACCGTGCAGAAGCTGCCCCGCGAACTGCGCGCCGAGATCGACCTGGTCGTGTCGCCCGCGATGGGCGGCCTCATCATCGGGCATGAGATCGGCCGCGCGCTGGACAAGGACGCCGTCTTCCTGGAACGCCCCGAAGGTGTTTTCGAATTGCGCCGGGGATTTTCGATCGCGCCGGGCCAAAAAGTGTTGATGGTGGAGGATGTGGTCACGACCGGCCTGTCGTCGCGCCAGGCGATCGACGCGGTCGCGCGCGAGGGTGGCATCGTCATCGCCGAAGCGGCCCTCGTCGATCGGTCGGCGGGCGAAGTCGATCTGGGCGTGCCCTTCTATCCGCTCGTCAGCATCAACTTCCCCGTTTATGATGCAGATGAACTACCGCTGGAACTAGCGGCGGTGCCCGCTGAAAAGCCGGGCAGCCGGAAGGCCTGATGACCGCTCCCCTGCGCCTTGGGGTCAATATCGACCATGTCGCCACTATCCGCAACGCGCGTGGGGGGAGTCATCCCGATCCGGTCAAGGCGGCGCTCCTTGCCGCGAAGGCCGGGGCGGATGGCATTACCGCCCATCTGCGCGAGGACCGTCGCCATATTGGCGACGAGGATATCGCGACGCTTATGGCGGCGCTCACCGTGCCGCTCAATCTGGAAATGGCGGCGACCGACGAAATGCTGGAGATCGCGCTTCGCCATCGCCCCCATGCCGTGTGCCTTGTGCCCGAAAAGCGGGAGGAGCGGACGACCGAGGGCGGGCTCGACGCCGCCGGACAGGATAGTCGCCTCGCGCCGCTCATCGCGCGGCTGAACGATGCGGGGATCAGAGTGAGCCTGTTCATCGAACCCGATGCCCGGCAGGTGGACGCCGCGATCCGGTTGAATGCCCCCGTCGTCGAATTCCACGCGGGTCTCTATTCCGAACTGAACGGCGCGGCGCGCGCGGAGGAATTGCGCCGCATCGCCGACGCCGCCGCGCTGGCGACGAAGAACGGGATCGAGCCGCATGCTGGGCATGGGCTGACCTATGACAATGTCGGCCCCGTCGCGGCCATCCCCCAGCTGGCGGAACTCAATATCGGCCATTTCCTGATCGGCGAGGCGATCTTTGACGGGCTGGAGGGCGCCATCCGCGAGATGCGGCGCCAGATGGATCTGGCGCGGTGATCATCGGCCTCGGCTCCGACCTCTGCAATATCGAGCGGATCCAGCATTCGCTCGAGCGCTTTGGCGAGCGGTTCGAGCAGCGCGTGTTCACCGAGGTGGAGCGCGCCAAGGGAAACCGCCGGCCATTTACCAAGGCGGGAACGCTGGCGAAGCGCTTCGCGGCCAAGGAAGCCTTTTCCAAGGCGGTCGGAACCGGGTTTAAGGCAGGGGTGTTCATGCGCGATATCGGCGTCGTCAATTCGGCATCGGGCGCACCCACGCTGTTGCTAACCGGCGGCGCGCTCGCGCGACTGAAAATGCTGGTTCCTGCGGGTCACCGGCCGGCCATTCACCTGACGCTCACCGACGATCATCCATGGGCGCAAGCGTTCGTCATCATCGAGGCGCTGCCGGAATGACGGCGCCCTTTTCCGCCCGCCCTTCGACAGCGGGCATTGGCCCATGGCAGCAGCCGATATGACCGATCATCCTGCCCCCGTCGAAAATCCGGATGCGCTCGCCGCCGCGCAACTCGCGAAGCAGCAGGTCAACTGGGTGCAGGAGACGAGGAGCATCGTCCTGCTGATCCTGGCGGTGCTGGCGTTCCACAGCTTCGTCGCCAAGCCATTCTATATCCCCAGCGAATCGATGATGCCGGTTTTGCTGAAAGGCGACCGGCTGGTCGTGAGCAAATTTCCCTATGGCTGGTCCTATGTGTCGCCCAGCTTTCACCCCCTGCCCTTCCTGAAGGGTCGGCTGTTCGGGCATCTGCCCGATCGGGGCGACATCGTCATCGTGTCGCCGCAGAACCGGCGCGAAGATTATATCAAGCGGGTGATCGGCCTGCCGGGAGACATAGTGGAAGTGCGCGCCGGCCAAGTCATTCTGAACGGCGTCGCGGTGCCGCAAAAGACCCTTAAGCCGCTTCGCATCCCGGTAGACGGCAACGCCCCCTGCCCGGCGACCCAATTTCCGGGCGCGCGCGTCACGGACGCGGACGGCAGGGAGGTGTGCGAACTGCCGATCAGGCAGGAGGTGCTGCCCAATGGCAAAACCTATCTGACGATCGACATGGGCCCGAGCCAGCTCGACTGGTATGGTCCGGTGCGCGTCCCTGAAAATCATGTCTTCCTGATGGGCGACAATCGCGACAACAGCGCCGACAGCCGCGCGCCGCTGGAGGAAAATGGCCTCGGCGGCCCGGTGCCCTGGGAAGCTATCGGCGGGCGGGCGGAATTCATCACCTTCTCGCTCGATGGCGATGCCGGCTGGAATCCGCTGAGCTGGTTCCATTCGCTGCGTGGCGCGCGCGCGGGGAACAGCCTGCGCCCGGCCAGCGTTACACCGCCGAAATAAATTTCCAAGCGAGGCACGGGTGAACGACAGGCAGACGCATATCGAGGAACCCGGCCCCAGCGAGTTGCACAGCGCGCTCGTAGCGCATGAGATGAAGCGCGCGGGCGTGTGGATCGCGCTCGGCATAGCCGTTGCGCTGGTGGTCCTGCTGGCTCAGCCGATCCTGCTGATCATGGCCGCGCTGGTGCTGGCGACGATGATGGATGGCGGCACGCGTCTGGTCGGGCGAATCGCGCCGATCGGCCGGGGATGGCGGCTGACGATCGTCCTGCTCGCGGTGCTCGCCTTCCTCGTCTACACATTCTACCTGACCGGATCGAGCCTCGCCGCGCAAGCCCAGGCGATGCGCGTCATCGTCGAGACTCAGGTGACCCGCATCGGTGGCTGGCTTCAGCGGCTGGGCGTCTCCACCACGCCGGAGGATTTCAAGAACCTCGCGACCCAGGCGATGAGTTCGCTCGGGCGGGTGACCGCCGCTGTCGGCACGGTCGTGGGCATCATCACGAGCAGCGTCATGATGCTGGTGCTGGCGATCTTCATCGCGGTCGAACCCAAGCTGTACGAACGCGGCGTTGCCTGGATGCTGCCGATGAACAAACGCGTCAGCTTCTATGCCGTCGCCGACCGCATGGGATGGACGCTGCGACGGCTGATGTTCGGCCGGCTGATCGGCATGGCGGTGGAGGGTGTCGGCGTCTGGCTGCTGCTCTGGGCAGGCGGCGTGCCGATGGCCGCGCTGCTCGGCATACTGACCGGACTCTTCGCCTTCCTGCCCAATATCGGGGCCATCATTTCGGGCGTGCTTATCATTCTGGTCGGCTTTTCAGGCGGCACCAGCATCGGCCTCTACGCGCTCGGCGTCTATCTGGTGGTACAGATCGTCGATGGCTATCTGATCGTGCCGATGGTGGCCAAGCGCGCGACCGATCTGGCGCCCGCGCTGGTGCTGGGCGCGCAGATCCTGTTCGGTGCGCTGTTCGGGATCATGGGATTGTTCCTCGCCGACCCGATCGTCGCAATGATCAAGGTCTATCTGGAGGAGCGCTCGAAAGCGCTTGAGGCAGAGCGCGGAAGCATAATTGTGACTCAATCGACCGGCTGACGGATAAAAAAAGGGCCCATCATCGGGCCCTTTTCATTTGCGACAACGAGAAGGCTTAGCGGCCGGGCATGGGTGCCGGCGCGCCGCCCTGTTGCTGTTGCATCATCTGCTGCATCCGCATGATATCCGCCTTCGACTTGAAATCGTGCAGCAGAACATCGAACACCAGCACCGCATTCGCCGGGATGGGGCCAGCGGCCTGTTCGCCATAGCCAAGCTGCGGCGGAATCCACAGGCGATATTTGCCGCCCTTCTTCATCTTTTGCAGACCTTCGGAAAAGCCGGGGACCACGCCGTCGATGGGCATGGCCGTCTGCGGATTTTCATCGAAGGTCGTGCCGTCGAGCAGCGTGCCCTTATACCCGACGAGCGCGACATCGCTGGACGTCGGATTGGGACCCGCGCCGTCCTGAAGCACCTTGTACTGAAGGCCCGACGCGGTCGTGACGACACCGGCTTCCCTGGCGTTATGCGCAAGGAAACTCGCCGGCGACGGCTCGACGCCGCGCTGTCCCGCCCAGGCCAGGCCGCCGGCGGCGAGCGCCACGGCGGCAACGCCGATCCAGAGGCGAGTCAGCGACCCCCTGGCGATGGGTCGAAGGGGAACGGCCGTCGTGGACATGGCTAGGCGCCTCGATTGGAAGGTCGGATAAGGTCAGCAGGCGGGACGATGACGTTCGCAAGCTCGACAGCCCGAGCGGCAAGCGCCCCGGCGCGCTTCTTAACGAACGCCGTCGCGCTCGGCGCGCTTGCGCTCCAGCTTGCGCGCGCGGCGGATAGCAGCCGCCTTTTCACGCGCGCGCTTTTCCGATGGCTTCTCGTAATGACGGCGCAGCTTCATTTCGCGATACACGCCTTCGCGCTGCAACTTCTTCTTGAGCGCGCGCAAGGCCTGGTCGACATTGTTGTCGCGAACGATGATCTGCATAAGCCAGTTAATCTCCAGTCGAAAACGGGCGGTTCGCCGGGAGATCAATACCCCTGCCCGACGGGTCACCCGACAATATAAAGATGAGTCGTCGCAGGTCACCCTACGCCGTGTGGGGCGCGCCCTACCAGCAGAGTCGGCCAAGTTCAACCCAAAAGCCGCAACGCGCACCGGCGAGCACGCGAAACGCTATCTGGCACAGTCGCCGCCATTCTGACCGAGCAGGTCCGCCTGTCTGCGCACTTCCTGCGCGGCGGTCTGCGCCAGCCAGGCGCGTCGTTCCGCCTTGTCGGCATTCTCTTCCGCCAGCTTGCGCGCCGCCTGCGCCTCGTTGCGCTGTTGCACCGCCATGCGCGCATAAGTGACCGCCGCGATCGACAGGCCGGTCAGGACAAGGATCAGGAAGAAAGCGAAGGCGCCCAGGGCCGCCGCGATTCGTCGCGCCCTTCGCTGGTCCCGGCGGAACAGGGCGGCATAGGATGTGCCCAGCAAGCCCGCGATCAGCTTGAGCTTGACGATTCGCCGGTCGTTTTTCTGAAGGTCGGGCGCGAGCGGTTCGAGCGGCTGGCCGAGATCGAGCTCGCCCGCCGAATCGAGCGCAAAGAGCAGCGGCCGGGGAAAACATTCCTGATCGACATCGCCGGGCTTCCCCGAGGTGATGACCGCAAAGACCGGCGCATCAGGATTGAGCCGTTTGAAGGTACGGATTTCCTTGTCGACCCAGACCGAGCGGGCCGAGGCGGGCGAACACAGCACGATCAGCGCATCCGATCGCGCCAGCGCCCCTTCGAGCTTGGGCCCAAGCTCGGACGCGCCGGGCAGTTCGTCTTCGTCGCGGAACACCGGGCGAAGCCGCGCGGGAACGGGGCCACGATCCCCGGTCGTTCCGACGAGCGCCTTGGGCACGCGATATGTCTCGATCGCGCGATGGAGCCAGCGCGCGAAGGCGATGTCCGAATGGCTGTAACTGATGAACGCGGCAAAGCGTCCGGTGCCCGCGCCGCCGACAAGGTTAGTCAATTGTTTTTGCGCGAATCCTGCCAGCTCCACGCCGCCAGACAGGACTGGCTTTCCCAACGCCGCGGCTGTATCCACAGGAGCGGAAAATATCTTGCCGAGAGGGTTTGACATGAAGCGCACTATCCTAGTCGCAAGCCTGATGGCCGGCATGGCAGCGGGCAGTCCCACCAGCGGCGTCGCGCAAGCCCAGACCGGCACGGCCGCCCCACCGCAACCCGCGGCGCTCACCCCCGGTTCGGCCGATCTCTTCGCGCAGGCGATCGCCGCGCGACAGGTCGCCGACTTCGCCCGGCGCGAGCGCGATCCCTATGCGATGCTGACCGCCGCGCGGATGCTCAAGCAGGTGCCGGTGACCGAGGGCGAAGGCAGTGCTTCCGGGGAGGCAAGTTTCTCGCCGGACGGGCTGTTCGCGGAGGCAAAGGCGCTTGCGCGCGATGACCAGACATTGCTGTTGCAGATCCGCCTGTCGCAATCGGCTTCGGGCCGGGGCGTGATGGCGTCGGCGTTCGGCAAGGGGCTGGTGCGCCGCGTGCTCGACGTCAATCCGCGCAATGCCTATCGCTTCAACGTCACGGCCAAGGGCGGCGAGCCGCTGCGCATCGGCGCGATCGGCGATATCGGCACGAGCATGTATATCCGCCTGACCGACGTGTCGGGCAAGCAGCTGTGCCTCGACGATAATGCCGATTATGCGCCGGTCTGCGCGGTGACGCCGCGTGCGTCGGGCAGTTACCGCGTCGACATCGGCAACAAGAGCGCGTCGAGGAGCCGGACGGTCATATTGAGCAATTAGCGCATGTGCCGCCGGCATCGGATCAGTTCCCCGTGTAGAGTTCGCCGATCGACAGGCTCGCCTGTCCCGGCGATGCCGCCAGCAAATCCTTGATCGGCGCGACGAGACGGCCGACCGAGCGTTGATTTTCCGCCGTGCGCAACATCAGCCGGAATTCTTCGGGAGGATGCGGGGTGATGAGCGCGATGACATGATCGGTGCCATAGGGCGCGATCACCTGACTTTCGAGGATCGGCAGCGTCTGCCCCGGCTGGAGCTTCCCGTTCCCATCCGCCGGGACGGTCGGATAAAGCCGTTGCACGGTTCCATCGGAAGCCACGTTGAATATGGTCGCGAACCGCTCCCTCCCTGGTCCAGCCGGGGCGGATGACGAACCGAGCGCCAATGTCACCGGTGCGCCCGAGGCGTAACGCGCGCCATTTTCCAGCGGCCCGATCATGACGCGCGCCTGCTGTTCGGACAAAAGCGGGCGCAACGCTTCCATCGCCGCCCAATTGTCCATCACGCCGCGCACCTGCGACAGGGTTTTGACATTTTGCGCGACCATGTCGCCCGTCCGACGCAGCATGACCTGCTTGCCCGCGTCCCAGACGAAATCGGCGCCCTTGCCGTCGGTCAGGACCCGCCAGGGAAAGTCGCCGGTCACGGCCGCGCGCGCCTTGATGTCAGCGACATAGAGACCGGGGAGAAGCGGTGGCGCGGGTGGCCGGGGGGATGGCAGCACGGTCGCGAAAATGCCTTGCCCATCGCGACCCGCCGGGATGACCAGATTGCTTTCCTGTCGCTGGCCGCTGAGCGCGCGCACCTGAACATTGAGATACGCGCCAAGTTCGCCCACCGAAACGACCCCGTCCCCATTCTGGTCGGCCGCCCACGTCTTTCCGTTCGCGCCTACCGTGGTCATCCCCTGCTCGAAGGACCATGTCAGGAAACCGCGCGAGGGCGCGCCTTCGGCCGGCAGCGCATTTTCCCAGGCCACCTGATCGTCCTTGGCGGCACTCAGGTAAAAGAGGTTAGGCAGGTCTTCGCGCGTTGCCGCGATGCCGGCATTGTCAGCGCTGGCCAGCACGCTGGCGAAACGCGGTGCGGGACGGGAGGTCAGGGCGACATTGCGGCCCGCGAGCGTCAGACGCGGTGTCATGCCCATGGCGCGCGGATCGACCGAGCGGTGCATCGTGCCCGAATGGCAGGCGTCAGCCATCATCAACACCTGAACGTCGCGTGGGACATAGCGCGCGAGCCAATTGTAGAAATCCTTGTCGACGATGTAACGTTCGGGATCCTCATGGTCCGGATCGAAGCCGGGAAGCGGAAGAAACTGGTCGGTATCGCCGTCGCGCGTTCCCTTGACCGTGGCCTCGGCAAGAGCGCCATGGCCGGTATAGTAGAGAAAGATCCAGTCCCCGGGCTTGGCGCGCAGGCCGAGGGCGTGCAGCGCGGTCTCGACAGCGGTGCGACTGACGCCGTCGTTGCGCAGGACGGTCACATCGGTCGCTCCCTGGCCGCGGATGAGCGTTTCCATGGCTGCGAGGTCGTTTTCCGGGCCCGCCAAATCCATGATGAGGCTGGAATGGAACTTCCACGACCCGACCAGCAACGCCCGCGTCTCCGCACGCGCATAACCTGGGTCAAGGAATATTGTGACAAACGCTGTCAATACTGTGACCCAGAGACCACGCTGCCACTTCGACATATGGTTCTCCCACGCTTTTTTGTTGCCTGAACAATCATCAACCCATAATCTGATAAGCCTTGGATGAGCAATAACTATATCGTGACTCGGGGCGGACAGATGACAATCCAGCGACACCTGCTAGCTATTGTATCCCTAACGTTTTTGATGGCGACCGCGCCGTGCGTCCGGGCGCAGTCAGGCACCGGTTCGCCCCCTGCCGGGGATCAGACCGGCGGCGCAAGCGGCCGCGGCGTACGAATTATAGCGGCTGAAACCCCTTCGCCCGATCCCGTTGCAAAGCAGCAACAGACGCCGGTCCCCGCGCCGTCGGCCAACGCAATCAGGCCTGTGCCGGCGCCTGCCGCCAAACCGGCCTTGATGCCCTCGGTTCTGAAACCCTGCGACCGGCCCATCGCGAAGCCGGCCCTGCGCTTCGCCGATCCTGCCGGTTTCGACCGGCTGATGCGGGGCAAGCTGCGGGGCGGACGCGCCGTGGCGATCGACCTGGAAACGCCCTATCCGGTCAGCAATGAAGCGCCGGCGCCGCTGGGTGCATGGCTGAACGAAATCCAGAAGAGCGGCGGCATGATCACCGTCGCGCCCTATTGTCAGAAAGGCCGTGGATTTGGCGATTTTCTGACTCGGATCTTTGGCGGCGGCCCGGCCGAGCCTTATAAGGCGGCGCGCAAATATGACGCAGTCCTGCATGTCGATTCGATCGACCAGGTGGTGACGCAGCTGGAGTTCATACCGCGCCAGGCCGGTCGATGAGCAGCGCCTTTGTGCATTTCAGGCGGAAGCCTGGCCGTGCCTTGACCCTTCGGCAATATGCGATCGCGCTGCTGCTGGCCCTGATACTGGCAATGAGCGGGAATCCGGCGCGGGCGGCAGAAGAGCCGCGCCTCGCGCTGGTTATCGTCAATGGCGGTTATCAGTCGTTCGACAAGCTGCCTTCGACCTATACCGATGGCGACAAGATCGCGACGGCGCTCAATGCGACCGGCTTCGTCGACGCTTCGGGCGCCGGGCCGGTGCAGGTACGGCGCGACCTGACGCGTACGGCCATGCTGGAGGCGATCGCGCGATTCCGCGAGAAGCTGGCGGCTGCGGGTCCCAAAGCATTTGGAACGCTCTATTTCTCGGGCCATGGGGCGGCGCTCGGCAGCTATGGCGATGTCATGCTGCTCCCCGTGGACGCGGGCCGCGACGTCACCGCCGAAAGCGCCACCCTTACGCGCGCCACGCTGACCCGCAACCTGCTGGGGTCGGGTGCGAAGACCGTGCTGATCGTGCTCGACATGTGCCGCAACATACTGTCCGCGCCGCCGCCTTCGCTGACCCAGGTCATCGCCGAACAGACCGGCGTTGCGCAAGCCGCCGTCGGCGAGCTGGCGGGCAGCAAGGGCCTGCGCCGCATGGTCCGCGCCCCTGCCGCCGCGATCCGGCCCGATCAGGGTTATCTGGTCGCCTTTTCGACCAGCGCAGACCAGTTCGCCTTCGATGACGGGATATTTTCCAAGGTGCTGGCCGAAGAAATCCGCCGGCCGCAGCAGAATATCGCCGACGCGCTCAAGCGCGTGTCCGATCGCGTCGCCCTGTCGTCGGGCAAGAATTTTCAGAAACCGACCTTCGACTATGGGCTGCAAGGCGCGCCGCCCTGCTTCATCTCCTGCGACCGGACGTCCGGGGATCGATTCTATGACTGCGCCAATTGCCCCTGGATGCGCCCCATCCCCGCCGGCGCGACCCCGTTCGGTTCGCCCCGCACCGAAGCCGGGCGGGGCGGCGACGAGCCGGTGCAGGCTGATGTTCGCATCGATCATCCCTTCGCCATGGGCGTATATGAAGTCACCATCGCCGAATGGAGCGCCTGTGTGCGCGACAATGCCTGTCCGAAACTGGGCAACTGGGCCAAGGAAAATCCCAACCCGCTGATCCCCGCTACCGATATCAGCTATGAGGACGCGCAGGCGTTTCTCGCATGGATTTCGGTTCAGTCGGGTCGCGCCTATCGCCTTCCCACCGATCAGGAATGGGAATATGCGAGCCGCGCGGGCGCGCAGACGGCGTTCCCGTGGGGCGACGACATCAGTCCCGCGCTCGCCAATTATGATCATACGGCAAGCTATCGCGGCTCT
Source organism: Sphingobium fluminis (assembly GCF_037723805.1). Lineage (NCBI taxonomy): Bacteria > Pseudomonadati > Pseudomonadota > Alphaproteobacteria > Sphingomonadales > Sphingobiaceae > Sphingobium > Sphingobium fluminis. Next base: position 557,905 of record NZ_JBBJUK010000002.1, read on the forward strand.
GAAACCGCGCCCTATCGTGGCTATCCCGAAGTGGTGAACGGCTATCCGGCCAATGCCTTCGGCCTCAACCAGATGCAGGGCAATGTATGGGAATGGACGTCCGGCTGTACCGACACCTCCTGCCGGTCGCGGACCATTCGCGGCGGCTCCTTCCAGAGCGCGCCCGACGAATTGCGCTCGGCCAACCGGCTCACGATCGCGCCCAATAAAAGACGGCAGGACGCGGGCTTGCGGGTCGTGCGCGATCTGGAAGCGGACGAAATCGGCGGTGCGTCCTGACAAACAGGAGCGCCGGTCGAAATAAGCGATAAGTAGAAGACAGTAAAAGGGTGATATCATGAAGAGAATTTTTTCCGTTTCCGCGGTGCTGCTGGCGGCAGTGCCGTCCGTTGCCGGCGCCGCGCCTTATCTTGCGACCGTAGGCAGCCCCAACAGCCTGCAACATATCGCCGTCAACACCGCTCTCGACCTTAATCAGCTGGATGACGACGACGCCGACAGCGCCGAAGCGCCGGGCGATGCCGATACGATCGGCGGTGCGTTCAGCTATTGGGGATCGGCCGGCCAGGAAGGCCAGCGTTACGACCTGCGCTATCAAAAGGCGTTCCGTCCGTTCGAAGGCAGTCGCGCCCGCGTGCTGGTGGAGCCGGTGCTCAACTTCCTGCATGTCAATAATGGCAAGACGGCGACGATGGGCACGCTGTCGACCGGGGTCGAACTGCCGGTCCAGCCCAACTGGTTCATCACGCCGCGCGTCGCTTATGGCATCACCGATGCCGGCCCGTTTTTCGGTTCGACCAGCAGCGAAATCCTGACGGTATCGGCGACGAGCCGCTACAAGATCGCGCAGGTTGGCCGGGGCGACCTGACGATCGGCAACATGGTCGCATGGTCGACGACGACCGATATCGGGCTTGGCCGCAAGCCGGGCTTCTATCTCAAGGAAAATGTCTTCACCTTCCGCAACGGCCTTGCCTATCAGCTGCCGTTCAAGGGGCGGATGTTCGGCGGCCGCCAGGGTTCGCTGCGCATGAGCTATGTGTGGACCAAGCTGACCGACGACCCGCAGTCATACGAGAATGTGCATGAGGCGGGGATCAGCGTCGGCGTTCGCACGCGCGAGGCAGAGCAAAAGAACCGTTTCGAACAGATGCGGATCGGCCTGCTCTACACCCATGGGACGAGCAGTTTTTCGCATGACTTCGATTATGACGCAGTAACGCTGACGCTGGGCTATCGGTTCTAAAAAGATCAAAGCACAGACTATTTGAGGGGAAACGGGCATGGCGCGTCGCTTGGTCATATGGGCTTTCCCGTTGCTGCTGGCGCTGCCGGCGGCGCTGGTCGCGCAATCGCAAATGACGCAGGAGCCGGTTTTCATGACCGGCGCCGAGCCCGTTTCACCCCAGGATTATGCCAAACTGCCCAAACAGGGGCGGTTCCGCGCCTATCTGCCCAAGCGCATCGATCTGTCCGGCACCTATCCCCCGCCCGGATCGCAAGGCCCGCAGCCCAATTGCGTCGCCTGGGCCACGACCTATGCGGCGCGCACCTTCCTCAATTTCCGCGACAAGAATGTGCAGCCCGACAAGCCGTCGGAGCAGATGAGCCCCGCCTATGTCTATAACCGGCTGCGCAAGCCCGGGACGCCCTGCGCGGGGACGATCACCATCGTCCAGGCGCTCAATCTGCTGAAGAATGAGGGCTCCGTCACGCTCGCCGATTTCCCCGACGACATGACCAAATGTGCGATCCCCGCCGCCGACGCGTTGCGCGCGAAGGCGGGCGACTATCGCCTGCTCGACTGGCGCGCGATCGACCGGGAGACCAAGGACGACTGGCGCACGCCGATCATCCTCGATGACATCAAGGGCGCGCTCGCACGCGGCGCACCGGTGATCTTTGCCATGCCGGTGGCGGCCGACTTCAAGGCCTTCCGCGGCGATGGCGTCTATCATCGCGCCGAAAAGCCAGCCGCCAATTTTCACGCCATGGCGATCGTCGGTTATGATGAAGACCGTCAGGCGCTGCGCATCATGAACAGCTGGGGGCCTATCTGGGGCGACAAGGGCTATGCCTGGATCGACTATCCTACCTTCAAGCTGCTGGCAGGCGAAGCCTATTCGCTCGAAGCGCCGCTGGCGCCCGCGCCGACCGCCGGTCCGCCCTCGCCGCCCAAAACGGATGCGCAGCGCTTCACCGAAGCCCTGGCGACGCTGCCCTGCGGCGCGGTGACGGTGACGCCCTCGCGCAGCGGACAGACCATTACGGGCTTTTCCGGCGACAGCAATGCCGTCGCCGCGCTTCGCGATCTGGCGCTGAAAGCCGATCCGGCGACCCGATGGGACGTCAAATATCTGCCCTGGCCGCAATGCGAGGCGGCGCTGACACTGGCGGGTCCGCTCGCGCGGCCGGGCACGAAAATCGCGGCGCTGACGCAAACGGGCGAGGTCCGGCCGGGCGACCCGGTCGAAATGAAGGATAATGACATATTCGGCGTCACGGCGACCACCACCGCCGATCGCCCCTATATGAGCATCATCTATCTTCAAGCGGATGGCAGTGCGGTAGAGTTGCACCGCAGTAAGCCCGACAAGGATGGTAAAGGCCCGCGCAAGATCAGCATCGGGCTTAACAAGACGGAGCAGCGCTATGCGGTCGCCCCGCCCTATGGGCATGAACTGATCCTGGCTCTGGCGTCGCAGCGCCCGCTGTTCGCTGACGGCGAAGTGATCAACGGGACCGAACGGCAATTCCTGACGCGACTGCGGGCAAAGCTGGCAGCCAGCCCGGACGGCGTGTCGGCAGCCTTCGTCCGCCTGCACACCAGCAACTGACGGCGACGTCATGGTCAGCCATCCCGGCAAGGGGCGCAGGGGCCGCCTGAGACTGCCGCCGGTCGCGCCGATCGTGCGGTTCGGGGCAATGGCGATAGCGTTTCTGCTCGGCGTCGTCGGCTTCGCGCAGGCCTTTGCCGATGCGCATATCCCCATGACGCTGGCACAAAGCGCGTTGCGCGCCATTCGCCTGATCGTCGGCAATTTCCCCGAGGCGCTGGAGGGGCGCGACCTGCCGCTGACGTTGCAGATCGCCCGCTGGGCACTGCCCTTGCTGACATTCTGGTCGACGGTGGCGCTGGCATGGGAGCAATTGCGCAATCCGTTCCGCCTCGCCCTGATCCGCGCGCGCGGCGAGCATGTGGTGATCGCTGGTGACGAAGGAGATGCAGGCGGCTTAGCCGGGCGAGCCGCCATGAGCGAGCTTTCCGGGGGTCGGCGCGTGCTGCTGTGGCCGCAGGATCGCCGCGCTACCTGGGTGACCGACGCGCTCGAAGAGGGTGCGGCCGAGGTCGAACAGGGGGAGGTCGGTGCCACCGCCGACCAGATCGCGCTCGACAAGGCACGCGCGGTCCTGTTGCTGAGCCGGGACGCACGCACGAATATCGCGCTGGCCTCCGCCGTGTCCGCGCAGGCGGCAGCGAGGCGCCCGGCGGGCGATCCGATCGACATATTGCTGCGCGTCGACGATCTGGATCTTCGGCGCAGCGTCGAACAGCGGTTTGATCAGGGTGACCGCAAGACTGCGCGGGTCCGGCTGGTGTCCTTGCCGGACATCGCGGCGCGGCAATTGTCGCTCGCGCGGCCGATCGATGCGTTCGGCCGCAGCGGCGTGACCAGGCGGACGATATTGGTCCTGGGTTTTGCGCCGGTGGTCGAACGGTTCATCCTGCGGTCGCTGGCGGGCGGCCATTATCGCGATGGCGGCAAGCCGGATTTCTTCATTCTTGCCACGGGTGCGCGCGAGATCGAGGCAGGCTTTCGTTCGCGCCACCCGGCGGCGGACTCGCTGGCGCCGATATCGTTCGAGGAAGCCCGCAGCGAGCCGGCACTGGCCCCCGGCCTGATCGACGCATTCGTCGCCCGGCATGGCGAGCCGGTCGCCATCCTGATCGATCACCCCGACGATGATCGCGCGCTCGCGACCGCTCTGGCGATCGACGCGCATTATCGGGCGCTTGCGCGACCCGCACCGCCGATTCATGTGCGGATGGACGGCGTATATGACCGGCGGCTGGGCGCTGGAATCTTCAACTTCGGCGATCTGGCGGGCATGGCCGGCACCGACATGCTGTTGCAGGACCGCCACGATGCGCTCGCGCGGTCCATCCATGATTTTTATCTGGAGGGCCGTTTTGCCGAGGGTGAGCGGATCGGCGCGCGCGCTTCGATGCAGGAATGGGAGGATCTGGCCGAAAGTTTTCGCGACGACAACCGGCTGGTCGCCGACTGTTATCAGCTGAAATTGCGCGATATAGGCGCGCGGCTGGTGGACGGGTCGGGGCCGACGCTGACGCTGGACGCGGCCGAACTGGAGGAGATGTCGCGCGCCGAGCATGACCGCTGGATGGCGGCGAAGCTCGTGCAGGGGTGGAGCTATGGCCCGGTGCGCGACGATGGGCGGCGGATTCACCCGGACATCGTGCCCTATGACGATCTGAGCGAGGCGATCAAGGATCTGGATCGCGAGCAGGTGCGGATCATGACGCGGTTGCTCGCCGCCACCGGCAGGCGGGCGCTGCGTACGCTCACCCTCGCGCTTCGGCCGGGCGGCGACGCTTTGTCGCCGGACATGGCGCCCTTGCTGTCGGCGCTGGCAACCCACTATCCCGATCGCGTAGCGATCTTTCAGGGAGATTTCGCCGATTCGATGGCGCGGGCCGCACTGACCATCCTGCATGCGCAGGGGCAACTGATCCGGCTGACGCTCAGCGGCCATGCGCAATCGATCATCGATGCGCTGCCGGCGAACGAACAGGCCGCCGCCGTCGACCTGTTCCGCGACGCGGACCGGGTTCTGGCCATCGGTAATGAGGCCGAACCCGACACCGACCTGATGGTCATGCACGCTACAAGCGACGATCCCCGCGCCATAGTGCTGGACGCCGACGGGACGATCCGGCGCGCGCCGTGGGCGCGATGAGCGCCGCCCGGCGCGCGCTGGCCGGTGTGGGTGCGGGCACGTGGCTGATCGTTCGGGCGTTGCGGGGCATGGCCCGGCGAATCGTGGCCGGAGACATGCTGGCCGCGCGGCAACTGGGCGCGGCGGTGCCACTCTATATATGGGGGCCTTTATACACTTTGCTGCCGCTCGCCGCGCTGGCGGGCGTGATCGCGGGGATTGGCGCGGGCCGCCTGCTTGCAGTCTATAATGCCGAGATTCCGATATTGACGATGCTCGCCGGCACATTGGTGCGTGATGTCGTGCCGCTGCTGGTCGGGCTGTTCGCATCGGGCAGCATTTCGGTCGAACTGTCGTCAAGGCTCGGCGCGATGTCGCTCAACCGGGAGATCGACGCGCTGGAGGCGTTGGGACGCGATCCGGTGGAACATGCGCTGGGTCCATCGGTCGTCGCGGTCATGCTCTCGACGCCGATCCACATGCTGCTTGCCGGGCTGGTGGCGCTGACCGCCTGTGGCCTGCCGCTGCGCCTGTCGGCCAATATCGCCTGGCGCGCCTGGATGGGCTTCGCCTTTTCTCATGCCGCCGCCAGCGCGATGCTGACGGGCATGGCGAAAGTGCTGCTTTACACGCTGATCGCCTTTGCGGTCGGCAGCGCGATCGGCGCGAAACCGGTGCGATCACCGGGCGATATCGGAAGGCGCGCGACCACCGCCTTCACCGCCGGGCTGCTCGGCATATTCACCGCCGCCGCGCTGTGGACGGCGCTGCTGTGAGCGCGCTGCTCCGCTTCGAGGCGGTCAGCCTCGTGGTCGGCGGGGTGCGGCTGTTCGACGCGCTCGATCTGACGCTGGAAACGGGAGCGCGCACCGCGATCGTCGGCGACAGCGGATCGGGCAAGAGCTGGGTCCAGCGCCTCGCGATCGGGCTGACCGCGCCGACCAGCGGGAGGGTACAGCTGATGGATCAGGCGCTGGATATACTCGATCAGGAGGAGCGCCGCCTGCTGCGCGCGCGCTGCGGCCTCGTCATGCAGGGCGGCTCCCTGCTCGGCGATCTGAGCATCGAGGATAATATGCGCCTCGCCATGGGCGCCACATCCGTGCGCAACACGCGGTCTGCGCGGCGGATCGACCGGCTGTTGATGGAGTTCGGGCTGGAGCAGAATGCATCTGTCCTGGCCGGCGCGCTGTCGGTGGGCGAGCGGCGGCGCGCCGAACTGGCGCGCGCCTTTGCGCGCGATCCGGACCTGCTGATCCTGGACGAGCCGTTCGAGGGCGCGTTCGCCCGGTCGGAGGGGCTGGAGGCACAGGTCAGGCGACGCATCATACCCCAGGGCCGGTCGCTGCTTTTGCTGACGCAGGATGCCGGCCTCGCCCGCCGGTTGTGCGAAAGCGTCTATCGGCTGGAGCGCGGACGGCTCGTTCAGCAGGGCGCGGGGGTGACGGCGCCGGTCGCGGCATCCTGAACGAAGGCGGCGACAGCCTGCTCGACGGCTTCGCGGAAGGCCGTAGCGCGCACCGATCCGCTGGCCGACCCGATCGGGCGGGTCGCGCAGTAGCGGCCGGCCCAGATCGCTTTACCCTGCGCCACCTGCGTCACGTCGAAGGCGACGATGGCGCGCGCCGCTCCGCCCCCCGTCTCCTCTTCGAAGCGGTCGAGTACCGCGACCACGCGCCGGTCGGCCGCCAGCGCGAGATCGGGTCCGGCCACTGTGGCGAACCGGCCGCGCAGCCCGGCGACGAGTGCGCGGGCCAGCACCGCCGGGGGCGGTTCTTCCCAGAACAAGGTTGCCGCCTGCCGGATTTCGCCAGGCGCGGCGGCGTCGACATAGGCATAGCGCAAGGCGCCGGTCATCCCGCGCGCCTGCACCGGCGCAACCACCAGGGACGGCGCCGGCGACGGGCGAACGGTGGCAATGCCAAAATGCGGCGAAAGGCGCATTGTGACTGGCTGATCGCCACCCTTCAGGGCCGCGCAACCGGGCAGCGCGAGCAGGATCATCAACCAGATATGCTTCATTTCGACTCTCCGGGCGCGGGCGGATCGGCATAACGCTGTCCCCGGATCGCATAAGTGGGATCGCCGGCGAGGCGCTCGCTGAGCGATCCCAGGCTGGCGCTCGTGCGTTCCAGATTGGCGCTCGTCGCGACCAGCGAAGCCGATGCGCCCTCCAGTATCATGCGCACTTCGCCCGCGCTGGTCTTGCCCTCGGCAAGAAGGCCTGAAATGCTCGCCTGATTCTGCGCCACCAGCGCCTGCGTCTCGCGCAATATGCCGTTGAGCGAGGCGACGTCGACCTCGGAAGCGCGGCCCGTCACCTTGCGCACATTGGCGAGGGTCAGCGCGATGTCGCCCTTGCCCGGCACGAAGCTGCGGTCGAGCTGGCCACTGAGCGAATTGAGCGCGGCGAGCGTTTGAGTAGCGTTGCGCGCGACCTGCGCCATGTCGACGGCGCTCGCGCCCTTGCCACCGCCGCCCTGAAGCATCGCCTGCAATCGCTGGGCCATGCCATTGGCCGCCTTGGCCACGGCAGCGGCTTCGCCAACGGCGGCCGACGCCGTTTCGAACAGGTCGGCGGGGCGGCGGCACCCCGCTATGGTCTGCGCATCGGCCGCCCCCGCCACGCCTGGCACGGACTCGCAGCCATAGGCGCGGCGCGCGAGCATGCACTGCGCCGCCGGGGTTTCGAGCGCGACCAGCTCAATATGCGGTGACGTAAAGGGGTTGGCCGAAGACACGGTCGCGAAGGAGCAGGCCGAGGGCAGCCATTTGCGCTGAACGCCAAGGCGCACGGCAAAGGTGCGACTGGGGGCATCGAGATCGATCGACCGGACCTCGCCGATCGGCGCGCCCCTGAAATAGACCTGAACCCCCGGCGATACCCCGGCGACGTCATCGAATGTCGTAGCGATGACGCGCTGCTGGAAAAAGGGATCGGGCACGAGCGCCAGCACCGCGACGACCGCGACGGCCACGATCGCGGTTCCTACTCCCCATCTGATCTGCGTCTTCGGATCCGGCGTCATGGCCTGTTCCCCCGGCCATGACCACAGCCCCGACGGCCGCACTTGTCAAGAGCCTTGGCCTTGATGAAGATCAGCTTCTGTCCCAGGCACCGAAATGCGCGTGAAAACCGATGCATAAGAGGCTTGCCCGACGCCGAACTTTTGCTCATTAGGCCATCATGTACCGGCTTCGTCCCGAACGATCGCTGCTGATGCTCCTGCTTGCTTTCGGGGTGGTGATCGCCGCCGTGGGCGGCACCGTCTGGCTATATGTCAGCCAGCAGAACGGCATCCGCTGGGTCAATCACACCTTGCAGGTCGAAAGCCGTCTGTCAGGCATTCTGTCTAGCGTCCAAGCCGCCGAGAGCGGTCAGCGCGGTTATATGCTGACCCGGCAGCAGCCGTTTCTCGCGCCGTTCGAAGACACGAAATCGAGGTGGCGCGCCGATCTGGCCCGGCTGCATGCGGATGTGAGCGACAATGATGTGCAGCGGCGCGCCGTCGAACGGCTCGGGCAGATGATCGACCGCCGCCTCGCCCTGCTGCAAGCCGGCGTCGATCGCCGCGCGCGGGGCGAAACCATCGCGCCGGAAGGATTTCGTCCCGGCCTGGTCGCGATGGCGCAGTTGCGCGCCCATGTCGCGGCGATGAAGGCGCGCGAGGAACAATTGCTGCGCGACCGCAGCCTGACCGCAAGCAGGCTGAGCAACATGGTGTCGATCGGCCTTGCGATCAGTACCGCGCTTATCATCCTTCTGGGCCTTATGGCCTTGCAGACCGCACGGCGGCGCATGGCGGAGGCGATCGCCAGTCAGCAGGCACTGGCCGAAGCCAATAGCCGGCTGCTAACCGAGGCGACCGAGCGCGAAGCCGCCGAGGCGCAAATGCGCCAGATGCAGAAGATGGAATCGATCGGCCAGCTGACCGGCGGCATTGCCCATGATTTCAACAATATGCTGGCGATCGTCATTGGCTCGCTCGACATGGCGCGCCGGAGACTGACTCCGGGCGGCGACCCGCGGATCGTGACCGGTATCGACAATGCGGCGGAAGGCGCGCAGCGGGCGGCGCAACTGACGGCCCGATTACTCGCCTTTTCCCGGCAGCAGCCGCTCGATCCGCAGCCGACCGACGTGAATAAGCTGGTCGGCGGCATGTCCGAACTGCTGCGCCGGACCATCGGCGAAGGGGTTCGGGTCGAGACCGTGCTCGCAGGTGGCCTGTGGCGTGCCAGCATCGATGCGGGGCAGCTGGAAAGCGCGATCATCAACCTGTGCGTCAACGCGCGGGACGCGATGCCTGGCGGCGGCAGGCTGACGATCGAGACCGCCAACGCCCATCTCGACGACGCCTATGCCGCTACGCATAATGAAGTGTCGGCCGGGCAATATGTCGTCGTTTCCGTTTCGGACAGCGGCACCGGCATGCCCCCCGATGTCGTCGATCGCGCATTCGATCCATTTTTCACTACCAAGGGCGTGGGCAAGGGCACGGGCCTAGGCCTGAGCCAGGTGTTCGGCTTCGTCAAACAGTCGAACGGCCATGTGAAAATCTATTCGGAGCCCGGACAGGGCACGATCATCAAAGTCTATCTGCCGCGCCATTATGGCGAAGAGGCCGGCATCGGCTATAGCACGCCGACGGTCGCCAGCCTGCCCCGTGCGCAGGGCGAGGAAATCATCCTCGTCGTCGAGGATGAGGACCGGGTCCGTCACATGTCGGTCGATGCGCTGCGCGAGCTTGGCTATACGATTGTCCAGGCGTCGGACGGCGAACAGGCGCTGGGCCTGCTGACAATCCAGCCACGCATCGACCTGTTGTTCACCGACGTCATCATGCCCGGCATCACCGGCAAGGTTCTGGCGGACCGGGCGCGCGAGGGGCGGCCGGACCTCAAGGTGCTTTACACCACAGGCTATACGCGCAATGCGATCGTCCATAACGGGATGCTCGACCCGGGCGTCGCTTTCCTGGCCAAGCCGTTCACGCTGGACCAGCTGGCGATCAAGGTGCGGCAGGTGCTGGACGAGGCGCAGGTTTCCGACCCGCTATGATCGAAGTTGTAGACGAGTGGTCATGAAGATCATATCATGAACAAATGGCGTCCCTCTCTACTCGTGAAAAGCTGACCGTCCTCGCCGACGCGGCCAAATATGACGCATCCTGTGCGTCGTCCGGCACAACGAAGCGCGACAGCCGCAAGGGGGGGATCGGCTCGACAGAGGGGATGGGCATTTGCCATTCCTATGCGCCCGACGGACGATGCATATCCCTGCTCAAGATTCTGTTGACCAACAGCTGCATCTTCGATTGCCATTATTGCATCAATCGTCGGTCGAGCGATGTCCGCCGGGCGCGCTTTTCCGTGCGCGAAGTCGTGGACCTGACGCTCGATTTCTATCGCCGCAACTATATCGAGGGGCTGTTTCTGTCGTCCGGGATCATCCGGTCGTCCGATTATACGATGGAACAGATGGTCGCCGTGGCGCGCGCTCTGCGCGAAGACCATGGGTTTCGCGGCTATATCCACCTCAAGACCATTCCCGACGCCGACCCTGAACTGGCGCGGCAGGCGGGGCTGTTCGCAGATCGGCTGTCGATCAATGTCGAGCTGCCGACCGAACAGGGGCTCAAGACGCTGGCCCCGGAGAAGAATGGCGGGCGGATCGAAAGCGCGATGGCACAAACGCGGGCGAGCATCGTGGATATGGGCGACGCGCGCAAACGGTACAAACACGCACCCCGCTTTGCCCCCGCCGGACAGTCGACCCAGATGATCGTCGGCGCGGACGGGGCAGACGACCGCGCGATCATCGCGCGCGCCAGTTCCCTATATGATCGCCACGGGTTGCGGCGCGTCTATTACAGCGCCTTTTCGCCCATCCCGTCCCCCAGCGCCGTCCTGCCCCTCAAACGCCCTCCCCTGCTGCGCGAACATCGGCTTTATCAGTCGGACTGGATGATGCGCTTCTATGGCTATTCGGCGACAGACATCGCCAGCGCGACCGATCCGCTGTCGGGCTGCCTGCCGCTCGATATCGACCCGAAGCTGGCCTGGGCGCTAAACCATCGCGATATATTCCCTGTCGACGTCAATCGCGCGCCGCGCGAAATGCTGCTGAAAGTGCCGGGTCTCGGTGTCAAGGCGGTGGGACGGATCATCACCAGTCGACGGCATAGACGATTGCGGCTGGAGGATGTCGCGCGGCTCAGTTCTTCGGTCGTCAAGCTGCGCCCCTTCCTGATCGCCAGCGACTGGCGGCCGGTGGAAATGGCGGATCGGGCGGACCTGCGGACGCGTCTGGCGCCCAAGGCGGAACAGCTCGATCTTTTCGCTTGAGCGCGCGCGGTTGCGGGTTGATCCCGGCGGCCCTTCGTGAGATTCCGTTGCGCAGTTTCAACACAGGAAGCGAAAAGCTTGGCGACGTCGTTCGATGACAGCGCGACCCGCGGGAAGCGGGCAGGATTTGCAAAGCGGATCAGCACCCATTTGGCGCTGGCGCTGGTGTCGTTCTGCCTGATGCAGATTTTCATCGTCGGCAGGATGGGCGGCTCGCTGGTCCTGCATCTGGGGATCATCATAGCCATTGGCGGTTTCGCTATCGTCGCGCGCCACCTGGAACGGCGTTGGGTCATGCTCGACCGGAGCGGTTTGTCGCGCGAGGGGTTGAGGCTTCGGTTTCGCCGCGATGTGCTCCAGCTATGGTGCGGCAGCCTGCTCGGGGCATTGCTGTGGATTCCGGTCGCGATGATCTTTCACGCGCTTTTCGGCTGAGCGCCGGAGCCAATCCCCGCCCGCCTCGTTTTGCCTGCATTCGCCAACAGGAGAACAGGCATGGCCGAGGCCACGATTTTCGATCGACTGAAACAGGATCATGACGCGCACCGGCAGCTGTTCGCCAAGATGGACGAGGCGGCGAGCGACTCCGACCGGCTGAAGAAGCTGTTCGAGCAGTTCAGGATCGAAGTCACCGCCCACGCCGCCGCCGAAGAAGAGACCCTGTACGCGACGATGCTGTCCCGGCCCGACCTGCGCGAGGATGCGCAGCATAGCGTGTCGGAGCATAAGGAGATCGACGATTATTTCGAGGAGCTGGGCGAACTGGAATTCGCCGCTGCGGAATGGCGGACGACCTTCGACAAGCTCAAGCACCGTTACCTCCACCATATCGAGGAGGAGGAGGAAGAGATGTTCCCCGATGCGGCCAAGGAACTGACCGATGAGGAAGAGGTGAAGCTCGCGGCGCTGTTTGCCAAGCGCAAGCCCGATGAACTGGAACGCCCCGAACAGGCGGGCTGACCCGATGCACTGCGCGCTGCTGTCTGGCCCCGATGATTTCGAAGGCTGGCGGACGGCAGCGCGGGGGCTGGCGCTGGCCGGCGTCGGCCCCGCCGATATCGTCTGGCAGGCGGGCGGCGACGCGCCCGATCTTTTTGGACAGGACAGGCCACCTGCAACGGCGGAGACGGCGGGTTTTGCCGTGCCCAAGGCCTTTGTCGAGCTGGCGCAAATGGCGATCCTGCATCGCGAGCCGGAGCGGTTCGCGCTGCTCTATGCGTTGCTTGTGGCGCTGCGCGAACGGCCGGGGATGATGGAGGATCGGGCCGACCCCCTGGTCCGCCGGGTCGAGGGGCTGGCCAAGGCGGTGCGGCGGGACATTCACAAGATGCGGGCGTTCGTGCGCTTTCGCGAGATGCAGGATGCGGACGGCCCGCGCTTCGTTGCGTGGTTCGAGCCGGAGCATCATATCGTGCGGGCCAATGCCGGCTTTTTCGTGCGGCGGTTCGCGTCGATGCGCTGGTCGATCCTGACCCCTGACATCAGCATCCACTGGGATGGCGAGACGTTGAGCGAGGGGCCGGGCGCGAGTGCCAGCGATGCGCCCGCCGGCGATCCGATCGAGGATGTGTGGAAGGGCTATTATGCCGCGATCTTCAACCCTGCCCGCCTCAAGACCGGGGCGATGCTGTCGGAGATGCCTAAGAAATATTGGCGCAATCTGCCCGAGGCCGCGCTTATTCCAGAGCTGGTCGCGGGCGCGCAGGCGCGGGAGGCGGCGATGATCGCGGCGCCGCCGACGCCGCCCCGGATCAGGCCCGCCACGCGGCCCGGCAATGCACAGGGCGCGTGGGCGGCATTGCGCGAGGAGGCGGTGGGCTGCACCCGCTGCCCGCTCTATCGCGATGCGACCCGGACCGTGTTCGGCGAAGGGCCGGTCGACGCGCCGCTGGTCTTCATCGGCGAGCAGCCGGGCGATCAGGAGGATCTTGCCGGACGACCCTTCGTGGGGCCCGCAGGCCAGTTGTTCGACCGCGCGCTGGAGGAGGCCGGGATCGATCGCGGCCGCGCTTACGTCACCAATGCGGTCAAGCATTTCAAACATGAACTGCGTGGCAAGCGCCGCATCCACCAGACGCCCGAGACGCCCGAAATCAATGCCTGTCGCTGGTGGCTGGACCAGGAACTGGGCCTCGTGCGGCCACGCATCGTCGTGGCGCTGGGCGTGACGGCGGCGCGCGCGCTGCTGGGCAAGGCGGTGACGATCAGCCGGACGCGAGGAACAGCGATTGCGCTGGAGAGCGGCGCGGAAGCGTGGGTGACGGTGCATCCGAGCTTTTTGCTGCGCGTGCCGGACGAAGCCCGCAAAGCGGAAGAGCGGGCGCGGTTCGTCGAGGATCTGCGGCAGGTGGGGCAGCGGCTGAAAGCGCTGGCATAGGAACAGCGCGGCTTAACTTCGCATATTTCCCGCATATTTCGCCCATTTGTTGCGTGAGGGTGAAATATTCGGAAAGTCGCGTGAGCGAGCGCCAAGCGGATATGGACGGGGTCAAAGAGCCGGACGCGAAGTGTAGCATTGGCATGCGCCTATAGGACAGTCTGTAGACGATCGATAAAATTGCCTTTTCGATCCGGAAAAGTCGACGTCGACCGGCGCCGATTTTTGCCAGGGCGGGAACTGGATAGCGGCGAAAGGAATTTAAGGCTCCTCTACCCGATAACGGCTCAACAACTGGAGAGATATATGACTAATCATGTAGCGAAAGTCATCGAAGTCGTCGGCACGTCCGAAACGAGCATCGACGACGCCATCAAGGGCGCTATCGCCAAGGCGAGCGAGACGCTCGATAATCTCCAGTGGTTTCAGGTCGTCGAAACGCGCGGCAACATTGCCGACCAGAAGGTCGAGCGGTTCCAGGTCGTGCTGAAAATCGCCTTTGGTTTGACGGATTGAGCAAAGCGGCGCTGCGTCGGTCAGGTCCCAGGCAGTGTCGTTCGAACGGGTGAGTCACGGCTTACCCGTTCGTTCTTTTATCGCAAGGATATCAGTTCGTTTCGAGAACCGTTCCTGAGTGCCATTATGCTTGTCGAAAGTACACTCAGGACGAACGGCTTCAGATCAATCCAATTCCCCACTGCCCTAGTCATAAAGCGCCAAGACACTTTCATAATGGGCCGATGGGCTTGCGTCCCTCAAGACCGGGCTGAGGACAGGCAAAACCCCGATGTCAAAATAGGCCTCTACGCCCTCGCGTACAGTGGATGGCGTACCGAACAGCGTGACGTTTCTGAGCCAATTTTCGCTCAACAATGCCGGAATCCGGTCATGCTCGCCGCTGGACAAAGCAGCCTCGACGGCATCCATTTCCTCGACATAGCCGACCGACCGCCAATAATTGCGGTAATTGGGCAGTCCCATATAGAAAACCTGGCTCTGTCGCATGACATGCAGCGCGACCTCAGGATCGGCATCGATGACGGTCGGAATGGCATTGCCGACGAAAAAGCCTGCCGCGCGACGGTCGGCGGGAATGCGCGCAACCTGTTTTGCAAGATGGAGCCTGCACGCTCTGGACGGGAACACGCCGTCCGCGATTTCAACGGCAAGGTCGAACATTCGGTCCTTAAGCGCTGCCATGATGATCGGCGCTTGCGGCCCCGTCCGCTCGACGGCCGCTCGCATCTGGGCGACATAGGCACGGCAATCCTCAAGCGGCCGACCCGGCTGGACATGATAGACCTGATGGGACAGTGCGTGACTGACCCCGATCCCCAGCCGGAATCGTCCGCCGCTGAGTTCATGCAGATGCGCCCCGGTTTCCGCCAGCGAGACCGCAACACGGTGATAGATAGGCTGCACCGAAGCCATCACCCCGATGGATCGCGTTGCCTCCAGAATGGACTGGGCCATCGCTACGCAATCGCCTGAACTCGGCGTGGCAATCAGCGGAAAATCCCGGCGCTCCACTTCGCTGGCGAAATCTATTATGCGCCGGCGATGGCCGATGACCGACGATACGCCTGTTGTGATACCCGGCATTTGCCTCATCTCAATCTCCTGGCAGAGCCACCTCTTGAATGCAGGTATGCGGCTTTAAATCGAGAAGGTGCGTAGAGCATTGCTTATCGGCTGACCATCGCTCGGCATCGCCGTGACGCAACCGCTGCACCATTGCCGCGTCGCCGTTCCGCTGGCATGGCGGGGGGATGAGCAAGATCGGCCTGCTTGGCGGCTCCTTCAATCCGGCGCATGGCGGGCATCGGGCGATTTCGCTGTTCGCGCTGCGGGCGCTCGGGCTCGACCAGGTCTGGTGGCTGGTGTCGCCGGGCAACCCGTTGAAGCCCGCGCGCGGGATGGCGCCGCTGCCCGCCCGGCTCGCCCGTGCGCGGCAGGTCGCGCGGCGAGCGCCGATTCGCGCGAGCGCGATCGAACGGCAGTTGGGGACGCGCTATACCGTCGATTCGGTGGGCGCACTCGCCCGGCGCTATCCGCGCCACGACTTTATCTGGCTGATGGGGGCCGATAATCTGGCGCAGTTTGGCGCATGGCGGGACTGGCGCGGGATCGCGCGGCAAATGTCCATTGCCGTGATCGCCCGTCCGGGCTATGATGGGGATGCTCATGGCTCTGCGGCCATGAGCTGGCTGCGGCGCTTCGTCCGGTCGCCACGCCAGAGTCGAGACTGGACGACATGGAGACCGCCGGCGCTCGTGCTTTTGCGCTTTCGCCCTGATCCAAGATCGGCAACCCTGCTGCGGCAGGCGGACCCCCTTTGGCATCGCGAATATGAAGATACACGTGTGCGCGATCCGCTCACGCGTCGGTTAGTCGTTTAGGCATTTGCGGACGGGCAGCCCCCAGGGCCATCCGTTCGACGATGCGACACCATAGGAAGGAGCGGCTCCGCCAGTGGCGGGACGCTAGAATGGAGCTTTTTTGACCAGACCCCAACCCGCCAACGACATGGGCCAGGACGTCGAATCCGTGGCCGCCCTGCACGCCCTGGTGATGCAGTCTCTCGACGATGACCAGGCGCTGGAAACCATCTCGATCCCGCTGGAAGGCAAGAGCAGCATCGCCGATTATATGGTGATCGCCAGCGGCCGGTCATCGCGTCAGGTCGCGGCGATCGCCCAGCATCTGGCCGAACGGATCAAGAAGGAAACCGGCCGGTCGGCACGGATCGAGGGCTTGCCGGTCGCGGACTGGGTGCTGATCGACGCGGGCGACGTGATCGTCCACCTGTTCAAGCCCGAAGTGCGCAGCTTCTACAATCTGGAACGGATGTGGGGCTTCGTCGACGCGCCGGTGGCGGGGACGGCCTGATTTTCCGACGCCGTTCGGGCTGAGCCAGGGCGCAGTGGCTTCGCCCAAGGCTCAGGCGCCGGGTAGAGCGAGGTGGCTTCGCCCAAGGCTCAGCCAGGCCCCCTTCGACTGCCAGCCTGCGGCAGGCGCTCAGGACAGGCTTTGACTTCGCTCTGGGCGAACGGATTCCTGTCATGCTTCTCCATATTATCGCGCGCGGGAAGATCGGGCGGTCGCCCGAAGGCGATCTGGTCGACCGTTACGTCAAGCGGCTGACGATGCCGCACAAGATTACCGAGATGCCGGACCGGGGAGGCAGGCTGCCCCCCGCGCCACCGGGAACGGTGAGCGTGATGCTGGACGAAAAGGGCCAGCAGCTGTCCTCGATGAATTTCGCGCGGCGGATCGAGGGCTGGCGCGACACGGGGACCCGCGAATGCCGCTTCCTGATCGGTGCCGCGGATGGCTTCGATGAAGCCGCGCGCGCCCAGGCCGACCTGCTGATCGCGTTCGGCGCGATGACCTGGCCGCACATGATGGCCCGCGCGATGCTGGCCGAACAATTGTGGCGGGCCTGTTCCATCCTTGCCAACCATCCCTATCATCGCGAAGGATAGCGGCCGGACGAACCGGGGGCTTTTGACCGACGTGAAGCGGGGGACGATCATTGCCGTGATGCTGGCGTGCGCGGCGCTGGCCGGGGCGACGCGCCTGATCGCGGCGGACAGGCAGGCGGCGGTGGGGCGGGCCGCCGAAGGGCGGGCTATCGTGCTGACCGGCAATGCGGGGACGACGCTGGCGCAGGAACAGGCGGCGCTGAAAACCGCGCGGCGTCAGTCGGACGAGGCGCGCGCGCGATCGGCGCGGCTGGAACAGCAGGCGGGCGCCGCGCGCGAGGAGGCCGATCGCGCCGCTCGCCGCGCCGCCGCGATGGCCGCGCGCATCCAGGAATCGGAGGCCGATGTGCTGGCGGCGCAGGCGCGAATCGCCATCATCGCAAGGCTGCAACGGGCGCAGGCGGTGCGGCTGGCGGCGCGGCAGGCCCCGGTGGTGCGGTTGGCCGCGGCATTGCAGATCATGGCGCGCCGGCCCCTGCTGCTGGCGCTGGTGCAGCCGGGCTCGGTGGCGGACGCGGTGCATATGCGCGCGGTGCTGGGCCGGATATTGCCGGTGATACAGGCGCGGACGGCGGGGCTGCGCGTCGAGCTGGAGCGCAGCCGGGGCTTGCGCGAAACCGCCGAACAGGCCGCCGGCGCGCTGACGAAGGGCCGCGCCGACCTGCGTCAGCGGCAGGCGGCGCTCCAGACGCTGGAAGGGCGAAAGCGGATCGCCGCGATCGGCCTGCGATCGAGCGCGGGGGTGGAAAGCGACCGGGCGCTGGCGCTGGGCGAGCGCGCGCGCGACATCGTCGACCTGATGGATCGGATCGAACAGGCGGGCGATCTGCGCGAGCAACTGGCGCGATTGTCCGGCCCGGTGCTGCGCCCCGCGCGGCCCGAGCAGGCAGGCGCACCTGCACCCGAGCGGATCGCGGCGGCGGGCGGGCCCCCGCCCTATCGCCTGCCGGTCGTGGGCCAGCTCGTCACCGGCATGGGCGAAGTGTCGGACAGCGGCGTGCGATCGCGCGGCCTGACCATCGCGACCCAGCCGGGCGCGCTCGCGGTGGCGCCGACGGCGGGGCGGATCGCCTTTGCCGGGCCTTATCGCGGCTATGGCCAGATTTTGATCATCGATCATGGGCAGGGCTGGACGACGCTGCTGACCGGGCTGCGCCGGCTGACCGCGCGGGTCGGTGAGAGCGTAGCGCAGGGCGACCCGGTGGGGATCGCGGGCGACGGGCGGCCGACCGTGACGATCGAATTGCGGCGCAACGGGCGACCGGTCGATATCGTGCCGCTGGCGGGGCTGGGATGATCCCGCACGCTGCCGCACCGCCGTTAACCCGACGCTCATCCATGGTACGCCATAATCGCGCCGCGATGCTTTTGCGTTGGTCGCCAATCTCCCCTATATCGGCCTTTCCATGTCAGGATTCACGACACCCATGAAATCGACTTTTCTGCGGGGCGCGGTGGCGCTCGGCGCGCTGGCGCTTATTCCGGCCACCACCGCCGCGATGGCCGATGGGGAAGCCAGCAGCTACAAGGCGCTCGACGAGTTCATGGACGTGTTCCAGAAGGTGCGCACCGACTATGTCGAAAAGGTCGACGACGAAAAATTGATCAAGGGCGCGATCGACGGCATGCTCGCCAGCCTCGATCCGCACAGCAGCTTCCTGGACGCGCGCGATTTCCAGAATCTGCGGGCGCAAACCGAGGGCAGCTATGGGGGGCTTGGCCTGTCCGTCACGCAGGAGGATGGCGCGGTCAAGGTGATCGCGCCGACGCAGGGCACCCCGGCGTGGCGCGCGGGGATCAAGGCGGGCGATTATATCACGCATCTCGACGGCCAGCTCATCTATGGCGGCACGCTGGACGAGGCGGTCGACAAGATGCGCGGGGCGGCGGGCACCACGATCAAGCTGACGATCGTGCGCACCGGCCGCGACAAGCCGATCGAACTGACGCTGACCCGCGAGATCATCGAGATCAAACCGGTGAAATGGGAAGCGAAAAACGGGATCGGCGTCATCACCATCGTGAGTTTTTCAGCCAATACGGGGGCGGATGTGCGTCAGGCGATCCGCAGCATCGACAAGTCGCTGGGGCGCAGGCCGACCGGCTATGTGCTCGACCTGCGATCCAACCCCGGCGGGCTGCTGGACGAGGCGGTGTCGACCAGCGACATCTTCCTCGAACGCGGCGAGATCGTGTCGCAGCGCGGCCGCGCGAAGGGCGATGTCGAGCGCTATTATGCCAAGCCGGGGGACGATGCGAAGGGCCTGCCGGTCGTGGTGCTGGTCGATGCGGGATCGGCGTCGGCCTCCGAAATCGTCGCCGGCGCATTGCAGGACCAGCATCGCGCGCTGGTAATGGGCGAGCGCAGCTTCGGCAAGGGCAGCGTGCAGACGATGCTGCCGCTCAGCAACACGACCGCGCTCAAGCTGACGACGGCGCGCTATTATACGCCGTCGGGCCGGTCGGTACAGGAAGGCGGGATCGAGCCCGATATCCGCGTGCCGCAATTGTCCGACCCCGATTACAAGAACCGCCCCAAATTCCGCGAAAGCGATTTGCGCCGGCACCTGATCAACGAGATCAAGACCGATAATGCCGCGCTGGAGGAGGACGTCAAGGAGGACCCGCGCTTCGCCGCGACCGCCGAAGAGCTGAAGAAAAAGGGCATCGAGGACTTCCAGCTCGATTATGCGCTCAAGACGATCGCGAGGCTGGCGGGGAAGCCCGGCGCCGTGGTCGCGCTGGCGGAGCCGGCTGCGCGCAAGCCGGTGGCGCGCTGAACCCATGCCCCATCCGATCGGTGACGGGGTGAAGCCTTACTTGCCTCTGGCTCGTCTGCTGGCGCTGGTCATACCCTTGTTGTTGCTGGGCGGGGCCTATGTCTCGCAATATGTGGGCGGGCTTTTCCCCTGCGAAATGTGCTGGTGGCAGCGCTACCCGCATATGGTGGCGATTGCGCTCGCGCTGGTCGCTTTTGCGGCGCGCGGCGATGGTCGCGTCAGCACCGCCCTTACCGCACTGGCGGCCCTGGCGATCGGGGTGAGCGGCGGGATCGGCCTGTTCCACGCCGGGGTCGAATATGGCTGGTGGGAGGGACTGACCGCCTGTTCGACCAGCCCGACGAGCGGCAATCCCGCCGACATATTGAGCCAGATCATGGCGACGCCGATCACGCGCTGCGACGTCGCGCCGTGGAGCCTGCTGGGCATTTCGCTCGCGGGCTATAACGGGCTCTTGTCGCTGGGCGCGGCCGTCGCCATCTTGGCGCTGTTGTCGAAAGGACGCAAAGCATGAGCGACCCTCGCCCCTTCCCCCGGCCCGGCCGGCGGATCACGCCGGACGCACAGGCGGCTATGCTGCGCGTCGACCAGGCGGGAGAATTTGGCGCGACACGCATCTATGCGGGGCAGCTCGCCGTAATGGGGGATCGCCACCCGCACGCGCGCGTGATTGCCGGCATGGCGGCACAGGAAGAGCGTCACCGCCGGGCGTTCGACGCGCTGATGACGGCCCGTGGCGTGCGCCCGACTGCGCTGTCGCCACTGTGGGACGTCGCGGGCTTTGCGCTCGGCGCGGTCAGCGCCACGATCGGACCGGAGGCGGCAATGGCCTGCACCGCCGCGATCGAAACAGAAATCGACCGCCATTATACCGAACAACTGGCGCAATTGGGCGAGGATGATGCGGAACTTGCCGACCTCATCGTGGATTTTCAGGCGGAGGAGGTCGAGCATCGCGATGCCGCCATCGCCCACGGCGCGGAACGGGCACCGGCCTATCCCCTCTTGTCGGGCGCCGTTCGCCTTGGCTGCCGAGCCGCCATCGCGCTGTCGAAGCGCATCTGAAGGATGACCAAGATGAAGACGCCCCTGCCCATGTCCCTCGCGACCGCCCTGTTGATGAGCATCGCCGCGCCCGCCATCGCGCAGGACCAGTCGGCGCCCGTCGCGGCGCAAGGGTCCGAGCGGGTCAATCTGGTCATCGTCTATGGCGACGACGCCTGTCCCCAAAGCGCGGGTGACGATATCGTCGTATGCGCACGCAAGGGCGAGGAGGAGCGGTTCCGCATCCCCGAGCCGCTGCGCGGCAATCCCAACCAGCCGAGCCATCAGGCCTGGGGCGAGCGCGTGCGATCGATGGAATATGTCGGCCGCAGCGGGACCGAAAGCTGCTCGCCGGTCGGCGGCGGCGGCGCGACGGGATGTTTCGCGCAGCTCGCCCGGCTCGCCAAGGCCGAACGGCAGGCCGCCGACAGCGCAAGCTGGAAGGATCTGGTCGCGGCCGAGCGCGGCAAGCGCCTGTCGACGATCGACGCCGACAGCAAGGCGATCGAAGCGCGCGTGCTGGCCGAGGAACGAGCGGCGGCGAGCGACGCGGCGGCGACCCCGGCGGACGCTGCGCCCAAACCCTGACGGGGCGGGCGCTGGCGGGCCGCTCCTGACGGGAAGCCGAACCGGTCAGCGTCCTGTCCATATCATCGTGCGCCGTGGGCGGGTTCACGATCACAACAGGGGCGACAAAAGGACCTTATTTCGATGCGAGCGTCCCTGACTATTTTTGCGATTGCCCTGATAGCCAGCGGCGTGGCGCCCCTGCCCGTCATGGCGCAGGCCGAACCACCGCCACAGCGAATCTTCAACCTCATCGTCTATGGTGACGACCCCTGCCCCAAAAGCGAGGGCGACGAGATCGTGGTGTGCGCGCGCAAGCCCGAATCCGAGCGCTATCGAATCCCCAAGAAGCTGCGCGAGAAGCCGGCGGTATCGGGCGGCCCGGGATGGGGCAGCCAGGTGGCGACGATGGAACAGGTGCAGCGCCAGACGCTGCCCAACAGCTGTTCCGCGATCGGCAGCAACGGCTTTACCGGCTGCGCCGCGCAGATGCTGGCGCAATGGTTCGCCGAGCGGCGGATGCAGGAAAGCAAGGGCGAACCCTGAGCGTCTTTGTCGCCGGCAGCGCGGACGACACAGCTTAGGGCAGGTATGAAATACAAAGCTTATTGCCGACCGGGTCGCGGAGATAGGCGGCATAGGCGCCAAATCCCTTGCGTTCGCCCGGCGGGTCTTCGCAGCTCGCGCCCCCGGCCCTGATGCCCGCATCATGCCACGCGTCGACCTGTGCCCTCGAAGCGGCGGCGAAGCCGATCGTTCCGCCGTTCGCCATCGACGCGGCCTTGCTGTCGATCGGCTTCGTGATCCCGAACCTGCCGCCCGCGGTGGAATAGAAAACGCGCCCCATCGGGTCCGTAATGCCGGGGGAGAGGCCAAGAACGCCGAATATGGCGTCGTAGAATTTTTTCGAAGCCGCGATATCGTCGGCGCCTACCATCACATGCGTGAACATGATTCCCTCTCCGACCAGCTTCGTTATGGCGAAGGGATATCAAGTTTTCGGCATATTAGAAGCGCGATTCCCCGGAGCGGCGACGATGCACGCTCAGCGTGGGCCGGTGTCATCCAATGCGCGATCGCCGCCCAGCGCGCGATACAGGCCAACGCGATTGCTGCCGCCGATCAGCCGGGTGGCGATCAGGGTACGTTGCGCCGCATAGAGCGAACGCTGCGCGTCGAGGCTGCTCAGGAAGCCCTCGACCCCGCCCCGATAGCGCGCATCGGCCAGCCGATAGCTGTCGGCGGCGGCGGCGGCCTGAAGCCCGTTGGCGCGCAATTGTTCGTCGATCGTACCCCGCCGGGCAAGCGCGTCCGCCGTTTCGCGGAAGGCCGACTGGATTGCCCGTTCATAGGTGGCGAGCGCCGCATCGCGCTGCGCTTCGCTGAGGGCTACGCCCGCTCGCCCGGCACCGGCGCGGAAGAGCGGATAGGCGGCGCTGCCGCCGCCGGACCAGCCGAACGCCCCGCCGGTGAACAGCGCCGACGGGGCATTGCTGGCGAAGCCAAATGCGCCGGTGAGCGAAATCGTGGGGAACAGCGCCGCGCGCGCAGCGCCGATTTCCGCATTGGCGGCGCGCAACTGATATTCGGCCTGCACGACATCGGGTCGGCGCAGCAGGATGCGGGAGTCGAGGCCGGCCGGCAGGTCAGCGACCGTCGCTGCCGCTTCATCGATCGATGGCGATAGCAGCGCGGGATCGACCGGCGCGCCGACGAGCAACTGAAGCGCGTTGATATCCTGCGCCAGCGCCGTGCGTTGTTGCGCGACATCGGCCTGCGCGGTGGCCAGCACCTGTTCGGCCTGGCGCAGATCGCTGCGCGGCGCGACCCCGCCCTGAAGGCGTGCGCGCGTCAGGCCGACGCTGCGTCCGGCGCTGACCACGGTGTCCTGCGCGATTTGCAGCAGAGACGCGTCGGCGGCGTAGGTCAGCCAGGCGTCGGCGATGTCGCCGACCAGCGTCAGTCGGGTGGCGCGGGCGGCGGACTCGGTAGCGAAATAGCGGTTCTGGTCGGCGCGGCTGAGCGAGGCGAGCCGGCCGAACAGGTCGATTTCGAACGCATTGATCCCGATATCGGCGGAATAGCCGGCGCGACCGCCCGGCGAGCCGCCGCCATTGGCGTTCGCCCCGGTCGCGCTGCCGCTATCGGAATAGCTCGCCCCGCCGCCCAGATCGATTCGGGGTAGCTGGCTGGCGCGCTGGATTTGATATTGCGCGCGCGCGGCGGCGATGTTGGCAGCCGCCACGCGCAGGTCGCGATTATTGGCGAGCGCCAGGTCGATCAGCTTTTGAAGGCGCATGTCGCGAAAAATGTCGCGGTAGGTCAGCGCGGGGAGCGCGGCCTCGCTCTGACGCAGATAGGCGTCGCCGACCGGCCAGGACGGCGGCACGGCGAGTTCCGGCTGCGCCATTTTCGGGTCCATCGAGCAGGCGGTCGCCGCCAGCATCGCGATCAGGACCAGCTTGCGAGTCACGCCTTTGCCTCCGGCTCATGATGATGCAGCCGGCTGAGCGCATCGCGCGTGGTGCGCCGGACCATGATGTAGAAGAGGGGTATGTAGAAGATCGCGAGGATCGTCGCGGTCAGCATGCCGCCGATGACCGCCGTGCCGATCGCGATGCGGCTGTTCGCGCCCGCGCCGGTGGAAAGGGCGAGCGGCAACACGCCGAAGACGAAGGCGAGGCTCGTCATCAGGATCGGCCGCAGCCGGATGCGCGCCGCCTCGATCGCGGCGTCGATCACGCGTTTGCCCTGTTTTTCGGCATGGTCCGCGAACTCGATCATCAGGATGGCGTTTTTCGCGGCGAGGCCCATGGTCGTCAGCAGCCCGATCTGAAGATAGACGTCATTTTCAAGGCCCCGCAGCGTCACCGCGAAGATCGCGCCGACAAGGCCGAGCGGCACGATCAGCATCACCGCGATCGGGATGCTCCAGCTTTCATAGAGGGCCGCGAGGCACAGGAATACGATCAGCAGTGAGAGGGCGTAGAGGAGCGGCGCCTGCCCGGACGACAGCCTTTCCTGATAGGAAAGACCGGCCCAGGCAACGCTGGTCCCCGGATGTTTCGCCGCCAGCGCCTGCATCCGGTCCATCGCCTCGCCCGAACTTGCGCCCGGAGTCGCCTGCCCCTGAAATTCGAAGGAGGGCAGGCCCTGGAAGCGCGACAAAGTGGTGGGCGCGGTCGACCAGAAGGTCCGCGAAAAGGCGGAGAAGGGCGCCATCTGGCCGTTATTGCCGCGCACGAACCATTCGGCGATTCCGTCAGGGTTCGACCGGAACGGCGCGTCGCCCTGAACATAGACCCGCTTCACGCGACCGCGATCGACGAAGTCGTTGACGTAGCGGCCGCCATAAGCGGTCGAGAGCGTGCTGTTCACATCGACCGTGGCCAGGCCGAGCGCGGTCGCCTT
The DNA here is from genome assembly GCF_037723805.1 of Sphingobium fluminis. Classification (NCBI taxonomy): domain Bacteria; kingdom Pseudomonadati; phylum Pseudomonadota; class Alphaproteobacteria; order Sphingomonadales; family Sphingobiaceae; genus Sphingobium; species Sphingobium fluminis. The sequence continues at coordinate 582,876 of NZ_JBBJUK010000002.1, forward strand.
TTCCTGATCCACCTCGACCTTGAGCGTGGCGATATCGGGCAGTTCCGACAGGCGAACGGAGGACAGAGCGGGATCTTTCGATGCGTCCGCCAGCAGCGCGTCGCGCGCCGCCATGAACGCTTCCGTCGTCAGCCCGCCTGTGTTCTGCAATTCCATCGTAAAGCCGTTGGACTGGCCCAGGCCCCTGATGGCGGGCGGCAGCAGCACGAACACCTGCCCGTCGCGCAAGCCCCGGAACGCGGCGTTGGCCCGCGCCACGATCGCGTCCGCGCTGTTCGTCTTGCCCTCGCGATCGGCCCAGTCGGTGAAGTTGATGAAGCCCTGACCCGTATTCTGGCCGACGGCGTTACCGCCACCGCCGCCCGCCACCGTCGCCAGCGTGGCGACATTGGCTTTTTCATGCGCCATAAAATAGCGCTCGACATGCTGCTGGACGGCTGTCGTCCGGCCCTGGGTCGCGCCTGCGGGCAGGCGCATCTGGATGGAGCCCGCACCCTGATCCTCGGTCGGCAGAAAGCTGGTCGGCAATCGCACGAACATGATGACGAGCAGCGCCGCGACAATCACATAGATGAACACGAACAGCCATTTGCGGTCGACGGTGGTGACGATCGCGCTTTCGTAGCGATTGACCATGCGATCGAAGCCCCGGTTGAACCCCTGTTTGGCGCGCTCCAGCAGATGAGCGGCCTTTGGGGCATGCCGGCCGAGCCAGCTGTCGTCGGGCGCGCCTTTGGCGGGTTTGCGCCGCAACAGGGTCGAGGTGAGCGCGGGGCTGAGGATCAGGGCCACCAGCACGGACAGCATCATCGCCGATACGATGGTGACGGAAAATTGCCGGTAGATCACGCCGGTCGATCCACCGAAAAACGCCATGGGCAGGAATACCGCCGAAAGGACGAGGGCGATCGCGACCAACGCGACCTGAATCTCCTTCATCGACTGGGTCGTCGCTTCACGCGGCCTCATGTCGGGATTTTCGTCGAGCAGGCGTTCGACATTTTCGACCACGACGATGGCGTCATCCACCAGCAGCCCGATCGCCAGCACCATGCCGAACAGCGTCAGCGTGTTGATCGAAAATCCGAGCAGATAGAAAATGCCCACCGTCCCCAGCAGCACGACTGGCACCGCGATGGCCGGAATCAATGTGGCCCGCCAGCTCTGGAGAAAAACGAACATGACGAGGATGACGAGAAGGATCGCCTCGATCAGCGTCTTGACGACTTCCTCGACCGACAATTTGATGAAGCTGGTGGTGTCGTTCGCATAGGCATAGGCAATGCCGGGCGGGAAGGCCTTCGCAATGGCCTCGACTTCCGCCTTGACGAGTTCGGCGGTCTTGAGGGCGTCGGCGCCGGGCGCGAGCGAGATCAGCATGGCCCCGCCCGGATGCCGGTTGATGCGGCTGACGCTATTATAGTTTTCCGCGCCCAGCTCGACCCGTGCGACATCGCGAATGCGGACGCTTGCGCCATTTGACTGTGTCTTGAGGATGATGGCGCCAAATTGCGCCGGCGTCTGAAGACGGGATTGGGCGGTGATGGTTGCGTTGAGCATCTGCTCGCGCGGCTGCGGCTGGCCGCCAATCTCGCCGGCGGCAACCTCCGCATTCTGGTTCTGGACGGCGGCGACGACATCGCCGGGCATCAGGCCGAAGGAGGCGAGCCGGTCTGGATTGAGCCAGATCCGCATCGCGTAGGGCGCGCCAAGCACATTGACTTCGCCCACGCCCTGAACCCGACCGAGGCGGTCCTGCATGTTGGACGCCATCCAGTCGGACACGTCCATATTGGTTCTCTGGTCGGTCTCGTCAAAGACGCCGATCAGCAGCAGCTGATCGGGATTCGACTTGGTGACGCGCAGGCCCTGTTGCTGCACCTGGGCCGGCAGGCGGGACAGCGCCTGCTGCACCTGATTTTGCACCTGAACTTGCGCGATATCAGGGTCTGTGCCCTTCTCGAAGGTCGCGCTGATCGTCACCTGCCCGCGCGAGCTGGACGAGGAGCTGAAATACAGCAGGCCGTCGATCCCGGTCAGCTGCTGTTCGACCACCTGGGTGACGCTGTTCTGAATCGTTTCAGCGGAGGCGCCGGGATAGCTGGCGCGCACATTGACCTGTGGCGGCGCGACGTCGGGATATTGGGCCACCGGCAGCGCGGTAAGAGCGCCGATCCCGCCAAGCATGACGATGATGGCCAGCACCCACGCGAAAATGGGCCGATCGATGAAGATGCGGGACATGGAGCTAGGCGCCCCCGGCCTTGTCCTTGCCGGGCCGAGGCGGCGCAATGCGTTCGGGCGAACCCGCGGGCACGGGCTTGAGCGGCGATCCGGGCTTGAGCGCCATGCCCCCGCCGCCGCGCTGCACGATCACTTTGTCGCCGGGCGCCAGGCCCCGGGTCACGATCCAGTTGGCGCCCTGCGCATGATCGGCGGTGACCTTGCGAACCACGACCTTGTTATCAGGGCCGACGAGGAACAGGCTGGCCTGACCCTTCGCGTCACGCGTCAGCGCCTGTTGCGGCACCAGAAAGGCGCGCGAGTCGATCGACTGGGCAAAGGTCGCGCGCACGAACATGCCCGGCAGCAGCAGGCCCTGCGGATTGTCGAACCGCGCGCGCAGGGTGATGGTGCCGGTGCCCGGATCGACCACCACCTCGGAAAATTCGACCGTCCCGGTCCGGTCATAATCGGACCCGTCCTCCAGCCTCAGCCGCACCACCGCGCTCGCGCGCTGGACGCCACCGCCGCTCAGGGCGCGGCGCAGCGCCAGCAGCTCGCCGCTCGATTGCTGGATGTCGACGAAGATCGGGTCGAGCCGCTGGATGACGGCAAGCGGATCGACCTGGTTGGCCGTAACCAGCGCGCCCTCGGTCATCAGCGACCGGCCGATCCGCCCCGTGATCGGCGCGGGGACGCTGGTGAAGCGCAGGTTGATCCGGGCGGTCTCCAACTGGGCGCTGGTCTGCGCGACCGCCGCCTGCGCCTGGCGCGCGGCCCCGGCGGCGTCGGTATAATCCTGTTTGGCCACCGCCTCGATCTGCGCGAGCGGCCGGAACCGATCCGCGCGGCTGCGGGTGGCGTCGGCATTGGCCCTCGCGCTCTGCACATTGGCCTGCGCCTCGTTCACCGCCGCGCGATAGAGGCTGGGATCGACCTGATACAGCGTCTGCCCCTGACGAACGATCGATCCTTCGGTGAAGAGGCGCTTGCGCAGGATGCCCGCGACCTGCGGTCGAACCTCCGACATCTGGTAAGGCGTCACCCGGCCGCTCAATTCGGTCGTCACGGGCACGCTGGTCGCCCGCGCCACGATGAAACCCACCTGGGCGGGCCCGCCCGGGCCCTTGCCCGATGCGGCATCCTTGCCCACGCCCGAGCAGGCGGCCAACAGCAGCGCCGCGGACAAAATCAGGGGGGCGCGAACGACCGGAAAAGCCGCAGGAATCGATCTCAAGATTTTTGCCTGTCCATAGAGAAAAGCCCGAGGCTGACAGCCGGCCAACTTTGCTGACGACGAATAGTCGCATAGCCAAAGGGGGTCACTGCATAAAATGTATCAGATCGTATCAGGATTGCGCCGTTCCGGTCACAAGAACGCCGCGAAGCGCAGATCGGAATGTCGCGGCAAGCAGGCGGTAATCGCTGGTCGGCCGGGTGCATATGTGAACGGCGAGGCCGCGCGCCATCACCAACAGGGTTTCCGCGCGCTCGTCGATTTCCTGTTGGGGCAGGTCGCGCAACAAGGGTTCGATGATCGAACGAAAGGCGAGCCGAAGCGGGTCGTTCACACGCGCGACGAGATCGAGGAATTTGGGATTGCGCCCCGCTTCGGCGATGATTTCGAGCGTCAGCGCCGACCGGTCGTGGCTGAACAGGGACATGATCTCCTTTGGCAGGGTTTCGATCATCGTCGCCTGCGTGGCGATGCAAAACGATGAACCAGTGCATGATTTCCGGCAAAGCCTCGAACGATCCGCCCGCGCGCAGGGCGGCGCGTTCGCGCAGACCAGCGTCGTCGAATTTACGAGCCTTTACCCACGAATGAATTTCCGGCGGGGCAGAGGTAGGTTATAGGCCCCAACGTTCAAAGCCTGAAGGCGGGCCGATATTTTCGGCCGAGCTGGACGGCGATGAACAAGCGGGTTTTTTAGCGAGTAAGGATCGTCAGAATGAAACTGGGTAAATTAGGCGTGTGGGTTGCCCTCGACGGACCCATCGGCTTTTTCGAGGATGATCAGTCCGCCGGGTTGGGACGCGCGACCGCGCCACGGATCGCCTCTTTCGCGCAGCGTGTGGAAGAGCTTGGCTATGCTGCGATCTGGTTACCGGACGGTTTTGGCCGGGACTCGTTCATCGCATCGGCGCTGCTGCTCGCCAGCACCAAAGATCTCGTCGCCGCTACCGGCATTTCTTCCATCTATTCGCGCGATAGCGTCGCCACGGCCGCTGCGGCCACGGCATTGAACGAATGGTCCGGCGGGCGTTTCATTCTTGGCCTTGGCGTGTCGCACGCCCCGGCGGTAGAAGGCATGCGCGGGCATGATTACACCAAGCCCGTGTCGACCATGCGCGCCTATCTCGAAGGCATGACGAACGCGCCCTACAATGCCGCCCTTCCGACCGAAAAAACACCGGTCCTGCTGGCCGCGCTTCGGGGCAAGATGCTCGAACTCGCCCGCGACAAGGCCGATGGCGCGCACCCGTTCAACGTGACGCCACAGCATACGGCGCAGGCACGGGACATTCTGGGCCCCGGCAAATTGCTGTGCGTCGAACAGAAGCTGATCCTGGAAACCGACCCGGCAAAGGCGCGCGCCATCGGCAGGGCGGAACTCGAACTCTATCTCGGCCTTGACAATTATCTGAACTCCTGGCGCGCCATGGGCTTTAGCGACGACGATTTCGCGAATGGCGGCTCTGATCATCTGATCGATTCGATCATCGGCTGGGGCGACGAGAACGCCCTGCGCAAGCGGATCGACCAGCATTTCGACGCCGGGGCGGACCATGTCTGCTTCAAGCCGGTCGGACCGGACAATGGCACCGACATGCGCATCGTCGAACTGCTCGCGCCCGGGCGCTGACGCAGCGGGACATGAAGGGTGAAGCGTGGCGAGTCACAGGCGAAGGCGCAAATGGGCGCCGATCTCGGTGACAGGCTGTTCTTCACCCTGTTCTTTTCCAGGACCGCCGGAAGCACAGAAGGGGAGAGGCTTTAAAGATCGATCATCATCGTGGAGCAGGCAGAGACACATCGCCCTGCCCGCCGATCGCGGTCCGCACACCCCTGCCCGGCACCGTCCGTTGACGACCGTCCCCACATCCGGCGATGGCGATTCAGCCGTCGCCCGGTCGCCGCCATCGCGCCGACTCGTCGCTGCGGTGGTTGCGCTTTTTTTCATCTGGGGCGGGCTCACAAGCCTGAACGATATCCTGATCCCCAAGCTCAAAGGGCTGTCTTCGCTCTCCTATGCCGAAGCGATGCTGGCGCAGTTCGCCTTTTTCATGGCTTATTTCCTCATTTCCGTCCCGGCGGGCGCATTGATCGCCCGGGTCGGCTATATGAAGGGTATCGTCATTGGCCTTTCGACCATGGCCGCGGGGTGCCTGATGTTCGTGCCCGCCGAACGCATGGCCTTTCTGGCGCGCGAGGCAGCGGTTATCGGTCACGCCTATATCGTCATCGCCGCGATCCTGATCTGCGTCGCGCTCTTCTTCCTGATTCGCCGCGCCGCGATCGCCGGTGGACAGGGGCATCGGTGAGCCTTTCGGGATCGCTGTCGCTGCTGCGCAACAGGCGGCTTGCCGGCGGCGTGCTGTCGATCTGCCTCTATGTCGGGGCGGAGGTGGCGATCGGGTCGATGCTCGTCAATTATCTTGGGCAGGACCGGGTCATGGGTCTTGGCGAACAGGTAGCCGGGACGATGATCGCTTTTTACTGGGGTGGCGCGATGGTCGGGCGCTTTGCGGGCGCCATCCTGCTCCGGCGTTTCCGGCCAGGAGCGGTCCTGTCGCTGGTCTGCCTCGGTGCGGCCATGCTCGTGACCTTGTCCGCGCTGTCCACAGGCGCGCTGGCCGGCTATGCCATCCTCGCCGTCGGACTGATGAATGCGATCATGTTTCCCACGATTTTCAGCGTGGGCATGGAAGGTCTTGGCGTCGGCGGGGCGCTCATCCCGCTGCTGACCGGCGGCGTGGCCGACGCCGCGTCGCTGGCGACGGCGCTCGTCATTCCCGAAAACTTCCAGTGCAAAATCCCGGAAATGCCGCAAGAATTTGGCCCCTTGAGGGGAAGGTTCTATCTAGTCAGGATTTTAGGACTGTTTGGTGCGGTCGAGAAGACTCGAACTTCCACGGCCTTTCGGCCACAACGACCTCAACGTTGCGCGTCTACCAGTTCCGCCACGACCGCACATTCAAAGGGAAACCGGCTGGGCCGGCACCTGGTAGGCGCTGGCCATTAGCAAAGGCTTTCCCGCCATGCAACCACCGATCTGCACGGGCGTTGATGATGGTGTGATTGGACTTGTCATGCCGTTTGCGAAAGCCCGCGAGCGCATGGATTGGCGGAGTGATCCCATGGTGATGCGGTTCTGGCTGGCGAGCGGCGGGGTCATGATGGCCGGGCTGATGGCCGGCATGGGACTGGGTTCCTATGCGACGCATATCCCCGCTGCTTCGCCTGTACCGTTTGAGGGGGAAGCCGACGATATGGGCGCGTCTACCATCGGCCATGATGACTCCGGTCCATCCGCAATTGCCTTGCGCGGGCCGTCCGAGATCAGTTGCAAGGGTTGCGGGCCGACCCTGTCCGATCGCCGCATGGCGGCCGACATGGCCGAGTTGCCGGTGCCACGCTATCTGGCGGACGAGGATTATCGCCAGCAGTTCGACGACCTGCCGACCCCGGTTTATGAGGCCGCGCAGACCATCGCCGCCCCTGCCCCGTCACCGGCCCCGGCGACCGATGGCACGGTGGCGATGATCGAGCCGGCGCAGGACGCGCCTGCGCCCTGAACGGCGTCACTCGGCGGCGACGACCTCGATGGCGTCGCTCAGCGGATGGGCGAGGCGGCTCAGCATTTCCCTGGGGCAAACCTGCCAGAAATAGCGCCGCCACCGGTCCCAGTCCTCCAGAATGGTGCTGGACCATTTGCTGTCGGTCATCACCGCATGTTCGGCCACGAGCGCCTTGAGTTCGCCTTCCCAATAGGCGCTTTCCAGCCGCTGCCATATAATGCCTTCGGGATTGGCACGCGACGGGAAGCTGCCATCCTCGTCGAGGATGAAGGCCATGCCGCCGGTCATGCCAGCGCCGAAATTCGCGCCGGTCCGACCCAGAATCACCGCCATGCCACCGGTCATATATTCGCAGCCATTGGCGCCGCAGCCTTCGACCACGACCTTCGCGCCCGAATTGCGGACCGCGAAGCGCTCGCCCGCCTGCCCCGCCGCGAACAGCTTGCCGCTGGTCGCGCCGTAGAGGACGGTGTTGCCAAGGATCGTATTGTCCTTGCTGCTCAAGGGGCTGGATACGGTGGTGCGCACCGCGATGATGCCCCCCGAAAGCCCCTTGCCGACATAGTCGTTGGCGTCGCCGAACACTTCGAGCGTGATGCCCTTGCACAGGAACGCGCCGAGAGACTGGCCGGCCGAGCCCCGCAGCCGGACGGTCAGATGCCCGTCGGCCAGCGTCGACATGCCGAATTTCTCGGTCACCGCTGCCGACAGCCGCGTGCCCACGGCGCGATGGGTGTTGCGCACCGTGTAGGTCAGCTGCATTTTCTCGCCGCGCTCGAACACCGCCTTGGCGTCGCGCATCATCTGCGCGTCGAGGCTTTCGGGCACTTCGTTGCGCCATTGCTTCAGGGAGAAGCGGCGCTGTTCGTCGGTCGCGTCGACCTTGGCGAGGATCGGGTTGAGATCGAGATCGTCGAGATGCTCGGCACCGCGATTGACCTGCTTGAGCAGTTCGGTCCGCCCGATCACTTCATCGAGGCTGCGGAAGCCCAGGCGGGCCAGGATTTCGCGCACTTCCTCGGCGATGAAGGTCATCAGGTTGATGACCTTTTCCGGCGTGCCGGTAAACTTCTGGCGCAGCTTTTCATCCTGCACGCATACGCCAACCGGGCAGGTGTTGCTGTGGCACTGGCGCACCATGATGCAGCCCATGGCGACAAGCGACAGCGTGCCGATGCCATATTCCTCCGCCCCCAGGATCGCGGCGATGACGATGTCACGCCCGGTCTTGAGGCCGCCGTCGGTGCGCAGCTTGACGCGGTGGCGCAGGCCGTTGAGGGTCAGCACCTGATTGGCTTCGGACAGCCCCATTTCCCATGGCGTACCGGCATATTTGATGCTGGTCTGAGGCGATGCGCCCGTGCCGCCGACATGGCCGGCGATCAGGATGACGTCGGCATGCGCCTTTGCCACGCCCGCCGCGACCGTGCCGATGCCCGCCTGGCTGACGAGCTTGACGCAGACGCGGGCGCGCGGGTTGATCTGTTTGCAGTCGTAGATGAGCTGCGCCAGATCCTCGATCGAGTAGATATCGTGATGCGGGGGCGGCGAGATCAGCGTGACGCCGGGCGTCGAATGACGCAGCTTGGCGATGAACTCAGTCACCTTGAAGCCGGGCAGCTGACCGCCCTCGCCGGGCTTGGCACCCTGCGCGACCTTGATCTCGATTTCCTCGGCGGACCCCAAATATTCGGCATGGACGCCAAAGCGGCCGGACGCGATCTGCTTGATCACCGAATTGGCATTGTCGCCATTTTCATAGGGGGTGAAGCGCTTCGCGTCCTCGCCGCCTTCGCCCGACACGGCTTTCGCGCCGATGCGGTTCATCGCGATCGCCAGCGTCTCATGCGCCTCGGGGCTGAGCGCGCCCAGCGACATGCCCGGCGTCACGAACCGCTTGCGGATTTCGGTGGTCGCCTCGACCTCGTCGATCGGCACGGCTTCGCGCGCGAAGTTGAATTCGAGCAGATCGCGCAGATAGACCGGCGGCAGATCACGCACGCCGCGCGCGAACTGCAGATAGGTCGAATAGCTGTCGGTGCCGACCGCCGTCTGGAGCAGGTGCATCAGCTGCGCCGAATAGGCATGCGCCTCGCCGCCGTTGCGCTGGCGATAGAAGCCGCCGATCGGTAGCCGAACCACCGCCTGCTCATAGGCTTTTTCGTGACGCAGCGTGGCGCTGTGGTGGAGCGAGGCATAGCCTTCGCCCGAAATCTTCGCCGGCATGCCGGGGAAGAAATCGTTGACCAGCGCGCGCGACAGGCCGACCGCCTCGAAATTATAGCCGCCGCGATAGCTGCTGATGACCGCGATGCCCATTTTGGACATGATCTTGAGCAAGCCTTCGTTGATCGCCGTGCGATAGCGTTCGAAACAGGCGTCGGGCGACAGCGTGCCGAACAGGCCGCGCGCATGCCGATCGGCGATGCTGGCTTCGGCCAGATAGGCGTTCACGGTCGTCGCGCCGACGCCGATCAGCACCGCGAAATAATGGGTGTCGAGCGCTTCGGCCGAACGCACATTGATCGACGCATAGGAGCGCAGCCCCTTGCGCACCAGATGCGTGTGCACCGCCGCCGCCGCGAGCACGCCGGGAATGGCGACGCGGTCGGCGCTGACATTCTCGTCGGTCAGGAACAATTCGCTGCGCCCTTCGCGCACCGCCTGTTCGGCCTCGACCCGGATACGGGCGATCGCCGCGCGCAATTGCTCCTGCCCGCCCTCGGCCGGGAAGGTGCAGTCGATCTCGGCCACCGCCGCGCCGAAATGCGCACGCAGACGCGCCCATTCGGACGCCGTCAGCACGGGCGAGTCGAGCACCAGCACATGGCTGTTCTGCGCGTCCTGCTCCAATATATTGTGCAGGTTGGAAAAGCGCGTCTTGAGGCTCATCACATGCCGTTCGCGCAAACTGTCGATCGGCGGGTTGGTGACCTGGCTGAAATTCTGGCGGAAGAAATGGCTGATCGTGCGCGGCTTGTCGGAAATGACGGCCAGCGGCGTGTCGTCGCCCATCGAGCCAACGGCTTCCTTTGCGTCCTCGACCATGGGGCTGAGGATCAGCTCCATATCTTCGAGCGTCAGGTTCGCCGCGACCTGACGCCGGGTCAGTTCGGCCTTGTCCCACACGGGCAGCGCGCTCGGCGCATCCGTGAGGTCGCCGATGGTCATGAAATTCTTGATCAGGTCGCCATAGGGGCGCTCGGCCGCGATCCGGTCCTTGATCGCCCGATCGTCGTAGATTTCGCCTTCGAGCAGGTCGATCGCGATCATCTGGCCGGGTCCCATGCGCCCCTTTTTGACGATCGTCGCCTCCGGCACGACCACCATGCCGGTCTCCGATCCCACGATCAGCAGATTGTCGCCGGTCAGCGTATAGCGCAGCGGGCGAAGCGCGTTGCGATCGACGCCGGCCACCACCCAGCGGCCGTCGGTCATCGCCAGCGCGGCCGGGCCGTCCCACGGCTCCATCACGGAGGCGAGATATTCATACATGTCGATATGCGCCTGCGGCGTTTCCGCATCCGCCTGCCAAGCTTCGGGCACGAGCATGAGCTTGGCCGTAGGCGCGTCGCGACCCGAGCGACAGATCGCTTCGAACACGGCGTCGAGCGCGGCGGTATCGGACGCGCCGGCGGGGATCACCGGCTTGATATCCTCGGACTGCTCGCCGAAGGCGAGACTCGCCATCTTGATCTCGTGGCTCTTCATCCAGTTCTTGTTGCCGCGGATCGTGTTGATTTCGCCATTATGGGCGAGCGTGCGGAACGGCTGGGCCAGCCACCATTGCGGGAAGGTGTTGGTCGAATAGCGCTGGTGGAAGATCGCGACGCGGCTTTCGAAGCGATCATCGCGCAGGTCGGGATAGAAGACCGACAGCGATTCGGCGAGAAACAGCCCCTTGTAGATGATCGACCGGCAGGACAGCGAACAGACGTAGAAATCCTGGATCTGCGCGGCGATCACCTTCTTCTCGATCCGGCGGCGGATGAGGTAGAGGTCCTTTTCGAACTCGGCGACGTCACGCTCTTCGGGCATCGGGCCGGCGATCATGATCTGCTCGATCTCCGGCCGCGTGCGCTGCGCCTTTTCGCCGATGACCGACACGTCGACCGGCACCTGGCGCCAGCCATAGATGGTGTAGCCCGCGTCGATGATTTCGCTTTCCACGATGGTACGGCAGGTTTCCTGCGCGGAAAGGTCCGTGCGCGGCAGGAAGATCATGCCGACGGCAAGACGGTTGGGCAGCGGCTTGTGGCCGGAATCGGCGATGGCGTCGTCGAAGAAGCGCACCGGCAGGTCGACATGGATGCCAGCGCCGTCGCCGGTCTTGCCATCGGCATCGACCGCGCCGCGATGCCACACGGCTTTCAGCGCATCGATCGCGCTGGCGACGACGCGACGCGAAGGACGGCCGTCAGTCGCGGCGACGAGGCCAACGCCACAAGCGTCGCCTTCAAATTCGGGGCGGTACATGCCCTCGGCGGCGATCCGCGCGCGTTCTTCGGGCGTGGCCATAGTGTTGAGGTCGGTCATCGGCACTTCCTCGTAAATCCGTTCGGTTCGAGCCTGTCGAGACTCCTGTCCCCCGTTCTCGACAAGCTCGAACCGAACGGAGGGAGAAGAATGATCAGGCGGCTACACGCTCCCCGGCTTTCGCCTTGGCGCGCAGATATTTGTGCATGTGATCGGTCACGTCGCGGCCGTCGCGGATGGCCCAGACGACGAGGCTCGCGCCGCGCACGATGTCTCCCGCCGCAAACACGCCGTCGACGCTGGTCATCATCGTCTTGTGATCGACGCGCAGCGTGCCCCAGCGGGTGACGGACAGGTCTTCCGATCCGAACAGCTTAGGGAGTTCTTCCGGATCATAGCCCAGCGCCTTGATGACGAGATCGGCTTCCATGCTGAATTCGCTGCCGGGATCGGCTTCCGGCGCGCGGCGGCCGGAGGCGTCGGGCGCGCCCAGCCGCATCTTTGTCACCTTGACGCCGGTGACATGGTCGGTGCCTTCAAAGGCGATGGGGGCGGTCAGCCAGACGAATTCGACCCCCTCTTCCTCGGCATTGGCGACCTCACGCTGCGACCCGGGCATATTTTCCCGGTCGCGGCGATAGAGGCATTTTACCGACTTCGCGCCCTGGCGGATCGCGGTGCGCACGCAGTCCATCGCCGTGTCGCCGCCTCCGATGACGACGACATGCTTGCCCGTCGCCAGCAGCGACCCGTCCTCATGGCCGGGGACGGCATCGCCGAAACCCGCCTTGTTCGAGGCGATCAGAAAGTCCAGCGCCTTGACCACGCCCTTCGCGCCGACGCCGGGCGCCTTGATGTCGCGCGGCTTGTAGACGCCCGTCGCGATCAGGATCGCGCCATGCCGGGCACGCAGGTCTTCAAGGCTGGCGTCGCGGCCGATCTCGAAACTGTCGTGGAAGACGATGCCGCCGTCCTTCAGCCGCTGGATGCGGCGCATGACGATGTCCTTTTCCAGCTTGAAGCCCGGGATTCCGTAGGTCAGCAAGCCGCCCGCGCGATCGTGCCGGTCATAGACATGCACCTCATGTCCCGCCGCGCGCAGATATTCGGCCGTTGTGAGACCCGCCGGGCCAGCGCCGATGACGCCGACCGACTGGCCGGTGGGCGCGCCGGGAACGAGCGGCTCTACCCAGCCTTCCTTCCAGGCGGTGTCGGTGATGAATTTTTCGACCGAGCCGATGGTGACGGCGCCGTGGCCGGAAAATTCGATGACGCAATTGCCCTCGCACAGGCGATCCTGCGGGCAGATGCGGCCGCAGATTTCGGGCATGGTGCTGGTCAGGTTGCTCAGCTCATAGGCTTCGCGCAGCCGCCCTTCGGCGGTCAGGCGCAACCAGTCGGGAATATGATTGTGCAGCGGGCAGTGGGTGGCGCAATAGGGCACGCCGCACTGCGAACAACGCGACGCCTGCTCCTCCGCCTTGTCGATCAGGAAGCTGCGGCTGATTTCCTGAAAGTCGTCGGCGCGATCGTCGGGGCTTCGTTTTTCGGGATAGGATTGCCCGGTCGCCACGAACTTCAGCATCGGATTGTCGGCCATGGCTGGTCCTGCCTATGTGGAGAAAAATGTTGCAGCCGCTCACATAGCAGAAAAACCCACGGAGTCACGCGGATTCTACTGTTTAGGTAATAGATATTGACCTAATATCTGACGATAATATTGCTGTAGGTGCAAATATCGGAATAAACTGGGAAATATTAGGGCCGATAAGGACCTATCGTGCGGAGAGCCATATCAGCGCACCGATCCCCGCCACGATTCGATACCAAGCGAAGGGCGCGAAGCCTCGCTTCGACACCAAGCCCACAAACCAGCGGATCACGAGCAGCGCTACAATGAAGGCAGTGACGAAACCCAGCGCAATGCTGTCCCATCCTACATTGGCCGATGTGATCGCGTCGCCGTTTTTCAGTAGTTCCAGTACGGTCGCGCCGAGCATGGTCGGGATCGCGAGGAAAAAGCTGAATTCCGCAGCCGTTCGCCGTTCGACGCCCAGCGCCAGCGCGCCCATGATCGTCGCGCCCGAGCGGCTGACACCGGGGATCATCGATATGCACTGGATGAGCCCGATGCCTATCACCCGCGCGAGGGGCACATCGGCGATGCCGTGGAAGCGTGCGCTCTTTATAAGGCGCTCCACGACCAGAATAGCGACGCCGCCGGCAATCAGCGCCCATGCGACGACCTTTGGCGCGCCCAGCAGCGCCTCGATATGTTTGTGGAGCGCGAGACCGATGACGGCGGCGGGGATGAAAGCGACGATCAGATTGCGCAGGAAACGCCAACTGACCGGATCGCGCCGCAACAGGCCGAGCATGACCGCCCAGAAGGTGCGCCAATAGAGCGCCACCACCGCCAGGATCGCACCGAGCTGGATGATGACGTTGAACATCGCCCAGGTCGACGCATCATAGCCGAGCAACTCGCTCGCCAGGATCAGGTGCCCCGTCGAGGAGACGGGCAGGAATTCGGTCAGCCCCTCGACGATGCCCAGCAGGATGACGGTGATATAGTGCATATCCATTCAGGCGCTCCCTGAGACCTGCCTCTATCGGGGAGAATGGGTCACGCCTGTGCGCGGCCGGCGAAGCGGCCGTGGCGGCGATAGCGCACCAGCCATTTGTCCGCGACCGCCGCCAGCGGCGTCGGCGCGACGCCCAGCGCCGACAGTCCCCGCGCATCGACGCCGACGACATTGTCGCGCGACAGCATCGCGAGTTGATCGCTGGTGATCGGACCACCGGGGAGGACAGCAATGAGTTTGGCCAGCGACGCCGGCACCGGGATGAGGCTGCGCTTGCGACCGATCGCCTTGGCGATCCAACCGTTCAGTTCCAGCATGCTGAGAACCTGCGGCCCGCCCAGTTCGAAACTCTTGCCCCCGAACGCTTGCGGATCGGCAGCGGCGTTGGCGATCGCGTGCGCGACGTCCTTGACATAGACGGGCTGGAATTTCGTCGCGGCGCCGATCACGGGGACGACAGGCGCGATGCGAATGAGTTCGGCGAAGCGGTTCACAAACTGGTCTTCGGGGCCGAATATGATCGAAGGACGGATGATGGTGGCGAGCGGGAAAGCGGCCTTCACGGCCTGCTCGCCCGCAGCCTTCGATCGGCCATAGGCCGACGGGCTTTCCGCGTCCGCGCCGATCGCCGAGACATGGACCAGCGCCCGCGCACCGATCGCCGCGGCAGCGCGCGCGACATTGGCCGCGCCCCGATGGTGCAGCCCGTCGAAATCGCCCTTTAGCACACCGACCAGGTTAATGACGACGTCGCTGCCGGCGACCGCGTTCGCCACGCTGGCGGGCTTGCGGATGTCGGCCGCGACGAACTGGATCTGGCCAAGGCCGGCGAGCGGCTTGACCCGAAGCGCGGTGGACAGGTTGCGCTGCGCCACGCGGACGCGCGCGCCCTGCGCGAGCAGTGCCTGAACGACCTGCCGCCCGAGAAAACCGCCGCCGCCGAACACCGTAACCAGACTGTCCTTCATTACGCGTGTCCCATGCCTGTTCCAGAGCGAATATCCATGCCACCCCCTTGCAACAGCAGCGCTTGGCTGACAACCGCCGCAGCGGCAGAGTGGCGGTTTTTATCCAATCCAGCCCCGAAGCCCGGCGACCATCCACAGGCCGAGCAGCAGGAACAAAAGCGCCGCGCCCACTTGCAGGGCGCGCATCGGAACGCGGTTCGCCAGCGCCTCGCCAAACAGGACGGCGGGGATGTTGGCCGCCATCATGCCCAGGGTCGTGCCCGCCGTCACCGCAAACAGATTGTCGAACTGCGCGCCCAGCGCGACCGTGGCGACCTGTGTCTTGTCGCCCATCTCGACCAGGAAGAAGGCGATCAGCGTCGTCATGAACACGCCAGCCTTCGACGGCGCGGCGAGTGGCGCATCCTCGTCGAGCGAGTCGGGGATCAGGGTCCAGCCCGCCATGGCGATAAAGCTCGCCGCGACCGCATAGCGGAACCAGGGCTGCGTCAGGACGCCAGCGATCGAATGACCGACAAGCGCCGCCAGGAAATGATTGACTATCGTCGCGCAGAAAATGCCCAATATGACCGGGGCCGGCCTGCGGAAGCGCGTGGCGAGCAGCATCGCCAGCAACTGCGTCTTGTCGCCCATTTCGGCGAGCGCGACGAGGGCCGCGGAGGTGAGGAAGGCTTCCATGCAGAACATCCGGGCCGGGCGAAGATGAAGACGCAATGCCACCGCCCTCCCCCGCCCGGCCGGACGGAGACAGCGATGCCATTGGTCTCACCCGATACGGCGCACTGGACATATCGTCCTCGCCGCATCCCGTACGCCACGGCCTCTCGACCGAATATGTTGACGCACGGCCCGCTCGCTCGACGCAGCGCGGCTGGCTACTCCCCAGATGACCGGTCGGCTCTAGTCGGTAAGACGAGCCAAGGCAAGGCGGCGGAGGGCTTCATCCCGGCCGATCAACGGCAGCAGCAGCCCCATATCGGGCCCGTGATCGAGTCCGGTCAGGGCGCGCCGCAGCGGCAGGAACAGCGTCTTGCCCTTGCGGCCGGTTGCCGCCTTGAGCTGTTCGGTCAGCGTGCGCCAGATGGCTTGGTCGAACGGGAGATTCGACAAAGCGGCATGAGCGGCCGCGAGAAAGGCGCGATCCTCCGCGTCCGGTTGCGGGGCGTCGATCGGGCCGGTGACGACCCGCCACCAGTCCGCCGCCTGATCCACGCGATCCAGATTGGGCCGGATCGCGTCCCACGCCGCTTCTTCCATGCCAGAAGGCAGCCGGGTCGCGACCCCCGCGAACGGCAGTTGATGCACGATCTTCTGGTTGAGCGTCGCCAGTTCCGCTTCGTCGAAGCGCGCCGGCGCGCGGCCGAAATGGGCGAAATCGAAGCTTTCGATCAGCGGCACTACCGAGAGGAAAGGCTCGACCGGCTGGCTGCTGCCGAGGCGGGCGAGCAGCGCGATGAGCGCCATCGGCTCGATCCCCGCTTCCCGGAAATGCGCGACGCCGAGCGATCCGAGTCGCTTGGACAATTTGCCCTCGCTGCCGGTGAGCAGCGCTTCATGGGCAAAGGCGGGCAGCGGCGCGCCGAGGGCGGCGAACATCTGGATCTGGGTCGCGGTGTTCGACACATGGTCCTCGCCGCGCAGCACATGGGTTATGCCCATGTCGATATCGTCGATGACCGAAGGGAGCATATAGAGCCACGAACCGTCCGCGCGCCGGATCACCGGATCGGACAGAAGGCGCGGGTCGAACTGCTGTGGACCACGAATGAGGTCGTCCCACATGATCGGCTGGTCGTGATCCAGCCGGAACCGCCAGTGCGGCCGGCGGCCTTCCGCCTCATGCGCCGCGATCTGGTCGGGCGTCAGCGATAAAGCGGCGCGATCATAAACCGGCGGCAGGCCGCGCCCGAGCAGGACCTTGCGGCGCAGATCGAGCTCCTGCGCGGTTTCATAGGCGGGATAGACCCGGCCGGCTGCCTTGAGCGCCTCGAACCGCGCCTCATAGAGGGCGAATCGCTCCGACTGGCGCTCCTCCCCGTCCCATTCGAGGCCCAGCCAAAGCAGGTCCGCGCGGATCGAATCGGCATATTCGGGGCGCGAGCGTTCCACATCGGTATCGTCGAGGCGCAGCAGAAAGCGCCCGCCGCTTTTGCGCGCCCATAGCCAGTTATGGAGCGCTGCCCGGATATTGCCGACGTGGAGATGGCCGGTCGGCGAGGGTGCGAAGCGGGTGATGATGGTCATGCCTTGCCCTCGTCCCGCTGTTCGCGCCGGTGGGACCACCAGCGCAGCGCCATGCCGATGATCGAGCTTGCGATGCCGGCGATCAGACAGAGACGCAGCAGGCGATCATCCTTCGCACTGTCCCAGGCCACGACCCCGATCAACACCACGCTGACCGTCGATATGAGATAGCCAATGGCCTTGAGCCGGGAGTTGCTGTTCATAATGTCCGAAACGCATTGGTGATGGGATAGCGGCGGTCGCGGCCGAAATTGCGGATGCCGATCTTGACGCCCGGCGGGGACTGGCGGCGCTTATATTCGGCGACATAGAGCAGCCGCTCGATCCGGGCGACGGTGTCGCGCTCGAAGCCGCGCGCGACGAGTTGCTCGACCGAAAGCTCCTCCTCCACCAGACCGTAGAGCAGCGGGTCCAGCACCTCATAGGGTGGCAGGCTGTCTTCGTCCTTCTGGTCGTCGCGCAGTTCGGCGCTCGGCGGTTTGGTGATGACGCGCTCTGGCATGACCGGGCCGGTCGGACCGAAGCTTTGGCCAAGCGAAGGGACGTTGGCGTTGCGCCAGCGGCACAGGTCGAACACCGTGGTCTTGTAGACGTCCTTGAGCACAGAATAGCCGCCCGCCATGTCGCCATAGATGGTGGCGTAGCCGACCGACATCTCGCTCTTGTTGCCGGTGGTCAGCAGCATGTGGCCGAACTTGTTGCTCAGCGCCATCAGCGTCAGGCCGCGAATGCGCGACTGGATATTCTCCTCGGTCAGGTCGCGCTGGCGGTCGGCGAACACCCCGGCCAGCATGGTGTCGAACGCACCAACGGCCGGCTCGATGGGGATCATGTCGTACCGAACGCCCAGCAGGCGGGCGCATTCCACGGCATCGTCGAGGCTGTGCTGGCTGGTGAAGCGCGAGGGCATCATCACGCACCAGACTCGCTCGCTGCCCAACGCATCCACCGCGACGGCCGCCGAGAGGGCGGAATCGATGCCCCCCGACAGGCCCAGCACCACGCCGGGGAAGCGATTGCCGTTCACATAATCGCGCAGGCCGAGCACCATCGCGTTATAAATGTCCGCCGGCCGTTCATCGAGTACATGGGCCTCGCCGGGGAGGCAAATCCACCGGCCTTCCCATTTTTCCCAATGGGTGAGGACCAGCGCTTCTTCCCAGTCGGGCAGTTGATGGGCGATGCCGAAGTCGGCGTTCATGACGAAGGATGCGCCGTCGAACACCAGTTCATCCTGCCCGCCGACGCGATTGACATAGGCGAGCGGCAGGCCAGTCTCGCGCACCCGCGTGCCGGCGACGCCGTTCAGCCGGCGGTCGTCCTTGTCCACCTCGAACGGACTGCCATTGGGGCTGATCAATATGTCCGCCCCTTCCGCCTTGAGATGGGCGGTGACGAAGGGGAACCAGATATCCTCGCAGATCGGCACGCCGAGTTTGACGCCGCGGAAATCGATCGGCGCGGGCAACGGGCCGGGCGCGAACAGGCGCTTTTCATCGAAGGTCCCGTAATTGGGCAGTTCCCGCTTCTGCCGGATCGCCGTCACCGCGCCATTTTCCAGCAGTGCGACCACGTTGAAGAGCACGCCCTGCGCGGCGACGACGGTGCCGACCAGCATCGCCGGACCGCCATCGGCGGTGGCGCGGGCCAGCCGGTCAAGCTCTTCGTTCGCCCGCTCGATCAGCGCGGGCTTCATCACCAGATCCTCGGGCGGATAGCCGATCAGCTGCAATTCGGGATAGACGATGAGGTCCGCGCCGGTCGCCCTGTCGCGCCAGGCGAGCATGGCGTCGGCATTGGCGGCGAGATCGCCTACGGACTGGGTCATCTGCGCCAGCGCGATCACAAGTTTGTCGGTCATGGGCCGCGCCCGTAGAGCATTTTGGACGCTGGCGCAAAAGCGGCTTTCCAGCGGGAGCCCCCGCCGCTAAAGGGGCGGCGTTTCCGACCATCGTCATCAATTCGTCACGCCATTTTTTATCGGGGGATTTGGCCATGAAACTCATGACCGGCAATTCCAACAAGCCGCTGGCCACTGCCATCGCCGATTATATCGAAATTCCGCTGACCGACGCCAGCGTCCGCCGGTTCGCCGATGAGGAAGTGTTCGTGGAAATCCACGAAAATGTCCGGGGCGAAGATGTGTTCGTGCTGCAATCCACCAGCTATCCCTGCAATGACAATCTGATGGAACTGCTCATAATGGTCGACGCGCTCAAGCGCGCATCGGCCAAGCGGATCACGGCGGTCGTCCCCTATTTCGGCTATGCCCGGCAGGACCGGAAGCCCGGCCCGCGCACGCCGATTTCGGCCAAGCTGGTCGCCAACCTGATCACCACCGCCGGCGCCAACCGCGTGCTGTCGGTCGATCTGCATGCAGGGCAGATTCAGGGCTTTTTCGACATTCCCACCGACAATCTGTTCGGTGCGCCGGTGATGTCTGCGGATATTCAGGCGCGCTTCGGCGACCGTAATCTGATGGTTGTGTCGCCCGACGTCGGCGGCGTGGTGCGTGCCCGCGCGCTCGCCAAGCGGCTCGACAACGCCCCGCTCGCCATCGTCGACAAGCGCCGCGAGCGCGCCGGCGAATCGGAGGTCATGAACATCATCGGCGACGTGAAGGGCCGTTTTTGCGTGCTGATCGACGATATCGTCGATTCGGCCGGAACGCTGTGCAACGCGGCGACCGCCTTGAAGGCCGCCGGGGCTGAAGACGTCGTCGCCTATGTCACCCATGGCGTGCTGTCCGGCGGCGCGGTGGCGCGGGTCGAGGCGTCTTCGCTGCTCGAACTGGTGATCACCGATTCGATTCAGGGCACCGAAGCGGTCAACGGAGCGTCGCGCATCCGCCAATTGCCGATCGCCCCCCTGCTGGGCGAAGCGATCAAGCGCATCGCGGATGAGAGTTCGGTGTCGAGCCTGTTTGACTGAAAGGAAATCTGGCGAGCGGACGATCCGGGGGATCGTCTGAACCGAACTCTGTCGGTGTCGAGCCTGTTCGACTAAGCGATTTAAAGTTGCGCGGCGCGACTTTTCACGTTGCAGGCAAAAGCAGCACGGGCACGCAGAAAAGCAAGGTGAGGCCGAGCATGATGCGCTGGCGTCGGGAAATACCGAGCGGCGTTTCGCGCCAGACCATCGGGCAGGCAAGAATAGCGAGCATCAGCAAGAGGCTGGACAATGTGCTCGATCCGCCGACCGGCATGTCCTGCCGCAAGGCCAGCCCCGCAAACAGGGCAGCGAAACCGATGATCCATCCCAAGAGCGCCATGGACATAGCCTAACGCGGGGAGGTTGCCGAAGACTTAAGCCTGGGCCGTCCACGGATCGTAGGTGCCAAAGCTCCAGACATTGCCCTCCGGGTCGAGCGCGTCATAGCCGCGACCGGGATAGCCCTGATTATCGTGCGGTTCGTTGACGACCACCGCGCCCGCGTTGCGCGCATGCAGGCAGTGCGCGTCGACATCGGGCACGACCATATAGGTGCACAGCGTCACGCCATTGAGGTCACGCGGCGTCTTCCATGTGATGAGCGATTCATCGTCGCCATCTCGCACGCTTCCGAGCATGATCATGCCTTCGCCGAAGACCAGCTGGGCATGATGGATGATCGTCGGATCAGACTCATCGGGATAGACGGCGTGCCGTTCGAAGCCGAATGCCTCGCACAGAAAGTCGATCGCGGCGGGCGCGTCGGCATAGCGCAATCCGGGAATGACGGGCGATCCGGGCATCTTACTCTCCTGTGATTCGCATATGACTCGCAGCAAGCCAGCCTAGCGCGGGGCGCGCTTAGCGGCTAGGCGGGAGCCATGACGACCCGTGACGATCTGGCCCTCGCCAACCGCCTCGCCGACGCCGCCGGCGCCGCGATCCGCCCCTTTTTTCGTGCGCGCTACGATACCGAGTTCAAGAGCGACCGGTCGCCGGTGACGGAGGCCGATCGCGCGGCGGAGATCGCGATCAGGACGATATTGGAGAAAGAGCGGCCGGGCGACGGCATCATCGGCGAGGAATATGGCGCGACGCGCGAGGATGCCGACCGGGTCTGGATTCTCGATCCGATCGACGGGACGCGCAGCTTCATTGCCGGGCGACCGATTTTCGGCACGCTGATCGCGCTGACGTTGGAAGGTTGGCCGACAGTGGGCATCATCGACCAGCCGGTCGCGGGCGAACGCTGGGCCGGGATGGCCGGGCAGCCGACGACGTTCAACGGCAAGCCGGTGAGGACGCGCGCCTGCCGCGATCTCGATCAGGCGATTCTGGCGTCGACCGCGCCGCAGCTATTCCCCGGTTGTACCGGCGAGCATTTCGCGCGCCTTGCAGGGCAGTGCCGCGACACGATCTGGGGCGGCGACTGCTATAGTTACGGGCTGGTCGCATCGGGCCATGTCGACATCGTCGTGGAGGCGGGCCTCAAGCTGCACGATCTTGCTGCCCTCGTGCCGGTGGTCGAGGGCGCGGGCGGGCGGATGTGCGACTGGGCCGGCGACCCGCTGACCGCCGACAGCGACGGGCAGGTCATCGCGCTTGGCGATCCGGCGCGACTCGACGATGTGCTGGAGGCGCTGCGCCATGGGCCTGAGGGCCATCATCACGGCTGAGCGGCGCTCAAAAGATTCCCAGGAACTTCTTGTCCTTCTTCGCGCCCGACTTCCCGCCTTCATCCTTCGCCGTCGTGCCGCGTCCGACATCGTCGCGCGGTTCGCCGCCTTTTGTCCGTTGCGCCGCTGCATGCGCGCCAGCCAGGATCGGGCCGCACGCCGCGCCCTTTGCATCGCCCACATCGAGAAAGGCAAGCAGCGACGCAATCGGCGTTCCAACGATGCCGAGGGCGACGGCCGAACCGCCACGCGCAATCAGTTCGGGACTGATGACGGAAATGCCTGGCCTCGCGAAATAGCCGTTGATCCCGACCGGCGACTGGCCCGAAAACAGGCTGATCTTCTTGCCATCGGCGCGGAAGGCGAAGTCGAGGCTTTCATCCTTGAACGAAAAGCCGCCGCGCCCGGTCATCACGTTCTTGGCGGTGTCGATCAGAATCGGGTCCGCCGCCGCCACGCCGTCGCGCACGGTAAAAGCGATCAGCCCGCAGTTGATTTGGACCGGCTTTTTGAGCTTCCCCGAAAACATCTTGGTCACGAACGTGCCGATGTCGAGTTCGGACAGCTGGATGTTGCGCGCCCACATCGTGCCGGCGGGCAGGATGACGGCGATCCGTCCGTTCGAATTGGCCAGCGAATCGTGCAGCGAATCACCAAGGCCGGTCATCTGCACCCGCGCCTTGATCGTGCCGGAGGTCCCGGATTCCTCGACGCCCCAGCGCGCGAGCAGCTTGCCCATGGGGGTGGGTGACAGGCGAATGTCGTAAGTCGTGCGCACCGGGCGATTGCGCGCGTCGATCCCGATGTCGGATGCGACATGACCGCCCGCCATATCGAAGGTAAAGGGCGAGAGCGTCAGCCTGCTATGATCGAGTTTGACCGTCACCGCCGCGTTGGAAATCGGGACGTTGGGCGCGCGGATCGTCCTGACCGTATAGCGCACATCGGCGTCGAAATTGCGGATCGCCTCGATCCGCAGCGGCGCGTCGGGCAGGACGCGCGGCGCGCCGCCGACCGTTTCGATCGCGCCCGCCGCACCCTGCGCCTCCAGCCGCTGCGGATCATAGCCGATGAAGGGACCGACATCGATGATGTCGAGTGTCTGCGTGGCGAGATCAGCCTGGATCAACAGCCGTTCGTCGGGAAGCGAGACGGTCATCCTGCCGGCGAGGTCGCTGTCGCCGAACCGACCCTTCAAATGGGTGAAGCGCCATTCCTCGCCCGCCTTGGTAAGCGCCGAGGTAAAGCGGTAGCGGCGCGTGTCGGGGATGGCGACGCCCAGGAAATCGAACAGCCGCGCGAGGTTCGGCCCTTGCGCGACGAGGCGCAGATCGCTGCGCTCCAGTTCGGTCGCACCCGGCAGCGTGCCGGTGATATCCACTATGGTCGCGTCGGCCATGGCGCGCAGTACCAGTTGATTCCTGCCCCCCGTCACCGTCGCATTGGGCGTCAGCAGGCCCCCTTTCATCGTGAAGGACCGGCCGTTCATGTCACCATCGCCCGAAAAACGCACGTCGCTGGCAAAGCGCGTGTCGCGCGTCCGGACCGTTTCGAAGCGGATATCGGTGTTGAACCGCATGCGCGGATCGCGATAGCGCAGCGTCGTGCCGGCCAGCATCGCTTGCCGGATGAGCGGCAGCGTCATCGGCTTGCCCTTGCGATCGGGATCGCCGAGCGTCCATGTGTTGCGCAGATGGTCGCGCGACCATTCGAGATCGACCGCCCCGCCGCGCAGATCCAGCCAGTGCACCCGATACCGCTTGCCGAATATCAGGCTGACCGGCGAGATCAGGCTGTCGATCAGGTCGGCGCGGAACAGTTGCGGCCGGCTCGCCCAGGGGACGTTGGCGATAGCGAAGCGTTCGGCGCGGAACTTGATGCTGATCGGGGCGAAATAGAGCTGGAAGTCGCCGCCCACCTGCACGTCGCGCTGAAGCTGGCTCGTCATGATCCGTTCGAACGGGCGCTTGAGAAAGCGGCCCTTGGTGATGAAGAGAATCAGCCAGATCGCAAAGAGGATGCCCACGATCCACAGCAATATTCGCGCCGGGAGCGGCAGTCGGCGCCAGCGATTTCGCGCACGGACCATCTTGGCGCGTGCTCCACCGCTTGCAGGCATCGCGCCGTCGCGGCCGATGGGATCGGGGCTGGTCATGGCGCCTCTAACGCCGCGCGGACGGCTTAGCTCCCGAATCGCTTGCGTTTCTGCGTGCTGCCCCTTATGGCGCGCCCTTCGCGATATTCGAAGGGACCGCCCGGCTATCTAGGGCTGCCGGGGCTGTCTGTAATCGTCGCGCTACGCAAAGGAGACGAAAATGCCCAAGCTCAAGACTAAAAGCGGTGTGAAGAAGCGCTTCAAGTTCACCGCCACCGGCAAGGTGAAGCACGGTTTCGCTGGCAAGCGTCACCGCCTGATGAGCCATAACGCCAAATATATTCGCCAGAACCGTGGCACTTCCGTGCTGTCCGAGGCCGACGTCGCGCACGTCCGCCTCTGGGCACCCTACGGCCTCAAATAAGGAGTAAGGGACAATGGCACGCGTCAAACGGGGTGTAACAACCCGCGCCAAGCATAAGCGGATATTGGAACAGGCGAAGGGCTATTATGGCCGTCGCAAGAACACCATCCGCATCGCCCGTCAGGCAGTCGAAAAGGCCGGCCAATATGCGTATCGCGATCGCAAGGTCAAGAAGCGCAGCTTCCGCGGCCTGTGGATCCAGCGCATCAACGCCGGCGTGCGCGCCGAAGGCCTGACCTATTCGCAGTTCATGCACGGGCTCAAGCTCGCCGGTGTTCAGCTGGACCGGAAGGTTCTGGCCGACATCGCCATGCATGAAAGCGCAGCGTTCAGCGCCATCATCGCCCAGGCGAAAGCGGCTCTGCCCGCGGCTGCATAAGCAGACAGCGACAGATACCAAAATGAGCGCCGGGGCATAGGCTTCCGGCGCTCTTTTGGTTTATGGCGCGCCCGGCTAAGGCCTGCACAGGACCCCGCCATCCAGGCTGAATGGAAGATATGAGCGACATTACCGATCTGAAGGCCGGCCTGCTGGCCGACATCGACGCCGCCGCAACGCCTGAAGCGGTCGAGGCGCTGCGCGTCGGCGCGCTGGGCAAGAGCGGGGTCGTCACCGCGCTGCTCAAGACGCTGGGGGGCATGAGTGCGGACGAGCGGCTGGAAAAAGGTCCGCCGATCCAGGATTTGCGCGAAGCCGTGACCGCCGCGATCGGCGAGAGGAAGGCGGCGCTGGAACAGGCGGCGCTCGACGCGCGGCTGGCCTCGGAGAAGGTCGACATGACCCTGCCCGCAGATACCGGGCCTCAGGGCAGCGTCCATCCGGTCAGCCAGGTCATGGATGAGCTGGCGGAAATCTTCGCCGACCTCGGCTTTTCGGTCGCGAGCGGGCCCGAGATCGAGGATGACTGGCATAATTTCACCGCGCTCAACATTCCCGAGACGCACCCGGCGCGCGCGATGCACGACACATTCTACTTTCCCGACGAGGAAGGCGGCAGGCGCATGCTGCTGCGTACGCACACCTCGCCGGTGCAGATCCGCACGATGATGAACGGCACGCCCCCGCCGATCCGCATCATCGCGCCCGGCCGCGTCTATCGTAGCGACAGCGACGCGACCCATACGCCGATGTTCCACCAGATCGAGGGGCTGGTGATCGACAAGGGCATTACGCTTGGCCATTTGAAATGGACGCTGGAGACCTTCCTCAAGGCCTTTTTCGAGCGTGAGGACATCGTCCTGCGCCTGCGCCCGAGCTATTTTCCCTTCACCGAGCCGTCGGTGGAGGTCGATGTCGGTTATACGCTGAGCAATGGCCAGCGGGTGATCGGCGGTGACGGCGACGCGGCAGATGGCGGCTGGCTCGAAGTACTGGGCAGCGGCATGGTCCATCGCAAGGTGATCGAGGCGTGCGGGCTGGACCCCGACGAATGGCAGGGCTTCGCCTTCGGCACCGGGGTCGATCGCCTCGCCATGCTGAAATATGGGATGAACGATCTGCGCGCCTTCTTCGACGGCGATCTGCGCTGGCTGAAACATTATGGCTTTTCGGCGCTCGACGTGCCCACATTGTCAGGGGGAGTGGGTGCATGAAGTTCACGCTGAGCTGGCTCAAGACGCATCTGGCGACCGATGCCGAACTGCCCACGATCCTCAAGACGCTGAACGCCATCGGGCTTGAGGTCGAGGGGGTGGACGATCCGGCCGAAAAGCTGGGGAGTTTCAGGATCGCCAAGGTCCTGACGGCGGAGCGCCACCCGCAGGCGGACAAGCTGCAGGTGCTGACCGTCGATCAGGGGGACGGCGTGCCGTTGCAGGTCGTGTGCGGCGCGCCCAATGCGCGCGCGGGCCTGATCGGCGTGTTCGGGGTCGAGGGCGCGGTGGTGCCGTCGAACGGCATGGTGCTGAAGAAGACCGCGATCCGCGGCGTCGAATCAAATGGCATGATGTGCAGCTTTCGCGAACTGGAATTGGGCGAGGATCATGACGGCATCATCGACCTGCCCGCCGATGCGCCGGTGGGACAGGTCTATGCGCATTATGCGGGCCTCAACGATCCGGTCATCGACGTGTCGATCACGCCCAACCGGCAGGATTGCATGGGCGTGCGCGGCATCGCGCGCGATCTCGCAGCGGCGGGCCTTGGGACGCTCAACGCGATCATCGTGCCGGAAATCGACGGCGCAGGCCCCGGTCCCGACGTGCGGATCGAGGATGCAGAGGGCTGCCCCGCCTTCTTCGCGCGATCGGTGCGCGGCGTGACCAATGGCGCATCGCCCGACTGGATGGCGCGGCGATTGAAGGCGATCGGACAGAAGCCGATCAGCGCGCTCGTCGACATCACCAACTATATCATGATCGATCTCGGCCGCCCGCTGCACGTCTATGACATGGCGACGCTGCAAGGTCCGCTCGTGGCGCGCAAGGGGCGCAGCGGCGAGCAGGTGCTGGCGCTCAACGGCAAGACCTACGCCGTGGACGAAACGATGACCGTCATCGCCGACACGCAAGCCGTGCACGATATCGGCGGCATCATGGGCGGCGAACATTCAGGCGCGCAGCCCCACACGACCGACGTGCTGATCGAATGCGCCTATTTCACGCCCGAACGGATCGCGATGACGGGACAGAAGCTGGCGTTGACCAGCGACGCGCGCGGCCGGTTCGAGCGCGGCGTCGATCCCGCCTTCCTCGACGATGGCCTGTCGATCGCGACCTTCCTCGTCACCAGCCTGTGCGGCGGCATATCGAGCGAAGCGACCCGTGCGGGCATGCCGCCCGTCGCGAACAAAACCGTCGCCTATGCCCCCGACCAGTGCCTCGCGCTCGCGGGCGTCGACGTGCCGGCGGACGAACAGAAGCGCATCCTCGAAAGCCTGGGGTTCACCGTCAGCGGCGAGGCGTCCCAGGTGGACTATCAGGACGGCGTGCCGGTCAGCCTGCCCGCAAGCTGGACCATCGCCGTGCCAAGCTGGCGGCGCGACATCGATGGCTGGGCCGATATCGTCGAGGAAGTGGTGCGCATCGTCGGGCTCGATCAGGTGCCCTCCACGCCCTTGCCGCGCATGCCCGGCGTCGCTCGCCCCACCGCCACGCCCGAGCAACTGGTCGAGCGTCGCGTGCGCCGCACCGCCGCCGCGCGCGGCCTGTCCGAAGCGATCAACTGGAGCTTCGTCTCGGAGAAGGAAGCAGCCGCCGTGGGTGGTGGGCAGTGGACGCTCGCCAATCCGATTTCGGAGGAGTTGAAGGTCATGCGGCCCTCGCTGCTGCCCGGCCTGCTGTCGGCCACGCGGCGCAACATGGATCGCGGCGCGGCGTCGGTGCGGTTGTTCGAGCTTGGCCGGCGCTATTTCGCGCAAGGCGAGCGCGCCACGGTCGGCTTCGTCCTGGCGGGCGAAAAGACGGCGAGAGGGTGGCAGTCCGGTAAGGCGCGGCCGTTCGATGCGTTCGACGCGAAGGCCGAAATCCTAGCCCTGCTCGCCGCCGCCGGCGCACCGGTCGGCAATCTCCAGAATTTCGGGGAAGCATCGGCCGCCTATCATCCGGGGCAATCGGCAACGTTGCGGCTGGGGCCAAAGACCGTGCTTGCCGAATATGGCGTGCTGCATCCCTCGCTGGCCAAACAGTTCGGCCTGACCGGCCCGGCGGTAGCTGGCGAGATCTTCCTCGACGCCATTCCGGCCAGGCGCCGGTCAAGCTTCATGCGCGCGCCCTATGCGCCGCCCCCGCTTCAGGCGGTGAAGCGTGATTTTGCGTTCCTGGTGCCGGAAGCGGTCGAGGCCGAGGCGCTGGTGCGCGCCGTGAAAGGCGCGGACAAAAAGGCGATCGTGGACGCGCGCCTGTTCGACGTCTTCGTCGGACCGGGGGTAGAGGACGGCCAAAAATCGCTCGCGATCGAAGTCACGCTCCAGCCCGGAGAGAAGAGCTTCGCGCAGGAGGAACTGGACGCGATCAGCGCTGCCGTGGTGAAGGCTGCGGCGAAGCTGGGCGGGGTGCTGCGGGGTTAAGGGCGAACGGACAGAGGATGGCATGGAAGAACTGGTTGTCATTCGATCGGACGGCTTGTCCGCCGCGATCGATCCGCTGGGGGCTGAACTCTGGTCGCTGAGCGACGCGCAGGGGCGTGCGTTGATGACCGACGCCGATCCGCGCTGGTGGACCGGGCATGCGCCCCTGCTCTTTCCCTTTGTCGGGCGGTCGCGCGGCGATGTCTATCGGCTGGACGGTCGCGAACATGCCATGCCGCAGCATGGTTTTGCGCGGCGGATGCCCTTCGATATCGTCGAGCGAGCGACCGATAGCGTAACCTTTCGGCTGGAGGCGGATGCCGCGACGCGCGCGGTCTATCCTTTCGATTTCCGGCTCGACATGCGGTTTGCGCTTGTCGCCGAGACACTGATGATGACCGCGACGGTGGGCAATCGAGGCGAGGCGGCCATGCCCTTTTCCTTCGGCTATCATCCCGCCTTCGCCTGGCCGTTGCCCTTTGGCGGATCGGCGCAGGAGCATCGCATCATCTTCGAACAGCCAGAGCCGGCGCCGATTCGCAAGGTGGGCGTGGAACCCGGCCTGATCGCGCGGGAAAGCGTCGATTCGCCGGTGGATGGCGATTCGCTGGCGCCGACTCACGCGATGTTCGAGGGCGACGCGCTGATCTGGGACGATCTTCGCAGCCGCAGCCTGTTGTGGGGCGTGCCCGGGCGCACGCGGCTGAAGATCGACTTCCCGGACACCCCTTGGCTTGGTCTATGGCAAAAGCCGGGCGCGCATTATCTGTGTGTCGAACCCTGGGCGGGGATGGCCGACCCGGTGGGGTTTGAGGGCGATGTCTGGGACAAGCCGGGGATCATGTGCCTGCTGCCCGGCGATCAACGGCGGTTCCGTATGGATGTGGCGCTGGTGCCGCCGGACCCTGCGTCCCATATATAGGCCAAGCGCATTTCCGGAGACGCCAGATGACCCCGACCGTTCGCATCGACTTCATATCCGACATATCCTGCCCCTGGTGCATCATCGGACTGCGCGCGCTGGAACAGGCCGTCGAGCGGCTGGACGGCGAGGTCAGGGTCGACTGGCATTTCCAGCCGTTCGAGTTGCAGCCGGACATGCCGCGCGGCGGCGAGAAGCTGACCGACCTGATGCAGCGCAAGTTTGGGGGATCGGCGCAGGACGCGCTGAAGAAACGCAGCATGATCGCCGAGCGTGCAGCGGCCGAGGGGTTCGAGATGCGGCTGTCCGAGACGGCGCGGGTGTATAATACGTTCGATGCACACCGGCTGCTGCACTGGGCGGGGCTGGAGGGCAGGCAGCATGCGTGCAAGCGCGCCTTGTTCGACGCGCATTTCACGCGCGGCGAGGCGATGGATGATCCCGATGTGCTGGTCGCCGTGGCGGAACGCGCCGGGCTGGACCGGGATGCGGCGCGTGCCGTCGTCACCAGCAATCTTTATGCGCAGGAGGTCAGGGCGGACGAGGCGCTGTGGCGCGATCGCGGCATCCAGTCGGTGCCAGCGATCGTGATCGACGAAAAATATCTGATATCGGGCGGTCAGCCGGTCGAGACGTTCGAACAGGCGCTGCGGCAGATCGCGGCGGAACCCGCCGGAGCCTTGCCGAACTGACCCCTGGGTGCTGGCGCGATGGTCGGAAATCGCTATATGCGCGCCCATGACCATTCCTTCCCGCCGCACCTTTGCGATCATTTCCCACCCCGACGCCGGCAAGACCACGCTCACCGAAAAGCTGCTGCTGGAAGGCGGCGCGATCCATATGGCGGGCGAGGTCAAGGCGCGCGGGGCGAACCGCCGCGCCCGATCCGACTGGATGAAGATCGAGCAGCAGCGCGGCATTTCCGTCACCAGCTCGGTCATGACGTTCGAGCGGACGCGGGATGGCGAAACGATCACCTTCAACCTGCTCGACACGCCGGGGCATGAGGATTTTTCCGAGGATACTTATCGCACGCTGACCGCCGTCGACAGCGCGGTCATGGTGATCGACGCCGCGAAGGGCATCGAGCCGCAGACGCGAAAGCTGTTCGAGGTGTGCCGCCTGCGCAACCTGCCGATCATCACCTTCGTCAACAAGGTCGACCGCGAGGGACGCGAGACGTTCGGCCTGCTGGACGAAGTAGCGGACCAGTTGCAGCTCGACGTCTGCCCGATGAGCTGGCCCGTCGGCATGGGCGGCGAGTTCGAGGGGGTCTATGATTTCGCCACCAATCGGCTGATGCAACCCAGTGGGCCATCGAAGGAATTTGACGGGACACGGCACCAGTTCAGCGGACTGGACGATCCGAAGCTGGCCGACTTCATCTCGCCCCGCGGCCTGGAAAAACTGCGCGAGGAGGCGGAACTCTCGCAGGGTGGCTATGCGCATTTCGATCTTGCCCGCTATCGCCATGGCGACCTGACCCCCGTTTATTTCGGGTCGGCGCTCAAGCTGTTCGGTGTCACCGAACTGATCGACGCGCTCGCCGCCCACGCCCCACCGCCGCGCGCGCAACCCGCCGAACCGGCTCCGGTCGAGCCGGAGGGCAGCGAAGTGACCGGCTTCATTTTCAAGGTGCAGGCCAATATGGACCCGATGCACCGCGACCGCATCGCGTTCATGCGGCTGGTGTCGGGCAAGTTCAAACGGGGCATGAAGCTGACGCCGAGCGGGTCGGGCAAGGCGCTTGCGGTGCATTCGCCGATCCTGTTTTTCGCGCAGGATCGCGAACTGGCGGACGAGGCCTATCCCGGCGACATTATCGGCATTCCCAATCATGGCGCGCTGCGCGTGGGCGATACGCTGAGCGAGAAGCCGGGCCTGCGCTTTACCGGCCTGCCCAATTTCGCGCCGGAAATCCTGCGCCGCGTGCAGCTCAAGGACCCGACGAAGACCAAGCAGCTGCGCAAGGCGCTCGATGACCTGTCCGAAGAGGGCGTGATCCAGGTTTTTTATCCCGATATCGGCAGCAACTGGATCGTCGGCGTAGTCGGGCAATTGCAGCTCGAAGTGCTGATTTCGAGGCTTGAAGCGGAATATAAGGTCGCGGCGGGGCTGGAGCCTTCCCCCTATGATACGGCGCGCTGGATCGGCGGCGACGAGGTGGCGATCAAGGATCTGGTCGCCTATAATGGCGGCAGCATGGCCAAGGACCGCGACGGCAACCTTGTTTTCATGGCGAAGAGCGCATGGGACATCGGATACCAGCAGGAACGCCATCCCAAGGTAACGTTCAGCGCTACCCGGGAGCGCTAAAACGCGGTCATGATCCTCTACAGCTTCCGCCGCTGTCCCTATGCGATGCGCGCGCGGATGGCGCTTTTGGTGAGCGGACAGCGCGTGGCATTGCGGGAGATCGTGCTACGCGACAAGCCGGCGGAGATGCTGGCACTTTCGCCCAAGGGCACCGTGCCTGTCCTGCTGTTGCCGGATGGCGGGGTGATCGACCAAAGCCTGGACATCATGCATTGGGCGTTGGCGCGCCATGATCCCGAAGGCTGGCTGGCGCAGGAGGATGCAGAACTGATCGCGGCCAATGACGGGCCGTTCAAACATCATCTCGATCGCTATAAATATGCGTCGCGTCATGGCTCTGATCCGCTCGTCCATCGGTGCGCAGCGCTGGTCTACCTTGGCTTACTGGAACAGCGGCTCGGGATAAGCGAGTATCTGTGCGGCACGTCCCGATCGCTCACCGACATCGCGATCTTTCCGTTTGTCCGCCAGTTTGCGGCGACCGACCCCATATGGTTCGCGGATGAGCCGCTGCCTCGGCTTCGGGCCTGGCTGGACGGCCATGTGGCGTCCGATCTGTTTAACCGCGCGATGATCCGCAACGCGCCCTGGAAGGCAGGCGACGCGCCGCTGTTCCTCGGCTGAGGTCGCGTCACTTGCGCAGCAGGAACACCGCATGTTCGGCGAACAGGTTGGCGTTCGCGTGGGTGGTTTCCTTGTCGCCCTTGAGGAACCACTGGCCATCGATCGTCCAGCCCCGCGCCTTCACTAGCGCGCGGAAGTCATCGACCGTCACATGATGGATGTTGAGCGTATTATACCAGGTGTCGGGCAACAGGCGCGTCACCGGCATCCGCCCGCCCCACATCAATGACAGCCGGCCGCGCCAATGGGCAAAATTGGGGAAGGAGACAAACGCCTGGGCGGCGATGCGCAGCAGTTCGTCCACGACCATGTCCGGTCGCCGCGTCGTCTGGAGCGTCTGGCTGAGGATCGCATAATCGAAACTCGCGTCAGGATAATAGCCAAGATCGGTGTCGGCGTCCCCCTGTACCACCGACAGGCCGCGCCCGACCGCCGCCGCGACATTGCCGCCGTCGATTTCCAGCCCGCGCGCATCCACCTGCTTGGCGTCGCGCAAGGCGGCCATCAGTGCGCCATCGCCGCAGCCGACATCGAGCACGCGCGCACCCTGCCGCACCGTCCGCGCGATCAGGGCGAGGTCTGGCCGCAGCGGCTGGATCGAGGGGGCCTCGCTCACGCCCGGCCGCCCTTGAGGAAGCCGTCGACGACTCGGTTCAGCTCCGGGCATTCGAGCAGGAAGGCGTCATGGCCGAACGGGCTCGACAGTTCCACGAAGCTCGCCGGGGCGCCGCTCGCGTTGAGGGCATGGACGATGATGCGCGACTCGGTCGTGGGATAGAGCCAGTCGGTATCGAAGCTGACGAGGCAGAAGCGCGCCTTCGACGCCGTAAAGGCGAGCGCCAGGCTGCCGCCATGATCCTCGGCAATGTCATAATAGTCCATGGCGCGGGTGATATAGAGATAGGAGTTGGCGTCGAACCGCTCGACGAAGCTCAGTCCCTGATGGCGCAGATAGGATTCCACCTGAAAATCCGCGTCGAACCCGAAGGTCTTGGCGTCACGGCCCTGCAAGCGCCGCCCGAATTTTTCCGTCAGCCCCGCTTCGGACAAATAGGTGATGTGCGCGGCCATGCGCGCGACGGCGAGGCCGGCGCTCGGCACCTGTCCGTCGGCATAATAATCGCCGCCGCGCCAGTGCGGATCGGCCATGATCGCCTGCCGGCCGACTTCGTGAAAGGCGATATTCTGTGCGCTGTGTCGCGCCGTCGACGCGATGACGATGCAGCTTTCGACGCGGGTCGGGAAGATCGTCGGCCAGCTGAGCGCCTGCATGCCGCCCATCGATCCGCCGATCACCGCGCTCAGGCGATCGACGCCCAGATGATCGAGCAACAGCGCCTGCGCCCGCACCATGTCGGCGATCGTCAGCACCGGGAAGCGCATCGCATAGGGCGCGCCTGTGGCGGGATCGAGGCTCGCGGGCCCCGAGGACCCCATGCAGCTGCCGATGACATTGGCGCAGACGATGAAATGCCGCGCCGGGTCGACCGGCTTGCCTGGCCCCACCATGCGCCACCACCAGCCCGCCTTGCCGGTAACGGGATGGTCGGAAGCGACATATTGGTCGCCGGTCAGCGCATGGCAGATCAGGATGACGTTGGACCTGTCCGCATTCATCACGCCATAGGTTTCATAGGCGATGTCGACGGGCGCGAGCGTGGCGCCGCTGTCGAGCCGCAGCGGCCCTGCGAGGCGCACATGGCGGCGCAGGCCAAAGCGGCTGTCATCGGAGAGGGGGATGGAGGCCATGGGGAGCGGGCTAGGACCGCCACTGGAGGCTGTCAATCGGGCCGTTGCGGGTAGCGTCGGCGCGCAAGCATGACTACATCGCCGATATGATCGACGCCATGCGCATTCCCGTCATCGCCTATGGCCAGCTATCCCCCTATTTGCTGGCTGGGCTGGAACAACGGTTTGCGGTTCATGCCCTGCCGGCGAGTGCCGATCTGACGGCGCTGCCACCCGCTGTCCGCCACGCGCGGGGGCTGGTGAGCTTTGGCGCGCTAGGCGCGTCGGCCGCGATCATGGATGCTTTGCCGCAGCTTGAAATCATCGGGCTGTTTTCGGTCGGTTATGACAAGGTCGACATCGATCATGCGCGGACGCGGGGCATCCGGGTGAGCAATACGCCCGATGTGCTGACCGACGATGTCGCCGATCTCGCGGTCGGGCTGCTCTACGCCACGGTGCGCAATATCGCCGCCAATGACCGGCTGGTACGATTGGGCGCATGGGCGACGGGCAAGGTGCCCGCCCTGTCGGGCCGGGTGACAGGCAAGCGGATCGGCATATTGGGGCTGGGACGGATCGGCCGCGCCATCGCCCGCAGGCTGGAGCCGGTCGCGGGGGAGATTCTCTATCATAACCGGCGCGAGGCGGCGGATTTGCCCTATCGCTATGTCGCCGACCCGATCGCGTTCGCGCGGGAAAGCGACGTCCTGATCGTCGCCACGTCGGGCGGGCCGGAGGCAGCGAGACTGGTCGACGCGGCGATGCTCGATGCGTTGGGACCGGACGGGGTCATCGTCAACATCAGCAGGGGTAGCGTGATCGACGAGCCGGCGATGGTCGCCGCGCTGGAACAGGGGCGGATCGCGGGCGCGGGCCTGGACGTGTTTGCCGAGGAGCCGCATGTACCGTCGGCGCTGCTGGCGATGGACAATGTCGTGCTGCAACCGCATCAGGCCAGCGCCACGGTGGAGACCCGCGCCGCCATGGCCGACCTGGTGCTCGCCAATCTGGACGCGCATTTCGCCGGACAGCCGCTGCCGACCCCTGTCGTCTAGCGCTTTGCCTTCTGGCCAAGAGGCGCTAAAGCGCGCGGCATGACGACACCTGCACCCAAGGATTGGATATTGGGCATATCGCCCTATGTTCCCGGCAAGGCCGCCACCGACGACGGCCGGCCGCTGATCAAGCTGTCCGCCAATGAAAATCCGCTCGGCACCGGCCAGGCGGCGCGCGATGCGCTGATCGCCGCCACGGCCGACCTCGCCACCTATCCCGATCCGGGCGCAACCCTTTTGCGCGAGGCGATCGCCGGTCATTATGCCCTCGATCCGGCGCGGGTGATCTATGGCACGGGCTCCGACGAACTGCTGCACCTCGCGGCCAGCGCCTATGCGGGGCCAGGCGACGAGATCCTTTACGTCCGTTATGGGTTTTCGGTCTATGACATCGCCGCGCGACGCGTGGGGGCGACGCCGGTGGTGGCGCCCGACGCCGATTATGCGACCGATGTCGATGCGCTGCTCGCCGCCGTCACGGAAAAGACCAGGGTCGTCTTTCTCGCCAATCCCAATAACCCGACCGGCACAATGACGAGCGCGGCGGAGATTGCGCGGCTGCACGCCGGGTTGCGGCCCGACATATTGTTCGTGCTCGATCAGGCCTATGCCGAATATCTCGACGCGGATGAAGATGATGGCGGGATGGAACTGGCGAAAAATGCCGGCAACGTCCTTGTCACGCGCACCTTCTCCAAAATATACGGCCTCGCCGCCGAGCGGATTGGCTGGGGCTACGCTTCCGCCGAGGTGATCGACATTTTGCACCGCATCCGCGCCCCGTTCAACGTGACGAGCGCGGGACAGGCGGCAGCGGCCGCCGCGATCAAAGACACGGACTGGGTCGCATTCAGCCGCACGCATAATGCGCGCTGGCGCGAATGGCTGGCGGGCGAGATCGCCGCCCTTTCCAACCATGGCCTGCGCGTCGTGCCGAGCAAGGCCAATTTCCTGCTGGTCCTGTTCGACGGCAAGCTGACCGCAGAGGCGGCGATGAAGGGATTGTGGGACGAAGGCTATGCGACCCGCTGGTTGCCGGGGCAAGGCCTGCCCAACGGCCTGCGGATCACGATCGGGACGAAAAAACAGACCCGCGCCGTCGCCGCCAAGCTGCGCGCGATGGCGGAAGCGGCCTGAACCATGCTCCCGTTTGCCCGCGTCACCATCATCGGCCTTGGGCTGATCGGCTCCTCGCTCGCCCGCGCGATCCGCGAGACGATGCCGACCGTGCGCGTCACCGGGCATGACGCCGATCCGGCCGTGCGGAAAACCGCACGCGCCATCGATCTGTGCGACGACATCACCGATACGGCGGGGGCATCGGTAACCGATGCCGATCTGGTCGTGCTGTGCGTGCCCGTGCGCGCGATGGGCGCGGCGGCCGCGGAGATCGCGGACGACCTGCCGCCCGACGCGATCGTCAGCGACGTGGGGTCGGCCAAGGCGGATGTGCTGGCGCAGCTCAACGCCGCCCTGCCTGGCCGAACCATCATTCCCGCCCATCCTGTTGCCGGGACCGAGAATAGCGGGCCGGAAGCGGGCTTTTCCACACTATTCAAAGGCCGCTGGTGCATCATCACCCCGCCCCCGCTGGCCGATCCCGCCGCCGTCGAGCGCGTATCCGAACTATGGCGGCGCGTTGGCGCCGATGTCGAGATCATGGACCCGGCGCATCACGATCTGGTGCTGGCCGTGACCAGCCATTTGCCGCATCTGATCGCCTACACCATCGTCGGCACCGCCAGCGATCTGGAAAGCGTCACCCAGTCCGAGGTGATCAAATATTCGGCGGGCGGCTTTCGCGATTTCACGCGCATCGCGGCGTCGGACCCGACGATGTGGCGCGACGTGTTCCTGGCGAACAAAGACGCAGTGCTGGAAATGCTCCAGCGCTTTTCGGAGGATCTGTCAGCGCTTCAGCGCGCGATCCGCTGGAATGACGGCGACGCGCTGTTCGACCTGTTCACCCGCACCCGCGCAATCCGCCGGTCGATCATCGAACAGGGTCAGGACGACGCCAAGCCCGACTTCGGGCGAAGCCACTAAATGTTCGGAAGGCTGTTCAGCGCGTTGATCGCGGCATGGACGCGCCGTTCGGCTTCGTCGCGGTCGAGGCCGGCCGGGACGATTTCTCCGGCCTTGTAGGTGATGATGCCCGACCGCTTGAAAAAGCTGCCGCGTGGCGACACCCGGCCGCTGTCGATCGCAATCGGCACAACGGGCAATTTGAGCAGCGCATAGAGGCCGGCGAAGCCCGACCGCAGCGGCGGCGCTTCGCCATGGGGCACGCGCGTGCCTTCAGGGAAGATGCACAGCGCGCGGCCCTGCGCATGCGCCGCCCTTGCGCCGGCGCGCAATGCGCGCATGGCGCTGGCACCGCCGCCCCGTTCCACCGGCAACAGGCCGTAACGCTCGGCGATCCCGCCCCAAAGCGGAATGTCGAACAGTTCACGCTTGGCGGCGACGACGGGACGATCGAACAGGCACAGCATGTCGATCGTCTCGAACATCGATTCATGCTTGACGATGTAGAGATAGGGGCCCTGCGGGATGTCGCCATCGATCCGCACCCGCTGCCCGAGCAGCCAGTGCGCGCACCAGCGGTGGAACCGGCCCCAGCGCGTCGCGATATGCTGCACCCGGATGGGCGCGATTCCGCTCACCGCCAGCGCGGCGAGCACGAACATCAGGCTGCCCGGATAGAAAGCGAGGGCGAAGGCGACGGAGCGAAGCGCGGTGATCATGATGCGATGAATTCCGTCAGATGCCGATCAACGCCGCGGCCCGGCGGAGCAGATATTTATTATATTCGCGCGTCAGCACCGGCAGGGTCGGCCGGCTGGGCACCGCGTCGTAAACCAGCGTCACGCGATCGGGCAGGGCCTGACGCAGTTCCAGCGCGGCGCGTCGCATATGCCAGTCGGTGGTGACGAGGCGGACGGTCGCATAATCGCGCCGCTCCAGCCAGCGCGCGGTTTCGATCGCGTTGGACCGCGTGTCGATCGCCTCACGCCCCAGCGTGATGCAGCAGGTGAAGAGCTTGTCCGACGCCTTATATTGCAGCGCCAGTTCGGACGGGCGCACGGCGCGGTCGACACCGGAAATGAGCATTCGGCGGGACGCGCCCGCCTCCATCAGCGCGATGCCTCGATCGATCCGTCCCGCGCCGCCCGTCAGCACGACGATGGCGTCGGTCGCGCGGCCGTCCAGCGGCTGGGGCAGGAAGACGGCGAACCAGGCAAAGCCCAATATCCAGGCCAGCAGCGAGAGAGCGGCTGCCCGGACGATCATATAAACCGCCCCAGCGCGCGCAATACGGTCCAGCGCGCGGCGACCGTGGCGAGGATGACGCCGCCCGTCGGTAGCAGCGCGAGCAACAGCAGGGCGCTTGGCGGCAGGCTGATCGCTCGCAACAGGTCGGACCCGGTCGCCATCAGGCGCGCGCCGAGCAGCAGGATGACGATCAGCGCAGCGATGAAGCCAGCCACCGCCCCCAGCAGCGCGTCGAGGCCGATGCGGCGTTGAAACAGCCGAGCGATCTGCACGTCGGTCGCGCCCATCAGGTGCAGCACGTCGATCGTCACGCGATGGCTGTCGTGCGCGCCGCGCGCCGCGAGCACGACGACCGCGCCCGTGGCCAGCGTCATGAGCGCCACCACGCCGGCGGCAAGCCAGCCGAGCGCAGAGAGCAGGCCGGCGATCGGAAGGAGAAAGGCGGCATGCGGTTCGATCCGCAGCTTGTCCGACAGGCCGGTGAGCAGGCGGCGCAGGCGATCGACCTTCGGCCCGGCATCGCCCGGCGTCAGTTCGATATCGATGAGCGCCGGGATGGGCAGGTCGCCGCTCGCCGCATCCTGACCGAGCCAGGGACGAAGCTGATCGGTGAGGGTTTTGCGATCGACCGGCGTGACGGCATGCACGCCCTGGGCACGCCGCAATATTCCGGCGACGCGTAGCGCCAGCCGGTCGCGCGCTTGCGGTTCGGCTTCCACCACTTGCACCGTCGCGCGGCCGGCAAGGTCCGCACCCATCGCGCGCACCGCCGCGCCAAGAGCAAGCCCGGCGGCGGCGGCAAGCACGGTCAGAAACATCATGATCGCAATGATCCATGGCATGGGCCCGGCCACGCGCCCCTCGGGCAGCAGCCGGTGGCGCGCGGCCGCCGCGCCGGCCTTGTCGGGCCCGCGCGCCATCAGCCCGCCCCCGGCGTATTTGGCGGGTAGCGCAGCGATCCGGTCGGGTCGGCAAGCCGGCCCTTGTCGAGCCGCATCATCTGTGCGCCCGCCACCTGGCCGATGAGCGGCAGGTCGTGGGTCGCGACGACGATCGTCGTGCCGAGCCGGTTGAGCGCTTCGAACAGCGTCATCAGCCGATGCGCCATGTCGGCGTCGACATTGCCCGTGGGTTCGTCGGCGACCAATATTTCGGGTCGGCCGATCACGGCGCGCGCGATCGCGACGCGCTGCTGCTCCCCGCCCGACAGGGTCGCCGGGCGCGCCTGCCCCCGGTCGCCAAGCCCGACCCAGTTCAGCATTTCGCTGACCGGGGCATCGACCTCCGCCTCTTCCATGCCGGCGACGCGCAGCGGAAGGGCGATATTGTCATAGGCGGACAGATGGGGGACGAGGCGGAAATCCTGGAACACCACGCCGATGCGGCGACGAAAACCGGGGAGCCGCTTGCGGGGCAGCGTCACCACATCCTCACCGAACAGCCGGATGACGCCCCGGCTGGGGCGCTGGGCGAGGTAAAGCAGCTTGAGCAGCGAGGTCTTGCCCGCGCCCGATGCGCCCGTGAGGAAATAAAAACCGCCGCCGTGGAGCGAGAAACTGACGTCGGACAAAGTTTCGCTGTCCAGACCATAGCGCAGGCCGACATTCTCGAACTGGACGATGGTCGACATGCTTCAAAAATCGGCGCTTTCGCGCTCCCCTGCTTCCCCAACCACACAGCCATGGCACAGCGGGCGGGGACCCGTAAAGCCCGCGCCGCGATAACCGCCGGGTCCCGGCCATGCGACGGGTCACGTCATCGACCGCTTGCCCTCGAGTCCCTGCCATGCCTATGAAGCGAAATGATCCTGGTGTGCCCGAATTGCGCCACGCGCTACATCGTTCCAGACAGCGCGGTCGGCCCGGCCGGCCGGCAGGTGCGATGCGCGGCATGCAAGCATAGCTGGTTCCAGGATGGCGCGCCGCTGGCCGACCGAGAGCCCGAAGCGGTCGCTGCCATGCCTATCCCGGCCGTGGCGCCCCGCCCCGAAGCGCCGCCCCCGGCGGCCCAGATTCCGGTGGCCCCAATGCCGGCAGCGGCGACCGTCGACCCCGCACCAACCCCGCCGATCATATCAACGCCGGTCGACGAACCGGCTGCCGTGGACCCTGTCGCGCCGGAGTCCGCCGCCCCTGAGGCCGCTGTAACCGGGCCAGACAATCGCTTCGATGACATTTATGCCGGTGTCGCGGACGCGCGGACGGAGAGCGAGGCACCGTCCGATGCCGCGCCGACGTTCAGGCCGCGCCGCAATCCGCTCAAGCTGTGGACTTACGCCGCGATCGCATTCTTTCTGATCGTGGCAGCGGCGGGCGGCGCGCTCTATGTTCTCGGCCCACCCAACTGGGCCGTCAATCTGGGGCTGGTCGCGGA
Source organism: Sphingobium fluminis (assembly GCF_037723805.1). Taxonomy (NCBI): domain Bacteria; kingdom Pseudomonadati; phylum Pseudomonadota; class Alphaproteobacteria; order Sphingomonadales; family Sphingobiaceae; genus Sphingobium; species Sphingobium fluminis. The sequence goes on from NZ_JBBJUK010000002.1 coordinate 623,602, forward strand.
CGAGGGCGATCCTGACCTGCTCTTCTATCTTTCCAAACCCGCCGAACGGCGTAAATTGCCTACCGGCGAGGAATATTTCGCGTTCGGGGCGCGGATCGTGAACAGCGGCAAGGAAGCACTGCCGGTGCCGCCGGTACTGGTGCAACTGCGCGACCGGCAGAACCGCCTGGTGTTCAGCTGGACGACCAAGGCCGACCGCACCCGGTTGAAGCCGGGCGAGGAAGCGTCGATCAACGAGAGCCGGATCGATATTCCCAAAAATGCCGAAAATCTGTCGCTGACCTTCGTTCAGTAGCGTTCCTTCGCAGGGCGTCAGGGATAGCTGACCGTTTTGGGCCGGCCTTGCGGGATCGGGATAAACTCGCTGTCGTCGCCGGGGATCAGCGGAAAGCGCATCGCGTCCCAATCTTCGCGCGCCTGCATCAGCCGGTCGTGCCGCGAGGACACGAAATTCCACCAGACATGGCGCGGTGTCTTAAACGCTTCGCCACCGCAGAGCATCACCCGCCCGCCATCGACGCTCGTCAACGTGGCGCGGATGCCGGGGCGCAAGACATAAAGTATCTGGGGCAACAGGGCGACGCCGTCGAGCGCGGCGTCCCCGCCCGCGACGTAGATGGCGCGCTCGTCCGCGGCTGGATCGATCGGAATGCCGCCGCCCGGCGAAAGCTGGATGTCGGCATAAATGGTGTCGGCATAGGTGGTGACGGGCGCGCGCTCGCCCCAGAGCGACCCCATGATGATGCGCGCACGCGCACCGCCACCATCGATCACCGGCAGCCGGTCATCGGCGACATGCTCGAAGGCCGGGTCCATCTCCTCTCGCGCGTCCGGCAGGGCGAGCCAAGTCTGGATCGCGGAGAGTTTGGACGGTTTGTCGCGTTCGGCGTCGGGCGAGCGTTCGGAGTGGACGATGCCCTTGCCCGCCGTCATCAGGTTGACCGCCCCCGCCTCGATCAGTTGCTCGGTCCCCAGCGAATCGCGATGCAGGAATGCGCCTTCGAACATATAGGTGACGGTGGCGAGGTTGATATGCGGATGGGGCCGCACGTCGATGCCTTCGCCCGCGCCGAACTTCGCAGGGCCGGCCTGATCGAAAAAGATGAACGGGCCGACCATGGTGCGCCCCTGCACCGGCAGCGACCGGTGCACCTTGAAATCGCCCAGATCATGGGTGGTGGGGGTGATCGTCTGGAGAACGAGATCGTCGAGGGTCATGATGCATCCATTCATGAGGAAGAGACGGCGCGGCTTGTCTATTCGCCGGGCGCGCGGGCCTTGATCGCGAGGGCGTGCACCTTGTCCCGTAACAGGTCCGCGAGCGCGGCGTTGACCAGCCGCTGGCGCGCGACGCGATTTTCGCCCGCGAAGCGATCGGAGACGATCTCCACGGTGAAATGGCTTTCGCCCGAGCCGTCATGGCCGGCATGACCGCGATGCTTTTCGCTGTCGTCGATCACGGCGAGTTGTTCGGGGTCCAGCGCCGCGCGGAGGCGGGCCTCTATTTCGGTGGCCACGGGGCCTTTCAGAATCTGGGTCATGCCCCCTATATAGACGCTTTGCCGCGCCTTGCATCAGGACAGACGTGTCGACCGACCCTTTCTCGAACCGCCGCTTCAACCGATTCCACGGGCGGGTGGAAAGCGACCGCGCCTGTTCGGTCGACGGATGCCCGGAAGCGGGGGAGTTTCGCGCGCCCGCACTGAATGGCGATTCCTCGCGTCAGGAGGGGCCGCGCTGGCGCTGGCTGTGCCTCGATCATGTGCGCGAATTCAATCAGGGCTATAATTTCTTCACCGGCATGACCCCGGACGAGATCGCCGCTGCGCAACGGCCCTTTGCGGGATGGGAGCGCGAGACGCGGGCCTTTTCCAGCAACGCGCACAGCCCGCCGCCCAAATGGTCTGACTTTGCCGATCCGCTCGACGCCATCGGAGCCAAGTTCAGGGCGCGCACGGCGAAGGCGCGGGCCGATGCGCAAGTCCGGCAGGACGGCATTTTCCTGTCGACCGAGGATCGCAAGGCGCTTAGCGTCATGGGACTGTCCGTCGACGCCGACCGCCGCGCGCTGCGCCAGCGTTACACGCAATTGCTGCGGCGCTATCATCCCGATCATAATGGCGGCGATCGCAGCCATGAAGGCGCGCTGCAAAGCGTGATCGCGGCCTATGGCCATTTGCGCAAGGCGTCGGCGTTCGTTTGAAGCGCGCCGGGCGGCGGGCTTGTCATGGCAGTCGTCCGCTGCCATAGGCCCCGCCCTCCCGGAGAACCGCCCATGCAGACCGCCCCCCGAGCCCTGGGCCTCGATTTCGGCACGACCAACAGCGTCGCGGCCATCGCCACCGGCGGACAGTCGGACCTCATCGACTTCGCTGGCGCGCGTGCCGCAGGCCCGGTGTTTCGCTCCGCGTTGTGCTTTTGGCATGAGGATGGCGTCAAGGGCGGGCTGGCGCATGAAGCAGGCCCTTGGGCGATCGCGGAATATATGGACTATCCCGAACACAGCCGCTTCCTCCAGTCGTTCAAATCGGTCGCGGCCAGTCCGGTATTCGATAGCGCGAACGTCTTTGAAAAGCGCTTCCGGTTCGAGGAACTGGGGCAGATGTTTCTGGCCCGGATGGTCGCTCATGCCGGTGGTGCGCTCGATGCCCGGCCGCACCGCGTCGTCGTCGGCCGGCCGGTCGAATATGCCGGATCGCGCCCTGACGAGGCGCTGGCGCGCAAGCGCTATGACGCGATGTTCGCAGGGTTCGGAACGGAGGTTCATTATGTCTATGAGCCATTGGGCGCGGCGTTCAGCTATGCGAGCCGGCTTACCGAAGCAGCGACGATCCTGGTCGCGGATTTCGGTGGCGGCACAAGCGACTTTTCGATCGTGCGGGTGGAAGCCCCGGGGGCGCAGCAGCGCTGCGTCCCGCTCGGCTCCGCCGGCATCGGCATTGCGGGCGACCGGTTCGATTATCGCATCATCGACCAGCTGGTCCTGCCGATGCTGGGCAAGGGCGGCAGCTATCAGAGTTTCGGCAAGACGCTGGAAATCCCGCGCAGCTATTTCGCCGATTTCGCCGACTGGTCGCGCCTCGCGCTGATGCGCAACCGGCGGACGCTGGAAGAACTGACGCGGTTGCAGAAAAATGCGGGCGACGGCGCGGCGATCGGCCGGATGATCACGGTGATCGAAAAGGAACTGGGCTATGCGCTTTATGATGCGGTGGGCCGGTTGAAGCGTGCGCTGTCGGTGGCGGATGCCGCGCCGTTCCGTTTCGAAGGCGGCGACCTGTCGATCGAGGTCGAAGTGCCGCGCGCCGATTTCGAACGCTGGATCGCGCCCGATATCGAGCGGATCGAGGCGACGGTGGACCGCGCGCTTGCCAGGGCCAACGTCACGCCGGATGCCATCGACCGGGTTTTCCTGACCGGGGGGTCGTCGCTGATCCCGGCGATCCGCGCCATCTTCGTGGCGCGCTTCGGGGCTGAACGGATCGCAACGGGAGGCGAACTGACGTCGATCGCCCATGGGCTGGCGCTGATCGGACAGGAAGCCAATCTGGCCGAATGGGCCGCTTGATCGTTAGAGATACAGGCCCCACTCTATCGACACACCCTTCCCCCATCGGTTAGGGGCTGGAGTGACTCGCAGGAAGATGACTTGTATGACCGAGATTTCGAACGTCCAGCCAGATACGCGCGCAGATACGCTGCTCGAAAAGCCCGACCGCGAAGTGGACGTGCGCGAGCTGTTCGGCGTCGATATCGACATGAAGGTGCCGGCGTTCAGCCAGGCCGACGAGCGCGTGCCCGATCTCGATCCAGCCTATGTGTTCGATGCCGACACCACGCTCGCGATCCTGGCGGGCTTTGCCTATAATCGCCGCGTCATGGTGCAGGGCTATCACGGCACCGGCAAATCGAGCCACATCGAACAGGTTGCCGCGCGCCTCAAATGGCCGTGCATCCGCATCAATCTCGACGCGCATATCAGCCGTATCGATCTTGTCGGGCGCGATGCCATCGTGCTCAAGGATGGCCAGCAGGTCACCGAGTTTCGCGAGGGCCTTCTCCCTTGGGCGCTCCAGCGGCCTGTCGCCCTCGTCTTCGACGAATATGACGCCGGCCGTCCCGACGTGATGTTCGTGATCCAGCGCGTGCTGGAAACCGATGGCAAGATGACGCTGCTCGACCAGAATCGCGTGATCCGGCCGAACCCCAATTTTCGCCTGTTCGCGACCGCCAATACGGTCGGCCTGGGCGACACCACCGGCCTGTATCATGGCACGCAGCAGATCAACCAGGGCCAGATGGACCGCTGGAACATCGTCGTGGCGCTCAATTATCTGCCGGCCGCGACAGAGGCGCAGGTGGTGCTCGCCAAGTCGGGCGAATATGATCATGAAGGCGGCCGCAAGGAAGTCGAGAATATGATCAAGGTGGCGGAGCTGACCCGGCAGGGCTTCGTCAATGGCGATATTTCCACGGTCATGTCGCCCCGCACGGTGATCAGCTGGGCGCAAAATGCGCTGATCTTCAAGAATGTCGGTTTTGCGTTTCGCCTGTCTTTCCTCAACAAATGCGACGAGGCGGAGCGGGCGCTGGTGGCCGAATATTATCAGCGCGTGTTCGGCAAGGACCTGCCCGAAAGCGTCGTGGGCAAGGCGGGATGACCCTGGGGGTCGCCACGCCCCATGACCGGCGTGTGCCGATCGCCACCGCGTTCAACCTGCGCGATTTCGGTGGCTATGCGACCACCGACGGCAGGACAGTGCGGCGGGGGATGCTCTATCGCTGTGGCACCATGTCGTTGTTGACGGACGAGGATGCCAATCAGCTTCGTGCGCTCGGTATCCGCGCGATCTGCGATTTCCGGCGCCCGAGCGAGCGCAGGGAAGAACCGACGCGCTGGCATGGGGACGATGTCGATTATCACTGCCGCGATTTCAACACGTCGACCGGCGTGCTGGGCGAAATGTTGCGGGGCAAGGCTGTCACGCAGGAGGAAATGCGGCAGGCGATGATCGCGCTCTATCGCGAGATTGCCATGGAATATGCGCCCTCCTACCGCGCGATGTTCGACCAGATTTTGGCGGGACGCGTACCGATCCTCATCAACTGTTCGGCGGGCAAGGACCGCACGGGCGTAGGCGCGGCGCTCATACTGGCGGCGCTGGGCGTGCCGCGGGCGACGATCGTCGAGGATTATATGCTCACCAACGCCCATGCCGACTGGGACTGGCGGCTGTCGCTGGGCGAAAGCCGGCTCGCCCATGCGCACCGCACGATGAAGGAAGTTATCGCCCCGGTGCTGACTGCCGACGCCTTGTATATCGAGACCTTGTTCGAGACCCTCGACGCCACGCATGGCGGGGTCGAAGCCTATCTGGAGCAGGTGCTGGGCGTCGATACACCCGCCCGCGCTGCGATGCGGGACATATTGCTCGAACCATGACCGAACGCTCGCTTCTCGACGCCTTCAAGGATGTGCTCTCAGGCGCGGCGCGATCGATCGCGCGCGACGCCGAAGTAGAGGTGGGCTTCACCGCCGACGCGCCGCATATGGCGGGCAAGGCGATCAAGGTGCCGACGCCGAGCCGCGCGCTGCCCGCCGAACAGGTGGCACTGGCGCGGGGCTTTGCCGATGCCCATGCGCTGCGGCTGCGGCATCATGATCCGAAGGTTCACAACGGCTCGGCACCCGGCGAAGCGGTCGCACGCGCGGTGTTCGACGCGGTCGAGCAGGCGCGGGTCGAGGCGATCGGATCGCGCCAGATGGAGGGTGTGCGCGCCAATCTCAATGAAGCGCTGACGATGCGGCTGAAATCCGATCCGATGCGGCGGGCGCGATCCGCCGACGAGGTGCCATTGTCCACGGCGCTGGCATTGAAGGTGCGCGAGCGGTTGACCGGCCAGCCCGCGCCGAAAGAGGTCGCGCCGGCGATGGCGATGATCGACCAGTGGATCGAGGACAAGGCCGGTGCCGATCTCGACGCCTTGAGCTTCGCCATCGACGACCAGCGCGCCTTTCAGAAGCTGACCACCGCGATGCTGGAGCATCTCGCGCTGATCGACGCCGACGTGCCGCCCGAAACCGACGAGCCGGATGAACCCGACGAGGGTGAAGACCAGGAAGAGCAGAAGGACGACGGCGATTCGGGCGAGGATCAGCCCGGCGACGATGACCAGAATGCCGAGGCGCGCGCCGAGGATGAGGGCGGCGAGACCGAAGAGGGCGAAACCGACTATAGCGACGATTATGACGCTGACGGCGAGGATGGCGGCGGGGATATGGGCGAAGAAGGCATGATGCCCGTCCGGCCCAACCGGCCACTGTCCGACCTGCCGCCCGGCTTCGATTACAAACCCTATTCGGCCAAACATGACGAGATCGTCACAGCGACGGACCTGTGCGACGAAGACGAACTGCTGCGGCTGCGCGGCTTTCTCGATCAGCAACTGGTGACGCTTCAGGGGGCGGTGACCAAGCTCGCCAACCGGCTGCAACGGCGGCTGATGGCGCAGCAGTCGCGCAGCTGGGATTTCGATCAGGACGAAGGCATGCTCGACGCGGCGCGGCTGGCGCGCATCGTCATCGATCCCACGCGTTCGCTGTCCTACAAGATCGAGCGCGACACCGAATTTCGCGACACCGTGGTCACGCTGCTGATCGACAATAGCGGCTCCATGCGCGGCCGGCCGATCGGCATCGCGGCGATCAGCGCTGATATTATGGCGCGCACGCTGGAGCGCTGCGGCGTCAAGACGGAGATACTGGGCTTTACCACGCGCGCGTGGAAGGGCGGGCAGAGCCGGGAGGACTGGCTCGCCGCCGGCCGGCCGGCGATGCCGGGGCGCCTCAACGACCTGCGTCATATCATCTACAAGAAGGCCGACGAGCCGTGGCGGCGCGCGCGCAAGAATCTGGGCCTGATGATGCGCGAGGGGCTGCTCAAGGAGAATATCGACGGCGAGGCGCTGTTATGGGCGCATAGCCGCCTGCTCGCGCGCCACGAGGAACGCCGTATCCTGATGGTGATCAGCGACGGTGCGCCCGTCGATGACAGTACATTGTCGGTCAATAGCGGCACCTATCTGGAACGGCATTTGCGGCAGGTGATCGACTGGATCGAGAATCGCTCGCCGGTGCAACTGGTCGCGATCGGCATCGGCCACGACGTGACGCGCTATTACAGGCGGGCGGTAACGATCATGGACGCCGAGCAACTGGGCGGAACGATGGTCGAGCAGCTCGCGGGCCTGTTCGATGAGGATTAGACCATGAGCGTCGCCTTTCGTCGCGAGAGCGACGACGAGCATATGGAGCCCAAATTCGAGTTGCCGATCCCGCCGGGCCCCAACTGGGTCACGGCGCGCGGATTGCGGCTGATTCGGGAGAAGGTGGAAGCGCTGGAGGCGGTTTCGACCGATGGCTGGCCCGAAGAGGACGGCAAGAAGCACAAACGCGTACTGCGCTACTGGCGCACGCGGCTGGCCACGGCGGAGGTGCGGCCCGTGCCCAATGCCCAGTCCGTCACCTTTGGGGCACACGTCACTTATCGGTTAAACGGGCGCGAGAAGACCATTGCTCTCGTCGGGGATGACGAAGCCGATCCCCATGACGGGCGGATCAGCTTCACCTCGCCCCTCGCCCGCGCAATGATGGACGCTGAAGTCGGCGAGTGCCTCGATTTTGCGGATAAAGATAACGCGATCGAGATCGTGGCGATCGACGCAATTTCGGAAAAATGATCCCGTCACCCCCACGCCGGCGAGGGTGACGGCATGTTCAACGAGGCTTAACCGTTACGCCCGGCTTCGAACAGGAACCAGGCGCGTTCCTCGGCCTGATCGGTCCAGTCGTCGACGATACCCTCGGTCGCATTATCGCCCGCTTCCTGCGCGGCGGCTTTGGTAGCGCGCAGCGCCTCGACCAGCCGCAGATTATCCTCGCGCAATTCGTTCAGCATGTCGCCGGGGCTGACATAGTCGGCGTCATTATCTTTTACTGTCTGATGACGGGAAATATCCCCGATCGAACGCAGCGTGGTATTGCCCGTCTTGCGCACGCGCTCGGCGATGAGGTCGGTGGTAGCCAGGATCTGCGCCGCCTGATCGTCGAACATCAGATGATAGTCCCGGAAATGCGGGCCTGACACGTGCCAATGGAAATTCTTGGTTTTGAAATACAGCGCATAGCTATCGGCAAGCACGCCGTTCAAAGCCTCGGCCACGGACCTGGTCGCATTGCTTTTGAGATCGGTGGGCGTCTTGAGATCGGGCGCGGTCATGCGAAATGCTCCTGCTGGGGAAACTGGTTTCGGACATATAATGATCCGGCGTCAAGTTGGTGCCACCCCAGTCGCGATTCCCTTGCGTAAATTCTCGTTCAGTCTGATGAAGCGTCTCGATCAGAAGAGGCTGAGCGCCGACAGAGCTGAGATCGCGCCGACCAACAGAAGCAGGACGCCTCCGCCAAGCCGGATCGCGCGCACGGGCAGGATAGCCAAAATATGGCCGCGCAGCAGGACGACGGGCACCGATGCGGCGATGACCCCTACGGCGCCGCCGATCGCCGCGAGCGCAGGATTGGCGCTATGAGTGGCGATCCCCAAGATCAGGAATTGCGGGCCATCGCCAAACCCCAGGATGAACAGCCCCAGCGCCGTGGTGAGGAAAGCGCCGATCGGCCATCCCGCCAGCGGGTCGGGCGACTTGACCGGCCAGAACATGCCTGCACCCAGGAACAGCAGCGAAAGCGCGAGAAACAATAGCCGCGCGTCAGCACCCAGCATCGGGCCAAGATAGGCACCGGCGGCGGCGGACAGAGTGGCATTGGCGATGGCGGCGGCGATGATCCCGGCGATGACCGCGCCATTGCGATCATAGCGGGCGGCCAGCGCCAGCACGAGCAACTGGCTTTTATCGCCGATCTCGCCGAGCAGGCAGCCTAGCAGGGCGATGAGGAGCGCGTCCATGCGGGTTGGCCAGCGCGCTCAGGCGCGCAGCGCCGCTCCCGATCCGGGCGATAGCTGAATCATCATGGGCAAGGTCAGCAGCTCGACCGGCGGCATATCCTCCGCGATCGCCTCGCGCATCAGGTCGAGATAGGAAAGGACGACAGGACCGAGGCCATGCAGCGACAATGCCGATTGCAGCGTTCCCGCCAGCGATTCGACGTCGTCGATATGAAAAGCGCGCGCGATATGGCGGATCTGGTCGACCTCGTCATGCAGGCGCGGAACGGAAAGATGGCCGCGCTGGTTGGCAAGCCCGTCGATCCGCCGCAGCAGATCCGCAAAAATGGCCAGCATCGCGTCATGTCTCATGGGATTGCTCCCCCGTCCTGTAGTCCCGAAACACAGTATGCGCGCCTGGTAGTTAAGGGGGCGTAAAGCCTGACACGCGAGGGGGAGCGATGGCGTTCGCCTTGACAGGATCGCGAATCTGCCCCAAGGGCCGCTGCTGAAACGGGCGGTTCCTTTCCGATGTGGGGACCGCTTTTCTATTTACGCAATTTCCGACCAGGGATTAGGGCCATGGCCAAGCCAGCAACCGTCAAGATTCGCCTCGTCAGCTCGGCTGACACCGGCTTCTTCTATGTCACCAAGAAGAACCCGCGCACCAAGACCGAGAAGCTGAGCTTCCGCAAATATGACCCGGTCGTGCGCAAGCATGTCGAGTTCAAGGAAGCCAAGATCAAATAAGCCGCTGCGGGCCGTTCGGCTCGCGCGCCTGATCTGATTCATCCGGCAAAGGCCCGCCCCGCACAGGGAACGGGCCTTTTAGCGTTGGCTGCGTGCTCTATTATAGCAGCGCGTTCACCTGATCGACGAAGCGCAGGACCGAGATCGGCTTGGAGACATAGGCTTCCGCCCCGGCCTCGCGAATACGATCCTCATCGCCCTTCCCGGCATAGGCGGTCACGGCCATGATGGGTACGCGCGACAGCCCCTCGTCGGCTTTCAGAGATATGATGAGGTCGAAGCCGCTGACATGGGGCAGATGAATGTCCATGATGACGAGGTCGGGACCAAAGTCGCGCGCCAGTTCCACCACGTCGCGGCCGTCGCGCACCGGCAGCACCTCATGCCCGTGCGCGCGCAGAAGATCGCAAAAAAGTTTGAGATTGAGTTCGTTGTCCTCGACAACGAGCACGCGCTTTGTCACCAGTCACTCGCTTCCGGAAAAATAAAACCGCCGGACGCGCCCCGTCCCGCCGCCTCCTCGTTCAAGGCCCGATCATGCGACCCGATATTCCGAATGGCAAGCGCGATGGCGCAGATGCGGTGACGCTGGCGCTGATGGCGCTTGGCTGGACATTGGCCGATGAGCGCCGCGCCGACCGGCTGCTCGCGCTGACCGGGCTGGATGCGGACGCGTTGCGCGGCGGCATCGACAATCCGGCCATCCTGGCCGAAGTGCTGGCCTTCCTCGCCGATCACGAGCCGGATCTCATCGCCTGCGCCGACGCGATCGATTCGACACCATCGGCCCTGATCGCCGCGCGGGAGGAACTGACCCGATGACCCGGCCGCTGATCGTCACCGATTGCGACGAGGTGCTGTTGCACATGGTGGTGCCGTTTCGCGACTGGCTCGATGACGTCCATGGCGTGCATTTCGACTTCCGCATGCAGGGGTTCGGTGACGCCCTGCGGCACAAGGATAGCGGGCAACCGGTCGAGCGCGCGCTGGTGTGGAAGCTGCTGGTCGCCTTCTTCGATTCCGAAATGCACCGCCAGTCGCCGATCGCCGGCGCGATCGAGGCCATGCACCGGCTCGCCGCGATCGCGGACATCGTCGTGCTGACGAATATCGGCGAGGAGCATGCGCAGGGGCGCGTGGAACAGCTCGCCAGCCACGGCCTGCATGTGCCGGTGTTCTGGAACCGGGGCGGCAAAGGGCCGCAACTGGCGCGGATCGTCGCTGAGCGCAGCCCCGGCGTCACGCTGTTCATCGACGATATCGCCGAAAATCATGACTCGGTGGCAGAGCATGCGCCGTCGGTCTGGCGGCTGCATCTGGTCGGCGAACCGGAAATTGCCGCCAATGTGCCGCCCTGCCCCGCCGCCCATGCGCGGATCGACGACTGGGCACTGGCGGAACGCTGGATCGTCGAGCGGCTGGCGCAAGGGCCGGCACCGGTCGACCCGGCACCGATCCGATCTTCCCAGACTGATGGAGCCCCCGCATGAGCATCGACGCCCGCCTTGCCGAACTCGGCATCACCCTGCCCGCGCCGGCTGCGCCCGTCGCGACCTATGTGCCATGGGTCGAGGTCAATGGCCTGCTTCATATTTCAGGGCAGATTTCGCTGAACGATGGCGAACTGATGACTGGCCGGCTGGGCGAGGACCGCGACCTCGCTTATGGCGTGAAGGCCGCACGGGCCTGCGCGCTCAACCTGATCGCGCAGATGAAGGCGGCGCTGGGCGACCTCGACCGGGTTGAACGGATCGTCAAGCTGGGCGCTTTCGTCAGCAGCACGCCGGGCTTTACCGACCAGCCCAAAGTGGCCAATGGCGCATCGGACCTGATGGTCGAGATATTCGGCGACGGGGGCCGCCATGCGCGCAGCGCCGTAGGCGTACCGGTGCTCCCGCTCGGCGCGGCGGTGGAGATCGACGCGGTCGTGCTTGTCCGGCCGGCGGCCTGAAGCGGATCGCGCCTTTCTGACGGCGCGGCCATTCGCGCATCGCGGTTTGCACGGGCCGGGCCTGAGCGAAAATGGCATGGCCGCGTTCGACGCGGCCATTGCCGCCGGGTTTGGCATCGAATGCGACGTGCGGTTGAGCCGGGATGGCGAGGCCATCATCTATCATGACGAGACGCTGACACGGCTGCTTGGAAGCGCAGGACGTGTTGCCGATCTGACGGCAGCCGAACTCGACGCGATGCCGCTGCCCGATGGCGCCGCGCCGCCGCGATTTGCTGCCTTGCTGGCGCGATGCGGTCGCGCGACGCCGCTGCTGGTCGAGATCAAGGTCGACGGATGGCGGGTCACCCCGCTATGTAAGGCGATTGCGGCAGACCTTGGCAGAAATGGCGATGCGCCGGCAGCGGTGATGTCTTTCAACCCCTTAGCCGTGCGGTGGTTCGCGCGTCATGCGCCCAAAGTGACGCGCGGCCTCGTGGTGACGCAGCAGGGGAAGGGAAATTGGCGCGGCCGCCTGTCGCGCGCCCTTGCACTTTGGTTGGCGAGGCCCGATTTCCTTGCCTGTGACATTCGCGACCTTCCCTCGCCCTTCGCCTGTGCCTTTCGTCGGCGGGGGCTGCCTGTGCTGACATGGACCGTGCGCAACGCGCAGGATCGCAGAACGGCCGCGGATCATGCCGACCAGATCATCTTCGAGCATGGCCATGACTGATGTCGTCGCGCGCATCGCGGCGGGCGTTGCCGACGTCCCACGCGCGCAATGGGATGCGTGCGCGGGTGACGCCAATCCGTTCGTGGGCTGGGATTTCCTGACCGCGCTGGAAAAATCGGGCAGCGTCGGGCCAGGCACCGGCTGGCAAGCGCTGCCGCTGCTGATCGACGGAGCGGATGGCCAGGTCGCAGCGGCGGCGCCACTTTATGCCAAGACCCATAGCCAGGGCGAATATGTGTTCGACCATGGCTGGGCCGACGCATGGGAACGGGCGGGCGGGCGCTATTATCCCAAGCTCCAGATCGCATCGCCTTTTTCCCCGGTGCCCGGCCCTCGCCTGTTGCTGCGCGACGACGCCCTTGCCCCTGCACTGATTGGGGGCGTCGAGGCGCTGGTCGAGCGCAACCAATTATCATCGGCGCACGCCAGCTTCATCGAGGCAGGCCAGGTCCCGCTGTTCGAGGCGGCCGGCTGGCTGATCCGCGAGGATAGCCAGTTTCACTGGACCAATCGCGGCTATCGGGATTTCAGGGATTTTCTGGGGCAGCTTTCCAGCGCCAAGCGGAAGACCATCCGCAAGGAGCGCGCGCGGGCCGTCGAGGGGCTGGAGATCGTCCATCTGACCGGCGCCGCGTTGACGGAGGCGCACTGGGACGCCTTCTGGCATTTCTATCAGGACACCGGCATGCGCAAATGGGGGCAGCCCTATCTGACCCGCGCCTTCTTTTCCCTGCTGGGCGAGTCGATGGGGGACAAGATATTGTTGATATTGGCGCTGCGCGACGGGCGGCCGATTGCCGGTGCGCTCAACATGATCGGCAGGGAGGCGCTTTACGGGCGCTATTGGGGATGTAGCGAAGAGGTGCCCAACCTCCATTTCGAGCTATGCTATTATCAGGCGATCGACGTCGCGATCGCCTTGGGACTTGGGCGGGTGGAAGCGGGCGCGCAGGGCAGTCACAAACTGGCGCGCGGTTATGCGCCCGAGCCGACCTGGTCGGCGCACCATATCCCCAACCCGGGCTTCCGCCGCGCCGTTGCCGGCTTTCTGGAGGCCGAAAGGGCCTGTGTTCAAAACGACCGCGAATGGCTGGCTGAGCGGACGCCGTTCAAAAAGATCGAACGCTGAAGCGTCAGGCGGCGCGCCTCTGGGTCGCGACGATCCAGGCGCGCGCCTGTTTCTGCGCCTCGGCGATTTCGCGCGCGGTCATTTCCCCGGCGATTTCCGCCCGCATCGTCTGCCCCTGCTCGCTACCGCGCGCAGCCGCGAGATTGAACCATTTATGGGCCTCGACCAGATCGATCGGCATGCCGCCAGTGCCGCAGCTATAGGCGACGCCCCGGTCGAAGCAGGCTTCGGCCGAACCATAATCCTCGCCGGAGAACCGGCTTTCCATCAGAAACTGTGCGCTCTTGCTTCCGTTCGCCATGACGACCCCCTGTATCGATTTCGACTATATGGATTTCGACAAGGGACAGGGTGGACCGGCCCGCGCTAAAAAATGGTTAACGCGCCCGGTATAAAAATCAGGCCTCGCACCGACGAAGATGGCACAAAAACGGTTAACGTAGCCTGGGGTGCAGCGCGCAGGGTGCGGTTTAGAGGGTAGCGCGGCCCGGTGAATCGCCCCATAGCGGCCGCATGTCCGATCCTGCCAACGTCGCACACCCGCCCAAGCGGGACATTCACTTTCGCGAATTCGTGCTGCTATGCGCCTGCCTGATGGCGATGAACGCGCTGTCGATCGATCCGATGCTGCCGGCGCTCCCCGACATTGCCCGTGACCTGCGCATTCCCCATCCCAACGACCGCCAGCTGATCATCAGCCTCTATTTTATGGGGCTGGGAGTAGGATCCCTGCTGTTTGGCGTGCTGTCCGACCGGTTCGGCCGCAAGCGGGTTCTGGGCATCGCCATGGCCCTGTTCATCCTGTCGTCGGTCGCCTGCGCGAGCGCGCACAGTTTTACCATGTTGCTCATCGGCCGGGTGACGGCGGGTTTTTTCGCCGGCGCCAGCCGCGTCGTCACGGTCAGCATCGTGCGCGACCGCTTTCAGGGCGACGCCATGGCGCGCGTCATGTCGCTGATCTTCGCGATCTTCATGCTCATTCCGGTCATCGCGCCCAGTTTCGGTCAACTCATCCTGTGGATCGCGCCGTGGCGCTGGATTTTCTGGGCGCTGGCGATATTGGCGACGATGATCCTGTCATGGATGCTGGTGCGCCTGCCCGAAACCTTGCTGCCTCAGAACCGGATGCCGATCAGTGTCCATGCCATCCTCACGACCGTGGGGCGCATCTTCACCATTCGCGAATCGATCGGCTACATGCTGGCGAGCGGGATCATGATGTCGGTCATCCTGGCCTTCATTCTGTCGGTGCAGCAGATTTTTTTCGATGTTTTTCATAACCAGCGTTATTTCCCGCTGGCGTTTGCCATCATGGCGGGCAGCATGGGGGTCGGCAGCCTGATCAACAGCCGGCTCGTATCGCGTTTCGGGGCGCGGCGGCTGAGCCAGGGCGCGCTCTTCGGCCTGATCGCGCTGTCGCTGGTCCATCTTTCGGTCATTTGGGCGGGGTGGGAAAGCGTCGCCAGCTTTGTCGTGCTCCAGTCGCTGACCCTGGTCTCATTTGCCTTCACCAGTTCGAATTTCAGCTCTATTTCGATGGAACCGTTCGGCCGGGGCGCCGGGGTGGCGTCCTCCTTTCAGTCCTTCCTCACAACTGCCGTGTCGAGTGTGCTGGGCGGCCTTGTCGGTCGTGCGTTCGACGGCACCACCTTCCCGCTCGCTTTTGGATTTTTGTGCTTTGGCGTTGCGGCTCTGTCGATCGTCGCATGGACCGAGCGAGGGCGCCTGTTCACCCGGCCCCGCCGCGATGCGCTGCGTGATCCGGATTTCGAAACCGTCGCCTCATGAAAAAAGGGGCGGCCCCGTGGACCGCCCCTCTCAGGCTCAGGCGTCGCGGCCGCCCGGCGTAGGCGCGCCGGGTAGCGGCGGCACCGGCACAGGCGGCGCATCGGCATCCTGTTCGTGCGTATCGAACAGGCCACGCCCGACATGGCTCTTGCGGTAGCCATATAGGAAATAAATTATGAGACCGAGCCCCCCCCACAGCGGGAGCACAAGCATCGCATCGACCGGCAGGTTGAAGAAGAGGAACAGGCATCCCGCCGCGGAGAGCGGCGCGACGACGAAGATCGCCGGGGTGCGGAACGGGCGATGCCGGGTCGGGTCCTTGATCCGCAGCACCAGCACGGCCACCGCCACCATGAAGAAGGCGAAGAGGGTGCCCGAATTGGAAATGTCGGCAAGCTGGCCCACGGGTAGCAGCGCGGCGCCTATGGCGACGAACACGCCTGTCACCATCGTGACGATATGGGGCGTCTTCCACTTGGGATGAATGCTCGCGAGCTTCTCGGGCAGAAGGCCATCGCGCGCCATGACGAAGAAGATGCGGGTCTGACCGAACATCATCATCAGGATGACCGACGGCAGCGCGAGATTGGCTGCCAGGCCGAGTGCGTTACCGACCATGGGCCAGTTGATGACGCGCAGGACATGCGCCAGCGCTTCGTTGGAGCAGACCAGGCTTTCGGCATAGGCAGGCGTAGCACAGGCAGCGACGAAGCCGGCCGATCCCGGCTGTACGATGACGCCGCCCGGTCCCGTGACCGGCTGCGCACCCATCGCACCGATCGCACCCGCCGCTACCAGAAGATAGAAGATGGTGCAGATGACCAGGCTGCCGATCAGGCCGATGGGCACGTTACGCTGCGGATTCTTGGTCTCTTCCGCTGCGGTCGAAACGGCGTCGAAGCCGACATAGGCAAAGAAGATGGACGCGGCGGCGCCCACAACGCCCATGCCGCTGGTGCCTTCGGGACCGAACCAGCCCTGCGGCGTGAAGGGCGAGAAATTGCCGGTCTTGAGCACCGGCAGCGTCAGCGCGATGAAGACGGCGAGCGCCGTCACCTTGATCGCGACCAGCACCGCGTTGACGCGCGCGCTTTCGGTCGTCCCGATCATGAGCAGCCAAGTGATAGCGAGTGCGACGCAGATAGCGGGAATGTTGATGATACCCATGCTGAAATCCGCGTGCGGGACCAGGCCGTTCATAGTCCAGACCGGACCGGACGCCAGGGCCCTTGGTATTTCCAGCCCCGTCACGCTTTTGAGCAGACCCATGAAATAGCCGGACCAGCCCACCGAAACCGCGCTGGCGGCGACGGCATATTCCAGGATCAGCGCCCAGCCTACCATCCAGGCAAGCAGTTCGCCGACAACCGCATAGGTATAGGTATAAGCCGATCCCGACACCGGCACCATCGAGGCCAGTTCCGAATAGCAAAGCGCGGCGATGGCGCAGACGGCTCCGGCGATGATGAAGCTCCACATCATGCCCGGACCGGCCTTTTGCGCGGCAGCGGCCGTCAACACGAAGATGCCGGTGCCGATCACCGCGCCGATGCCCAGCAGCGTGAGTTGCACCGGACCCAGCGTTCGCGTCAGCGATTTTTTCGCCGCTGTCGCCAATATCGCGTCCAGCGGCTTGATGCGCCCGAAAATCATGATTGGACCCCTTGTCTCGTTCTTTTCGTCGGCAGGACGCCGACCGACGCACCCCGACTAACCATGATGCGGGAGACTATCGCCTAATCCGGCCCGCGCAAGTATGTTGCGCGGATGAGACATGAGCGGTCGGAATGAGTGGAGCAGCAACGAGGATGATCGAATTATTGCGGGCCGACGCACTGGCGGGCGTGCCCCACGGTTTTGCGGGACGGCAGGGCGGTGTTTCGATCGGCGTACATGCCGGGTTGAACGTCGGGCTGGGGTCGCAGGATGATCGCCAGGCGATCATGCGGAACCGGGACCTCGCGTGCGAGGCGCTGATGGCGAGCGCGGCGCTGGTGACCGTTCGGCAGGTCCACTCCGCTGATGTCGTTACGGTGAACGACGCAATTGCCGAGGACGCGCGGCCGGCTGCGGACGCCATGGTTACGGCATGTTCAGGGTTGGTGCTGGGAATCCTGACGGCGGATTGCGTACCTGTCCTGCTCGCGGACCCGGTGGCCGGGGTCGTCGGCGCGGCGCATGCGGGGTGGAAGGGCGCGATCGGCGGCATCACGGACCGGACGATCGTCGCGATGGAAGCGCTGGGGGCGGCGCGCGAGCGGATCGCCTGCGCGATCGGGCCATGCATCGGCCGGCTGTCCTATGAGGTGAAACTGGCCTTTGCCGAGCGCTTCGAACGCGACGATCCCGACAACGGGCGCTTCTTCACTGCCGGGCGCGCCGGACATTGTCAGTTCGACATTGCAGGCTACGTCGCCTCGCGCCTGCACGGTGCTGGGATCGAACGGATAAGCCTGCTGGACGAGGACACCTATAGCCAACCCGACCGCTTTTTCAGCTATCGCCGTTCCTGCCATCGCGGCGAGAGCGATTATGGCCGGCAGATATCGATGATCGCGCTGGGCTGATAGAGGTCATTGAAGGGCGTTTCTGTATGGCGATATGCGGGCTCAACCATCTGATCCTTGCGGTTTCGCACGTCGATTGATTTGTCGCCTTCTATTGCGATATTCCGGGATGTCGGCTGCGCGCCCGATGGGGATGGGGCTTATTTGGAGGCGGTAGCCTGTGGTTATGCCTGTAGCGAGATGAAAGCGTCCTGCCGCGTAGTGACGACACCCACTATGATGTAGATGTCGAGGCGTTCACGCGATTGTGCACCCGGATCGTCGAAACGACGGCGACGTGGAAACAATCCAAGAGCGAGGGTTCATCGCGTTATGTCTTGGATTCTGATGACCATCGGCTGGAGTTGCGTGTTGGGGATCTGGCATCGCGACTGGCTTATTATCGGGCGCAGGCAGACGGGGTTCATAATTAGGGTCGGGCTGGCCCGTCTGGCGCAGGATTGCGCTACGATTCGCTCTGCGCCAGACCTGATGACAGGACGGCGCGTGATCTGTTTTGGCAACGCTGCTTTCCCGGATGATTTGTAATCACGGGTTTGCGTTGGTTGGCTGCGGTGCTTGGTTTTGGGATATGTGGTGGAGT
>NZ_JBBJUK010000003.1:0-570400 GCF_037723805.1 Sphingobium fluminis
TATCGTACGATTAGCGTTCGACCCGGAACAGGGTCGCCGCGCTTCGGGCATGAGTTGGAAGTGCCGGGACTGCGGAGCAGAAAAATTGCACGGTTCCCTTTTCTGATCTTCTATCTGGAGAGGGATAATTACGTTGACGTTTGGCGCGTCCTCCACGCCCAGCGCGATCTTGCATCCTGGCTCAACCAAGAAAGCTGACAGTCACCTGACGACCTTTCCATGTCATTCAGCCAACGATTTTCCATTCCCAAGTGCGGAACAGCCGCTTTCCCCGTGCGGTTAGGAAGGAGATTGCTCCTGACGCTACTCTGCAATACTAATGATCTATTCGGATCGTTGGTGGACACAACTGCGTTATATTTCGAGATACTTCGCCTCCTCCCCGGTCTGCAGCCCGTTGTGCCGCTGCCTAACGATCTTCTTGGAGACGACGCGGACACTGGGAATGGTGCGGTGTAACTCACGAAACGCGGCCGCATGCGATGGGCTTGCAAATGATGTGGTCGTCTGCCCGTCGGCTGGTGCACTTAGAACGCCTTCCGGGATGCTGTCTTGCTCTCACTCCGCCAAATGCACGCGGATTGGTTTGTGATGTCCCTCCCCGAAGAACAGAGCGTTATATCGCTCAAGCGATTTGAGCCGGTCGGCCGTTTGCTTCTCGTCTGCCGAAGCACCCGTCATTCGGGCCAGCGTGCGGGCATCAGCTTCTGTCACACGCATCGTGAGGTAGTTGCCAACGGCTGAGAAGAGTGACGAGTTGAAGTCTTTCGCTTCCTGCGAGGCTAATATCAATGACAGGCCATACTTCCGGCACTCCTTCGCAAACTGTGGAATCAGCTTCAAACGGGCTGCCCGATGGGCTTCGTCGAAGATGATGGCGTGCGTCAGCCCCATTTGCACTCCTCGCCTGAACATATCCTTGTAGAGACTGTAGAGAATGAAGGACGAGAATGCGTTCTGTAGCATCCCATTCGTTGTCCCGTGGATTCGGATGATCGTGGGACGCGTCTCATCGAGCAGGCTGGGTTTCTCTCCAACGCCGTCGAAGAATCCGTAATCGGACAATTCTCGCAATCGGGCGAGAAGTCCGGCGTTGGGCTTCGGTTTCCCGCAGAGAATATCGTAAAATGCGCGAAATCTGGGTGTCCGACGTCCGGATGGAGAAGGATCTGCCCATCCAGCATCGTCATAGCTTTGCTTCAGTGCCTGTCTGAGCTCCTCGAGCTGGATATCCCCCAGGTCG
Organism: Sphingobium fluminis; assembly: GCF_037723805.1. Lineage (NCBI taxonomy): Bacteria > Pseudomonadati > Pseudomonadota > Alphaproteobacteria > Sphingomonadales > Sphingobiaceae > Sphingobium > Sphingobium fluminis. Next base: position 1,244 of record NZ_JBBJUK010000003.1, read on the forward strand.
GGAAAGATCGCCCCGAAAACGTCGCGCAAGGTCCCAGCAACATCGACATGCGCGGTCGGCTGGGATGAGTCGATCCGAAACGGATTGAAGCCCAGTCCGTCATAATCGACGAAATTCAGCGGTCCTAGTTCATCCGCGAGCTTGGCGTCTATGTCGTCATGATATGAGAATATGATCGGGCAGATGCCCGCTCGACTGAGCTGGCGACATATGTTGATCAGACAGGTTGTTTTGCCCATTCCCGGAAGACCGACGAGCATCAAATGCGGATTGGCCCGTATCGACAGTCGCCAGTTCACGTCATCATGGCCACCAGCCGTAGTACCAAGGTTGATCTCGGCGGGATCCAGCGGTCGCGGTGACTGATCGCCGGCAGAAGAGCAATCGACCGGTTCAGACCTAAAGGACGCAGCTGCGACCGGGGGCTCATCCTGCGCGAGGTTGGATTTGCTGCTCGTTACACCCTCGTTTGGGAGCAGCATTGGCACTGGCATTTCTAGTGGTTCTGGTGGGCCTTGGTCGTGCGGCGAGGGCAGAGTCCCCGGATCGTCGGGCAGCAATGACGGCCCAAAGAGCCACAACCTGGCTTCTTCGGCATCCGCCGCCTGGATGCGTTCCGGCGCACCGGTGCGATGCTCGGGACAAAAGACGTAACCGATGTCGGGTTGCTCGATCTCGGTCGGCACATAGTCGGCGTTGAGCACAATCTGATCGATCTCCCGCAGAAGCCGCGTCTTTGCGGCTGGCTGGAGACGATGGCGCGCGGCCCGTTCAAGGTAGAAGCGCAGGATTCGTGCGAGCTGAGAGCGACGAAGCGAACGCTCAAGCGGATGCAGATCCTTGGAGAAAAAGTAAGCTGACCACCTCCGTCGTAGGTCGCCTGTCTGGGCAAGCATCCCTTGGAACAGTTCGGGTTGACGCGCTGTGCGCAGATGCAGCCGGTGCTTGACCTCGACAAAGCGGAATTCGATCGCCCCGCGTCCGGTGGTTTGAACATGAATGAAGTCGGCTCGGCGGCCGCCTTCGCCATCATCTTCGCTTCCAGTCACCGGTGCCACGTCGAGTATCTCGTCCACTGGCACGAAGAAGCCTCGGCCCAGATCCAGCCATGGGCCGCTACTATCCTCCGCAAGGGCACAATGCGCTTGCATTAGGGCAAGAGAGATCATCTCACCAGTTCGAGAGCTTGGATTTGCCAGCCTTATCGCTAGCCTGCCTGACAATGCCTTGAGGTGCAGCAGCAGGAAGCGGCTGTTCCGCTCGCTTCCGCTGAGCCCCATATCGCCGAGGGCTTCATCGACGAGGGCACGAACTTCTTCCAGATTGCTCGTCGTGGTGACCAGCTGAAGGGCGCCGAGATCCGAACGCTCAGGAATTGCGTCGATAACGAACCGCTCATAGATGTCGGGCAACGCCACTGGCGCATCAAAATATTCCACACATGCGTTCCGATCGACGGTCACTACCCAGTCGCTATGTTCATGCATGAGGTCGATGCGGCCACGGTCCGCCAGCGGAAGGCGCGTCCTGAGAACAGGCCAGTCGTCGGCTGCTCCACCAAGGAATCGAGACGTCGCGCGGGCAATGGCGGCGTCCATGCGGAGCAAGCGATCGATTCCGGTTCGGTTTTCAGGTGCCTTTTCGCCTTCTGTCTTCGGCGGGGCATAGACGATCCATTCCGTATCCTCGCCGAAGGTCACACGGCGCTCCAATGCCCGGCTGAGTCCGAAAGCGTGGAGCGGCCGACTATCTCCCAACTCTTCGGCTTTGCGAATCGTCAGCCGAGTCTCGAAGCTGTCGAATGCGAGAGCAAGGTGACTCGTCCGTGGTACGTCTGACTCGGATCGCTTCGCCCAGCGCAGTCGCGGCGCGACGATTTCTCCGGGCCGCCGCGCCGTCTCCGTCATCCAGCGATCCTCGGCGCTGACGATGCCGCCGCCGGTGCGACGGCGGCGTCCAACTGCATTGAGGAATTTGCCAGATATGGAGGAGGTCTCTTCGGGATGGATGAGATCCAGCTTGAAGCAGAGTTCCGATTCTCGCTCTTCGTCATCGTCGGCTGCTGGCGTAACCGCCCTTAACGTCTCGCCGAGCGCGCGCGCGACTGTGGCTCCGTCACCAGGTCGCCATGCCTGGATATGGAGCATGTCGAGGCCGACACCGGCAAGGCCGCTGCCACGATGGTGGCAATCCAGATAGTGCTGAATCTCTCTCGCCAGAACGGCCGCGCTCTCTATGCCAATGGATGGAGCGATTTCCTGGGTACCACCGCCGAGGCAGGTCGAGAGCAAGGAGATTGCAGCCTTCGGTTCCGGATCGCCGTCCACGGTGAGAGCGACGGCATGGAATCCCAGCATGTCTGCAAAAACAAAGCCCGGCATATTCGGCGTTCCAGGAAGCACTGCCGGAAAATTCGAACCGTCGAGATCCTTTACCGCAGCGCGCACGGACGAAGCTGTCATGCCCTGCTCGTAGCGGGCATGAATGAGAAGCTGATCGTATGCAGCGTGCCACAGCATGCGGAGCGGATGCAGCGGCGTCGCGATGAGACCCCATGTCCGGCCAGATAGTGACCGCACCTCAATGGTTCCGTGAAGACAAAGAGCGGGTGGCCCTGCCTCAAGCGCCGCCGCCCACGCATTCGTATATGCCTCGCCAGCAGGCCACCGGCTCGCCTGAATTCGAGCCAGCAAGCCAAGCGGTCCAAGCTCCGAAGCCAATTTTCGGCAGCTATCGACCACTCGGTCCCAGACATTAGAGGATAGTGTACCGGACGACAGCGCCTCGAAGGCGAGTCCGCCGACGGGAGATCCATCGGAGCGGACCTTCAATATCCATCGTCCTGGCGGCCCGCCAAGACGCTGCCAGTCATCTTCGGCTTGCCGTATGAGCGTAGGGCGTAGGACCCGCGCGCTTCGACCACCCGGAAGGCTCCAACTGATAAACCCTTTCTTGTCCTCCGTGGCACGCGACGCAGGTTGGTTGACGTCCGCAGCTTCATCGAAAGCAGCTCGGTTCAAAATCGCGATGGCGCCGTCGATCAGGCTTCGTTCGACTTTGCCAGAAACTGCCGTGGATTTGCCTTCAGCCTCACCAAACTCAAGGACAAACTCCTCGCTCTGCACGGCCGGAACGTCCATGGCTCCAATGGCACTTATATGCACAGATGCTTCGAACTTGGCATCCGATCCCAGATGATCAAAGTATTCGATGGAGAACACGGCCCGCTGAGGATTCACCTCCTTGTGTGAAACCGTTTGTTCAGCCAGTTCTTCCTCGCCCGCCATAATGGCTACGCGATAATCGACCGCGCCGCGCGGCAAGTCATCTGGTTCTGTAGCCCAGCGAACTTCAAGTCGGCCTTGATCCTTTGTCGCCGCAGTGCGATCCAGGACCAGGCGGGGGCGCTCGTCTCCCGTTTCCTCGGTGGGCCTCAGGCCTGACCAGCCCACCAATTTCCCCGCGCCAGTCCGCCACGACGACAGACGGAGCGCACGTACATCTGCACCGGTGAACTGAGGATCGATCGCGCGAAGCCAGAGGTCTGGCCTGCCACTGAGACAATTCAGAATTTGCAAAGGGCCGCGGCCAGCAGAATCTCGTAGAAAGGATTCGAGCGCTGCAGCCTGGTCGCCATCCGGGTCATTCGCTAGCAGCAGACCGCGGACGCGATCACCAATAGCACGGTCATCATGTGCATAGAGCAGCCGCTCGGCGAGGGCTCCGCTCAGGTCGAGGTCGTTCTCGTCCGGAACTCCTTCAATGGCTATTGGCCAGAGGCCCAGCCGTGCCACCGCTGCCCCAGCGCCCACCGACTCGGCGGTCACAAGAAAATCGAAAATCTGGAATGGCGTTAAAAGGTGCCGGCGCCCGAGACGCTCAGCTCTACGTTGCGCAGCCCTGAGAAAAGCGCCCTTCCCCCAAAGCGGGCGGCGTGCACGCTCCTGTGCGCCCCTGAAAAGCTCTGCTTCGCCGATCTCTCGCGCCGCACTGTAGATGCCATCCAGACCTGCCCCGGCCCGAAGAGGGTCGATTATGAACAGAATAGGGTCGGCCTTGTTCTCGCGCAATTCGACGGCCCCATCGGCCGTAATCCGATTTTCACCCGCCGCATCAACCACCGCCCGAACTGTCCAGCCGTCAACGATCAGTCCCGGGGGAGCGACCAATGCGTCGACAAGCTCGGAGGAGAGGCATCGAAGGAACGCGATTTCACCTGACACGGGCGCGCCAAGAATCTGCGCGAGCGCCGTCGCAATATGGCCCGCGTGAACGTCTGTGATCATATGGCGACTGCCTCTTGGGATTCGCCCATGTCATCGTTTGGGATGTAGCGGGTGCGCAGCTTCTTCATGCGTTCGGCGTCATTGACGCCCACGAGCAGGCCAAGATCGCGTAGCCGACGCTCCAGCACTCGGCGGTTTCGTTGAAGGAGTTCGTTGGGGACCGCCATATTTGGGGGCGGCTGATCGATGTAAAATCCGTAGCGCTCGCGCAAAAGTTGCAGGAACTCTGGAAAAGAGAGGTCTTTTGGCTTGTTGCCCTTTCCGTCCCTTCTCAGATGGCGGTGCACCAGATACTCGAGTGCCGTGTTGGAAAGGACGAATGAGATTGCGTCCATCGTCTTTCGACCGCTGGGCAGTGCCTTGCGCAAGGTAATACGGCGGCGACGGGCCAGGCCGTGAGGTTCATCGGTCATGAGAGCCGCGTGAAAGCTCTCCTGGATTCGGCTCTTGGAAGATTGTTCCAGTGCGAGCGTCAGCGCTTCAGCAAGCCGTACCCCGTGCTTGCGTCCGTCCGTTTCGTTCTCAAGGATGTCGAGACGTAGATCCGTTGGCTGCTCGGGATCAGACGCCTGCACCAGTTTGCGGGCGGAATTGCGAAAGAATTTCTCGGCATCGCGTGATTCGTCATGGGCACCGCGAGCCAGTGATCCGAGTAGATTGAGCCATTCGGTAGCATCGGGCTCTTTGGGTGGCAGACCGTTCTTCTGTGATGCGAGATCCGACTCCGTGCTGACAAAAAAGTCCAGTAGACGCAAATACATGAGTATCGTCGACAAACGCTGCAATTGACGCCGGGCGAGATCGCCCGATTGTTCCGACGCGTCTCGCAATTGCGGATCAGCCGAGCCCGAGCAATCGACGAACCGCTCCCATGGCTGCTGCTCGTTCTGCTCCGGCACATTACCTTCGGTGAGCCAATGCTCGAGTATGCGAACGGTCGAGAGAATGATCGTGGAAAGCCCAACGGCGATGGCGCTTTCGAGCATTGGGAGGAGCGATAAGCGAGGAATCGTGCCGTCGCGGCCGTAGCTCTCAAAGAAAACGAGGAGATCTTTACGGAACTGGGCAGCCGCCTTGCTCGCGATTGGACGCTGATTGGGAATCGGACCGGGCTGCCCCTTCCCAACGGCCTTGCTTGGGGCCTCGCCGCAAAGTTGCGCCATCCGTACAGTCAGCAACTGGTCTAGGCCGACGGTGGTCTCTTCGCTGAATTTGTCGGATCGCAAGTTGGTCCTAAGATCGCCGTCGACCGATACCCCTGGTGCAAAGGCGGCGACGAACTCATTATCCGCTATCCGGGCGCCAACAGGATAGCGGCCACCGCGGGCGTCAAGTTCGAGGTTGGCGCCTTTGGGTTGATCGGCAACCAGCGCAACGATCATTTCGGGGACGCCACGCAGGTTGGCAGCATCCACCGGGAGGTCAATCCACGAAGCCATATAGTGCGGCGCGAAGCAGCGTTGGACCTGCTCGTCATGCCCTTCCGCATGTCGTCTGTTTTCGAGGATCGCGGTCAAAAGTAGGTCGCCGAGGATGGTTCGACCGGTTTCGGTATCGAAGCCAGCAAGGACCTCGCTTTGGGCAAGAACGTCAGCCACGCTCCGGATCGTCGGCTTGCCGCCATCGGGCCCGAATGAGCTGTTGAATTTGCCCCTACCGCGCCGATGCCCCCAACGAAACAAATACAGGATCATCGGCATCAGCGCCCCGATTGCAAAATCCTGGGGCGTGAAAGGGAAAACCGGTGCATAGTTGCCGGTCCAGATCTTGGCCGTCATGTGATTGCCAAGGGCGTTTTCGACAGTTTTCCGGGCTTCACTCGCCATGGTTCAGACCCTCATTTCAGCACGCTCAAGCGTGATGATCTGACCAATAGAGTTCATGTCGATGCCAACCGTGTAGACACGCTCTTCATCTGCTGGATTCCATGCCCGCATTCCCCGTTCATCTTCCTGGGCCAGCCGCTGAGTGAAAATCGCGAGGTTGGCGAAAACATCGTCCGAAAAAGCATCGAGGATCTGGACGCCTTCCGCGAGTTCCCGCAGCAGCGTGAAGAGGTCGAGCGGTACGATGAGGCGCTCGACACGATCGTTTGAAAGCCAGTAACTTAGCACGAGATGTCGATGAAGCGTCTCGAGGCCTGGCGCGCGCGCAAATTCTTCGGCCGCCAGCGTGAACCGATCAAGGGGCTTCGCGACCCAGAAGGAACTTTCGGTCGGAGTTCGTGGGACGATACGAACGGGAACGAACTCACGATCCCGGAAGGCAATGTCGGGTAGTGCTTCGAGCCGCGAAAGACCGCGGCAAAGCTCATCTCGTATCTGGGTTATGCGTTCATCGGACAATAGAGGGAAATCCCTGAAATCCGCGAGATGGCGTCCACCATGGAGGCCCAGCGCATCGATGCTCCGGCCAACCTTTGAAATCTGATCCGCGTTCCAGGAGAAATAACCTCGGCGTCGCGCGCTTCGGAGGGTCGCCTCGGGAAAACGAGGGGCTCCGTGTGCGGGATCGGGCGCGGCCGGACTCAACAAGTAGCGGTCTATACGGGCATTGGCATCGAGCGCCGGATCAAGCCGCGTGAGTTCCCGCAACAACTCTCCTTGCCGTCGCGGCGCTGATGGATCGAAACAATAGTCAGCTGGTTCGTGCTTTCCGATCGAAACGTCTTCATGCAGATCATCGCAGGCGTAAATTCCGAACAGGATATAGCTCAGCGCCGCCTTGAGCTCTCGGGCAGTAATGTGGACCTCATTGCGCTGATGGACTGCTTGCAGGGCATCCGTCAGGCGCGTCCGCAACAGGGCTCCGCGTGCCAAAGTGCTGGGATCACGGCTGGCGCCCATCATCGCAGCAGAGGCTTGCATGGAGCAGCGTGACTGAGCCGTGCAGCGGTTGCACGCCTCCCAGATTTTCGGTGCGTTCGATCCGCCGACCAACTTGGCGATCATTTGATCCACGAATTGCGTGGATACCTGATCGACCCCGTCCTCAATTCCGCCGACCAGCGACCGGAAGTTGAGCTCGATCAATCGAACATGGGCATCAAGCCCCTCGCCTTCACGCCCAAGCGCGTCGGCAAGTTGCTGTGTGAGCCGGCTCTGGCCGTTCCTTTGCTCGTAGGATTTAATCCATTCCATCAGGCGGCCATCGTTGACAGCGACAAGATGAATACGATTCGTCGGTGCTTTTTCGTGGAAGGGCTCAAAAATCTCGTCGAGCAATTCGTCGGCAGAGCGGCCATTCCACGATGCGGCACCATCGAGGTTGATCTTGATTTTCAGGCCGCCAATCAACGCATCGTGCACGCGGCGCTCCGAACGGAGGTCGTCGATGCCCAGCTGTGATGCCAAGCGCTGCAGAAGTGCGGTCTTTCCGTCACCGGCATTTCCGCACAGGATTACCAGAGCAAGATCGCCAGCCAGAATGGCGGGGCCAAGCATCCGGTCAAGCCCGGTTTCGACATAAGTGTCTGCTGCAAATGAAGAATCTAGACCACGCGTTTCGGCGTTCCCAAAACGGGAGCCCGGATAGGATCTGAGAATCTCGGTGACGCGAGGTACGACCATTGGACGAAGAGGTTCGGGTTCAGTCGATGCTATGGGTGCATCCACCGTTCCAGCAGAAGCGCGATCGAGCTGCCGCAAGGCATCCAAGGCCTGGCCGGCTCCGGTGAAACGGCGAGATGGGTCGGGATCGCAGGCCCGGTCGGCGAACTGTGCGAACAACGGGAATCGGGAACGATCCTCTTGTGACCAAGCCACTCCGGCCCCATCGCGACGGATCCCCTCAAAGAGAAATGGATGCTGGTCTGTCAGCGCATGGTACAGGCTTGCCGCCAAGGCAAAGACGTCGTCTGCCGGCGTCGCGGGCCGTAGCGCCCGCCGCTCGGGTGAGGCATAGAGTGTCGTTCCAGGGCTGTTGATCACCTCCCCGACGGGTCGAGCGAGATCGAAATCGATCAGGCATGCGGTCCGGCCATCGACGAGAATGTTGGAGAGGCTGACATCCCCATGCACCCAGTTCTGGACGTGAAGAGCGTTCAGTCCTTCACAGAGCACCTTAGCCCAGTTGAGGATCAGCGACTGTGCATCGAGCGGGGAATCGTCCTGGAGTTCATCAGCAAGGAGGCCGACATATTCGCCACGGAGGTTATCAAGCGGGTCACCGGGTCGCCACTTCAGCAAGGCCACCAGGGTGTCGGCTCGCCATTTGGCCGCGGTCTGATAGATTCCGGACAAGGCTGAGTGATCGGCGATGGAGCGTATCTTGCGATAGGCGATCAGTGCCGTCTCGCCGACCTCGGGATTGAGGACAACCTTGCCAACAAATGTGCCTATCGGTTCGTCAGTCTGGCCATCGAGTTGCTCAAGCTTGAACGTCCGGCCCGCCGCCCCCTCGCCAAGTCTTGAAACGACCCGAAACCGCTCATCATTCCATTCGATGATCGCTCCCTCGTCCCAATGAAGCGGTGATTTAGGGGGATTCGCTTGGCTTGGAACAACGGCTCCCGCTGTCAGAGCGTCGGCGATCTCGCGCGCGGGCACTCGATGCGCGGGCGCGTCGCTAAGTCCCTGCTGCAGGATTACACAGGCGTGGTCGGCCTCGGCAGAGCCGCCTGCAAAGAGTTCCAGAAGCACCTTACAAAGGCTGTACACGTCCGACCGTACATCGGCCGTGGCAAGGCCAGACCGTAGAACCTCGGGCGCAGCATATTGGTCAGCGCTGACATTCGCGCCAGCGCCAGCAATCGTCTCCGCCTTTGGCAATCTCGCCCACCGCCATCCGGCGAACAATGGCCGCCCGTCCGAACGAACGCGCACTGTTTCCGGCGTTAGAGAGCGGTGAACAAGCGTTTCTCCGTCCAGAGTGGGCTCGTGGAGATCTGAGAGTTCGCGCAAAGCTGCCGTGGCGAAGGCAAGCCGGCCAGCCATTGTCCAATCCAGATCCGTAGACGCCTCAGCGATGGACGTCGCAGCGCTATCAGCGGTCGAAAAGAAAAACAGCTCACCTGCATAGTCGGGCAACGCTTGAAAGCTGTCGACCAGGCTTGGAAGTGCGGGCGATTTCTGAAACCGGCGGACAGTGTCGAATTCACGGCGGGCCAGATTCTCCGCGTTTGAGGCGCTGCTGGCTGATAAATCATACAGGTAGATTGTAACATGGTCGCCACCGCTGACATCCTGCGCGGAATAGACGCGCACGAACTGATCTTCAGCCGGTGATAGGCGTTGAAGCTGGGCATAGCGGCCGAGGCGCCTCAACTCACCGCGTGTGACGGAAAGCTCATAAGGCGCGAGTTCCTTCGCCAGCCGCTGGGTATCAACGATCGCGCGGTCCGTAAGGATGTCCGCAAATGCCTCTTCGAGGTCTACCAGACCGTATAGCTTGACCCCTCGGACAGAGGGCAGTTGTCCATCGCGGCGAGCCGTTTTCGGCCCGGTGGTAAGCAACATGCCTGCTGCTACGTAGCCGAGCTCGGGATAGAGGCGTCGCAAGCGCGTAGCGACACGCTTGGCCTTAGTCGTGATGAGGTCGGCATGATGCTCGAACTCGCGCGCACGGCCCTTCAACCGCCCAATATCCCAATGCTTGACCTCGATCGCCGTCGCGCCACCAGGACCAATCACGACCAGATCGATTTCGTCAGGCTGACCGTCGGACTTCAGCGCATGGGCCAGGTTGGTCAGAACATAAACGGTGCCCTCGCCAACCGCTGCCCGAAAATGGGCGTCGACGGCGCGATAAGCGAGTTCCTCGCTCCGGTTTGCAAAAGGCCCGCAGGGAAGATGTTCAACGCGCAACTTCGTCCCTCGCTAATTCAAGCCCGGCGATGCGCGATTGATTGAAACGGTGCGCTGGCGTTGTCCTCACGAAGAAAAAGTTCACGCCGCCACCCCCATAAACATTGCGCCCAGTTGCCCCACGGTACCATAGGCGATTGCCCTCCCGTTCGTCGATGACGAAGATGCATTGATATCACCTTTAGGCGTTTTTGGTTACGCCCCGCGGGATAGATATCTCTCGCATTTTCACTGGCTTCTGGACATTTTCCCTGGCCGGAAGAGTCTGGTAGATGCGAGCTAGTGATAGTCTCAGGTAGGCCCGCTCGCCACCAGCGGACCGTTCGGAACGGCCGCGCGGACATCGCGGACCGATCTCCCCTCCATGTGAACTAACGATCGTTTACGTTTGAAATCCAAGGTCGGCCCTGCTCTTAGCCGGGAATCCGAGCGATCGTCCGCTTGTGCCCCTCACCTGTTGTTGCTGTCGGTCGGTGATCGACCGCCTTTGTTCACTCAGGAACGTAACGAAACTCAACGAGAGATAGATTCTGCCGGTAGTTGATGCTGCAAGGCTTGCCGGGAATGCCTAAGGGTGATCAGCGGCCCAAGATTGAGAGGTTATCCAAGGAACGTCCGCTTCCATACAAAATTATAGTCGCAGGGACGCCGATACATGACGTATTGCTGTCGCGGGCTATTCGTCACAATGCCTGCTGGGAACGTCCGTCAACCAATTGGTTGGACTCCGAAGCGGACAGAGCAAAATGTCCCAAGGCCTGCCCAAACCCGACCTTCCGCAAACTACCCTAGTTTCCAGCGGAGGATACATAATGGCGCTCTTAGATTTCGACCACTTTGAAAGGATCGAACGCCAAATTCTCTGGGCGACCTCCGAGCTTGAACGGACCGTAGCCCTTCGGATTGCAAACAATTCGGGTGTCGCCAATTTTGTAATCAAAGCTGGAGTGAGTGTGACCGTGAACCCAGACCCTAGCGCCGGACGCTTCGACGAGCTGCGAGAGGTCAGAGCAAAAGGCCGGGTTCAGACTATCCCCCGCGTAATGCGATGCGATCGATCGGGGGTGGGGGAGGTGATGCGTGACCACCACGGTTGCGCCATCAAATGCGCCTGGGCGCAGTCTCTCCTTTAGCCATGAAATGGAAGCCTTATGCCACTCGCGCGCTTGCTGCGGCCGCAATGGTTCAGATTCTTTGTCCGGGAAGATGAGACGATGATCGTTCATCATTGAGGCGGCGACGTCCATCGACAGGCGTCGCGTACCGTAAAGGTCGTAGTCGGTCCAAAGACTGGCACCGAGGAAGCGTACCCCTTCGATTTCCACCGATTCGTCGAGGAGTAGATGGACGCCGAGTTGTTCAGCAAGCTCACGGGCGCGGATAACCTCCTCCGCGACGGTGAACCTGTGTTTGTGGGCATACCATTCGTGATTGCCCATCACATACACGATCGGTCTATCTATGCGTTCGGCCATCCATCGAATACCATTACTCGCCGGATCGTGAATGTCGCCGGCGGCGATCAAGACATCGAAATCCGGAGGTGGGTAAGGCAACTCCCAAACCGACTGCTCAATATGCAGATCGCTTAAAATCCAAAGCCGCATGATATTCCTCGTGCATCGCCTCACGGGAGAGGATCAAGCCCATTGTGTTCCCATGCCCAATTAGAAGGATAATTCGACGCAGCCGGACGAGTTCAGCGTCGACATGTTGGGGTTGTCGGGACAGGAATTTTTGCTGGCGAACAGATGCGAGGGCAATTCATCGCGCTTCTACCGCTCAAAAGAGCGTCAAATTTGATCTTTAGAATGCCATTCTATCGATCAACGGTCTGCGATTTAGCGGAGGTGGCGATCAAGGATGATGCCTAAGTCACTGTCCATCCGTCGATTTTAGGGTGAGGGGGCCATCCCGCATTGACGGGTGGGCCGAGCATCCCGCTAGGCCGACACATATCGAATGGACCCGAAACTGATGTCATCCAAAGTAAGCCGGGCAGGCCGCCCGGTCGTGAAGCCTGCACATTCCAAGCGCGGCCCTAAATCTATCCCGTTTGCCGAGAAGCCTGTCGCCCGATTTGGGGAGTGGATCGATCCCGCAAACTTTCACGCTGCGCTCAATCTCCAGTTAGAACGTCACGACGAATCCCATTACCAGCTTTACAAGGCGATTATCCGGGCGGGAGACACGTTCGACAGGGTTACGTTGAGAACGTGGGCGGAAGGGAAGAAGGCTCCGCGTAGCGTCGCCAGCCTCGAAATTCTGGCCCGGATAGAGCAACGCTATGACCTACCAAGTGGCTATTTCAAAAGTAAGCTACCCCACCCAGGGCGTGCGCCGACAGGACATGCGCTGATCGGCGTTGCCGCCTCCGAACAGCGTCGACTGTCCTGGCATTTGCCGGACGATTTCAATCTTCGCAGCGAGGCCGAGCGAACTGAAATTCTCACATGGGTCAGGACCGTCATTATCTCCGGCGCAACCGAATATCGCCGGTATCAAGCCGCCGCTGCAAAGCATCGATACGCGATCCGGTTTCCGGCGCTCACGGGGCGTAAATCTCAGACAGGACGGCCGGTCTTCAATCCAGCTTTGGAAGAGGATAGCGACGCGGACCTCGTTTCCTACGCTTCGGACGCGCCATCCAGCTTGGAAAATGAGATGCGAGACCTTCTCCGTTTCAAGACCGCGACCCTCACCGATATAGGCTTTCAACGGAGCGGCGTTTGGGGCGAGGAGACATCCTCCCAAAAGGTCGAACATCTTGGCTTGATGTTCGGCGCGCTGGCCGCTTCTCCGAGAAGCGCTATTGCGGGATATGGGGTGCGCCGATCGGACCTGAGTTTCGCGATGCTGGTCTTTCCCAAGGTTTGGGACTGGTATGTGCAATGGCGCGAGCGAAGGCGGGGGTTCTACACGCATTGGGAACTCGACATGCTTCGTCTGGGCATGGCGCTGGCAAGGGTTGATACCGGGTGGCTGCGTCAGACGCCCCGGCTCGCGGACCGTCTATGTCCGATCGAAGGATTGATATCGCCGGAGGACATCGAGACTGCACGCGCCGATTGGGCGGGCGCTTGCGAAATCCTTTATGTCCACGCTGCTGCCCGCGCCAAGGAGATCGATCGCGTATCGCGGGTTCACCGCGATCCGTTCGAGCCGATCATGCCTGTGCTGGAGGCGGACAGCCCGCTAGGAGAATATCGAAAGATCACCGAGGAAATCCTACGCCTGATGCCCGACAGTGGCCGTTATCCTCGTCCAGCGGCAGAAGCAGTCCGGTCTTTTTTGATGATCCGGTTGGGGCTTCACTCAGGGCTCCGGCAGAAGAATTTGCGCCAGTTGATGGTCTGTCCGCGCAATCAGATACCGAGGTCAGATAGGCAGCTTGAAACTTTAAGGCGCGGGGAACTCCGCTGGAGCGAGCGGGCGCAAGGCTGGGAAATCGTCGTTCCCTCAATCGCGTTCAAAAATTCCGGATCGTCCTTTTTCGGCGGTAAGCCGTTTAGGCTCGTTCTGCCCGATCTAGGTGGCTTGTACGGTCATATAGCCCGATACATTGAGACCCATCGCGCTGCGCTCCTTAGCGGAGCAAGCGATCCGGGGACGTTCTTCGTCAAGACCGTGAAAGCTACCAGCGGAAGCGCCGAATATGATCAAAACACCTTCTACGAGGCTTGGCGGTTGATCACGCAGCGCTACGGCGTCTTCAATCCTTACACCGGACGGGGAGCGATTAAAGGGCTGCTACCGCATGGGCCGCATAACGTCCGTGACGTCTTAGCGACTCATATCCTCAAACAGACAGGATCGTACGAGCAGGCGAGCTATGCCATTCAGGACACGCCAGATATGGTTGCCCGGCACTACGGAAGGTTTCTTCCGCAGGACAAATCAGCGCTCGCAGCGCAAATTTTGAATCAGGTTTGGGAGGCCGCCTAAACTCCTGGGTCGGCGGTACTGGAAACGACGCCGACCCGCAAATCTGCTTCGCCGATGACGGGATATTTTATAAGATGCTCGGTTTTCCCTATGGTCGCGTGCCAGCAAGGAGCCGAGTTCCAGGATACGATCTCGTTAAAAGCCATCGACGTCAGGTCATGCCATTACAGGCGCGCCGGCTGTGAAATGCGCTCGGTATGACGCACGATCGGCTCGATCTGAGCGGTCTTACGCCTATCAACCGGTGATCGCGCAGGGCGCGAACGCGGGTACTTGAGGATCGCATCATCGGTCGGCGGTTTGAGCGCCCCCCGAGTAAGCTGCACAGGTGCGATTGATCGCCAACGGCCCATATTATGGTCCTTGGATATCAATTGTCAGTCTAAGGGGTGGGAAACGGATCGGGAACACCGCTAGACCCAAGCGCACCTGCATGTTAGTGCCTCGTGCTCCGTGGTGGACGAAAATCGTGGACGGTCCAGGTTGGAATGGGAGCGGGCATGCAACTCTGGAAGACTTCTGCCGCCGTCGTCTTCCTCGGTTCCTACCTCCCGCTGAGCGTGATCTTGATGGGTCAGGATCTCGATTTTCCGGCTCTGGGGAGAGGCGCTTGCCCGCTCCGCGATCTCGTCCATTTTGACTGCGCGAGCCCTCTGAGGCATCCTTTCGCGTCGGTGACGGCGATCGTCGTCTGTGCTCTTTGCTTTCTCGCTAGCCTATTGGCGCTGCGAATTCTTCCGACGAAGCACAAGATTTCAATCGTAGAATCAAAGCACATTCCGGCTGATCTCATCAATTATGTGATTCCATACGTACTGTCTTTTATCAGTCTCGACTTCGGCGATCCGGCCAAACTTTTGGGCTTTGCAATCTTCTTGGTCTGGCTATTTTGGATAACCTACAAATCTGGCCAAATAGCGTTGAACCCGATCCTTGCGGTCCTCGGATGGAAGCTTTTTGAGGTCAAATATAGTCATCTCGGGAGCACTGACGTCCTGACCGGTCGTATACTTTCGTCGACCGAAATCGGGCCATCGGAAACCTATAGGCAGGGCAGCCTTCAAGACGTGATGGTTGTGAAGGCATAGATTGGGAAACCCATGGCAGAATTAGCGGACCTAAAGGCTTTTGACATAGGCGAGGCAACCGTCTCCGTGTGGGTATTCAAGACATCGACGAACGACGGCATTCCCAAATTTACCGGGCATTGGATCGGCACGACCGATGCTCTGGACGACGCCGTGAAGGAGGCTGTCGTAGGGAGCCTAGACGGCATCTCCGAGACGATCGAGTACGACATCCTCGTCCAGAATAATGAAGGCAGCGCCCTTACGATTATGACGGATGAGACGTACGCCCATCTAATCGCCGCACAAGTTGTAAATGAAACGCTTGCGAAGAAAGTGACGAAGCTCAAGGAGCTTAGGAATTCCAAGTTTTATGCAATTAAATTTGTAGGCGAGGAAGGTACGATGCTGGCCGTCCGGCGCGCAGACCAATCTTGGAGTTCGCGCAAATCCGGCGGCATCATCAAAGTGGTTTATTCGGACGACGAGCTGGATCTAGACGAAAACCCGACGTTCAATATCGAACCATATTTCGACTTCTTCATATTTGATGATCGAATTTTCATCTCCAGCAAAAAGAGCTTTGAGACTGTGCTGGCCTACAAAGCCGGGCATGTCGAGGCGTTCGTAGAGCTTCAGAACGAGAACGAATTTGCCGCGGTATTCGCTGACATGGGGCCGATCGCGGAGTTCGTGGGGGCGAACAAGATGCACCTTCGGCGGGCTCTCGCGATCCGAGAGAAGGGACACTATAAAGACGCCGCGTTCATGGGCAACCTTCGGCAGCATGCGGTGGCGATGAACCTGCACATAGATTTCGATGAAACCGGGCGGATCGTCCCGACAGCGGAGAGCTGCCGCCACATCTTTCAGGCCCTACTCGACCATCGCTTGGATTCGCGGTTGTCCGCTCAGATGTATGACGTGCAGAACACTGAACCTGTCTCCTGAGAGACTTGGCGCCATTCACTTGCCCAAGTTCGATGCGGTGAGTGCGGTTAGATACTGGCGCACCACGGCTTTCAACCGTGAACGTAAGCGTGAGCGCTCGTTAGGCTGAACCACGCTGTTCGACAGACTGAAAGCTGACGGCGAGTGACTGTTTTGCCTTTCTTCTCCCTACAATCGCCATGCGACATGATCTGTCGCCCGAGCCCTCCACATTGTCCGCAGCGATAAACACGAGTCGCGGCAACGATGGAGAACGCAATGAGCAAGGGTCGAGGCGGCGGCTTCCGCAGCGCGATCAATGGGCGGTACGTCACCGCCACCCACGGCAAGGCCAATCCAAACACGACCTTGCGCGAGAGCGCTGGGCGGAGCGGCGGATCAGGCAGCCACTTCAGAAGTGCCATCTCGGGGCGGTACGTTACCACCGCGAACGGGAAGGCTAGCCCCAACACTACCGTCAAGGAGAACTAAAAATGGCCAAGCGCTACGTCCGCGCCAGCGGCAAGAACTCGCAGGGCGACATCACCCGCCTTTGTAATTCGGGTGAAAGTTGGTCGCCCCGCAGCAAGGTTGATGCGATCAGCGACATCGAAACCAACACCCATGAATATTGGGTCAATTGGACGCATTACCCGGAAACGAAAATTCGGGTCGTGAACGGTCCGACGGGGAAATATCTCCGCACCGACCGCGATACCACGACGCGGAACAACCTGGATGATTTGCCGGATTGCTGATGTCTGGGCCGGAGCCTCGCTCCGGCCCCTTATCGATCAAGGCATCGAGGAGAAATCCGAGCGTCTATGATCTTTGACCATCGCCGCGAGTTGGGGCGGCGATAGCACCTCTACCGTGTCACCCCACATGTAGAGATGCCAACACATTTCCAGCAGGCCTGCCGCGCGGAATCGAACGATCAGAGAACCGTCCGTGTCTTGCTCGGTCGTTTGTGTAGGATGGAACAGGAACCCCTCCGCCCGAGCGACCGCTTTCGGCGCGAAGCGCCACACGACGTCGTGAACCCCGCTTTCCTGCTGATAGGAGCCGAAGCAGCGTTCGGCATGCTCATCCAGATCAAACCCTTCCTTCTTTACGAACGACTTGGGCAGGACGGTCGCATCCTCGATCGCGTCCACGCGGAAGTGCTGCAATCCGCCCCCGACCTTTCCAAGATCGATGGCGACGAGGTAGCGGCGTGCGCCGAGCAGAAGGCCATGCGGCGCTAGCGTGCGATTACGGGCTACAGAATCTTTCCAGCCACGGTATCGGACTTGCAGGAGGGATGGTCCCTTGAGCGCGGTTGAGATCGCCACGTCGACGTTCTCCCGCCCCACCTGCCTCGGACCCGGTCGCGCCGCGTGGCCGAGTGCCATGAGAAGGGCTTCTTCGTCAGCCTCGATGCGGCGGCTACGATCGCCGGGGATCAGCGCAAGGATTTTGGCGTGCAGGCAGCGAAGCGCTTCGACCTGATCTATGCCCGCACCCTTGCCGAGTATCTCCTCCGCCAAAGTGAGGGCGGCTAGTTCTTCGGCCGTTGGGGTCAGCAGTGGTGCGACCGCCTTATATGGCAGCTTCCACCTTGCCTTACCGGTTTCCTCGTCTTTGACCTTCTCAAGTTCCGGAAACCGCTCGCCAAGTGCAGTGATGACGCGCTGAGCGGTTCGATAATCCCGTTCGAGGATTTCCTCGATTTCGGCGAGACTGATGCCCCTCATGGAGGCGGCACGAGCCGCGATCGTCAGCAGATCAATCGCGTTGCGATAGGAAATGTGAGCCTCCCCCGGATATGACAGCTTTTGTCGTCTACCGCGATCATGATCATTTGGCATCATGAGTCGAGCGGATCATGATCCGCATTGGGAGTGACGGGAATGCTGAGGCACCAAGGAAGGACGATCTTTTCGGCGAGCGACCTCGTCAACTTCATGGGATGCGCTCACGCCACCTTGCAAGACATACGGAACTTGGTCAGTCCCGCCAGCTTTCCGCCCGACGACGAGAGCGCGGTCCTTCTCCAGCAGAAGGGGATCGAGCATGAGCAGGCTTATCTACAGCGACTCCGGGACGAGGGCCGATCGGTCGTCGAGATTTCTTCAGACGGCAAGCTGCAGGATCGAGCGGATGCTACCCGTCGCGCCATGCAGGGCGGACACGATGTAATTTACCAGGGCGCGTTCCTGGTGGGGCGGTGGCACGGGTATTCCGATTTCCTTTTGAAGCGAGACGGCGTGACCTCGTTGCTCGGCAACTTCGCCTACGACGTGGCAGATACGAAGCTCGCCCGGTCAGCCAAACCAAAGCATGTTCTCCAGCTTTGCGTGTACGCTGACATGTTGGCTGACGTGCAAGGAATTGCGCCGCCATCGATGCATGTGGTGCTCGGGAACGGCGAAATCGCGACACTTCGTACTACTTCCGTGCTCCATTATTTTGCGATAGCGCGACAACGTTACGAAGCGTTCGTGGAGGACGTGCCTGCGACGTCGGCCGGAGATCCTTGTGGTCATTGCACCTTTTGCCGTTGGTCGGAACGGTGCAAAGACGACTGGGAAGCCGCAGACCATCTTTCGATCGTTGCCGGCATGGGCCGCAGCCAGACCGTCGCGCTCCGCGAGGCCGGTATCGATGACATCACCGCCCTGGCGACGGTGCCCGTCGGCACAAAGATCGCGGGTATTCAACCGGCAACAGTCGCCAAACTCTCGGCGCAGGCGCGCCTGCAAGCTCATCAGCGGCGGACGGGCGAGAAGCGCGTCGAACTTCTACCGGCTACCCGAGGTCGTGGCTTTGCTCGCCTGCCTCGCCCGAACGACGGCGACATGTTCTTCGACATGGAGGGAGACCCTTTGTTCGACGGTGGCTTGGAATACCTGTTCGGCCTCGTCGCCATGGACGGGGAAGAAGATCGCTTTCACGACTTCTGGGCGCACGACAGGGCTGCCGAGAAAGTTGCATTCGAGCAGACGGTCGATTTCATGACCGCGCGTCTCGCGCGTCACCCAAGCGCGCACATCTACCATTACGCGTCCTACGAGCAGACAGCTCTGAAGAAGCTGGCGATGTATCACGGCACGCGCGAGCGCGAGGTCGACGATCTGCTGCGCGGGGATCGTCTGGTCGATCTCTATAAGGTGGTCGCTGAGGCGATCCGAACGTCGGAACCGCGATACTCCATCAAGAACATGGAAGCCTTCTATTTGCCAGGCGGCCGTCACGGAGAGGTCAAGACCGCCGGCGACAGCATCGTGATTTACGAGCGCTGGCGTCGCCTCGGCGGCGAACAGCTTTTGCGGGAGATCGCCGACTATAATGAGATCGACTGCCGCTCGACACGCATGTGCCGGGACTGGCTGCTGTCTTTGCGTCCGACGGAAACTGAGTGGTTCACCGGTAGGGCTTTGAAGCCCGCCGATCCGGTTAAGGTGGCGGCGCGTGAAGAGGCGGATGAGCGCACTCGCCGATTGGCCGAAACACTCATTGCTGGCGATGACGCCCCCTGGCGACATCTGCTCGTCAATCTGCTTGAGTTCCATCGTCGTGAGGCCAAGCCCACATGGTGGGCAATGTTTGCGAGGCAGGACATGGACGCCGACGCACTGTTAAACGATGCGGAGAGCATCGCCAACCTTCATCCTCACCCGACCCGCCTGCCATGGAAAGACAAGAGGTCCATGGTTCACGCCTTCACCTTTCCCGCGCAAGACTTCAAGATGCGGGTCGGCGACGAGCCGTTGCGGTCCGGAACGTTGGAACCCGCTGGCGAGATCGTCTCGCTCGATGAGGATGAGCGCTTCATCGAGCTGAAAGTCGGGCCAAGCCGCTCGCCGATCGAGGCCGGTTGCGCGCTGATTCCCGAAGGACCAATTGGTGACAGGGTGCTCCGCGCAGCCGTTCACCGCTATGCCGAGGACGTTGCGGGGGGCGGCAACAGGTACTCCGCGGTCACCGCGATTATGTGCCGTGATCGACCGCGCCTCCAAGGCAGAGAACTAGGCCGAGCTGTCGTCCCCGAAGGCACCGATGTGACCGAGGGCGCGTTAGATGCCCTCCGAGCGCTCGACGACAGCTATCTCCTCATACAGGGCCCGCCGGGAGCGGGTAAGACCTATACCTCCTCGCAGGCCATCGTCGCGCTCCTGGCGGACGGTAAACGCGTTGGCGTCGCCTCCAATTCGCACAAGGCGATCAACAATCTCCTCAAGGAGGTGGAGATGATGGCCAAGGCGCAGGGACTGTCGTGCCAAGGCGTGAAGAAATCAACGCGAGAAGACCAGATGGTCGGCACCGGTGGCTGGATCGTCGATGTCGTGGGTGGGAGTGGCAGCGGCGTCGCGCCGCACCACCAACTCGTTGCCGGCACGGCCTGGCTCTTCGCCCGTGAGGACCTCGACCAAACGCTCGACTATCTGTTTATCGACGAGGCGGGACAAGTCAGTCTCGCTAACGTCGTGGCGATGGGAACCTCCGCGCGGAACGTCGTCCTGGTGGGTGACCAGATGCAGCTATCGCAGCCGATCAAAGGCACGCATCCGGGCGATAGCGGGCGGTCCGCCCTCGATCATCTGCTTGAGGGACATTCCACGGTCCCGCCCGATCAAGGCATCTTCCTTCCGATTACTCGTCGGATGCACCCGGACCTGTGCCGTTTCATCTCGGAAGCGGTGTACGACCGGCGCCTTGAGGCTGAGCCGACAACCGCGCGCCAGCGCATCGAGGTTGACGTTGCTGAAGACCCCGATGCGCTCGCACCCGCTGGACTTCGTTTTGTCGAGGTGGACCATGCGGGATGCACCCAGCGTTCGCAGGAGGAAGCCGAGCGCCTCGCTATCACCTATCGCGCGCTGATCGGGTCTCATTGGAACGACCGGCACGGTGAACGTCACCAGATCGGAACGGAGGAGATTCTCGTTGTCTCGCCCTACAACATGCAGGTCGAGATGCTTAGACGCTTGCTTCCTGAGGGCGCGCGTGTCGGCACCGTGGACAAATTTCAAGGGCAGGAAGCGCCGGTCGTATTGGTTTCCATGGCGACGTCATCGGGCGAGGATTTGCCGCGCAACATTGAGTTTCTTTACAGCCGCAACCGCCTGAATGTCGCAATAAGCCGCGCCAGATGCCTCGCGGTGATTTACGCGAATCCGCGCCTGCTCGAAATTCCCTGCTCGACAATCGCACAGATGGAGCTTGTCGACGGCCTGTGCTGGGCAAAGCAGTTCGCCGATGTGCAACGCGCACAGGTTGGCAACCCATCACCGCTATCTTAGGTAGGTCCTACCAGACCCGGTCGTACAGGTTTTCGGAGCCGCCAGATGACAGCTGCAGATGTGCTGCCGCTGTGAACCTCTATTAGCGGCTGACTGTCACGCGTGGTGATCAAGTCAGCCTGGAGGTGTGCAGCATGGTGTCTCTGGGAGGAGGTTGGGGTCCGACCATTTTGAACCAGCCGGCCTAACCGGAATCACTTTTTGTTCCAATTTTCAATTGACAATTCCCATGTGTGTGTCGATGGTGAACACGACGTACATCCAGGGGAATTCGGATGACTGAAGCTGGATTGAGAATTCGCGTAGACGATACCTTGCGCCGTGATTTCATCGAAGCCTGCAAATCAAAAGACAGCACGGCTGCCCAAGTCTTGCGGGCGTACATGCGTGCGTATGTCGAGGAGCACGGAGCGAGGTTCCTTCAAAGGAGTCTTTTCGACGCTCGTTCCCCGGTTCCCGGCGATACCCCTCGGGCAACGGACGCTCGGTCGTGACCGTCCATCGGCTGAGGGAGTTTTCTGCCGTTTCCCTTTTTGCAGGTGGCGGCGGTTTGACACTAGGAATCGAGAAAGCTGGCTTTGAATCGGCGTTCGCTACCGACTTCGAACCGTCTTCCGCTAAGACATTTGCCCGGAACCTCCGCGACGTACCGTTTTTTTTGGGGGATATTCAGCGGTTGACGCGAGGTGAGCTCGAAGAAACCCTGCGAGGACGGCAGATCGATTTGGTGGTTGGGGGGCCTCCCTGCCAAGGCTTTTCAACGCTTGGTGACCAAAATCCCGCCGATCCTCGCAATGGACTCTTCTGGCATTTCGTCAACGTCGTCGGCTGGTTGCAGCCCTCGTCATTTCTGATGGAAAACGTAAGCTATCTGCGGACACAGTACGGTGGACGGTACGAACGCGAAATTGTCGCTGCGTTCGAAAAGCTAGGTTACCGCGTTGATGTGAGGACGCTGAATTCTGCAGACTTCGGTGTCGCGCAGGTACGGCGGCGGGTCTTCTTTTTTGGTACTCGCCTTCCAGGTCAATTTGAGTGGCCCGCGCCGACGCACGGTCCGGGATTACTGCCATACGTCGGCGTTGGCTCGTTGCTGGATGGTATCCCAGACGATGCCCCAAATCATATTCATCTCAATCACAGCGATAAGGTCATCGCCCGATATAAGCTGATCCCAGAGGGTGGGCGAATGCCCCCCCCTGCCGAACTGCCGCAGGAAATCCGCAGGAAAAATTTCGGCAACACGTACAAGCGACTGCATCGGGGGCGTCCCTCACTTACCCTCGTTCCTGGCAACAACGCTTTTGCGATCCATCCCACTGAGGACAGAAGTTTGTCGCCGCGTGAAGCTGCGAGAATCCAGGGCTTTCCGGATGACTATATTTTCGTGGGATCCCGCGCTGAACAGTGCAAGTTAGTCGGGAATGCGGTGCCGGTTCTCCTCGCTCAACGGATCGGAGAGCGCATTATCGATCACATTTCGAGCAGCGGGGCTGTTTCACGGACGAACCAAGTTTCAAGAAAAGTGACCCGAATGACCCCACCTGTAACTGTAAAGCCTACAGAGTCGCTGGCGAAATCAAGTGGCCTGAACGCCGTTAGCTTTTTCACCGGGATCGGCGGACTAATGCTCGGCTTTCAAAATGCTGGAGTCGCCGTCCGTGCATCTTATGATTTGAAAAATAGCGTCTCGCGAAATTTACAAGTCAATTTCCCGCATTTGACCCACAGAACGACTGATGTCGCGACGCTCACCGCCGACGAGGTTCGGCGAGACGTTGGTCCACACGAGATAGACATCGTGTTTGGCGGTCCGCCATGTCAGGGTTTTTCCATCTTCGGCAGACGACGGTTTGTAAACACACAGGATCATCGACCCGACCAAGATCCAAGGAATGAGGTGTCGCTCAAGTTTATCGACTTGGCGATACAACTGATGCCGCGCGCAATATTTATGGAGAATGTGAAAGGTTTTCTCTCTACCCAACGCGGCGATAGCTCTTACCTCGTCGAAGTGGAGGAGCGGCTTTCTGCAGCCGGCTACGAGTTTGAGCATCGTGTGGTAAATTGTGCAACCTACGGCGTTCCCCAGTCGCGCGAGCGGTTCATCCTTATAGCTTGGAAGGCGGGCATAAAGTTTATTTGGCCCGAAGCGAAGCACTTCGGAGAACCAAAGGCTTGGCAGCGAAAAACCGTAACTGTTGGCGATGTAATTACCGACCTAATGCACGAATCCACTTATGGCGAAGAATTTAGCCACGTCCCGATGAATCATAAGAGCCTAGTGGTCGAGCGCTACAAGCTCATACCGGAGGGAGGTAGGCTTCCAGAAGGGACAATGCCCGACTGGCTGCGTAAGGGTTACCGCTCGGACAATGTCAAGAACTACAGCCATGTTTACAAACGGCTATCCATGAGTGCTCCGGCTACCACGATGGTCCCTGGGCACAATGCTTTTCCAATTCATCCGGTGTTGCACCGTACCCTGACTGTGAGAGAAGCCGCTAGGATTCAGACATTTCCAGATTGGATGAAATTCGTTGGAACCAGACAACAGCAATGCACTCTCGTCGGAAATGCTGTTCCTCCATTGTTGGCTGAGATCTTTGCGGCGGCAATTGTGAAAGCCGTCAACGGGAACTTTGCGCATATTGGTTACAAACGGGACATCTATGATCTCGCTGCTGCCTCATGAATACCCATGATGTCCTGGCTTATGCGATTGCTCAAGAGGCTGTCAGGCGGGTGGCGGCTGCGGAAGGCTCTTGGGCTGAAATATTGTCGCCCACGAGTTACATAACTTCGTCGCGAACTTGGCCGGTGCCAGATTTCGTTTTGGTTGACCCGGTGAGTCGGGTCACGATTGGAGCGGAATTTAAACCTCCGCAGCAGTCGAAGCGGGAGTACCTGACCGGCTTGGGACAGGCCTTAGCCTACTCTCGCGACTTTCATTACGGTGTTTTGATTATGCCGACCATTGCGGATGATGGCTATCCCATCGGCCATCATATCGCGAGCGTCTTGGCTGAATCTGATCTCATAAACGCGCCAGTCGGGCTGTTTACATATGATCCTGCAGTCCTGTCGCCGGCAGCTCCAGGTTTTGATGAGACCAGATTTTTCAATCATAGGGCAAAGCCGCCATCTGCACCCGCTTCATTGGACAAAAGTTTCTTCGCGAAGTGGCGGGAGATGAGTCCTCAGGAAATGCTCATTCTGTTGGGTGCCAGCTATGATGAGATGAGGGCCCCAACGCTCGGCGGGGGTACCGTCAGGGATAAGGCGTTCGCTGCACTTTGGCTTAGAATCCAGGCTGGTACGGTTAATCACTGGGCAGGTGGGGTACGAAATTACAAGGATACGGCAGCGCAAAAAATTGCCGTATCTAAGAATTATCGGAATTTTCTGTTCCACATTGGATGGACTGAAAATGGAGGTGCGCTCACGCGCGAAGGCTTGGAGGCTTTCCATGTCGGAACGCTCTATGGGCCCGACTCGCAGCCTTTCTTGGACGCCATCGCAAGATCTCTTCTGTTGGATGGGAAGCACCTTATCCTGTTCAATGCGATTTCCGAGCTACAGGATGGGCTTACGGCCATCACTGATGAGGCAACGTGGCTGCAAAAGCTTGAAGACGATCTTGAGAACCGTGGCTTGCTTAAGCGAAACCCTGCGCGGCATAGCGCCGCAGTGGCAAACTCTTCCCGCCAATTTCTCAAGGCGGAGAAGCAAATCTGGCGCAATCTGCGATTAATTGTGCCGAGAGGCCCCCGAGCCTATCATCCTGGTCGCGGGCTCATATTTAACTGGTCGAGAATCACTAGTCTCTTGCAGGGGGCCTCCTGAACCGCCAACGATTAAACGCCAAGGTAGCGTCCCACCCTAGCGGGTGGCCGCGCTCTATTCTGCTGCGCTCCACCGAGCCGCTTTCAGCGTCTCGTCCCTTCGGGCGACGATCGCTGACGCGGGGCCGGCCGTTCGCCGGCAATGCGGGACGCGAGGACGAGTGTGCGCGCACTGGCGGACTTCTGCGAAGCCGCCAGAGGTCGCAGGAATTTTGTTTTCCGCGTGACACGCTCGATCCGGCCGGAGGGCGCGGCGACGGCTGACCCCCAGGCCCGCGCGCACGCCGCCGCGACGGCCAGCCGGATTCGAGGGTGCATCCTTGTTGGGCTCTGCTGGAGCCGGGCAGCGCTCGCGCTGCGAAGAGCTGCGGACATCGCGCGGGCGCGATGGCGTTGGCCTCCGGCTTATGAATAGCGCGGTGGGCCTCGCTGCCCTCTAGTCCCGTCGCGGCAAGCGGCAAACCGGGCAGAGCCCGGCTCCTCCTCTTCGTTCCGGTCCTCCGGATGCAATGTCGTCGAACAGCGATGGTCGGACGGCGCAGTGCGGGGCTCAATGGCCGCACCATTCTTTACAACTGTTCCATTCGACTGGTCCCGGCATCTTCTACAACAGCTGTTGGTCGATGCTTGCTGCAGAAGCGGAATCCCGAAAAATCCGCGTGGTCAGTGTCGGATCGGAGCTCGTACGCCGCAGCCGATGCTGTTGTCTGCTCAGTTACCTCATCCGCCGCCATTGGTCCGTTTATAGGCGCCAGTTTCGATGCTGAGCTAACCATCTTCATGCACTCCCGTGACGGCAGGTTCTAGCCGAGCAGGATTCACCCCTTTTCAAGACTGAGGATGCCCCTGACCGAACCCGGCCGGGATGCGCAACCCGCGCGCTGCAAGGGCCGTGTTGTCGTCCTTCGGCCGCCTGCCCGCACCACCCCTTTTGCGCGGAGTTTCCCTCGCTTGCGCTCGGTGCGATCCCGACCGTGCCCGGTCCTTTCGGGGCTCAGTCAAGGGAAGAGCCCTGGACGGATCGAACAGCATCAGGAAGGTCAGCTCATGAAGAATATGGTCACTCTCGTCGGCTTCGTCGGAAACGCCCCCGAAACCCGCAAGACGCGCGGGGACAGCGCGATCACCAGTCTCTCGCTCGCCACGAACCGCAGCTTCCGCGACGGGGCAGGGGAGCGCAAAAACGAGACCGAGTGGCACCGCATCACCTGCTTCAACGGTGTGGGCAAGACCGTCGCCGAGCATGTCACCAAAGGCGCGATGGTCATGGTGACGGGCAGGCTTCACTATTCCCGCTGGCAGGACAAGAACGGCGCCGAGCGTTTCGGCTGCGAGGTCATTGCCGAGCGGGTCGACTTCCTCGCCAAGGCGAAGACCCAGGCTGACAACCGACAGGGTCAGCTCTTCGGTTAGGGCCAAAGCCCGGCGGTTTGCGCCGCCGGGCTTATGAGGTAGCGAAGCTTTTACCGTCGCATGGTAAGTCGCGGTCATGAAGAGGGGCGGGCATCGCAATTGGGCAAATGCGCATCACCGTGCGATGATGCAGCAGAAGCGGAAAAGCCGTTGGCGCATCGAGGGCGACCCGATCGTCATGCTTCTCGCTTCGGTCTGTATCCTCTCGATCGCAGTGCTGGTCTACCTGTGGTCCCCATCTTGGTTTCAAAGCGACCGACCTTCATCGGCGGATGCTGGCTTCTCCTGCCCAGTGGCGGCAATCACCGATGGCGACACTTTACGTTGCGCCGACGGCACGCGTGTCCGCCTTCATGCGGTCGCTGCACGGGAAAGCGACGAAACCTGTTCAGTCGGGCACCCATGCCCGGACGCATCTGGCGCGGCTGCTACTGCTCAGCTTGCGGCACTGGCCGAGGGACAGACTTTGCAATGCTATCCTACTGGCACCAGCTATGATCGAGTCACCGCTATCTGTCGCAATCAAAGCGATGTGGAGGTCAACTGTGCGATGGTGCGAACCGGCACTGCTTTGATCTGGCCTCGGTTCAATCGCGAGCGGGCGATCTGCAACTGAGCCGATCGGCTGCCAATTTTTCTGCACATTTGGATTCGAACGACCCTAGGGCGGCATCAATGCATGAGGGCGCGGACCGTCTTAGCGTCTCGCCCTTGGGCGATCGCGCTTTATTCCACTGCGTTCCACCGAGCCGGCGCTTCGCTTGTCTCGTCCCATCCGGGTGACGATCGCTGACGCGGCAGCCTTTGGCTGCTGACGGCCATCGCGTGCCGCGATGACGTCGTTATTTGGCCGCCGAAGAGGCAGGGTGGGCGGCGTTCCCCTTTAGGCCCACCGCGTCGGGCCGCAACTTGGCGCTATGCGCCAAGTCCTTCACTTCGTTCCGGTCCTGCGGATGCAGCCCGACTTCATCGGTGGGTCTGCCAGTCCACGCCTTGCCGCCCACCCCGCCTCTCCGGCGGCCGGTGTTGTGAAGAAGGAGGACGTGCAGTGCGGAAGGACATTCCGTCGGTTCTGGCTCTGTTGCGGGAGGCGCGGGAGTTCATCGATGCCATTCCGCCTCTGGCGCTTCTCAATGCGCCGAGGCGTAGCGGCCGGATGCTGGTGGCGAAGATCGATAACCTTTTCGCCGCCAAGTCGTGGCAAAAGGCTTCGGTGGAGGCGGTCGACGAGGTCCGCGCGCGATGGGGGCAGGAGAGCGCAATCCGTGTCGATGACGGTGCGATCACGCAGGCGGATGCTGCTGGCCTTTGGGTAAGCGGGTGGCTCTTGGCCGGGCGGGCGGCCGATTCGATCGATGTCGAGGCGTTCAGGCGGGCGCTGGATAGTTTGCCGTTGATGGCCCGCGAGGTCTATCAACTGCATCGAATCGAAGGGCGCGCTCTGGGCGAGGTAGCGCAACGCCTTGGCATGTCTTCCGACGAAGTCGAAACGCTCCTGTTCGTAGCGTTGCGCGGCCTGCATGCCCGCATCTACGGGGGCGGGGCTTAACCGAAACCGCGCCGACTTATCCTTGAACCGGGCCGCCCTGCCGGTCATAGAAATGACAGACCGATGAAGACTGATCTTTCCCATCTGCCGCAGGCCAAGCAGCGCGAGTTAGCCCGCATCGTCCAGTTCCTTTTCGAGGAATTCGGCGATGCAACGGTAATGGCGGAGGGGAAGCGCAAGGCGGGGCGCATTCTCAAGGTGATCCTGTTCGGCTCTCATGCCCGGCGAGATTGGGTGGATGAGCCGCATACGGCGAAGGGCTATGTCTCCGACTATGATCTGCTGGTCATCGTCAACCAGCAGGACCTTACCGAGCCTGACCTGTGGCACAACGCTGAGGAGCGGCTGATCCGTGAGACCCAGGTAACGAAGGTGCTAAGGACGCCTACCAACTTTATCGTTCACAGCCTCAAGGACGTAAACGATGCGCTGGCGCAGGGGCGTTTCTTCTTCATGGACATCGCGCGTGACGGGATCGCACTCTACCAGTCAAGCGACACCGCACTCCATCAGCCCAAGCCCAAGGAGCCGACCGACGCCCTTGAGCTGGCGCTGGAGTATTTCGAAGAGTGGTTTCCCACCGCGAGTCATTTCCACGGCTCGGCCCTCCATTCCATGCAGCAGGGATGGTTGAAGAAGGCGGCTTTTGACCTTCATCAGGCGACCGAGCGGCTGTATCATTGCCTCCTCCTCACTCTCACCTTTTACACTCCACACCGCCACAACATCGCATTTCTGCGTTCTATCGCTGACAAGCTGGACATGAGGCTGGTGAACGTCTGGCCACGCGATGACCGGAAGGCGCGGAACCTCTTTACGAAGCTGCGTGATGCCTATGTGAAGGCGCGTTACTCCAAGCACTATACGATCACGGCCGACGAACTGGAATGGCTGGCCGCGCGCGTCGAGGAGCTGGGCAGCGTGGTCCATGAGGTATGTTCCCAGCGAATCGCCGAACTGAAACGAACGGCGGGCGTCCTTTAGCCGCTGTACCACCTCTCGACAGCCGCCAGCGCTTTGCGCAGTCTTCCTGCGAGAGGACAGCCGCATGCATTTGTTCCATCCACCCGAAGACCTTGAGCCGCCGCTTGCGCCGCCCCGGTTTTGGGTGCCGTTGGCGGTTCTGGTGCTTCTTCTCGGCATCTATGCGCTTACAGGTTTGTGGCTGGAGGCAAGGGTGGACTGGCCCGAAGTCGCCAACCTGCATTGTCATTATCGGGCTTGCGGATGGATCGCGCTCTCCAAGAGCGGCTCGCTATTTAGGCGGTCGGGATATGACCTGATGTATTTCGCCTGGATGTGGGCTGGTCCGGCCATCGGGCTTTCGTCGGGCGTTTTCGTCCTGGTGCGAAGATGGTGGCGGCGGCGGCAACCCTCCTAAGCTATCCGACACGCCGCCACTACTCGGCCTTGATCCCTACACAGCGATGTTGACGGCTTTCCCCGTCCGCCGCCCCGCCGCCTGCATCATTAGCAGACCGCCGATCTTTTCCGCTGCATCCAGTAATGTCCCATCAGCAAGGTGGGCGTAGCGGGCCGTGGTCTGTATGCGACGATGCCCGAGCAGCCGCGAAGTCGTCAGCAACGTCTCTCCCGACATGACCGCATGACTAGCGAAGCTATGACATAGGTCATGAATGCGGAGGGACGAGGGCAAGTCCGCTTGCCTCCGAACACTATGCCAGACGCTTCGCACATGACCGTATCCGCGTCGGGAAGGCAGAGGGAATACCGCGTGAGACTTGCGCGCGGGCAGAGGGGTTTTCGCGCGGAGGGACTGGTTTGCATTGGAGCGAAGCGCCTTGAGGAACTGGCGGACTGGGGTTCCGAGCGGAACGTCACGGGGGCCGGTCTTACTGTCCCGCAGCCGCAGCCGATCGTTCAGCACGTCGCCCCATTCCAGATCGATAGCCTCGCTGACCCGGCATCCGGTCAGCGTGAGGAACCGCAGGAGCGACGCAGCGATGCAGCCGTCCGCCATTCGTAGGGCAAGGACTTCACCTAGCCGCTCCAGTTGCATTTCAGTCAGGAAGGTGCCGACGATCTTGCGCCGATTATGCCGGACGCCGGATACAGGATTGATCCAGTCCGACGACAGATGACCCCAGCGCTTCGCGCAATCGATCATCTGGCCAAGGATGCCCAGCGCGCGATTTGCCCCGCCGGGGCTTACGAGGCTGTAGCTCTCGAACCATCGTACGACGTCGGGGCGGGTGATGGCGTCGAGCGCCTTTCCGGCGAACGCGGGGAGCAACTGAGTATGTACATAGCTTCGATAGGCGCGCAGTCCCGAGGGCTTGAAGGATCGGCCGTGCTTGGCTTCATGCTCCGCCTGAAAGACCTCGAATAGCGGGGCATCGGACAGGAGCTTTGGCGCGGACGCGTTCCCGGCCAGCAGCGCATTGGCTACCTGACGCGCGGCCTTCACGCCGGTTTTGGGGAACGTCCCGAGGGAATGCTTGGCCTGCCTCCCGTTCAACCTGGCACGCATGATCCAGCTTCGCGCCCCGCTTGGCTGGACACGCAGGCTAAGGCCCGGCTGACGACTGTCATGCAGGGCATATTCGGTCGCCTGTGGCTTTGCCCGTTTACAGATCGCATCCGTGAGTGAAAGGCGTGGATTAGCCATGACGCACCTCCTTCCCGGAGACGGGAGAAACGGTTTTGGCCTTCCGGCGAGGGGAAGGCTCCCCGGTTTTGCAGCCCGCAAGTGAGTGGTCGATGCGCGCAGAAACCCGGCTGGCCGACTTCACCAAGGTTTCCGTAGCGAGGTGAGCATATCCCAGGGTGCTGTCGATATCACGATGCCCCAGCAACTGTCCGACGACGCGCAGATCTATACCGTTGGAGACGGCCACAGAGGCAAAGTGATGCCGCAGATCATGCACGCGCAGGCCGGTGATCTTCGCCTCTTTCAGGATGGCTCGCCATTGCCGGTCTATTACCGTCATTGGGCCTTTTCGCTTGGGCGCTGGAAACACGAACGGGCCGCTTGCCGCTTCCGCACGCCGATCCAGAACGGCGCGGGCGAGGGCGTTGAGCCAGACCACATGCGGGCCCGTCTTGGAGTCGGCAAGGACCGCACGCGGGCCTGAAAGGCAGTCCCATCTCAGCCCCAATATCTCGCTTCGCCTTGCGCCAGTGAGGAACAGGAGCCGCACCGCATCGCAGGCGTCGGGCATCCGGTTTTGCAGCCGGTCGAGCGCCTGCCAAAGGCGCGAGACGGTTGCCGCCGGCAACTGTCTTCCGCGCGTGCTGACCTCCTTCTTACGGAGGCTACGGCAGGGATTGGACCCTGCGGGGCGCAAGCCGTGATCCTCCGCATAAAGCATCATGCCCGACAAGGTGGACAGGGCCATGCGCGCAGATGTGGTGCGTGCCGATACGTCGAGATGCCAGCGCGCTACCTCCTGTTGCGTGATATCCCGAACCTCGCGCGCGCCGAGCGAGGGGAGGATGGACGTGCGGACGATGGACGCCATCTGCCTTCCAGTGCTGGCTTTCCATCGACCTTGCGCCCCGAATGCAAGGTAACCGGTCATGACTTCATCGACACGCGCGTCGGGCAGGAACCGGGCGGGCTTGGCGTCAGGTTCGGACGAGGTTTCGGGAGGTTCGCTCACTGCCGATGCCATCAGGCGGGCAGATTTCAGGGGGATGGACGTGGCATCCCCGAGGGTGTGCCGGGTCGTTTTCCCGGCGCGTTTCTCGAAGTGGACCCATGTTCTGGACCCGCCCGACCGGAGGCGCAGACCGAGGTCGGGGACCCGCGCATCGCGCAGGATACCTTCTCCTATGATGGGGAGATCGAGTGTCGAAAGATCGAGGTCGGTGAAGTCTACAGTCTCGGCGCTGCGCATGGCGTCGCTCCATAAATCCCGGCCCCGAGGGTCCGGTGAGCGTGAGCCTTTGGGATAAATCCCCAGGGCTCACTGGGATTTATGGGCAGCACTGATTCGTACGGCTCGACCAGCCATCCGGCTGGTCTTTGCCGATCCTTTCAGGCCCGAAAGTTCCTGTTTCGGATCAGCGATTTAGCCCCCACCCGAGCATCGATTTGAGCGCATTCGCAAGCTCATGCGAATGCAGCGACGCACGCCTGAAAGGCGTAAATTGTAATGCACCGTACGCACGGGTGCTGCGGGCGCGAATCACCAGTGTTGCTGCCGCTTTTGCTGCGTTCCGCATTGATATTGCGGTGGCACTGTCTGGCACCGGTGGCACCTTTTGGCTGTCCAGGACGGTCGCCTTGCGAACAAGCCACTGATCTTTCTTGGCAACCTTTGGCTGCCAGCTCTTATACATCTATTCCCTTGAGATCAGGGTAGATTTCGGCTATCTACGGTCTTGCTTCATCACCGTGATCAGGCGTCGAACAGGAGTTCGGCGCTTGGCAAGAGTTACCATCAGATTCAAAGACGCGCTTTACGAGCGTCTCATCGTCGGCGCGCGTGCTGCCGACACGAACGTCGCGGATTATGTCCGCAACATTCTCGATCGCTACGAAGGTATGGACGCAGGCGGCTATCATGGCCGCTTCGACGAGCTGCATGCGACGAACATCCAGGTGTTCGCTATCCTCGCAGCCTATATCAGTGCACGCCATCCCGACCTCCTCGCTCGGGGTACGGCCGATGCTCGCGCTCTCCTCCTCGAACGGGGCCTTATCGATCCCGTGGAGGAGCGCTCATGAGCATCTTCCGCAACGACACGCTCGGGTCCTGGACCAGGGGCGGACAGGCGATCGTTCACAATGTCCGCATGACCACGCAGGTGTTTGTCCAAACCGTGGTAGCCGGCCTCGTCCTGTGGGTAGGCGGCACGCTCTGGTATGTTCTGGAGAAGGCGAACGACTATCAGCGTTACGTCGCGTTCAAGATCGTCGAGGCGACCCTCAAGAGTGACGTTCCAGGCGGCGCGCCCCTCCTGTTCCGGGGGGCCGAAGGCCCCGAATATTGGACCAACTCCGATAAGCTGTTGGAGTCGGGCGTTGCCGCCCAGGCGCTCCGGGAAATGGAGCACCACCTCCTAGTCGGCGCGGCCTTGGTGGGGAGTTTCTCCCTGATCATGCTGTTCTGGGCCTGGTTCTTCTTTACGAGGACGGGGAGGGGCCTTGGATCCAACCAGTTCCTGCGCGGCGCGCGCTTCGGGACGCCCAGGCAGTTGCGACGCTTGCTATGGGGGAGCCGCAAAGGCAGCTTCGCCATCGGAGGTGTGCCGGTTCCGGACGCCTTCGAGCCCGAACATATATTGATCTGTGGCGCCCCGGGGACGGGCAAGACCAACATCATAGTCAAGATGCTTGCCGGCATCCGCGAGCAGGGCCGCAGAGCCATCGTCTATGACGCGGCGGGGACCTTCGTCGAGAAATTCTACAGGCCCGGGCACGACATCCTGCTCAATCCGCTCGACGCGCGGGCTGACAACTGGTCGCCCTGGGTCGATGTGCCTCGCGACTATCATTACGATCAGATCGCCGAGTCGACCATTCCCGACAAGTCAGGCGATCCCTTCTGGGCAAAGGCTGCCCGGGGCACGCTGGTCGCCGTTCTCCGCAAGCTCGCCCGCGACGACCGCATGCTTGTCTCGGTTCTCCTCGATACGATTCTGCGTTCTCCGCTCAAGGAGTTGGCGACCTTTGCCGAGGGAACCGACGCTGCCGCCTTCATCTCGACGGAGGGCGATCGCACATCGGCCGGCATCCGCGCCGAGCTCGCCTCGGTCATGCGCAGCTTCTCCTATCTCGACGACACGCTCGATGGCTTCTCGATCCGTGATTGGGTCTCCAATGAGGAGGACGACAGCTGGCTGTTCATCACGGTGAAGGCCGATCAGCTGCCCTCGCTACGGCCGCTGATTACCGTCTGGCTCGACATCGCCATCAGCGCGATCATGAGCCTCACGCCCGATCGCGCGCGACGCCTTTATTGCGTTATTGACGAGCTTCCCACACTCCAGAAACTCCCCTCGCTCTCGGACTTTCTCGCCCGTGCGCGGAAATATGGCGGCTGCGGTATATTAGGGTTCCAGAGTTACCCGCAGCTCGAGGCGACCTACGGCATCCAGGATGCAGCGGCGATCACCGGCTATTGCTCAACCTGGGTGGCGTTGCGCGCGAACGACACGCCGACCGCTAAGCATGTCTCCGAGAATTTGGGACAGGTCGAGCAGGTCGAAGCCAATGAAGGCATGTCCTATGGCGTGAACGATATGCGTGACGGCGTGAACCTCTCGCGCATGCAGGTCACGCGGCCGCTCGTCATGCACACGGAGGTGACCAATCTTCCTAATTTGACCGGATTTCTTCGCTTTGGCCGCAATCTTCCAGTTGCGCGCTTCGCCGACAGTTACAACCGGTCCCCGACATGTTTTCCGGCTTTTGAGGACCGGACGGCGCCTGCAGTACGACTGTCCGCCACCGTCCCGTCGCCTGTTCCGGACGCGTCCAAGACCATGG
Organism: Sphingobium fluminis; assembly: GCF_037723805.1. NCBI lineage: Bacteria > Pseudomonadati > Pseudomonadota > Alphaproteobacteria > Sphingomonadales > Sphingobiaceae > Sphingobium > Sphingobium fluminis. The sequence goes on from NZ_JBBJUK010000003.1 coordinate 35,825, forward strand.
CGAAGAAAGCGCGCCCATCGCGTAAGGAAACCCCATCGCCTGAACTCCCGCTTGAGGGGAGCGGCCCGCCGCGATACGAGGCCGCTCCTTCTGCCGGCAGTGTGGCGCAGCCACCCCGATCGCCCACGCCGGGACCGGAACTTTTGGGTCGCTCATCCGGCTTTGGCCTGTCTCAGCACGGCCGCAGGGGCGGTGCGCGTAGCGCGTCGAGGCCGGCATGATGCATCCTCGACGACTGACCGGCACAGCCGGCAACATCGCGCGCTACTACACGATCGGCGACTACTACACCAAGGGCGGGACGGAGGGCTCGCAATGGGGTGGCGAGCTTGCAGACGAACTCGGGCTTTCCGGCGAAGTCGATCCGAAAACCTTCGAAACTCTGCTCCGTGGCGAGGTCGCGGGCCAGCAACTCGGGCGGCACCGCAAGGAGGGGATCGAGCACCACCCAGGCTGGGACTTCGCACTCAGCGCGCCTAAATCGGTCTCGGTCATCGCACTGGCGGTCGGCGACACGCGGATCGCCACGGCGCACGAACGCGCGGTCAGCGTCGCGCTGTCATGGCTCGAGGAGCAGGCGCAACTGCGGCGCCGGGAGGAGGGTACCGTTCGGCACGAGACGACCGGGCGGCTTCTCTGGGCGCGCTTTACCGAACATGCGAGCCGTGAACTCGATCCGCATCTTCACACCCATGTGGTGGTTCTCAACATGACCAATCGCGAACGCGACGCCCCCATGTCGAGCCTGGAGACCCGGGCAATGTACAGCGAGCAGATGAGTTCCGGGCAGATTTACCGAAACGAACTCGCGCACGGCCTGCGGACGCTTGGCTATGAAATCGCTGCCGACCCGCGCCGGGGCCTTTTCGAAATCCGCGGGGTGCCCAAAGAGCTGGTCGCGGAAATGTCGCAGCGGGCGGAACAGATCGATGCCCATGCCCGCGAACATGGTCTGGAAGGACAGGCCGCGCGCCGACAATCTTTCTACGCGACGCGGGGCCCCAAGGAGAAGATCGGCCTGGAGGCGCTGCATCTCCAGTGGCGGGCTCGGCTTGGGGAATATGCCCCAGCGCTCGACAGCCTGCGCCAGGCTGCGGAGCGGCGCGAAGGACGTACGATCATGGTCGCGCCCGCCGACTCGGCGCGCGCAGCCTTATTTGGGATCCGGCAAACCGAGGGGCGCGAGGCGGTCAATCCATTTGGCCGATTTCTTGCGAACGGGCTTGCCGCGCATGTAGGCGAGGTCCGTTTCCGGGATGTGCGTCCGCTCATCGATGAACATGAGGCGCGCCGTAAGTTGCTCGCGACCCGGGAGCAGACGGGCGACCAAATCCTCAACCGCGGACGTACGACACGCCGCTCGGCTCGGTTCGAGCAAGCGCTCGCGCTGCACCTCGCCCTTTCGATAGAAGATGGCCGGCCGATCGCTTCTGCCGATCGCCTGCTTGCTTCGCTCGATAGGGCTGGATTGTCTCCGATGCAGGAGCGAGCGCTTGTGGACATGGCCCTGAGCCGCGATCGGGTAACGGCTCTCCATGGGGTGGCCGGCTCGGGCAAATCGACACTGATCGCCACACTGCGCGCAGCTGCTGAGCCCGGCTCCACGCTACATGCTTTAGCGCCAACCTCTTCTGCCGCTGCCAACCTTGGCGACACGGCGGGGATCGGATCACGAACCGTGGCGAGCCTGCTTGCTGAGGGCGGTTATGGCCTTTCCGGGCAGGATGTCCTGATCCTGGACGAAGCGGGCCAGCTGGGGAACCGCCAGGCACTGCGCGTCCTTGAAATCAGTCGCGCAACTGGGGCGCGGTTGGTCCTGCTGGGCGACAACAAGCAGACGGGCGCAATCGAGCAGGGCAAAGCGTTCTGGCTCATGCAGCAGCTCGGAATGCCAACCTCGCAGCTTACCGAATCGCGTCGACAAGAGACGGCGCGCATGAAGGATGCGGTCGCCCGAGCGCGTGCCGGCGATTATGCGGGGTCGCTCGAGCAATTAGACAAGGTCGTGGCCGGGGCCGACGCGGAGGCGCTGGCGAAAGGACTCGTTGGTGAATGGACAAGGCTCCGGCCCGAAACCCGGGCAACAACCAATATACTTGTTCTGGACAATGCCACCAGGCTGGTCGTCAATACGCAGGTCCGCGAGACATTGCAGCGCGAAGGGGTGGTCGCCGCGCAGGACAGCAGACTTTCTATTTTGGCGCCGGCGGGCTTTTCCGAACAGGAAAAGCATCTCGCTCGCTTCTATTCATCCGGTCAGATCGTCACCTTTGGTCGCGCTCACGCCGAAGCGGGCTTGGCCCGTGACGCAGAATATCGTGTGCTCGGTAACGCGCGCGACGAACGTGGCCGACCGATAGTACGCCTGGTTGATGAACATGGCCGCGTCATTCGTTGGGATCCACGCCTTACCAAGGCGGGACGGGTCAATGTGTTCGTTCCGGAAATCCGTGACCTCGCCCAAGGCGATCGCATTCAGTGGAGGCTTGTCGCCCACGAACTTGGCATCAAAAATGCCCAACGTGGTACCGTCGAGCGCCTCGACGGCGCCATCGCCACAATTCGCTGGGACAAAGCGGATCACACCCAGGAGATCGACCTCGCCAAGCATAAAAGCTGGGATCATGGCTATGCGGAAACCATTTATTCCGCCCAGTCCCGCACTTATGCCCGCGTGTATGTGCTGGCACCGATCGGATCGCCGCTCGTCACAGCTCAGAACTATTATACGGCGATCACGCGCGCTCGGCTGGGCGTCAAGCTCTGGACGCAAGACAAGGATCGCCTCGTTGATAAGCTGGAGCGCGCCTCCGGGGAAAAGACCTCTGCAATCGAGGGATTGGGACGGCTCGAGCGTGACCGAGCGGATCGGATGGCGGCGCACAATCCATCGCAATTTGCGATCCTGCGTGAGGACCAAGAGCTCGAACTTAGGAACCAGGCCGACCGCTGGCTCGGCGCCCGGCTCGTCCGGCGGAGCAGCAGGAAGGGAGGGCTGGCTGCCCGGCTTGCCTCCAACGCCCAGAATATGGCGGAAGCATTCGACCGGCATCTGACGGCTCTTGGGCTTCGAGCCGGTGCTCAGGAACAGGGTAGTGATCGTACAACGACAAACGACGTGCGCGGGGGAGGTCGTGATGGACTGGATCGCTAAAGCGAGTCTGTCCGCGGTCCTCGCGATGCTCATGGCCAATCCAAACTTTCCGGCTCAGGCCAGCGCTCCCTCCGAAAGTCAAGAACGCCAGATTGCTGTCTGCATCAAGGCGGCATCTCATGGCGTGGTCTGGCTTGAACAAACCCTTTGGGGTCTTCGCGACCAGGAGGCGGGATGGATCGGCGCTGAGGTTCTCAACACGAACGGAAGCCATGACCTGGGGCCTTTCCAGATCAACAGCTGGTGGGTTCCCAAGATCGCCAAAGCTCTCGGTCGCGGTCAAAGGGAGGTCAGGCATTGGCTGAAATTCGATCCTTGCTTCAACGCGCATGCGGCGCGGTGGATATTCACGTCTCAGCTAGGCGAGGCGCGGGGATATTGGGATGCAGTAGGAGCCTATCACAGCCCAACGCCGTGGCGTCAGCGTCGCTATTCCCGATCCGTGGCAGACCATCTTGGCAGGCGCTTCGGAACGACCGTGTTCCGCTCCGTCCAGCGTGGACAATCCGAAAATTTCAACTCTCCCCTAGGGTCAGGGAAGGGGAGGGAGATGTGAAGAGACGGAAGGAGGTGGCTAGCAGGAAGGATTGGAAAACAAGCCTCTTCGATGACGCGGTTATCGACCTTGATCGAAGGATCTCGCGCGCGATCGCTCAGCGAAGGGGCATCCGCCTTTCCGCAGAAGACCTCGATGTCCTCGCTGACATCGGCCTGGTCGAATCCCTGGCCGTCTCCAAAGCGCATTTGTTGAAGGAGCAAGCCCGATGTCGGCTGTCAAAGGGGGAATATATCAGCGCGGAGAGTTCTGGCTCGACTATGCCCGGGGGGCCGGCGGCGAACCAATCAGCAACCGATGGTATATCTGGTGGTATGACACAGACTCAGGACATCAGCGCCGCAAGACGACGGGCACGACAGACGTTCGACTAGCATGCGATGCTTTGGACGTTCATTATCTTGCCGTTCACCGCCCGACTGTCGGGGAACAAGTACTCTACAGTGTCCCCGAGGCAATGACCGACTACTGGCTCGAGCATGGCAGCAATCAGGTGAGCGCTGTGGCGATAAAGGCGCGCCTGAAGCTGATGACCCGTTTCATGGACGTTGAAGCGGATGCGGGGAGGTTGACCGACCCATTCCTTCCCGACGACCTCGATGATCGTTTTCTGAATCGCTTTCGGCAATGGGCACTGGCGGAACCGATCATTGCACGCAAAAAAGATGCTCAAGGCCAATGGATCGAAGGTAAGCGACGCCCTCGCAGCGCGGCCACGGTAGAAGAAAGCATCATCCAGTTGAAAGCGGCGCTTGCGCACGCATTTAAGGCGCGACGCACGCGGTACGTTCCGCCTCTCCAGCACAAAACGCGTGACAAGGTGACGCCACAGCGGACATATCGTTTATCCGTCGACGCGATTGCGGAGCTGTTGGACTTCTCGCTTAACGGAGCGGGAACCTACAGCGGACATGCCGACCGTCTCCTCCCGTTTCGCCGATATCTAGTCGGATCGATAACGACCTTGGCCCGACCCGATGCGATTCTCGATATGAGCGTTCGGCCTGGGCGAGGCCAGTGGATGCAGGAAGAACGCCTGTTTGCGCTAAACCCGGCGAGCCGCATACAGACCAAGAAAGTGCGGCCAACCGTTCCCGTGATCGACCTCTTGCATTCATGGCTGAGTGCTACCGACGACTGGCTCGTATGCAGGGAGCGAAAGAGGTGTGACCCAGAAGAGCAAGCCGAACTGATCGAGCAGATTCGCGTAGCCTCCATCAAGAGTAGTTGGAACAGCGCCCGCGACAAATTGGGCATTCCGCTTGGCTGGGGGCCAAAGCTTCTGCGTCACAGCATGGCAACGATCCTGGCCAATCGGCGTGTTGACCTCATCGAACTGGAAATCGCGCTTGGTCACCGGCCTTTCGGCAAGACGTCCAGCCGCTACGCCATCTTCGATCCTGATTATTTAGGCACAATCAGGGATGGGATCGAGGATGTCGTCTCTGATCTCACCAAAAAAGTCGGGTCGGCGCTTCACCCAAAACTCACCCAACAGCACGCAAATGTCACCGTCTTGCGCGCCTAACAAAAAATCCGCTAAGTCCTTGGACCTAGCGGATTTTTCGATGGTGGGCGTGGCAAGGATTGAACTTGCGACCCCTGCGATGTCAACACAGTGCTCTACCACTGAGCTACACGCCCACGGGAAGGCAGCCCATAGCGGGGGGTATCCTGCCGTGCAAGCCGAAATCTGCACTATCGCCGCCTAATCCGCTGGACAGGGCGGGGGCAGGCCATATGTTCGGCGCGAACAGGGGGACCAAATTCGATGCTGCCCACAACGTCACCGATCCAGGCCGCCCCGCGCCTGCCATTTTACCGGCAACTCTATATGCAGGTGCTTGTGGCGATCGCGCTGGGCGTCACTATCGGCCATATCTGGCCGGACGCGGGCGTCGCGCTGAAGCCGCTCGGCGACGGCTTCATCAAGCTGGTAAAGATGATCATCGCGCCGGTCATTTTTCTGACGATCGTCACCGGCATTGCCGGCATGAAGGAATTGGGCGCGATTGGCCGGGTCGCGGCCAAGGCCTTCGCCTACTTCCTGACCTTCTCCACCCTGGCGCTGGTCGTCGGCCTGATCGTCGCCAATGTCGTGCGTCCGGGCGAGGGGCTCAATATCGATCCGGCGACCCTCGACGCGGGCAAGGTCGCCGATTTCGCGCTCCAGGCGCATGACCGCACGTTAACCGGCTTCCTGCTGAACATCATCCCCAGCACTTTGATATCGGCGGTGGCGGAGGATAATATTCTCCAGACCCTGTTCGTCGCGATCCTGTTCGGCATTACGATGGTGCTGATCGGTGACAAGGGCAGGCCGCTGATGACGATCTTCGAATCGGCGAGCCATGCGATCTTCCGGCTGGTAGCGATCCTGATGAAGGCAGCGCCGATCGGCGCATTCGGCGCGATGGCCTTCACCATCGGCAAATATGGCGTCGGCACATTGGCCAACCTCGCCGGGCTGGTCGCGACCTTCTATCTGACGTCGCTGATCTTCGTCCTGGTCGTGCTCGGCACCGTCGCCTGGTTCGCGGGGTTCAACATCCTCCACCTCCTGCGCTACCTCAAGGCCGAATTGCTTCTGGTGCTCGGCACCTCCTCGTCGGAAGCAGCGCTGCCCAGCCTGATCGAGAAGATGGAGCGCGCCGGTTGCCGCAAGTCGGTAGTCGGGCTGGTCGTGCCGACCGGTTACAGCTTCAACCTCGACGGCACCAACATCTATATGACGCTGGCGGCCCTGTTCATCGCCCAGGCCTGCAATGTGCATCTGAGCCTGGAACAGCAGATATTGCTGCTGCTGGTCGCGATGATATCCAGCAAGGGCGCGGCGGGGGTAACGGGTGCGGGCTTCATCACGCTCGCTGCGACCTTGTCCATCGTGCCCTCGGTGCCGGTGGCGGGCATGGCCCTCATTCTCGGCGTCGACCGTTTCATGAGCGAATGTCGCAGCCTGACCAATTTCATCGGCAACGCGGTGGCGACCGTGGTCGTGTCGGCATGGGAAGATGGGCTGGACCGGGAACGATTCCGCGCGGCGATGGCGGGCATCCCGCTCGATCCGACGCCCGATGTCGAGGAAGTCATTCCCGACTGAAAGGCTCTTCAACTAAGGCCGGTCAGGCTTTCGCTGCCGAACATGCGCTCGACCTCCAGCACGAGGTCGCGCAGGTGGAAGGGCTTGGACAAGACCTTGGCCTGCGGCACGGCCTTCCCGGCTTTGAGCGAAACGGCGGCAAAGCCGGTGATGAACATGATCCGCATATCCGGGGCCACGGCCGCTGCATGCTGGGCCAGTTCGATGCCGTCCATTTCGGGCATCACGATGTCCGTCAGCAACAGGTCGAAGCGATCGGCGCCGATATGGGGCAGCGCCTCTGTCCCGGTGCTCACGGCGACCACGTCATAGCCTGACCGTTCCAACGCCCGTGCCAGATAGGTGCGCATGCTTTCGTCATCTTCCGCCAGCAGGATTCGCACCATCGCCCCAACTATCCCGTCATCAGCCCTGTGGCTATTCCATGCCCGTCCCGGCTTGCATCAGCGCAGCGGGGTGGCACCCCCCGCCGATATATGCGACAAGGTTTAATTATTATCCAGCCAGGTAACTATTTTTGCCCGAGGCGCTGAAAGGACACCTGTTGGCGAATTCCGCACCGCGTCCTCCGGTCGAAATGACGCCTGCCTTTCATCGCTTTGGGCCGGATATCCCCATAAGCCCGGTAATCATATCGGTCCCCCATGCGGGACGCGCCTATAGCGACGCCTTGCTTGGTGCCGCGCGCGTCAGTCTGGCGGTGCTGAGGCGGCTGGAGGACCGCTGGGTCGATTGTCTTGCCCATGATTTGATCGCGAGCGGCTCCAGCGTGATGATCGCGCAAGCGCCGCGCGCCTGCATCGATCTCAACCGCCACGAGCGGGAGATCGACCCGGTCATGATCACGGGAATACCGCCAGGCGCGCCGCTTCAGGCCAGCATCAAATTGCGCGGGGGCCTCGGCCTCATCCCTCGCCGCGTGCCCGGCGCGAATGAATTGTGGCGGGCGCTGCTGCCCTGGTCGGAAGTGCAGCGGCGGATCGCCCTGATCCACCGGCCCTATCACGCGGCGCTGACCCGATTGATGCAGGCGGCCCGCGAGGCTCACGGCCATGCGATCCTCATCGACTTGCATTCGATGCCGCCATTGCCCCCGGCGGCGGCGGGGCGGGCGGCGGCCCAGCTGGTCCTCGGCGACAGGTTCGGGCGCAGCGCGTCGGCGCGGCTGATGACGCTGGCCGCCGATGTCGCGGCCGGGCATGGCGTCGTCGCCGCTCAGAACCACCCCTATCCCGGCGATCATCTGATCGAACGCCACGGCCGGCCCGCGCATGCGATGCACGCCTTGCAGCTGGAGGTCGACCGCTCGCTCTATCTCGATGCCGCGCTGGACGGTCCGGGACCGGGGCTGGCCGTCGCGCGGGCGATGATCACCGCGATCGCCGGCGCGCTGGCGCAGGAACTGCCCCGCGCTTCGATCGCGCTGGCGGCGGAATAACGTCTCAGCCGTAAGGCGAAGCTCGAGCCACGATCAGGCGCGCCGCCGTCAGGCTCGGATGATGCGAATCGAAATAAAGCGGCTTGCCCTCGCGGACGATGTCGCATGTGGCTTTGCGGCATAGCGACGCCACCGGTTCTATGACGCGCACGCCGCTCCGCCGCCAGCCGTTGATGAACCCCCGCAGATGCACGGTTCTCGCTTCGATCGTCGCGCGGTCCATGCCCAGCGCGCGTGAGAGTTGCCCGGCCCGCGCAAGGTGCGCCAGGCGGCGAGGCACGTCGAACGGCTGAGGCGGCACGGGGCCGATCAGCACGACCTCACGACCCAGCCGCCTCAGCGCGCCGATGGTGCCGTCCAGCTTGCGAAGAAAGGCCGGGTCGTCAAACTGTCCATTGGCCCAGAAGGCGGCAAGATAGACGCGGCGCAGATGCGGGTCCGCACGGATGGAATCGAAGGCCGCGTTGTTGGCGCGGACGCAGCGCGGGTCCTTCGGCGCGTCATAGCCCAACACCGGCGGACAGCTTGACGTGGTGCGTTCGATCAACGCGTGGCCATGCGCTTTCGCAGCCTCCGACAAGGCATAGGCCATTTCCACGCCGTGACTGTCGCCCCACAGCATCGCGTCGGGCCGCGTACTCGCGCCCAGCACACAGGGCGCTGCGCCCCGCATGAAGCTATCGTGGCAGCGTTTGCGCATCGGGCTGATATCGTCGCGCCCGGCGATCAACCCCAAAACCTCTGGCGAGAAGCGCGAGGACCACGGCCCGGCGAAGATCAGGGCCGCCGACAGCGCGCTTAGCAACAGCATCGCGCCGCTGGTGAATTGAAAGACGCGCCGGGAGGGCACGCGCCGCGCGTCGCGAAAAGGCCGTTCGACGAAGCGCCAGGACAGGGTCGCCGCGGCGATCGAGGCGGCAATCACGATGATTCGCACGGCACCCGTCAGCGGTATGTCCGTCGCATATTCGGTGAGCACGATCAGCGGCCAGTGCCACAAATAAAGCGAATAGGAGATAAGGCCGACCCCCACGACCGGCGGCAAGGTGAGCAGGCGGCCGGCGAGCGTATGCGGGGCGCAATGCAGCAGCGCCGCGGCGCCCAGTACCGGGGCGAGGGCGGTGACGCCAGGGAATATAGTGTCGCGATTATAGCAGGCGACGGCCAGCGCGATGGCCACCAGCCCGCCGAACGCGATCACTTCCCGCTGCCATCGCGTGCGAACCGCCGGAACCGCCCCGAGCGCCAGCAGCGCGCCCGCTAACAATTCCCAGGCGCGGGTGGGCAGCAGATAGAAGGTGAAGCCGCTGGTATCGCGCTGCATCAGGATCGCGAGCAGGAGCGACGCCGCCGTGATGACGCCCACAGCCGCCGTTCGCCAGCGCGGCGCAAAGCGCGCGACCAGCATGAGCAGGATCGGGAAGCCGATATAAAATTGCTCCTCCACCGCCAGCGACCATGTGTGGAGCAGGGGCTTGGTATCGGCCCCGCCGGAAAAATAGCCGGTATCGGTGAAGAACCAGAGGTTGGACGAAAACAGGGTCGCGGCGAGTGCCGACTTTGGCACGCTTTCGATATCGCCAGGCAGATAGAGCCACGCTGCCGCGCCCAGCACGACCATTATCATCAGGCTCAGTGCTGGCATGATCCGCCGAAACCGCCGCTCATAGAATCGAACGAGCGAAAATCGCTGCTCGTCCACTTCGCGGGCGATGATGCCGGTGATGAGGAAACCCGAAATCACGAAAAACACGTCGACGCCGACATAGCCGCCCGAAAAACCGCCGATATGGGCGTGAAACAGCAGCACAGGCAAAATCGCGATCGCGCGCAACCCGTCGATATCGGGGCGATAGCGATCACCCGTCGGCAGGGCGGATGTGATCCCTGTTGCTGACGCTGGTCCGTGCATGCAAGCGCTCTAGCGCGAAAGCCCTGCGATTCCTTTACCATCTGCACCAGGTTATTGATCGTTAATCTCGATCAATCCGTCTTGCATTCAGGAGTTTCTTTCGCTGTGATACCTCATTCGCGTTTCGAGCGTTAGACGGGATATGCAAGTGCTTCAGGACATGGATGAACAGGCTCGGACCGGAGTCGAGGGACTGGATGAAATTCTCGCAGGGGGGCTGACGCGCGGTCGGCTGTTCCTGCTGGAAGGCAGTCCGGGAACCGGCAAGACCACGATCGCGACCCAGTTTTTGATGACGGGGGCGGCACGGGGCGAATCCTGTCTTTATGTCACCCTGTCGGAAACCGACGAGGAGTTGCGCGACAGTGCGGCGTCGCACGGCTGGGACCTGACAGGCGTCGAGGTTTTCGAGCTTGTGCCGCCGGAAAGCCTGTTGGACGCCGAACAGCAGCAGAGCCTGCTTTACTCGTCGGACCTGGAACTGGGTGAAACGACGAAGCGCATCTTCGAGGCGTTCGACCGGATCAAACCCGACCGGGTGGTGTTGGACAGCCTGTCGGAAATCCGTCTTCTGGCGCAGAGTTCGTTACGCTATCGACGCCAGATCCTTGCGCTAAAGCATTTTTTCGCGACGCAAAAGGCGACCGTCTTGATGCTCGACGATATGACCGCCGATGTTGCGGACAAGACGGTGCATAGCGTCGCGCATGGTGTCGTGCGGCTGGAGGAACTATCCCCCAATTACGGGCCCGAACGCCGTCGCATGCGCGCCATCAAATATCGCGGACGGCGGTTTCGCAGCGGTTTCCATGATTTTTCCATCGATACGGGCGCTGTCCGGGTCTTTCCGAGGCTGGTGGCGGCTGAACATAAGGGCGATTTCGCGCGCGATATTTTGCAGAGTGATATTCCTGAACTCGACGCGCTTCTCGGCGGGGGCGTGGATCGGGGGTCGAGCATCCTCGTCCTAGGTCCGGCCGGAACGGGCAAGTCGCTACTGAACCTGACCTTCGTTACAGCAGCCATTGCGCGTGGCGAGCGGGCGGCCATGTTCATCTTCGATGAAGAAATTGGCCTGCTGTTCAATCGCGCGCTTGCGCTGGGCATCGACATGCGCCGGCTGGTCGACGATGGACAACTGATCGTTCAACAGGTGGATGCGGCCGAACTCACGCCAGGCGAATTTTCCCATCGCGTGCGTAGCTGTGTCGAGGATCAGGCGGTTCGCACGATCGTGATCGACAGTCTAAACGGCTATCAGGCGGCGATGCCTGAAGAAAATGCGCTGGTTCTTCATATGCACGAACTGCTGCAATATCTCAATCGTCAGGGCGCGACGACCTTCCTGTCTGTCGCCCAGCATGGACTGGTCGGCGACATGAAGGCGCCGATCGATATCACCTATCTCGCCGACACGGTGATTTTACTGCGCTATTTCGAAGCGTCGGGCCGCGTGCGCCGGGCTATCTCCGTCATCAAGAAACGAACTGGATCGCATGAGGACACGATACGCGAATATCGGATCGGCAGTACCGGCATCCGGATGGGAGAACCGTTGGTCGGCTTCCACGGCGTGCTGCGGGGCGTGCCGACGTTCATGGGCGATGCGCCGGGGCTGTTGGGAGATCCGCCGACGTGATGTCCGGTCTGTTCGAACGCGCGCTCATCCTCGCACCCCATGGGCGCGACGCCTCGGTCGCCGCGACGATCCTTCAGGAAGCGAGCATCCAGTCGACGCTGTGCGCTTCGGTGCCGACGCTGGTGGACAATCTCGAACAGGGCGCGGGCTTTGCGCTGCTGACCGAAGAAGGACTTCGATCGGCGGATCTCAGTCCGATCGCCCAATGGCTTGCGCAGCAGCCCGAATGGTCCGATTTTCCGTTCATCCTGTTGACGCACAAGGGCGGGGGGCTCGAGCGCAACCCCGCCGCCCGGCGTTTTCTCGACGCGCTTGGCAATGTGACGTTTCTCGAACGGCCCTTTCACCCTACGACCTTGATCAGCCTTGCCCAGTCCGCCCTGCGCGGACGGCGACGCCAATATGATGCGCGCTCGCGCCTCGCAGAGCTGCACCGCGGCGCGGCCAAATATCGGTCCCTTTTCGATTCGATCGATTCGGGCTTTTGCATCATCGAAATGCAGTTCGACGACGCCGGCAGGCCGATCGACTATCTTTTTCTGGAAGCCAATCCCGCCTTTGCCCGGCAGACCGGTCTCACCGATGCGGTCGGCCGGTCGATGCGATCGCTCGTGCCCGATCATGAGCAATATTGGTTCGACCGATATGGCGATGTCGTAAAGAGCGGCGAACATAGCCGGTTCGAGGAATATGCCGGCGCGCTGGGTGATATCTGGTATGAAATTTACGCATTCCCGGCGGGGGAGCCGGCCTCCAACCAGCTCGCGGTCCTGTTCAACGATATTTCCGAGCGCCGCCGCATGGAGGGCGCGCTGCGCGAGAGCGAAGAGCGGCTGCGGCGGCTGAACGAAACGCTGGAAGAGCGCGTCGCCGAACGCACGCAAGCGCTCGAAAAGACGCAGGACGCGCTTCGCCAGTCGCAAAAGCTCGAATCGATGGGCCAGCTTACTGGCGGCGTCGCGCATGATTTCAACAATCTGCTGACTCCTATCGTGGGCAGCCTCGACCTGCTGCACCGCCGGGGCATCGGCAGCGATCGCGAGCGCAAGCTGATCGAGGGCGCGATGCAATCGGCGGACCGCGCCAAAACGCTGGTTCAGCGCTTGCTGGCGTTCGCCCGCCGACAGCCCTTGCAGGCGACGGCTGTCGATACGGCGGCGCTGGTCCGCGATCTGGCAGACCTGATCGGTTCGACATGCGGGCCGCGCGTCCGTCTCACCTTCGCGATCGACGACAATCTTCCGCCCGCGCTGGCTGACGCGAACCAGATCGAGATGGCGCTGCTCAATCTGGCGGTGAACGCGCGCGACGCGATGCCCAACGGCGGTGCGCTGACCATCGGCCTGGCCAAAGAAAGTCTTGCCGCGGTCAATGCCGTCGGCCTGCCACTGGGCGCCTATATTCGCCTGACCGTGACTGACACCGGGATCGGTATGGACAAGGCGACGATGGCCAAGGCGATCGAGCCTTTCTTCACGACCAAGGGCATCGGTCAGGGGACCGGGCTGGGCTTGTCGATGGTTCATGGCCTCGCGGCGCAGCTGGGCGGAGCGCTCGGCATGGAAAGTATGCCGGGCCGGGGAACGACCGTCAGTCTGTGGCTGCCGGTGAGCCGTCAGCAGCCGACATCGCTCGCTGCGGTCAACAGCATCGATCTGTATGGCGTGGATCGCGGCACGGCGCTGGTGGTCGATGACGAGGATCTGGTCAGGGCGAGTACCGTGCACATGCTGGGCGAGCTGGGTTATGAGGTCATCGAGGCGGACTCTGCCGAAGCCGCGCTGACGTTGCTGAACGATGGCCCTCATGTCGACCTGCTGGTGACCGATCATCTGATGCCCGGCCTGTCGGGCACCGACCTTGCCCACCAGGTGCGGGTGCACCATCCCGACATCCGCGTGCTCGTGATCTCGGGCTATGCCGAAGGCAAGGGGATCGCGCCCGACCTGCCGCGCCTGACCAAGCCGTTCAAACAGCAAGACCTCGCCGCCAGCCTCGCGCTTCTGGACCGGCCGGAACAGCAGATCACGCGCACGCATTAGGCGGACAAATTCGCGCGAACCCGAAAAGGAACAAGCATGCGGAATGCTAATATCGGCGCGGCGCTCTTTACCGACCGGCCGATCAGCCGCAACAGCCTGCTCTGGCTGGGGCTGGGCGTTACGGCAGCCATTTTCGCGGTCGCCCGCCACCATCCCTTGCTCTATTGGGGGCTGTTGATCACTCTTCCGGCGCTGGTCATCGCGCTGGTCGATCTGGTGCAGAGCGAGCACAGCCTGCGGCGCAATTTCCCCGGCACTGCGCGGTTCCGCTGGCTTTTCGAATGGCTGCGGCCCTTCCTGCGCGCCTATATCGTCGAAAGCGATCTGGATGGCCGGCCGTTCAGCCATGACGAGCGCGCGCTCGTCTATGCGCGGGCGAAGGGCGATGTCGACGCACATCCGTTCGGCACGGAACTCGATGTCTATTCCGGGGAATATGAATGGCTCGCCCATTCGATCACGCCCAACCCGCAAGCCCCGCGCGACATGCGCGTCATGGTCGGGTCGGATCAGTGCGCACGGCCCTATTCGGCGTCACGCCTCAATATTTCGGCGATGAGCTTCGGATCGCTGGGGCAAAATGCGATCGAGGCTCTCAATCAGGGCGCGAAGATCGGCGGCTTCTACCATGATACGGGGGAAGGCGGGATTTCGCCCTATCACCTCAAACATGGCGGCGACATCGTGTGGGAACTGGGATCGGGCTATTTCGGGTGTCGCGATGCGCAGGGCCGGTTCGACCCCGCCTTGTTCCGTGACCGGGCCAGCCATGAGTCTGTGCGGATGACCGAGATCAAGCTGAGCCAGGGCGCCAAGCCCGGCCATGGCGGCCTGCTGCCCGGCGCGAAGGTGACAGCGGAGATCGCGGCGACGCGCAATGTGCCGCAGGGCGAGGATTGCCTTTCCCCGCCGGGTCACAGCGCTTTTTCCACCCCCAAGCAACTGGTCGAATTCGCCGCCCGCATGCGCGACCTGTCCGGCGGAAAGCCGGTCGGGATCAAGCTGTGCGTCGGTTTCCCCCATGAATTGTTCGCGATCGTCAAGGCGATGCTGGAGACGGGCATCTGGCTCGACTTCATCGTCATCGACGGAGCGGAAGGCGGCACGGGGGCCGCGCCGCAGGAATTGTCCGACCGGGTCGGCATGCCGCTGCGCGAAGGGTTGATCATCGCGCGTAATGCGCTGGTCGGTGCCGACCTAAAGGGCCAGGTGAAACTGGCGGCATCGGGAAAGGTCGCGTCCGGCGCGGCGATCGCGATGAATGCGGCGCTCGGGGCTGACTGGTGCAACGCTGCGCGCGCGTTCATGTTTTCGCTCGGATGCGTGCAGTCGATGCGGTGCCACACCGACACATGCCCCACCGGGGTCGCCACCCAGTCGGCCGCGCGGCAACGCGGCCTCGTCGTCCCGGATAAGGCCGAGCGGGTGGCGCGATTCCACGAATCGACGCTGCATGCGCTGCACGACATTGTCGTCGCCGCCGGGCTCAATTCGCCGGACGACTTCCGGCCCGGCCATCTGCGCCAGCGGATCAACGTCGCCGAAATGCGGCAGATGGACGAAATCTATCCGTTCGTGGCGCCGGGCGAACTGATCGCGGGGACCGCACATGCGACGCTGCGCCGCTGGTGGAACGCCGCCGATGCCGACAGCTTCCGCCGTCGCGATCTGGCCTGAATGGTGCGCCGCTGGCGCGTGATTGCAACTTTTCTCCCCTTTCGCGCCGATCCATGCTAGGCGGCGCGCTTCCCTTTTTCATCACTTCCAAGGACTATTCGAAAAATGGCCTCATATAAGGCGCCCAGTTTCAACGAACGCACGGCCCTCGCCGCGCAGGCGCGGCAGAAGGCGCTCGAAGCATTGAAAGCCAAGCCCCCGGTCGACCCAGCGGTGTTGGAAGAACGCAGGCTTGCGGCTGAAGCCAAGGAAGCCGCCAAAATCGCCGCCGCCGCCGAAAAGAAAGCGGCGCGGGAGGCCGAAAAGGCACGAATCGCGGCCGAAAAACAGGCTGCGATCGCGGCAAGGCCAGTGAAGGTCGAGAAAGTCGAAAAGACCGAAGCCGAAAAGAAGGCCGAGCGCGACGCGCGCTATGCGGCACGCAAGGCGCGCAAATAAGCGCTCCCCTTCAGCACAGCTCCTCTGACACCCCGTCGTCCCCGCGCAGGCGGGGACCCATTTACCCCCCCCCCTTGCGCGTCTGCGCTCGGGAAGCGCAACGTCCATTCCAGCGCGCGTCAGCTTGAATGGATCCCCGCCTTCGCGGGGATGACGGCAGTGGGAGAGAGGCACGCCTCCCTCCCCACGCCTCAGGCCGCCGCGCGGCGTTCCTTCAGTTCCTCGTTCAGCATTTCCGCCAGCAGGAACGCCAGTTCCAGGCTCTGCGCCGCGTTCAGGCGCGGATCGCAATGGGTGTGGTAGCGGTCCGCCAGCCCTTCATCGGTGATCGCGATCGCGCCGCCGGTGCATTCCGTGACATTCTGCCCCGTCATTTCGGCATGGATGCCGCCACCGAAGCTGCCTTCGGCGCGATGCACGGCGAAGAAGCCGCGCACTTCGGCCAGAATGCGATCGAACGGCCGGGTCTTGTAGCCATTGGCGGCCTTGATGACATTGCCGTGCATCGGATCGCATGACCAGACTACCGGATGGCCCTCGCGCAGCACCGCGCGCACCAGCTTGGGCAGGCCGGCCTCGATCTTGTCATGGCCATAGCGGGTGATGAGTGTGATGCGACCCGCCTCGCGGCTCGGATTGAGCAAGTCGAGCAGGCGCAGCAGCGCGTCCGGTTCCAGGCTGGGACCGCACTTCATGCCGATCGGATTGCCGATGCCGCGCAGATATTCGACATGGGCCGACCCTTCGAACCGGGTCCGGTCGCCGATCCACAGCATATGCGCGCTGGTGTCGTACCAGTCGCCGGTCAGCGAATCCTGCCGCGTCAGCGCCTGTTCGAACGGCAGCAGCAAAGCTTCGTGGCTGGTATAGAAGCTCGTCCCGCCAAGCTGCGGCACCGTTTCGGGGTTGAGACCGCAGGCGCGCATGAAGGCCAGCGCCTCGCCGATCCGATCGGCCATCGCCTCGAACTTGCTCGCCCACGGGCTGCGGCCCATGAAATCGAGCATCCAGCCATGCACCTGATCGAGACTGGCATAGCCGCCGGTCGAAAAGGCGCGGACCAGATTGAGCGTCGCCGCCGACTGATTATAGGCGCGCACCATCCGCTCCGGGTCCGGCTCGCGGGCCTCGGCCGTGAACGCCATGTCGTTCACATTGTCGCCGCGATAGCTCGGCAATTCGACGCCGCCAATGACTTCGGTATCGGCCGAACGCGGCTTGGCGAACTGGCCCGCCAGCCTGCCGACCTTCACCACCGGTAGCTTCGATGCAAAGGTCAGCACCACTGCCATCTGCAACAGCACGCGGAATGTGTCGCGGATGTTGTTGGGATGAAATTCCGCGAAACTCTCCGCGCAATCTCCGCCTTGCAGCAAAAACGCCTCACCCGAAGCTGCTTTGCCCAGTTCGGCCTTCAGGTTGCGCGCCTCGCCTGCAAACACCAGCGGCGGAAAGCGGCCGAGTTGCGCCTCCACGGATGCGAGCGCATCCGCGTTGCGATAAGCGGGCATTTGAATGCCCTTATGATCGCGCCAGCTCGCTGGCGTCC
Organism: Sphingobium fluminis; assembly: GCF_037723805.1. NCBI lineage: Bacteria > Pseudomonadati > Pseudomonadota > Alphaproteobacteria > Sphingomonadales > Sphingobiaceae > Sphingobium > Sphingobium fluminis. The sequence goes on from NZ_JBBJUK010000003.1 coordinate 53,330, forward strand.
ATTTCGCCGCCACGTCACTTCACTCCTGCGGATTGAAAATAGGAGACGCACCTAAGCGCTGACCCGCGCAAAGGCAAGGCTGCCCCGTCAGCCGAGCGCCAGTCGCCAGTCCCAGCGCAACGGATCACCGTCCATCACCTCCACGCCGCGCGCGATCAGGGCGTCGCGGATCGCGTCGGAGGCGGCGAAATCCTTGTCGGCGCGGGCGCTCGTGCGGCGGTCCAGTTCGGCCTCGATCTCGTCCGGGGCGATCTGCGCATCCTTGGGCGTGATGCGCAGGTCGGCGCGGGTCAGGGTGAGCAGGTCAAAGCCCAGCGCCTGGTCGAAGGCAGCGATGAGGCACAGCTTTTCATCGACCGGCACTTTCTTGAGCGCGATCGCTTCTTCGAGCAGCGGCATCGCTCGCGGCGTCATCAGATCGTCGCTCAGTGCCGCGTCGAACTGCTCCAGCAAGGGTATGAGTTTGGGATGCAGATTGGCGCGCAAATAATCGAGGCGCGGCGATTGCCAGGTCACGCCTTCCGCCCGCGCCTTAAGTCCCTCGACACCCATTATAAGCCGCTTGAGCCGCGTCAGCGCGCCGGCCAGTCCGTGCGCGCTGAATTCCAGCTCGCTGCGATAATGGGCGCCAAGGCACAGCAGGCGATAGGCGATGGGGTGCACGCCCGCATCGATCAGCGAGAAGAGGGTGGTAAAGCCGCCCTTCGACTTCGACATCTTTCCCTGTCTGTCGACGAGGAAATTATTGTGCATCCACCAGCGCGCGCCGGTGAAGCCGGACACCGCATCCGTGCAGCCGCAATAGGCCTGATGATATGCCTGGTTTTGGGCGATCTCATTGGGATGGTGGATCTCGCGATGGTCGATGCCGCCGGTATGGATGTCGAACGGATGGCCCAGCCGGTCCAAGCTCATCACCGAACATTCAAGGTGCCAGCCCGGCGCGCCCTTGCCCCATGGCGAATCCCATTCCATCTGCCGTTGCTCGCCCGGCGGCGACTTGCGCCAGATCGCGAAATCGGACGGGTTGCGCTTGCCCGCGACCGGATCAATCCGGGCGTGAGCCGCGTCGTCCCGACCACCTGCCAGAGCACCGTAATCGGGCACGGTAAAGCTGTCGAAATACAGGCCGCTGTCCAGTTGGTAGCAATGGGTGGCAGCGATCTTTTCGGCAAAAGCGATCATCTGCGGGACATAATCGGTCGCCACCGTCCATTCGGTCGGCGCCATGATGTTCAGCGCGGCGATATTGGCTTTGAAGGCGTCGGTATAGTGCGCCGCTATGTCCCAGATGCTCTTCGCCGATGCGCGCGCGGCGGCCTCCATCTTGTCGTCGCCGGCGTCCGCATCCGACGTCAGATGGCCGACATCGGTGATGTTGATGATCTGCGTGACGTCCAGCCCCTTCCACAACAGGGTGCGCCGCAGCGTATCCACGAAGACATAGGCGCGCAGATTGCCGATATGCGCATAGTTGTAGACGGTCGGCCCGCAACTATAGACGCGCGCGTGGCCGGGGTCGATCGGGGCGAAGGGGTCGACCGCGCGGGTCAGGCTGTTGAACAGGCGCAGGGGCGCGTCGATATGCTTGGCGTCGGACATGGGTGGAGCGATGACGCCAAGCGGGGCGGGGGTCAATCCTTCCTGATGCCCGGTCAGTTTGTAACAAAATGTTTCCAGGCAAGCGGACCCCTTGCGCGGCCGCCGTCTGCCCCCGATATTGCTGGAGCGGGCCGGGCCCCTCTGGCGGTTGGTGAATACCAGCCGTGATGTCGGACCGCATCGAGTGTGCTCGGTGCAGGTTCGGGGATTTCGCCTCCCCCCTTAGAAACCCCCGAAGACCGCGCCGGGCCGCTCGATCCACTGGCAGATATGGATGGAGTTTTACCTGTGAACAATCCCGTACGCATGCCGGGCTATGGCGCCAGCCGGTCGGTGGATACCGATGCCGGCCTGCGCGCGCATATGCTGGGCGTTTTCCGCAACATGGGGCTTGGCCTCGTCATTACCGGCCTCGTCGCCGCCTTCATCGGCAATACGCCGGTGCTGGCCGCCGCGATCTTCGGTACGCCGCTCAAATGGGTGGCGATCTTCGCGCCGCTCGCCTTCGTGTTTTTCTTCAGCTTCCGCATCGACAAGATGACCACGGCGACCGCGCGCATGGCTTTCTGGGCGTTCTCCGCGGTGATGGGCGTGTCGCTCGCCAGCGTCTTTCTGGTGTTCACCGGCGGCAGCATCGCTCAGGCCTTTTTCTCCGCCGCCGTGATGTTCCTGGCAATGTCGCTATGGGGCTACACGACCAAGCGCGACCTGACTAAAATGGGCAGCTTCCTGATGATGGGCCTGATCGGCATCATCGTCGCCAGCCTCATCAACATCTTCATCGGATCGTCGGCGATGCAGATGGTGGTCTCGATCCTGGGCGTGGTGATCTTCACCGGCCTCACCGCCTGGGACACGCAGCGCATCAAGTCCGACTATTTCCAGTTCGCCGGGCATGAGGTCGCGGAAAAGGTGCAGGTCATGGGCGCGCTGTCGCTGTACCTGAATTTCGTTAACCTGTTCCAGATGCTGCTCAGCCTGACCGGCGATCGGGAGTAAAGGGATGCGCGATCAGGCCGCAATGTCGGCCATGCTCTGCCCGGTCTGTCATGTGGGGCTCCAGATGACGGACCGGCAGGGGGTGGAAATCGACTATTGCCCGCAATGCCGGGGCGTCTGGCTGGACCGGGGCGAACTGGACAAGATCATCGAGCGGTCGGCGGGGCAGGGCGCGCCGCTTGCGGCGCAGCGGGCGATTCAACAGCCGATATACCGGCCGGACCGGGGCTATGGCGACGACGGGCGCTACTATCAGAAAAAGCGCAAGAAAAGCTTTCTGGAAGAGCTTTTCGATTGAGAGAAGGGCGGTCCGCGTGGATCGCCCTTTCGTTTAATGCGCCGCGCCCCAACTCGCCCCCGAGCCGATCTCCACACCCAGCGGTACGCTCAGCGTCACGATCGGCTCGGCGGCGGTTTCCATCACGCCACGGATCACCGCGCTCGCCGCCTCGACGTCGCCCTCCGGCAATTCGAACACCAGTTCATCATGCACCTGGAGCAGCATCCGCACCCGGTTCAGCCCCGCCTTTTCCAGCGCCGGTCCCATCCGCACCATCGCCCGCTTGATGATGTCCGCGCTCGTCCCCTGGATCGGGGCGTTGATCGCGGCGCGCTCCGCACCCTGCCGTTCGTGCTGGATCGGGGCCTTGATGCGCGGAAACCAGGTCTTGCGGCCGAACAGCGTCTCGGTGAAGCCGTTCGCCCGCGCCTTTTCCAGGGTATCGGTGATGTAGAGGCTGATGCCGGGGAAGCGCTCATAATATTTGGAGATCATCTCCTGCGCCTCGTCCGCGCTGATTTCGAGGCGTCCGGCAAGGCCCCAGCGCGAAATGCCATAGAGGATCGCGAAGTTGATCGTCTTCGCCCGCCCGCGCGTGTCGCGATTGACCTCGCCCCATAATTCCTGCGCGGTGCGATTGTGGATGTCCTCGCCCGCCGCGAACGCCTCCTTCAGCGCCGGCACATCGGCCATATGCGCGGCGAGGCGCAGTTCGATCTGGCTATAGTCGGCGGCAAGGATGACATTGCCCTGCTCCGCAACAAAAGCGTGGCGGATCTGGCGGCCGATTTCGGTGCGGATCGGAATATTCTGAAGGTTGGGATCGGTCGAGGACAACCGCCCGGTCTGCGCGCCGGTCAGACTGTAACTGGTATGAACGCGGCCCGTGTCCGGATTGATCTGGCTCTGGAGCGCGTCGGTATAGGTGGATTTGAGCTTCGAGAGCTGCCGCCATTCGAGCACCAGCCCGCACATCGGCGAGCCCTCGGCTTTCAGCTTTTCCAGCACCGTCACGTCGGTCGAATAGGTGCCGCTCTTGCCCTTCTTGCCCCCCTTAAGGCCCATTTCGTCGAACAGCACGACGCCGAGCTGCTGTGGCGACCCGATGGTGAAGCTATGCCCTGCCAGCTCGAAAATCTCCGCTTCAAGCCCCGCGATCGATTGGGAAAAGCTGCCAGACAGGCGCGACAATTCGTTCCGGTCGACCTTTATGCCGTGCCGTTCCATGCGCGCGACCACCGGGATCAGCGGGCGGTCGACCAACTGATAGACGCGGGTCACGCCCTCCTGCGGCAACCGCTGCGCCAGTTTGCGCCACAGCCGCCACGTAATCTCCGCATCCTCGGCGGCATAGGCGGTCGCCTTGTCGAGCGGCACATGGGCGAAGCTGATCGCCTTCTTGCCGGTGCCCGCGACATCCTTGAAACTGATGCATGTATGCTGGAGGTGGAGGCTCGCCGCCTCGTCCATGCCGTGTCCGCCCAGCGATTTGCCGGCGTCCAGATTGAAACTCATGACCATCGAGTCATCGATCGGCGTCACCTCAAGCCCGACGCGAGCAAGCACGTTGAGATCATATTTGAGGTTGTGGCCGACCTTGAGGACGGAATCGTCGCTCAGCAGCGGCCGTAACAGGCGAATCGCGGTGTCGAGCGGGATCTGCGGCGGCACTTCGCCGAACATGTCGTCGGTCGAACGATGAGCGAGCGGAATATAACAGGCGCGGCCGGGGCCGGTCGACAGGCTGATACCGACGAGGCCGGACTCCATGCTGTCGAGCCTGTCGGTCTCGGTATCGACAGCGACGACACCTTCGGCATAAGCCTCGGCAATCCACGCTTCCAGCTGCGTTGGCGTCGTCACCATTTCGTACAGCGAACAGTCGATCGGGAGCAATGCCTCCGCCTCGGGGACGAGCGGCGGCGTGGTCTCGCTGACGGCGGCGGCGGCAGTGGCGATCGCTACGGCCACGGCGGGCGCACCCAGCCGGGTCAGCAGCGACTTGAAGCCATGATGTTCGAGGAATTGCTGCAACGGCTCCTTGGGAATGCCCTTGAGCGTCAGTTCCTCCAGCGGCTCGGGCAGGTCCATCGCATCATGCAGCGCGACGAGGCGGCGCGACAGCCGCGCCATGTCCGCATGCTCGATCAGATTGTCCGCCATCTTCGATTTCTTCATGCCGGGCGCGGCGACCAGCACGGATTCAAGGTCGCCATATTCGGTGATCAGCTTCGACGCGGTCTTGGGGCCGATGCCCGGCACGCCCGGCACATTGTCAACGCTGTCGCCCATCAGCGCGAGCACGTCGCCAAGCTGTTCGGGCCGCACCCCGAACTTCCCCATCACATAGTCCGCCCCACGCCGTTCATTCTTCATCGTGTCGTACATGTCGACGCCGGGCTGGATCAGCTGCATCAGATCCTTGTCGGAACTGACGATGGTGACATGCCAGCCTGCCGCCACCGCCGCCTTGGTATAGGTCGCGATGATGTCATCCGCCTCGAACCCGGCTTCCTCGATGCAGGGGAGGGAGAAAGCCCGCGTCGCATCGCGGATCATCGGAAACTGGGGCACCAGATCCTCGGGCGCGGGGGGGCGATGCGCCTTATACTGATCGTACATGTCGTTGCGGAACGTGTGGCTGCCCTTGTCGAGCACCACCGCCATATGGGTCGGGCCCTCCGCCGCGCCCAGCTCCTCCGCCAGCTTCCAGAGCATCGTCGTATAGCCATAGACCGCGCCGACCGGCTGGCCATGGCGGTTCGTGAGCGGCGGCAGCTGGTGATAGGCACGGAAGATATAACCGCTGCCGTCGACGAGATAGAGGTGATTCTGGGACATGAAAGGGAGATAGCGACTGATCGAAGCGGGAGCCAGCCCAAGGGTCGTTGCCCTGGGAGGCGGCTTCAAACACGGCCGCAACCGACTTTCCCGAACGGCCTCCGAGCGGAACCATTTATGTCCGTGATGTTTCAGCCGCTTCGGTGCAATGTCGCCGCAAGAGGGGGACGTCATGGTTCGACATCTGCTATATTTCGGCATCGTAGCTGCCGCCTTTGCCGCGCTTCCTGCTGCGGCGCAGGCGCAGGACGCGCGCGAACTATGCGCCGACCGGCCGGGTCTTGGCACGCCGGCCTGCACTGTCGAGCCCGGCCGGCTGGTATTTGAACTGGGGCTGGGCGACTGGACGCGCCAGAAGGATGCGGCGAGCGAAACGAATATGGCGAAGACCGGCGACGCGCTGTTCCGCGTGGGTTTGACCGACAGCCTGGAGGCGCAATTGGGCTGGACCGCTTATGGTCATGTGCGAATCCGCGACCGCAGCACGAACGCCGAGGAAAAGGACGGCGGCGTCGGGGATATTGCACTCGCGCTGCGGCAGAATCTGCATAATCCCGACGGATCGGGCTTTTCTGTTGCGGTCATGCCCTATGTCACGCTGCCTGCCGGCGGCGCGGCTATCGGCGCTGGGGACTGGGGTGCGGGACTGCTGGTGCCGGTGAGCTTCGATCTCGGTCACGGCCTGTCGCTGGCCCTGACGCCGGAAGTCGATGCAGCGGTTGACGGCGACCGGTCGGGCCGGCATCTCGCCTATGGCAGCGTCTTCGGTCTGGGCCTGGATTTCGGGAACGACGTCTCCGCGACAATCGAAACATCCGCGATGCGTGACGATGACCCGGACGGCCATTCGACGGAGGCGCTGGCAGGGCTTTCTTTCGCGTGGCAGCCGTCGAAGGATATGCAGTTCGACATCGGCGCCAATATCGGCCTCAACGCCGCCAGCCCGGACCGGGAGATATATCTGGGGGTCGTCCGCCGCTTCTGAACGTGGATCGTGCATCCTTGCGCTCCCGGTTCAGGCAACGACAGGCGCAAAAGAAGTTGATTTGGATTAAATCCATTTCCAGTGCATCAGTAGCTCGACTCGGACCAACTGGCTCAGAATACAGTGCCGGGCCGACAGGGATTGCGATGCTGGATCGACTGCCGATATTGATCGTCGAGGATGAACCGATGCTGGCCATGTTGCTGGCAGAAGAAGTCGAATCTCTCGACGGGGTGGTCGTCGCTACGCCCGATACGGTGGCAAGCGCGCTCGCGGTGCTCGATACGCAGATCGTGGCGGCTGCGATCATGGACGCGAACCTGGTCGATCGGAATATCACGCCGGTCGCGCTGCGGCTGCTGGACGCGGCAATCCCGTTCGTCATCTATACCGGCACCGGATTGCCGCCGGAACTGTCTCCCCGCGCCGGCGAGATCAGCGTCGTCATGAAACCGGGCAGGCCGATGGCGACGCTCGTGGCCTTGATCGAAAGCCGTCGATGAAGGTGCGTCACCGCTTTTCGTGATTGGCCGCAACGGCCTGTGCCACGGCCTGCATCAACGCCCATCGCGTGGGAATTGGCACGGTCGTGCTGCCGATCATCACCGCCACGGCATAGCTGGTCCCGTCCGGCGCGGTCATGATGCCGACATCGTTGAAGCCGGTCGATCGGCCGCCCAGTTCCTGGCCCGTCCCGGTCTTGTGCATGTAGCGCCAGTCATGGGGCACGCCGCCCTTGATCCGCTGCGGCCCGGTCTTCGCTTCCTCCATGATCGACATGAGCAGGCTGCTGGAGCTGCTGGAGAGCATGTCGTTCTGCTTCAGTTTTGCCAGCGCCTGAACGATCGAAGCGGGTGCGGCGCCATCGGGGGGGCTGGCCAGATAATTGTCCAGCGCCCGCTGCCGCGCGGCCATCGGCACCCGGTTGCGGGCGGCATAGAAATTGCGCCCGATCGCATAATCCTGCCGCCATTCGAGGCCGGCCGTCGTCGCCTGGAGCAATCGCTCGCCCGGCCCGAAGCGAATGTCCCGGATCATGCGCCGGGCGAGAAAGGCGCGCACGGCATCGGGGCCGCCCACGGCGCGCAACAGCGTGTCATTGGCGGTATTGTCGCTCTGCGTCATCGCCCGGCGCATCAGGTCGGCGTAGGTCGTCGTCCAGCCGGTGCTGCCGACCAGCGCGGCGGTAGGCTGGTGAAACAGGGTCAGGTCTGCGCGCGTGATCGTGGCGCTGTCGGAAAGACGGATCTTGCCGCGATCGACGGCGTCGAGAAACGCCATCGACACCCAAAGTTTCGACACGCTCTGCTGCGGGAACAGCTGATTGCCATTGTAAGCGACCGTCCAGTCACTGCCGACGCGCTTTACCGCAATGCCGACATGGCCGTTAAAACTTTGGCCGAGATTGCGGACGACGCTGACCAGAGCGGGCGAAGGCGCCTCGCGCTGATCGATATCCTGATAGGGCCGGGGTGGATTGGCGACTGTACGAATAGGGAACGTCGCCGTCTTGGGCTGGACGGCACCATTGTCGCGCGCTTGCGCGGGTGGCTGCTCGGGCGCGCTGACACAGGCGGAAAGCGCCGCAATCAACAGGATAAGACGGGTCGAACTGCCGCCTTCGGGGCGCTTGCCGCGCCCAAACCCAATATGCTTCATCAAATTCCCCGCACTCTCACTCCAGATAGGGCGATCGGTTCCCTTTGCCACAAGGGCGATGCGACGAATGATTCCACATTTGCGGTGTAAGGAGCGTGAACGGCCTGAAAATAAAGCACGCTTGCCGTTCGGCGGTGGCGCTGCGACAGACCGCATATGATCGATGACATGAATCGGCGAAGGCTGTTGCTGGGCGCTGCCGCTTTTTTGGGCGGATGGACGTTTCGCTCGCCGGCCGCTCTCGCCGCGTCTTTCCAGTCGTCGCGGATCGCCGTGAGCGTAACGGGCAAGGGGCGCGACGTGCTGCTGATTCCCGGGCTGGCCAGCGGCCCGGCCGTCTGGAACCGGCAGATCGCGGCCCTGCCGGGCTTTCGCTGGCACCGAATCCAGGTGCGCGGCTTCGCCGGTCTTGCGCCTGAGGCGAATGCCGGCGGCCCCTTGATTCAGCCTCTTGCCGACGAAATCGCGCGGTACATCAAGAGCGCGGGCCTCGTCCGTCCCGCGATCGTCGGCCATTCGATGGGCGGCACGCTGGCGATGCTGCTGGGATTGCGCGGGGTCGCCGGTCGGCTGATGGTGGTCGACATGCTGCCGGCGGGCGCCGCGATGGTCGGTGGCACCGCTCGCGGCATGGGCTATCTCGCGGACCAGCTCAGCCAGTATTTCACGGGGACGCTGGGCGGCCGCGCCTATCTCGCGCAGATCGTCGCGCAGACCCCCGGCGCGCAAGGCAGCGATCCGGCGGTCATCGCCAGCGCGCTGCGCGATCTCGCCAATATCGACCTGACGGCCCGGCTCGCGAAACTCGGCGCGCCGCTGGAAGTGATCTATGCCGTGGGAGCGGACAGGGCGCAGGCGGCGGACATCACGCGCCGGTTCCGGGCAGCCTATGCGATGGCGAAGGGCGCACGGCTTACGCCGATAGGGCCGAGCGGCCATGTCGTCATGGCGGATCAACCTGCCCGGTTCACGGCGGCGCTGCGTGACTTCCTGACCCGGTAACAATGCGGCTACTTGAAATTGCCGCGCGAATGACCTTTACATCGATCCCATAACAAAGGGGTCATGGTGACGGGAAGTCTATTACTGGTCGCGCAGGCGATCTTCTATTTCGCCATTATGGCCGCTCTGTTCCGGGCGCGCCATGCCATGGGGCTGGGCGTGTTCGTCTGTGCGCTGGGCGTCATGCACTTCCTTGAGACCTATCTTGCCGCCGTCTTCTTCATCCAGCTGCCGTTCGGGCTGATCTCGCCGGGGTCGACGGTGATGTTCGCCGGCAAGCTCGCGATGATCCTGATGCTGTATATCCGCGAGGATGCCGAAACGGTGCGCCAGCCCATATATGGGTTGCTGGTGGGTAACTGCCTGATGGTCGCGCTCGCGGCGATCCTGCGCTTCTATACGCCGATGGCGCTGCCGGGCGGGGCGCAGCCGGACCTTGGCCTGCTCGACCAGCTGGGCGCGCTGATGATCTGGGGCACGGTCGTGTTGTTCGTCGACAGCATCGCGATCATCCTGCTCTATGAACGGCTGGAACACATGTTCAGCCGGTCGATGTTCGTGCGCGCGGCGGTATCTCTGATTATCATCCTGACTTTCGATCAGCTCGCCTTTTTCGCGGGATTGCATGCCATCGCCGGAACGCCGCCGGCTGCGCTGATCGGCGGCTGGGTCGCGAAAATGGGCGCAGCGCTGGTCTATGCCGGCCTGATCAGCCTTTATATCCATTTCTACGAACGGTCGGGCGATGGCGATACCCATCCGGAGGGGCGCACCCTGGCCGATATCTTCGCCAAGCTGACCTACCGTCATCGCTACCGGGCGCTGCTGGAAAAATCAGGAATCGACGCGCTCACCGGCCTGCTCGACCGTGGCCGGTTCGAAGCCATCGCCCAGTCGAGCGTCGCACGCTCGATGACAGAGCATCGGCCGGTCAGCCTCGCCATCGTCGATGTCGATCATTTCAAGCAGATCAACGATCGCTATGGCCATGTGATGGGCGACGATGTGCTGCGGCAGGTCGCGCAGGCGTTGCGCGGCAGCGTGCGCGCCGGCGACCGCATCTTTCGCTATGGCGGCGAGGAGTTCGTCGTGCTGTGCGAGGGCATGTCGCATGCAACCGCGCTGACCCATGCCGAGCGGCTGCGGGCGGCGGTGCCGGCGGCATTCGCGGGCACGCTTGCGATCGTGCCGACGGTCAGCATCGGCGTCGCGACCGCCCCCGGCGATGGCCGCGACCTGCTCGAACTGGTACGGCATGCCGATTTTCACCTGTATGAGGCAAAAAAGAACGGCCGCAATCGCGTGGTCGGCAATGATCCGGCGGATCGCAAACGGCCGACCGATATCATCAATTAGGGCGTCAACACCGTATCCCTCGCTTGCGCCAGCATGTCGGGATAATCGAGCGTGTAGTGCAGGCCCCGGCTTTCCTTGCGCTTGAGCGCCGATCGGACGACCAGCCGCGCCACTTCCAGCAGGTTGCGCAATTCGATCAGGTCGGGCGTCACGCGGAAATTGCCATAATAGTCGTCCACCTCCTGCGCCAGGAGCGTAACCCGGTGCTGCGCCCGCTCCAGCCGCTTGGTCGTGCGCACGATCCCGACATAATCCCACATGAAGCGGCGGATTTCCTTCCAGTTATGCTGGACGATGACCTCCTCGTCGCTGTTGGTGACGCGGCTTTCGTCCCACGGGCGGATTGCCGGTGGCGCGGGGAGCGCATCCCAGTGCGATCGGATATGCTTCGCGGCCGCCTCGCCGAACACGAAACATTCCAGCAGCGAATTGGATGCCAGGCGATTGGCGCCATGGAGGCCGCTTTCGGTGACTTCACCGGCGGCATAAAGGCCCGGCAGGTCGGTGCGCCCGTCAAGATCGATGATGACCCCGCCGCAGGTATAATGTTGCGCCGGGACGACCGGGATCGGTTCCTTGGTGATGTCGATGTCCAGGTCGAGAAGGCGGCTGTAGATCGTCGGGAAATGCTGCCGGACGAACGCGGGGTCCTTGTGACTGATGTCCAGATGGACATAATCGAGGCCCAGCCGCTTGATCTCATGATCCATCGCCCGTGCCACCACGTCGCGCGGGGCCAGTTCGGCGCGCGGGTCGAACCGGTCCATGAAGCGCTCGCCGCCGCCGGGCACGCCGGGGGGCAGCTTCAAATGCCCGCCTTCGCCGCGCACCGCCTCGGTGATCAGGAAATTCTTGACCTCCAGATTATAGAGGCAGGTCGGGTGAAACTGGTTCATTTCCATATTGGAAACGCGGCAACCCGCGCGCCAGGCCATGGCGATGCCGTCCCCGGTCGCGCCGCGCGGCGCGGTGGAAAACAGATAGGTACGGCCCGCCCCGCCCGTGCATAATATCGTCGCGCGGCCCAGAAACGCATCGACGCGCTTGCTCTTCTTGTTGAAGGCATAGACGCCCCAGACATGGCCGTCCCCCGAATAGCGCTCGCCATGGCGGCTGGTGATCAGGTCGATGGCGACCATATCCTCGCACAGCGTGATATTGGGATTGGCGCGCGCGGCCTTGACCAGCGCCTGCTGCACCGCCGCGCCGGTGGCGTCGTCGACATGGACGATGCGGCGATGGCTGTGCCCGCCCTCGCGCGTAAGGTGCCAGCGGTCGCCGAAATTCTCCCCGCTCTGCTCGTCCAGATTGAACGGCACACCCAGTTCCGCCAGCCGCTCGATCGCGGCGGGGGCGTTGGACACGACGAATTCCACCGTCTCGATATTGTTGAGGCCGGCCCCCGCGACCATGGTGTCATGGACATGCGCCTCGAAACTGTCACCCGCGTCGAGTACGGCGGCGATGCCGCCCTGCGCCCAGTTGGTCGAGCCGCTGTCGAGCGCGCCCTTGGCCAGCACCAGCACTTTGCGGTCCTGCGCCAGATTGATGGCGGCGGTCAGGCCCGCCGCGCCGGAGCCGATTATGACGACATCATAGGTGGTTGTAGGCATCGTCTCTCCGGGACTTTATCGATCATCCCCTATCCCGAAAGACGCCGGGGGCAAACAGGCTCTAAGCGGCCGATGTCAGATTGAGGAACACATCTTCCAGATCCGGGTCGCGCGTCACTACATCGACGATGGCGAGACCGCCCCTCTGCACCGCGCTCAACACCTGCCCGGCATTGGCCCGGTCCTTCATATAGGTGATGGTGAGCGTGCGATCGCCGCGCCATTCGACCTTTTCGAAACAGGGGTCGGATGGCGGGGTGACGATGTCGCGATCCACCGTCACCTGCACCACTTTCTCCTGCGCCATCGCGAGCAGTTCCTGCGTCGGCATGTCGGTGATGAGCTTGCCATGATTGATGATGCCGATCCGGTCGCACAGCTCCTCGGCTTCCTCCAGATAATGGGTCGTCAGCACGATGGTGACGCCCAGCGCATTGAGTTCGCGCACATAGGCCCATAGCTGCTGGCGCAACTGCACGTCGACCCCGGCGGTCGGCTCGTCCAGCACCAGGATCGGCGGGCTGTGCACCATCGCCTTGGCGACGAGCAGCCGCCGTTTCATGCCGCCCGACAGGGTGCGCGCGAAGGCGTTGGCCTTGTCGTCCAGATGGACCGCGCGAAGCAATTCCATCGAGCGTCGCCGTTCCTGCGGTACGCCATAATAGCCGGCCTGATTTTCCAGCGTTTCCAGTGGCGTGAAGAAGGGATCGAACACGATCTCCTGCGGCACGATGCCGATGGAATTTTTGGCGTTGCGCGGGTTCGCGTCGATATCGAAGCCCCAGATGCTGGCCGTGCCGGACGTCTTGTTGACGAGGCCCGCGAGGATATTGATCGTCGTCGATTTGCCCGCGCCGTTCGGCCCCAGCAGGCCGTAGATCTGGCCGCGCGGGATGGAGAGGGACATGTCGTCCAGCGCGCGCTTGCCGCCTGCATAAACCTTGGTGAGGTTGGCGATCTCGATCGCGGGCGGGTGCGGGGCGCTGTCGGTCATGGCTGAACTCTATGGGGATCGGGTCAGGGGAAAGAAAGGGCAGGCGGACCGCTCACGCCGATGAACCCTTAAAATTCCTCGGCGATGTCCATCAATCCGAGCAGCTTCCTCGGCGCGACCTGCCGCCAGCCGGCATGCAGCCGCTCGGCGATCTGGTCCCAGTCGGTATCGCCAAGGTCCAGCCTTATGCCGACCCAGCCATCGCCGAAATAGGCGGGGCGGTAATAGCGGGCCGGGTCGCTTTCGATCAGCATCGCCTGTTCCTCGGCGGCGGTTGTCTTGACCAGCAGCGCGACGACGCCGTCGCCATGATGATTGTGCGAGACATAGGCGAATTTCTTGCCCTTGAGGATGCCAAAGCACGGCATGCCGTGCGACGTCACCTCATCCACCTGCGGCAGGGCCAGCGCGCGTTCGCGGACCTTGGCGAGCAGATAGTCGGGCGAGCGCTCGCGCGTCACGAAGTCGGCCAATGTGCGCGAATAAAGCTGATGTTCGGCGATCAGGATGCGCGCGGCCAGGCTGTCCTCCGAATCGCCGGGCAGGATCGCGACCGGCGTCTGGCCAAGCACCGGGCCGTCATCCAGTTCGGCAGTAACGATATGTACCGAACAGCCCGCGTGACTATCCCCGGCCGCGATCGCCTGGGCGTGGGTGTTAAGTCCCTTATATTTAGGCAGCAGGCTCGGATGAATGTTGAGCATCCGCCCTTCCCAGTTCGCGACGAATTCGGGCGACAATAGGCGCATATAGCCGGCCAGCGCGACATAATGCGCGCCAGCCTCGCGCAGTCGCGCGTCGATGATCGCGTCGAATTCGGCGCGTTTCAGCCCCTTATGGCTGTGGGCGAAGGTCGCGATCCCCTCGGCGGCGGCCAGCGTCAGGCCGGCCGCTTCGGAATCGTTCGCGGCGACCAGCACGATCTCATAGGGGCAGTCGGCGGCCTTGGCGGCATAGAGCAGCGCGGCCATGTTCGACCCGCGACCGGAAATGAGGACTGCGACTTTGGCCTTGGTCATTTCCAACCCCCGTTCGGGATTCAACCCAAATGGGTAGCGGTCCAGGGCGATTTCGCGCTCCAGGTTTCGGTGCTGCCCCGAACGGTGCAACCCTTCTGACCCGGCTCGACCGTCCCGATCCGCAAGACCGTTTCGCCGGCAGCCTCCAGCGCTGTGGTGACGCCCGCGACATGGCGTTCATCCACGCTCAGCACCATGCCGGTGCCGCAGTTGAAGGTGCGCGCCATTTCCTCGGGCTCGATATGGCCCTGCGCCTGAAGGAAGGCCATCAGGCGCGGCTGTTCCCACCCGTCGGCGTCGACCATGGCATGACAGCCCTCGGGCAGGACGCGCGGGATATTTTCCAGCAGGCCGCCGCCGGTGATATGGGCAAGCGCATTGATCATGCCCGCGCGCACCAGCGGCAACAGGCTCTTCACATAGATGCGGGTCGGCGCCATCAGCGCGTCGATCAGCAGCATTTCATTGTCGAAAATCGCCGGGCGATCGAGCTTCCAGCCCTTGTCTGCGGCGAGGCGGCGAACCAGCGAAAAGCCGTTGCTGTGCACGCCCGAAGAGGCGAGGCCGAGCAGCACGTCGCCGGCCTTCACGCGCGATCCGGTCAGCGCGCCGGCCCGTTCCACCGCGCCGACGCAAAAGCCGGCGAGATCATAGTCGCCGGGGCTATACATGCCCGGCATCTCGGCGGTCTCGCCGCCGATCAGCGCGCATCCCGCCATGCGGCACCCTTGCGCGATGCCGGCGATGACCCGCTCGGCGACCCCGCTCTCCAGCTTGCCGGTGGCGTAATAATCGAGGAAGAAAAGCGGCTCGGCACCCTGCACGATCAGGTCGTTGACGCACATCGCGACCAGGTCGATGCCCACGCCGTCATGGCGATCATGGTCGATCGCAAGCTTCAGCTTGGTGCCGACGCCGTCATTGGCGGCGACCAGCAACGGGTCGTCATAGCCAGCCGCCTTGAGATCGAAGAAGCCGCCAAAGCCGCCCAGATCGGCTTCCGCACCGGGACGACGCGTCGCCTTGGCGAGGGGGGCGATGGCGCGCACCAGCGCATTGCCCGCCGCGATATCGACGCCAGCCCTGGCGTAACTATAGGATTCGGTCTCGCTCATGGCTCAGCGCCCTAGAGCCTTGACGGATTTTATCAAGGGCGGGGCGGCGGGCGACAGCGTTTCGGGGGGCGGGTCCATGTCGGGGAAATCCCGTCAATGGCGCTTGGCATGGCGGGCAAATCTCGCCAAAAGGGCGCCCGTGAGCCCAATCCCATCCGTCCTCGCGGCCCTTGGTCGCCCGTCATACCCATTCCTTCGCCGGTTCGTCCGCATGATGGGCCGGCCAGCGCAGATCGTCGGCGCGATCATGCTCGGCCTCGCCGCCGCCGCGCTCTTTGCCCAGATGGAGGGCGAACGCGGCGTGCCGCCGATCGCCAGCGGCGGCGATTTCGAAGTGCGCGGCGTCAAGGTGGATGTGCTTGCCAAAGATGCCGACAGTGCCCGCCATGCAGGCTGGCGTCTCGCGCAGCGACAGGCGTGGCGGATGCTGTGGACGCGCACCCATGGCGGCCCGAATGGGGGCGCACCGGGCCTGTCCGATTCGCAACTCGAAGCGATGATTTCCGGAATCGAAATCGAATATGAGCAGGCCGGCCCCAATCGCTACGTCGCGACGCTCGGCATATTGTTCGACCGCGCGCGCACCGGGCAGTTGCTCGGCGTGTCGGGCAATGTGATGCGGTCGCCACCCTTGCTGGTGCTGCCAATCTTGTGGGATGGCGGCTCGGCCGTGTCCTACGAACGGATCAACGAATGGCAAAAGGCTTGGGCGCGCTATCGAACGGGTGACAGCGCGATCGATTATGTCCGCGTTGCCGGGTCGGTCGCCGATCCCATTCTTCTCAATGCCGGTCAGATAGGCCGCCGCAGCCGCCTGTGGTGGCGCGTGCTGCTCGACCAATATGGGGCGGCCGACGTGGTCATCCCGATCGCCCGGCTCGACCGGCAATGGCCCGGTGGCCCGGTGGTCGGGACCTTCACGGCCCGCTATGGCCCGGACAACATGCTGATCGGCAGCTTCGCCCTGCGCGCGACGAGCGACAGCGCGATCCCCGCGATGCTGGACGAAGCCGCCCGCCGCGTCGACGAACTCTATATTCGTGCGCTGAATGATGGCCGGCTGCGCCCCGACCCCTCGCTCATCATCGAGGAACCGGTCGATCCCGATGCGCTCGCGATCGAAAACGCCACCGACCTGCCGGTCGAAACGCTCGACCTGCCGACAGTCTCGTCCACCGGCGCGAGCTATTCGATCCAGTTCGACACCCCCGATGTCGGCTCGGTCAGCGCGGGTGAGGCAGTTGTGCGCTCCATCCCCGGCGTCCGCACGGCCGCGACGCGCAGCCTGGCGCTCGGCGGCACTTCGGTCATGCAGGTGAGCTTCGAGGGCACGGTCGAGATGCTGCGCACGGGGCTCCAGGCACGGGGCTATGGCGTCACGGTGAACGGCACGACCTTGCGAATCGTCCGACGTGCCGCGCCCGGCACGCCCGCCACGCCGGGCGCGACCACCGGCGAGCAATGAGCCAGATCAGCCTGCCGTTCGACTGGCCGGGCCAGGGGGCCGAAGATTTCCTGGTGAGCGAGGCGAACCGGATCGCGGTGCGCCATCTGGAAGGGTGGCGCGACTGGTCCTTGCCGATCAGCGTGCTGACCGGGCCATCCTTGTCGGGGCGATCGACGCTCGGGCGGCACTTCGCAGCGATGAGCCACGGCACGGTGATCGATGATGCGCAGCGGCGGGACGAACAGGCGCTGTTCAACGCCTGGAATGAAGCGAAGACGGATTACCGCCCGCTGCTGCTGATCGGCGACGCTTCGCCGGGGCAATGGGTCGTCGCGCTGCCGGACTTGCGCTCGCGTCTCGCCGCGGTGCCTCATGTGGCGATCGCCGAGCCGGACGAAATCCTGGCCCGGGCGCTGATCGAACGGGGGCTCGACCGCGCCGGGGCGAGCTATTCTCCCGACCTACCCGACTGGCTGCTGCGCCGAATCGATCGCAGCTATCGCGCGATCGCCTCCACCACCCGCTTGCTCGATGACGCCGCGCTGTCATCGGGACGCAAGATTTCCGTCGCATTGGCGAAACAAGCCCTGCAAGCGGCAGGCTTTTTGCCTATAGTCCAGACCGATCCCGCGTCCTGAACCAAGCGAGACTGAAGTGGCCGAAGCCGATTTATCCGCCAGCCTGATCCTGCCCGGCGAGCGCTATTTCAACCGCGAGCTGTCCTGGCTGGCGTTCAACCAGCGGGTGCTGGAAGAAGCGATGAACCGCGCCCATCCGCTGCTGGAGCGGCTGCGTTTCCTGTCGATCTCAGGCGCGAACCTGGACGAATTTTTCAGCGTCCGGGTCGCGGGGCTCAAGGGGCAGCAGCTTCAGGATGTCGACATGCGGTCGGCCGATGGCCTGACGCCCGTGCAGCAACTTGCCGCCATCACCGAGGAAAGCAAGCGGTTGATGCAGGCGCAGCAAAAGGTATGGGGCATCCTCCATGGCGAACTGCGCGAGGTGGGGTTGGACGTGATCGGCCCCGCGAGCGAGCTGAGCGCGGATTGCGAAAGCTGGCTGCGGCATCATTTTCTGACCCAGGTCTTCCCGATCCTCACGCCCCAAGCGCTCGATCCCGCGCACCCTTTTCCCTTCATTCCCAATCAGGGGCTGTCGATCGTCTTCGATCTCGAACGGCTGTCGGATAAACAGCCGATCCGCGAACTGGTGATGATTCCGTCCTCGCTCGCGCGCTTCGTTCGCATGCCGGGAGATCCCGCGCGCTTCATGGCGCTGGAGGCGGTGATCCGCCGCTTTTCGGGTGAGCTTTTCCCCGGCTATCGCGTGCGCAACAGCGGCGTCTTTCGCATCATCCGCGACAGCGACATCGAAATCGAGGAAGAAGCGGAGGATCTGGTCCGCTATTTCCGCAGCGCCATCAAGCGCCGCCGTCGCGGCCGCGTCATCCGCATGGAGATCGAGGAGCGCATTCCCGAGCCGGTCGAGGAAATGTTGCAGGACATGCTTCAGGGGCATGACGCGATCGTCGAGGAAGTGGAGGGGTTTGTCGGTATCGGCGACCTGTCCGGCATCGTCGACGCCGACCGCCCCGACCTCAAATTCGAACCCTATGCCCCGCGCTTTCCCGAGCGCATTCGCGAATATGGCGGCGATTGTTTCGCGGCGATCCGGGCAAAGGACATCATCGTCCATCACCCCTATGAAAGTTTCGACGTCGTCGTCGCCTTCCTCAAACAGGCGGCGCTCGACCCCGATGTCGTCGCGATCAAGCAGACGCTGTATCGCGCCGGCAAGCAATCGGCGGTCATCCGCGCGCTGATCGATGCGGCGGAGGCGGGCAAGTCGGTGACGGCGGTGGTCGAACTCAAGGCCCGCTTCGACGAGGAACAGAATCTGTTCTGGGCCAGCGCCCTGGAACGCGCTGGGGTTCAGGTGGTCTACGGCTTCATCGACTGGAAGACGCACGCCAAGATTTCGATGGTGGTGCGGCGCGAGGGCGAGCAGTTTCGCACCTACTGCCATTTCGGCACGGGCAATTATCATCCCGTGACCGCCCGCATCTACACGGACCTCAGCTTCTTCACCGCCGATCCGCGCTATGGCCGCGATGCGGCGGCGTTGTTCAACTATATCACGGGCTATGTCGAACCGCAGGGGCTGGAAAAGCTGGTCATGTCCCCCCGCGATCTGCGCGACCGGTTGTGCAGCCTAATCGACGCGGAAATCGATCATGTCCGCGCCGGACGGCCCGGAACGATCTGGGCCAAGATGAATTCGCTGGTCGATCCGGCGCTGATCGAAAAACTCTATGCCGCCAGCAATGCGGGCGTCGAGATCGACCTGATCGTGCGCGGCATATGTTGCCTGCGCCCCGGCGTTCCAGGCATGTCGGACAATATCCGCGTCCGGTCCGTGGTCGGGCGCTTCCTGGAACATAGCCGCATCGCCGTGTTCGGCAACGGCAAGGCGATGCCCAATAACAGCGCGCTGGTGTTCATCAGTTCGGCCGACTGGATGCCGCGCAATTTCGACCGGCGGGTCGAATTCCTGTTGCCCGTGGAAAATCCGACGGTGCACGACCAGATATTGGATCAGGTGATGGTCGCCAACCTGATCGACACCGAACAAAGCTGGGTGCTGGAGGCTGACGGCCATTATCAGCGTGTCGCATCGGGCGACAAGCCGTTCAACCTGCATCGCTATTTCATGACCAACCCGTCGCTTTCGGGCCGTGGCGCGGCGCTGGGTGCGGCGGCGGTGCCGACGCTCCGGCTGCGCGGGCGGGGCTGATCCGCGCATGAACTCCATGCTCAGCCGCGTGCGCGCGCTTGCCGACTCCCAGTCGTCGTCGCCATCTACCGCGCGCATGGCCATCATCGACATCGGATCGAACAGCGTCCGGCTGGTCGTCTATGACGGCCCGCGCCGGATTCCTTTCATTCTGTTCAACGAAAAGGTGATGGCGGGCCTCGGCGCATCGCTTGGCAAGACGGGCCGAATCGAGCCCGACGCGATGGAGCGCGGCCTTCGCGCGATCGGCCGCTTTGCCCATTTGTGCCGGGAGATGGAGGTCGAGGAGCTGCGCTGCGTCGCCACCGCCGCCGTGCGCGACGCTGCCAATGGCCCGGAATTCATCGCGCGCGCGCTGGCCATGGGCCTGACCGTCGAATTGCTGTCGGGTCGGCAGGAAGCCCTGGCCGCGGCCCATGGGGTCCTGTCGGGGATTCCGGGTGCGAACGGCATCGTCGGCGACTTGGGCGGCGGCAGTCTGGAACTGGCGCGGGTACGCGACGGCGCGGTGCATGAGACCATATCCCTGCCGCTTGGCGTCCTGCGCCTGCCGCAGATCCGGGCAAAGGGCGCGGCGGTACTCGAACGGCTGGTGCGCAAGATGCTGAACAAGGCGGATTGGACGAGCGCGCCGAGTCTCCCTTTCTACCTCGTCGGCGGATCATGGCGCGCGCTCGCCCGCTTCGACATGCAACTGACGCATTTTCCGCTGCCCGTAGTCCATCAATATGAAATGACAGCGCCGCGGGCGGAGCAACTCACCCGCATCGTGTCCCATGTCGGGCGCGCCCGGCTGAAGGGCATTCCGGCGATGACCGGATCACGCGTGCCGACCCTGCCCGATGCGGCTGCGCTGCTTTCGGTCATGGTGCGCCAGCTCGGCTCATCCGGCCTCGTCGTGTCCGCCTATGGCCTGCGCGAGGGCCTGCTCTACGAGGATCTGCCGGCCGATGTCCGGGCGACCGATCCGCTGCTGATCGCGGCCGAGGCGGAAGGCGAGGCGCAGGCACGCTTTGCCGGCCACGGCGCCATGATCGACCGGTGGATGGCGCCGCTGTTCCTGGAGGATGACAGCGCCTGGCGTCGCATCCGCCGCGCGGCCTGCCTGCTCGCCGATGTCGGCTGGCGCGCAAATCCCGACTTTCGCGCGGAGCGAGGCGTCGAAATCGCGCTGCACGGCAACTGGGTCGGCATCAGCGCGGCGGAGCGGGGGATGCTCGCTCAGGCGCTGCACAGCAATTTCGGTGGCGGCGTCACCGTGCCGCAGGGGGTCGAGCGGCTGGCCGCCCCGGAAGCACTACGCCGGGCGGCTTTGTGGGGTCTCGCGATCCGGCTGGGCCAGCGATTGTCGGGCGGTGTCGAAGGGCCGCTCGCCGCCTCGCGGCTGGACATGGAACAGGGCGTGCTGACGCTCGGGCTCGGCGGCGCGGACATCGACCTTTATGGCGAGGCGGTCGAGCGCCGCCTGCGTCATCTGGCGCAGGCCATGGGCGTCCGCTACCGGCTCGCCCCCTGAACATGAGGCAGGCGGCCGTGCGCCGCCGCGCCTCATTCCGATGCTGCGCCGTCCTCCTGCGGGACCGCTGGCTTGCGGTGCCGCCGCATTGGTCCTATGCGCCCGCGCATGACCAGTAGATATGATCCCGACCCCGCGCTGCTCGCCAAGGCCGAGACCCTCGTCGAGGCGCTGCCCTATATGCAGCGTTATGCGGGCCGTACTTTCGTGGTCAAATATGGCGGTCACGCGATGGGCGACCCGGAAGCCGCGCGCGATTTCGCCGAAGATGTGGTGCTGATGAAGGCGGTCGGCATCAATGTCGTCGTCGTGCATGGCGGCGGGCCGCAGATCGGCGCGATGCTCAAAAAGCTGGGCGTCGAATCGAAATTCGTCGGCGGACTGCGCGTCACCGACGCCGAAACCGCGCAGATCGCCGAAATGGTGCTGGCCGGTTCCATCAACAAGGAAATCGTCGGCTGGATCGCGGGTGCGGGCGGGCGCGCCGTGGGTATTTCGGGCAAGGATGGCGGGCTCGTTCTGTGCGAAAAGGTCGCCGGCAGGCGCGAGGCCGACCCCAATTCGGGCATCGAACGCAATGTCGATCTGGGCTTCGTCGGCGATCCTGTCTCCGTCGATCGGCGCATTCTCGATACGCTGACTCAGGATGGGATCATTCCGGTCGTCGCCCCGGTCGGGATCGGCGCGGACGGCCACACCTATAATGTCAACGCCGATACCATGGCCGGCGCGATCGCATCGGAACTCGGCGCGGCACGCTTCTTCCTGCTCACCGATGTCGCGGGGGTGATGGACAAGCAGGGGCAGTTGCTGACCGATCTCGATCCGGCGGCCATTGCCATATTGCAACAGGACGGCACGATTTCGGGTGGCATGATCCCCAAGCTGGAAACCTGCGTCAAGGCGGTCGAAGGTGGCGTGGAGGCGGCCGTCATCCTGGATGGACGGGTGCCGCACGCCATGCTGCTGGAAATATTCACCGATCGCGGCGCGGGCACGCTGGTGCGGCGCTAAAGCGTCAAGCGCTGCATGTGAACCGCTCACCCTGAGCGAAGTCGAAGCCTGTCCTGAGCGCCTGCCGCAGGCTGGCGGTCGAAGGGGTCTGTGCTGAGCGGAGGCGAAGCGCACTTGCACCTTTTTCGCGCGGAGGCGCGGAGGACGCGGATCGGTTGGTAAAGGCGGGCCTATCTTCTTCATTTTCCGGTCAGGCGCACTCAATCGGGACAAATATATCTCTCTCCGCGTCGTCTGCGCCTCTGCGCGAAAATCCCCTTCAATGCGGATCGGTCCTGGCCAGCGCTGTCCTACAAACCCGCTTTGCGCTGTATGGCGGGCGGCTCCTTGAACAGTTCCTGTTACCGTCGGCGATCGGCCCATCTCCTCCGCGCGTGCCGTGTCAGTTGTGTCACCCAAAACGGCGCGGCTGCGGACTGATGCGTGAATCGGTCATCTTCACTTGTGGCCCGGTGGCGGCCTCGGCTAAAGCGGCGGCATTCAATTCGGAGACGGCATGGCCTACGCGCTCTATCAGATCATCATCATCCTGCTCGACGTCCTGTGGTGGATCATCATCATTCAGGCGATCATGAGCTGGCTGATCGCCTTCAATGTGATCAACACCTACAGCGATTTCGTGCGCACGATCATGGTCGCGCTCGACCGGATGACCGCGCCGATCTATAATCCGATCCGTAAGGTCATGCCCGATCTCGGCGCGCTCGACCTGACGCCGATGGTGGTGCTGCTCGCCATCCTCATCATTCGGCAGGCGGTGCTGCCGCCGCTGTTCGGCCTGGTGTGACGGTCCGGAGCACTCGCGGATCGAGGGTGGGGCCGCGGTCCAGCGCAGCCAAATCGCTTAAAATAACGGACGCCATCACCGATCAGGGGACGCAGGCATGACTATCGGCAAGATCATCGACGGCAAGGCATTCGCCGCCACCCTGCGCGACAAGGTGGCCGACGGGGTCGCGGCATTCGCCGCTCAGGCGGGCCGCAAGCCCGGTCTCGCCGTCGTGCTGGTGGGGGAGGACCCGGCGAGCGCCGTCTATGTCCGCAGCAAGGGCAAGATGACGCTTGCGGCGGGCATGGAAAGCTTCGAGTTCAAGCTGCCGGCGAGCATCGGCGAAGAGGAATTGCTCGACCTGGTCGAAGAACTGAACGCCGACGACCGGGTCGACGCCATTCTCGTCCAGCTGCCGCTACCCGCGCATATCAGCGAGGCCGACATCATCACCGCCATCGATCCGGCCAAGGATGTCGACGGCTTCCACGTCATCAATTCGGGCAAGCTCGCGACGGGGCAGGAGGCGTTCGTGCCCTGCACGCCGCTCGGCTGCATCATGCTGCTGAAGGATGAACTGGGCGATCTGTCGGGGCTGGAAGCCGTGGTCGTCGGCCGCTCCAACATCGTCGGCAAGCCGATGGCGCAGCTGCTGCTGGCGGAAAACTGTACCGTCACGATCGCGCACAGCCGCACCCGCGACCTGGCAAGCGTCGTCCATCGCGCCGACATCGTCGTTGCCGCCGTGGGCCGGGCCGAAATGGTCAAGGGCGAATGGATCAAGCCCGGCGCGACCGTCATCGATGTCGGCATTAACCGGATCGCCGATGGCGATGAGGGCAAGACCCGGCTGGTCGGCGATGTCGCGACGGCGGAGGCGCTGGCCCATGTCCGTGCGATCACCCCGGTGCCGGGCGGCGTCGGACCGATGACGATTGCCGTGCTGCTGCGCAATACGCTGGTCGCGGCGCATTTGCGTGAGGGGTTGCCCAAGCCCACCGGGCTATGACGCGGCGTGGCGTCACGCTTGGACTTGTCTGTTTCGCGCTGATCGGCGCCCGGCCGCCGATGCGGTTTCAGCCCGATCCGAGTTCCGTGATCGCGGCGGAGATCGCCTTCAACCGGCTGGCGCAGCAAAAGGGGCAATGGACCGCCTTTCGCGAAACGGCGGATAAGGACGCGGTGATGTTCATGCCCCAGCGCGTTGCGGCGCTGGCCTGGCTCAAAGGGCGGGCCGATCCGCCCGCGTCCGTCGTCTGGTCTCCCGCGATGGTCTATGTCTCCTGCGACGGCAATCTGGCCGCCAGTACGGGCAACTGGACGCGGCCCGACGGAACCGCAGGCTATTTCACGACCATCTGGCGCCGGGGCAAAAAGGGCGCGTGGAAATGGATCATGGACCATGGCGACGAGCTGGCGACGGCGCGCGAGGTGCCCGAATATCTGACGGGCCGGGTCGCTACCTGCAAGCGGGGCGCTTCGACACCAGACGACAGCCTGACATGGTCCGCGGAGGCTGCGCCTGATGGCGGGCGGCGTGTCACGGTCAGGATGTGGACCGGCGAGGGCTATGAGACGGTGATCGACGATAAAGTGGCTCCCGGCTCATGAATGCGCTGTTCGTTTCCGCATTCATCACGCTGTTCGTGGTCATCGATCCGCTGGGATGCGCGCCGATCTACGCGAGCCTGACCAATGGCGCGAGCGGGCCGCAGCGGCGGGCGATGGCCATCCGGGCGGTCGGCATCGCGGCGGTGATTCTGCTGGTCTTTGCGCTTTGGGGCAAACAATTGCTCGGCACGCTCGGCATCGCGCTCAGCAGTTTTCGCATCGCAGGCGGCATCATGTTGTTCATGATCGCGATGGACATGGTGTTCGAAAAGCGCACGCAGCGGCGCGAGGACCGGGCGCAAAAGATCGCGGAGACGCCCGAAGTCGAGGATGTCTCGGTCTTTCCCATGGCGATGCCGATGATCGCGGGGCCGGGATCGATCGCCACCGTCATGCTGCTGATGTCGCGGGCCGATGGCATGATGGAGCGGGCCGTCGTGCTGGGCGCTGTGACGCTCACCCTGGCGCTCATGCTCGCATCGCTGCTGGCGGCGGGGCCCCTGATGGCGCTGCTCGGCAGCAAGATCGAAGCGGTCATCACCCGGCTGTTGGGGGTGCTGCTCTCGGCGCTCGCGGCGCAGTTCGTGATCGACGGGCTGAAGGCGAGCTTCTGATAGCCGGTCCGGGCCGATTGGCCCGGACCGGCAGGCAGGCACGTTAGCGCATATCGCCTTCGGTGACGGGCGCTATCTTGATTTCGACGCGGCGATTGGCTGCCTTGCCTTCTTCGGTCGCGTTGGACGCAATCGGCTGGGTCTCGCCAAAGCCGCGGGTCGCGATCCGGGCCGACTGGACGCCGTGGCTGGCCAGATAGGCGGCCACGGATTGTGCGCGCCGCTCCGACAGTGTCTGATTATAGGCGTCGGACCCGTCACTGTCGGTATGACCGTAAACGTCGATATAGGTTTTGGGATATTGCGCCAGCACCGACGAAACATTGTTGAGCGTCGGTTGAAACTGCGGCTGCACCGCCGCATCATTATAAGCGAAGGTAATGCCCGACGGCATCCGCAGGACGAGGTTGTCGCCATCGCGTATCACGTCGACGCCCGTACCCGCGGTCTGTTCGCGCAGCTTGCGTTCCTGCCCGTCCATATAGGCACCGATCCCAGCGCCGGCGACCGCGCCGATGCCGGCGCCGAGAATCTTTTCGGTGCGATCATGCCGACCGCCGACGAGGTCGCCCAGCAGATAGCCGCCGAGCGCGCCACCGATGCCGCCGATCGCGGCCTTGGAAATCGTCCGTTCGCCGGTGTTGGGATCGGTAGTGCAGGCGGTGGTGGCCAGCATGGCGGCAAGGCCTGCCGCGCCCATGATCCGATGAGAAATCCGCATATTCTGTTCCCTTGTCTTATCAGAAATCCGTCCCGGACGGATGCGCACCCAATGGTCGAGCGGAGCGCTTTGTTCCACAGCCGAACTGAACTCCCGATGAGGGGATGGTTGTGAAAATGAAAGAATTGAGGTTATAGGGCAAGAGACCATATGGCCACGCCCCTCCCCCCATCGCTGACGCCCTTTCCCTGGGTCGACCTTGTCATCATCCTCGCACTTGTCGGGTTGAACGGGTTGTTCGCCATGTCGGAACTGGCGATCGTGTCGGCCCGCAAGCCGCGATTGCAGGCGATGGAGAAAGCGGGACGGCGCGGCGCGCAGACCGCGCTGATGCTGGCGTCAGATCCGGGGAAATTTCTGTCCACGGTCCAGATCGGCATCACGCTGATCGGCATCATCGCGGGCGCCTATTCGGGCGCCAGCCTTGGCGGACCCACGGGCCAGCGGTTACAAGCGCTCGGTGTGCCGGCGACCATGGCCGACACCGTGGGTTTTGCGGTGGTCATCGGCCTGACCACTTATGCCTCGCTGATCATCGGCGAGCTGGTGCCAAAGCAATTTGCCTTGCGTGCGCCGGAGCCGATCGCGGTGCTCGTGGCCGGGCCGATGCTGTGGCTGTCGAAGATCACCGCGCCGATCGTATGGGTGCTCGACGGGTCGAGCGCCCTTATCTTCAAATTGCTGCGGCTTCAGCGCGAATCCGAAAACCATGTGACGGCCGAGGAATTGCACCTGATCTTCGCCGAGGCGAGCCGCTCGGGCGTGATCGAGGAAAGTGAG
The DNA here is from genome assembly GCF_037723805.1 of Sphingobium fluminis. Lineage (NCBI taxonomy): Bacteria > Pseudomonadati > Pseudomonadota > Alphaproteobacteria > Sphingomonadales > Sphingobiaceae > Sphingobium > Sphingobium fluminis. The sequence continues at coordinate 80,060 of NZ_JBBJUK010000003.1, forward strand.
CGCGCGATCATTTCCGGCGTGGTGCGGCTCGCGGACCGTCCGGTGCGCGAGGTGATGACGCAGCGGATGGATGTCGACTGGATCGACCTGAATGCCGATGATGCGACGATCCGGGCAAGGCTGCTGGAAACCCCCCACACGCGATTGCCGGTGGGGCGCGGATCGGTGGAGGACATCGTCGGTATCGTCCAGGCGCGCGATATCATGACGGCCCTGTTCCGGGGCGAGCCGCTTAACCTTGGCGCACTGATGCGCAAGGGGGAGGTAGTGCCCGATCAGGTCGACGCCATGGATGCGCTCGAAGTGCTGCGGCGCGCCGAGGTGCCGATGGTGATGGTCCATGACGAATATGGCCATTTCGAGGGGATTGCGACGCCGGCCGACCTGTTGTCGGCGATCGCCGGCCATTTCGCGTCGGACCGTGATGGGTATGACGAGCCCGATCTGGTCGAGCGCGAGGATGGCAGCCTGCTCGTGTCGGGTCAGATGCCGGTGGACCTGCTGGCCGAGCGGATCGACATCGCGCTGCCCGAGGATCGCGACTATGCGACCGTCGCCGGCCATGCGCTGTGGCTGCTCAAGCGGTTGCCGGAGGTCGGCGACTATGCCGAGGATCAGGGCTGGCGGTTCGAGATCGTGGATATGGACGGGCGCAAGATCGACAAGCTGCTGATAGCCGAACGCTGACGATTTGGGCTTAACTTCACAAACTTCCCGCACATCGTTGGCATTTATTGCGTGGCGGTGAAATATAATTACAAATGGCGTTGAAGGGGCGGACAGTGAGAATGAGCCGGCGCTACCCTGATATCATGAGTGCCTGTTTGTAGGAAAGGCTGGCGATTGGCACAGGGGCGGGATGCGCTGGACGTCGTGGCGGAAGCAGCGCGCCACGCCCTGACGGGAGCGAATGGTCGCCTGGTCCTGCTTGGGCTCTGCGGGGCGCAAGGCAGCGGAAAATCGACCCTGGCGGCGGGCTTGAAGGCGCGACTGGAAGGGGAAGGCGTCGCGACCGCCATCCTTTCGATCGACGATCTCTACAAGACACGGGCGGCAAGAGAAGGGCTAGCGCGGACGGTGCACCCGCTGCTGCGGACGCGCGGTGTGCCGGGGACGCATGACGTCGCGCTGGGTCTCGATGTGATCGCCGCGCTGGAGCGAGGCGAGGCGACGTGGCTGCCCCGGTTCGACAAGGCGGCGGACGATCGCCTGCCCCCAACCGCATGGGACAAAGCGGAGGCGGGCACCCGGCTGCTCATTCTGGAGGGCTGGTGCGTGGGGGCCCGGCCGCAGGCAGCAGCAGCGCTCGGCGCGCCGGTCAATGCGCTGGAACGCGAGGAGGATGCGGAGGGAATATGGCGGCGCTATGCCAATATGGCGCTGGCGGGGCCCTATCAGCCGCTGTTTGCGCGCATCGACCTGATGGTGCTGCTTGCCGCCCCGAATTTCGGGGTCGTCCAGGCTTGGCGCTCCCAGCAAGAGCAGGCGTTGCGCGCGGTGGCCGGCAAAGAGGCCCCCGGTGTCATGTCCGACGCGGGAGTGGAGCGCTTTATCCAGCATTATGAGCGGCTGACCCGGCATATATTGCATGAGATGCCCGGCCGGGCGGATCTGGTGATCAGGCTTGGCGAGGATCGATCGATGCGCGGCGTGGAGATGCGACGCTGAAATAGTCGACGCAATTGAACATCCACCCCTTCGCTACGTATAGATGCGGGCGAGCGCGTCGCGCGGGCCTGCCGACCGATGCCGACAGAGAGGATCTTCATGCTGACCGTTCACCATCTTGGCGTTTCGCAGTCCGAACGGATCATCTGGCTCTGCGAGGAGCTGGCCATTCCCTATGAGTTGGTAATCTATGATCGCGACCCGGTGACGCGGCTCGCGCCGGCTGCGTATAAGGCGCTTCATCCGATGGGCATCGCGCCGGTCATTACCGATGGCGGTCTCGTTCTGGGCGAGTCCGGCGCGATCATCGATTACATCATCGGCCGCTATGGGGCGGGTCGGCTGACGGTCGGCGCCGATGATCCTGCCTTTGCCGATTATCTGTTCTGGTTTCACTTCGCCAACGGCACGCTGATGCCGAGCGCGATGACCGCGGTGATCGCGACGATGCTGGGGGCGGGCTCGGACAATCCGGTGGTGCATTCGCTGTCCGACCGGTACGAGCGCAGCTATGCGCTGATCGAGGCGCGACTGGGCGAGGTGGACTATCTGGCCGGTGCGGCGTTCACGGCGGCGGATATCATGACCGTCTTCGCCCTGACCACGATGCGCGTCTTTGCGCCGCGCGACCTTGGCCCCTATCCCGATATCGCCGCCTATCTTGGCAGGATCGGCGCGCGCCCCGCCTATCAGCGGGCGATGGCGAAGGGCGATCCGGGGATGACGCCGATGCTGTCTTGAGGAGACGGCGATCGACGCGGGTTAGCTAAGCGGGCAGGGTGAATTTCTGAAGAAAATCCCTGTTACCCGGCGGAGGCCGGGGTCCAGAGTGGGACGCGCGGCTGTATCGGACTCCTGTTCCCCGGCGTTCGCCGGAGAACATATCGATGCCGTTCGTGAAACATGCGGTCCGGGGTTGGGGCTTAGCCGTCCGCCAGCTTGGCAGCGAAAGAAAAACGGGCGCGGCAGTGAATGCCGCGCCCGTTTTCGTTTCGACAGGAGGCGGATTGCCGCCCCGTCTTACTTGCTCGCGGCGTTATCCGCCGGGGCGGCCGCGTTGGCGGCGTTGCCCGTCGCGTTACCGGCGGCGGTATTGTCGCCAGCAGCAGCCGGTGCGGCGTCGGCGGCCGGCAGCGGCAGGTTCGACCCCTGCGTGTTCAGCCAGGCGATGAGGTTCGCGCGATCGGCCGGGTTGCCGAGACCTGCAAAGGTCATTTTCGTGCCGGGGGCGAAATCGCGGGGGCTGGTCAACCAGTGATCCAGCGCCTCGAATGTCCAGGCACCGCCCTTTTTCTTGAGTGCGTCGGAGAAGGCGAAGCCGGCCTTGCCCTCGGCGACCTTTTCGCCGACCGTCGCGTAGAGGTTGGGGCCGATGCCGTTCGCTCCGCCCTGGTTTACGGTGTGGCAGGCGGCGCATTTGGCGAATATCTTTTCGCCCGCCGCGACGTCCGCCTTGGCAAGCAGTGTGTTGAGGCCGGGGCCGGCCGCAGCGCCGCCGGCGCCTTCCGCTTCGACGCCCTCGATGGCGTAGCCCATCTCTTCGGGGCGTTCGTCATGGAAATATTTCGAGCTGACGATACCCCCGCCGAGCGCGATGATGCCCGCGAACAACGTCCAGCCCGCAATGGTGTTGAAACGATCGCCCATTCGCTCGATTTCCCTTGAATTTCTGTTCTGGCGGCTTGTTTTCCCGCCCCCTCTAGCGCGCTGCCATAATGGCGCAAGTGCGAACGCGCAAGCCGGGACGACAGCCATGGCGGTGCTTTCGGCATGGGCTTTCCCGGCGCGCGCTTGCGTGTGCGCGCCCGAATGCCTAAGCGCGCTGTCGCTCATGGAAAACTATCCCGCTCCCGCCCGCCTGCTCGTCGCCGACATGGCCCGCAGGGCCGCCGCCGATCCGGCTCGCGCCGTCGCCTATCAGGGCGCGCCCGGCGCCAATTCCCATCTCGCCGCATTGGGCTATGCGCCCGATTGCGTGCCGTTGCCCTGTTTCGCGTTCGAGGATGCGATCGACGCGGTGCGATCGGGGCAGGCCGCGCGCGCGATCATCCCGATCGAAAACAGCCTGCACGGGCGCGTGGCCGACATGCATTTCCTGCTGCCCGAATCGGGCCTGTCGATCATCGACGAATATTTCCTGCGCATTCGCCACTGCCTGATGGCGATCGATTCGACGCCGGTCAAAAACGCGATCAGCCATCCGCAGGCGCTGGGACAGTGCCGCCATTATCTGCGCGAGCGGGGGATACAGCCGGTTTCCTATGCCGACACGGCGGGTGCGGCGGCGCTGGTGGCAGAGGCGGGGGTGCCGGGCGACGGGGCGATCGCGCCCTATCTTGCCGCCGATATTTACGGACTTCGCCTAGTCGCGGAGAATATCGAGGATAGCGACGATAATATGACGCGCTTCCTGGTGCTGGCGAAGGAACCGCTGACCCCGGCGGCCGGGGCAGGGCCGGTCATGACGACCTTTCTGTTCGAAGTGAAAAATGTGCCCGCGGCGCTCTACAAGGCGATGGGAGGCTTTGCCACCAACGGCGTCAATATGACCAAGCTCGAAAGCTATCAGCGCGGGGCGAGCTTTGCGGCGACCGAATTCTACTGCGATATCGAGGGGATGCCGGGTGATGCGGGCGTGGACCGGGCGCTCGCCGAGCTGGAATTTCATACCAAGTCGGTAAGGGTGCTTGGCAGCTATCGGCAGGCGCGGCCACGGACCTGATCATGCCGTCTTACAGCACAGCCGGGAATCGCGCTTTCTTGTTCGGACGCCGAAAAAAGCGCGATCCCAGCTTTCGCTGGGATGACCGGCATGTTGGGATATAAGCGGAGGATGGTCGCTGCCCTTTCCTTCTCCATGATCGCCATGAGTGCGATCGTCGGAGCGCGCTATCTGCTGGCGAGCGGGGGTTTTGCGCTGGCCACTCGGGTGCGGCAGCCGGGCCTGTACCGGGGGCTGGGGCCGCAGATCAGGCGCGAGATCGGCTGGTCGCTGGCGTCGGCGATCATCTATGGCGTTCCGGCGGGGATCGTCGCGTGGGGATGGCAGGCGCGGGGATGGACGCGCATCTATACCGATTTGACCGACTTTCCCTTGTGGTATCTGCCCGTTTCGGTGCTGCTCTATCTGTTCGCGCACGACGCCTGGTTCTATTGGACGCATCGCTGGATGCACCGGCCACGGCCGTTCCGCATCGCGCATGCCGTGCACCATGCCAGCCGCCCGCCGACCGCGTGGGCGGCGATGAGCTTTCACCCCTGGGAGGCGCTGACGGGCGCTGTGGTGATCCCGATTTTGGTGTTCGCGATCCCTGTTCATGTCGCGGCGCTGGGCGTGGTGCTGACGGTCATGACGGTGATGGGGGTAAGCAATCATATGGGATGGGAGATGTTCCCGCGCTGGCTGGTGCGGGGGCCGCTGGGCGGATGGCTGATCACCGCGACGCATCATCAGCGGCATCATGATCTATACGCCTGCAATTACGGCCTGTATTTTCGGCTGTGGGATCGGCTGTGCGGCACCGACCGGGGGCTTGGCGCATTCGGGCAGGTGAAGCCATGAGGATGTCCAGGCTTATGGCCTGCGCCCTGATGGCGATGCTGACCGGGGCCGGGGGCACCGGGCAGCCGCAGCCGTTAACGATGGCCGTCGCCGGGTTGCGATCGACCAAGGGACGCATCCTCATTTGCCTGACGCGGTCGCCCGATCATTTCCCCGACTGTTCGGGGGACGCTGCGAGCCATCATTTCAGCGTCGCGGCGAGCGGCGACGTCATCGCTTTGGGCATGATCGATCCGGGCGACTACGCCATTGCGATCATCCATGATGAAAATGGCAATGGCCGGCTCGACACTTTTGCCGGTATTCCGCGCGAGGGGGTCGGCTTTTCGCGCAATCCGGTGTTGCGCTTCGGCGCGCCGAGCTTTTCGTCCGCACGATTCCCGATCGACGGGGCGGGGGTGCGGCAGGACATCAGGATCAAATATTTTTTCTAATCCATGTTTAGCGGAACCGTGACCGCCGCGAAACATTCTGATGTCCAATCCATATTTCAGGTGAACAGGGGCCAGCATGAACCATCTTCGTCCGCTAGCTGCGGCGCTCTCGCTCGCGGTAACTTTCGTCGCGGCTCCGGCTTTCGCGCAGGATGAGCCGCAGCATAGCTCGCTGACCATCGGCGTCGGCGGGGCCTATATACCGAGCTATGAGGGGTCGGACGATTATCGCGCCATCCCGATCGCTCAGGCGCGCGGCAAGGTGCACGACTTCGCTTTCTGGACGCGCGGCACCGCGCTTTATGTCGACGCCATCCCCAATAGCGACGAAAATGGCGTGGACTTCGAACTCGGGCCGGTGGTCAATGTGCGGCTCGACCGGACCAGCCGGAAGGCGATCAAGGACAATGCCGTCCGGGCGCTCGGCAAGCTGGATACGGCGATCGAGGTCGGTGGGTTCGTGGGTCTGGGCAAGACCGGCGTGTTTACCAGCGCCTATGACAATCTATCGGCGCGCGTCGCGGTGACCAAGGATGTGGGCGGCGCGCACAAGGGCTATGTCATCACCCCGGCGATCGAATATGTGACGCCGCTGTCGATGACGACGTTCGTGGGCATCGGCGTGTCGGCGGAATATGTCGGCAAGAAATATGGCAGCTATTATTATGACGTGTCGCCTGCCGGTTTCGCGGCGAGCGGCCTGCCTGTCTATGGCCGCGCCGGGGACAAGGCGGGCTTCAAGAAGATGTCGGCCAATATCACGGCAGGCAAGTCGCTGTCGGGCGATCTGCGCAAGGGCTGGGCGGTGTTCGCGCTGGGTGGATATTCCAGGGTCCTCGGGCGCTATGCGGACTCGCCCATCGTCGATGTCGCGGGTTCGCGGAACCAGTGGGTCGGCGCGCTGGGCGTCGGCTATACTTTTTGAGGCCATTCTCCTCCTCCCGGTGCTGACCTTGTGCCGGGAGGGTGACGCCCCCCATATTGCGCTGTATGGAGGCGGCGATCAACCGCATGGCAGGAGACTAGAAGCGTGGCGACCCTGGGACTGAGCGACACCGAAAAGGCGCAGATCGAAGAGTTTCGCCAGGATGTGGTGGAGCCTTCGCGCACCCAGTTGGTGATCGTCGATTTCTGGGCCGAATGGTGCGGCCCCTGCAAGCAGCTTGGGCCGGTGATCGAAAAGGTCTGCGCCGACTATGCGTCCAAGGGCGTCAAGCTGGTCAAGGTCGATGTCGATCAGAACGGCTTCATCGCCAGCCAGTTCCGGGTGCAGTCGATCCCGACCGTCTATGCGGTGTTTCAGGGCCAGCCGGTCGCGGACCTCAGCCAGGCGCGGACCGAAGGTCAGCTCAAGCAGATGCTGGACCAATTGCTCAAGCAGCTGCCGATCGAGTCGGAAGAAAAGTCGCAGGCGTTGGAGATCGCGCCGCTGATCGCCATGGGCGAAGAGTCGCTGGCAGCGGGCGATGCGGAGCGGGCGTTGTCGATTTTCGACCAGATCGACGCGATGGTCCCCGATCATGCCGAAATCGCGTCGGGCCGGGCGCGGGCGCTGACGGCGCTCGGCCGGCTGGATGAGGCGGAAGCGGTGCTGGCGGCGCTCCCGGCGGAGGTCGCCAAGGATCAGGCCATCGACCGGGCGCGCGCGGCGATCGCGCTGGCGCGGGACGCAAGGCCGGTGGCCGATCTTTCGGTGGTGGAAGCGAAGGTCGCGGCCGATCCCGACGATCATGAAGCGCGGTTCGAGCTGGCGGGCGGGCTGATGGCCAATGGCGATCGGGACGGCGCGGCCGAGGCGCTGCTGGAGATCGTGCGGCGCGACCGGGAATGGCATGAAGGCGCGGCGCGCGCGCAGTTGCTGACGCTGTTCGAGGCGGTCGGGCTGGAAGATCCCTGGGTGTCGGCGCAGCGGCGGCGGCTGTCGCAGATACTGTTCGCCTGACGGGCCGGCGATGGCGCGGGTTTCCATATTTCCATTGCCCGGCGTCCTGCTGCTACCGGGCATGGACCTGCCGCTGCATATATTCGAGCCGCGCTATCGCGCGCTGATCCACGATGCGATGGCGCGCGACCGGCGCATCGGCATGATCCAGCCGCGCGCCGGCGGCGCGGTGCCGCCTTTGTTCGACGTCGGGTGCCTTGGCCATATCGCCCAGATCGACGCGCTGGAGGATGGGCGGTTCAACATCGTACTGCATGGGCTGGCGCGGTTTCGGGTGGTGCGCGAGTTACCGGTGTCGACCCAGTTCCGCCAGATCGAGGCCGAGGTCGAGCAGGTGCTGGACGACCCGGGCGATGTGCTGGCGTCGGTCGAGCGCGCGGCGCTGGAGCAGGAGTCGCGGCGTTTTGCGGCGGCGATGGGTTATGTCGTGGACTGGTCGGCGGTGTCGCGGCTGGACGACGCATCGCTCGTCAACGGCATCGCGCAGATCGCGCCGTTCGATCCCGCGGCCAAGCAGACCTTGCTGGAAGCGGATTCTCTGCGAGAACGGTCGGAGCTGACGATCCAGTTGATGCAGATATTCGGCCGGATCGAGCGCGACGGCGGGGCGACGATGCAGTGAGCGGGGTGATCGACCCGGATTTACTCGCCATATTGGTGTGTCCGGTGACGCGGACCCCGCTGCGCTGGGATGCGGAGCGCAGCGAGCTGGTGTCCGAGGCTGCGGGGCTGGCCTATCCGGTGCGCGATGGCGTGCCGGTGCTGGTGATCAGGGAGGCGCGGGCGGTGGGCGCTTGAGGCCTGGACGTCATGGCTAGTCTGGAGTTGGCGTCATATCCTCGCTTGAAACACATTCGTCATCCCCGCGCAGGCGGGGACCCATTTCGCCGCTGTGGGTCCCCGCCTGCGTGGGGATGACGATTTGGAACATAGCGCCTTAAATCAGGATCATATCTCTGCTGGAGTGCATAACGCAGCCCAAGAGAGCCTTACTGCGCGAACGTCGCGATGCACTCCACCTCGACGGGCGCGCCTAAGGCCAGGCCGTCCGTGCCGAAGGCACTGCGGGCGGGCAGGCGCTTGCCTGCGAAATAAGGCGTGTAGATCGTGTTGAAGCGTGGCCAGTCGGCCATGTCGTCCAGCATGACCGTGCATTTGACGACATGGCCGAAATCAAGGCCGCTGGCGGCGAGAATCTTGCCGATCGAGTCCATCGCGGCTTTGACCGCCGCCTCGAAGCCTTCCTTGTGAGGGTCCATGCCCACGGGTATCTGGCCGATCTGACCCGAAATGTAGAGCGTGTCGCCCGCACGGACGGAAGGGGAATAGGGGAGTCTGGCCGGAATCGTCGGCGTCGGTTGGGCACTGGCCGGCAAGGCGGCGAACGAGGCGAGGAGCGCGACGAGCATCTTCATGAGCGGTCTCCGGTGGAGGGGCTTGCCGACGTTAACGGACGAGGCGCATCCATACGCCACGGATAGATGTTTAGGGGGCATCGGCAGCAACGCGCCGCTTTCAGCTTGCCATCGCGGCGTCGATCAGCGCGCGCGCTTCCTTGCCGTTCCAGTCCAGCGAGCCGATGACGCGCAGCATTTCCTTGCCCCGCGCGTCATAGATGACGGTCGTGGGCAGAAGGCCCGTCGCATAGTGGAAACCGAAATTATTGTCAGGATCGGTCCAAGCCTTCAGGTGCGGGAGCGCATGTTTGGCGAAGAAGGGCCCCGCTGCGCTTTTGCCCTGCGTGTCCTGCGAGATGGTGAAGACCGCGAGGCCCTTGGGACCATATTCCTTGGCGATGGCGTCGAGCGTCGGCATTTCGGCCACGCAGGGCGCGCACCAGGTCGCCCACAGGTTGACGAGCATCGGACGTCCCGCGACATCCTGCAAACTGGCGTCGCCGCCATCGGGTTCGCCAAAGGCGAAATCCGGCGCTGGCGTTCCTGCCTTGCTGCGATCGAGCCTGTAGCTCGATTCAGGGGTCGAGCCACCGGGCGCTTCGCCGCTGGTCGCAGGCGCGTTGCCCACCTTTGCCTGCGCCTTGGGTTGCTCTGGCTGCGGCGATTGCCTATCGCAGCCGCCAAGCCCGACAGCCAGGAGCAGTGTCATTACCGATCGCAAGGAAGGTTTCACGGAAGCTGGCTCCAATAGCATGTGGGGCGGTCGTTTCGCGGCCGGGCCGGCCGCCGTCATGCGTGAGATAAATGCCTCCATCCCCTTCGACAAGCGATTGTGGCGGCAGGATATCGCCGGATCGCAGGCGCATGTCGCGATGCTGGCGCAACAGGGCATCGTTTCGGAAGAGGATGCGGCGGCGATTTCGAAAGGGCTGGACACCGTGGCCGCCGAATATGCGGCGCACGGCGTGCCGGTCGATCTCGACCTTGAAGATATTCATATGGCGACGGAATCGCGGCTTGCAGAGCTGATTGGCCCGACTGCGGGGCGGCTGCACACGGCGCGCTCGCGCAATGATCAGGTGGCGACCGATTTCCGCCTGTGGGTGCGCGACGCCATCGAGGAGGTCGAGGCGGGGCTGATCGGCTTGCAGCGCGCGCTGCTCGACCGGGCGGCGGAACATGCCGACGCGGTGATGCCGGGCTTTACCCATCTGCAATCCGCGCAGCCGGTGACGCTGGGCCATCATCTGATGGCCTATTATGAGATGATCCGGCGCGACCGCAGCCGTTTTGCTGACGCGCGCGCGCGGCTGGACGAATGCCCGCTGGGCGCGGCGGCGCTGGCGGGGACCGGCTTTCCGATCGATCGTCATGCGACGGCGGCGGCGCTCGGCTTTGCGCGGCCGACCGACAATAGTCTGGACAGCGTGTCGGACCGGGATTTCGCGCTCGACTATCTGATGGCGGGGACTCAGCTGGCGCTGCATCTGTCGCGGCTGGCCGAAGAGTTCATCATCTGGGCGAGCCAGCCCTTCGGCTTCATCAAGCTGCCCGACGCCTATTCGACCGGCAGTTCGATCATGCCGCAAAAGCGCAATCCCGACGCCGCCGAACTGGTGCGCGGCCATGCCGGGCGGATCATGGGGTGTATGACCGCGCTGTGCGTGACGATGAAGGGCCTGCCGCTCGCCTATTCCAAGGATATGCAGGACGACAAGCCGCCGGTGTTCGAGGCGCATGACCTCATTGGCCTGTCGATCGCGGCGATGACCGGCATGATCGCGACGGTGACGTTCCGCACCGACCGGATGCGGGCATTGGCGGAAAGCGGCTTTGCAACCGCGACGGACCTTGCCGACTGGCTGGTGCGGGAGGCGAACGTGCCGTTCCGCGAGGCGCATCATATCACCGGGCGCGCGGTGGCGGCGGCGGAGCAGGCCGGCGTGGCGCTCGCGGATCTGCCGCTTGGCGAACTGACGGCGATCGATGCGCGGCTCGACGAGCGGGTCTATGCGGTGTTGACGGTGGATGCGTCGGTGGCGAGTCGTAAAAGCCATGGTGGGACCGCGCCGGATCAGGTGCGCGCGCGGATCGCACAGGCGCGCGGCGAACTGGAGAGCAGAGCATGAGGATCGCGAGACTATGGGCGGCGGCAGGCCTGCTGGCGGCACTGGGTGCTTGTGGCGGGCGCGAGCCGTTGAAACCGCTTGCCGGCCAGCCATCGCCGGCCATCCCCGTGGGTGGCGAAACGCCGCCCACCGCCGCGCAATTGACTCAGCCGTCGGTGCAGGCGCGGCCACAGCGGAACGTCGAATTGCTGACCCAGTCACGTAAGCGCACGGAAGATTATTTCGACCTGCCGCCTGAAAAAGCGCCCTGATATTTCCTGAAGGACGAACAGTTGGATCATTTCGAATATGTGGGCGGGGCCATGCTGGTCGAGCAGGTGCCGATGGAGGCGATCGCGGAAGCCGTGGGTACGCCCGTCTATGTCTATTCCACCGCGACTCTGAGCCGCCATGTCGGCGTGTTTCGCGACGCGCTGGCGCGGCTGGACAACCCGCTGATCGCCTTTGCGGTCAAGGCCAATCCCAATGCGGCGGTGCTGGCGACGCTGGCCGGGATGGGGCTGGGTGCGGATGTGGTGTCCGGCGGCGAATTGCTGCGCGCGATCGCGGCGGGCATCCCGGCGGACCGCATCGTCTTTTCAGGCGTAGGCAAAACCGAGCACGAGATGCGGATTGCGCTCGAACGGGGGATTTTCCAGTTCAATCTGGAAAGCGAGCCGGAGGCGGAGATGCTTTCGCAGGTCGCGTTGTCGATGGGCAGGCGCGCGGCGGTGGCCTATCGCATCAACCCCGATGTGGACGCAGGCACTCATGCCAAGATCTCGACCGGCAAGTCGGAAAACAAGTTCGGCATTCCCTATGACCGCGCGCTGGCATCCTATGCGGCGGCGCGCGATCTGCCCGGCCTCGATGTGCAGGGCGTGGCGGTCCATATCGGCAGCCAGTTGACCGATCTCGCGCCGTTGGAGGCGGCGTTCACCAAGGTCGGTGCGCTGATCGGGCGATTGCGCGAGGCGGGGCATGATATTCGCACCGCCGATCTGGGCGGGGGCCTTGGTGTGCCCTACGATCCCGCCTTGCCGGTGCCGCCAAGCCCGGCGGCCTATGGCGAGATGGTGACGCGGGTAACGCAGGGGTGGAACGTCCGGCTGATGTTCGAGCCGGGGCGGGTGATCGTCGGCAATGCCGGCGCGTTGCTGTCGCGGGTCATTCGGGTGAAGGAGGGGGCGAACGCGCCCTTCGTGATCGTCGACGCGGCGATGAACGACCTGTTGCGGCCGAGCCTCTATGACGCATGGCATGATATTCGCGCGGTGCGGCCGGCGGGCGCGCGAGTTGCGTCCAATGTGGTCGGGCCGGTGTGCGAGACCGGCGATACGTTCGCGATGGGCCGCGATATGGATCGGGTGGCGGCGGGCGACCTCGTCGCCTTCATGACGGCCGGGGCCTATGGCGCGACTATGGCAGGCACCTATAACAGCCGGCCTCTGACGCCCGAAGTGCTGGTGTCGGGCGACAAATGGGCGGTGGTGCGGGCGCGCCCGCCGATCGAAGCGCTGATCGAGGGTGACAGTATTCCCGACTGGATCGGCGACTGATGCACAGCCTGCCGGTCTTTCTGAGGCTGACGGGCCGGCCAGTCATCCTGACCGGCGCGGGTGAGGCGGCGGAGGCCAAGCGACGCTTGCTGGAGCGGGCAGGCGCGCTGGTGGTGGGCGAGGACGATATGTCGCACAGTCGGGCTGCGGCGGTGGCGATCGTCTCCGACGGGGACGAGGCGACGGTGATGCGGTTGCAGGCGCGCGGCATTCTCGTGAACGCGACCGACCGGCCCGAGCTGTGCGATTTCACGCTGCCGGCGATCGTCGATCGTGATCCGGTGCTGATCGCGATCGGCACCGGCGGTGCGTCGGCGGGGCTGGCCAAGGCGCTGCGGCAGCGGATCGAAGCGCTGCTGCCGGCCGGGTTGGGGGCGCTGGCGACGGCCTTGTTCGAGGCGCGTGACGCGATCCGGGCGCGCTGGGCCGATGCGGGTGCGCGGCGGCGGGCGATCGATGCGGGACTTGCGTCGGGCGGGGCGATCGATCCGCTGGGTGCGGGCGGGGGCGGCGTGGCTGGCTGGTTGGCGGGTGAGCAGGATGCGGGGCAGGGCGGGCTGGTCCAACTGCGGCTGACGTCGGCCGATCCCGATGATCTGACCTTGCGCATGGCTCGGCTGCTGGGGGAAGCTGACCGGGTCTATTATGCGCCCGACGTGCCGGGGGCGATACTGGACCGGGCGCGGGCAGATGCGGCGCGCATCGTTGCGGAGCGGGCGCCTGCCGAGCCCGGTGCCGGCCTGTCGCTGTGGCTGGAGATGCCGTTGTGAGCCGGGTGTTCGTCTTCGATGGCCACGCGGCGCAGGAAATGTCGGTCGAGGCGCTGCGGGGCATGCCGGAGCGACCGCCGTTCAGCTGGATTCATATCGACGGCACGCATGAGGATGCGCGCGAGGTGGCCGAACGCTGCGGCGATATGCCCAACGCCGCGCTGTCCGCACTGCTGGCGCAGGAAACCCGGCCCCGCTGTACCATCATGGGACATGGCGCGCTGATCAATCTGCGCGGGCTGGGCACAGTCGAAGAGGATGAGGGTGATCCGCTCGTGTCGATCCGCATGTGGGCGGAACATGCGCGGGTCATGACGGTCAGCTTCCGACCGCTTGCCGCACTGGACTTCGTGGCGGCGCAGATGCTGGACGGCGCTATCCGCGATCCCGGTGACCTGATCGCGGCGTTCGCGCAGCAGATCACCGAGGCGCTCGACCCGGAAGTGGCCGATCTGGGCGACAATCTGGACGAAATCGAAAGCGCGCTCGCCGAATCGGGCGCACCCGAAGCGCGCCGCCGGGTATCGGATATTCGCGCGACCGCGATCGGCTATCGCCGGTTCATCGCGCCGCAGCGGCAGGCGCTGGAGCGATTGTCACTGGCCGATGCGCCGTGGCTGCATCCCGACGACCGGCTGCACCTTCAGGAAGCGGCGGATCGCTGCGCGCGCATGGCGGAGGAACTGGAGGCCGTGCGCGAACGGTCCGCGCTGGCGCACGAGGAACTGACCGACCTGCGCGCGGAGCAGATGAACCGGCAGGCGCTGGTGCTTGCCGTGGTGGCGCTGGTGTTCCTGCCGCTGACGTTTTTGACCGGCCTGCTCGGGATGAATGTCGAGGGCATTCCCTTCGCCCATGAACATTGGGCGTTTGCCGGGGTAGTGGGGGTGTGCGTCGTGATGGCGCTGGGGATCGGCGGCTGGTTCGCCGCGACCAACTGGTTGCGGCGGTAGGTTCAGGCAGCGGACGCGCTCAGCCGCTCGACTTCGTCATGGAGCGCCTGAATCGAGTTGACGAGGCGAGAGCGATCCGCCTGCATCTCGCGGAGCGCATCCCGGGTTTCGCCCAGTTCCACGGCGCGGCGGGCGATGCGGGCGTCGAGTTCCGCATTGCGGCGGGCGAGGTCGCCCAATTTCTCCACTCTGGCAAATTGATGGCGTAGGCGCGCATCCAGCATGTCGAGGTCGAAGGGTTTTACGACATGGTCATCCGCGCCGGCATCGAGCGCTTCGACTGCCGCTGCGGGATCGAGGCGGCTGGTGATCATGACGAAGCAGGCGTTGCCGGCCAGGCCGGACGCGCGGATCTTCTTCATGGTCGCGATGCCGGACAGCATCGTCAGGCCCATATCGATGAGGATGATGTCAGCGGGCCGGGCCACAAGGGTGTTGAGCGCGATGAAACCATTTTCAGCTAGCGCGACGTCATAGTTGAGGTGCGAAAGGCGTCGGCCGACCACGCCCCGCGCCGTGGGATTTTCATCGATCAGCAGGACGCGCAGACGGCACCGCGTCTGCTCGCCCTCTGGCGCTTCCAGATCTTGCGGGTGGCGAGTCCGATTGCGCCTGAAAATCGGCATGGCGTTTCCTTGGCTTGCGTCGCGCCAGCCTAGAAACGCCCTGCAAAGAAATGGTTAACGTCCCATGCTGCCGTCAGGCCGGCAGCAGGCGTTCCACCAGCGTCGCCCAATAGCTGGCGCCGATGGGCAGCAGCGCATCGTTGAAATCATAATGCGGGCTGTGGAGGACGCGCCCTTCGTCCGACGGGCCATTGCCGATGAACAGATAGGCGCCGGGCCGCGCCTCCAGCATGAAGGCGAAATCCTCGCCCCCCATGGTCGGACGGGGATCGCGATCGACATTGGCCGCGCCGACCACGCGTTCCGCGATGTCGGCGGCGATGGCCGCTTCCTCCGGCCAGTTGACGGTCGCGGGATAGCGCCGGTCATAGTCGAAGGCGACGGTGCAGCCGCCCGACAGCGCGATACCCTGCGCGATCTCGCCCATGCGTCGTTCGACATGGTCGCGCGTGGCGGGTTGAAAGGCGCGGGCAGTGCCACGCAGGACGACGCTGGCGGGGATGACGTTGAAGGCGTCGCCCGCATGGATCTGGGTCACGCTGACGACGCCCGCGTCGACCGGATGAAGATTGCGGCTGACGATGGTCTGGAGCGCGGTCACGATCTGAGCCGCGACGACCACAGGATCGACGCATTCATGCGGCATCGCCGCGTGACCGCCTTTGCCGCGCACGATCATTTCCCAACTGTCGGACGAGGCCATCATCGGGCCCGGACGCACGCCGATCGTGCCGACCGGCATGCCCGGCCAATTATGCATGCCAAAGACGCGATCGACCGGAAAGCGATCGAACAGGCCTTCCTCTATCATCCGGCGGCCGCCCGCTTCGCCTTCTTCGGCCGGCTGGAAGATGAAATGCACTGTGCCCCGAAAATCGAGGGTTTCAGCAAGGTAACGAGCGCCGCCGAGCAGCATGGCGGTATGCCCGTCATGACCACAGGCATGCATGCGCCCGGGTGCGCGGGACGCGTGATCGAAGCCATTGGCTTCGAGGATCGGGAGCGCGTCCATATCCGCGCGCAATCCGATCGCCGGGCCATCGCCGCGCCTGAGCGTGCCGACCAGCCCGGTGCCGGCGATGCCGCGCTCGATCGGGATGCCGAAGGATTCGAGCCGCTCGGCGACGAAATCGCTGGTGCGATGTTCGAGATAGGCGGTTTCGGGGTGCCGGTGCAGGCAGTGACGCCAGGCGACCATGTCATCATGGAAAGCGGCGATGCGGTCGAGGATGGGCATGGGCGCATTATGCGCCATTCGCGCGGCTTGTGAAGCGTGGCAGGCAGTCAGGGCGCGTAGGCGCGCATGAACAGGTCGGTCGCGAACTCCGCGTCGCCTGCTATCAGATCGGCGGGGGCGGTATCGATCAGGCCCCATAGCAGTTGCTGGTGACATCCCGACATCACCAGCGTCGTCAGGGCCCGCGCCGCCAACTCGGGGTCACAGGCGCGCAACTGGCCGCGCTCCGTCGCGCCCGCGATATAGGCGGCGAGCAGATGCCGGGTGTGCCGGGGCGCATGTTGATAGAAGATATGGCCGATCTCGGGAAAGCGACCGGCTTCCGAGGCCACGAGCCGATAAAGAGCGATGGACTCAGGCGACGTTATTTTTTCGAGGAAGCTGACGCAGAAATGTCGCAGGGTATCGATCGCCTGTTCGCCCGGATCGAGAATCTGGGACAAACGCAGGCGATAATCCGTGGTCGCCCGCTCAAGTACGGCTGCGAACAACTCTTCCTTCGACGGAAAATGATTCCAGAGTGTACCTTTCGACCCGCCCAGCGAAGCGGCGATCGCCGACATGGTCGTTCCCGCATAGCCATGTTCCATGAAGGAGCGCTCCGCAACCGTCAGGATCGCCTCGCGCCGGTCGATCCGGCGGGCTTCCCGACGGCTAAGGGAGGAGGGGGCGATATATGTCATAAAACCGTACCATATAGTACGTTATTTCGATTGACAAGGGCGGGCGCAGGCGGCAAAGGCCAATTTCATACTAGATGGTACGGTTTGATATGTCGGTGAGTCGCTTCCCCATTGGCGCCCGTTTCAGTGCGATAGCAGTATCGCTCACGCTGCTGGGCGGCTGTGCTTCGGTTCCCGATCTCGGCCCGAGGCCCAGCCTGCGGACGGCCGACAATATTGCCGCCACCCGCAGCTTGCCGGCGACCGCCGCGGCCTGGCCCGGCGATGGCTGGTGGACGGCCTATGGCGACCCGCAGCTGGACCGGCTGATCACGGAAGGGTTGAGCGGATCACCGGACGTGGCGGCCGCAGCCGGCCGCCTGCTTCGGGCGCAGGGGCTCGCTCGGGAGGCGGGCGCGGCACTGTTGCCACGAATCGACGCGCGCGGCAGCGTGACCGAGGAGCGCCAGAGCCTGAACAATGGTTTTCCCGCGAATTTCAAGGATTTCCTCCCTCAGGGCTGGAACGATCATGGAATGGCGGCTCTTTCGTTCGACTTCGATCTCGATTTGTGGGGCCGTAACCGGGCCGCGCTGGCAGCCGCGACGTCCGAGGCGCGGGCGGCACAGATCGATGTCGCACAGGCGCGGCTGATGCTCGCGACCGGCATCGCCGATGCCTATGCCGATCTGGCTCGCCTCTATGCCGAGCGCGACATCGTGCAAGGTGCGCTCGACATTCGCAGCGCGACGCGTTCGCTCGTGGAAAACCGGGTCAAGAGTGGGCTCGATACGCGTGGCGACCAGCGGCAGGCGGAGGCGGGCGTACTGTCGGCCCGGGCCGACCTGAGCGCCGCCGAGGAAGCCATCGCCCTGCGTCGCAACCAGATTGCGGCGCTGGTCGGGGCGGGACCGGACCGCGGGCTGGATATCGCGCGGCCCGCATTGGCGGTCTTTGCGCCGCGCGGGCTGCCCGCCGGAATCACGACCGATCTGGTGGGGCGGCGCCCTGACGTCGCTGCCGCCCGGGCGCGGGCAGAAGCGGCCGCCAGCCGGATCAAGCAGGCGCGCGCCGCTTTTTTTCCGGCGATCAGCCTGTCGGCGCTGATCGGGGTCCAATCCTTGGGTCTAGACCTCCTGACCAAGAACGATTCCATTTATGGCAGCGTAGGCCCGGCCATCAGCCTGCCCATCTTCCACGGCGGCGCGCTGTCTGGCCAATATCGCGGGGCGCGCGGGACCTATGACGAAGCGGTCGCGACGTATGATCGAACGGTACTGGATGCCTATCGGCAGGTCGCTGACGCCGTGACCAGCCAGAAGGCGCTGGACAGTCGGCTGGGGGACGCCCGCGCAGCGCTCAAGGCCTCGCAGGACGCCTATGGAATCGCGCAACTGCGGTTCAGGGGCGGGCTTTCGGCCTATCTCGACGTGCTGCTGATCGAGGAACGATTGCTTCAGGCGCGCCAGGCTGTCGCGCAACTCGATACGCGGGCCTTTGCGCTCGACATTGCTCTCATTCGCGCGCTGGGCGGCGGTTTCACCGCCAGCGACGCTCTGCCCAAGGACCGACCCAATGGCTGACGCCGCGCCCGAATTCACTGCCGACTCCAGTGCCGCCGCCAGCCGCACGCAGACGCGCAAGACCTGGCTGGTCCGGCTGGTGCTCGTCGTGGCGGTTGCCGCGCTTGTCTACGGGCTTTGGTATCTGCTGATCGGCCGTCACCATGTCGGCACCGACAATGCCTATGTGAACGCCGAAATGGCGCAGGTGACGCCCTTGATTTCCGCGCAGGCGATCGAGGTCGCGGTGAGCGACACCCAGATGGTGAAGCGCGGCGACGTGCTGGTGCGGCTCGACCCGACAAACGCCCGCATCGCCATCGCGCAGGCGCAGGCCGATCTCGCCGAAGCGCGCCGCCGTTTCCGGCAGACCTCGGCCACGAGCACGGCCCTGTCGGCGCAGGTGACGGCGCGCGGGGCGGACATTGCGCGGGCGCAGTCACAGGTCGCGGCGGCGCAGGCCGATTTCGACAAGGCGCGCGTCGATCTTCAGCGGCGAGAGGCGTTGGCGCCCGCCGGCGCGGTATCCGGCGACGAACTGACCAGCGCGCGCAAATCCTATATCGCCGCGCGGGCGGCCGTAGAGGTTGCGCGGGCGGGCGTGGCGCAGGCGCAAGCGAGCCGGGGCGCGGCGAGCGGCGAACTGGCGGCCAATGATGCGCTGGTGCGCGATTCGACGATCGACACCGATCCGGCGGTGCAGGCCGCACAGGCACGGCTCGACAACGCCAAGCTCGACCTCGACCGCGCCGTGATCCGCGCCCCGATCGACGGGGTAGTGACCAGAAGGCAGGTGCAGGTCGGCCAGCGGGTCGCGCAGGGCGCGCCGATCATGACGATCGTTCCGGTCGGCAAGGTCTATGTCGACGCCAATTTCAAGGAGCGCCAGTTGCGCAACGTGAAAATCGGAATGCCGGCCCGGGTCACGGCCGATATTTATGGCGGCGATGTCGTCTATCATGGGCGGGTCGCCGGCTTTTCGGGCGGCACCGGCTCGTCGCTCTCGCTGATCCCCGCGCAGAACGCCACGGGTAACTGGATCAAGGTCGTCCAGCGCCTGCCGGTTCGGATCACGCTCGATCCCAAGGAACTGGCCGCTCATCCGCTGCGCGTGGGCCTGTCCACAGAGGTCGAGATCGACCTGTCGGGCGGCTGAGCATGACCGACTCGCTCACGCCCTGGGATCGATTGACCCCGCGCCAGCGCTTCCTGGCCGGGCTGGTGCTCGCCATGACGAACTTCATGGTGGTGCTCGACCTGACCATCGCCAATGTCTCAGTGCCTCATATTTCGGGCAATCTGGGCATTTCGCCGGACCAGG
Source organism: Sphingobium fluminis (assembly GCF_037723805.1). Lineage (NCBI taxonomy): Bacteria > Pseudomonadati > Pseudomonadota > Alphaproteobacteria > Sphingomonadales > Sphingobiaceae > Sphingobium > Sphingobium fluminis. The sequence goes on from NZ_JBBJUK010000003.1 coordinate 99,861, forward strand.
GCACCTGGATCATCACATCCTATGCGGTAGCGGAGGCGATTTCGGTGCCGCTGACCGGCTGGTTAAGCCAACGTTTCGGCGTGCTTAAGGTCTATATTTGGGGGGTGATCGGCTTCGGCATATTTTCATTCCTGTGCGGGTCGTCATCGACGCTCGGCATGATCGTTGCCTGTCGCGTCGGTCAGGGGCTGTGCGGCGGGCCCTTGATGCCTGTGACGCAGACGTTGCTGACGCGCGTATTCCCCCCGGAGCAGCGCGGGAAAGCGATGGGCCTTTGGGCGATGACGACGATGATCGCCCCGGCGATGGGGCCGGTCCTGGGCGGCTATATCAGCGACAACTGGAGCTGGCACTGGATATTCTTCATCAACATCCCGATTGCGATGGTGTGCGTGATGTCTGGTTACACCCTGCTCAAGCCCGTCGACACGCCGACCCAGAAGAACCCCATCGATCTGGTCGGCCTTGCGCTGCTGATATTCTGGATCGGTTGTTTGCAGGTCATGCTGGACATTGGCCGCGATCGCGACTGGTTCGGTGATCCAACGATCGTGATGCTCGCGATTTTTGCGGCGATCGGTTTTTGCATATTCCTGATCTGGGAGCTGACGCAGGAACATCCGATCGTCGACCTGCGGGTGTTTCGCCACCCCGGCTATACGTTCGGCGTTTTCGCCTTTGCGCTGACGTTCGGCGCCTATTTCGCAACGGTCGTGGCCATCCCCCAATGGCTGCAATTGTCGATGGGCTATCCGGCGACCTCGGCGGGGATCGTGACGGCCTTTACCGCCATGACGTCGGTGCTCATGGCGCCGCTGGCCGCGCGGGTGATGGGCAAGGTCGACACGCGCATCCTTGTTTCGGGTGGCGTGGCGCTGCTTTGCGCTATGGCAATCCTGCGGTCGCGCTGGTCGACATCGGCCGACTTCGTGACGCTGGCAACGCCGCAATTTATCCAGGGGTTCGGCATGCCGTTCATCATGATCCCGCTCACCTCGCTGACGCTGAGCGCGGTCGAGCCGCATGAGACAGCGTCGGCGGCGGGACTCCAGAATTTTCTGCGTACCTTTGCGGTCGCAATCGCCACCTCGCTGGTGTTGACCTCTTGGGGCGACCAGCAGCGCGTATCGCATAACGAACTGGCGGGCGCGTTGCAGCCGGCGGATGTCGAGGCCAAACTCGGCTCCATCGGCATGTCGGCGGAACAAAGCCGGCAGATGATCGGTAATCTCGTCGATCAGCAGGCGATGATCGTGGCGCTGGACCATACTTTTCTGTTGTGCGGGGTCGTGCTGGCGATCGTGTTCTGCATCATCTGGATGTCGCCCAAGCCCAAGGCTGGTGGCGCGAACGCGATGGGCGGGCATTAATCCACGGCAATGTGCCGGTCGATGCCGATCGCGTCCAGAAAGGCGCGATCATGGCTGACGACGATCAGCGCCCCGTCATAAGCGCGAAGCCCGGCCTCGACCGCCGCGATGGAATCGAGGTCGAGATGATTGGTCGGCTCGTCGAGGAGTAAAAGCGGCGGCGCGACTTGCCCTGACAGGACACAGGCCAGGCCTGCCCGTAGCAGTTCGCCGCCGCTGAGCGTGCCCGCCCGTTGCAGTGCGAGGTCCGCGCGGAAACCGAATCGCGCCAGCGCTGCGCGGACGCCCTGATGGCCGATGTCGGGATGCAGCCGGGCGAAATTGTCGGCGATCGATGCCTGCCGGTCGATAAAGTCGACATTCTGATCCAGCAGCGCGGCGGGGACGTGCAAAGCGATCGTGCCCGACAGCGGCGACAGTGAGCCGGCGATGACATGTAGCAGGGTCGATTTGCCCGAGCCGTTGGCGCCCCCGATCGCGACCCTTTCGGGGCCGACCACGCTGAAGCTGACATCGTGCAGCACCGGGTGGGCCGGATCATAGCCAGCGGTTATGCGGCCCAGGGTGACGATCCGCTGACCGTTTGCGACGCGAGCGGGGGGCAGGGCGACGGTGATGTCGTCATGATGCTCGACGCGCGCGCGGGCCAGCTGCTCCGCCTCCGTCGCTTCCGCGCGCAGGCGATCTGCGAGCCGCGCCGCCTGGCCCCCTGACGTTTCGGCCTGATTTTTGCGCGCGCCGATCAGGATGCGCGGCATGCCGCCCTTTGCGCCGATCCGCGCGCCCACGCCGTCGCGGCGCTGCTTGCGCTCCGCCGTCAGCTGGATCTTGCGCGCGACCTGATCGAGCCGGCGCGTGGCATGGTCCAGTTCCTGCGCGGCGGCGTCCTGTTCGATTTCCTTGCGTGCGCGGTAATCGGACCAGTTGCCGCCATAGCGAGCCAGACCAAGGGTGGTGAGTTCGCCGATCGCCTCCATCGTTTCCAGCAAGGCACGGTCGTGGCTGACGACGATGGCCCCGGCGCGCCACTGCGCCAGCATATCGGCCAGCGCGCGGCGTCCCTCGGTGTCGAGATGGTTGGTCGGCTCGTCGAGTAGCAGGAAATCAGGGCGGGCGAATATGGCCGCCGCCAGCGCCGCGCGCGTCCGCTGGCCGCCCGAAAGCCGGGCGAGCGGCGTTTGCGGGCTGGCGTCGAGTCCCGTTGTGGCGAGCGCCGCCTCGATCCGGGCGGGAAGGGTCCAGTCGCAATCCGCCAGCATCGCCATGGTCGCGTTGCCAGCCTCCGCCCGATCGAGCAAGGCAAGCGCGGCGCGTGCGTCGAACAGATCGGCGATCCGATGGTCCGGTTCGACCTGCACGGTCTGGCGCAGGGTCGCAATCGTGCCTTCGATGTGGATGCGGCCGGCCGAAGGCTGGCGGCTGCCGTCGATCAGGGACAGGAGCGTGGACTTGCCGACGCCGTTTCGGCCGACGATTCCGATCCGTTCGCGCGTGAAAGTAAAATCAAGATCCGAAAGGACAGCGGCGCCGTCAGGCGCGGACCATCCGAGACGGGAGAGGGTGATGGAAGCAGGCATGGTCATGAACTTTCCTGGAGGCTGAGCGAACGGGCTGAGCAGTCAGGTTGCGGTTCATGGCGGTGATCCTTCGAATAGAGTCGGCGCTTTCCCTAAATTGAACTCGACGCGCGGGCAACAGCCCCGCGCCTAGCTGCGATTGCCCAGGGCCGCGAGATCTTCCGGTCGGTTGATGTTGGGGAGGACGAGGCCAGGCAGCGCGACGACCCGCGCCTGCATATGATCGAGCCAGCCGAAGATCGACCGATTATTGTCTGCGGCAAGATGCGCGTCGAGCAGCGGCGCGAGCGCGGCGGGCCAATAGCCAAGCAACTGCTGGTCCTTGAGCATGGCGGGGCCCTCGCCGATCAGGGCGGCAGGGAGCGCCGCAGGATAGGCCGGCATATCGCAGCCCGTGGTCAATACCGCGTCGAAGCCTTGTTCCAGCGCATGGTGCAAGGCGGCGTTGAGGCCACCAAGCGGTCCCATGCCGGGGGCCGGCCGATCGGCAAGGCCAGTGATCGCGTGGTACGCCCGCCCGCACAGCACGATCGTATCGACATGAGGCGAGAGCGACGCGATCGCGTGGTCGAGCAGGGTGCGCCCGTCGGGCATGCGGGCAAGCGCCTTGTCGCTGCCGAAGCGGCTGGAGCGACCGCCGGCGAGGACCGCACCGAGCAGGCGCATGATCCGCTCGCCTTATTCGCCGAAGGCGCGGGGCGCAGCGTCCACGACGCTGATGCCGCCCGCGCCCACTTCCGACACTTCGAGCGCGCGTTCGGCGACGCCGTTGCGGCTGAATCGGAACGCGCCATCAATGCCTGAAAAGCCGCCGCCATCGCGCAGGCGGACGGTGGGAAAGGGCGAGCCTGCCTGCCAGTCGCGCGCGATGCGTACCGTCAGCAGCACCGCATCATAGCCGAGCGAGGACAGACGGAACGGCGCGCTGCCGAAGCGCGCGCGATATTTGCCCGCAAGCTGGCGGTACAGTCCGTCGGATACGCTGGCAAACCATGCCCCACGGAGCGCAGGACCGGCGGCGATGCTATTGTCGGTATTCCATAATTCGGTGCCAAGCAGCCGCGCGGTCGCGCCGCCATTCCTGCGCACGATTGGCGCGACCGCCAGCGCCACCCGGCCCGAATCGGCGATCAGCAGCGCATCATAGCTGGAGGAAGCCTGAAGCTTTTTGACCGCCGCCGTGATCGAGGCAGGGCTGCGGTCGAAGGTCTGCATCGACACGACGGTGCCGCCCGCCTGCTCGACCGCGCGCAGCAGGGCGGTGCCCGATCGCTCGCCATAGGTGCCGTGGGGGATCAGCGCGGCGAAGTTCGACAGACCCTTGCCGCGAGCGAAACCGACGACCCGGTCGATCGACTGGTTGGGGTTGTACCCCATGACGTAGATGCCGTTGCCCGCTATACTGACATCGTTGGAAAAACTGATCACGGGCACGCCCCCGCGCGCCGCGATGGGTCCGACGATCCGTGCATCTTCGGCCATCAAAGGCCCCAGGATCAGGCGATTGCCTTCCGCCAGCGCCCGGTTGGCGGCGGCGGCGGCACCCAGATTCGTGTCATATGTGGTGATGCGGATCTTGTCCGCCTTCGTGTCCATAAGCGCCAGCGTGGTCGCATTGGCGATCGACTGGCCGACCCCGGCATTGGGGCCGCTCATCGGCACCAGCAGCGCTATCCGATGACGCGCCGAATCGGTCGGCAGTCCCTGGGTCACGTCCGGCCCGGTGGGGCGCGACGGGCCGGTGGGGGTCGGCGTGGCCGGGCCCTTGGGCACGATCGTCTGGCACCCCGCGACCATCAGCGCGCCGGCTGCGAGCATAATCCTCGCGCCCTGTTTGATGACCGCAAACATGCCTGCTTGCCGGGGGGCATCCGTCTCTGTCATCTGGCGTCCTTATGGATACTGCTTTTGCGCTTGAACCCGGCCTTTACATCGTCGCGGGGCCGATCGGCAACCTTGGAGACCTTACGCCGCGCGCGGCGCAAGTCCTGCGCCTTGCAGATGTGATTGCCGTGGAAGATACACGGGTGAGCGCGCGATTGCTGCGCGCGGCCGGGTCCGACCGGCCGATGCTGCCCTATCATGATCATAGCGCCGAAAATGTACGGGCGCGGCTGGTCGACCGGATGGCGGGCGAATCGGTGGCGCTGCTGTCCGACGCGGGCACGCCCCTGATTTCCGATCCGGGCTATAAGCTGGTGCGCGATGCCCGGGCGGCGGGGCGCATGGTGACGACGCTGCCGGGCCCCAGCGCCGCGATCGCCGCACTGACATTGTCGGGCCTGCCCACGGACCGCTTCCTGTTCATGGGATTTCTGGCCAGCAAGGCCAAGGCGCGCGGCGATGCGCTGGACGAAGTGGCGGCATTGCGCGCGACTTTGGTCTTTTACGAAAGCGGGCCGCGCCTGTCGGAAAGCCTGTCGGCCATGGCCGCGCATCTGGGGGATCGCGAGGCGGCGGTCAGCCGCGAGATCAGCAAGACCTTCGAGGAGACGGTGACCGGCCGTTTGAGCGAACTGTCCGCTCGCTATGCCGATGCGCCGCCGAAAGGGGAGATCGTGGTGGTCGTAGGGCCGCCGGGCGACGCCCCGCCGGCCAGCGTGGAGGATACCGACGCGGCATTGCGAGAGGCGCTGACGCGGTTGCCGGTGTCCAAGGCGGCGGGCGAAGTCGCGAAGAAATTCGGGCTGGATCGCCGCGCGCTCTATGATCGGGCGATGGAACTGAAAGGATGAAGCGCGCCATCCCGGCGCGGCTGGCGGCGGAAAAGCGCGGGCGGCAGGCCGAGCGGATCGCCGGCTGGTGGCTGCGCCTGAAAGGCTGGCAGATCGTCGGGCGGCGGATGCGCACGGCGGCGGGCGAGGTGGATCTGGTGGCGCGCAAGGGCGTGATGCTGGCGTTCGTCGAGGTGAAGGCCCGCGCGAACGGCGCGGACCTGGACCTTGCGATCGACGAGCGCCGGCTGGCGCGGGTCGCGGCGGCGGCGGAAATATTGTGGCACAGCCTCGCAAAACCGGGCGACGACATGCGAATCGACGTCATCCTCCTTGCGCCCGGCCATCGCCCGCGCCATCTGGCCAATGTCTGGCATGGGGGGTAGCGGACGTTGCCCATCGAACGGAACAAGGATTGTTTATGACGCAACTCAACCCGTTGACCGTCGCTGTGCAGATGGACCCGATGGAAGGGATCAGGATCGGCGGCGATTCGACATTCCACATCATGCTGGCGGCGCACAAGCGAGGGCACCGCCTTTATCATTATCTCGCGCCCGATCTCACCTATCGCGACGGCCGGGTGGTGGCGAAGGCGCGGCCGGTGAAGGTGCAGAAGGTCGAGGGCGATCATTATGCTTTCGGTCCGGTCGAGACGATCGATCTTGGCCGCGACGTCGATGTCGTGCTGATGCGGCAGGACCCGCCGTTCGACCTGTCCTATATCACCGCGACCCATTTGCTGGAGCGGGTGCAGGCCGAAACACTGGTTGTGAACGATCCGGCTGCGGTGCGCGATGCGCCCGAAAAGCTGTTCGTGCTCGATTATGCGCGCTTCATGCCGCCGACGATGATCACGCGCGAACTGGATGAAGTGAAAAGTTTCCTCAAGGAGCATGGCGAGATCGTGGTCAAGCCGCTCTACGGCAATGCCGGGACGGCGGTGTTCCATGTCGATGCGAAGGGCAAGAACCTGTCGGCGCTGGTGGAACTCTTCAAGGCTTCATGGGTCGAGCCGTTCATGGTGCAGGCGTTCATTCCTGGCGTCGCGGACGGCGACAAGCGAATCGTGCTGGTTGATGGCGAGGTCGCGGGCGCGGTCAACCGCATTCCTGGCGCGGGCGAAATCCGGTCGAATCTGGCGGTCGGCGGTTCGGCGGCCAAGACCGAACTGACCGAACAGGAATGGGAAATTTGCGCCGCCATGGGTCCCGAACTCAAGCGGCGCGGGCTTTTGTTCGTCGGCATCGACGTGATCGGCGGGCAGTGGCTGACCGAAATCAACGTGACCTCGCCGACCGGAATCGTATCCATCGACGCCTTCAACGGCACCGATACGGGCGCCATGATCTGGGACGCGATCGACGCCCGGCTCGCCGCGCGCGCGGCGGCCTGAAGCCTTGATGCCGTCATGACCGATTGGGTGCTGCGGCTAATCGATGCCGGCGGATATTGGGGCATTTTCCTGCTGATGGTGCTGGAAAACGTCTTTCCGCCCGTGCCGTCCGAACTCATCATGGGGATTGGCGGCATCCGCGTCGGGCAGGGGCGGATGACGATGGAGTGGCTGCTGCTGGCCGGAACGCTCGGCACCACCGTCGGCAATTATTTCTGGTATCTGGTCGGGCATATTCTCGGTTTCGAGCGGCTGAAGCCCCTCGTCGACCGCTATGGTCGATGGGCGACGCTCGAATGGAAAGATGTGGAAGCGCTCGACCGGCTGTTCGGCAAATATGGCCAGATCGTCGTGTTCGTGTTTCGCTTTCTGCCCGCATTCCGCACGATGGTGTCGCTGCCGGCGGGGCTCTTCCGCATGGGGCATGTGCGCTTCCTGCTGTGGACGGCCGCGGGCGCGCTGATCTGGAATGTCATCCTTGCCTATGCCGGGGTTCTGCTGGGACGGAATTTCCACGATATCGACAAATATGTGGGACCGGCCGCGACCGCCTGCATCGTGGGGGCGGTGCTGATCTATGTTTGGCGGTTGGCGACCTGGACCCCACGGGGCAGCGACAGCCCGGAACATTGATCCTCGCGTCCCGTTTTCCTGACAGCTGTAGCCGACCCCGGAGCGGCCCAATGAGAGGATTTCAAGTCATGTCCGCAAAATTATTCGGCGCCCTGGGCGCGGTTCTGGTCGCCATCGCGCCAATGGCGCTTTCGGCTCAGTCGCATCCGATGTCGTCTTCGACCAGTCCCGATCGCGGTCAGCGTGGCGATCCCAAGCCGGGCGCTATGAACGATGGGTCCATGAATCGCGGGTCCATGGATCATGGTCCCATGTCGGGCGGTTCCATGCAGCAAGGCCAGATGAACCACGGCAAGATGGGCAGCGGAATGGGCGACAGGGACAATCGCGGCATGCATTCCGACCGTCCCGGCGGCGACATGCGACGCGATGGCGACACACTATCTGATCGCAGTTATGGCAATTGGGACGATAAATGGGGTGCTCGCCCGTCGGGCCCGCCGCGTCACTGGAGCAAGCAGGGCGACTGGTATCGCCATGTCCGTGCCTGCCAGCAGCGCTATCGCAGCTATAATCCGCGCACCGACATGATCGTCATCCGGCGGGGGATGACGCGCCGCTGCATGCTGTAACGGCTGGTCAGGCGCGGGGATGGGCGTTGCGATAGACGTCCAGCAGGTGCGCCGCGTCGACCTGGGTGTAAATCTGGGTCGACGACAGGCTCGCATGGCCGAGCAGTTCCTGCAGGGATCGCAGGTCCGCCCCGCGCCCGAGCAGATGTGTTGCGAAACTGTGGCGCAGGGCATGCGGGGTGGTGCGGTCGGACAGGCCCAGCCTGCCGCGCGCGCCCTGCACCGCGCGGCGGATGAGCGCCGGCGACAGCGGCCCGCCGCGCGCGCCCCGGAACAGCGCGGCGTCGCGCTCGACCGGGAAAGGGCAAAGCGCGACATAGGCTTCGATAGCCTGCCTGACCTGTGGGAGAAGCGGGACCTGCCGCGTCTTGGCCCGTTTCCCGGTGACCCGCAGCGTGTCGCCCAGCGGCAACGCCGCGCCAGTTAGCCCTGTCGCTTCGCCGATGCGCAGCCCTGTGCCATAGAGCAACAGCAACACCGCCCAGTCGCGCGCGCCGATCCACGGCATTCGAGCGCCCTCCGCAATGTCCTCAGCCAGCGCAACGACTTCGTCCGGCGAAATCGGCCGGGGCAGACCCCGCTTGACGCGAGGCCCCTTGAGCAGCGGTACACGTGCATCCTCGCCGCCTGTAAATTTGAGGAAGCTGCGAACCGCCGACAATTCGCGCGCGGCCGACAGATTGCCGATTCCGTCCATGCGCCGCGCCGTCAGGAAGGCGCGCAGATCGGCCTGATCGAGCCTGGCCAGCAAGGCGGGCGTGACCGCCTCGCCACGATGTTCCTCCAGAAAGGCGATCAGCCGCTCGGCCGTGGCCACATAGGCGCGCACGGTATGCAGCGAGCGCCGCCGGTCGAGAGCAAGATGCTGACGCCATTGGTCGGGGAGAGACGAGGTCATGCGGCACAGGATAGGGCAGGACAACCACGATGGGAATGCGCTTGACCCGCCCTGTGCCGCAGCGCAGCATCATTTCTATGGCGACTCTTTCCTCCGCAACCGCGATCGCGCAAAATCCCGATATCCGCTATCTCGGGCGGCTGCTCGGCAACGTCATTCGCGCCTATGGCGGGGACAAGCTGTACAAGCAGACCGAATATATCCGCGCCGCTTCCGTCGACCGGGCGCGCGGGGTGCAGGGGGCGGACTTTGCCGATACCGGGCTGGATGCCCTGAGCCTGGACGATACGCTGTCGTTCGTGCGCGGGTTCATGCTGTTTTCGATGCTCGCCAATCTCGCCGAGGACCGGCAGGGCGTCGCGGCGGAGCCGGGGGCGGATGTGGCCTCCGCGCTGGCCCGGCTCGAAAGCCATGGCATCGGCAAGGACAAGGTGTTCGACCTGTTGTCTCATGCGCTGATCGTGCCGGTGCTGACCGCGCACCCGACCGAGGTGCGGCGCAAGAGCATGATCGACCATCGCAACCGCATCTCGGCCTTGATGTTGTTGCGGGATGCGGGGCGTGCCGAGACGGATGATGGCGAAGATCTGGACGAGGCGATCTGCCGCCAGATCGCGCTGTTGTGGCAGACGCGCCCGCTGCGTCGCGAGAAGCTGGTCGTGAGCGACGAGATCGACAATGTTCTGACCTATTTTCGCGACATTTTCCTGCCTGTGTTGCCGGCGCTATATGCCCGGTGGGAGCGCGACCTTGGCGCGCGGCCACCCAGTTTCCTGCGCGCGGGCAACTGGATCGGCGGCGACCGGGACGGCAATCCGTTCGTGCAGGCGCCGCAGTTGCGCGCTGCGCTGGGCAAGGGATGCGAGGCGGCGCTCGGCCATTATCTCGATTCGCTCCATGCGCTGGGGGCGGAACTGTCGCTCTCGACGGAATTGGCGCAGGTGCCGCAGGCGGTGCTGGATCTGGCCAACGCAAGCGGAGATGCGTCGGCCAGCCGGGTGGACGAGCCGTATCGGCGGGCGATCAGCGGCATCTACGCCCGGCTCGCCGCCAGCTATCAGGCGCGGGTCGGCAAGCCGCCGATGCGGCCTTCGGCGCTGAAGGGCGAACCCTATGGCGGGCCATCGGAGTTTCGCCGCGATCTCGTCGTCGTGGCGCAGGGACTGGCGAGCGAGGGCGACGGCGCGCTGGCGACCGGCGGCGCGCTCGGGCGGCTGATCCGGGGGGTGGAAACGTTCGGCTTTCACCTCGCGACGCTCGACATGCGGCAGAATAGCGACGTGCATCAACGCGTGGTCGCTGAACTGCTCAAGGTCGCCGGGGTCGAGGCGGATTATGCCAGCCTCGATGAATATGCGCGGATAGCGTTGCTGCGGCGGGAACTGGCGAACAACCGGCCGCTCGGCGCGTCCTATTCGGATTATTCGGAAGAGACGGCGACTGAACTTGCCATCATCCACGCGGCGGCCGATGCGCACCGGCTTTATGGGCCGCAATGCATTACCCATTATATCATTTCCAAGGCGGAAAGCGTGTCCGACCTGCTGGAGGTCAACCTGCTGCTCAAGGAAGCGGGGCTGTGGCGCGCGCCCAGCGGGGAATCCGGCCCCAGCGCCGCGATCATGGCGGTGCCGCTGTTCGAGACCATCGGCGATCTGGAGGCCGCGCCACAGATTATGACCGCCTATTTCGGATTGCCTGAAATAAGCGGGATCGTGAAGGCGCGGGGTCATCAGGAAGTGATGATCGGCTACTCCGACAGCAATAAGGACGGCGGCTACATCACGTCCACCTGGAGCCTGTTTCAGGCGAGCAAGGCGCTGGCCCCGGTGTTCGAGGCTGCGGGTGCGCGGATGCAGCTGTTCCATGGGCGGGGTGGCGCGGTCGGGCGCGGCGGCGGGTCGAGCTTCGCGGCGATTCAGGCGCAGCCGCGCGGCACGGTGCAGGGACGCATCCGCATCACCGAACAGGGCGAGGTGATCGCCGCGAAATTCGGCACGCGCGAGGCGGCCATGACCAATTTGGAGGCGACAACCAGCGCGACGATCCTTGCCAGTCTGGAGCCGGAAGGGATCAGCGACAGGGACGCCGCACGCTTCGCCGCCGCCATGGATATGCTGTCGAAGCAGGCGTTCGCGGCCTATCGCGACCTCGTTTATGGCACCGAGGGGTTCAAGGAATTTTTCCGCCAGCTGACTCCAATACAGGAAATTGCCGGCCTCAAGATCGGGTCGCGGCCCGCCAGCCGCACCAAGAGCACGGCGATCGAGGATCTGCGCGCGATTCCATGGGTGTTCAGCTGGGCGCAGGCGCGGGTGATGCTGCCCGGCTGGTATGGCGTGGGGCATGCGCTGTCGGCGTTCGAGGACAAGGCGCTGCTTGCCGACATGGCGCAGAACTGGTCGTTCCTCAAATCGGCGCTCGCTAACCTGGAGATGGTGCTGGCGAAATCGGACCTGGGCATTGCCGCCCGCTATCTGCCACTGGTCGAGGATCAGGCGCGCGGGGCGGAGATATTCGCGCGCATTCTGGATGGCTGGGCGCAGACGCATGACGGCTTGCTGACCGCCACCGGGCAGTCGCGGCTGCTGGAGAAGAATCCGGGCCTGGACGAATCCATCCGGCTGCGCCTGCCCTATATCGAGCCGCTGAACCTGCTTCAGGTCGAACTGATGAAGCGCCATCGCAGCGGGGAGGACGATCCCAGGATCAAGGAAGGGATCGAACTGTCGATCAATGCGATCGCGACGGCGCTGCGCAACAGCGGCTGAAGCGACGGGGCGGGTGGCTGGCGCTCGCCCTTGAATTTCGCCCGGAAATGGGCACATGGAAGGGCATGGCAACACCCTTCGATCCGGCCGACCTGCCGACCGGCCTCCTCATGCAGCTGACGCCGCTGGTGGGGCGGGTGCTGGCGCCCAATCCGTCTCCCTTTACCTATACGGGCACGCAGACCTATCTGGTCGGGGAAACCGACATCGCGGTGATCGATCCGGGGCCGGACGAACCGGCGCATCTCGACGCGCTGATCGGGGCGATCGGCGGGCGTGCGGTGACCGCGATCCTGTGCACCCATACGCATCGCGACCATAGCCCGGCGGCCGGGCCATTGAGCAAGGCCACGGGCGCACCGGTAATCGGCTGCGCGCCGCTGACGCTGGATGATGACGGGCCGCGCGCGGATGCGGCTTTCGATCCCGATTACGCGCCCGATCGCGTGCTGGCGGACGGCGAACGGGTCGAGGGCGCGGGCTGGACCATCGAGGCGGTGGCGACGCCGGGGCATACCTCCAATCATCTTTGCCTCGCGCTGCCGCAGGAGCAGGCGCTGTTTACCGGCGATCATGTCATGGGCTGGTCCACCAGCGTCATCTCGCCGCCCGATGGCGACATGACCGCCTATATGCAGTCGATGCAGCGGCTGCTCGACCGGACCGACAGGGTCTATTATCCCGCCCATGGCGAGCCGATCGAAAGTCCGCAGCGGCTGGTGCGCGGCATGATGGGGCATCGCAAGCAGCGCGAGGGCCAGATATTGCGCTTTATCGCCCGCTACGGCGCGAGCCGCATCCCCGATATGGTGGCGGAAATGTACAAGGGGATCGACCCCCGTCTCCATGGCGCGGCGGGTCGATCGGTTCTGGCGCACCTGATCGATCTCGACGTACGGGGAATCGCCGCGCCGCTGGACGATGGCCGGTGGCAGGCGCGTTGACGCGCGACGCTATCGAATGATAATTGCCCGCCATAAGATATCAGGGGGATATTATGGCGACGCGGGCATCGACGACGACAATCGTCTTTGAACAGGAGCACCGCTTCTTCTTCATTACGGCCTGCGTCATGGCGTTCGTGCTGGTCGCCGGCTTTTCCACCAACATCATTTTGGGCCGGTCGAGTTTCGGTTCGCCGATCCTCTTCCACATCCATGCCTTCGCTTTCTTCGGCTGGGTCGTATTGTACCTGATGCAGACCGGGCTGGCGTCGACCGGATCGATTGCCCTGCACAAGCGGCTGGGTTGGCTGGCGCTGGGCTGGGTGCCAGCGATGGTGATATTGGGCATCGCGATCACGGCGACTTCGGTGCGCAGGACGGGCGCGCCTTTCTTCTTCGACAAGAATGAATTTCTGATCGGCAATCCGCTCGGCATCCTGTGTTTCGCCGGGGTCGTCGCCTGGGCCATCGCCCTGCGCCGTCGCACGGCCTGGCACCGGCGGCTGATGCTGTGCGCTATGGCGATGATCACCGGGCCCGGCTTCGGCAGGCTGCTGCCCATGCCGTTTTTGATGCCCTGGGCATGGTGGACGGCGGCGGTGGTTTTTCCCGCCTTGTTCATCCTGGCCGGTATGATCGTCGATCATCGCCGCATGGGGCGCGTCCATCCTGCCTATCTGTGGGGTCTGGCGATCATGGTCGGCGCGCAGCTGGCGGCGGACGTTATCGCCTACAGCCCCGTCGGATACGCGATCACGGACGCCGTCACCGCCGGTACACCCGGCGCCGGGCGGCCGATGAAGGCGCAGTGGCCCGCCCGGCCCTAAACCCGGCGATGAACCCGGCCTTGAACGGTCTGCCACTCCGGCCTATCTGCGCCCTGACTATAAGAGAATGGAGTCAATCAGGGTGGACGCACGCGGTGGAATAGGCGGATCGCTGGCAGGGCTGGACCTGCGCGCCGAGATCGACCGGCTGCGCAAGGAGCGCAACGCCGTCATCCTGGGCCATTATTATCAAAGCCCCGAGATTCAGGATCTGTCCGATTTCGTCGGCGACAGCCTGGAACTGTCGCGCAAGGCGGCGGAGACGGACGCCGACGTCATCGCCTTTTGCGGCGTGCGCTTCATGGCGGAAACGGCGAAAATTCTTTCGCCCCAGAAAATCGTCGTGCTGCCGGACATGGACGCCGGCTGCTCACTGGAAGACAGTTGCCCGCCCGCGCAGTTCAAGGCGTTTCGCGAAGCGCATCCCGATCATATCGCGCTCAGTTACATCAACTGTTCCGCCGAAGTGAAGGCGCTGAGCGACATCATCGTGACATCATCGTCCGCCGAAAAGATACTGGCGCAAATCCCGAAGGACCAGAAGATCATCTTCGGGCCTGACAAGCATCTGGGCGGATATTTGAAGCGCAAACTTGGTCGCGACATGCTGTTGTGGCCAGGCGTGTGCATCGTGCATGAGGCGTTTAGCGAAACGGAGCTGCTCAAGCTCAAGGCGCTGCACCCCGATGCGCCGATCGCCGCGCATCCCGAATGCCCGCCCTATATCGTCGATCATGCCGATTATGTCGGATCGACCAGCGGCATATTGGATTTCGCCAAGACGATGCCCGGTGACACGCTGATCGTCGCGACCGAACCGCACATCATCCATCAGATGGAAAAATCGGTTCCGCACAAGCAGTTCATCGGCGCGCCGGGGGCGGACGGCAACTGCAACTGCAACATCTGCCCTTACATGGCGCTCAACACGCTGGAGAAGCTGTATCTGGCGTTGCGAGACCTGACCCCGCGTATCGAGATGGACGAAGGGCTGCGCCTTGGCGCCAAAAAGAGCCTCGACCGGATGCTCGAAATGGCGAGCGCGACGGTGGGGCAGGGCGATCTGGGCGCGCGATAAGGATATGGATTTTTCGCTCTCCGGTTTCGACCTCGATGCATTCGTCGCCGCGACGCTGGCCGAAGATCTGGGTCCCGATGGTCGCGATGTGACCAGCGAGGCGGTGATCCCGGCCGAAGCGGTTTTCGAAGGGGTGATGGACTCGCGCGACGCCGTAACGCTCGCGGGGCTGCGGGTCGCCGCCGCCTTTTTTCGCGCGCTCGATCCGCACGTCGAAATCGAGCTGCTGGCGCGCGATGGCGATCGGGTTGCAGCGGGGACGGATATCATGCGCCTGCGTGGCAAGGCGCGCGCGATGCTCACCGCCGAACGATCCGCGCTCAATACGGTGCAGCATCTGACCGGCATCGCGACCATGACGCGTAGCTATGTCGACGCGATATTGGGTACGGGCGCAATCCTGCTCGACACGCGCAAGACGATTCCCGGTCTTCGCGTGCTGGAAAAATATGCGACGCGGCAGGGCGGGGCGACCAATCATCGCATGGGCCTGTGGGACGCGGCGATGATCAAGGACAATCATGTCGCGGTCGCCGGATCGGTCGAGGAAGCGGTGCGCCGCGCCGCCGCCGCCGGCATCGCCAGCATCATCGTCGAGGTCGATCGCGTCGACCAGATCGAACCCGCGCTGGCGGCGGGCGCGACTCATTTGCTGCTCGACAATATGGACGCGCCGACGCTGCGCGGCGCGGTGACTCTGGTGGGCGGTCGGGTGCCGACCGAGGCGTCCGGCGGGGTCACGCTGGAGACGATCCGCGCCAAGGCGGAAACCGGCGTCACCTATATCAGCGTCGGGCGGCTGACCCAGTCGGCCCCGGCCGCTGACGTCGGGCTCGATTTCGCCTATGCTTAGGGGGCTGGTCGCTTGTGCTTTGATCGCTACGCCAGGCGTGGCGATGGCGCAGGCGGCGATGTGCCGACTGCCCGGCCAGATCGATCGGCCGCAAATCGAGCGACCGAGCAAGACCGAACCACAGCGCATCCTGCCTATTGCCGGCTACAGGCTGGCGATCAGTTGGTCGCCGCAATATTGCGCAACCGCGCCGAAGGGTGGCCGCGACGCCTTTCAGTGCGGCGGGCGAAATGGCCAGTTCGCCTTCACGCTGCATGGCCTGTGGCCGGACGGGCCAGGAAAAGAATGGCCGCAATATTGCCGCGCCGCCGACCTGCTGCCGCGCACGGTCATCCGCGACAATCTGTGCACGACACCCTCGGCGCAGTTGCTCCAGCATGAATGGGCAAGGCACGGGACCTGCATGGCGAGCCAGCCGGCGCTGTATTTCGACCTGTCGCGCGCTTTTTTCCAGTCGCTGCGCTTTCCTGACATGGCCTGGCTTGCGCGCCGCCCGGCGCTGACCGTGCAGGCATTTTCCGAGGCTTTCGCGGGGCGAAACAGGGGCATGAGGGCCAATATGATCCGGGTTACGACGACGCGCGATGGCTGGCTGCGCGAAGTCTGGCTCTGCATGGATCGGGCGATGGAATTCACGCGCTGTCCGACAAGGCCGGGGGACCCCGCGCGGGGCGGGCTGTTGCGGATCGCGGCTGGCCCGATCATCCTCGATCGACGGCCAGCTGCGCCGAGTGCCGCAAGGCCGGTGCGCGCTTCCGGTGCCATCGCGCCAGCCCGCATGCCAGCGGCCGATCGCAAGCCTGCCACGCCGCCTGTGTCCGTTAATAAGCCTGTTTCCGGTAAGGCCGGCACCGGAGCCGATCCGAAGCCCAACCGGCGGCCGCCGCTGATCCTGGATCTGGATCCCAGGGTTCAACCGTTGACCAATAGCGCCGCCCCCCAATAGCTAAGCTTCGATCGTCACGGTCGAGGGATGATGGCGGTCGAGATGGCGGCGGATGATCCGCAAATTCTTCGAATTGGATTTGAACAGAAAGTCGAAGATGTCGCCCGCAAAAGGAATGGCGCCGACCAGCGTATCAACCCCGACATTGGCGGCCATGCGCGTGACCTGCCATTTCGACATGCCAAGGTTGCGCGCTTCCCAGACGATCCATGCGCCCACCGCCGCCGTCGCGAGGTCGCCGACCACGGGGACCAGCCCTACCAGGCTGTCGAGTCCGACGCGGCGATTCGTGCCGGGGATCACGAACAGCCCTTCGAGCAGCGCCTCCATCGCCTCGATCCGGCGGCGGACGGAGGCCGGGTCGCGGCCGAAACCGGGCATGTCGCCGACGATGCGGTCGAATTGATTGTGGGACATCGCCATGGTGGATCATCCTTCGAGCATAGGCACGTCAAAACGTCCCCCGGCGCAAAAAGTGTCCGGGTGCCGTCTAATTGGTGGCGCGCAGCAGATGGTTCAACGGGTGGCGCGCACGGGGCGAGGGGGTAAAGCCGTTCAATCGGCGCGCGACGAGCGACCATCGCACGGGCGCGCCAAGCGGAATATAGCCATTATGCGCCTGCATCAGCGCTTCGGCATCGGCCACGCGGGTCATGCGTTGCGGCAACGTGCTTGCAAGGCTGGCTTCATGCAGCGCGGCGTTTGCGGTCCCGCTGCAATGGACATGGCGGCTGCAACCGATTCTGCCGAGGTACCAGAGCGCGCTGTCATAGGCGGCGACCTCGTCGATCAGGCGCAGGTCGGCTTTGTCTTCCATCGCGACTCTCGTTGAAGCCAGGCCGACTGCACGCAAGTCGCGGTCGATCGACGCAAACAAAAGGCGCGATCCAGCCCCGGCCGGCAAGGCGATGCGGAGCGTTGGAGGATCGCCATGCGCCGATCGCCACTGGTCGATCGCGGCGCGCGCCCGCGACCGGCGATCGGCTATCGTGAAATCCGCCCAGCGCGACGCGGTGGGATCACGGGGCAGGTCGAACTGTTGTGGCAAAATCTGGTCGGTAACGGCCCAGCCGCCAAGCGGGAAAAGAGCCAGCAACTGATCACGGTCGATCGCCATGCTGATCGCTTCGCGCACGCCGTCATCGTCGAGCAATATATTGTCGTCCGACACGGCCAGTCCAAATAGACCCTGAACCGGATCCAGCCGAACCGAACCGCGATCGATCCCTGCAGCGGTCAGCAGCGGCAGATCGGTCAGGCGGCCGCCCAACAGAAGCGCCGCATAGCCCTTGCTGAAACGCGCGATGGCGAGCGCCGCCCGTTCGGCGCGCAGGATGCGCATCTGTCCGGCTGGTTTCGCATCGCCGTCTTCATCGGCATCATCGGCCGCCTGCGCGTCGGCTGGTTCCAGCAGTAGCGTGCCGGGCCGCCTGGCCGGACGATAGGGGCCCGTGCCGCCATCGCGCGACAAGAGCGCCATTTGCGGCTGGGCGAGCATCTGGAGCAGGAAAGGACGGGGCGCGACCATCCGGATTTCAATCACCTCGCCGGTCATGGGCACCACCGCCTCCACGGCGTCCAGCGGACCGGTGGGATCGAGACGGCGCAGCGACGCGATCCGCGCGGACAGGATGCGCGCGACATCGGCGGCGGTGACGCGCGTACCATCGGCCCAGCGCGCCCGGCGCAGGCGGAAGATATAGCTGCGGCCATCCTCCTCGACGATCCAGCGCTGGGCCAGCGCCGGCAGGATGTCGCCGGCGGCGTCGAAAGCGACGAGCCCCTGTGCGGTGGCCTCAAGGAACAGCTTGGCCCCGGGATCGGGCAGATGCGCCAGCGGCTTCGCAAAATCGTTGCGATCGCCGATGACGCTGACGACTATGGGTCCGGTGCCCCCCTTGTCGGAGCAGCCGGAGGTCACGGCCGAGGACAGGGCAAGGATCAGGCATGCGAGGCGGGGCGTGATCGTCATGGGTCCGGGCCGGTCTAGCCTGTGGGCGGAGAATCGCCAACCGGACATCCAAGAAAAAGGGCGGCCGCGCCTATGCGCCGCCGCCCCGCTTCTGTCCGGCCCATCCGTGCGGACAGGCCGGAATATCCGCTTACTTGAGTTCGACGGTCGCGCCGGCGTCTTCAAGCTGCTTCTTGACCTTCTCGGCCTCGTCCTTGTTCACGCCTTCCTTGATCGCCTTGGGAGCGGACTCCACCAGCGTCTTGGCTTCGGTCAGGCCGAGGCCCGTGATGGCGCGGACTTCCTTGATGACGTTGATCTTCTTGCCACCGTCGCCGGTGAGGATCACGTCGAATTCGGTCTGCTCTTCAGCGGCGGGCGCGGCGGCGGCAGCGGCCGGGCCGGCGACGGCGACGGCAGCAGCGGCGCTAACGCCCCACTTTTCTTCCAAAGCCTTCGACAGCTCGGCGGCTTCGAGGACGGTGAGGGCGGAAAGCTGATCGACCAGTGCGTTGATGTCTGCCATGATTATTTCCTTCTAAGCGGGCCGAACCCGCAACATGATATTGAAACGATTACGAAAAGTCGGTCGCAGCCGATCAGGCCGCTTCCTTCTCCGCATAGGCGTTGAAGACCCGCGCGAGCTGCGCAGCCGGTGCCTGGGTGACGGTTGCGAGCTTGGTAGCCGGGGCGACCAGAAGGCCGACCAGCTTCGCACGCAGTTCATCCAGCGACGGCATCGATGCGAGCGCCTTGACGCCCTCCGCATCGAGCAGCGTTCCGCCCATCGCGCCACCAACGATCTCAAGTCTGTCGTTGGTCTTGGCGAAATCGATCGCGACCTTGGCGGCGGCGACCGGATCGGAAGAAGTGGCAAGCGCAATCGGGCCGGTCAGCAAATCGCTGAGCTGCTCATATTGCGTGTCCTTCAACGCGATCCTGGCGAGACGGTTCTTCGTAACCTTGAAGTCCGCGCCGGCTTCACGCATTTTCTGCCGCAGGACAGTCGACTGAGCGACGGTCATGCCGAGGTTGCGTGTGACCACGACGACCCCGATGGTGGCAAAAGTAGCGTGCAGCGTGGTCACGACCTCAGATTTCTGATTACGATCCATGCCATTCTCCACTTCAAGTTCACCGGACGACCCGGTGAACGGCAAAAACCCGCGCTTGTCGCACGGGGACTTTGGTCCGAAGGGGAGAGATCGACTGGCCGGCACCATGGGCGGAACAGGCAGACCCGGAGAGGCTTTGGCCCATCCGGCAAAGAACTTTTCCCCGTCTAGGCTGGAGATTAAGAAGGGCATATTCCCTTCACCAACTGTCTCGGACGGTAGACCAACGACATCGCTGCCGGGGGTCTGCTGGGGCGGCGCTTAGCGGTTCATCACCGTGATGTCACGTGATTTTGGTGAAAATGTACGGTGATCCTGATAGCCGGCTCTCAAAATTCTCGCTATCCGGTGGAATGCGCCATGCGGTCGTTCGTGCGTGTTGCTTATGTGATGCTCTAAGTTCCTAGAGGCTCGCCCCTCGGCTTTTTATTTGATCTTCGGTGCTTGAATGAATCCGAAATATTTACAGGTGACATACCATGGCAGTGATAAAATCAGCCCCAGCAAATAGCACTGTTGGGGTAATGGATATCAGCTATATCGGTTTGGCGACGTCTACAATTTACGGGATGTCGAATGACACGCAATTTGTCCTAAAGTCGACACCCGCCTATGGTTTATATTATACCTTTATCGGAAGTGGTCTGACGTACGCATCGAATGGAATAGTCGAATCCGGGACTATAACGGAAATCGACTTCAGCTTTGCCGATGGAACGCCCTACATGACCTGGACGGCAGGTTCTCTATCGGGCGCGGACTTCACTTACTTAATGAATTCTTACCCTATTAGATCGACGGTTCAATCGACCTTTCTGGCGGATGACGACACAATCTATGGCAATGATGCAGGCGCGAAGATCAGTTCCGGAAGTGGAAACGACACCATCTTTGGCGGTGCAAGCCGCGACGAATTCCAAGGAGGAACCGGTAACGACACCATCTTTGGAGGTGGCGGGGACGATATTCTCTATGGCGGCCTAGAAAATACCCTCGGCGGGAACGACCGGCTGTTCGGTGGCGAAGGAAATGATCAGCTCTTCGGCGCGACTGGGGACGACATCCTCGACGGCGGTTCAGGCGCTGATATGCTATCCGGCGGCACCTATGTGGACGCGGGATTTGATATTGCAAGCTATCAGTCTGCGATGTTGGGGATCGAGCGTGCGCTTGGAGCAACCTATGGAACGGGCGATGCGGCGGGCGATATCTTCGAAAATATTGATGGGATGCTCGGCTCGCTTTATCCCGATATTCTTGTCGGCCGCGACGCTGATGGCGATTGGTTGGACGGAAGTGAAGGTAATGATTGGTTGTTGGGATTGGGCGGGGACGACCAATTATCAGGCGGCAACGGCAATGACGTTCTGAATGGCGGGCCGGGTGCGGACCATATTGATGGTGGCGAGGGACTGGACGTTGCCTTTTACGGCACCGCTACAGCAGGCGTGACCGCCAGTCTCACAGATGGCGGCACGGCGGGTGAAGCGCTCGGTGACGGTTATTCGCAAATCGAGAATATCTGGGGATCTGGCTTCAACGATGTGCTGTCTGGCGACGGCGGCGACAATCAAATCTACGGCTTTGCTGGCAATGACATGCTACAAGGCGGCGCGGGTGACGACATACTTTACGGCGGCGGCGGTAGCGACACGTTAACTGGCGGTGCGGGTGAAGATAGCTTCTTCTTTCTATCCTGGCACGACCATTTCAACGGCTATAATGCCTATGAAGCGGGTGAAGGCGGCGACACGATTGCCGACTTCACTTCGGGCAAGGATATAATCATGCTCAGTCGCTATCAGTTCGGTTTCGGCGATGTGAACGGCCCGGCTGCGGCGCTGACGGCGGACAAGGCCGACTTCATCACTGACAACATGCTGACTTCGGATCATCCGAGCCTTCTGTGGAATGCTGATACAGGTGTCTTGATGTTTGATCCCGATGGTACGGGCGATACGTCGGCTCTCCTTCTTGCCACGCTCCAGCAGGGGGCCGCCCTTTCTATGGCCGACATCTGGAGTGCTTGAATCGCTATGCCTTCGGTCGGGCCTCGCTACGTTCTATGGCCCATACCGTCGACCCACACTCGCTTTCAAACCCGGTCCGCCTGCACCACCACGTCGATCGCGCGTAAGGCCGACAAAATCCGCATCAGATGTTGCGCGTCGGCGACTTCCAGGTCGATGATGTCGGTGTGGAACGGGCCTTCGCGGTTGACGAGTTGGAGGTTGAGGATGTTCGCCTTGGTCGCGCCGAAGACGTTCGCGACGGCGGCGAGCGCGCCCGGCTGGTTCTTGACGATGACCGAGAGGCGCGCGGCGCCGCCCTTGGACTTGGCGTCCCAGCTAAGGTCGACCCAGTCGTCGTCCTGGCCGGTTTCGAGCGAGCGGCAATCGATCGTGTGAACCTCGATCGGCTCGCCGGTGCGGCGAATGCCGACGATGCGGTCGCCCGGCACCGGATGGCAGCAATCGCCCAGATTATAGGCGATGCCGGGCGTCAGGCCGCGGATCGACACGGGGGCATGCTGGTGCTGGTGCGAATCCTCCATGCCCTTGGCTGATGTCGATCCCGGCATC
Source organism: Sphingobium fluminis (assembly GCF_037723805.1). NCBI lineage: Bacteria > Pseudomonadati > Pseudomonadota > Alphaproteobacteria > Sphingomonadales > Sphingobiaceae > Sphingobium > Sphingobium fluminis. The sequence continues at coordinate 122,088 of NZ_JBBJUK010000003.1, forward strand.
AGCGCCTCCATCACTTCTGAATCGAGCAGGCGATGGGTCGCAATCGCGATCATCAAGGCGGCGCGATCCTCCAGCTTCAGCCGCTTGAGCGCGGCCTTGAGCGCCTTGTCGCCGAGTTCAGGCACCAGTTCGGCGGGAAAGCGGCCGACGATTTCCGCGTACAGCTTTTCGCCGAGCGCGATTTCCTCGCCGCGCTGTTTCTGGCGGATGTAGCGGCGGATGGCGGCGCGCGCCTTGCCGGTGATGGCGAAGGTCAGCCAGCCGGGCTGCGGCTCCTGTCCGCCCGATTTGAGGATTTCGACCTGGTCGCCATTTTCGAGGGGGGTGCGCAGGGGCACGACCCGGCCATTTACCTTTGCGCCGACCGTCTGGTTGCCGAGCGAGGTGTGGACGGCATAGGCGAAATCGACCGGCGTCGATCCCTTGGGCAACTGGTGCAGCTCGCCCTTGGGCGAAAAGGCGAAGATGCGGTCCTGATACATCGCCATGCGCGTATGTTCGAGCAGCTCGTCGGCGTCCTGGCTCTGTTCGAGGATTTCGACGAGGTCCCGCAGCCAGGCGGCGTGATGATCGCCCGCGTCGCCCTTTTGCTTATAGGCCCAGTGCGCGGCCAGGCCCAGTTCGGCGTTGCTGTGCATGTCGCGGCTGCGGATCTGCACCTCGATCCGGGCATTGTCCTGATGGATGACGGTCGTGTGCAGCGAGCAATAGCCGTTGCGCTTGGGGGTGGAGATATAATCCTTGAACCGGCCCGGCACCATTTTATAGGTCTGGTGGATCACGCCGAGCGCGCGGTAGCAATCTTCCGTCGAATCGGTGATGACGCGAAAGGCCATGACGTCGGTCAGCTGCTCGAAGCTGATATGGCGCTCCTGCATCTTTTTCCAGATGGAATAGGGGTGTTTTTCCCGTCCCGAGACCGTGACCGGCAACCCCTTGCCACCCAGCAGCAATTGCAGTTCCGCGCCGATCCGGTCGACCTTGTCATGGCCGCCCTCCTTGAGCTGTTCCAGCCGTTTGGTGATGCTGGCATAGGCTTCGGGTTCGAGTTCGCGGAACGCGAGCAACTGCATTTCGCGCATGAAGTCGTACATGCCGATCCGCTCCGCGAGCGGGGCATAGATATCCATCGTCTCCCTGGCGATGCGGCGGCGCTTGGCGTCATTCTTGATGAAATGGAGCGTGCGCATATTGTGCAGCCGGTCGGCGAGCTTGACCAACAGCACGCGGATGTCGTCGGACATGGCGAGCAGGAATTTGCGCAGATTTTCCGCCGCGCGCTCATTTTCGCTCATCGCCTCGATCTTCGAGAGCTTGGTGACGCCGTCGACCATGCGGGCGACATCCTTGCCGAACGCGGCCTCGATCTCCTCATGGGTAACGAGTGTATCCTCAATCGTGTCGTGCAGCAGCGCGGTCACGATCGTCTGGTCGTCCAAATAAAATTCGGTCAGAATACCCGCCACCTCGATCGGGTGGCTGAAATAGGGGTCGCCGCTGGCGCGCTTCTGGGACCCGTGCTTCTGGACCGAAAACACATAGGCGCGGTTGATCATCGCCTCGTCCGCTTGCGGATCATAGCGTTTGACGCGTTCGACGAGTTCATACTGGCGTAACATTATGCGCCCGATAGTGTGGGAAGCGCCTTGTGGTGCAACAAAAAAATCCCATCTTCGTGGAAATAAAGGGATTTGGAGGGGCCAGAGCGCGGCCTTTTTGCAACAGCCGCAGCTTTGCGCTATCAAGGTCGGACGATGACTCAGAATTTGGCGCAGGATCTGGAACAATGCGCGCTGCCGGCGGCGCTGGAAGCGATGGGCGAGCGCTGGTCCTTTATGATCCTGCGCGGCGCGCTGTCGGGGATTCGCCATTTCGAGGAATTCCAGTCGTGCCTGGGGATCGCCCGCAACATCCTCGCCAACCGGCTCACGCGCCTTGTCGAAAACGGCATCATGCTCCGCCAGCCGATGCAGTGCGACCGGCGGAAGGTCGAATATCTGCTGACGGAAAAGGGGCAGGAACTGGCCCCTGTGATGATCGCCCTGCGGCAATGGGGTGAAAAATGGGGCTGTGCGCCCCCTACCTGCCAGGTTCTGGCCGACCGGCGGGATGGGCTGCCGATCCGCAGGATCACCATTCAGGCGCATGACGGCCGGTCTCTGGGACTGGGCGATCTGGTGTGGCTGGGGGAGGATGACATGACGTCGGCGGTTCAGGAACCAGCCGCCGCCTGATGCCGATGTGCCGCCAGTGAACGATCCCGCGCCGTCCCGCCGCTTCACCACGGCGCTGAAATCGCCTAGGTTCGCGCCCATGTCAGTGCATCGTTTCCAGCCGCAACCGTTTTTCGCGGACAAGAACCGCGCCTTCTGGAACCTCCAGTCCTTGGGCTGGGCGGGGGCTTTTCTGCTCCGTGGCTCCTCCACCATCGCCAATGGCCAGTCGCTATCCAGCCTGATTTCGGTCCTCATATCGACCGTGACCGGCTATTCGGTGACGCTGCTGATCGCGGTGATGTTCCGGTTCCTGCTCAAACAGCGGCCGATCATCACCTGGGGCGTATCGATCGTGACGGTCGTCGCCGCTGCGGGATTTGTCGCCTTTGTCGAGGCATGGGTATTTTCGACCCAGAATCAGGGCAGCGACACGGCGGGGCTTCAGCTGTTTCTGGGCGCATTTTATCTGTCGATGACCCTGCTGGGCGCCTGGTCGGCGCTCTATTATGCGATCAATTTCTATCTGACGGTGGAAGAGCAGGCGGATCAGTTGCTGCGGCTGGAAAGCCAGGCGTCGAGCGCGCAACTGGCCATGTTGCGCTATCAGTTGAATCCCCATTTCCTGTTCAATACGCTCAACAGCATTTCGACGCTGGTGCTGCTCAAGCAGACCGACCGGGCGAACAAGATGCTCTCGCGCCTCTCGTCCTTCCTGCGCTACACGTTGATCAACGAGCCGACCGCGCAGGTGACGATCGAGCAGGAGATCGAGACCCTCAAACTCTATCTGGAGATAGAGAAGATGCGGTTCGAGGACCGGTTGCGCCCGGTCTTTCACATCGATCCGGCAGTCGCCCAGTCGCGCCTGCCCTCGCTGCTGCTCCAGCCGTTGGTCGAGAATGCGATCAAATATGCGGTGACGCCAAAGGAAGAGGGCGCCGAAATCTCCGTCACGGCGCAGCCTGCCGGTGAAAATGTTCGGATCATCGTATCGGATACCGGGCCGGGATTGAACGAGGGGCCGGTGAGGCCGAACAGTCTCGAAGCCATGGGCACGGGTGTCGGTCTCGCGAATATCCGCGACCGGCTGATCCAGGCCTATGGGGAACGACAGAGCTTTGACACGCGTTCCACACCGGGCGGTTTTTCGGTCATCATCGAAATGCCCCTCAATATGGAAGAACCAACGAAAGTGGCCGCATGACCATCAGAACGATCCTCGTCGATGACGAAAGCCTGGCCATACAGGGCCTCGCGCTGCGTCTCGAAGCGCATGAGGATGTCGACATCATCGAAACCTGTAGCAATGGCCGTGAAGCCATTCGCGCAATCAAGACGCATAAACCCGACCTTGTGTTCCTCGACATCCAGATGCCGGGCTTCGACGGCTTTTCCGTCGTCCAGGGGCTTATGGAGGTGGAGCCACCGCTGGTGATTTTCTGCACCGCCTATAGCGACCATGCGATCCGCGCGTTCGAGGCGCAGGCCGTGGATTATCTGATGAAGCCGGTCGAAGAGGGGCGGCTGGCCGATGCGCTCGACCGGGTGCGGCTGCGCCTGTCGGAAAAACGGCAGGTGCAGGAAGCGGAGAAGCTGCGCGAAGTGCTGGCCGAGGTCGCGCCGCAGGCGATGAGCGATTTCAATGCGGCCGATGACGAAGGGCCGGCGTCGAACCGCTTCGAAAAGCTGATCAACATAAAGGATAGGGGCCAGATTTTCCGCGTCGACGTGGATTCGATCGAACGGATCGACGCGGCGGGCGATTATATGTGCATCTATACCGCCGACAATTCGCTGATCCTGCGCGAAACGATGAAGGATCTGGAAAAGCGGCTCGACCCGCGCAATTTCCAGCGGGTGCATCGCTCGACCATCGTCAACCTCAGCCAGGTGAAGCAGGTGAAGCCGCACACCAATGGCGAATGTTTCCTGGTGCTGGAATCGGGCGCGCAGGTGAAGGTCAGCCGGTCCTATCGCGACGTGGTGGCGCGGTTCGTTCACTGACGGTCATTTGAACACCCATTGCCGGTTGAGGCCGAACACAACGGCCGGCGTCACGAAGATCATGGCCGGGATGGGCGACCATTCCGGCCATTGCATGTAGGTGACCGCGATCCCGACCCAGAGCGCGTTGAGCGCATAGCTGATGAGCGAAACGGCGATAAAGCGGACGCTGCGTGCGGCGTGGCTGCCTTCCGCGCCATGCCCCCGGAAGGTGAAGGCGTTGTGGAGCAGATAGCCGATCACGACTGCCGCGCCATAGCCGATGCCATTGGCGAGCTGCGGATGAAAGCCCGCGAGCGCGGCGAGGCTCCAGTAGATCGCGGCCTGACAGGCGGTCACGAACAGGCCGGTGAGGCCGTAGCGAAAGATCTGCCAGAAAAAGGCTTGTCGCTCGGGCGAGAGCCGTTGGATGATTTTCATGCTCAGCCCCGTTGCGCTTTGATGCGGAGCGTCTAATCGACCGACATGATCTTGCAAAGCGGGCAAAGCCTTCGCGATCGCGTCGGATATGGGGCAGGGCGGCTCGTCGATTGGGGCGAGCGCCACTGGAAATGGCTGACCTTCCTGATCTGGGTCGCCATCGTCGCGGGTTTCCTGATCAATCGCTGGCCTGCTATCCACTGGCTGACGCTCGGCGATACCGACGATAATATCCGCTATGTTCAGGTGAAGGACTGGCTGGCGGGGCAGGGCTGGTTCGATCTGCGGCAATATCGGCTCGATCCGCCCGGCGGCGCGAATATTCACTGGTCGCGGCTGGTCGACCTGCCGCTTGCGGGCCTGATGCTGTTCTTCGGGGCGTTCGTCGATCAGGGGCTTGCGGATAGGTTGGCGTGCGGGATCGCGCCGCTGCTGCCGCTATTGCCGCTGATGTTCAGTCTGGGCTTTATCGCCCGGCGGCTCGCAGGCGATGGACCCAATGTCCGGGGCGCCTGGCTTTTCGCGGTGCTTGCCCCGCTCGCCGCGCAGATGAGCATGGGCATGTTCGTGCCGATGCGGATCGATCATCATGGCTGGCAGCTGGCGCTGGCGGTGACGATGCTGGCGGGGCTGGTCGATCGCAACTGGCGGCGGGGCGGGATCGTCGCTGGGGTCAGCAGCGCGCTGTCGCTGGCGATCGGCATGGAGATGATCGTCTATCTCGCGGCGGGCGGCGCGCTGATCGCGCTGCGCTGGGTGTTCAGGGAGGGGGCGGGGCGGCGCATGCTGCCCTATGCGCTGAGCCTTGCGGGGTCGGTGTCCATCCTGTTCGTGACCACGGCGAGCTATGCCAACCGGCAGATGGTGTGCGACGCGCTGTCGCCGATCTGGGTCGCGATCTTCGCCGCAGTCGGCGCAGGGATGACCTTGCTGGCGCTACTGCCGTTGCGCAGCTGGCCCGCGCGGCTGGGCGCGGGGCTGGCGGTCGGCGCGGCGGTCGCACTGTTCGCCTGGATCAACTGGCCGCAATGCCTTAGCGGCGCCTATCAGATATCGCCCGAATTGCAGCGTTTGTGGCTGGCCAATATCCGCGAGGCCAAGCCGCTGACGGCGCAGGCGCGCAGCGTGGTCGTGCCGCTGATGGCGATTCCGGTAGCGGGCCTCGCTGGGCTGATCTTCGCCCTCTGGTCGGCGCGGCGCGATAGTGACAGGCTATGGGCCTGGGCCACGGTCGGGCTGATGATGGTCTTTTCGACCGCTTTGCTCCTCTGGGCGTTGCGGGCCGGGCCTGCGGCGCAGTTGCTGGCGGTCCCCCCTGCCGCCTGGGCCGCGCATCGGATGCTGGCTGGCATCGCGACCGGGCGGCCGCTGGTGCGGATAGGGGGCTTGGTTGGTGTGGCGCTGCTGGCGGCGATCATCTTTGCCTATCCGCTCTATCCGCAAGCCAACCGGCTGTGGGCGCAGGCGACGGGCACGACACCCAAGCCCTGGCGGCGGTCGGCCATCGCGCGGACGGATGCGATCAACAGGGCCAATAGCCGCTGTCGCACTCTGCCCGCTCTCGAACTGCTCAATCAGCTGCCGCCGGCGACGATCTTCACCATGGTGGACCTGGGTCCGCGTTTGATCGCGACGACGCATCATAGCGCGATTGCCGGCCCCTATCACCGCAACGGCGCGGCCATCCTCGACATCCAGCATGGGTTCGACGGCCCGGCCGATGCCTTCCGGCCGATCGCCGCGCGGCATCATGCGACCTATCTGCTGATCTGTCCCAATTTCCCCGAAGGCACCATCTATGCGGCGCGCAATCCGCGCGGCTTTTATGCCGGGCTGATGCGGGGGCAGGTGCCGGGCTGGCTTGATCCGGTATTTCTGCGCACCGGCCTTACCCTTCCCTATACGCTTTACCGGATCGACTATTCAGCGCCGGGCGGCGAAAAAGTCGCGCAGCAGCGCTGAGGCTTCCGCTTCGGCCAGCCCGCCATAGACGTCGGGACGGTGCAGACATTGCGGCTGAGAAAAGAGGCGGGGTCCCTGTTCTAGTGCGCCGCCCTTGGGATCGGACACGGCATAATAGAGCCGCGCGATCCGGGCGTGAGACATGGCTCCGGCGCACATGGGACAGGGTTCCAGCGTCACCCACAGGTCGCAACCGGTGAGGCGGAAATCGCCTATACGCTTCGCTGCCGCGCGCAGGGCGACGATTTCGGCATGGGCGGTTGGATCATTGTCGCGTCGATTGCGATTCTCGCCCTCACCGATGATTCGCCCTTCCTGCGTTACGACCGCACCGATCGGCACTTCGCCCGCGTCCCCGGCGTTTCGCGCGAGATCGAGTGCACGGCGCATGGGAGCGGGCAGGGGAAAGGGCGGCGACACGCACGAGGCCATACACGAACGGCCCCGCGTAGCGAACATATCAGGGCTTTTTGACGGCGACCGTGGGCACTTCGACCGTCTCGTTGCGCGTACCGACTTCGACCTTTGCGACGTTCGCCTCATATTTTGGCAGCGCGCCCTTTTCGATGGCGATTTCGGGCAATTGCCCGTCGCGCGTTTTCTGCACGTCGATGAAGCCAAGCGCGATCGCGGCACCGATCGCCAGCAGCACGATCAGTAATAATCCACCCAAGACTCGCATTCTGCCCTCCTATCGGTTACGGGGCCAGCAACGCCTGGAGCTGGATAAAGGTTGCGAAAGCGGCACGATCTCCTGCCCCGTGCGGGTTGACGAGGTCTGGATATGCCGCTATCCGCGCCGCTTTCCGGACGAACCCGAATACAAGGTTGATTGACTATGTCGCGCATCTGCGAACTGACCGGCAAGGGCCGCCAGGTGGGTCACAATGTGTCCCACGCGAACAACAAGACCAAGCGCGTATTTCTGCCCAACCTGCAGAATGTGTCGCTGATTTCCGAATTGCTCGAAACCAGCGTCAAGCTGCGCGTGTCGACCCACGGCCTGCGCTCGGTCGAGCATAATGGCGGTCTCGACAATTGGCTGGTCAAGACCAGCGACGACAAGCTGTCGCTCAAGGCGCGTCGCCTCAAGCGCGACATCGTCAAGAAGAAGGCGGCTGCCGCCGCCTGATTCGCCCTGTTGGCGGAGACGTAAAGAGCGGTCCGGCGACGGGCCGCTTTTTGGCGTTCAGCGTTGCGGACGCCAGATTGCCGGGGGCAGGGCGAATTTCAGCAGCAGGCTGCGCTGAAAAAATTCGTGATTATCGTCGGATGTGATCCATACGGCCGTTTGATTGCCATCCCTGCTGATGGCGATCCCTTCGAAATTATCGGCCTGAAGCGGCGGCGCGAGCCGGGCGAGGGTGCGTGCCTGAAGCAACGCGCCCGGTCTTGGGCCGGCGGGCAGATCGACGATGGCGATCGTCGCTGTGAACAGGTCCTGGAGGGTCACCCGCCGGTTGAGAACGAGCAGATGGCGCGCGTCGAGCGCGACCGCGTCGGTCGGGCGATAGCCGCGTGGCGGCGCATAGCGCAGATGGATCGGAGCGGGAGTGCTGTCTTCCGCGGGGTCGCCCGCGAACAGCAGAGAATCGTGCCGGCCATCGGCGGTCATGCCCATTTCCGATATCGCCAGAAAGCGACCATCGGGCAGCCGGGCCAGCGATTCGATCGACCCGGTCTTTGGCCAGGCGACGATGTCGGGCCATGTTCGGCACGCCTCGACCCGGGCAAAACCGGGCGCGTAGCGACATATTTCCTGCCGCAGCTCGAAGCCGACCCAATAGCGGTCGGTTTCGGGATCATGCGTGAGCGCTTCAGAATCCCACACCCACCAGGGCTGGTCGCGATCCTGCGGTCGCACGGGGAGGGGCGCGAGAAAAGGCCGACGCTGTGCTTCGCCGGGGCCCGCGTGAAATCCCATAAGCGTTCCGCTGTCGCTCAGGCCCAATATGTCGCCGGCGGGGTCGATCAGCAAAGCCGAGATGCCGCCAAAGCCGGGGTTCGCGCTCGTCAGTTCCCAACCGCCAAGATAGCGGAGCTGGCCGGCCTGCCGCTGGGCCGGGTCCGCCAGACTGAGCGGCAGCGCGCGCGCCGACACCAGCAGAGCGCCCGCGCGAATGATGGCGGGCTTGTTCACAGGGGGTGCGGGCAGCAGCAGGATCGCAAGAGCGAGGACGATCAGGATTCGGCGCATCGCCAGTGGCCATAGGCCAAATGCGGGCGGGAAACAGCCCGTGCAGGCCGACCGAAAGCTGAACGCGCGCTGTCACGGCCATTCAGGCTCCGCTCAACGGCGAATCGGCATAACAGGATCAATCGATGGCGAATCACCTGATGGATGCGCCTAGGGCAATGGCAAGGAGGAGCAACGCCATGAAGACCAAGTTTCTGATCAATATGGGTGCGGCCCTGGCAATGGGCGTCGCTTCCCTCGCAGCGACCGCCAGCCCCGCCATGGCGCGTGACGGCTATTATCGCGGCTATGACCGGGGCGATTATTATCGCGGCAATCGTGGCGACTATTATCGTGGCTATCGCGGCGATTATTATCGCGGCGACGGCTATCGCGGCTATCGCGGTTATCGCAACACTTATCGCGGCGGCTATCGCTGCCGGGACAGCGGCACGGGCGGGACCATCATCGGCGCGATCGCCGGCGGCCTGCTGGGCAATGAAGTGGGCAAGGGCAGCGGCCGCTATGGCCGTCGCGGGGACGGCACGACAGGCGCGATCCTGGGTGCCGGCGTCGGCGCCCTCGCTGGCCGGGCGATCGACCGCGACTGCTAAGCGATCGACTTGAATATTTAGGAAAGGCCGCTCCGCAAGGGGTGGCCTTTTTTATGGCCTTCAGGGCCGTGTCGTTGCCCCGCTATCAGGTGCCGGATCGGGCGCGACCCGTTTCCGGTCGGCTCTCGCGGCGGCGGTAGCGGCGGGATTAATGTTTCCGCTCAGGGTTTTCGCGTCGCCCGAGCGAGCGTCCAGCATCGCGGCTGCATCATTGAGGGCGCTGGCCTCGCTCGCGCTGACGCCGCCGACGCCCTCGTCCGGTGCCGAACCACAGGCGGCGAGCCCGAACGCGGCGGCTACCGCTGCATAAGGGCGAATGAAGGCCATGATGTCCGCTCCAAACAGAAAGGGCCGCTCCGTTTCCGGCGCGGCCCTTTCGTATATCATTTTTCCGAAGCCGGAAATTACATCGCGTTCGCGGCGTTGTTCGTCGCGTTGGCGGCAGCATTGCTGGCGTTGCTGGCGTTGTCGGCCGCATTGACGGCGGCGTTCAGGGCGTTGTCGGCAGCGTTGGATGCATTTTCAGCGGAATTGGCAGCGTTGTTCGCAGCATTGTCGTGGCCGCCCGAACAAGCGGTGAGGCCGAGCGATGCGGCGAGAACGAGCGAAAGAGCAATCGATTTGGTCATGGGCAAAAACCCCTCTCTGAGAATAAAACGGTGCAGACAACTCTCGGAGAAAAGCTCACCCCCCCATTGCGCCTGCCGCTCGATTCCTAATGCTTTGGACCGGGCAAGGCAATCCCCATCATGCGCATGGGCGGTTGCGCTCTGATCAAGGCAATATGAGCTGTCCACCATGCTAGGCATTGACGTATATAAAGATTTCTTTATATGGTCATGTCATGAGCGCGGCAATCGAGATTTTCAGGGCTTTTGCCGATCCGACCCGGCTGCGGATCGTCCATCTTCTGCGCGCGATGGAGCTTGCGGTAGGCGAGATCGCGCAGGTCGTGGGGCAAAGCCAGCCGCGCGTATCGCGCCATGTGCGCATTCTCGCCGAAGCAGGGCTGGTGGAGCGTCGCAAGGAGGGTAACTGGGTGTTCCTGCGCCTAGCGCGGAGCGCCGAGGTTGCGCCGTTCATCGCGCTGCTCGACCAATTGCGTCCGAGCCCGAGCGAGCGATTGTGGCAGGAGGCCGATCTGGCGCGGCTTGCGGCCGTAAGGGCCGACCGGTCGCGCGCCGCCGAGGCCTATTTCGCCGAACATGCGGAGGAATGGGATGCGATCCGTTCGCTCCACGTCGCCGAGGCGGAGGTGGAAACGGCGATGACCGCGCTGCTTGCCAGCCAATCTTTGGGGCATCTGCTGGATATCGGCACAGGGACCGGGCGGATGATCGAGGTTTTCGGCCCGGGCGCCGATCATGTCACGGCGCTCGACCGCAGCCCGGACATGCTGCGCCTCGCCCGTGCGAAACTGCCAGAGGATGCGGCCGGGAAATATGCCCTGATGCTGGGCGATTTCGGGGATCTGCCGTTGGAGGCCGAAAGCAGCGATACGATTTTGCTCCATCAGGTGCTCCATTATGCACAGGCACCTGAAATGGTGATCGCCGAAGCCGCACGCGTCGCCCGGATCGGCGGTCGGGTCCTGATCGTCGATTTCGCCGCGCATGAGAGGGAAGAATTGCGGACGCGCGACCAGCATTCGCGTCTTGGCTTTTCGGATGATCAGATACAAGGCTGGTTCGCCCGCGCGGGTCTCGACCTGGAGCAGGTTGAATCACTGCCGGGACAGGAACTTACGGTGCAATTATGGCTCGGACGCAGGCGGGGCGCCCGCATCCTGCGACACGAAGAACGGATTTCTGCATGATATCGACCAGCTCCCCCGAAGATGAGGCGCGCCGCGCTTTCGATGCGCCGCTTTATGCGGACCTCGCCGGCGACCTGAATGTCAGCTTCGAATTTTTTCCGCCCAAGACGGACAAGATGGAAGAGCAGCTATGGTCGGCGGTCGAGACGCTCAGTCCGCTGGCGCCGAAATTCGTGTCCGTGACCTATGGCGCGGGCGGGACGACGCGCGAGCGCACCCATAATACGGTGGCGCGGATCGCCAGGGAAACGTCGCTGGCGGCGGCGGCGCACCTGACCTGCGTGGCGGCGAGCAAGGCCGAGATCGACGACGTGGCCGACGCCTATTGGGACGCGGGCGTGCGCCATATCGTGGCGCTTCGTGGCGATCCGCCGGTGGCCGGCGCGAAGTTCGAGCCACATCCGCAAGGCTATCAGGGTGCCGCCGAACTGGTCGACGGGCTGCTCAAACGGCATCCGTTCGAGATTTCGGTGGCGGCCTATCCCGAAACCCATCCCGACGCGCTGAGTGCGCAGAGCGATATCGACAACCTGAAACGCAAGATCGATGCGGGCGCGACGCGGGCGATCACCCAATTCTTTTTCACGCCCGACGCCTTTTTTCGGTTCCGCGATACGGTCGCGGCGGCGGGGATCGATGCGGACATCATCCCCGGCATCATGCCGGTCAGCAATTTCGGCGCGGTTCAGCGCATGTCGGCCATGTGCAACACGCAGGTGCCAAGCTGGATGGGTCGGCTGTTCGAGGGGCTGGACGAAAAGCCAGCCGCGCGCCAGCTGGTGTCCGCCACTCTTGCCGCCGAATTATGCCGCAGGCTTTATGCGGGCGGGGTGCGCGACCTGCACTTCTACACGCTGAACCGGGCGGAGCTGAGCTATGCCATCTGTCATCTGCTGGGGCTTCGGCCGCAAGTGAGCGCGCCCGAACTGGAGAAAACCGCATGACCGCCGAAGAACAGTTTCGCGCAATCGCTGCCGAAAAAATCATGGTGTTCGATGGCGGCTATGGCACGTCGATCCAGAAATATGCGCTGACAGAAGCCGACTATCGTGGCGACCTTCCGCTCGAAAAGGATCAGAAGGGCAATAACGACCTTCTGTGCCTGACCCGCCCCGACATTGTGGAGGCGATCCACACCGCCTATCTGGATGCCGGCGCTGACATGCTGGAAACCAACAGCTTTTCGTCGACCCGGATCGCGATGGCCGATTATGGCTGCGAGCATCTGGTGCGCGAGCTCAATATCGCCGCCGCGCATATCGCGCGCAAATGCTGCGACGCGGCGACCGCGAAGGACGGTCGGCCGCGTTTCGTCGCCGGGTCGATCGGGCCGACCAACAAGACGCTGTCGATTTCGCCCGACGTCAACGATCCCGCCTATCGCGAGGTCGATTATGATGCGCTCAAGGCCGATTATCGCGAACAGTGCGACGCGCTGATCGAGGGCGGGGTGGATTTCCTGCTGGTCGAAACCTGTTTCGATACGCTCAACGCCAAGGCGGCCGGCATGGCCGCGCGCGAAGCCGAGGCGGCGGCGGGGCGTCCGGTGCCGCTGATGCTGAGCTTCACCATCACCGATATGTCCGGCCGCAACCTGTCGGGCCACACGATCAACGCCTTCTGGTATTCGCTGCGGCATTTGAAGCCGCTGACGATCGGGGTGAACTGCGCGTTCGGCGCGGATCTGCTGCGGCCCTATCTGGCGGAGTTGTCGAAAAATGCCGATACGCTGATCCTCGCCTATCCCAATGCCGGCCTGCCCAATGAACTGGGGCAATATGACGAACTGCCGGAAACGACGGCGAGCCTGATCCGGCAATGGGTGGACGAGGGGCTGGTCAATATCGTCGGCGGCTGCTGCGGCACGACGCCCGCGCATATCAGTGCGGTGGCCAGAGCGCTTGCCGGGCATAAGCCGAGGCAGGTGCCGGAACTGCCGGTAGTGACTCGGCTTGCCGGGCTGGAACCGATGCACATCGCGGCGTGACATAATAGCGTCATCCCAGCGAAAGCTGGGATCTCGTGCCTCCTGGGGCGCACTTCAATATGGGGAGACCCCAGCTTTCGCTGGGGTGACGAACAGAAAATGACCACCAAATCCACCGCCACTTTCGTCAATATCGGCGAGCGCACCAACGTCACCGGCTCCGCCAAGTTCAAGAAACTCATCATGGCGGGCGACTATGCCGCCGCGATCGATATTGCGCGCGATCAGGTGGAGAGCGGGGCGCAGATCGTCGACGTCAATATGGACGAGGGGCTGCTCGACGCGGTCGAGGCGATGACGACGTTCCTCAAGCTCATGACGGCGGAACCGGACATCAGCCGTGTGCCGGTGATGATCGACTCCTCGAAATGGGAGGTGATCGAAGCGGGCCTCAAATGCGTGTCGGGCAAGCCGATCGTCAATTCGATCAGCATGAAGGAGGGCGAGGAAGCCTTTCTGTTCCACGCCCGCAAATGCATGGCCTATGGCGCAGCGGCGGTCATCATGGCGTTCGACGAGACGGGTCAGGCCGACACGAAAGAGCGCAAGGTCGAGATTTGCGAGCGCGCCTACAAGCTTTTGATGACGATCGGCTTCCCGCCCGAGGATATCATCTTCGATCCCAATATCTTCGCCGTGGCGACGGGGATCGAGGAGCATAATAATTACGGCATGGACTTCATCGAGGCGTGCCGCGAGATCAAGGCGCGCTGCCCGCATGTCCATATTTCGGGCGGGCTTTCCAATTTCAGCTTCTCGTTCCGGGGCAACGAGCCGGTGCGCCGGGCGATGCATTCGGTGTTCCTCTACCACGCCATTCCCGCCGGCCTCGACATGGCGATCGTCAATGCGGGCCAGCTCGACGTGTATGACACGATCGATCCCGCGCTTCGCAAGGCATGCGAGGATGTGCTGCTCAACAGCGACCCCGAAGCCGGCGACCGTCTCGTCGCGCTGGCCGAAAGCTTCAAGGGCACCGATGCCGCGACCGAAAAGGCCGCGCAGGAATGGCGCAGCTGGCCGGTTGCCAAACGGCTGGAACATGCGCTGGTCAAGGGGATCGACATGTTTGTGGTGGAGGACACAGAAGAGTGTCGCCTCTCCGCCGAAAAGCCGATCCATGTGATCGAAGGGCCGCTGATGGACGGCATGAACGTCGTCGGCGACCTGTTCGGCGCGGGCAAGATGTTCCTGCCGCAAGTGGTCAAGTCCGCCCGCGTCATGAAAAAGGCGGTCGCGCATCTGCTGCCCTTTATCGAGGCCGCCAAGGAACCCGGCGCCAAGGGCAAGGGCAAGATCATCATGGCGACGGTCAAGGGTGACGTGCATGACATCGGCAAGAATATCGTCGGTGTCGTACTCCAGTGTAACGGCTTCGATGTGATCGACATGGGTGTCATGGTGCCGTGGCAGGACATCATCAAGGCCGCCAATGACCATGACGCCGACATGATCGGCCTGTCGGGCCTCATCACGCCTTCGCTGGACGAGATGGTGACGGTCGCGGCCGAAATGCAGCGCGCCAATATGACGATGCCGCTGCTGATCGGCGGCGCGACCACATCGCGGGTCCACACGGCGTTGCGCATCGACCCGGCCTTTACCGGACCGGTCGTGCATGTGCTCGACGCCAGCCGCGCCGTGGGCGTGGCGACCGCGCTGGTCTCGGATACGCAGAAGAGCGATTTCGTGCAGAAGACCAAGGATGATTATGAGCATGTCCGGGTCGCGCGCGCGAATAAAGGGCAAAGCGCCCTGCTTAGCATTGAGGATGCGCGAGCGAACGCGTTCGAGATCGACGAGAGCCTCAAAGCGCCGCGTCCGCTGCTGCCCGGCGTTCATCGCTTTCCCAATTGGGACCTGAAGGACCTTCGCGACTATATCGACTGGACGCCCTTTTTCCGCGCGTGGGAACTGGCGGGCAATTATCCCGCGATCCTGGAGGACCCGGTCGTGGGCGAGAGCGCACGCAGCCTGTTCGCCGACGCCCAGGCGATGCTGGATAAGATTATCAATGAGAAATGGCTGACAGCACGCGGCGTCGCGGGCCTGTGGCCCTGCCGGCGCGAGGCCGACGACATCATCGTCCATGTCGAGGACGAAAAACATGTGCGCCTGCCCATGCTCCGCCAGCAGATCGCCAAGCGCGAAGGGCGCGCCAATATGTGCCTGGCCGATTTCATCAGCCATGATGGCGACTGGATCGGCGGCTTTGCGGTGTCGATCCACGGCATCGAGCCGCATCTGGCGAAGTTCAAGGCCGCGATCGATGACTATTCGGACATACTTTTGAAAGCGCTGGCGGATCGGCTGGCGGAGGCCTTTGCCGAGCGGCTGCATAAATATGTGCGGACCGCGCTATGGGGCTATGCCGAGGGCGAGCAACTGACCAACGAAGCGCTGGTGAAAGAACAGTATCGCGGCATCCGCCCCGCGCCGGGCTATCCCGCCTGTCCTGAGCACAGCCTTAAGCCGATATTGTTCGATATGCTGGACGCGCATCATGCGACCGGCGCGACGCTGACCGAAAGCTTCGCGATGCTGCCGACGGCGGCGGTCAGCGGCTTTTACTTCGGGCACCCCCAGGCCGAATATTTCGGCGTGGCGCGGGTGGGACGCGATCAGCTAGCGGATTATGCGCAGCGGCGCGGCATCGATCTGGACACCGCGGAGCGCTATTTGCGGCCTAATCTGGATTGACCTGTGCCGACTGGCATTGTGCCGGTCGGTTCCTATCTTGACGCCATGAAGATTTTCACGATCGGTTATGAGGGCGTGACGCAGGCGGAACTGGTCGCGACGCTTGCTGAGGCAGGCGTTCGCCTGCTGGCGGACGTGCGCGCGGTGCCCTTGTCGCGCCGGCCGGGCTTTTCCAAGAATATCCTTGCCGCCGGGCTGCGCGAGGCGGGAATCGACTATCGGGGGTATAAGGCGCTCGGCACGCCGCCCGAAGGCCGCGAAGCCGCGCGGAAGGGGAACCATGCCCGGCTCGCGGAAATCTATGCGGGCCAGCTCGATTTGCCCGAGGCGATCGTGCAGGCCGAACAATTGAAGGGGGCAGCGGCGGAAACGCCGACGGCTTTGCTCTGTTTCGAGCGCGATCCTTGCGGTTGCCATCGGTCTTTGCTGCTCGACGCCATCCTGCCCGATGCCGAGCGCGTGGACCTGTTTCCCGGTTAAGCATTGATGCGCAGCCTGTCCCATAGTGGGGCGGGCGGGCGTTAACCACTTGTCTTTGTTGGCGGCGTGTCGGGCGGGGCCTATCAGGCGAGCATGCGTATCCTTTCCACAACCCTGCTCGTTTCGGCGGCGATCGCCGCCACTGCCTTCGCGCAAAGCGCGCCAGCGCCCTTCACGGTCGTGGAGACGGGGCGGGTCTATGGCTCGCTGAACGATGCCATCGGCGCGATCGGCGGCGGAAAGGGAACGGTCGTGATCGCGCCCGGCAGCTATCGCCAGTGCGCGGTGCAGTCCCAAGGCGACGTCACCGTGAAGGCGGCGACGCCTGGGTCGGTTATCCTCGACGGGGTCGTGTGCGAGGGCAAGGCGGCGCTGGTGCTGCGCGGCCGGTCGAGCATCGTCGACGGGGTGATCTTCCAGAATCTGCGCGTGCCCGATGGCAATGGCGCGGGCATCCGTCTGGAGGGTGGCAATCTGACCGTGGTCAACAGCCTGTTCCGCTACAGCGAGGAAGGCATATTGAGCGGTGACAATGCCGGCGGCTCGGTGACGATCGACAAGTCGACCTTCCGCCATCTGGGCCGTTGCGACCGGGATCTCGACTGCGCCCATGGCGTCTATATCGGCCGCTATGGGAGCCTGACGGTCACGCGGTCGCGCTTCGACCAGGGCGATGGCGGCCATTATCTCAAGACCCGCTCGCGTCGCGTGACGATCACCGACAATAGTTTCGACGACAGCGCCGGGCGGCTTACCAACTATATGATCGACCTGTCCAACGGCGCGAGCGGGACGATCCGCGGCAATGAGATGGTGCAGGGCAAGGACAAGGATAATTGGAGCGCCTTCATCACCGTCGCGCCGGAAGGACGGGAAAATGACAGCGCGGGGCTGGCGATCGAAGGCAATAGTGCGAGATTCGTACCGGGGCTGACCCGCAACAGCAGCTTTGTCGCGAATTTCACCGACGATGCCGTCCGGATCGGCCAGAACCAGCTGGCGCCGGGGATCAAGGTTTCGGACCGGCGCTGAATCCTTGCCCGATAAGGCCGATTGTCCGATAGTCGCGCGATGCGCACCACCTATAATGACGCGACCGTCCGCCTCTATCATCTGAGCGACGCCGATGGCGGCGGCGGAGCGGAAACGATTTTTTACGGATCGCTGGACGAGGCGATGCGGATCGCCGCGCAGCAGCCCGAGGATGTGCAGGACGGGCTGTTCCTCGCCACGGATAACGATGTTGTCGCCTATATCGATCTGCTTGAAAACTAACTGTCGGTAAAGCCGAACGGCGCGCGGGTGCGGCGATTGTCGTCGGGCAGCATTTCGCGGCCGATCGGCGGGGCGGAGCGGGCTAGGCATGCGCTGCGATGGCACAGGCGGCAGGTGACGCCGATTGGCGTGGGTGTCGACGGCGCGGCGTCCTGCGCGTAGATCAGTCGATGGGCTTGGTCCGCCGCACAGCACAGCGCCACGGCGCGTTGGACCCTGGGCGCGCCCCAGCCGCCGCCGCCCGCCGTCACCGTGCGCGCAATCGAGAAGAAACGCTCGCCATCGGGCAGTTCGAGCCATTGGGTCACGACCTCGCGCGGGGTTTCGAACACGCGATGCACCGACCAGAGCGGGCAGGAGCCGCCATGCCGCGCGAAGGGGAAGCCCGCGCCGTCGAGCCTTTTGCTGACATTGCCGGCCGGATCGACCCGCAGGAAGAAGAACGGCACGCGCTCCTGCCCCGGCTTTTGCAGGGTGGTGAGTCGATGGGCGGTTTGTTCGAAACTGGTGCCGAACTGGCGGGCTAACGCTTCGACATCATAATGGCGCACCTCCACCGCTTTGGCGAACGCGGTGTAGGGCATCAGGATGGCGGCGGCGGCGTAGCTGGCGAGCGCGCGGCGGGCGAGGCGACGGCCGCTCTCGCTGAACTGCCCGTCCTTCAGGATGGCATCGACGCCCCTGCGCATGTCGAGATAGGCGATCTGGAGCGCGAGCTGGAATTGCGCGCTGGCGCTGTCGAGCGTGTCGTCCAGCAGCACCGCGTCGCGATGCCGGTCGAGCCGCCGCATCGATCCGCCCATGACATCGGTGGGCAGGCGGCGGACGCGCAGATTATGGCGCGCCTTGAGCCATTCGGTCAGGCCGCCCATCTGGTCCGCTTCCGCCGCCAGTTTTTCCGCCTCGTCGTCCAGCGACGGAAAGCTGTTGCGTCGGGCGGCGAGGAAGCGGCGCGATTCGGCCACGGGGTCGGCGGCATCCTGCGCCTCGGCCTCTCGCCCCACGCCTTTGTCGGCGAGTGCCAGATGTTCCTCATGATAGCTGGTGTAGAGCCGCAGCAAGGCTTCGGTGATGCCGGGGTAGTTGACCGCAACGTCGCCGGTGGCGAGCGTCGGCAGGTCGATGTCCGCGAACATCGGGTCCCTGAGCACCGCTTGTAACCGGGCGGTCTGTTCCGCGCCGCCATCGCCCGCGACCTCCGCCATGTCGAGTTTGTAGGTGCGCGCCAGCCGCAGCAGCATGTCGGCGGTCAGCGGCCGCTGGTTGCGCTCGAGCAGGGCGACATAGGAGGCGGAGATTTCAAGATCTGCCGCCATGTCCGATTGGGTGAGGCCAAGCTCGCGCCGCAGCCGCCGCAAGCGCGGCCCCATATAAACCGGGCGATCCTTGGCCATAGTCGCGACTCCTGTCTAGGCTTTACAACTTTACAGCAGAAATTTGTAAAGATCGACAACTGAACGGCCAACCATTTGCTGCGTCGCAAAAGTTTGGGTTAGGCAGGGACATCCAATCGACTGCCAAGGACCCGTCCAATGACCTACCAGAATGAAATCGCGAAAGCCGGCAACCTGATCGGTGGCCAGGCCAGCTGGGGCGGGATCGAGGCCGAAGCGGTCGCGCGTATGCGCCTGCAGAACCGATTCCACACCGGCCTCGACATCGCCCGCTATACCGCCGGCATCATGCGCCGCGACATGGCGGCCTATGACGCGAATCCCGCCGATTACACCCAGTCGCTCGGCTGCTGGCACGGCTTTATCGGTCAGCAGAAGCTGATCAGCATCAAGAAGCATTTCGGCACGACCAAGGGCAAATATTTGTACCTGTCGGGCTGGATGGTTGCGGCGCTGCGCAGCGATTTCGGTCCGCTGCCCGACCAGTCGATGCACGAAAAGACCAGCGTTCCCGCGCTGATCGAGGAACTCTACACTTTCCTCAAGCAGGCCGACGCCCGCGAACTGGGTATGATGTTCCGCGATCTCGACCATGCCCGCGAGACCGGCAACGAGATGGAAATCGCGCGGCTGACCCACGCAATCGACAATTATGAAACGCATGTCGTCCCGATCATCGCCGATATCGACGCCGGGTTCGGTAATGCCGAAGCCACCTATCTGCTCGCCAAGAAGATGATCGAGGCGGGCGCCTGCGCGCTCCAGATCGAAAACCAGGTGTCCGACGAAAAACAGTGCGGCCACCAGGACGGCAAGGTCACCGTGCCGCATGAGGATTTCCTCGCGAAGATCCGCGCCTGCCGCTACGCGTTCCTCGAAATGGGCGTCGACGATGGCATCATCGTCAGCCGCACCGACTCGCTGGGCGCGGGCCTCACCAAGCAGATCGCCTATTCCAAGGAAGCGGGCGACATTGGCGACCAGTATAACAGCTTCCTCGACTGCGACGAGATCGACCTTACCCAGATCGGCAATGGCGATGTCGTCATCAGCCGCGAGGGCAAGCTGTTGCGTCCCAAGCGCCTGCCGAGCAACCTGTTCCAGTTTCGCCCGGAAACCGGCGCGGACCGTTGCGTCCTCGACTGCATCACCTCGCTTCAGAACGGCGCGGACCTGCTGTGGATCGAGACCGAAAAGCCGCATATCGAACAGATCGCGTCGATGGTCGACCGCATCCGCGAAGTCGTGCCCAACGCCAAGCTCGTCTACAACAATTC
Source organism: Sphingobium fluminis (assembly GCF_037723805.1). Taxonomy (NCBI): domain Bacteria; kingdom Pseudomonadati; phylum Pseudomonadota; class Alphaproteobacteria; order Sphingomonadales; family Sphingobiaceae; genus Sphingobium; species Sphingobium fluminis. The sequence goes on from NZ_JBBJUK010000003.1 coordinate 142,409, forward strand.
GCCGAGCTTCAACTGGACGCTGAACTTCCGTCAGCAGGTGTTCGACGCCTGGGTCGAAGCCGGCAAGGATGTCAGCGCTTATGACCGGGCGAAGCTGATGAGCGCGGACTATGACGCGACCGATCTGGGCGCCGAGGCCGATGAAAAGATCCGCACCTTCCAGCGCGACGCCGCTGCGCGGGCGGGCATCTTCCATCACCTCATCACCCTGCCGACCTATCATACGGCGGCGCTCAGCACCGACAATCTCGCCAAGGAATATTTCGGCGACGCCGGCATGCTGGGCTATGTCGAAGGCGTGCAGCGCAAGGAAATCCGCCAGGGTATCGCCTGCGTCAAGCATCAGAACATGTCCGGCAGCGACATTGGCGACGATCATAAGGAATATTTCGCCAAGGAAGCCGCGCTCAAGGCCGGCGGCGCTCACAATACGATGAACCAGTTCGCCGCTTAAAGACCGTATAGGGAAAGGACGACATCATGACCGAACCCACTCGCAGTCGCGCAGTCTTTTCGACCGAGGATTTCAGCCTGATCCGCACGGCGGTCGGCGACTATCTTCAGAAGGTTAAAGACCAGCCGGAATCGGTGAAATACGCCAACCTCTATCACCGGCTCGGACGCCTGCGCTAATTCGTCCGATCCGTTGTTGGGAAGCCCGCCGCTCGATTTCGATGCGGCGGGCTTTTCGATTCCCGGCATAAGGCCAACTTGTGAGAGGATGGAGGTTTCCCGCTTTTGCAGAACATCCGGCGCGATTAGTCTGACCGCCGGACAGGGGAATCGTCATGGCCTACACGCTCGTCACCGCGAACCGCAATTACTCCAGCTGGTCGCTGCGCCCCTGGGTGCTGATGAAGCAACTCGGCATTCCTTTCATCGACCGCATGGAGCCGTTCGCGCAGGCAACGAATTATGCCGCCTTCCGCGCCTTTTCACCTACGGGGCAGGTGCCTGCCCTGATCGATGGCGAGCGGACCATATGGGATTCCATGGGGATCGTCCTTTATCTGGCCGATCGGCGCGAAGGCGTCTGGCCGCAGGACCCGGCAGCCCGCGCTTTCGCCCAGTGCGCGGCGGCGGAAATGCACAGCGGCTTTGCGACCCTGCGCAACGATTGCCCGATGAATGTCGGGGTGCGGGTGGAAACGCATCTGCCCTCGGCCGCGCTCGGCCGCGATATCGCCCGCCTTTCCGAGTTATGGGGCGAGGGGCTGGCGCGCTTTGGCGGACCCTTTCTTGCCGGCAGCGCCTTCACCGCCGTCGACGCCTTTTTCGCGCCGGTCGCCTTTCGCGTGCGGACCTACGGCCTGGATGTCGGGCCGGCGGCGCGGGGCTGGGTCGATCACATGCTGGCGCTGCCTGCAATGCTTGAATGGGAGGGTGCCGCGCTCGCCGAAACCTGGCGTGAAGAAAGCCACGAGGCGGATGTCGGCGCGGCAGGGCGGATCGTGGAGGATCATCGCGCCGTTTGATCCGGCCGAGTGGCAAAATTTGGAGCCATTGCCCCTTTCGCGCCGGGCGGACTGGGTCTAGGGGGAAGGAACTATGACCCAGCCCCGCACTCTGTATGAAAAAATCTGGGACGCGCACGTCGTCGAACGCCGTCCCGACGGCACCTGCCTCATCTATATCGACCGCCATCTCGTGCATGAAGTGACGAGCCCGCAGGCGTTCGAGGGGCTCAGGCTCGCGGGGCGCAAGGTGCGCCGCCCGGATCTGACGCTGGCGGTGCCGGACCATAATCTGCCGACGACGCCGCGCCGCGACAGCGCGGGCCAGCGCATCCCCATCGCTGACAGGGAAAGCGCGCAGCAGCTTGCCGCGCTGGAGCGTAACGCGCCTGAGTTCGGCGTGCGCCTGATCGGCGATGCTGACCCCGAACAGGGGATCGTCCATGTCGTCGGGCCGGAACAGGGCTTTACCCTGCCGGGCACGACGCTTGTGTGCGGCGACAGTCACACCAGTTCGCACGGCGCGCTGGGCGCGCTGGCGTTCGGCATCGGCACCAGCGAGGTCGAACATGTGCTGGCGACGCAGACGCTGCTGCTGAAACAATCGAAAACGATGGAAGTGCGGGTCGAGGGCGAGCTTGGCTTTGGCGTTACGGCCAAGGATGTCGCGCTGGCGATCTGCGGCCTGATCGGCACGGCGGGCGGCACCGGCTATGTCATGGAATATCGCGGCTCGACCTTTGAGGCGATGTCGATCGAGGGGCGGCTCACCGTCGCCAACATGTCGATCGAGGCGGGCGCGCGCTCCGGCTTGTTCGCGCCCGATGAGACGACATTCGCGTATCTCGATGGCCGGCCGATGGCACCTAAAGGGGCTGAATGGGACGCGGCAGTCGCCTATTGGCGGACGCTCAAGACCGACGAGGGCGCGGCGTTCGACAAGAGCGTGTTCATCGACGCCGCCGATATCGTGCCCAACGTCACCTGGGGCACCAGCCCCGAGGATGTCGTGCCGGTGACCGGCATCGTGCCCGATCCCGACAGTTTCGCGGATGCCTCCAAGCGCGCCGCTGCCGCGAAGTCGCTCGATTATATGGGCTTGTCCGCCGGGCAGCGGATGCAGGACGTCACCGTCGAACATATCTTCATCGGCAGTTGCACCAACAGCCGGATCGAGGATTTGCGTGCCGCCGCCACCATCGTGCGGGGCCACCATATCGCGGCGGGCATCAAGCAGGCTATGGTCGTGCCGGGATCGGGTCTGGTCAAGCGGCAGGCCGAGGCCGAGGGGCTGGACCGGATATTTACCGATGCGGGTTTCGAATGGCGCGAGCCGGGTTGTTCGGCGTGTCTTGGCATGAACCCGGACAAGGTGCCGGCGGGCGAGCGCTGCGCGTCGACCAGCAACCGAAATTTCATGGGGCGGCAAGGCCCCGGATCGCGCACCCATCTGGTGTCGCCGGCGATGGCGGCTGCGGCGGCCCTGACCGGGCGGCTAACCGATGTGCGTGAACTGATGAACCGGGAAAAGGGACTGGTCGCATGAAGAAGATATTCTGGGTGCTGGCGTTGGGCGCGCTGGCGAGTGCGGCGATGGCGGCGGGTCTGGGCCGGGCGGCCGACACGGCGCGCGCCGGCATGGCGGGCCCGGAGACGAAGCGGACTCACTGATGGACAAGCTGACCACCATCGACGGAACGGCCTATCCGTTCGGGATGAAGAATGTCGACACCGACATCGTCATCCCGTCGCACTGGCTCAAGACGATCTCGCGCTCGGGTCTGGGCAAGGGCGCATTCGAGGTTTTGCGCAAGGAGCCGGGCAACGTCTTCGACGATCCTGCCTATGCCGGCAGCCCGATTTTGATCGCGGGCGATAATTTCGGCTGCGGCTCCAGCCGCGAACATGCCGCCTGGGCGCTCGCCGATCTGGGCATCAAGGTGGTGATCGCGCCGAGCTTTTCAGACATTTTCTCCGGCAATGCGTTCAAGAACGGGATATTGACCGTCGAACTGCCGCAGGAAGCCGTCGACCGGTTGATGGAGGTCGCGAAAAGCGATCCGCTGCATGTCGATCTGGAGCAGCAGATGGTGACGACGCAATTTCAGGATCGCTTTACGTTCGAGATCGACGCGTTTCGCAAACATTGCCTGCTGGGCGGGCTGGACGAGATAGGCCTGACTCTCGATCAGGCGGACGATATCGAAGTTTATGAAAATCGGGCGGGCAGGGAGCAGCCATGGCTCGTTCCCGCCGTTGCGTAAGCGCACCGATTCTCTTATTCTCAGACATGGCTTTCAACAGGGTTTGACGCATGACGACATTTGACGACCGCGAGCGCGCTTTCGAGAATATGTTCGCGCACGACCAGGAAATGCAGTTTCGAATCCAGGCGCGCCGCAACCGCCTGTTGGGCGAATGGGCGGCAGCGAAGATGGGGCTGACCCCGGCGGAAACCGATGCCTATGCCAAGGCCGTCGTGCAGGCCGATTTCGAGGAAGCGGGCGATGAGGATGTCATCCGCAAACTGGTGGGCGACATGACATCGGCGGGCGTGGACATCGACGAAGCGGGCGTCCGCGCGGCGCTGGACGAGCAGGCCGTGGTCGCCCGCCGCATGTTCATCGAAGCGCAATAGCAGGAGCATTCGATCATGCCGATGACCGCAGACGATATCGCCGACATGATCCGCGCCGCCATTCCCGACGCGGAGGTCGAGATCACCGATCTGGCGGGCGATGGCGATCATTATGCCGCGCGCGTGGTGGCCGAAAGCTTTCGCGGGCAGAGCCGGGTCTCCCAGCAACGCGCCGTCTACGCGGCGCTCGGCGGGCGCATGGGCGGCGTGCTTCATGCCTTGCAACTGACCACGGCCGTGCCCAACTAATCACCTGCAATATTTTCGCGCCGGGATGGCGCCTGTTCGAGGATTACAGACCATGACCGACGCCGAGCAGCAGCGGATCGCCGAAATCGTCAACGGCCATGACGTGGTGCTCTTCATGAAGGGCACGCCGCTTTTTCCGCAATGCGGGTTTTCCAGCCGCGCCATCGCGATCCTGGAGCATCTGGGCGTGGCCTATGACACGGTCGACGTGTTGCAGGATCAGGCCGTCCGTCAGGGCATCAAGGCCTATTCCGACTGGCCGACCATTCCCCAGCTCTATGTGAAGGGCGAGTTCGTCGGCGGCAGCGATATCATGATGGAAATGTATGAAGCGGGTGAATTGCGCCAGCTGATGACCGATCAGGGCGTGGTTGCCGCCAGCTGAGCCGTCACGCATGATATGACTGAAAGCGGTCCGGTGTCTCCGGGCCGCTTTTTTCATGCGCTGGTGACATTGGATGGGAGAGGTCCCGGGCGGGGAATGCAGCGGTGGAGACGAGCTGCATCCCCCTATAGTCGAACGATCGGGAATATCGAATAGTACGCAATCGACGTGCCAATTATACAAATTGCCCGATTTACGTGGATTGCACGGTTAACGCCCGCCGCCTCCGAGGCGCGGTTGTAAGATATGCCGACATTTTGGTCTATTAACCGCTGTGCCTCGTCGCACTATACCGCCACGACTTTCGGCAGAATGGCGTCGAGCAGCAGCATGCCCGCCGGCGAAATCGTCAGATGCCGATCCTGTCGGTGCAGAAGGCCGAGCGTGGCGAGTTGCTCGACTGAAGCGGCATCGACCAGCGCGTCGACCGGCATATCGGACAGATTGGCGATCCGCGACAGGTCCACACCTTCCGCCAGCCGCAACCCCATCAGCAGCGCTTCGCGCGCGCGGTCCTCGTTCGGCAAAGCGTCCTCGCTCTGGAGGCCATGGCCATTGCGGACGACCGCGCCGATCCAGTTTTCCGGCTTCTTATGGCGAAGCGTGGCCACGCCGCCGCGCCGGCCATGGGCGCCCGGACCGACCCCAGCATAGTCGCCATAGCGCCAGTAGGTCAGGTTGTGGCGGCTCTGCTCGCCCGGCCGGGCGTGGTTGCTGATCTCATAGGCCGGGATGCCGGCGGCACCGGTCATCGCCTGCGTCAGTTCGTATAGCGTCGCGCCACGATCGGGATCGGCGGGGGTGAATTTGCCTTGAGCCACGAGCGTGGCGAAGCGGGTGCCCGGTTCGATCGTCAGTTGATACAGCGAAAGATGGCCGGTGCCGAACGAAAGGCCCTGCGCCAGCTCCGCTTCCCAATCGGCCTCGCTTTGGCCGGGCCGCGCATAGATGAGGTCGAAATTCACGCGCGCGAATACGGATTGCGCGATATCGAGCGCGGCCAGCCCCTCGCGTACGTCATGCGCCCGTCCCAGGAAATGGAGCGCGCCGTCATCGAGCGCCTGAAGTCCCAGCGACACGCGGTTGACGCCGGCAGCGGCGAGATCGGCGAAACGCGCCGCCTCGACCGAACTCGGATTGGCTTCCAGCGTGATTTCCATGTCGGGGACGGGACGCCAATGGCGCGAAGCCGCTTCGATCAGCGCGGCGACAATGGCGGGCGGCATCAGTGACGGCGTGCCCCCGCCGAAAAAGATCGAAGCGAGCGGCCGTCCGCCGGTCAAGGTCGCTTCATGCGCCAGATCGGCCAGCAGCGCATCGCGCCAGCCATCCATATCGATTTCGGCGCGGACATGGCTGTTGAAATCGCAATAGGGGCATTTGGAGACGCAGAAGGGCCAGTGCACATAAAGCGCGATGGGTTCGGCATCGGCCGTGGGACGCGCCGACAAGCGGGTGGTGGAGGTGAGCGACATGGGCGCGGCGCTCCTACACCAATGGCGCGCTTACGCCTAGCGCGTGAGGTGGCCCGCGCCGTGCCCCGTCCTGACCGACTAAAAGACCGCAGCGACAAGCTTTGCGAAGGCATCGGCGCGGTGGCTCATGGCGTGCTTTTGGTCGGGGTCCATCTCACCGAAGCTGATATCATGGCCGATCGGCTGGAAAATCGGGTCATAGCCAAAACCCTGGGTTCCGCGCGGTGGCCAGGTGATGATGCCGTCGACCCGTCCCTCGAACGCTTCGACATGCCCGTCCGGCCATGCGAGCGCGAGGGCGCAGACGAAATGCGCGTCATGGCCGGCGTCCGGTCCTTTTTCTTCCATCCGGTCATGCACCAATTGCATGGCGAGGCCGAAATCTTTCGTGGGGCCGGCCCAGCGAGCGGAAAACAGGCCGGGGTCGCCCCTCAGCGCCTCGACGGCGAGGCCGCTATCGTCGGCGAGCGCGGGCAGGCCGGACAGATCGGCAGCTTGCAACGCTTTCAGTTCCGCATTGGCGATGAAGGTCGTGCCGGTTTCGTCCGGTTCGGGCAGGTCGAGGCTCGCGGCGGAAATCGGCTCGATCCCATATGGGCCAAGCAGCGCGGCGATTTCGCGCACCTTGCCCGGATTATGGCTGGCGATCACCAGCTTGCCGGGGGCGAGTTTGCGGATCGCCTGTTCCTGTCCGAAATCGTCTGACATATATATTCCAGCTCTGCCCGATGTGCTCCCGCGAAAGCAGGAGCCCAGTGTGCGAGGTCGCCCACGTCTACCCTGGGCTCCTGCTTTCGCAGGAGCACTGCCCTAATTCAAGGACGGGGGATCAACGCCCCGTCGCGCGATCCTGTGCCGCGAAAATCTTCGCGCAGCCGATGCGGGCAAGGCGCAGCAGGCGAAGCAGCTCTTCCTCGTCATAGGCTGCGCCCTCCGCCGTCGCCTGCACTTCGGCGAATTTGCCGTCGCCGGTCAGGATCAGGTTGGCGTCGGTCTCCGCATTGCTGTCCTCGGCATAATCGAGGTCGAGCACCGGCGTGCCTTCATAGATGCCGCAGCTGATCGCGGCGACCTTCTGGATAATCGGATCTTCCTTGAGCGCGCCGGACGCCAGCAGCTTGTCGATCGCGATGCGCAACGCCACCCAGCTGCCCGAAATCGCCGCCGTGCGCGTGCCGCCATCGGCCTGGATCACGTCGCAATCGACGACGATCTGGCGCTCGCCGAGCTTCTTCATGTCGACGACTGTGCGCAGGCTGCGGCCGATCAGCCGCTGAATTTCCTGCGTCCGGCCCGACTGTTTGCCCTTGGCCGCTTCGCGGCTGCCACGGGTGTGGGTGGCGCGGGGCAGCATGCCATATTCCGCCGTAACCCAGCCCGAGCCCTTGCCGCGCAGGAAGGGCGGCACCTTTTCCTCGACCGAGGCGGTGCACAGCACGCGGGTGTCGCCGAAACTGACGAGGCAGCTCCCTTCGGCATGGATGGTGAAGCCGGGCTCCATGGTGATGTCGCGCATCTGGTCGGGCGCGCGGCCTGAAGGACGCATAAATTTGTTACTCCGAAACGGTCAAGCGGTGGGGCTTAGCGCCCGCTGCGACGTCATGCCAGTGCCAGCGGCGAAAAGTTGCGCTAAGGAAGCGATATGAAGATACAAGCAATGATGAGCCTTGGCCTCGCCATGCTGCTGGCGGGATGCGCGACCGAGTCGACCGAGCTGGAAGCGCCGCGCGCGGCCGGTGACGTGATTCGCTTTACGGCGGGGCGTTGTTTCGGCGCGTGCCCGGCCTATACGCTGCGCGTGACGCCCGACGGGTCGGGTCTGCTGGAGCCAGAGCGCTTCACCGCCGTGCCGGGGCCGACGCGCTTCACCATCACCCGCGTACAATATCAGCGGCTGCGCGCGGCGCTTGCGCCCTATCGCCCCGCCGCCGGCGTCACGAAGACGATCGCGCAGGGGCAGGCGGATTGCCAGCGCTTCGCCACCGACATGCCCGGCTATTCGATCGAGTGGAGCCGGGGTGCGCAAAAGCCCGCGCGCCTCGACTATCAATCGGGGTGCATGGATGCGCGCCACGCCAGATTGCGCTCGACCATCCAGTCGCTTCCGGCCAAGCTCGGCATAGAGGCGATGCTGAAATCCAAGACCGCCGGCTGACATAAGAGGAGAGCGACGGATGCGGTTCACCATGAAGGCGGTCGGCCTCCTCCTGATTCTGATGGGCCTGCTGTGGGTGGGGCAGGGGACCGGCGTCGTTCACTGGCCGGAATCGAGCTTCATGATCGATCAGCGGCCCTGGATATGGCGCGGCGCACTGCTGGCCGCGCTGGGCGTCGCGATGATCCTGATCGCCGGGCGCGCCAGACGTTGAGCATGGGGGCGAAGCCGCCTACATCCGTCCCATGATGTCGACGACGCCCATTTCCGAACTCAACGATCGCGCGCGCGACGTTTTTCGGCTGGTGGTGGAAAATTATCTGGGAACCGGGCAGCCGGTGGGATCGCGCACGATCAGCAAGATCGCGGCGCTCAGCCTGTCGCCGGCCTCGATCCGCAATGTGATGCAGGACTTGGAAGAGCTTGGCCTGCTCGCCGCGCCGCACACGTCGGCGGGGCGCATGCCGACCGAAACGGGGCTGCGCCTGTTCGTCGACGGGATGATGCAGGCGGCGCAACCGTCGATCGAGGAGCGCCGCGCGATCGAGGCGGGCATAAGCACCGTAGGCGAGGGCGGGGGACCGATCGAGGAGGCGCTGTCGGCGGCGACGGTGGCGCTGTCCGGCCTGTCCGCCTGCGCCGGCATCGTCATGGTGCCCAAACGCGAGCCTTTGCTGCGGCAGTTCGGCTTCGTTCCGCTGAATGCGGCGCAGGCGCTTGCGGTACTGGTCGGTCAGGATGGCTCGGTCGAGAATCGGGTGATCGAGCTGCCGCAGGGCGTGACGATGTCGATGCTGACCGAAGCCGCCAATTTCATGTCGGCACGCTTTGCCGGGCTGACGCTGGGGCAGGCGGGCGAGGTCTTGCGGCGCGAACTTGAGGCGGAGCAGAGCGCCCTGCAGGGCGCGGCGCGCGAACTGGTGGAGCGCGGCATCGCGATATGGTCGCGCGACGCCGACGACCGGGCCGTGCTGATCGTGCGGGGACAGGCCAATCTGATAGACGACGGCACCGTCGCCGACCTCGAACGGGTGCGGCAGTTGCTGGAGCAGCTGGAGGGCAAGCAGGAAATCGCCCGCCTGCTGGAAAGCGCGCTGGCGGGCAGCGCGACCAAAATCTTCATCGGATCGGAAAACAAGCTCTTTTCCCTCTCCGGTTCTTCGGTCATAGCCGCGCCTTACCGTGGCGGTGACGGGCAGGTGGTCGGCGTGGTCGGCGTGATCGGCCCGACCCGCTTGAACTATGCCCGGGTCATCCCCATGGTGGATTTCACCGCGCAGACGTTATCGAGATTGATGAGATGAGCGAAGACAAGTTGAATATCGAAAACACCGAAATCGTGGATGAATTGCCAGAAAATGGCGTGCCCGCAGGGGACGCCGGTGCGGAGCGGATCGCCGCTCTGGAGGCCGAGCTTGCAACGGCGAAGCAGGACATTCTCTATGCCCATGCCGATACGCAGAATGTGCGCCGGCGGCTGGAGAAGGAACTGGCCGACGCCAGAGCCTATGCCGCGACTAGCTTTGCGCGCGATATGCTGTCGATCGCCGACAATCTGTCCCGCGCGCTCGCGGCGATTCCCGCCGACTTGCGGGAGGACGACAAGTTCAAGGGGCTGGTCGTCGGCCTTGAAGCAACCGGCCGCGAACTGGACAGCGTGTTCGGCCGCAATGGCATTCAGAAAATCGAATCGGTCGGCCAGCCGCTCGATCCGAACAAGCATCAGGCGATGATGGAAGTGCCCTCGGCCGATGCGGAGCCCGGCACTATATTAGTCGAAATGCAGGCGGGGTACATGATCAAGGATCGCCTGCTGCGGCCCGCGATGGTCAGTGTGGCGAAGGCGCCGGAATAAGCAGGCTTTGTTTCCCCGGCCGTTGGTAGCGGTCGGGGGCGAAGCTATTTCGTCGGTATCCGCCGGGCGCTGGCGAGATGGTGGGCGTGGGTGATGGCGACCGCCAACGCATCCGCCGCGTCCGGCCCGGCTATTTTTACGCCGGGCAGCAGCCGCGAAACCATGGCGTGCACCTGATCCTTCGATGCGTTGCCGACGCCGACGACCGATTTTTTCACGAGGCGGGCGGCATATTCGCCGACCTCCATCCCCGATCGCGCCGCGCCCAGCAGAATGACGCCACGCGCCTGTCCCAGTTTCAGCGTCGATTGCGGATTGACGTTGACGAATACCTCCTCGACAGCCGCACCATCGGGTCGGTGTTCGAGGATCAGGTCCGTGAGCGCCAGATCGAGCGCTAGCAGACGGGTCGCGAGCGGCAGCGCGCTGTCGGTCTTGATCTGGCCATTGCCGACATGGGTCAGCCGGTTGCCATTGACGGCGATCAGGCCCCAGCCGGTGGTGCCGAGACCCGGATCAAGGCCGAGCAGGATTATCCGAGCTTCTCCAGCACCGCGTCGGACACTTCATAATTGCCCCAGACCGTCTGGACGTCGTCATCATCTTCCAGCGTGTCGACCAGCTTGAGCAGGGTCGCGGCGTTGGCTTCGTCGACTTCGGTCGTGGTCTGTGGCTTCCAGGCGAGCTTGGCGCCATCGGCCGGACCGAGCCTGGCTTCGAGCGCCTTGGCGACTTCGTGCAGCGTATCCATCGCGGTCCAGATTTCATGCTCGTCCTCATTGGACGACACGTCCTCCGCCCCCGCTTCGAGCGCCGCCTCGAAGATCGCATCGGCGTCCCCGGCACTGGCGGGATAGGTGATGAGGCCGACGCGGTCGAAGCCATGGCTCACCGCGCCCGAAGCGCCCAGATTGCCGCCATTTTTGGAAAAGGCGGTGCGGATATTGGTGGCGGTGCGGTTGCGGTTGTCGGTCAGCGCCTCGACGATGATCGCGGTGCCGGCCGGGCCATAGCCCTCGTAGCGCACCTCTTCATAATTTTCGCCGCCCGCCGCACTGGCCTTGTCGATCGCGCGCTGGATATTGTCCTTGGGCATCGACTGCGCCTTGGCGGCGTTGACGGCGAGGCGCAGGCGCGGGTTCATGTCCGGGTCGGGCATGCCCATCTTCGCCGCCACGGTGATTTCGCGGCTGAGCTTGGAGAACATCGAAGAGCGCTTCTTGTCCTGCGCGCCCTTGCGATGCATGATATTCTTGAATTTGGAATGGCCGGCCACGGCCTTTCTCCCGATAGTATCTGTGAAACCGAAGCGCGCTCTCTAGCGAGCGCATGCCAATCCGGCAATCTCAGATGATGATCGCGGTGCCCGATGCGGAGACCATAAGCATCGACCCGTTCGACCCCAAAACTTCATAGTCCAGGTCTACGCCGACCACCGCGTTCGCCCCCAGCGTCGCGGCGCGCATCCGCATTTCCCCGATCGCCTGCTCACGCGCGCGTTGCAGCACATCCTCGTAAGCGCCCGACCGGCCACCGACGATGTCCCGCACGCTGGCGAACAAATCCCGGAACAGATTGGCGCCCACGATCACCTCGCCGGTGACGATGCCGAGATATTCCTTGGCCGGGCGGCCCTCCAGCCTGCTGGTGGTGCTGACGATCATCTCGGACATCGTTAGTCTCCTTCGATAAAGGGTTTATTCCATGCCCAGCGCAGCGAGATAGGTCTGGAGGATCGCCTCCATCTCCTGTCGGTCATGCGGCGGCATCTTGCGGAGGCGCACGATCTGGCGGATGATCTTGGGATCATAGCCGGTCGCCTTGGCTTCCAGATACACATCCTTGATATCGTCGCCGATGCCCTTCTTTTCCTCCTCAAGCCGTTCGATGCGCTCGATCAAGAGGCGTAGCTGGTCGGCGGCGACATTGCCTTCGCTCATGGGTCTTATCTCCAGTGGAATGTGAATCGGCTGGAGCGCGTCCTAGTGGTTGTCGGCGTTCTTCGCCACACTCTCTTTCATCCGCGCGATCTGTTCCGGGGTCGCCTCGCTTTGATGACGGTCCTTCCACTCGCCGAACGGCATGCCGTGGATGATTGCCCGCGCCTCATCCTTGGTCAGGCCGCCGTCGGCTTCCGCGATCCAGTCCGCGAGGCAGTTGCGGCAGAAGCCGGCCGACCCCATCAGGTCGATATTCTGCACGTCGGTGCGGTGCTGAAGATGCGCCACGAGCCTGCGGAAGGCGGTTGCGGCCACGCTGTCCTTGATTATGCTGTCGGCCACCGCCACTATCCTCCCACCATCATCCTGTCGTGCAGCACGGATAAATGAAAACCGCGCCCTGGCAAGCCAGTGGCGACATGACGATCAGGAGCCATTGCCCATGACGAAATTGCAGCCCCGTTCGCGCAAGGTGCGAATCCTTGTAACCCTGGGGCCTTCCAGCGATTCGCCCGAGATGATCCGCGCCCTGTTCGTCGCGGGGGCGGACGCCTTCCGCATCAATATGAGCCATGGCGCACAGGAAGATCATGCCGCGCGGATCGCGACGATCCGGGCGCTCGAAAAAGAATTCGGCCGGCCGACGACAATATTGGGCGATCTGCAAGGCCCCAAGCTGCGCGTCGGCACGTTCGCGGCAGGGCCGGTCATGTTGCAGACGGGCGCGGCCTTCGTGCTGGACCGCGACCTGACGCCGGGCGATGCGCACCGCGTGAACCTGCCCCATCCCGAAATCTATGCGGCGCTGGTGCCCGAGACCCGGCTGCTGCTCGACGATGGCAAGCTGGTGCTGCGCGTCAAGGCGGTCGATGGCGAGCGGATCGAGACCATCGTCGAGGTCGGGGGCATGCTGTCCGATCGCAAGGGGGTGAACGTGCCCGATGTGGTCGTGCCGGTGCCCGCGCTGACCGACAAGGACCGGCGGGACCTGAGCTTCGCGATGCAACAGGGGCTGGACTGGATCGCATTGAGCTTCGTCCAGCGGCCCGAGGATCTGGCCGAAGCGCGCAAGCTGATGGGCGGCTATGGCGCGCTGATGGCGAAGATCGAGAAGCCCTCGGCGGTGCAGCGGCTGGAGGAGATATTGGAGGTGGCCGATGGCGTCATGGTCGCGCGCGGCGATCTGGGCGTCGAATTGCCGCCGCAGGCCGTGCCGCCGCTCCAGAAGCAGATCGTCGCGACCGCGCGGCGCATGGGCCGTCCGGTGGTGGTGGCGACGCAGATGCTCGAATCGATGATCACCGCGCCGACGCCGACCCGCGCGGAAGTGTCGGACGTTGCAACGGCGGTCTATGACGGGGCCGATGCCATCATGCTGTCGGCCGAAACGGCGGCGGGGGCGTGGCCGGTCGAGGCGGTCACGATGATGGACAGTATCGCGCACAGCGTGGAGCGCGATCCGGGCTATTTCGCACGGCTCCATTTCACCGAAACGCAGCCCGATTCGACCACCGCCGACGCGCTGGCCGAAGCGGCGGCGGGGATCGTGCCCGTGGTGGGCGCGAGCGCGATCGCCTGCTTCACCTCGTCGGGCAGCACCGTGCGCCGGCTCGCCCGCGAGCGGCCTTCCGCGCCCATCCTCGCATTGACTCCCCGTCAGGACACGGCGCGCAAGCTCGGCCTCACCTGGGGCGTCCATGCGGTGCGGACCAAGGATATCGGCACGTTCGAGGAAATGATCGGCAAGGCCCGGCGCATGAGCCTGCGCCACCATATGACCGCCAAGGGGCAGAAGATCATCGTGCTGGCGGGCGTGCCGTTCGGGACGCCGGGATCGACCAATGTGTTGCACGTCGCGACGATTCGCGGGGACGAACTTAAAGGGCGCGATTAAGGCCGCGCCGGATGCGCTAAAGGCGCAGTTTAAGCGGAAACGAAGCGAGCGCCCGGTCCATCAGGATCGGGCGCTCGCGGTAACCGGCGTTCCGTGCTGGTCGCTGCCGACAGGCGGCAGCGCCTCGCTTCAGCCCTGGCGGGCCTTGAAGCGGCGGTTGGTCTTGTTGATCACATAGGTGCGGCCACGGCGACGGATCACGCGGTTGTCCCGGTGCCGGTCCTTGAGCGACTTGAGCGAATTGCGGATCTTCATGGAAAGTCTGCCCCTGAATCTTGGGAAGATATTGAATCTTGCGATGGTGCCGAAAATCGAAGCGCTGCCCCTATGGGCGGGCCGGCGGAAAGTCAAGGGCGCGAGCCGCTCTTTTGCCGCCGTTCAGCCGGGATGCAGCGAAGCGGTTGCTCAAGCATTGGAAGGGAATGCACCCGTCATGTCGTGTATGGGGCAGACTGTTCTTTTGGAGTTGGGTCCATGTTGAAGCCTATCCTGCTGTCGTCTGCTCTCGCCATTTCCCTCGCTGGTTGCGCAGCCGCGATCCCGCCGGTCGAAGTGACGCGGTTCCATGTCGGCGATCCGGCGCGGTCGGGCACGATCGCCGTCGAGGAACTGCCGGGCAACCCCGATATCAGCCTGGAATTCCGCACCTATGCCGCAGCGGTGGAGCGCGAGTTGCAGGGCGTCGGCTTTACGGCAACGCAGCCGGGCAAGCCCAGCACCTATGTCGCGCGGGTGGCGTTGCGCCGCGCGTTCCGCCCGACCGGCTATGGCACGGACAAGCCGGTGAGCGTCGGCGTGGGCGGCGGCGTTGGTAGTGGCGGCTATTCGGGTCTTGGCGTCGGCATCGGCATCAACCTGTCCGGCAAGCCCAAGGACATCGTGACCACCGAGCTGGAAGTGCAGATCCGCCGCCGGGGCGATCAGTCTACGATCTGGGAAGGGCGCGCCATGACGCAGGCGCGCGAGGGCACGCCCGCCGCGCAGCCCGGCATCGCGGCGGCCAAGCTCGCTGCGGCGCTCATTGGGGGCTATCCGGGGGAATCGGGGCGCACTATACGCGTCAAATGACCATTTCCATTACCAGTGCCTTCGACAGCGGCAACATCCGCCTTCTTTCCATCCAGGACGGTGCCGATCGCGTCAGCGCCGAACTGGAGATCGTTCGCGATCATCAGAGCGACTTTTACCAGTGGTTCCATTTTCGCGTGGCGGGCGCTGCCGGACGCGAGGTCGAACTGAACATCGTCAACTGCGGCGAGTCGGCCTATCCCGACGGCTGGCCGGATTACAAGGCGCGGATGAGCGAGGATCGCGAGACCTGGTTGCTCGCGGACACCGCCTATGCCGACGGCGTGCTGACCATCCGGCTGACGCCGGACAGCAACGCCGTGTGGCTGGCTTATTTCGCGCCCTATTCGATGGAACGGCATCACGACCTGATCGCCTGGGCGGCCTGCCAGCCCGGCGTGGTGCAGCGCGAACTGGGGCTGACGCTTGACGGCCAGCCGCTCGATCTGCTGACCATCGGCGAAGGGCCTAAACAGGTGTGGCTCTATGCCCGCCAGCATCCGGGCGAGAGCATGGCGGAATGGTGGATGGAAGGCGCGCTGGAGCGGCTGTGCGACGAGGAGGATGCCGTCGCCCGTCTGCTGCGCGCCCGCGCGACATTCCATATCGTCCCCAATATGAACCCGGACGGCAGCCGGCGCGGCCATCTGCGCACCAATGCTGCGGGGGTGAATCTCAACCGCGAATGGCATGATCCGTCGGCCGAGCGCAGCCCGGAGGTCCTGGCGGTGCGCGCGGCGATGGACGAGACCGGCGTCGATTTCGCGATGGATGTGCATGGTGACGAGGCGATTCCGGCGGTCTTTCTCGCCGGGTTCGAAGGCATTCCGTCGATCACCGATCGGCAGCTTGGCCTTTACCATCGATATCGCGATTCGCTGGCAGTGCGCACGCCCGATTTCCAGACGAAGCGCGGCTATCCGGTGGCGGGGGACGGCAAGGCCAATCTCACCATGTCCACCAACCAGATCGCCGAGCGCTTCGGCGCGGTCGCGATGACGCTGGAAATGCCGTTCAAGGATAATGACGATCTGCCCGATCCCGATTTTGGCTGGTCTCCGGCGCGCTCGATGCAGTTGGGCAAGGAGTGCCTCGCCGTGCTGGCGGAGATGATCGACGAGATTTGAGTGGACGGGCGGTAAGCGCTTTTTTCAACGGAAACCGGCAGCCTTGATTATGCCGGAAAAAGTTCGCCCAGAAAGTCGGTCATCGCCTTGAAGCTGCGCCGGTCGGCGTCGGGCTGATAGGCCATGCCCTTGTCGGGCATATGAACGGTCTCGTCGGTGAAGGCGTGGCCAGTGTCGCCATAGGCATGAATCTGCCAGTCGCATTGCGCCGCGCTCAATTCCCGCGCCAGCGCGGTCACGGCGTCCGGCGGGGCCAGCGGATCGTTCCAGCCGTGGCAGATGAGCAGCTTCGCGGTGATCGCGGCGTTCGGGAAAGGCGGGGCGTCATAGACGCCATGGAAGCTGACTCCGCCGGCAATGTCCGCACCGCCGCGCGCCAGATCGAGCACGCATTTGCCGCCGAAGCAGAATCCGATCGCCGCCGTGCGGCTCGCATCCACCTGCGGCATGGCTCTGAGCGCCGCGTGGCAGGACTGGAGCCGCGCCAGCATCAGGACGCGGTCGGCATTCAGTTCGTTCATATAACGGCCGGGATCGGCATCGGCGCGGGTCGACCGCCGGCCTTGGCCGTAGACATCCGCGACGAGCACGGCATAGCCCAGTGCCGCGATCCTTTCCGCATAGGCGAAGTCGCTCTCCTTGGCGCCCAGGACATTGGGGAACAGCAATATGCCGGGGCGCGGCGACCGGGTGGCGTCCGCGAATATCGCCATGCTCTCCAGCAGACGGTCGGGGCCTTCATGCAGGATGGGTTCGCGGCTCATGATGGGTCGCCTTTCAGATACTGCCATGACCGGGCGCTTCGCCGCGCGCGGCGCGGTTGATGCGCGAAGGACGCTTCCACCCGATCCTTGGGCGCTTGCGCAGGCGCAGGGTCGGCCAGTCGCCATTGTCGGCCCGTTCGGCGAGCCGCATGCCCTGCGCGCGATAGGCCGCCAGCACGGCCGGTGCCTGATCGTTCAGCAACCCCGCGAGAATGATCGAGCCGCCATCCTCGACCAGCGCGCAGAGCGAGGGCGGGAGTTCGATCAGCGGCCCGGCAAGGATATTGGCGATCAGCAGATCATAGGGCCCACCTCCGATGATGGCGGGATGGTCGACGCCGGCGGCGGTAAAGAGCGCGAGTTGCCCCCGTCCCGCGCCGAGCGTCACGCCGTTGGCGCGGGCATTCTGCTCGCTGATCTCGACCGCGACCGGGTCGATATCCGATGCGATCGCATAGGCGCGGGGCCACAGGTGCAAGGCGGCGAAGGCGAGCAGGCCGGTGCCGGTGCCGATGTCCGCGACATGGCCGCAGCGCATGCCGACGCGCCGCATCCGGTCCAGCATCATCAGGCATCCCGCCGTCGTTTCATGCTGCCCCGTGCCAAAGGCACGGCCCGCTTCGATCAGGAAATTGACCTTGCCCGGCTGCTCGGCATCGGTGGCGAGATTGCGGACGTGGAATCGACCGGCGGTGACCGGCTCCAGCCCCTGCTGGCTCAGCGTCACCCAATCCTCGTCGGCCAGCGCTTCTACCAGCGGCTTTATCGCGCCGGCGCTCGGCACCATCGCGCGCAGCAGCTTGATCGCGGTGGCACTCGGCTTGCCCTCGAAATAGGCGTCGAGCCGCCAGGCATCTTCATTATCCGGTTCCGCCTCGCTGGTCATCAGGACCGGCGGCTGATCCATCGTCGCGAAAGCCGCGATGTCGCCATCCAGTGCTTCCGCTTCGGCGCGGGTGCAGGGCAGGGTGACTTTCCAGCTTTGTAGCAGGCTCTGAGTCGCGCTTTGCGGGGCCGTTGCGGCGATTTCGGTCATGCCCGCCCTTACCCCAGCGCGGCGGGCGGGGGAAGGGCCGGCGGGGAGGGTGTCAGGCGACCTGGCGGCCGAAATCCGATGCGGCATGGCGCAGGCTGCTCAGCTTGCCTTCGACAGTGGTGAATCCGCGCTCCAGCTGATCGATTTCCGACGCGACCACTTCAGTGTCCTGGCGGATGGCGGATATGGTGGTCGACATGGAGTCGGCGGCGAGCGCGGTTTCATCGACGGCGGCGGTGATCATGGTGACTGTTTGCGCCTGCGCATCCATTGCGTGGCGGATGCGTTCCGCGCTCGACTGAACTTCGCCCACCGTGTCGCGGATGCGCTGGTTGGTGTCGACCGATTGCCGTGTGGATGCCTGGATATCCGCGATCTTGCCGGCGATCTCGTCGGTGGCGCGCGCGGTCTGGTTGGCGAGGCTTTTGACTTCCTGCGCGACCACGGCAAAGCCGCGTCCGGCGTCCCCCGCGCGCGCCGCCTCGATCGTGGCGTTGAGCGCGAGCAGATTGGTCTGTCCGGCAATGTCGCGGATCAGGCCTAAAATCGATTCGATCGACTTGGCGTGATCCGACAGGGTCGCCGACATGGTCACGGCCTCGCCGGACTGCGATGCGGCGCGCTGGGCAATCTCGGCCGCCACCTCCACTTCGGTACGCGCGTCCTCGATCGCGCGGATGAGGCCGGCGGACGTACGCGCGGCTTCGCGCATGGCGAGCGCCGACTGTTCGGCTGCGGCGGCGACTTCGGACGCCTTGCCCAACATGCCGCGCGTTGCGGTGGATGCATCCTTGGCCTGTTCGCGCAGCGATTCGCCAAGCTGGGAAGCACCGCCGATTTCGGCCACGATCCGCTGTTCGAACAAGGCGCTGTAGCGCTGCCGATCGGCGCGCTGCGCCTCCTGAGAATCGCGGGCCAGAACCTTGCCCATGACGCCCGTGTCCATCATGGAAATCCGATTGAGGGTGATGAGCATCCGCTGGCATTGCGCCCGATCATTTTCGGTGCGGGCCCAGATCAGTTCGGCGATCTTTTCGTTGCACCGCGCAATCGCCGCCATCACGTTGTCGACCGAGATGCCCTTATCGCGCGCATGGCGGATGCAGGCCGTCTGCATGTCGATCCAGCGCCCCGCGTCGTAATGCGCCAGTTTCTCGCGAACATAATCCTGCGCTCGCGCTTCGATCCGCGCGGCCGCCTCTGGGCCGACCAGATTGCGCAGATCGCTGTTTTGCGCATAGCGCTGGAAGAAAGCGTCCGCCACCTCGGCGATCGAATCCTGGACGACCCCATGGATTTCCAGCGCGCCCTGCGCGATGCTGTTCGTGGGATCGATTTTCCGAAGATAATCGGCCTCGACGATCGTGCGTGCTTCGGCGGATGACATGCTCTTGCGGCCTCTCGATGTTATGCAAAGCGTATCTGGCGGCATAGCGGGATTTGGTTAAGCGATCCTTAGCTTCGCAACATGCGGCCTCGGCGCGCGGCAGCTTGCCCTTGGGGGCGTTCGCACTTAAGGGGAGCGGAATCAGGAAAATAGCTTCAGGGACGGAGTATATATGGCGCGAACCAACAGCCGGCCGCTCTCGCCGCATCTGACGATCTGGAAATGGGGTCCGGCCATGGCCATCTCCATCCTCCATCGCGTCACCGGCAACGGCCTCGCCACGGTAGGGGCGATGGGTTTGGTATGGTGGCTTACCGCTGCCGCGATCGGGCCGGATGCCTATGCTAGCTTCATGAAATGCGCGACCTCGCCGCTCGGCTATGTCGTGATGGTCGGCCTGACCTGGACTTTTTTCCAGCATATGTTTTCAGGGCTGCGCCACTTCGTACTCGATATCGGCGCCGGCTATGAACTCAAGGCCAATAAAAGCTGGGCGCTCGTCGTTCCTGTAGCGGCGATCATCGTGACCGGCTTCGTCTGGCTTTATATCCTTGGAAAGGGCTTCTGATGGGCAACGGTACTGGTATCGGCCGCGTCCGTGGTCTGGGTTCGGCAAAGCATGGCGCGCATCACTGGCTCGCGCAGCGCTACACTGCGGCGGGCAATCTGCTGCTCGTCCTGTGGCTGATCGTCAGCCTGCTCACGCTGCCCGGCCTCGATTATGAAAGCGTCGTCGGCTGGATCGCGCATCCGCTGGTCGCGGTGCCGCTGATGCTGATGATCGTCAGCATTTTCTGGCACCTGCGCCTGGGCATGCAGGTGATGCTGGAGGATTATGTCCACGACAAGGGGCTGGCCTTCCTGTCCATCCTGCTTTTGAACTTCTACGCCATTGGCGGCGCGGCCGCCGGACTCTTCGCCATTGCTAAGATCGCATTCACGGGGGCCGCTTCCTGATGTCGACCGAAACCTACAAGATCATTGATCACACCTACGACACCGTCGTGGTGGGCGCTGGCGGATCGGGTCTGCGCGCGACCATGGGCAGCGCCGAGGCGGGGCTCAAGACCGCCTGCATCACCAAACTGTTCCCGACCCGGTCGCACACCGTGGCGGCGCAGGGCGGTATCGCCGCCTCGCTCGGGAATAATTCGCCCGATCACTGGACCTGGCACATGTACGACACCGTCAAGGGGTCCGACTGGCTGGGTGATCAGGACGCGATCGAATATATGGTGCGTGAAGCGCCCGCCGCCGTCTACGAGCTGGAACATGCCGGCGTGCCGTTCAGCCGCAATGCCGAAGGCACGATCTACCAGCGGCCCTTCGGCGGCCATATGCAGAATATGGGCGCCGGCCCGCCGGTGCAGCGCACCTGCGCCGCTGCCGACCGCACCGGCCATGCGATGTTGCACGCGCTGTATCAGCAGAGCCTGAAGTACGACGCCGACTTCTACATCGAATATTTCGCCATCGACCTCATCATGGAAAATGGCGAGTGCCGCGGCGTGATCGCCATCTGCATGGAAGACGGATCGATCCATCGCTTCCGTGCCCATGCGGTGGTGCTGGCGACGGGTGGTTATGGCCGCGCCTATTTCTCGGCGACCTCGGCGCATAGCTGCACCGGCGACGGCGGCGGCATGGTGCTGCGCGCCGGTCTCCCCCTCCAGGATCTGGAGTTCGTCCAGTTCCATCCGACCGGCATTTACGGCGCGGGCGTGCTGATCACCGAAGGCGCGCGCGGCGAGGGCGGCTATCTCACCAACTCCGAGGGCGAGCGCTTCATGGAGCGCTATGCCCCGTCGGCGAAGGATCTGGCGTCGCGCGACGTCGTGTCCCGCTCAATGGCGATGGAAATGCGCGAAGGGCGCGGTGTCGGCGAGCATAAGGATCATATCTTCCTGCACCTCGACCATATCGATCCCAAGGTGCTGGCAGAGCGCCTGCCAGGCATCACCGAGAGCGGCAAGATTTTCGCGGGTGTCGATCTGACCCGTCAGCCGCTGCCGGTAACGCCGACGGTCCATTATAATATGGGCGGCATTCCCTGTAACTATCATGGCCAGGTCGTGACCAAGGTCGGCGACGATCCCGAAGTCATCGTGCGCGGCCTGTTCGCGGTGGGCGAGGCGGCCTGCGTGTCGGTCCATGGCGCGAACCGCCTCGGCTCCAACTCGCTGATCGATCTTGTCGTGTTCGGGCGGGCGACGGGCCTGTTCCTCAAGGACAATATCAAGCCCAACAGCCCCCATAAGGCGCTGCCCACGGACTCCGCCGATCTGGCGCTGGGCCGGCTCGACCATTATCGCAATGCGAAGGGCGGCACATCGACGGCGGATATCCGCATGGACATGCAGCGGACCATGCAAAAACATGCCGCCGTATTCCGCGACAGCGCGCTGCTCGGCGAAGGCGTCACCCGGATGCAGGCGGTCAATAAACGTTTGCAGGACGTCAAGGTCACCGACCGTTCGCTGATCTGGAACACCGACCTGATCGAGACGCTGGAACTCGACAACCTCATGAGCCAGGCCATCTGCACGATGGAAGGCGCCGACGCCCGCAAGGAATCGCGCGGCGCGCATGCGCATGAGGATTTCCCGAACCGCGACGACGAAAATTGGATGAAGCACACGATCAGCTGGTTCGAAGGCTGGGGTGGTTCGGGCGGCAAGGTAACGCTCGATTACCGGCCGGTGCATGATTACACGATGACCGACGAGGCCGAGTATATCAAACCGAAGGCGCGGGTATACTGATCCGCAGGTCAGGCAGAGGGTAAAAGGCGGCGCTGGAAAGCGCCGCCTTTTTCTTTTCCGCTTCAGTTACGGTGATGCAGATAAATGCCCCTTCTCATGGGCATGGATCGGTCACCGGGCGGGCGCGAGGCCGGCCGGCAATAGCTGCTTGGCATGACCAAGGTGGCGCTCGATCACGGGAACCGCCGTCGAAGCGACCTGCTTGAGCGTTATATCCGTGCCGTCGGTGGCATAGCCCTTATGGAGCGACCAGGCGGTCTGATGCGCCTGTGCCTGCTGCTGGAGATACAGGTCGTCGAAGCTTGCCTTGGGCGCCTTTTTCAGCAGCGCGATCTTCGCGGCATTATCCGCCGAAAGCATGGTGGAAGGCTTGGCGATCGTGCGGTCGTTATTCTTCAGCGCGGCCATCAGCGACTTGGTGGTGAGCATGTGGTCGGCGATCATCTCTTTGGCGAAACCCTTGATGTCGGCGCGCTTGCTGCGCATCAGCGCGATGCGGCTCGACTGAATTTCATACATATCGGAATCTGCGGCCAGCTTGACATAGTCGGTGGCCGAGACGCCCATCATCGGGGAGACGCCGGTGTCGGTGGCGCTCATCATTCCGGTCGAAGATGTCGACACCTGAGCGACGGCTGGCGATACAATAGCAAGCGCCAGAGCGCCTGCGAGCAAACTATTGCGAAGCATGAATTAATCCTCTTGTCTTATGCGGTGCGCGGGTAACGAGGGGATGGATTCAAAGTTCCTGCCGCACGACCAAGTAGCGCGTTATTATTAACGGGCTTTAGCGTAATTGCGGCTTGTGAATTCAGTGTTTTACCGGAACAAATGACATTCACGCCTGTTCAGGGCAACGCACTCATCCCGGGCAGAAAGGCAGAAGCCGATCGTAGACATCCAGCCCGGGTTTGCCCGCCACCGCAATTCCGCGCTTCAGCAGGAAGGCATGCCGGACGATCTCCGCCTGTTGCTCGATGCCATATCGCCCGAAAGACTTGCCCGGCTCGACGTGATAGTCATAGCGACACCACGGATGGCGCATCAGCGGGAGCCAATATTTCCCCGATCGCTGCGCTTGCCAGGCATGCGTCATTTCATGGACGAAGTGCCCTTGCACATGCAATGGACCGGCGCAGAAATCGTCGCAAAAGAGCCCGCTTGCCGGATGGAACCACAGGTCGCCATCGGGGGCCATGGTTACGTTCCGGGGGTGGAAAGGCCACCATTTGCGATTATGAATGCGCACGCGATCATAAGCGATGGCGTCGCCGAACATGCCGCGCGCGAGCGCCACCTCGTCGGGCGTGAGCGGTCGCCCGCTTGAGTCCCCCGCGCTCAATGATCCTCATGCTCGTCGACCGCAGGGGCTGAAGCGCTGCTCGTCCCGTCGGGCTTCTGGATCACGGCATCCACCAGCAACCGGTCGCCATTGGCCAGCAAGAAGGTGAGTGTCATCTTACCCCTGCCGATCGCCGTATCGTTAACACCCCAGAGCATCAGATGCTTGCCGCCGGGCGCGAAAGCCACCGTGGCTTTGGCGGGAATGTCGACGCTGGAGAGCGGCGCCATCTTCGTCATGCCGCCCGCGCTCATGCTCTCGTGCATCTCCACCTTGAGCGCGTAATCGGTCAGCACGCCGCGCAACTGCGTGGCCGAATCACCGCCATGGGCAATGAAATAGCCGGCCGACGGCGACGCCTTGTTGGGGCTGAGGCGTACATAGGCCTGGTCGATATAGGTCGGCGCCGGATCGCCGCAGGCGGCCAGAAAAAGGCTCAGCGCAAGCGGCACGCACAGGGCGATCGGGGAAGTGGGCGCGCGCATTGCCAAGGCTCCTAAAATTGTCTCGTTTCAAGATGGTTCCATGCGTAATCGCCCCAGTGTCTTGTGCCAAGGAAAAGCACGCCTATATCCGCCATGCAAACCGGCCTTGCCTTGGCGCTTTCGTGAGGTATGGGCCATCAACCGCTGAACATTTTTGGGGTTCAAAAGAGGATATAATGGCAAAAGTTATCGGTATCGATCTGGGCACGACCAACAGCTGCATCGCCGTCATGGACGGCGGCAAGCCCAAGGTCATCGAAAATGCGGAAGGCGCGCGCACCACGCCCTCCATCGTCGCCTTCGCCAAGGATGGCGAGCGATTGATCGGCCAGCCGGCCAAGCGCCAGGCGGTCACCAATCCCGACAGCACGATCTTCGCGGTCAAGCGCCTGATCGGCCGCCGCTTTGACGATCCCATGACCAAGAAGGACATGGAGCTGGTGCCCTATTCGATCTCCAAGGGGCCGAACGGCGACGCATGGGTGAAGGCCGGCGGCCAGGATTACAGTCCGTCGCAGATCAGCGCGTTCATCCTTCAGAAGATGAAGGAAACCGCCGAATCCTATCTTGGCGAAACCGTCACGCAGGCGGTCATCACCGTGCCGGCCTATTTCAACGACGCCCAGCGTCAGGCGACCAAGGACGCAGGACAGATCGCCGGCCTTGAAGTGCTGCGCATCATCAACGAGCCGACCGCTGCCGCGCTCGCCTATGGCCTGGACAAGCAGGACGGCAAGACGATCGCTGTCTATGACCTCGGCGGCGGCACCTTCGACATTTCGATCCTGGAAATCGGCGACGGCGTGTTCGAGGTGAAGTCGACCAATGGCGACACCTTCCTTGGTGGCGAGGATTTCGACGCCAAGCTGGTGCAGTTCCTGGCGGACGACTTCAAGAAGGTCGAAGGCATCGACCTGACCAAGGACAAGCTGGCGCTTCAGCGACTGAAGGAAGCCGCCGAAAAGGCGAAGATCGAGCTGTCCTCGGCGCAGACGACCGAGGTCAACCTGCCCTTCATCACCGCCGACGCCAATGGCCCCAAGCATCTGGTGAAGTCGATCACCCGCGCCGATCTGGAGCGGCTGGTCGCCGACCTCATCAAGCGCACCATGGAACCGTGCAAGAAGGCGATGGCCGATGCCGGCGTTTCGGCGAGCGACATCAGCGAAGTGGTGCTGGTGGGCGGCATGACCCGCATGCCCAAGGTGCGCGAGGCCGTGAAGGAGTTCTTCGGCAAGGAGCCGCATACCGGGGTCAATCCAGACGAAGTCGTCGCCATGGGCGCGGCGATACAGGCGGGCGTGCTGCAGGGCGACGTCAAGGACGTGCTGCTGCTCGACGTGACCCCGCTGTCGCTTGGTATCGAGACGCTGGGTGGGGTGTTCACCCGCATGATTGATCGCAACACCACGATCCCTGCCAAGAAGAGCCAAGTCTATTCGACCGCCGACGATAATCAGCAGGCGGTGACGATCCGTGTGTTCCAGGGCGAGCGTGAAATGGCGGCGGACAACAAGATTCTCGGCCAGTTCGATCTGGTGGGCATCCCGCCCGCGCCGCGCGGCGTACCGCAGATCGAGGTGACGTTCGACATCGACGCCAACGGCCTCGTCAATGTCAGCGCCAAGGACAAGGGCACCGGCAAGGAACAGCAGATCCGCATTCAGGCGTCGGGCGGTCTGTCCGATGCCGACATCGACCAGATGGTCAAGGATGCCGAACGCTTCGCCGAAGAGGACAAGAAGCGGCGCGAGGGCGCCGAGGCGAAGAACAACGCCGAAAGCCTCGTCCACACGACCGAACAGCAGCTTGCCGAACATGGCGACAAGGTTGACGCCTCGTTGAAGGGCGAGATCGAAGCGGCTGTCGCGGCGACTAAGGCCGCGATCGAGAGCGAGGATGCCGAGGCTATGAAGGCCAAGGCGCAGGAACTCGCGACGATCGCGATGAAGCTTGGTCAGGCGATCTACGAGAAGGAGCAGGCCGATGCGGCGGCTCCGGGCGGGGACGCGCCCAAGGCGGATGACGATGTGGTCGACGCTGAATTTTCGGAAGTAGACGACAACAAAGCGTAAGCTGTGCTCGATACCCGTCATTGCGGCCATGGCTGCAATGACGGGCAGCGCGGGCGGGGGTCCGAATGACGACCGATATCGATTTTTACGAATTGCTCGAAGTCGAACGCACTGCCGACGGCGGCGCGATCAAGAGCGCTTATCGCAAGATGGCGATGAAATATCATCCGGACAAAACCGGGGGATGCACCGACAGCGAAGCCAAGTTCAAGGCCGTGTCGGAGGCCTATGACTGTCTCAAGGACCCGCAGAAGCGCGCAGCCTATGATCGATTCGGTCATGCCGCCTTCCGCCAGCAACAGCAGGGCGGCGGCTTCCAGGGCGGCGGCGGAGCCGGATTTTCGGATCTCGGCGATATTTTCGAGACGATCTTCGGCCAGGCCGGCTTTGGCGGCGGTGGCGGCGGACGGCAGGCGCAACGGCGCGGCGCGGACCTGCGCTACGACATGGAAATCAGCCTCGACGAGGCCTTTCATGGCAAGCAGACCGAAATCCAGATCGAAGTATCGGCGGCATGCGAGAGCTGTGAAGGCTCGGGCGCGCAGCCGGGGACCGGGGTCAAGACCTGCGGGACCTGCAAGGGTCATGGCCAGGTGCGGGCGCAGCAGGGCTTTTTCGTGGTGGAGCGGACCTGCCCATCGTGCAACGGCGCGGGGCAGGTCATTGAAAGCCCGTGCCGTGCCTGTCGGGGCGAGGGCCGTGTCGACAAGCCCAAAACGCTATCGGTCAATATTCCGGCCGGCGTCGACGACGGCACGCGCATCCGCCTGTCGGGCGAAGGCGAGGCAGGCGCGCGGGGCGCACCGGCAGGCGACCTCTATATCTTCCTGCACGTCAAGCGGCATGCGTTGTACGAGCGCGACGGCACGACCCTGTTCTGCCGATGCCCGGTGAGTTTCACAACGGCGGCGCTGGGCGGCACGATCGAAGTGCCGGGCCTCGACGGGGCGCGGCACGCGATCAAGATTCCGGTCGGCATCCAGTCGGGCAAGCAGATTCGCCAGCGTGGCGCGGGCATGCCGGTGCTGAACGGCCGGGGGCAGGGCGACCTGGTCGTCCAGATCGATGTGGAGACGCCGACGCGGCTGACGGCCAAACAAAAGGAATTGCTCGAAGCCTTCCGCGAGACCGAGACGGGCGAGGAATGTCCGCAATCGACCGGATTTTTCAGCAAGATCAAGGATCTGTGGGGGGAATGAGGGCGCAGGTTGGCACGGGCGGGACCTGCCCTCGCCGATCGGCCGGCGATAGCGCGCCACCTTCATTATGTTGCGCCCGGACATGAACCGGAACCAAAATCCTTACCCGACCGTTCTGATCGTCACAATCGAAACGAGGAGGGTTTTATGGTTGATGTTCGGAATGACGGTTATGACGACAGGCGCGTGATCGTGGAAAAGCGTGGCGGCGGCCGGACCCTGGCGATCGTGGTCATCGCCATTCTCGCGATCGTTGGCGTCCTGTTTGCCACGGGCTTCTGGAAAGCCGATGTCAAGGGCGGCGATATGCCCGAAGTCAGCGTGAAGGGCGGAGACCTGCCCAAGGTCGACGTCGATTCCAAGGAAGTGGTTGTTGGGACCAAGAAGACCACCGTCGATGTGCCGACCGTGGGCGTCAAGGACAATGGCGAGCAATAACCGCCACTTTTCATCAATCTGAAAAAGGCTCCCGGACCTGTCCGGGAGCCTTTTTCACGTCGGCTGACCGTGGGTAGCCGCCACAACCGCCTGTCAGATCGACAGAAAAGCGTCCGGCTCCAGCGCCATGAGCGTGTCGGCGCCACCCTCGATCTTGCGGCGAAGCGCGCCCGCGTCGGGCATGATCCGTTCGGCGAAAAATCGGGCAGTGACGAGCTTGGCGTTCAGAAAGACCGCATCCCCGTCGCCGGCGTCGAGCAGGCCGCTCGCGGCCTTCATCATGCGCAGCCACATCAGGCCGGTCGCGACGATCCCCAATATGTGCATGTAATGATACGCGCCGGCCCCGGCATTATCAGGGTTCTGCATCGCATTCTGCATCAGCCACAGGGTCGCTCCCTGCAACTGGCCGCTCGCCTTTTCCAGTGCTTGCGCGAAGTCGGCCAGCTTGGGATCACCCTTGGCCTCGGCCACTTCGCTGGCGATGATCTTGAGGAACGCCTGCATCGCCCGGCCGCCATTCATTGGCAGCTTGCGGCCGACAAGATCCATCGCCTGAACGCCGTTGGCGCCCTCATATATCTGGGCGATGCGGGCGTCGCGGACATATTGCTCCATGCCGTTTTCGCGGATGTATCCATGGCCGCCGAATATCTGCTGGCACGCGACGGTGACGTGGAAACCCTTGTCGGTGCCATAGCCCTTGATCACCGGGGTCAGCAGGCCGATCAGGTCGTCCGCCAATTGCCGTTCTTCCCCGGTCGCCGCATTGTGCGACAGGTCTGCCTGGAGCGCGCCCCACAGGATCAGCGCGCGCAACCCCTCCGTCAGCGCCTTGGCCTCCATCAGCATACGGCGCACATCGGGGTGGACGAATAGCGAGTCCGCCTTTTCCGCAACATCCTTGGGACCGGTGAGCGCGCGGCCCTGTCGCCGGTCATGGGCGTAATGAACCGCATTCTGGAACGCGACCTCCGCCTGACCCAGACCTTGTAGTCCGACGCCAAGGCGGGCCGCGTTCATCATGATGAACATCGCGGCGAGGCCTTTATTCTCCTCGCCCACCAGCCAGCCGGTCGCTTCGTCATAATTCATGACGCAGGTCGCATTGCCGTGAATGCCCATCTTATGTTCGATCGAGCCGCAGGAAACCGCGTTGCGCGCGCCCAGCGAGCCATCCTCGTTCACGAGGAACTTGGGCACAACGAACAGCGAAATGCCCTTGCTGCTGTCGGGCGCGCCCGGCGTCTTGGCGAGAACGAGGTGGATGATATTTTCGGCGAGGTCATGCTCGCCCGAGGAAATGAAAATCTTGGTGCCCGAGATCGCATGGCTGCCGTCGGCGTTCGGCACGGCTCTCGTTTTGATCAGGCCAAGGTCTGTGCCCGCGTGCGGTTCGGTCAGGTTCATCGTGCCGGTCCACTTGCCCGACACCATGTTGGGCACATAGGTCGCCTTTTGCGCGTCGCTGCCCTTGGCCAGCAGCGCCGCGACCGCGCCAGCGGTCAGGCCATGGTACATTTCGAACGCCTGGTTGGCGGACAGCACATATTCGTCGAAGGCAGTGGCGAGCACGGAAGGCAGGCCCTGCCCGCCAAATTCCTCCGGTGCGTGCAACGTGGTCCATCCGCCCGCGACATAGGCGTCGAACGCCGCCTTGAAGCCTTCGGGCGTGGTGACGCGGCCATCGTCATGCCGGGTGCAGCCCTGCTGATCGCCGACCATATTGAGCGGGAAGAGGACTTCAGAGGCTATCTTTCCGCCTTCGGTCAGGATCGCCTCGACCAGATCGGGGGTCGCATTGCCGAAACCGGGAAGGTTCGCATAGCGATCCAGCCCCACCACATGATCGAGCACGAATCGCGAGTCGCGGACGGGTGCGGCGTAGCTGGGCATGATCTTCTCCGGTCTTATATTTTTCGGGTCTTGAGCGGCGCGTCTATCTGTCGATCGTCGCCACGAAACTCGCCAGCTCGCTGATCGCGGCGTCGATATCGTCCTTCTGGCGCGTCAGCAGATCGATCCGCGCCCGGCATTTGTCGATGGTGACGCGCCGCTGCGCCTCATGCTCTTCGTCTGCGTCGTAAAGATCGATCATCTCGCGAATATCGGTCAGGCTGAAGCCCACGCGCTTGCCGCGTAATATCCAGGCAAGACGCGCCCGATCGCGCCGCGAATAGATGCGCGACAGGCCCTGTCGCTCGGGCGCGATCAGCCCCTCATCCTCGTAAAAGCGCAAGGCGCGCGCCGTTACCCCGAATTCCTCCGACAGATCGGTGATGCTATAGGTCTGCCGGTCGCTGATGTCGGGCATTTCGATGCCCGCGATGCTGGTGCGTTGATCCATGACGGTCATGTAGTCGGACTTTACGTTAACGTCAAGACGGCGCGGGCCGGGGGGGCCTGATCTCAACGGAGGTTTTATTCGGGCGCGCCTTCCCCTAAAGCGCCTTCATGCTCCGCCTGTCCGGCCTCAAACTTCCCCTCGACCATCCGGCCGAAGCGATCTCCGCCGCCATCTGCGCGCGCCTCGGCATCTCGCCCGATGCCCTTCTCAGTCATGAGATCGTCAAGCGCGGCAATGATGCGCGGCGCAAAAATGCGATCCTGCTGATCTACACGGTCGACGTCGCGCTGACCGAGGAGGCCGAGGTGCTGGCGCGGCTGGCGGGCGACCATGAAGTCCGGGCACGCCCCGATACCGACTACCGGTTCGTGACCCATGCGCCGGATGGCGGCTCTGCCATGCGCCCGGTCGTGGTCGGCGCGGGGCCGTGCGGATTGTTCGCGGGCCTTATTCTCGCACAGATGGGATTTCGCCCGATCATCCTCGATCGCGGCAAGCCGGTGCGCGAGCGGACGAAGGATACCTGGGGCCTGTGGCGGCGGGGCGAGTTGAACCCGGACAGCAATGTCCAGTTTGGCGAGGGCGGGGCAGGGACCTTTTCCGACGGTAAGCTCTATTGCCGGGTCAAGGACCCGCGCTTTCTGGGACGCAAGGTGCTGGAGGAATTCGTTGCCGCCGGCGCACCGGCCGACATATTGACGCAGGCGCATCCGCATATCGGCACCTTCCGCCTCGTTACCATGGTGGAGGCGATGCGGCGGCAGATCGAGGCGCTGGGCGGCGAATATCGTTGGCAAACGCGCGTGGACGAGCTGGAACTGACACGGCAGGACGACGGTTCGCAGCGGTTGTGCGGGCTGCATCTGCATGACGGCGGCTTTATCGAGGCGGACCATGTCGTCCTCGCAGTCGGGCACAGTGCGCGGCCGACCTTCGAGATGCTGCACGCGCGCGGCGTGCATATCGAGGCCAAGCCCTTTTCGATCGGCGTGCGGATCGAGCATCCGCAAAGCTGGGTCGACCGCGCCCGCTTCGGCAATTGCGCGGGCCACCCCGATCTCGGCGCGGCGGCCTATAGCCTTGCCCATCACTGCGCCAACGACCGCACGGTCTATAGTTTCTGCATGTGTCCGGGCGGGCGCGTCGTCGCCGCAACATCGGAGGAGGGGCGCGTCGTCACCAACGGCATGAGCCAATATTCGCGCGCCGAATTCAATGCCAATTCGGGCCTCGTCGTCGGCATCGACCCGGCGCGAGACTATCCTGACGGCCCGCTCGCCGGGATCGACCTCCAGCGGCACTGGGAATCGTTGGCCTATGTCGCGGGCGGTTCATCCTATTGCGCGCCGGCGCAGACAGTGGGCGATTTCCTCGCGGGCCGCCCGTCTACGGCATTGGGGCAGGTTGAGCCCTCCTACAAGCCGGGGGTCACGCCGACCGACCTCGCGCGCTGCCTGCCGTCCTTCGTGATCGAGGCGATTCGCGAGGCGATCCCGGTCTTTGGCCGGCAGATCGCGCGATACGACCATCCCGATGTCGTGATGACCGGGGTCGAGACGCGCACATCCTCCCCGATCCGCATCACGCGCGGCAAGGATTTTCAAAGCCTCAACGTCGCAGGCCTCTATCCGGCAGGCGAAGGCGCCGGCTATGCAGGGGGCATCCTTTCGGCGGCGATCGATGGCATCAAGGTGGCAGAGGCCATGGCGCTCGACATCGTGGGATAGTGCTGGGAAATTTTGCACGGGCGGCGCGAGGCTGCACCCTTTGGCGGCGCGGTTCGTTAAGCCGCTCTATGAAGACGAAAAATTCAGCGCGGCTCGCGGGCCTGATGGCCATCGCCCTACTGGCGGCATGCAAGGTCGATTATCAGCCTGGCGGCGCGGAAAAAGACGAGAAATCCTCGGCTTCAGCCGGCGGCGGGCTCTCCTTTGCAGATGTCCGCGATCAGACCGTGCGGCCACGACCCGATCGCCTGCTCCAGACGCAGGTGGTGCTGGAGCGGCTCGGCTTTTCTTCCGGCACGCTCGACGGCAAGGACGGCGCGAATTTCCGTGCAGCGCTGCGCGCGTTTCAGGACACGCATGATCTGAACGCGAACGGCAAGCTGGACGAGCCGACGGTGCGGGCGCTTGCCCGATGGACGGACGTGCCCGCCACCCGCGTCGTGCGCATTCCGGCCGACTTCGCCAGGGGGCCGTTCGTACCGAATTTCCCCAAGGACGCGCAGCTACAGGCGAAGCTGCCGGTCCTTGGCTATCGCAATCTGGTGGAGGCTCTGGCGGAGCGTTTCCATACCACGCCCGAGACGCTGGTAGCGCTTAACCGGCGCGGGACGGTCGCCAGGGCGGACGCCGTCATTCAGGTGCCGGCGGTTGCGGACATCGCGCCGCCGGCGCCGCAAAAGGATGATCGCGGCTGGAGCCGGACTTTGCAATGGCTGGCGGTATCGCCCGATCAGCCCAAGGCCGACAGAGTCGTGGTCGACAAGTCCGAAGGCGTGCTGCGCGCCTTCGATACGGACGGCAGGCTGATTGCGCAATTTCCGGCGACCATGGGCAGCGAACATGATCCGCTGCCGCTCGGCCAATGGAAGATTCAGGGGGTCAGCCGTAATCCCGATTTTCACTATAATCCCAAACTCTTCTGGGACGTATCGGACAGCAAGCAGCCGGTCCTCCTCAAACCCGGTCCCAATGGCCCGGTCGGCGTCGTGTGGATCGACCTGTCCAAGCCCCATTATGGCATTCACGGCACTGGCGAACCTCAAAGCATCGGCCGCGCCGAAAGCCATGGCTGCGTCCGCCTGACCAACTGGGACGCTGCGCGACTGGCCGGCATGGTGGAAGCCGGAACGAAAGTGCTGTTCCAGGCCTGAGCGCCCGCCTGTTGGAAGTGCATCGCGGTCATGGTACGAAGGCGCGCGCTGTTGATGGCGCAAGTCAGTGCGGGTAGCGCGTGGCCCTGAACATCCTCATCGTCGAGGGAGACGATGCCTTCGCCGCCCAACTTGCCGACCAGATGCGCGGCTTTGGACATAGCGCGAAGGTTGTAAGCGACGGGCGGCTCGCGCTCGATATCCTTGCGACCGCGCCTTTCGATGCCATCGTCCTGAGCCGTGTTCTGCCGACCGTCGACGGCCTCGTCATTCTACGGCGCTTGCGGCAGGGCAATATGCTCCTTCCCGTCATCATGATCGGCGCGCTGGGCAAGTCGCATCACAAAATCGAGGGTCTGACGGCCGGCGCCGACGATTATATGGTCCGGCCCATCGACGCCGCCGAACTCGACGCGCGGTTCCATGCGCTGTTGCGCGGGCGGCAGTGGAACGCAGGCGGATCGGCGGAGACGTTGCGGGTAGGGGATCTGGTGATCAGCCCCATGCGGCATGCCGTCTGGCGCGATGGCAGGGCGCTCGATCTGCAAAAGATCGAATTTCGCCTGCTGACCATATTGGCGCGTCATGCCGGGCAGGCCGTGAGCCGTGCGACGCTGCTGGAGCGGGTGTGGGCCTATGACGCCACAACCCCGACCAACCTCGTCGAAGTGCATATTCGCCGCCTCCGCACCAAGCTCAGGGCATTTGGCGGCGACGATCCGATCAGCACCATTCGCGGCGTCGGCTATATGCTGAGGAATTGACGCGGGGATTAAAAGAGGAAAGCCATGGCGCAGGGTGATCCCGCGCCATGGCCTTCCCTAATCAGCAGGCTTTCGCCCGTTTAGAAGTTTACCGTGCCTTCGATGCCGAAGGTGCGCGGTGCGTTGAAGTTGCCATAGTCACCCAGCACGTTGCCGATATTGCCATTGGCGAGGCTGGTCGTCGGCGTGCCCGGGAGGCTGTTCGACGGATCGCGGCGGAAGATATACTGCTTGTTGAGCAGGTTGCGCGACCACACCGCCACGGTCAGCTTCTGGCCGCCATTGCCCATCGAAATGTCGGCTAGCGACAGGCGGGCGTTGACGATGAACGAGGCATCCGCCTTGTCGGGGAACTGGTCGAAGGCCTGGGTGGCCTGCGAATAGTTGGCGTCGACATGGAATTTCAGCGCCGTGTCGCCACCGCCCACCGGCAGGGCATAATCGATCGATCCGCTTGCCGCGTTGCGCGGCGTAAACGGAATGTAGAATTGCTGCATCACCGGCGTCGATGTGACGCCGCCGACCGTGAACGAGATCGGGACCAGCGGCACCTTGGTATAGGTGTAGGCATAGGACGCGTTCAGCGTCAGCCCTTCCACCGGACGCAGCGTCAGATCGGCCTCGACGCCACGGATCTTGGTCGTGCCTTCGGCATTGACCGTGCGCAGCACGTTGACGCTGGAGCCGCCCGCGAACTGGATATAGCTGATGTCGAGCTGGCTGTCCTTGCGGTCCATGATGTAGGCCGCGAGGTTGAAGCGAGCACGGCGGTCCCAGAAGTCGGCTTTCAGTCCGACTTCATAGGATTTCACATCCTCGGGGTTGAACGCTTCATAATTTGCGGTCCGCGAGCTGGCCCCGCCGGCGCGATAGCCGGTCGCATATTTGGCATAGACATGGAGATCGTCGTTCACGTCGAACGCCAGCGTCGCCATCGGATTGAAGCGGGTCCATTTTTTCCGCAGCGGCGTGTAGCCGTTATTTGCCACCGCGGCGGCATTGGCCGGCAGGTCGTAATTCAGGTTGCGGAAGAAGTGCAGCTCGCCGCGCTTCTTGTCCTGGGTGTAGCGCGCGCCGACGGTCAGGTGGATGGCGTCCGTCGCATTCCAGGTGACCTGGCCATAGGCGGCATAGCTTTTCGACCAAACTTCCGAAGCGCGGTCGATCGAGCGGCAGCCCGGCTGCGAACCGAAACCGCCCGACCCACGGCAGGAGTCGAGGATCGTGTAGACCGGCAGGCCGCCGCTCAGATACACGCCATTGGAGCTTGGCGTCGCGGCATCGTCGCTGACATGCTCGTTGAAATAATAGAGACCCGCCACATAATCGATGGTGTCGATCGAGCCGACCGCCTGCAATTCCTGGCTGAACTGGCGCTGGCGCAGGCCGGCGAGGCTGTAGCGGCTGAACGGGCAGGGCGAGGCGGCGGTGCAGGACGCGGTCAGGTTGACGACCGGCGGACGGTGTGCGCCGCCGCTATTGTCCCACTGATCGACGTCGACGCCGCGCCATGCGGTGATCGAACGCAGTTCGAGGTCGGGGGAGACCTTCCATTTCAGGCTGTTGGTAAAGCCGTGCGTCTTGTCGACGCTTGCCTGCTGCGGCACGCCGATATCGGCGGTCTTCATGCGGCTGTCACCGTTGACGATCACGCCAGGCAGCACGGGGCGGACGGTGCCGGTCAGCGTGGTGTAAGGCGCGCCGGGCAGGGCGCAGTTAGGCGATGCCGCAGCGGGGCCGGCGACGCAGTTGTTGGGATTGTAGTTCAGCAACTGACTGTAAAAGGGCGTATTCTCGTCCTTCGCGATATCAAAGGCGAAATCATTGGTGATGTCGGGCGTCACCTGCCAGCGGGCAGCGACGCGCAGGCCCCGGCGATCATAATAGTTGAAGCCCTTCTGGCCTGCGAGCGGGTTCTTGGTGGTCGCGCCCTGATACTGCTTCACGCCGTCGATCTTGAGGCTGAAACCCTGAAATTCGGGCAGATTGATATGGGCGCTCACGGTGTTCGCACCATAGTTGCCGATGCCGCCGCTGATGCGGCCGCCAAATTCGCCGGTCGGCGCGGCTGATACGATCGACAGCGCGCCGCCTTCGGTGTTGCGGCCGAACAGCGTGCCCTGCGGACCCTTGAGCACTTCGATCCGCTCGACGTCGAACAAGGCGGCGTTCAGGCCGTGCTGGCGGCCCAGATACACGCCGTCGATATAGATGCCGACGCCCTGTTCGCGCGCGGGCTGGTTGGCGTCGAGCGGCACGATGCCGCGAATGCCGATGGTCAGCGCGGACTGGCGCGCTTCGAACGTGGCGATGCGCAGCGACGGCACCGCGCCGTCGGCGAGGTCGTACAGGCTCTGGACATGGCGATCCTTGAGCGCTTCCATATTAACGACCGCGATCGCGATCGGCGTCTGCTGAAGGTTGGTCTCGCGCTTGGTTGCGGTGACGACGATCTCGGTCAGGCCCTGGTCGCCAGCAGCGGCATCGGCGGCGGGCGCGGCGTCAGCGGCGGGCGCTGCGTCGGCGGCGAGCGCCAGCGCGGGCATGGAAACCGAGGCGAGCAGCAGCCCGCCGAGGGAGGCTCGCAGCAGCGGGATGGTCGAACGAATCATGGAGATGGCCCCTTGGAATAGCGATTGGTCTTGCTTTGCGGGGTCGCCACTAGAGCCTCATCACAACAGTTTTGTGACAATGATTGTCACGCGTTAGGCTGCGATATGACATATTAACGTCATTTAACGGCAGCGGCCGTAGAGGTGCGTTTATCCCTGCGGGAACAAAGCGCGCGCTTTTTCACTAACCTATGTGGCCGTATCGGCGTCGATGCTGGCTGCTCGTTACCGCTTCTTAACGCTCGCGCCCTAACGCATTGAAATGTGGGGGCTTGTGAGAGAAGGCGATGCCGCATGCCCGACGAATTGATTGGCCATCTCAGCCGGCGACGATTGACGGCCGAGAATGCGGTGGCCGCCACGGTGGTCTCGCTGGCGATTATGGCGTGCATATCCAACAACTGGTTCGACGCGCTTTGCATGATGATCAGGCACAACGAAGTCTATCAGATGGATGAGTTCATCGGCAGCGCGGGCCTGTTGCTCGTCGGGGCCGCCTGCATGCTCACGCGCCGCGACCGCCAGTTGCGGGCCGAGATGCGCGCAATCCGGCGCAGTGAGGCGCGAAATCACGAAATCGCCCGGCAGGATTTTCTCACAGGAATTCCCAACCGGTTTGCGCTGATGGAGCGACTGGAGGATTTGAAGGGCCGTCCCCTGGCATTTCTGCTGATGGACCTCAACGGATTCAAGGCGGTTAACGACACCTATGGTCACGCGGTCGGCGACCTGGTGTTGAAGGAGGTTGCCAAGCGTCTGGCCAAGGCAGCCGCTATACTGCCGGGCGTTCTGGTCGCCCGCCTTGGGGGGGACGAGTTCGGGTGCCTCATCACGGATCCCTGTGTAAGCGAGCCGGAGGGGCTTTCCAGAGCGCTCCTTGCCTCGCTTCGCGAGCCTATCGCTCATAGGGGAGTGGATCTCGCCATTTCCACGTCCATCGGGATCGCCACGTCCCTTAACGGCGAGCGATCGGTGGACCAGCTTTTGCAGGATGCCGATGCCGCCATGTATCACTGGAAGGCGAATGGTTCAGGTCGGTCGCATTCCATGCAGACCTCCAGGCTCTATGTCCCGGCGGAACTGCGCCACGAAACCGCTCCCTGTTTTCCCGCGCCGGTTTCGCGGGCGACGGGGGCTCAGATCTAGCATGATCAGGACTAGGAATGCCCGGTCGACGATCGCCCGCCATTTGATCAGGGCTTTTTACTGTCCGAATAGCGTTCTGCCTGCTTACCTTTATTCTCTTCAAAATGGCGCTGACCTGCGGCCTGTGCGGCTTGCGCTGTCAACCGTTCGGCCGTCTCGAGCGCAGCGTCGGGGGTGAGCGCGACGGCCACGCCGTCAGGGCCGTCGACCAAAACCTGCCCTTCTTCCGCGGCAACGTGACTGGCCTGATCGTAAAGCTTCTTGTCGGTCATGGCGCACTCCTCCCCGTAAGCAACAGCTCGTTTGCGAACCTGTTCCAGCGCTTGAACATTGGTGCGTCCGGCGCAATAATCGTCGAATGGACATTCTCAACGATCGTCAGGTCACTCGCACGTCGCTCAAAATAGGCAAGTGGATTACCCTGCGGGCCGAGGCGAGGCTCACGACATCGGGATTGCTAGGCGTAGCGGTGCTGGTCTCTGGCATCCTCTTGTCCACAAGCGTGCTCGTGGCAGTGGCGCTGCGCGAACGACCGCGAGTTGGCGACTAGCGGTCGATCGGCAAATTAGAGGAAGACCTGCCGTAGCGTAGCAACAAGCGACCGCTCCTGTCGCCCATCGGCGCAACGACCCAGCTGAAATGTTCATTGGCCAGAACCATTTCAACACTGATTTCGCTATGGAAAGTTTGGATGCCCGACAAGGACTCGAACCTTGATTGACGGAGTCAGAGTCCGCTCTCTTACCATTAGAGGATCGGGCATCAGATGCAGGCTACCCCACATCGGAAGCGCGCAAATAGGCTGGTGATGCGTACCGGTCAAGGGGGATTGGCGCAAAACCGCTACAAGATTGCGCCGAAAAAGCGAAGCCCGCCGGACCGAAAATGGTGCGGCGGGCTTCCTCGACGATCCTGCGGATCGAAGGGCATGGGAGCCACTCCCTAGATAGGGAGCGACGCCCGGCCTTTCAAATCCTTATCCCTCGTCGCTCTTAAGCAGATAATCGCCCGCGTCCGCGTCGGTGCCGTGGGTTTCCCCGCCGACAGCGCCCAGCGGATCGTCGCCGAT
This sequence comes from Sphingobium fluminis, assembly GCF_037723805.1. NCBI lineage: Bacteria > Pseudomonadati > Pseudomonadota > Alphaproteobacteria > Sphingomonadales > Sphingobiaceae > Sphingobium > Sphingobium fluminis. The sequence continues at coordinate 180,953 of NZ_JBBJUK010000003.1, forward strand.
CGCCGCTTCCGGCCCTTGCGCCAGTTCCGCCTTATGTTCGGCGGCAGCGGTCTTGGGCGCGATCAGGTCGATCTGGCTCGACGCCCGCAGGGCCGCCCGCATCGCCGCATCGCGCGAGGATGCCGCCACGCGCAGGCGGTTCATGCCGGCCCCGGTGCCTGCCGGAATGAGCCGGCCGACGATGACGTTTTCCTTGAGGCCCACGAGCGTGTCCTTCTTCCCCTGAACCGCCGCCTCGGTGAGGACGCGGGTGGTTTCCTGGAAGGACGCCGCCGAGATGAACGAGCGCGTCTGGAGCGAGGCCTTGGTGATGCCGAGCAGCACCGGCTTGCCGGCGGCAGGCGAGAAGCCGGCCGCGAGCTTGCTGTTGATCTCGTCCATTTCCTCGCGGTCGATCTGTTCGCCCACCAGCAAGGTGGTGTCACCGGACTCGATGATCTCGACCTTTTGCAGCATCTGACGAACGATCGTCTCGATATGCTTGTCGTTGATCTTCACGCCCTGCAGTCGATAGACTTCTTGGATTTCGGCGACCAGATATTCGGCGAGGGGCTCGATTCCGAGCACTTCGAGAATATCATGCGGATCGGGCGAACCGCCGATCAGATTGTCGCCGCGCTTGACGTAATCGCCTTCCTGAACGTCGATCGCCTTGCTCTTGGGGATCAGATATTCGACCGGCTCGCCGCCATCCTCGGGATTGATGGCGATCTTGCGCTTTGCCTTATAGTCCTTGAGGAACTGGACGCGGCCAGACACCTTGGCGATGATCGCATTGTCCTTGGGCTTGCGCGCTTCGAACAGCTCCGCCACGCGCGGCAGACCGCCCGTAATGTCGCGGGTCTTGGCGGCTTCACGGCTGACTCGCGCCAGCACGTCGCCGGCCTGCACCGTCTGGCCATCCTCGACCGACAGCATCGCACCGATGGCGAGCATGTAGCGCGCCGCTTCACCCGAACCATCGTCCAGCAGGGTGAGGCGGGGACGCAGATCCTCCTTCGACCGGGTCGAGCCGCGATGCTCGATGACGACCTTCTGCGAAATGCCCGTCGCTTCGTCGGTCTGTTCGGTCAGCGTCTTGCTGTCGATCAGGTCGACATATTTGACGATGCCCGGACGCTCGGTGATCACCGGCATGGTGAACGGATCCCATTCGGCGATCCGGTCGCCCAGCTTCACCTTGGCGTTGTTCTCGAACAGGATCGTGGCGCCATAGGGCAGGCGATGAACGGCGCGCTCGCGCCCTTCATTGTCGATGATCGCCAGTTCGCCGTTGCGGGCGAGGCTGAGGCGACGGCCCCGGCTGTCGGTGATCGTGGGCATGTCGCGCAGCTCCAGGGTGCCGTCGGCGACGGCCTCCAGGTTCGACGTTTCGTTGAGCTGTGCCGCGCCACCGATGTGGAAGGTCCGCATGGTCAGCTGCGTGCCCGGCTCGCCGATCGACTGCGCCGCGATGACGCCGACCGCTTCGCCGATATTCACCGGCGTACCACGGGCAAGGTCACGCCCGTAGCATTTGGCGCAAACGCCCATCTTGCTCTCGCAGATCAGCGGCGAACGGATCTTGACCGCCTGCGTGCCGATCGCCTCGATCGATGCGATCATCGGTTCGTCCAGCAGCGTGCCGATCGGGATCAGGACGCTGTTGTCCTTGCTGTCGACGATGTCCTCCGCGGTCGTGCGGCCGAGGATGCGCTCGCCCAGCGAGGCGATGACGGAACCGCCCTGAACGATCGCCTTCATCTCCAGTGCGCGGTCGGTGCCGCAATCCTCTTCGACGATGGTGCAATCCTGCGATACGTCGACCAGACGGCGGGTCAGGTAACCCGAGTTCGCCGTCTTGAGCGCGGTGTCGGCCAGACCCTTGCGCGCGCCGTGAGTGGAGTTGAAGTATTCAAGGACGGTCAGCCCTTCCTTGAAGTTCGAGATGATCGGCGTCTCGATGATCTCTCCGCTAGGCTTGGCCATCAGGCCGCGCATGCCCGCAAGCTGCTTCATCTGCGCCTGCGAACCACGCGCACCGGAGTGCGCCATCATGTAGATCGAGTTGATGGGCGCGAGGCGGCCGGTCTTGGGGTCCTTGGGCTGGGCGCGGATCTCGTCCATCATGGCGTTCGCCACCACGTCGCCGCAACGGCTCCAGGCGTCGATAACCTTGTTGTACTTTTCCTGCTGGGTGATCAGGCCGTCCTGATATTGCTGTTCGTAGTCGGCCACCAGCGCCTTGGTTTCGGCAACCGTGCCTTCCTTCGAATCCGGGATGACCATGTCGTCCTTGCCGAACGAGATGCCTGCCTGGAACGCATGTTTAAAGCCCAGCGACATGATCGCATCGGCAAACAGCACCGTGTCCTTCTGACCCGTGTGACGATAGACCTGATCGATGACGTCGCCGATTTCCTTCTTGGTCAGAAGGCGGTTGACGACATCGAAGGGCACGCGATGCGACTGGGGCAGACATTCGCCCAGCAGCATGCGACCCGGCGTGGTCTCGTACCGCTTCATATATTGCTTGCCGGCCTCGTCCGTCTGGGGAACGCGGCTGATGATCTTGGAATGCAGCGTCACGGCCTTGGCGAAGAGGGCCTGATGGACCTCCTGCATGTCCGACAGCAGCATGCCTTCGCCCGGCTCGCCTTCGCGCTCCATCGACAGATAATAGATGCCGAGCACCATGTCCTGCGACGGTACGATGATCGGCTTGCCGTTGGCGGGCGACAGGATGTTGTTGGTCGACATCATCAGCACGCGTGCTTCGAGCTGCGCCTCAAGGCTCAGCGGAACGTGCACGGCCATCTGATCGCCATCGAAATCGGCGTTGAACGCCGAGCAGACCAGCGGGTGAAGCTGGATCGCCTTGCCCTCGATCAGCACGGGCTCGAACGCCTGAATGCCGAGGCGGTGAAGCGTGGGCGCGCGGTTCAGCATCACGGGATGCTCGCGGATCACCTCGTCCAGGATATCCCAGACTTCCTTGCGCTCCTTCTCGACCCACTTCTTCGCCTGCTTGAGCGTCATGGACAGACCCTTGGCGTCGAGGCGCGCGTAGATGAACGGCTTGAACAGTTCGAGCGCCATCTTCTTGGGCAGGCCGCATTGATGCAGTTTCAGCTCTGGCCCGGTCACGATAACCGAACGACCCGAATAATCGACGCGCTTGCCGAGCAGGTTCTGGCGGAAGCGACCCTGCTTGCCCTTGAGCATGTCGGACAGCGACTTCAATGGACGCTTGTTCGCGCCGGTGATTACGCGGCCACGACGGCCATTGTCGAACAGGGCGTCGACCGCCTCCTGCAACATGCGCTTTTCGTTGCGGACGATGATGTCCGGCGCGCGCAGTTCCATCAGGCGCTTCAACCGGTTGTTGCGGTTGATGACGCGGCGATAGAGATCGTTGAGATCTGAGGTCGCGAAACGACCGCCGTCCAGCGGCACCAGCGGGCGCAGCTCTGGCGGGATGACCGGCACGACGTCCAGGATCATCCATTCGGGGCGATTGCCCGATTCCAGGAAGCTTTCGACGACCTTGAGCCGCTTGATGATCTTCTTGGGCTTCAATTCCGACTTGGTGACGGCCAGCTCGTCGAGCAGGATCTGCTTCTCGCCTTCCAGGTCGAGGTCCATCAGCATCTGCTTGACTGCTTCGGCGCCGATGCCGGCGGAGAAGGCGTCCTCGCCATATTGATCCTGCGCGTCGAGCAGTTCGTCTTCGTTGAGCAGCTGATATTTGTCGAGCGTGGTGAGGCCCGGCTCGATGACGATATAGGATTCGAAATAGAGCACGCGCTCAAGCTGCTTCAACTGCATGTCGAGAAGCAGGCCGATGCGCGAGGGCAGGGATTTGAGGAACCAGATATGCGCGACCGGCGCGGCCAGTTCGATATGGCCCATCCGCTCGCGGCGAACCTTGCTCACCGTGACTTCGACACCGCACTTCTCGCAGACGATGCCCTTGTATTTCATGCGCTTATACTTGCCGCACAGGCATTCATAATCCTTGATCGGGCCAAAGATACGCGCGCAGAACAGGCCGTCACGCTCGGGCTTGAACGTGCGATAGTTGATGGTTTCGGGCTTCTTGATCTCGCCGAAGGACCAGGACCGGATGCGCTCTGGCGAGGCAAGGCCGATCTGGATCTGGTCGAAGGTCTCGGCCTTCTGGACGGGATTGGCGAAATTGGTCAGTTCGTTCATTTGATAGCTCCTAAGCGCAAGGCTTCAGGTCAAAATTCTTGTGCGGCAAGGGCGGGCGCTGCGTTGCGAGACAGCGCCCGTGAAATCCCTTATTCCGCCGCCGCCGCGAAGCCGCCGTCATCCTCGGGAAGGGCGTCGATCGAGGTGAGTTCGACGTTGAGGCCGAGCGAGCGCATTTCCTTGACGAGCACGTTGAAGCTCTCCGGAATGCCGGCCTCGAACGTGTCGTCACCCTTGACGATCGCCTCATAGACCTTGGTGCGGCCGACGACGTCGTCCGACTTCACCGTCAGCATTTCCTGCAAGGTGTAGGCGGCGCCATAGGCCTGCAAGGCCCAGACCTCCATTTCACCGAAGCGCTGGCCACCGAACTGCGCCTTACCACCCAGCGGCTGCTGCGTGACGAGCGAGTAGGGGCCGATCGAACGGGCATGGATCTTGTCGTCGACGAGGTGATGGAGCTTTAGCATATAGATAATGCCCACCGTCACCTTGCGGTCGAACCGGTCCCCCGTACGGCCGTCATACAGGTCGCTCTGACCCGATGAGTGCAGCCCCGCCAGTTCCAGCATCGCCGATACGTCGGCTTCGCGCGCACCGTCGAACACGGGGGTGCCCATCGGCACGCCGCGTTCGAGATGTTCGGCCAGATCGACGATCTGTTCGGCGGTGCGCCCTTCAATCTGTGCGGCATATTGCTCGCCATAGATGGTCAGCAGCCGATCCTTGACAGCGTCTGGCATGACGCCCGGCTGCGGGTTGGGGTTAGCCTCGCGCCAGTCCTCCAGCGCATGTTTGAGCTGCTGGCCAAGGCCACGCGCCGCCCAGCCCAGATGCGTTTCGAAGATCTGCCCGACGTTCATGCGGCTCGGCACGCCCAGCGGGTTCAGCACGATGTCGACATGGGTGCCGTCTTCCAGGAACGGCATGTCCTCGACCGGAAGAATCCGGCTGATGACGCCCTTGTTGCCGTGACGGCCAGCCATCTTGTCGCCCGGTTGCAGCTTGCGCTTCACCGCGACGAACACCTTGACCATCTTGAGCACGCCGGGCGGCAGTTCGTCGCCGCGCTGCAATTTGTCGACGCGATCCTCGAACTTGTCGACGATCGACTTCACCGCTTCGTCATACTGGCCCTTGACCGCTTCCAGATCGCTCTGGATCTTGTCGTCGGCGACGGCGAACTTCCACCAGTCGTGACGCTCGACCTCGTTCAGCAGCGCCTCGTCGATCTCGCCGCCCTTGCGCACGCCCTTGGGCGCGGCGGTGGAGGTCTGGCCGATCAGCATGTCGCGCAGGCGGTTGAACGTCGCGCGGTTCAGAATGCCACGCTCGTCCTCCCGATCCTTCGCGAGCCGGTCGATCTCCTCGCGCTCGATCGCCATGGCGCGCTCGTCCTTGTCGATGCCGTGGCGATTGAACACCCGGACCTCGACGACCGTGCCGGCGACGCCCGGGGGCAGCCGCAAGGAGGTGTCGCGCACGTCGCTCGCCTTTTCGCCGAAGATCGCACGGAGCAGCTTTTCTTCCGGCGTCATCGGCGATTCACCCTTGGGGGTGATCTTGCCGGCCAGAATGTCACCCGGCTCCACTTCGGCGCCGATATAGACAATGCCCGCCTCGTCGAGGTTGCGCAGCGCTTCCTCGCCGACATTGGGAATGTCGCGCGTGATGTCTTCCGGCCCGAGCTTGGTATCGCGGGCCATGACCTCGAACTCCTCGATATGGATCGAGGTGAAGACGTCGTCCTTCACGATGCGTTCGCTGATGAGGATGGAATCCTCATAATTGTAGCCGTTCCACGGCATGAACGCGACCAGCGTGTTGCGGCCCAGCGCCAGCTCGCCGAACTCGGTCGACGGGCCGTCGGCGATGACGTCGCCGGCCTCGATCAGGTCGCCCACCTTCACCAGCGGACGCTGGTTGATGCAGGTGTCCTGGTTCGACCGCTGGAACTTCTGGAGCGTGTAGATGTCGACGCCCGACTGGCCGGCTTCGATGTCGCCGGTCACGCGGATGACGATACGGGTCGCATCGACCTGATCGATGATGCCTGCACGCTTGGCGGCGATGGCGGCGCCCGAGTCACGGGCGACCGTGCCTTCCATGCCGGTGCCCACGAACGGCGCCTCGGCCTGGACGAGCGGCACCGCCTGGCGCTGCATGTTCGATCCCATCAGCGCGCGGTTGGCGTCGTCGTTTTCCAGGAAGGGAATGAGCGAGGCCGCGACCGACACCAGCTGCTTGGGACTGACGTCCATCAGCGTGATGTGGTCCTTGGGCGCCATCAGGAATTCGCCGGCTTCACGGGCGGAAATCAGGTCCTCGGCCAGCTTGCCTTCGGCCGTCAGTTCCGCGTTCGCCTGCGCGATCGTGTGCTTGGCTTCTTCCATCGCCGACAGATAGACGACGTCGTTCGTCACCTTGCCGTCGATCACCTTGCGATAGGGTGTTTCGATAAAGCCATATTTGTTGACACGGCTGAAGGTGGCCAGCGAGTTGATCAGACCGATGTTCGGGCCTTCGGGCGTCTCGATCGGGCAGATACGGCCATAATGGGTCGGGTGAACGTCGCGGACTTCAAAGCCCGCGCGCTCGCGGGTCAGACCGCCCGGCCCAAGCGCCGACACGCGGCGCTTGTGCGTGACTTCCGAGAGCGGGTTGGTCTGATCCATGAACTGCGACAGCTGCGAGGAGCCGAAGAATTCGCGGACGGCGGCCACGGCGGGCTTGGCGTTAATCAGATCGTTGGGCATCACGGTCGACACGTCGACCGACGACATGCGTTCCTTGACCGCGCGCTCCATACGCAACAGCCCGACCCGATACTGGTTTTCCAGCAGCTCGCCGACCGATCGCACGCGGCGGTTGCCGAGATTGTCGATATCGTCGATCTCGCCCTTGCCGTCCTTGAGGTTCACCAGTTCCTTGACCACGGCGAGGATGTCCTCGACGCGCAGCGTGGTGACCGTGTCCTCGGCATCGAGGTCAAGGCGCATGTTGAGCTTGACGCGGCCGACCGCCGACAGGTCGTAGCGCTCGGGGTCGAAGAACAGGCCGCCGAACAGCGATTCCGCCGTTTCCTTCGTTGGCGGCTCGCCGGGGCGCATGACGCGGTAGATATCGGACAGAGCCTGGTCACGATCCTCGGCCTTGTCGGCCTTGAGCGTATTGCGGATCCAGGGACCGGTGCCGACATGGTCGATGTCGAGCAGCTCGATATGATCGATGCCGGCCTTGTCGAGCTTCTCGAGATTTTCAGGCGAAACTTCGTCGCCCGCCTCGATGTAGATTTCACCTGTCGACTCGTTGATCAGGTCGAACGCACTGTAGCGGCCGTAGATTTCCTCGGTCGGGATCAGCAGCTTTTCAAGCCCGTCCTTTTCCGCCTTGTTGGCGGCGCGCGGCGAAATCTTGGTGCCGGCGGGGAAAATCACTTCGCCCGACTTGGCGTCGACGATGTCGAAGGCGGGCTTCAGGCCGCGCCAGGCTTCGGCAAGATAGGGGATCTGCCAGCCGCCTTCGCCGCGGACATAGACCACCTTGTTGTAGAAGTGGCCAAGAATGTCTTCGGCGGTCAGGCCCAGCGCATAGAGAAGCGCCGTGACCGGCAGCTTGCGCTTGCGATCGATGCGGACATTGACGATGTCTTTGGCGTCGAATTCGAAATCGAGCCACGACCCGCGATACGGGATAACACGCGCGGCGAACAGATATTTGCCCGACGAATGGGTCTTGCCGCGATCATGGTCGAACAGGACGCCCGGGCTGCGGTGCATCTGGCTGACGATGACGCGCTCGGTGCCGTTGATGATGAAGGTGCCGTTGCCCGTCATCAGGGGCATGTCGCCCATATAGACGTCCTGTTCCTTGATATCGAGGACCGAACGGGTTTCGGTGTCCTGATCGACTTCGAACACGATAAGGCGCAGCGTCACCCGCATCGGCGCGGCATAGGTGATGCCGCGCTGACGGCATTCCTCGGTGTCATATTTGGGATCTTCCAGCACATAATGGACAAAGTCCATTTCGGCGGTGCCGGCGAAATCGCGGATCGGGAACACGCTGCGCAACGTTTTTTCCAGGCCCGAAACATAATTGATCGACGGGTCGGACCGCAGAAACTGTTCGTAGCTCTCCCTCTGAACCTCGATCAGGTTCGGCATCTGCACCACTTCGTGGATGTCGCCGAACACCTTGCGAATGCGCTTTTTGGCGCCGGTGTTGCTGATGGTAAGGGGAGCTTTGGTCGCCATGCGTATCCTGCCTTTGTTCGTCGCGTTTTTTTCGCATTGCAGCGAAATTCAGCCCGGCATGGTCACTTCAGGGCCTGATTCGCCCAGCCGCATCCACGCAAAAAAGTGCGGGTCGGGACTGTCCGATCCGCACTGCCAGCGCTTTTTGATCCCGCCGTACCCGCCCAATACTGCCGGAAACCGCCGCTAATCGGCTCCGGTCCCCGGGCGAGCCGGAGACGGTCCGTCAACCGCACGAAGCGATCTTCAGACCGGATTTATGAAAGCGATATAGGATATTGCCCACGCTTTGGGAAGAGCGCGATACTATTTATCTCTGGGGCTCGGCTTCTCGACAGGTGGCGCAACGGGTCCGATTGTCACCGTTTCGAACCGCTCCTTGCGCCTGACCCCCTTGAGTTCAGGCGCTGTGGCCTTCGCCGGGACGGTGGTGGGCAGGCGCTGGCGCATGCATTCGCTATGATTGGCGCGCGGCGACTGGGCGCAATTCCACAAGGCCCGTTGCAGCCCGCTGCCGACATTGTGGATATAGGCGAAGGCCATCGCCTCCAGCTTGGCGTCGGACAGTGGCAGTCCGGCAGGCGCAGCGCCCGCGCGCCAGGCCATGATCCGGCATTCGGGCCGCCCCGCACAAAAGGTCAACGCCATGGCGGGCCATTTGTCCGGCGCGGTCCCCCTGCCAAGTTCCACCAGAAAGGCGCGCGTGCCCGGCACGATCGCGATCAGCCGTACGCCGCCTACGGTCTTGCCCAAGGCGTCAGCGCCGATCATCTGCTGCGGCAGCGCCGCGATGTCGCCCGCTTCGCCAGTCGGCAGCGGCGAGACGGCGGAAGGAACGTCCGGCGCGCCAACATGCGCAGCCGACAGCCGCGCGATCCGGCCGATCAGCGGCTCGCCGCCCGCGCCCGATTTGCGAAAAGCGGGCGGCGTCCCCCACCAGCCGCGCCAGCGGAAAAACAGATGCGTGCCGACCGCCGCCACCTTGTCGAGGCTTTTGCTCCAATAGGGCACGACCCAGTCAGTATGATAATGGGTGGCGTAACCGACCGGACGATAGACCTGCCCGCGAAGGGCCGCACCGGCGATCGCTCGCGCGCGGTCCCACGCGGCGGCGGACGGGGTGCGGGCAAGCGCGCCGTCGCAGCTGAAGGTAAACTGGCACCCGGTCGCGCGTTCCTGCCCCTGGAACACGACACCGCACACCGTGCCGGGAAAAGCGGGGTGGCGTACGCGGTTCAGCACCACCTGCGCCACCGCTTTCTCCCCCACGGCGTCATCGCCCGCTTCATAGATCTGCGCGGCGGCTAGACAGTCGGTTGCCCGCGCAAGGTCGGTTTCCGATCCGGAAAAACGGAAGGGACGCGCAGCCGGGGCAGGGCCTTTCAAAAAGGGGATGGCGGCATTGAGAGCGCGAGCCTGATCCGTTTCGAGCGCATAGACGCGCACCGGCTCGACTGCGGGTGGGGGTGTCGACGGGCGACGGGCGAGTGCCGCCGCGACGGGCGGAAAGGCGATTTCCGCATGCCCCGCCGCGCCGCTCTCCCACGAAGCCACCAAAGCGGGCAAGCCGACGAACAGCGCTAGCCAAAGCAGCCACATCGCGGGATGCGGCTGCGTTTTGGAGGAATCTCCGCTCATTGTCGGCCCGACAACTCGTGGTCCGATCTATTCCGGCAGGAAATCGGGCACAGACAGATAACGTTCACCCGTATCATAGTTGAAGCCCAGAACCCGGCTGCCCGCCGGCAGTTCCTTCAGCTTCTGATGAATCGCCGCGAGCGTGGCGCCCGATGAAATGCCGACCAACATGCCTTCCTCGCTGGCGGCGCGCCGCGCAAAATCCTTGGCGTCCGCCGGATCGACCTGGATCACGCCGTCCAGCAACTGGGTATGGAGATTGGCGGGAATGAAGCCCGCGCCGATGCCCTGGATCGGATGCGGGCCGGGCTGGCCGCCGCTGATGACGTGCGACAGCGTCGGTTCGACCGCATAGACTTTGAGGTTCGGCCAGAGTGGTTTGAGCACCTGCGCTACGCCGGTAATATGTCCGCCCGTGCCGACGCCGGTGATGAGCGCGTCGATCGGCGCATCGGCGAAATCCGCCGCGATTTCCTGTGCGGTCGTGCGGACGTGCACGTCGATATTGGCGGCATTTTCGAACTGCTGCGGCATCCAGCTGCCCGGCGTTTTCGCGACCAGTTCCAGCGCGCGCTCGATCGCACCCTTCATCCCCTTCTCGCGCGGGGTGAGGTCGAACGACGCGCCATAGGCGAGCATCAGCCGCCGCCGTTCGAGCGACATGCTCTCTGGCATGACGAGCACCAGCTTATAGCCCTTGACCGCCGCGACCATGGCGAGGCCGACGCCGGTATTGCCCGATGTCGGTTCGATGATGGTGCCGCCGGGCTTCAAGTCGCCCGAAGCCTCAGCCGCCTCGATCATCGCGAGCGCGATCCGGTCCTTGATCGACCCGCCGGGATTGGCGCGTTCCGACTTGATCCACACTTCGGTGCCGGCCGGCGCGTCCGCAAACAGCCGCTGAATGCGGATGTGCGGCGTGTTGCCGATGGTTTCCAATATCGAGTCAGCTTTCATGAACTCTCTCCTGGCTGAAATTGCTTGCCCCCGTTTCGGGCGGATCGAAGGTGCGCGCAAGACGCAATTCGGGAAAGAGGCGCGCCCAGACGAGGGTGATGACGATCGCGCCGATGCCGCCGCCGATCACCGCCGCGACCGGGCCGACGAGCGCGGCGAGAAAGCCCGACTCGGCCTCGCCCAGTTCGTTCGAGGCGGAAATGGTCAGTTGCGACAGGCTGGACACGCGGCCCCGCATCGCATCGGGCGTATGCAACTGGATCAGCGACTGGCGGACGTACACCGATATCATGTCAGCGCCGCCCAATATGACAAGCGCGCCGATGCCGATCTCGATGGCGATGCTGTGGGGGACGAAAGCGGTCAGACCGAAGGCGATCGTCGCCAGCCCGAACAGGATCACCGCGCCCAGCATCTTGACGCCGACATCCTTTTTCATCGGTCGAAAGGAAAACCATAGCGCCGTCAGCCCCGCGCCGACGCCGGGTGCGGCCGCGAGATGGCCCAGGCCCGTGGAACCGACATGCAGGATATCGCGCGCATAGACCGGCAGCAAAGCGGTCGCTCCCGCCAGCAGCACCGCGAACAGATCAAGCGTGATCGTCGCCAGCACCAGCCGGTTGGAGCGCACATAGGTCAGGCCGTCGATCATCTGGCGCACCGGATGGCGGGTCGTGTCGCGCGGCGGCTGGGGCACCGGCCCGATAAAGATCATGGCGATCAGCGCAGTCGCAAACAGCGCCGAGGCGAGCGCATAGGCACCCCACGGCGTCGCGGCATAGGCATAGCCGCCGAGCGCCGGCCCGATGATCGACCCCGCCTGCCACGCGACGCTCGATATGGCGATGGCGTTGGGCAGTGCCTCGCGCGGCACCAGATTGGGCGCAAGTGCGCTATAGGCCGGGCCGTTAAAGGCACGGGCAATGCCGACGACGGCGGCGATGCCGAAGATCAGCGGCAGGCTGACCCAGCCTTCATAGGTGGCGAGGGCGAGGATGGCGGCAGCGACGATCAGCAGGCAAAGCGTGATGCGCGTGATCTTGCGCCGGTCATAATGGTCCGCGACCCAGCCGGTCACCGGGGTAAGGAAAAACAGCGGCAGGAACTGGGCGAGGCCGATCAGGCCCAACTGCGCTGCCGCGCCGGACGTGTCCATCGTTTCACGTGCGACGTTATAGGCCTGCCACCCGAGCACGATCATCATGCTATATTGCGCCAGAACGGCCGCAAGCCGTCCGACGAGATAGGCCCGGAAATTGCCGTAGGAGAGGGGATGCGAAGCAGGCGGAAGAACGGTCATGAATCCGCCTTAGCGCCAGCCGCCGCAATCAGGCAACCGCGATGGTAGACAATTACGGCAGCCTTACCGGGTCGGCTGGCTTCACCGTCGCTTGACCATCCATGGCTGTCGATGCCCCAACCACCGGCGGCCAAATATTCAGGGTTGCAACTTGATCCCGCTGACCGATCCGTTGCGCACCGAGCAGACGAAGGCGATCGCGCCATGGCCGTCGCCCGGATCGACGCCGCCCTCGACCTCCCAGCCGGTCGCCATGGTGCTGGCGCGTGGCGTCCCGACGATTTTCGCACCGCGCCCGGCTTCGGCCAGCGCTTCGCTGGCACAGGCGCGGCGAGCGCCGGTCGCGCTTCTGATCGAGCCATAACCGGGGGAGGCATAGGGCTGGCGTCGGTCTTCGCGTTCCGCCTGCCGCTCGCGAGCGAGATCGCTCAGGATGGCGGCGTCCGCGGCGCGGCGCAGTTCGCGATTGCTGTAATTGCCCTGCGCGATGGCGGGACTGGTGACGAGCGCCAGCATCAGGGCGCAGGCAGTGGTTAAACGGTGCGACATGATCAATGTCCTCCCTGTCGGCTCATTCTGCCCTGCCTGTCCCTGAAAGTCGAGGCTTGGCTGATTATCGCGCCTTTACAAATGGACCGGGTGGGGCATGGTGCATGCCTCAAAACCCAAGGATGCGCACCATGCCCGAAGATGTGATCGCCGCGCTGGAACGGCTTCAGCAATTTATCGGTCGCCTCGGTATGGATGCTGTCGTCGACGTTCAAAGCGGCTTTACCGTCGCCGACGCCACCTTGCTGATCGGCGAGGTCGAAATGGGACTTAGCCGTCATCGCGACGATGTTCGCGCATTCGACCGATGATCCTGCTCACCGCCCTGCAGGTTCGGCTTATTTGAACAGGCTGCCCAATATGCCGCGCACCAGTTTCCCGGCAATGCCGCCGGATGTCGATTTGCGGCTGGACCCGCCGAACACCGCGCGACCCAGTTCGTTCGCGACCTGACGCCCTACCGAAGACCCTGCCGCGCGCGTCGCCGACTGGATTGCCCGGTCGAGCGCGCCGGGTTTCGTCGCCTCGCGAGCCGCGACAGCATCGGCGCGGGCCTTCTCCTTGAGCGCGGCTTCCTGCGCTTTCGCTTCGACCCTGGCCTGCTGAGCGACCGCCTTGTCGGCTTCGTCCTTGGCCTTGGCGGCCTGCGCTGCGGCAGCGGCGGCATTACCCCTTGCGGCCAGGATTTCTTCGGCGGATTCCCGGTCGACCGCCTCATCATATTTGCCGGCGCAGGGCGAGATCGACTGGATGATCGCGCGCTCCTTCGCATCGAGCGGGCCGAGGCGTGACCGGGGCGGGGCGATCAGCGTGCGCTGGACGATGCCGGGCGATCCATCTTCTGCCAGCAGCGAGACCAGCGCCTCGCCGGTCTTGAGTTCGGTGATGGCCGTTTCCACGTCGAGATCGGGATTGATGCGGAACGTGTCGGCAGCGGCCTTTATCGCCTTCTGATCGCGCGGGGTGAAAGCGCGTAGCGCATGCTGGACGCGATTGCCGAGCTGCCCCGCGATTTCCTGTGGAATGTCGATCGGGTTCTGCGTCACGAAATAGACGCCCACGCCCTTTGACCGGATCAGGCGGACGACCTGCTCGACCTTGTCCTGCAACGCAGGGGGCACATCGTCGAACAGCAGATGGGCTTCGTCGAAGAAGAAAACCAGAACCGGCTTTTCCGGGTCGCCGACTTCGGGCAGCGTCTGGAACAGTTCGGACAGCAGCCACAGCAGGAAAGTCGCGTAGAGCTTGGGGCTCTGCATCAGCTTGTCGGCGGCAAGGATGTTCAGATAGCCGCGACCCTTTTCATCCACCTTCAGGAAATCATGGATGTCGAGCGCGGGCTCGCCAAAGAAATGCGCCGCTCCCTGCGCATCGAGCTGTAGCAACTGACGCTGGATCGCGCCGACGCTGGCCTTGGTCACATTGCCATAGCGGGCGGACAGCGCATCGGCATTTTCCGCGCAATAAGCGAGCATCGCCTGAAGATCGCCGAGGTCGAGCAGCAGCAGCCCTTCCTCATCGGCATATTTGAAGGCGATGGTCAGCACACCTTCCTGCGTCTCGTTCAGGCCCATCAGCCGCGCCAGCAACAGCGGCCCCATCTCGCTCACCGTCGTGCGGATCGGGTGACCCTGCTCGCCATACAGGTCCCAGAAAATCGCGGGATTGTCGGCATAGCTGTAATTGTCGAGGCCGATTTCCCTGGCGCGGGCGACCAGCTTGTCGGCATTTTTCGCGGTTGGCGATCCGGCCATGGCCGCGCCCGCCAGATCGCCTTTCACATCGGCAAGGAACACCGGCACGCCCAGCGCGGAAAAGCTTTCGGCAATGCCTTGGAGAGTGACCGTCTTGCCCGTGCCGGTCGCGCCCGCGATCAGGCCATGGCGATTGGCGCGCCTGAGGTTCAGATATTGCGGGACGCCGCCATCTTTGTCGGGGCTGCCAAGACCGATGAAAATGCCGTCGCTCACTGGCTTGCTCCCCATAAAGTTCGGGCCGCGTCGACCGGCGCCCACCTACCAGTAAAGTAAGGCCGGGCGGTCCGGCAAGCGCGGCCCGTTATGATTATCAACCGCCGGCGTTTATTTGTCGCGCAATCGCACCGGCAGGAAGGTCGTCGGCTGGCCGCGACGCAGGACCTGGAGCAGGATAGCGTTGCGCCCCTGCGCCGCCACTGCCTTGACCGCCGCGTCCAGATCCGCCTGGCTCGCCACCGGCCGGTTGTTCGCGCTGATGATCACGTCGCCGCGACGCAGGCCCTTGGCGCCCGCATCGGTCGAGGAGTCCACTGCCGTGATGACGACGCCGCGCGTATCCGCCGCGATGCCGAGCTGGCGGATGATGGCGGGCGTCAACGGGATGGCCGAGATGCCGACCGATTGCTGCGTCGCCTGCCCGCCCTTCGACGGATCGTCCTGCTGCTGGTTGAAATCATCATCCTGCGCGGGCGCGAAGCTGGTCAGCTCATCCTCGGACGGACGCTCGCCGACGATCGCGGTGACCGTCTGGCGCTGGCCACCCCGGATGAGGATGATCGGCACGCGCGATCCGATCGGCTGGCTGGCGACGATGGACGACAGATTTTCGTCCGGCGTCACTTCCTTGCCGCTGACGCTGACGATGACGTCGCCGGGCTTGATCCCCGCCTTGTCCGCGCCCTTGCCCGGCTCCACGCCCTGCACGAATTCGCCGCGATTCTTGGCGAGCCCGAGCGAATCGGCCAGATCGTCGCCAAGCGGGCTGATCTGGATGCCCAGATAACCGCGCTTGACCTTCTCGCCCTTGCGCAGCGTGTCGATCACCGGCACCGCCTGCTCCGCGGGAATCGCGAAGCCGATGCCGACATTGCCGCCCGAAGGCGACAGAATCTGGCTGTTGATGCCGATCACATTGCCGCGCATGTCGAACATCGGGCCGCCACTATTGCCCTGATTGATCGACGCATCGGTCTGGATGAACTTGTCGTACGTCCCGCCGGTCGCGCGATGCACCGCCGAGATGATGCCGGCCGTCACCGTGCCCGAAAGCGCATAAGGGTTGCCGATCGCGACCACCCAGTCGCCGACGCGCGCGCGGGTGCTGTCGCCGAACTTGACGAAGGGCAGGGGCTTGCTCGACTGGATTTTCAGCACGGCGAGGTCGGTCGCCGGATCGCGGCCGATCAGCTTGGCGGGATACTCCTCCCGATTGGTGAGCGTCACCGTGATGCTGTCGACGCTCGCGCCTTCCGCACCCGCCGACACGACATGATTGTTGGTGACGATATAGCCGTCCGCCGAAATGATGAAGCCTGATCCCAGCGATTGCGCTTGCCGCGTCTGCGGCTTGCCGCCGCCCTGCTGGCCGAACATGTCGCCAAAGGGCGTCCCGGCGAAGGGGTTCTGCACCGTCACGCGCTGCTTGGTCGAAATATTGACGACGGCCGGCTGGAGTTTTTCCACCATGTCCGCGAGGCTGGCCGGCGCGCCCATGGGCGCGGCCGCCTGAATGCCTTCATTCTGCGCGGTCTGGGCACCGACATTGGAACTGGAGGTTACGGCGATGGCGGTGCCGCCGAGCAGCAGGGCGCCGGTAATGGCATAAGCGTAACGCACTCGTGAGGGTCCTCTCATGAATCTTCGGGAGCGGAAAAAGCGGGACTCTGGAATGTTCGGGATGCGCCGCCTTGCCTTAACCCATTTTGAATGACGCTGGTTCCGTAATGAATTCACACGCCGCTATTTACCCTGGAACTGGCGCAGAAATTCATTGTCCTTCGACAGGATCATGTTCGTCTGGCCCGTGCGGTCAGGCGCGAAGGTGTAGCGATAGGACTGCATCGCACGATAGAAATCATAAAATTGCGGGTCCTTGCCATAGCTGTCCGAATAGATGCGCGCGGCGTTCGCATCCGCCTCGGCCCGGATGATCTGCGCCTGCTTCGCGCCCTGCGCCCTGATGGTGAGCGCTTCCTGTTCGCGCGCCGTGCGCATGCGGGTGAAGGCGCTTTCCAGCGGCGTACCGTCGGGCAGGTCGGCCCGCTTGATCCGCACGTCGACGATTTCCGCGCCATATTGCCGAGCGACGCGGTCCAGCCCCGCCTCGATATTCTGCATCACCTGACCGCGCTCGGGGCTGAGCAGCGCCGCGAACGGCCGCTTGCCAAGCTCGTTGCGCAATGCCGAACCCAGGATCGGACGCAGCGCGTCGGACACCCGCTCTTCGCTGCCCGCTGCGATATACATGCGCAGCGGATCGACGATCCGATATCGGGCGAATGCATCGACCTGCAAACGTAGCTGGTCGGTCGAGAGCACCTGCTGGCGCTCCATTTCCACCGACAGCACCCGCTTGTCGATCCACACGACCTGATCGATGAACGGCCAGCGCAGGATGACGCCCGCGCCTGTCTTGCCGAAATCCTCGTTCGGGCGGTAACGGTTGATGATCTTCTTGGGATCGCCAAAGCGCACGACGACGCCTTGCCGGGTTTCGGGGACTACCGCGACGGTGCTGCCGACCAGGATCAGCAGGGCGATGGCGATCAGCGCGAGCGCTATGGGATGACGCACGAGGCCGGTCATTGCTGGACCTCCCCACCGCTGGCGGGTGTCGCCGCGCCGGCTTGCGGTTGCGCGCGGCGCTTCATTTCCTGCAACGGCAGATAGGACGTCACGCCGCCGCTTTCGACGATCGTCTTGTCGACGTTGGACAATACGCCCTCCATGGTCTCGTAATACATCCGGCGCCGGGTGACCTCGGGTGAAAGCTTATATTGCTCATAGACCTTGTCGAACGCGGCCGCCTCGCCCTGCGCCTTGGCCGTCACCTGCTGCGCGGCGGCGCGCGCTTCGTTGAGATAGGTTTGCGCCGTCTGCTGCGCGGCCGACACGGCCTTGAACGCATCGTTGACGGCGGTCGGCGGATCGGCCTGCTTGATCGCGACGCCCTGCACGCGGATGCCAGACTTGTAGCCGTCGAGGATCGCCTGCATCCGCTGTTCGACCTGCTGCTCGATCTCGGTGCGGCCCGCACCCAATGCGTCGTCCAGGCTGACGCTGGCGACCACCGATCGCATCGCGCTTTCGGCCACTTCGCGGATCGATGCGTCGGGATCGGCGAGCTGGAACAGATAGAGTTCGGGGCTACGGATGTTCCACCGCACCGAATAGGCCAGGTCGATGATATTCTGGTCGCCGGTCAGCACCAGATTCTCGCTTTCCGCGCTCGCCGAGCCGACATCGATGGTGCGGATTTCCTCGACATCCACCGTTTTGACGGACTCGAACGGGGCGGGCAGGGTCAGGCTGATGCCCGGCGAAAGCGTGCGGCTGTAGCTGCCGAGCATGGTCACGACGCCGCGTTCCTGCGGCCCCACGCGATGGAAACAGGTCAGCGCCAGCCACAAGATCACCAATATGACGGCGCCGATCGGCCAAAGCGCCCGGCCGTCGGGCCGCTGGGGCAGGCCGCCAAAGCCGCCGCCACCGCCAAAGCTTTCCCGGCTGCGACGCACCAGTTCCTCGATCGCCGACGCACCCTTCTGGCCCGCTGCGCGGCCGGGTTGGGTCCACGGATTGCGCGGACCGCCGTCACGACCGGCCTCGCCGCCCTTGCCGGGGCCGCCGTCGCCCGGCCCGTCACTCTTGCCGCCCCAGGGACCCTGGACCATGGCGTTTGCCCAACCACTTGTGATGCCCGGCATCCACCCGAAAATTCTCTTCATTTGGTCTGTATAGGTAGACCGGCGCATGAAAAACAGTGCCATCGCACGGATAATTGCCCAAATGCATTTCCGCCGCGCGTTCGCCGGCACCGGCGGCAAAATCTGTTGAACGGGGAATAGAGGGTTTTTACTCGGCGTCAAAACACTCTAGAGCGCCGCCATGACCGATATCGACACCTTCGCCGCCCGCCTGACGACACTGACCGATGGCCGCGCCAGCAAGCCGAAGGTGAAAGACGGGATCATGACGCTCGCGCTCGATGTCAGCGGCCTGTCGCCCGATCGCCGCGACGCGGTGGCCGCCGCGATCCGGGAGGGCGCGCTAGGCGTGCCCGGCGTCACCGACGTCCGCATCGCCTTCACGGCCGAGCGAAAGCCGCTGAAGATCATCGCCGTCGCATCGGGCAAGGGCGGGGTGGGCAAATCCACCCTGTCTGCCAATCTCGCCGTCGCGCTCCAGCGCCTCGGTCACAAGGTCGGACTTGTCGATGCCGATATTTACGGCCCCTCGCAGGCGCGGCTGATGGCGAGCGAGGACCAGAAACCGCAGGCGCGCGACAAGCGCCTGTTCCCGGTCGACAGTCCGTTCGGCGTGCCGATGCTGTCGATGGCGCATCTGGTCGATCCGGGTAAGGCGCTGGCGTGGCGCGGGCCGATGGCGGGCAATGCCTTGAGCCAGCTGATCGACGCCGACTGGGGCGAGACCGAAATTCTCATCGTCGACATGCCGCCCGGCACCGGCGACATCCAGCTGTCGATGATCCAGAAGCACAAGCCCGCCGGGGCGCTGATCGTGTCGACTCCGCAGGACCTCGCCCTGATCGACGCCACCCGCGCGGTCAGCCTGTTCAGTCAGGCGCAGGTGCCGCTCGTCGGGCTGGTCGAGAATATGGCTGGCTATGCCTGCCCCCATTGCGGCGAAATCTCCGATCCCTTCGGACAGGGCGGAGCGGAAGCAGCGGCGGCGGAGATGGGCATGGCGTTCCTGGGCCGAATTCCGCTCGCGATCGACATTCGCCGCGCCTCCGACGCGGGCGATCCGCCGGCCGCGGGCGGAGGCGCGCATGCCGCAACCTTCGCCGCGATCGCACGCAAGGTCGCCGACTGGCTCGCGGTCGGTCGCGCGCCGGTGCAGGGGATCGGCTGACAAGGCCCGCCGCCACCGTCCGTCTCCCCGATTTTCATCCCTCCGGCCGGGTCCATATCCAGCTGCCACCGACCAATGCGGCTGCGATCGGCGCGAGAAACCAAGGGAATGGGGAAAAAATCAATGCCATTACGATGCTGAACGCGAAGGCGGCCAGCGCCGCTTTCTTGCCGCGCCGGCTGATCGCGCCACGCTCGCGCCAGCGGCGGATGTGAGGGCCGAACTGGCGGTGATCGAGCAGCTTGGCCTCCAGTCGGGGGCTGGAGCGGGCGAAGCAGAACGCGGCGAGGATCATGAAAGGGACTGTCGGGAGCAGGGGCAACAGGATGCCGGCCGCGCCGAGCGCGAGCGACAGGCATCCGGCGATCAGGTAAAGATGTCGGCGCATGGATTTCCTATTTCGGCGCAAATCCCGTCATCCGCGCGCGGGCGGGGACCCATTTTGACAAAAACCGCAACGCCCCTGAAGTTCACGCTGCCGGCAGCCGCAACCTGACAAGCGCTCCGCCCAGATCTTCGCTTTCTTCCAGCACGACGGTGCCGCCGTAGATTTCGGCCACGTCGCGCACGATGGCGAGGCCAAGGCCGGTGCCAGGCTTGCCCGAGTCCAGCCTTACGCCCCGGTCGAATATCCGGATGCGGTCGGCGGGGGGGATGCCCGTTCCGTCATCCTCTACCAATATGTCCACCATGTCGCCCGCGCGCTCGACCGTCGCGAATACGCTGCCGCCGCCATATTTCGCCGCATTCTCCAGCAGATTGCCGAGCATTTCGTCGAGATCCTGGCGCTCGACGCGGACGGCCGCGCTCTTGTCGCCATCCATGTCGACGCGGACATAGGGGTAGAGGCGGTCGACGGCGCGCTCGACCGCCTGAAGACTGGTCCAGACCTCCGCCCGGCTCTGCGCCGCGCCGCGCCGGCCGACGGCGCGGGCACGGGCGAGGTGATGATCGACCTGCCGGCGCATCGTCGTCGCTTCGCGGATCACGGTTTCGCCAAGGTCGTCGGCCTGCGCGGTCGCCGCGTTCATGATGACGGTCAGCGGGGTCTTGAGCGCATGGGCGAGATTGCCGGCATGGGTCCGCGCCTCTTCCGCCTGCCGCTCATTATGGGCGAGCAGGGCGTTCAGTTCCTCGACCATGGGCAGCACTTCGGCGGGCATCGGCTCGGTCACCCGGCTTTTTTCACCGGCGCGCATCCGCACGATCTCTTGCCGGACGCGGCGCAGGGGGCGAAGGCCGTATATGGTCTGGAGCGTCGCCAGCACCATCAGGCCGATCGCGAGCATGGCGAAACTGTTGAACAAGGTCGTGCGCAGCGTCTTGATCTGGGCATCGAGGCCCGCGCGCGCCTGCCCGACCATGAATAGCCACGGCGTTTTCGACCCGGGCAGGAGTATCGTGCGCTCCATGATGCGCAGATCCTCGCCCGGAAACTGCTTGCTGTTATAGATATGGTCCGTGCGGTCGGCGTGATTGGGGTTGAAGGCGAGCGCCCGATCCCACAGCGAGCGGGAGCGCCAGTCCTCATGCCCCTTGGCGCTGATCTGATAATAAAGGCCGCTATTGGGTTCAAGAAAGCGCTGGTCGGCGAGCGGGCGGTTGAACAATACTTCGCCGTCCGGTCCGATTTCCGCCGAGGAGATCATGGCGGTCAGCACATAATTCATGCCGTCGTCGAAATTGCGGGTGATGGCGTCGGCCAGGACGCGATCGAGCGCGACACCGCCGCCCACCAGAAGCAGCGTGATCCATAGCGCCGCAATGCCGATCATGCGGCGGCTAAGCGATCCGGTGGAATGGACCGTGGGTTGGGACGTAATATTGGTCACAAACTGGCCGTTCGCCCTGAGTAGCCACTGAGCGAAGTCGAAGTGGCGTATCGAAGGGTCCGTGCCTGATGCTTCGATACGGGTCTTCGACTTCGCTCAGACCCTACTCAGCAGGAACGGTGAAAATGCTTAGCGCCCCGGCTCGTCCAGGCTGTAGCCAAGGCCACGGATGGTGGTGATGACGTCGGCGCCCAGCTTTTTGCGGATGCGTGTAACGAATACTTCTATCGTATTGGAATCGCGGTCGAAATCCTGATCGTAAATATGTTCGATCAATTCGGTGCGGCTGACGACCTTGCCCTTGTGGTGGAGCAAATAGGACAGCAATTTATATTCCTGCGCGGTCAGCTTCACCGGCTCGCCCTTGAGCGTCACCTTGCCCGAGCGGGTGTCTAGGCGGACGTCGCCGGCGATCAGTTCGCTCGATGCGTTGCCGGAAGCGCGGCGGATGAGCGCGCGCAGCCGGGCGATCAGCTCCTCGCTCTGGAATGGCTTGGCGAGATAATCGTCCGCGCCCGCATCCAGCCCGGCCACCTTGTCCGACCAGCTGTCGCGCGCGGTCAGCACCAGCACGGGGAAGGCGCGGCCTTCCTTGCGCCAGCGGTCCAGCACCGTGAGGCCGTCGATGGTGGGGAGCCCGAGGTCGAGCACCACCGCATCGTAATTTTCGGTGGAGCCAAGGAAATGGCCATCCTCGCCGTCATTGGCGAGATCGACGGCATAGCCCGCTCCTTCGAGCGTGGTCCTGAGCTGCTGGCCCAGGCTGGGTTCATCCTCGACGATCAGCAGGCGCATAGGGTTCCGTTTCTTTGTTGCATGTCGACGCGATCAGCGCGCCATGCCCATGATATCGCCTGTCCGGCCGTCCGCATCAACCCACACGACCTTGCCATCCTTCACATATTTCAGGCGATAGCGGTTGGACGAGGGGTTGAACTCGCTGCCGACATAGGTCGCATCACCCATCTGACCGTCGACGCGCCGCTTGATCATGGCGAAGGGCATGACCTGACCGTCTAGCATGGCGCGGCGCGCGGCATCCTGCTCGTCGCGCCGGCCGTTGGCGTCGGCGAGGGGCGAGAGCAGGGCGAGCACGGCCACAGCACCCAGGCCGGCGATCAGTTTATTACGCAGCATCATCATCGGCATGGCATAGGTGGGAGGCATTGAACAGGTGGTGAATGATCTCCCCCTCGTCGTCTCCGTGCAGGCGGGGAGAGAATCCGCCTTACTTCTCCAGGGCGTATTGCACGGTCAGGTTGACCGACGAGGCGACCTGGCCGGGTTCGACCGGGGTCGGCGGCGCGGCATCGGCCTTGAAACGGGCGCTGACCATCATCGGGGCGGGCGAGCCGCCGCCGCTGTTGCTTTCGGCGATCGAGAGCAGCCGGGCGGAGCGATAGCCCGCCGCCTGCGCATAGAAATCCGCCTGCGCCTTCGCACTCTTCAGCGCTTCACCGCGCGCCTGCGCGATCATCGGGGCGGGATCGTCGATCGAGAAGCTGGGGCCGTTGATATTGGTGGCACCGGCCGCGACCATCGAATCGAGCAGCGCGCCGACCCGGCGCACGTCGCGCAGTTTCACCGTGACCTGATTAGACGCCTCATAGCCAAGGAAGCGCGGGCCTTCAGGCTGACCGTCGCGATTGCTATAATCATATTGGGCCGACAGGTTGATGCCGCTGGTCTGGATGTCCTTCTTCGCGATGCCGCTCTTTGCCAGCGCGGCGATGAGGCGGTCCATCTTGGCGGCATTGTCCTTCATCGCCTGCGCCGCGGTGGGCGCACGGGTCTGCACGCCGGTGCCGACGGTCGCGATGTCGGGGGTGGCCTCCACGCTTTCGGTGATGTTCAGGGTCACGACCGGCGCGGTCTCGGCGATGGTGACGCTGGTCTGCGCCATTGCGACGGCGGGGATGGCGGCGGCGGCCAGCGTCATCAGGGCGAAGGTGGATTTCATGGGTTGGCTCTCCTCTTGGCGATGCCGCTATTTGTAACGGCTGCGATGAACGGTTGCTGATGGGGGTTGAAAGCCTTCAGTCAGCTTGACGTTCCCAGAAAAAAGGGCCGCCCGACATGCCGGACGACCCTATTCTGTCTGTCGACTATGCGATTCAGAAGCGCAGGTTCACCTCGCCGCCGACGGTGCGGGGTTCGTTGAAGAAGCCGTTGAGGCCCGATTGCGGGCTGAGCGCCTTGTAGAAAAGATGCTGCTCGTTGAACAGGTTACGCGTCCAGAAGGCGACGCTCAATGTCGCGCCCGAGCCATTGAGTTCGATATCGCCAAGCGCGATGCGGCTGTTGACGATGAAGGATTTCTCGCCCTTGGGCTGATAGATGTTGGCGGCGTTGCCCGGCCCGACATAGACCGGGTCGGTGGCGTTGGAATAGAAGCCGCCATCATAATTGCCGTCGATATGCGCCCGGACTGTGAAGCCGTTGAAGGGCAATTCATAATCGATCGCGCCGCTGGCCGAATATTTGGGCGTATAGGTCTGGTAGATCGGCACCGCGACCGGATTGATGATCCCCAATGCGTTCGGATAGGGGTTCGATGTCGCGGGAATGCGGACATATTGGTAGGAATAGGAGGCCGACAGCGTCAGTCCCTCCAGCGGATTGACCGTCAGCTCCGCCTCGACGCCATGCAGCCCGCCCTTGCCGGGCGCGTTGATGGTCGAGGTGGTCGTGCGGGTCTGGCGCACGCCGCCGGTCTCGTAGGGCCGGCTGAAGTCGACCTGGATATTCTTATAATCGCCGGCATAGGCTGCGATGTTGAAGCGGGCGTGGTGATCGAAAAACTCGGTCTTGGCGCCGATTTCGAAGATCGAGACGGACTCAGGATTGAACGGATCGTAATTTTGCGAGCGCGAGTTCGCGCCGCCCGATTTATAGCCGGTGCTCCATTTGCCATAGACATGGATGTCTTTCGTCACGTCGATGGCGAGGTTGACCATCGGATCGACCCGCGACCAGCTCGCGTCGAGCGGGATTTCGCCTGAAATGCCGTTGCGATTGATCGGGGGCAGCCCGTTGACGATCGTCAGGTCGCCATGCTTGCTGTCCTTGGTCCAGCGCAGGCCACCGGTCAGGTGAACAGCGTCGCCGAGCAGGTCGGGGGTCCAGGTCGCCTGTCCGAACGCGCCGACGCTTTTCGTCGTGACGTGGCTGGCGCGGTCGATCCGCTGCGTCGCGGGGTCGAGCAGGGCTACCAAATAGGTCGATCCGGCCGCGTTGGTGAAGCTGTTGGTGTTATAGGCCTGGGCATTGTCGGCGACATGTTCGCGATAATAGAGCGCGCCGGCCACGAACTTCACGCGGCCGATATCGCCGATCGCCTCGAACTCCTGGCTCCACTGGTTCTGTTTGAACTGGGCGAGGCTGTAGCGGGCGAAGCCGACACCCGTGAATACACCGCTCGCGTTGGACATGGATGTGGCGGCCGACCCATTGTCGAACTGGCTCTGGCGCAGCTTGCGATAGGCGCTGATCGACTTCAGCGTCAGTGCGGGCGACAAATCATATTCGAGCGTGAGGCGATGGCCCTGAACATGGCCGACGCTCGGCTGCTGCGGCACGCCGACATTGGCGGTGCGCACGCGGTTCGGCTGGATCGTGCCGACCGCTGCCTGCCTGTTGGTGCCCGGCCCGACGAGGTTGAGGTAGAGCGAAGTCGATTCATCCTTCGAAATGTCGAAGCTGTAATCGGCGCTGAAACTGTCCGATGGTTTCCACAGCGCTTCGGCATGGAAGCCGCGCTTGTCATATTGGTTGAAGCCGTCCGCGCCCGACAGCGGGTTCTTCACGAGCGGATCGCGATGGGCGACCACCGCGTCGAGCTTGATCGCGATGTCGTTGAACGCCGGCAGGTCGATATGGACCTCGCCCTTGTGACTGCCGAAATTGCCCATGCCGGCAGTGCCGTTCACATGAAATTCGCCCGACGGCTTCTTGGTCACGATGTTGACCGCGCCGCCTTCGGTATTGCGGCCGAACAATGTCCCCTGCGGCCCCTTCAACACTTCGATATTCTCGATGTCGAACAGCGCGGTGCCAAGGCCCTGGGCGCGGCCGAGATAGACGCCGTCGACATAGACGCCGACGCCCTGGTCACGCGCGGGCTGGTTGCCGTCGGACAGGACGCCGATGCCGCGAATATTGACGATCAGCGCCGAATTGCGCGAATAGAAGGGCGCGATCTTCAGCGAGGGGATTGCGCCGTCGCCAAGGTCCACCAGCGAAGTGACATGACGATTGGTCAGGTCGTCGCTGCGCATCACCGAGATGGAGATCGGCGTCGACTGAAGATTTTCGGGGCGTTTTTGCGCAGTGACGGTGATTTCGGTGAGGCCGCTGGCATCAGGCGATTCGGCCGGGGCCGCATCTCCGGCCACGGGGGCCGCAGGCGCCGCGAAAGCGGGCGCGCTCAGCGCCATGAAAAACAGGCCGGACACAGAAGCAGCCAGCGCGCTGCGCAGTTTCGTCATTGTGAGTCCCCTTGGAAGATGCGCGCACGCGTTTCGCTGCATCGCTTGGAGGGGCTGTTGCGCCCGATATGTTGCGGCCGTGCGAAAGGGCGATGACAGTTTGACAACAGCGCGTTTCCCGCCGCCGGTCCGTGCTGGGCCGCGCGCAATCCCGCGGCCATCGCCCCTTGCCCCCGGACGGCGCAGGCCGTAGCTGCACGCCCATGGCGGCTCCTATCCTTTCCTACGAAAATCTCGGCCTCTCGCAGGGCACCCACTGGCTGTTCCGGGGCATGGACATTCATGTCGGCGCGAAGGACCGGCTGGCGTTGATCGGGCGCAATGGCGCCGGCAAGACGACGTTGCTCAAGCTGCTGGGCGGCATCATCGAACCCGACGAGGGCACGCGATCGGTGCAGCCGGGCGCGCGCGTCATCCTGCTGGAACAGGACCCCGACGTCAGCGCCTTTGCGACGCTGCATGATTTCGCGCTGGCAGGCGAATTTGCGCCGCCCGTGCACGAAGTGGAGGCGATCGCCGACCAGTTGGGCATAGACCTGTCGCGCGAGGCGAAGACCGCAAGCGGGGGCGAGCGCCGCCGCGCCGCCATCGCCCGCGCGCTGGCGAGCGAGCCGGACCTGCTGTTGCTGGACGAGCCGACCAACCATCTGGACATTGCGGCGATCGACTGGCTGGAAAACTGGCTGGCGCGCTATAATGGCGCGTTCATCGTCATCAGCCATGACCGCGCCTTCCTGACCCGGCTCACGCGCCAGACGCTGTGGCTCGACCGGGGCGCGATGCGGCGTAACGAGATCGGCTTTGGCGGCTTTGAACAGTGGATGGAAGCGGTCTACGCCGAAGAGGCGCGCGCCGCCGACAAGCTGGACGCCCGGCTGAAGCTCGAAGCGCATTGGCTGGAACGCGGCGTCACGGCGCGCCGCAAGCGCAATCAGGGCCGGCTGTCCAAGCTGTGGGAAATGCGCGAGCAGCGCGCGGCGATGGTAGGGCCACAGGGTGTTGCGAAGATCGCGATGGCGGCCGATGACAGCAAGACCAAAAGCGTCATCAAGGCCGAGCATGTGACGAAGATGTTCGGCAGCGGCGACAAGCAGCGCATCATTATCGACGATTTTTCGCTGCGGGTACAGCGCGGCGACAGGATCGGCATCGTCGGCGGCAATGGCGCGGGCAAGACGACGCTGCTCAAGCTTTTGACCGGCGAACTGGAGCCCGACAGCGGGACGATCAGCCAGGCCAAAACGCTCGACATGATCTTCATCGACCAGCAGCGCAGCCTGATGCAGGCGGACAAGAGTGTGCGCGACGTGCTGGCCGAGGGCGGCGACTGGATCGACGTGCGCGGGGTGCGCAAGCATGTCCATGGCTATCTTAAGGACTTCCTGTTCGACCCGTCGCTGGCCGAGGCCAAGGTGGGCACGCTGTCCGGCGGCGAGCGGTCGCGGCTGCTGTTCGCGCGGGAATTCGCGCGCGAATCCAACCTGCTCGTGCTGGACGAGCCGACCAACGACCTCGATCTGGAAACGCTCGACCTGTTGCAGGAAGTGATCGCCGATTATGACGGCACGGTCCTGATCGTCAGCCATGACCGCGATTTTCTCGACCGCACGGTCACGGTGACGCTGGGACTGGACGGCACCGGGGTGGTGGACGTGATCGTCGGCGGCTATGCCGACTGGATCGCCAAGCGCGATCCGCGCAAGGCGGCGAAGACCGCCCGGAAAGCCGTCGCAGCTGCCCCGCCGCCCAAACCGGTTTCCGCAAAACTGACCTATAAGGACCAGCGCGACCTCGACCAGTTGCCGGCGCGGGTCGAGGCGCTGGAGGCCGACATCGCGCGCGACGAGGCGCTGCTGGCCGACCCGGCGCTTTATGCGCGCGACCGCAAACGGTTCGACGCGCTCACGCAAGCGATCGAGACGGCGCGAGCGGCCAGGGACGCGGCAGAGGCGCGCTGGCTGGAACTTGCCGAAAAGGCCGAGGGGCTGGCCGGCTGAAGCAGTTCCCCACGCGCCGCGCATCTGATAGCGCAGGCGCAGGCAGCATGGAGGCCCCGGCAGGACACGCATGACCGATACGGATAAGGACTGGCGCATCTGGGGCGAGACCGACCCCTATTATGGCGTGGTGGCGGCGCCGGAATTTCGCCGGGAGCAGGTCGATCTCGACCATTTCCTGCACACCGGAGAAGCCTATATTCTGGGCCGGCTGGCGCGGCTGGAACGCATGCTGGGCGCGGTGTCGCGTGGTCGCACGCTTGATTTCGGCTGCGGCGTCGGCCGGGTCGCGCTGCCTTTGGGCGCTCAGTTCGCCGAGGTGATCGGGCTCGATATCTCGCCGGCCATGCTGGCCGAGGGGGAGCGGCTGCGGCAGGAGCGGGGCGTCGATAACGTCCATTTCCGCTCGTCCGACGACCGGCTGAGCGGCGCGGAGGGCAGCTTCGATTTCGTCCACAGCTATATCGTGTTCCAGCATATCCCGGTCGATCGCGGCATGCGCCTGATCGGCGGGCTGCTCGACAAGGTGGCGGTCGGCGGGTTGCTCAGCATCCATGTCGCGATCCGACGCGGCGATTCGCCGGCCAAAGCGTTCTTCTATCGCGCCCGGACGCGCGTTCCGGGGCTGCAGCGGCTGGTGCACCGGCTGCGCGGCAAGAAGGCGAGCGAGCCGATGATGCAGATGAACGAATATCCGGCGTCGCTGATCTTTTCGATGCTGCACCTGCGCGGCTTCGGGCAGGCGGTGGTCGACGTCGAGCGCCACGGCCGGTTCCTGACCATGCATATCGCCGCGCGGCGCGAGGCGATGACGGAACGGACGGTGTGAGCCGGCCCCAGGGCGGACAGCCGCACCACGCGGTCCATTATGTCAACCGTATCGGCTGGCTGCGCGCGGTGGTGCTCGGCGCCAATGACGGCATCGTCTCGACCGCCAGCCTGCTCGCGGGGATAGCGGCGTCGGGCGCGGCGCGCGAATCGGTGCTGCTGGCGGGCGTCGCGGCGCTGGTCGCAGGCGCGATGTCGATGGCGGCGGGCGAATATGTTTCCGTCAGCGCGCAATCCGATACCGAGCGGGCCGATCTCGCCAAGGAGCGGCGGGCGCTTGCCATGCAGCCGGACGCCGAACGGCGGGAATTGCGCGATATCTATATCGAGCGCGGCCTGACGCCCGATCTGGCGGGGCAGGTGGCCGAGCAGTTGATGGCGGCGGATGCGCTGGGCGCGCATGCCCGCGACGAGTTGGGCATTTCCGAACTCAGCGCGGCGCGGCCGGTGCAGGCGGCGCTGGCGTCGGCCGCGAGCTTTTCGGCCGGCGCCGCCTTGCCGCTGCTGGCGGTGCTGTTGAGCCCTGTAGGGTCGACGATCCCCGTCCTTGTGCTGGTCTCGCTGCTCGGTCTCGTGATGCTGGGCTGGATCGGCGCGCGACTGGGCGGCGGGCCAGTGGCGCGGTCGGTCGGTCGGGTGCTGTTCTGGGGCATATTGGCGATGCTGGCCACGGCGGGCGCGGGAAAGCTTTTCGGCGCGACGATCTGATGGCATGGTCCGCGCCTGACTGAATTGCCCCTCAAGGAGACCGACATGAGCACTATCCAGACGATCCCGCTCAAGACCATCAAGGGCGAGGATACGAGCCTTGGCGATTATGCGGGCAAGGTCGTTCTCGCCGTCAACGTAGCGTCGAAATGTGGCCTCACGCCGCAATATGAAGGGCTCGAGAAGCTCTATGGCGCGTATAAGGACCAGGGTCTGGTCGTCGCCGGTTTCCCCGCCAATGATTTCGGCGCGCAGGAGCCGGGCTCGAACGAGGAAATCGCGACCTTTTGCACCACCAATTTCGGCGTGGAATTTCCGATGTTCGAAAAGATCACCGTGACCGGTGCGGACAAGCATCCGCTCTACGCGGCCCTGACCGGCGCGGTGCCCACGGCGCAGGGGAGTGAGGGCGGGTTTCGCGAGAAGCTGGTCGGCTATGGCATCACGCCAGCCCCGGAACCAGAAGTGCTGTGGAATTTCGAGAAGTTCCTGATCGCCAGGGATGGTTCGGTCGCTGCGCGCTTTTCGCCCGACACCGCGCCCGACGACGCCGCGCTGGTCGCCGCGATCGAGTCCGAACTGGCCAAATAGGCAGCATGGGTGGCGTGCCCCCGCCGGTGCTGGCGCCGCCCGTCCTCGCGCTGGCGGCATCGATCGGTCCGGTGCTCGAAACATTGAGCATCGTCGGCATTTTCGTGTTTGCGGCATCCGGCGCACTGGCGGCAGCGCGGCTGAAACAGACGATCGTCACCTTCGCCTTTTTCGCGCTGGTGACGGGCGTCGGCGGGGGGACGGTGCGCGACCTGCTGATCGGCGCGCCGGTGTTCTGGGTCCATGATGCGGTGCCCGCCATCACCTGCATGGCCGCCGCGCTGCTGGTGTGGATGACGCCGCGCCGCTGGTGGAGCGAGCATGCGCTCGACTGGCTCGATGCCACCGGGCTGGCGGCGTTCGCCGTGTTCGGCGCGGCCAAGGCGATGGCGATCGGCGTGCCGCCCTTCGTCGCGGCGATGATGGGGGTCGTCACCGGCTGCGTCGGCGGGATCATGCGCGATCTGCTGGCGGGTGAACCGTCGATCCTGCTGCGCCCCGAGCTTTATGTGACGGCGGCGGCGGTTGCGTCCGGCCTGTTCGTGGCGCTGCGCTGGGGCGGGCTGGACGTGCCGGTCGCGGGGGTGATCGCGGCGCTGCTCGGCTTTCTGCTGCGCGCGGTTGCGATCCGGCGCGGGCTTGGTCTCCCCACCTATCGCGATGTCACGCCGGAATAGCTGTCCATGCGGGGCAAGCGGAGAGAGGCAGCGGCTCCTGCGGCGTATCGGGCAGCGCATGCAGGGTTTTCTGGAATAGCTGCACGCTGGCCCATGCGTCCTGCTTGAAACCGATATCCCGATAAACGCCGGTGGTCGCATAGCCCATCGCCAGATGAAGCGCGGTGCTGGCGTCATTGGGCATGGTGACCGCACCGATCGCGTGCACGAAACCCTGCGCGGTCAGGATATCGAGCAACGCTGTATAGAGGCGACGGCCAAGCCCGCACCCTTGTGCATGCGGCGAGAGATAGATGCTGGTTTCGACCGCGAAGCGGTAGGCCGGTCGATCGCGAAAGGCGGTGGCATAGGCGTAGCCAAGGACGCCGTCCCCTCCTTCAGCGACGAGATAGGGATAGGCGTCCCCGCATTTACCGATGCGTCGGCCGATTTCTTCCGCATCGGGCGCGATGAGTTCGAAGCTGATCCGGCTGTCCTCGACAAAGGGGCGATAGAGGCTGGCGATGGCAGCCGCGTCATTGGCGCGAACCCTGCGAATATGCATGGTCGCTATCGCCAGAGCGCCGCAAGCATGGCCAACAGCCCCTGCGCATCCTGCGCCGGCCGCGGCGCGCCATAGCTGCGGCATTCGAGGCAGTCGGCGCGCACCCCCGCCCCCGAAACCAGTGCGCGCACGTCGGCGATCGCCTGCATCGCCCAGCGCCGCTGGATCAGCGCCTGCCGACTGAGCATGTCGCGGGGGGCGGCACCGTCATCCTGATCACGTTCCGCCATCGACTGGATGAATTGCGCGAACCGGTCGGGCGTCTTTTCGATGCGATAGGTTCGTGCGTCTGCGGGGTCGATCTTCGCGCGGCGCGCCGCTTCGGCGATGGCGTCCTCCAAGCCGCCGAATCGGTCGACGAGGCCGATCTGCCGCGCAGTGCCGCCATCCCACACGCGACCCTGCGCGATCGCGTCGATCTGTTGCGGGGTCTTGCGGCGGGATTGCGCGACGAGGCCGGTGAAGCGGCGGTAAATATCTTCGACCCCCAACTGCATGATCTGGTCGAATTGCGGCGTCGTGCCCCCGGCCAGATCGGGCTGGCCCGACAGCGGGGTCGTGCGCACGCCGTCGGTGGTGACGCCCATCTTCGCCAGCGTCCCCTCGAAGCTCGGCAATATGCCGAACACGCCGATGGACCCGGTGATGGTGTCGGGCTGCGCGAAGATCATGTCGGCGGGGGTCGAAACCCAATAGCCGCCGCTCGCCGCGACATTGGCCATGGAGACGATGACGGGCAGTCCCTGACGCTTGGCCTGCATGATCGCGACGCGGATTTTTTCCGACGCCATGACCGACCCGCCGGGCGAATCGACGCGCACGACCAGCGCTTTTAAGTCCTTTTCGGCGAGCGCCTTGTAGAGCTGCGCCGTAATCGTGTCGCCCGCCGCCGTGCCGGGTCCGGCTTCGCCATCGACGATGTCTCCCGCGATGGTGAGGATGCCGATATCGCCATCATTGGCGGGCTGGCGGGCTTTTACATAGCTGGCAAGGTCGATGGTGGCGAAACCGCCCGCGCGCTTCTTGTCCGGTTCGCCAACGATCTGCGCGATACGCGTACCGAAGGCGGTTTCGTCCCCCAGTTTGTCGACAAGGCCGGAAGACAGCGCCGCCTTGGCAAGATTGCCGCCGCTGGCCTGCGCCGCCGCGGCGGGGTCATTGGCATAGGCCACGACCTTTGCGCGGGGCCGGGCCTTGAGAACGTCATCCTGCCAAGTCTGCCACAAGGCGCCGTCTAGCGCCTGGCTGGCCTGCTTCGCTTCGGGCGACTGGTCGCTGCGGATGAAGGGTTCGACAAAGCTTTTATAGGTGCCGACGCGGTAGACATGGGTGTTGACGCCCAGCTTGTCGATCAGCCCCTTATAATAGAGCGCCGATCCCCCCCGCCCGGCGATGGCGACACCGCCCAGCGGGTCGAGCCACGCTTCGCTCGCATGGGCGGCGAGCTGATAGCTGTCGTCATTATAGACGGTCGCGAAAGTGAATACCGGCTTCCTGGCCGCGCGCACGCCGTCCAGCGCCTTGCCGACCCGCTCGATAGCGACCTGACCGCCGCCCATGAACCCGTCGAGGTTGAGCACCACCGCCTTGACCTTGGCGTCGCCCTTGGCTGCGTCGAGCGCGGTGACGAGGTCTGACAGGCGATATTCCTTCGCTTGCGGCCCGGACCCGGACAGCAGCGACACCGGATCGAGCGAGGCGGGTTGTTCGACGATCGTTCCGTCGAGGTCGAGTAGCAGCGCGCCTGCGCTCACCGCCTTTACGGGCTTGGGCGAGAAGGACAGGGCGGCGTAGAGCAGCCCGAAGAACAGCAGCAGGAACAGCAGGACCAGCCCGTCCTTGATCGCGACCAATATGCGCCATGCGCCTTTCACGAATGCCAAACCGTCAGTCCTTCCGAAATATGCGCGCAGGGCTATCGTATCGAGCCGCCCGTCGCAATGTGGGGCGGGGGTTGCAGGGGACAAGCTTGCACCGCCGATTTCCCGCGTTATGGGGCATCCATCGCCAGTTATCGTGCAGGAGACGCGCCGATGCCCACTCTCGTCCTCATCCGCCACGGCCAGTCGTCGTGGAACCTCGAAAACCGCTTCACCGGCTGGTGGGACGTGGACGTGACCGAAAAGGGCGCGGAAGAAGCGCGCGCCGCCGGTCGGCTGATGGGGCAGAAGGGGCTGGATTTCGACCAGTGCTTTACCAGTTTCCAGACCCGCGCGATCAAGACGCTGAACCTCGCGCTCGAGGAAATGGGGCGGCTGTGGCTGCCGGTGGAAAAGGACTGGCGGCTCAACGAGCGCCACTATGGCGGGCTGACCGGCCTCAACAAGGCGGAGACGGCGGCCAAACATGGCGAGGATCAGGTGAAGATCTGGCGCCGCAGCTTCGACATCCCGCCGCCGGTCCTGGAAGCGGGCAGCGAATTCGACCTTGGCAAGGACCGCCGCTATGACGGTATCGCGATCCCGTCGACCGAGAGCCTCAAAGACACGATCGCCCGCGTGCTACCCTATTGGGAAAGCCGCATCGCGCCCGAGCTGAAGGCCGGCAAGCGCGTCATCATCTCCGCCCACGGCAATTCGCTGCGCGCGCTGGTCAAACATCTGTCGAACATCCCCGACGACGAGATCACCGAGCTGGAAATCCCGACCGGCCAGCCCATCGTCTATGAGCTTGCCGACGATCTGAGCGCGACCGATCGCTATTATCTGTCGGAACGGTAAGTTTCTTTCGCAGAAATATCGGCAAGGCTCTTATTGCTGTCCGCGCATCGCCCGGTTAAGGCATTTTGCTTTCCGGGCCTAGCGGGGCTGACATTACAGGGGAAGCGAGCGCATGAGCGGGGGCACGCAGCCGGTCGTCGGCATCATCATGGGGTCGAGGTCCGACTGGGAGACGATGGGCCACGCGGCGCAGACGCTCGAAGCGCTCGGCGTCGCGCATGAATGCAAGGTCGTGTCCGCGCATCGCACGCCCCAGCGGCTCTATGATTATGCGACAGGCGCGGTCGGGCGTGGCCTCAAGGTCATCATTGCCGGTGCCGGCGGCGCGGCGCATCTGCCCGGCATGGCGGCCGCGATGACGCGGCTGCCCGTGCTGGGCGTGCCGGTGGAATCGAAGGCGCTCAAGGGCATGGATTCGCTGCTCTCCATCGTCCAGATGCCTGGCGGCATTCCGGTCGGCACGCTGGCGATCGGCAAGCCCGGCGCGATCAACGCGGCGCTGCTGGCGGCGGCGATTCTCGCCACCACCGACGACGCGCTCGCGGCACGCCTTGACGCATGGCGCGCGAAGCAGTCGGCGGACGTCGCCGAAACGCCCGAATGACCGTCGTAGCGCCGGGTGCCGCGATCGGGATATTGGGCGGTGGCCAGCTTGGCCGGATGATCGCCATCGCCGCCGCGCAGCTTGGCTATCGCACCCATATCTATGCGCCCGAAGCCAGCGGCCCCGCAGCCGATGTGTCGCCGCGCTGGACGCAGGCCGCTTATGAGGATGTGGCGGCGCTCGCGGCCTTTGCCGCGTCGGTCGATGTCGTCACTTACGAGTTTGAGAATGTCGATCCGCAGGCGATCGGCGTGCTGGCGGGCGCCGCGATCGTCCGGCCGGGCGCGCAGGCGCTGCGCGTGGCGCAGGACCGGCTGGCCGAAAAGCGCTTCGTCGCGGACCTTGGCGGCGTGACCGCGCCCTTCGCGCCGGTGGATGATCTCGACCAGCTGGAGGAGGCGCTGGAGCGCATCGGCAGCCGCGCCATCCTCAAGACCCGGCGCATGGGCTATGACGGCAAGGGGCAGGCACGTTTGGCCGAGCCAGGCGATGCGGTCGGCGCCTGGAACGCGATCCAGCGGCAACCGGCGATCCTCGAAGGATTCGTGACCTTCGCCGAAGAATTTTCCGTGATCCTGGTGCGCGGCGCGGACGGCGCAGTGCGCTTCTGGGATTCGGCCGCCAACATCCATGTCGACGGTATCCTCGCCACCTCGACCGCGCCCGCCGGCCCCCTGATCCAGGGGCAGTTGGCGGAGGCGCGCGTGCTCGCGCAAAAGGTCGCCGACGCGCTTGATTATGTCGGCGTGCTCGCGTGCGAGTTCTTCGCCAGCCCCGACGGCCCGGTGTTCAACGAAATGGCCCCACGCGTCCATAATAGCGGCCATTGGACGATCGAGGGCGCGGTCACGAGCCAGTTCGAAAATCATGTTCGCGCGATTTGCGGCCTGCCGCTGGGTGATACGGCGCTGGCGGCGCGGCGGGTGGAGATGCGCAACCTGATCGGCGATCAGGCAGGCGAATGGAGCGCGATCCTGTCCGACCCGGCGAACCATCTGCACCTCTACGGCAAGCATGACGCGCGCGCCGGGCGCAAGATGGGACATGTCACACGGCTGACGCTGTGAGCGAAGGCCCTGAAATCACCCTCGTCCTCGCGCGCGCCGACAATGGCGTGATCGGGCGGGACGGGGGCCTGCCATGGCGGCTGCCGGCTGACCTCAAACATTTCAAGGCGCTGACCCTGGGCCATCCTATGATCATGGGGCGAAAGACCTTCGACAGCCTGCCGGGTTTGCTGCCCGATCGCCGGCATATCGTGCTGACGCGCCATCGCAACTGGTCGGCGGCGGGGGCAGAGGTCGCGCATGACGTGGCCGAAGCCATCGGCCTGGCCGCCGCGCCCGTCCTCATGGTGATCGGCGGGGCGGAAATCTACCGGCTGTTCCTGCCGCTCGCCGACCGGATCGAATTGACCGAGGTGCATGTCGATGCCCGGGGGGACGCGTCGATCGCCTACCCCGACGCCACCCAATGGACCGAGTCCGCGCGGGAGGATCACGCCGCATCCGGCGACCGCCCGGCCTACAGCTTCGTCACCTTCCGGCGCAACGGATCGCCCGATTGCCACCGCCCCGGCTCCCCCCTATAGGCCGCGTCATGCAGCGGCTGGACAGCGGCGCACCGATCCCCGCTCATCTGCGCGGGAGCATCATGGCGCTCGGCAATTTCGATGGCTTTCACGCCGGCCATCAGGCGGTCGTCGGGCGGGCGATCGCGCGCGCCCGCGCCGAAGGGCGACCGGCGATTGTGGCGACCTTCGATCCACATCCGATGCGCTTTTTCCAGCCCGATTCACCACCCTTCCGCCTGACCACGCTCGACCAGCGACAGGCGCTGTTCGCGGCGGCAGGGGCGGACGCGATGCTGGTGTTCGGCTTCACCCACGATCTTGCCGCGCTCGGCCCCAACGACTTCGTGCGTCTGCTGAGCGAGGATATGGGTGTCGCGGGGGTCGTGACCGGGCGGGATTTCACCTTCGGCAAAGCGCGCGTCGGCTCCATCGGCGCGTTGGCGGAATTGGGCGCGGCATCGGGCATGGATGCCGAAGCGGTCGCCCCCGTTGCCGACGCGGGTGGCGAGGTGATCTCATCGAGCCGGATCAGGGACGCCCTGCGCGCTGGCGATTGCGCGACCGCGACCCGCCTGCTGACGCGCCCCTTCGCCATTGCCGGCCCGGTGCAGCATGGTGACAAGCTCGGCCGCACCATCGGTTTCCCCACCGCCAATGTCGATATGGGCGACTATCTGCGCCCGGCCTATGGCATTTACGCCGTGCGCGGACTGTTGCCCGACGGGCGGGTGCTGGACGGCGCGGCGAACCTTGGCATCCGCCCCAGCTTCGATCCCCCCAAGGAACTGCTCGAGCCGCATTTCTTCGATTTTGCCGGAGATCTGTACGGCCAGGTGATCGAGGTGCAGCTGGTCGCCTATTTGCGGCCCGAAGCGAAATATGACGGGTTGGACGCTCTCATGGCGCAGATCGCCCAGGACTGCACCCAAGCGCGGCAAATCCTTGCGGGGACGCCTTACGTCGCGTAGGGCACGCCAGACTTTTCCCCCGTTCGGGCTGAGCGAAGTCGAAGCCCTCTACTGAGCGAAGTCGAAGCGCCTCGACTTCGCTCGGCCGAGCCCTTCGACACGCTCAGGGCGAACGGTTTCGTTGATTGACCGGACGCCCAAATGACCGACGCACCCGACTATAAATCCTCTGTATTCCTGCCCGTCACCGACTTCCCGATGAAGGCGGGCCTGGCGCAGAAGGAACCGGCCATCGCGGCGAAATGGGACGCGATGGACCTGTACGGCAAGCTGCGCGAAAAGCGCGCCGGACGCGAACGCTTCATCCTGCATGACGGCCCGCCCTACGCCAATGGCGACATCCATATGGGCCATGCGATGAACAAGGTCCTTAAGGACATCATCGTGCGCAGCCAGTCCTTGCTCGGCAAGGATGCGCCCTATGTGCCGGGTTGGGATTGCCACGGCCTGCCGATCGAATGGAAGATCGAGGAGGAATATCGCAAGAAGAAGCTGAACAAGGACGAGGTTCCCCCCCAGGAATTCCGCGCCCAATGCCGCGCCTATGCCGACAAATGGGTCGACGTGCAGAAAGAACAGTTCAAGCGGCTGGGTGTGATGGGCGACTGGGCCGATCCGTACCTCACCATGAAGTTCGATGCCGAAGCGACGATCGTCGGCGAATTGCTCAAATTCGCGGAAAGCGGCCAGCTCTATCGTGGGGCCAAGCCGGTGATGTGGTCCCCGGTCGAAAAAACCGCGCTGGCGGAGGCGGAAGTCGAATATGAGGATGTGACCTCGACCCAGATCGACGTGGCGTTCGAGATCATGGAAGCGCCGAACGCGCCGGAACTGGTCGGCACCTATGCGGTAATCTGGACGACGACGCCTTGGACGATTCCGGTGAACCAGGCGATCGCTTATGGGGAAGAGATTGAGTATGTCATGATCGGCGTCCGCGCTGGTCGAGAAGTCTATCGAGATATGAACCTCGTCATCGCGAAACAGCTTTTCGATGCGGTTCGCGACCGGGCAGGTGACTGTCTTGTCGATGAACGATTTTATTGGCGCGGCACTGGCAAAGACCTGGCCGGCGCCATTGCCCGCCACCCGATGCACAAGCTCGGCGGCTTCTTCGCGCGGCCACGCCCGTTCCTGCCCGCCGATCATGTGACCACCGACGCGGGCACCGGCCTCGTCCATATGGCCCCCGACCATGGCGAGGAGGATTTCATCGCGTGCAAGGCGCTGGGCATCGATCCCGTCTTCGCGGTCAACGACGCGGGCTTCTACCGCGACGACTGGGAATGGCTCCCCGGCCAAGGCAGCGTCATCAACACCAAATTCAACGGCGTCGATGGGCCGATCTGCACCGATCTGTGCAATGCCGGCGCGCTGCTGTCCGCCAACGACTTCCGCCACAGTTACCCGCATAGCTGGCGCTCCAAGGCGCGGATCATCTACCGCTGCACCCCGCAATGGTTCATCCCGATGGACGTGCCTCCCTCCGTTCGGGCTGAGCGTAGTCGAAGCCCCCTGCTGAGCGAAGGCGAAGCCTCCAACCCGGCCTCGCAAAGCTCGGCTGAACCTTTCGACTTCGCTCAGGGCGAACGGAGCAGGAGCAACGACCCAACCCTGCGCGACATCGCCCTTGACGCGATCGCCCACACCCGCTGGGTGCCCGAGCGCTCCACCAACCGCATCCGCTCCATGGTGGAGGGCCGCCCGGACTGGGTCATCTCGCGTCAGCGTGCCTGGGGCGTCCCCATCGCCCTCTATGTCCATCGCAAAAGCGGCCAGTATCTCGTTGATCCTGCGGTCAATGCCCGCATCATCGCCGCCTTCAAGGGCGCGGGCGCGGACGCATGGTTCGGCGCGGATCATCAGGCCCTGCTCGGGGCCGACTACGATCTCGCCGACTATGAAGTCGTCAACGACATTCTCGACGTCTGGTTCGACAGCGGCTCCACGCACAGTTTCGTGATCGAGGCCCGCTATGGCGAAGGCGTGCGCGCCGACCTGTATCTCGAAGGGTCCGACCAGCATCGCGGCTGGTTCCAGTCCTCGCTGCTCGAATCGAGTGGCACGCGCGGGCGCGCGCCTTATGACGCGGTGCTGACCCATGGGTTTGCGCTCGACGGCACCGGGCGTAAAATGTCCAAGTCGCTCGGCAACGTCGTCGATCCGCTCAAGATCATGGGTGAAAGCGGCGCAGACATATTGCGCGTCTGGGTCGCCAGCACGGATTATTTCGACGATGTCCGCATCGGCAAGGAAGTGCTGGCGGGCTCGTCCGACGCCTATCGGAAATTACGCAACAGTTTCCGCTATATGCTGGGCGCTCTTTCCGATTATTCGGAAGAGGAGGCGGTGGTCTATGCCGACATGCCGGAACTGGAGCGGTACATGCTCCATCGCCTCGCTGAACTGGACGCGGAACTGCGCGGCGTCGTCGACAAGGCGGCGGGGAGCGAAAACTGGCTGGAATTTTCGCGCTATACCCGCGCTCTGTTCGACTTTGCGAATAGCGACCTGTCGGCCTTCTTCTTCGATATCCGCAAGGACTGCCTCTACTGCGACGCAAAGTCCGATCCCAAGCGCCGCGCCTATCGCACCGTGCTGAATACATTGTTCCATGCGCTGGTCCGCTACGCAGCGCCGATCATTCCGTTCACTGCTGAGGAAGTGTGGCAAAGCCGCTTTCCAAATGACTGCGACAGCGTGCATTTTCTGGAATGGCCGGATGTCGACGCCCGCTGGCTGGACGATGGTCTTGGCGATCGGTGGACCCACCTGCGCGCCAAGCGCGAGGAAGTGAACGAAGCGATCGAACCGCTCCGCCGCGAAAAGATCGTCCGTTCCAGTCTGGAAGCCGACGTCACCATGGGCGAACTGCTGCACAGTGACGGTGTGAACTTCGCGGAAATCGCCATCGTTGCCCGCATCGAAACGGGCGTCGGTGACGGCATCGTCGTCAGGCCCAGCGACTGGCACAAATGCGGTCGCTGCTGGCGGCTGCTACCCGAAGTCGTCGAGGACGGCGCGCTGTGCGACCGTTGCGACGATGTGTTGAGGGGGTGAACCGGGTCGTCCAGTCCGCGCTGTCCTACTGGTCGGCTCCTGCGCTATACCGCGCGCAACCCGCTCTTTTTCCGATGGAATCGCCCATGCCCCGCCCGCGCGCTGTTGTGTCACCTGTGTCATCCCAGAAGGATGCATGAACATGCCCGGCGCGATCAATCACCGCCCGCTGGGGCTCACCGTCGCTGTCGTGACGCTGCTGACGGACCAGCTCGTCAAATATATCGTCACCTGGCCGCTGGCTCTGAAGGGCAGAGCGGATGCGGGCATAGAGATTTTGCCGATATTTCGCCTGCGCTGGCTCGAAAATCGCGGTGTTTCGATGGGCTTTTTCCATGCCGACACGAACCTGATGCGCTGGCTGCTGGTCGGCATGACCGTTCTGATCGCGGCCTTCGTCGGCGTCTGGATGTGGCGCGAAAAGGCGCGTGCCGATGTCGCCGCGCTGGGGCTGGTGCTGGGCGGCGCGATCGGCAATATCGCCGACCGGATGCGGCTTGGCTATGTGGTCGACTATGCCGACCTGCATTTCGGCGAGTGGCGGCCGTTCCTCATCTTCAATCTCGCCGATGCCGCGATCACGATCGGCGTGTTGATCCTGCTTGCACGCGCGCTGCTGCTGCGCGAGAAGAGCGCAAAGACGGAGTCACTATAATAATGCGTAAACTGATCCTTGCCGCCGGCCTTGTTTCCACCCTGTCCGCCTGCGGCTCGTCGGGCCTGTTCAACCGCGACCGGCCGGATGAATTCGCCGTGTCGCGTCAGGCGCCGCTGGTGATCCCGCCCGATTTCGCGATGGTGCCGCCTGCGCCGGGCACGCCATCGGCGACGACCGTCGATTCGAAGGCGGCCGCGCTCGACGCGATGTTCGGTGGCCCCGCGCCGCGCAGCGCGACCGAAAGCGATGCGCTGACCCGCGCCGGCCGCGTCAATGCCGCTCCGGGCATCCGCTCGTCGGCGGGCGATCCGGGCACCGAAGTCGTCGACAAGGGTGCGGCGACCCGCGACATCATCGCCGCGCCCGAAGGCGACGGCCAGGACGCACGGGCGTCCGTTCCGCAATAAGATGAAATGAGAGCGCCGCGCCGACAGGCGCAGCGCTCGACCGCCTTAATCAAGGCTCAGGCCCGTGCCTCGTTCACACCGGCACTGTTATGGCGCAGCGCGGTCAAAACTGTATCGACGATGCCGGCCGCGTCCAGTTTGGCGTCGGCATATTGTTTTTCGGGCTTGTCCTGATCCTGGAAAATGTCGGGCAGGCGTATGGTACGGATTTTGAGGCCCGCGTCGGTCAGGCCAAGATCGCTCGCGAGCGTCAGCACATGCGCGCCGAGGCCGCCGATCGCGCCTTCTTCGACCGTGACCGCGACCTCATGGGTGCTCAGCAGCTTGCGGATCAACGCTTCGTCCAGCGGTTTGGCGAAACGCAGGTCGGCGACGGTGGTCGACAGACCTTTGGCTTCCAGCGTTTCGGCGGCTTTGAGTGCCTCTTCGAGCCTGGTGCCGAGCGAAAGAATGGCGACCTGCCGTCCTTCGCGGACGATACGGCCTTTCCCGATCTCCAACCGTTGGGGAACGACGGGCAGGTCGACGCCGGTGCCGTTGCCACGTGGATAGCGCACCGCGATCGGCCCGCTGTCATGGACAGCACAGGTGTGGACCATATGCACCAGTTCGGCTTCGTCGGCAGCGGCCATCACGACAAAATTGGGCAGGGTGGCAAGATAGGCGATGTCGAAACTGCCGGCATGGGTCGATCCGTCCGCGCCCACGAGTCCCGCACGGTCGAGCGCGAAGCGGACCGGCAGATTCTGGATCGCGACATCATGCACCACCTGATCATAGGCGCGTTGCAGGAAGGTCGAATAGATCGCACAAAAAGGGCGCATACCCTGCGCGGCAAGGCCAGCGGCGAAGGTGACGGCATGTTGTTCGGCGATACCGACGTCGAAAGTGCGATCGGGAAATGCCTGACCGAACTTGTCGAGGCCGGTGCCGGACGGCATCGCCGCCGTGATCGCGCAGACGGTGGGATCGCGTTGCGCTTCGGCGATCAACGCCTGCGCAAACACATTGGTATAGCTAGGGGGGCCGGGCGGGGCCTTGGCCTGAGCGCCGGTGATGACGTCGAATTTCTGGACGCCATGATATTTGTCCGCTGCCGCTTCCGCCGGGGCATAGCCCTTGCCCTTTTGCGTCACGACATGGACGAGGCATGGTCCTTCGGCGGCGTCGCGGACATTTTCGAGGACGGGGATCAACTGGTCGAGATTATGGCCGTCGACCGGGCCGACATAGTAGAAGCCCAGTTCCTCGAACAATGTGCCTCCCATCGCCATGCCGCGCGCGAATTCGTCAGTCTTGCGCGCTGCATTATGGAGCGGGCGGGGCAATTTGCGCGCCAGCCGCTTGGCGAGATCGCGCAGGCCCAGAAATTCACGGCTCGACACGAGGCGCGCGAGATAGGCCGACAATCCACCGACCGGCGGCGCGATCGACATGTCGTTATCGTTGAGGATGACGATGAGACGGTTTCCCGCATCCCGCGCATTGTTCATCGCTTCATAGGCCATGCCAGCCGACATCGCGCCGTCGCCGATCACGGCGATGCCCTTGCCCGGCTTGTCCTGCATCTTGTTGGCGACGGCAAAACCAAGCGCCGCGCTGATCGAGGTAGAGCTGTGCGCCGCGCCGAACGGGTCATAT
Organism: Sphingobium fluminis; assembly: GCF_037723805.1. Lineage (NCBI taxonomy): Bacteria > Pseudomonadati > Pseudomonadota > Alphaproteobacteria > Sphingomonadales > Sphingobiaceae > Sphingobium > Sphingobium fluminis. Next base: position 223,993 of record NZ_JBBJUK010000003.1, read on the forward strand.
TCGCTTTCGGCGCGCTTGGTGAAGCCCGACAGGCCGCCGCCCATCCGCAGCGTGCGGATACGGTCGCGCCGGCCGGTCAGTATCTTGTGCGGATAGCATTGATGGCCAACGTCCCACACCAGCTTGTCGTTAGGCGTGTCGAATACATAGTGGATCGCTGTGGTCAGTTCGACGACGCCGAGTCCGGAACCCAGATGGCCACCGGTCACACCGACCGCGGAGATCACCTCCTGCCGCAGTTCGTCGGCGAGCTGGCGCAGTTCCGCGAGGGGCAGGGTGCGCAGATCCGCCGGCCATGTAACCCGGTCGAGTAGCGGCGTGGAGGGGTGATCGTTCATCGAAAGCATAGACTCCGCAAGCCGCTAGGCCGTTCCGGGGATCGGCGCAACGCTGGATTGATCCGCGTCAGGCGGCACACTTTGCGCAGGTGCCCAATATTTCGATGACCGGACGTTCGGCGATGAAGCCCTCATGCGCGGCGACCGCCCGCACGTCGCCCGTGACCTTGTCGTCGTCGACATGGGTCGCCGCCTTGCAGTTGCGGCAGACGAGAAAAATGCAATCATGCTGGCAGCCCGGATGGGCGTTGGCGATATAGGCGTTGGCGCTTTCGACCCGCATCGCGATATTGTTCGTCACGAACAGGTCGAGGATACGGTAGACGCTGTTCGGCGCGACGCGCTTGCCGCGATTACGCGAGACGGTGTCGGCGATATCGTATGCGGACGCGGGCTTTTCTTCGGCGGAGAGCGCGTCGAAGATGGCGGCGCGCATCGGCGTCCATTGTTCGGCGCGCGCCTCCAGCGTCGCGCGGGCGGCATCGGCGAGCTTCGTGCCGGTCGGCTCCTGATGATGATGGTTGGCCATGGCTTAACTTATGCTTGGGCGAGCCTGAGGGCAAGGGCGGCGAAGCGAAGAGCGCTGTTCAGCCGCGCCGGACGAGCCATGCTACCCAGAGCCAGCCTCCGATCAGCATCAGTCCACCGATGGGCGTGACGGCTCCAAGCCAGCGCGGTGCGCCTAGCGCCATGGCGTAGAGCGTGCCGGCAAAAATCGCCGCACCGATGAGCAGGAGAGCCGCCGGCGTGCGGCCAGCCCCCGCGCCAAGGTTCAGGATCGCGATCGCGGCGACGGCGTGGATGAGCTGATAGGTCCCGCCCGTGCGCAGCCATTCGGCGGCTTGCGGGGTCGATGCGCCGTGCGCGCCGAACGCGCCCGCGCCGATCGCCAATGCGGCCGAGAGCGCGGCCCAGACCATGATCATGTCAATTTCCTGTCCCCTCGGGTCAGCAGTCGCATCCCCCGGCCTGGTCGGAACAGCAGATCCTTGGCTGCCATCAGACTGCCATGTTCGATCTGAAGGTCGAGCCGCTGACGGTCGTTTTCGCGATACTGCCGCTCCACTTCCTCGATTTCCGCCTGCGGCACACCGAGCGCGCTCATCGCCTGAACGCCCATGCAGATGGCTGATTCGAACACTTCACGCACCGTGCCGGCGATGTCGATATGCTCCAGCGCAAGCAATTGCTTGCGATCGAATACGCGCACGAGCAGCGCGGCCTGCGGGAAGGCTTCGGCGATCGGCTGAATGGCGTGCGAATCGAGATCGGGATCGTCGATGCAAAAGGCGATCAGGCTGGCCTCGTCTGCGCCGGCGCGAAAGAGCAGGTCGACACGCGTGCCGTCGCCATAATAGACTTTCGTATCGAAGCGGCTCGAATTTTCGATCTGGGCCGGTTTCTTGTCGATCAGGACTACGTCGAAGCCGTGGCCCATCAGCATCTGCGCGACGGTCTGGCCGAAACGGCCATAACCAACGATGATCGCGGTGCCGCGCGGCGCCTTGTCGGGACCGGGCAAGTCGCGCCCCGATTTGGGTGTCGCAAACTCCAGACGCCTGGCGAACAGCATCAGGAAGGGCGTGGTCGCCATCGAGACGGTGACGATCGCGCTGAACAAGCTAGCGGCCTCGGGAGCGACCAGATAGGCGTTCTGCGCCTGCGCGAAGAGGACGAAGCCGAATTCGCCGCCCTGGCTGAGCAACAGGCCGGCGCCGATCGCCTGTTTCATGTCCACCCCGAACAGTCGGGCGAGGCCTGTGATGATCGCCGCCTTGGTCGCAACCAGCAGCAGCGCCATGCCGATCACGAAAAGAGGGTTGGCCATGACCGCATGAAGATCGAGCACCATACCGACGGCGAGGAAGAACAGGCCGAGCAGGATCGAGCGGAACGGCTCCACGTCGGATTCGATCTCGTGCCGATAAGGGGAGTCCGCCAGCATTACCCCCGCGACGAAAGCGCCGAGCGCGGTCGAGAGGTGAAGGCTGTGCATCAGGGCGGCGGCAGCCAGAACCGTGAACAGCCCAACGGTCACGAACAGTTCGCGCTCGCCGAGGCGGCCGACCATCTGGAGCAAGGGGCGCAGGATGAAGCGCCCTGCCAGCACGAGGCCGGCGATGGCCGCGACCGTATAGGCAGCGAGGTGCCAGCCAGGCGGGCCGGCGGCGTCGGCGGGATTGCGCGACAGTGCTGCGATGATGGTGATGAGCGGGACGATCGAAAGATCCTGGAACAGCAGGATCGAAAAGACTTTTTCACCAAAGGGCGAGTTGATGCGTCCGCTGCTCTTGAGGCTTGGCAGTACCTGCGCGGTCGAAGAGAGCGCCAGCGGCAGGCCGAGCGCGATCGCCGCGCCCCAGGTGAAGCCGGTAAACAGGAAGATGATGCCGGTAAGCGCAAGCCCGCAAAGGACGACCTGCGCCAGTCCGAGCGCGAAGATGTCTCGTTTCAACCGCCACAGGCGCGAAGGATTGAGTTCGAGGCCGACGAGAAACAGCAGCAGGACGATACCGATTTCGGCGATGGCGAGCTTGGATTCGCCACCGCCGACGAGGCCAAGTCCCTGCGGTCCGACGAGCGCGCCGGCGACGAGATAGCCGAGCACCGCACCTAGCCCGAACCGGCGGAAGATGATGACGAACAACACCGCCGCGCCGAGCAGGATGACGCCGTCGGACAGCAGCATGTCGGTGGCGTTCGCCACGGGGGCATGAGCCGGCATCAAGCTTCGGCCGCGCGCGCGGCTTCCGCGATCGCTTCAAAACCAAGCCGGATCGAGGCGTGGCGCGCGGGGTAGCCGCGCGCGGGCGCGAGGACGGCAAGGCCGGGCCAGAAATCGAGGTCGTCCGCCTCGCCGCTCAGATAAGCGGCAAGCCGGTCGCGCGCCTGTCCCAGTTCGTCCGCGCTCAGGCCGATGGCATGGGCGGCCATGAGCGAAGCGGATGCCTGCCCCAGCGCGCAGGCCCGCACTTCAAGTCCCATGTCCGCGAGCCGGCCCTTGTCCATCCGCACGTCGGCCATCACCCGCGACCCACAGGTGGCCGACCGTTTCTCCACGCTCGCCTGCGGATCGGGCAGCCGGCGATGATGGGGGATGCTGGCGGCGAGCCGCAGGATGTCGGTGTTGTAGAGGGGGGCGGTCATGTCGCTTCATGTAGGCCAGGAACGCCGCTGCGAGAAGGCGAGGATCGGGTTAAATTCGGGAAAATGCCGATATGTCGGCCATTGTGCGCCGATGCGGGCGCGCCTATCGCCGCGTGAGCCTTAATCGGAGCCTTTCAACCTATGCGCATTTTCGTCGACGCCGATGCCTGCCCGGTGAAGGATGAGATCTACAAGGTCGCGTTCCGCCATGGCGTGCCGGTGACGATCGTCAGCAACAGCCCGATTCGCGTGCCCGCGCACGACCTGATCGACCGGGTTGTGGTGAGCGACGGGTTCGATGCGGCCGACGACTGGATCGCGGAACGGGCCGATGCGCGAACCGTGTGCATCACCGCCGACATCCTGCTGGCCGACCGGTGCCTGAAAGCCGGGGCGGCGGTGATCGGGTCTAACGGCAAGCCGTTCACCACCAGTTCGATTGGCAGCGCGATCGCGACGCGCGCGATCATGGCCGATCTGCGCGCGGGGGGCGACGCGATCGGCGGGCCGCCGCGTTTTTCGAAGACCGATCGCTCGCGCTTCCTGTCGGCGCTGGACGAGGCGCTGGTGCGCCTCAAGCGGTTGCCCTGATGGCCGGGCAGACTTACGACGCGATCATATTGGGCGCGGGGGCGGCGGGCATGATGTGCGCCGCGATCGCCGGCGCGCGCGGTCGACGCATATTGCTGGTCGATCATGCCGATGAACCGGGGAAGAAAATCCTCATTTCAGGCGGCGGGCGTTGCAATTTCACCAATATATACACCGCCGCCGACAGGTTCCTGTCGGCCAATCCGCATTTCGCCAAGTCGGCGTTGGGGCGGTATTCGCCGGAGGATTTCATCGCGCTGGTCGAGCGTCACGGCATCGCCTGGCATGAAAAGACGCTCGGGCAGCTATTCTGCGACGGGTCGGCCGCGCAGATCGTGGCGATGCTGGAAAAAGAATGTGCGAGCGTCGGCGTGACGATGGCGCTGGGCCGGCCGGTGACGAACGTGGCGCATGGCGACGGGCAATATCGGGTAACGATAACCGGGCAAGACTGTCATGCGCCCGCGCTGGTGCTGGCGACCGGTGGGCCTTCCATTCCCAAGATCGGCGCGAGCGGTTTCGCCTATGATGTCGCGCGGCAGTTCGGCCTGTCGATAGTGCAGCCGCGTCCGGCGCTCGTGCCGCTGACGCTGGGGCCGGATGATGCCCTGTTCGCCTCGCTCTCCGGCGTGTCGGCAGACGTCGAAGTGCGCTGGGGCAAAACGCGCTTTCGCGAGGCGGCCTTATTTACGCATCGGGGGCTCTCCGGCCCGGCGATGTTGCAGATTTCCTCCTATTGGCAGCATCGAACCTCGATCAGCGTCAATTTCTTGCCAGACCGTGATGGTGGATGGCTGGCAGACGAAAAGCAGGAGCGCCCGCGAGCGAGCGTGCGCCGGACGCTGGCCCAAGCATTGCCGGAGCGGCTGGCCGACGCTTTGCTGGAGCGGCTCGCGTTGCAGGGGGACCTGGCGAACCTCGCCGACAAGGCGCTGCGGCAGGCGGGGGCGCGGCTGGGCGACTGGGCGTTTATGCCGGACGGGACCGAGGGCTATGCCAAGGCGGAGGTGACAGCGGGCGGGATCTCGACTGCAGACCTCTCCTCACGCACCATGGAGGCGACTCGCATGCCGGGCCTCTATGCCATCGGCGAGGCGGTGGACGTGACGGGCTGGCTTGGCGGCTATAATTTTCAATGGGCCTGGGCAAGCGGATGGGCCGCCGGGCAGGCCATCTGACCGATTAAAAGACGATAACGGCGTTCATGGTCTAACGCCGGTCTCGCTCCTTCCTATCTATGGCAGCGGATGCGCAGGGAGATCAGTTATGGACAAGCGGCCACTGGGAAAAAGCGGGCTGGAGGTTTCGGCCATCGGTCTTGGCTGCATGGGGCTCAGTTCGGCCTATGGCATTGCGCCCGACAAGTCGGCGGGCGTCGACCTGATCCGCGCAGCAGCGGACCGGGGCGTCACCTTCTTCGACACAGCCGAGATTTACGGGCCTTTCATCAACGAGGAACTGGTCGGCGAGGCGCTGAGGCCGCTGCGCGATCAGGTGGTTATCGCGACGAAATTCGGGTTTCGGATCGGGAATGGCAATCAGGTTCCCGGACTCGACAGCCGGCCGGCGCATATTCGCGAGGTCGCCGAAGCGTCGCTCAGGCGTCTGGGTATCGAGACGATCGACCTGCTGTACCAGCATCGCGTCGACCCGGACGTGCCGATCGAGGACGTCGCAGGCGCGGTGGCGGACCTGATCGCGCAGGGCAAGGTCCGATATTTCGGGCTGTCCGAACCCGGCGCCGTGACAATCCGGCGCGCGCATGCCGTTCAGCCGGTCGCGGCGATCCAGAGCGAATATTCGCTGTGGACACGCGATCCCGAAAACAATGGCATTCTCGACATTTGCGAAGAACTCGGCATCGGCTTCGTGCCTTTCAGTCCGCTGGGTCGGGGCTTCCTGACCGGGGCGATGAGTGGGGCGACGATGTTCGAGGAGGGTGATATGCGCGCAGGCCTGCCACGCTTTACGCCGGATGCGATGGCGAAGAATCAGGCGCTGGTCGATGTGCTCGCCAGCACGGCGCAGGAAAAAGGCGCGACGACGGCGCAGATCGCGATCGCCTGGCTGCTGCACCAGCGTCCTTGGATCGTGCCGATTCCCGGAACGACCAAGCTGCACCGGCTGGAAGAAAATCTCGGCGCTGCCAATATTCCACTGAGCGAGACCGACCTGGCCGGGATAGGCGACGCGGCGGCGGCGATCGAGATTGTAGGCGCGCGCTACACTGAGGCAATGCAGGCGACGGTCGGACGATAGGACATCGGGTTACGGTTCCCTTGGCGGAGACCAGTTTCAGTTTCATCACCGACTGGCACCCGAGCTTTGTCGGCGACTTTGATCAGGGTTCGTCGCGATCCGTCTCTTCCTGCGTTGGCGCGATCCTGGGCGGGGGTGCGCCGGGCGCGGCGGGGATTTGATCGGTCGGCAGGCGAATCTGCGCCGGGCCGATATTGACCGTCATGCCGTCCTGATCGATGCCGAGCGACATATTGCCAATGCCGGTATCAATAGCGACATTGGCGATCGCGTTGACCAGATCGGGGTCCTGCGATTCCACCGGTGCCTGTTCGACCGGCTCGTTGATCGCGCCGGTCATGAAATTGCGCCAGATGCGTGCCGGCACGCCACCACCGGCCGCACCGCCCGGCAAGGGCGTGTTGTCGTCATTGCCGATCCACACCGCCGTCACGAGGCCGCCTGCATAGCCCACGAAAATGGCGTCGCGGCTGTCCTGCGTCGTGCCGGTCTTGCCGAAGGTGCTGGAGCGTAACGCCGCTGCGCTGCCCGTGCCGCGGTTGGCGGCCGAAGACAGGAGATCGCGGATCATGGCCAATTGATCCTGGCTGAAGGGGCGCTGGCGGTCGAGCAGGCGCGCGAACCAGCCCTGTTCTTCGGGCGGCAGGCCATGCGCGACGACCGGATAGGCGCCTGCCGCCACTGCGGCATAGGCTTCGACCAGTTCGACGAGCGGAATCTCCGAGGTACCGAGTGCAAGGCTCAGATCCTGCGTCAGCGGCGCGGTGATGCCCAGGTCACGGGCAACCTTGATAATCGCGTCGACGCCGAGCTTCTGGGTCAGCCGCACCGCCGCGACGTTGCTGGATGCGGCGAATGCCTGGCGCAGGGTGATGAGCCCGCGATATTTGCCACCATGGTTGGTCGGGCGATAACTGCCGATGGTGATCGGGGAGTCCTCGATCATGTCTTCGGGCGTCATGCCAGCGCGGAAGGCGGCGAGATAGACGAACAGCTTGAAGGTGGAGCCCGGCTGACGACGCGCCTGCGCCGCACGGTTGAAGCTGCTCTTGCGGTAGTCCTTGCCGCCCACCATGGCGACCACGCTGCCATCGGGCTTCATCGCGACGAGCGCGGCCTGCGCCTTGCCCAGCGGCGCGCGGCGGATCGCGTTTTCGGCGAGCCGCTGGATGCGGCGGTCGAGCGTGGTTTCGACCTCCTGCGCCCCATAGACAGAGCCGGCGCGGTCGCGCGCCTGCGGCAGCACCCAGTCGGCGAAATAGGTGCCACTGGTCGAATCGGGCGTTTCATGGACGTTGAGGCGAGCGGGGGCGAGCGCGTTGCGCTGCGCCTGCGTGATATAGCCCGCATCCACCATCGCCTGCGTCACGAGCGCCGCGCGCGCGCGCGCGCCGGCGGGGTTGCTGGTGGGGGCAAGCCGGGAGGGTGCCTTGAGCAGACCGGCCAGCATAGCCGCTTGCGGAATGCTAAGCCGTTCAGGCGCGCGATTGAAATAGTGAAGGGCGGCGGCGCGCAGGCCGTAGACATTGTCGCCGAAATAGACGTTCGACAGATAGCGTTCGAGGATCTGGTCCTTGGTCAGCCATGCTTCGAGCCAGAAGGCGATCAGCGCTTCCCGCGCCTTGCGCCCGACGGTGCGGTCGGCGGACAGGAACACACCCTTGGCAAGCTGCTGCGTGATCGTGCTGCCGCCCTGCGACGCGCCGTCCGAGCGGATATTATGCCATAGCGCACGGGCGATGCCGCGCGGGTCGACGCCCCAATGACTGTAGAAGCGGCGGTCCTCGATCGCCATGAACGCCTGGGGCACGTGGGCGGGCAGGTCGGCGATCGCGACCGGCTTGTCGATGATCGCGCCACGCCGGGCGATCAGGTGGCCGTCGCTGGACATCAGGCTGATGCTGGGCGGAGCGATTGGCTTTAGCGAGCGCGAGAGCGGCGCAGTGATAGCGAGCCAGGCGATGGCGACCATCAACAGCGCAAGCCCGGCGGCGACCGCCCATCCGGCAAGATGCAGACCCCGTCTCCATCGGGATGGCGGCGCGAACGCGCTCGGCGGGCCGGCACCGAACACCGCCGAAGGACTGGACAGATCGGCAGGGGAAGAAGGATCGATCATCGGTTCATTCATACTGTATTATGCGGATGATACGGTCAAGCCTGTCCCGCACCGGGACAGCGGCAAATTAACCATGATTCAGGCGTGGCAAAAATGGTAAATAATGCGTTAACCTACACATTATGCGAACTCGTCCTCTTGTCCTCACGACAGAATCCGCCCGTCATCCGTTTCGCCAGCGGCTGCCCCGTCATGTGTTGACCGTCGCTTCAGACGCGATCCCGCCGAAAAAGGGACGCGTTGCCTCGGACGACGACGATTGGAAGCTGTTCATGCTGAGTTTCTGCGCCTTCTTCACCGCTTTTTACAGCTTCATCGGCTGATAGGCGGCCCATCGCAGGCTTTGTGCAGGCGCCAGGCGAGCCATGCACAGGGCAGGCAGAGCGTGGCGACCAGCAGCAGCTGATTGACCACCGAAAGGCCGGCGGCGGTCAGAGCCAGCGCCAGCAGCGACCCCATCACCATAGCACCTGAATTGACGATGTTATTCGCGGCCACGGTGCGTGCTGCTTCGCATTTTTCGACCGTCGTGGTCAGGAACGCGTAGAGCGGCACGACGAACATGCCGCCGAAGGTCGCGACGCCGAGCAGGCAGACCGAAAGGGGGATCGCCAGCGGATGGGCGAGGAAGCCGGCGAAGGTCATGAGCTTACCCTCCGGCGCGGCGGGCCAGATGTCGCAGACGATGTGGAAGGCGACGATGCACAGGCCCATGCCGATCACCGACGCCGGGGCGTAGCGGGCCGACACATGGCCGCATAGCAGCCGGTTGACGGCGATCGAGCCGATGGCAATGCCGATCGAGAAAATGGCAAGGAAGAGGCTCGCGACCGATTTGTCCGCCCCTAGCACATTCTTCACCAGCGGCGGAAACTGGATGAACAGGACCGATCCGACCGCCCAAAAGAAACTGATCGCCATGATGGCCAGAAAAAGCCGCCGGATGTGCATCGTGCCGCGCACCAGGGTGACCGAAGAGCGGATGATGTGGAAATCGATCGGCGTCTTTTCGAGCAACGACGGCGCAGGCGGCACCGCGCGTCCGGCGAGGAAGCCGATGCAGGCGGTGATGACGATGCCGAAAGCCGCTATCTGGACGGGAATGACACCCGCCAGGATCGTGCCTGCGAGGATCGCGATATAGGTGCCGGCTTCCACGAGGCCGGTGCCGCCGAGCACTTCGTCCTCATGGAGATGCTGGGGCAGTATCGCATATTTGATCGGGCCGAAGAAGGTCGAATGGACCCCCATCGCGAACAGCGCGAAGAGCAACAGGGGGATGGCGAAACTATGGATGGCGACCCCGCCCCAGATGAGCGCCAGACCGATAGCGCCGACGGTCATGATCATGATTTCGGCGGCCTTCACCCATCGGATGATAAGCGCTTTGTCGCGCTGATCCGCCATCTGGCCCGATAGAGCCGACAGCAGGAAAAAGGGAATGATGAACACACCAGTCGCGAGCGCGCTGAACCAGGTTTCGGACTTTTCGTCATTATAGACCTGATACACCACGAACAGGACCATCGCGTTCTTGAACAGATTGTCGTTGAACGCGCCGAGGAGCTGGGTGATGAAGAGCGGCAGAAAACGCCGTTTGTTCAGGAGCCTGAGTGAGGCCTGCATGCGCGAATGGGTCTTCTTGCCTGTGGAGCCGGTGCGCGGTCTAGCGGCTGCCGGTCGTTGTGTCCAACCTTCCATTGGCCATCATCTGCGCACATCGTTGCGGCCGGCTTGTGCGCGCTCGCGGACTGTGGCAGTTCGCCGGGATGCTGACGCTGCCCAACCTGCTGACGCTTTCGCGCATCGTCACGGTGCCGTTGCTCGTGGCTTTATTGTGGCCTGCCGAAGTCGGCGCGCGCTGGACGACGGGCTATGCGCTGGCCTTCGCGCTCTATTGCCTGATGGGCATTACCGATTATTTCGACGGCTATCTGGCGCGCGCGCAGGGCGCAGTATCGAAGCTCGGTATATTTCTCGATCCCATCGCCGACAAGATCATGGTGGGCGCAGTCATATTGATGCTCGCCGCGACGCGCGACATTGCGGGCATTAACATCATCGCCGCCATGATCATTTTGCTGCGCGAGATCGCGGTGTCGGGGCTGCGCGAATTTCTCGCCGGGTTGCAAGTGTCTGTTCCGGTATCGCGCCTCGCCAAGTGGAAAACGACGTTTCAGATCGTGGCGCTGGGCGCGCTGATCCTGGCGGGCGCGGTGCCGCATTTCGCGTTCGTGCAGACCGTGGGCATCCTGACTTTGTGGGCAGCAGCGATGCTGACTTTGTTGACCGGGTGGGACTATCTACGCGTCGGCATCAGGCATATGGACTGAGCCATGCCGGACCTTTCCATCGTCTATTTCGCGTGGGTGCGTGAAGCGATCGGCACGGATGGCGAGACGATCGAACGGCCCGCGGAGGACGCGACAGTTGCCGACCTCGTAGCGGCGCTAGCCGCGCGGGGTGGCGGCTACGCGCAAGCGTTCGGCGACATGTCGAGATTGCGCGCGGCACTCGACCAGCGATTCGTGGCGATGAACTGCGTCATCGGCGATGCGCGCGAACTCGCGCTGTTTCCGCCGGTGACAGGCGGATGAGCCGGGTTTCGATCCAGACCGGAGATTTCGACGTCGGCGCTGAACTGGCCGCGCTGGAAGCGCTCGGTGGCGGCGGGGTGGCGAGCTTTACCGGGGTCGTGCGGGGCGAGGGCGGGCTGATCGCACTGGAGCTGGAGCAATATCCGGCGATGACGCGGGGTCAGGTCGAACGCATTGTCGAGCAAGCCATGGCGCGCTGGCCGCTGATCGGCGTGCGGGTCATCCATCGGCATGGCCGGCTCGAGCCGGGCGCGCGGATCGTGTTCGTAGGCACGGCGTCGCGACACCGCACGGCGGCGCTCGAAAGCTGCGCCTTCCTGATCGACTGGCTGAAATCGCATGCGCCCTTCTGGAAGAAGGAGCATTTTGCGGAAGGATCGCCCCGCTGGGTCGACGCGAAGGCGGAGGATGAGGCGAAAGCGGATAGCTGGCGCGACTGACGCTCAGGCCGCGTCCGCTTTCGGCCCCGACCCGTCGGCCGCATCGCGCAAAATGCCGGCAAGCAGATGAAATTCCTTTTCACGCGGGCTGTTCTTGCGCCACACGAGTGCGATCTCGCGGAAGGCGCGGTCCGACCGGAGCGGGCGCGCCGCGATATGCGTATTGTCGAGAATGCCGCCCGCGATCGCCATTTCGGGTAGCATGGTGAGGCCCAGGCCATTGTCGACCATCTGGACGAGCGTATGCAGCGACGTTCCCATCATCGTCGTGCTGGCGCGCAGTTCTGGCCGATTGCAAGCGGCAAGTGCATGATCTTTCAGGCAATGGCCGTCTTCCAGCAGCAGCAGCTTGCTTTCATCGATCATGTCCGGCCCGATCCATTCGGGCGGGTCGCGCGGATCGTCGCGCGGAAAGGCCACGAACAGCCGGTCGCGGAACAATATCTCGCTGTCCAGCTCGCCGGTCGCGAAGGGCAGCGCCAGCAGCACGCAGTCTACATTGCCGTGGCGAAGCGAATCGATTGACGCCTGCGTCGTTTCCTCGCGCAGGTAAAGTTTGAGTTCGGGCCGGTCGGCGCGCAGCCGGGGCAGCAGGCGCGGGAGGAGGAACGGCGCAATGGTCGGGATCACGCCCATGCGCAATTCGCCGGTCAGCGGCTTGCCGGACGCCTGGGCGATGGCGGCCAGCTCTTCAGCCTCACGCAGAACCCGATGCGCCTTTTCCACTATCCGGTCGCCAAGGGCCGTGAACCGCACGACCCGCCGCGTGCGCTCGACAAGCGTCACGCCGATCAGCGATTCCAGCTCTCGAATGCCCGCGGACAGCGTGGATTGCGTTACATAGCAACTGTCCGCCGCCTTGCCGAAATGCCCCTGCTCTTTGAGCGCAACCAGATATTGCATCTGCTTGAGCGTGGGCAGGTAGTTGGACATTGATCGGCTTCCTCGATTAGAAATCCCTATATAAGCGACCTATCCAATAATCAAAACCATTTGGAAATGCCGTAGAAAGAGGTCAGCGTGAGCACGATGCCGACCGATACTAGCAGGACCTTGGGTGCGACGTGACGGGCGAGCATCGCCCCGAACGGTGCCGCGACGACACCGCCGATCAGCAGGCCGACGGTGTAGGTCGTGAACGTCTCCCACCCCAGATGGAGCAGGAAGGTAAGGCTGATCGCGGTCGTCAGGATGAACTCAACGGTGTTGACCGTGCCGATGGTGTGACGCGGGCTCGATCCCTGGAGCAGCAGATTGGAGGTCACCACCGGCCCCCAGCCGCCGCCGCCGGTCGCGTCGAGAAAGCCGCCGAACAGACCGAGCGGCGTTACCCATTTGGGATCGCGCTTGTGCGGCGGGAAATGAAAGCCGCGCCAGATGAGATAGACGCCGATCGTGGCCAGATAGGCCTGGATGAACGGCTTGATGAATGTCCCGTCGATATGGGACAGGACATAAGCGCCCGTGACGCCGCCGATGACGCCGGGGATGATCAGCCTTGCGAACAGTTTCCAGTCGACATTTTTGTGCAGGATATGGCTGATCGCCGAGACGCCCGTCGTGAAGGTTTCGGCGGCGTGGACACTGGCGGACGCCCGGCTGGGCGGTACGCCCAGGGCAAGGAGCAGAGTGCTGGAAATGACGCCATAAGCCATGCCGAGTGCGCCATCGACCATCTGCGCACCGAACCCGATCAGGATGAAGGGCAGGATTTCACTGAAATGAGCGATGAACAGGTCAATCATGCCGTGGCCTTATCCTGATTGTCTATCTCAGCGATAGGTATAGCGGGGGTAGCGCGAAAATTTTCTGTTTCATCCCATAAAGCCGAAATATTCGGCGACTGGAAAATTCGTCGCTTTGCGATTATCTAAAGCGTTCGAGGTGCGGAATTTTTAGGGGCGCTTATGCTGCGCGACGTCATTGCCTATCTGGATTCGGTCAAGTCCCGCGATCCCGCGCCCCGGTCCCGCGCCGAGATATTGCTCTATCCCGGCGTCTGGTCGCTCCTGTTTCACCGCGTGGCGCATCGGCTCTATCGGGCGCGGCTGTATTTCCTGGCGCGGGCGGTCAACCATTTGTCGCGCTTCCTGACCGGGAATGACATCCACCCCGGCGCGCGGATCGGCAAGCGGTTCTTCATCGACCATGGTTTTACCGTGGTCGGCGAAACGGCCGAGATCGGGGACGATGTCACGCTCTATCAGAATGTGACGCTCGGGGGGACCGATCCAGCCAATGGCATTGCCGGCAAGCGGCATCCGACGCTGGGCAATGGCGTGATCGTGGGATCGGGCGCGCAGGTGCTGGGCCCCATCCATGTCGGTGCCAGGGCGCGGGTGGGCGCCAATGCCGTCGTCACCAAGAATGTGCCCGAAGGTGCGACGATGGTCGGTATTCCCGCGCGGCAGATGCTGGTCGACGTCACGGCCTATCAGCGCGAATTCCTGCCTTATGGCACGCCTTGTACCGACTGCTACGATCCCGAGATCCAGAAGCTGCAATCGCTTCAGAGCGAGGTTGAACAGTTACGCAAGCGGCTGATTCAATTGCTGGAGGAGCGCCAGCCGGCGGAGCCAGCCGAAAATAGTGGGCCCCTGATCGAGGAGCGTGGCCGCGCCTGATGTCCAATGTGACGCCGTTTCCTTCCTCGGCACGCCAAAGCGGACAGACCGGGTTCGACCGGCTGGAATTGCAACGGATCATGGATCTTTACGGCCGCATGGTGTCGGCCGGCCACTGGCGCGACTATGCGATCGATCTCGGGCACGAGGCGGCGATCTTTTCCGCGTTTCGCAGATCCGCCGAGCGGCCCGAATATCGGATCGAAAAGCGCCCCGCCTTGCGCCAGCGCCAGGGCATGTGGGCGCTGATCGGCGAGAACGGTGCGATCCTCAAGCGGGGGCAGGAATTGCAGGGCGTGCTCGCCCCGGTCGAGCGCAAATTGTTGCGGATCGTCGATCAGTAGCAGTCACGGCGCGGTGCGGTCGAGATAGGGCAGGCGTTCGGTGAGCGGGGCGGGAAGCAGGCGGAAGACCGCCGAACGCGCCCGGTGCCACAGCGCCGACAGCAGCAACAGCGACGATCCGATCACCAGCGCCGTGAAGGCGGCGGATAGTTCGACGGCCCCGGCTTGCCGGAAGAGGGCGTAGAGCGCGTAAAGCACATAAGCGAGGCTCGAAACGAGCAGCGCCCGTCGATCGATCGCGAGGGCGAGGAGGCCGAACGCGACGTATAGCGCGATCACCATCAGCGCTTTGGCAATGCCGATATCCTTGCCGTCGAATACGCCCAAAAGCTGAAACAGCGCGTGGGCGATCATCGGCGCGGCGGTGAGGTGAAGCCAGAAGGCGACGTCCGACCGGCGGGTCGTGCGGGCGCGATCCGACATGTCCCAGCGCATGGCGAATGCGAAGATCGCGACGCCGGCGGCGAGCAGCAGCAGGAAGGGATCGATGCTGCGATCGGACAAGGCGGCGAGGATTAGGCCGGCGAAGACGCTTGCGGCCGCTGCAGCGCCGGCAGCGACTGTGATCGGCACCATGAATCGCCGCCAATGGAGCAGCGCCGCGATCGCAGTGAGCAGTGCGACGCCCGACAGGATCAGCGATCCGCCGCGCTCTCCCGCATGGGGAAAGATCTGCGAAGACAGAGCGAACAGCGCGAAGGCGATGCCGCCGATAAAGCCGGCGAGCAGCAGGATGGACGGGAGCGCCATGCGGCGGCGGCGGGTAAAATATTCGGCGAGGCCCCAACTTGAGGCGGCGACGAGCAGGCCCGGCGCGATCGGCGGCAGGTTGTCGGACGCGCCGAATCGGATGCCGTTGCCAAGCCAGCCTACCGCCACCAGCAGGATGATCGATGCGATCGTCACGAAAATATCGTTGAAGCCGGTGAGCAGGCGGAAATGTTCTTCATCGACGGCAGGGCTCGTGCGGAGCGTTGCGATATGGTCGCGCAGTGCCTGAGCCGCTTGCGCTGAAATAGCGCCTGCCCTTACGGCATCCTGAAGATCGCCTTCGCTGTACATGATCTTGCTCCTGTCCAGCCCCCTCCGCCGACTGTATCAGCCGATCAATGCAGTCTGGTTTAGGCTTTTTCAAGGCCCCGGGGAATGTTAGCGCGCTTACTTCATTATCGATGGAGTGACCGATGACTTTGCCCGCATTGCTCGAAGGCCGGATGTCGCTGCCGTTGATCGGTTCGCCCATGTTCCTGATTTCTCATCCCGAACTGGTCATCGCCCAGTGCCGGGCAGGGATCGTCGGGGCATTTCCTTCGCTCAATGCGCGTCCGTCCGGCACGTTTGAAACCTGGCTTCAGGAGATTGGCGACGCACTGACATCGGCCGACGCGCCGTTCGCCGTCAATCTGATCGTGCACAAGAGCAATGCGCGGCTGGAGGAGGATCTGGCGCTGTGCGTCCGCCATAAAGTGCCGATCGTGATCACATCACTGGGCGCGCGCGAAGATGTGAATGCGGCCGTGCACAGCTATGGCGGCATCGTGATGCACGATGTCATCAACGATCGCTTCGCGCGCAAGGCGATCGCCAAGGGCGCGGACGGGCTGATCGCGGTAGCGGCCGGGGCCGGTGGTCATGCGGGGATATTGTCTCCTTTCGCCCTCATCCAGGAGATCCGCGCCTGGTTCGATGGTCCGCTGGCGCTATCGGGTGCGATCGCGACGGGACGATCGATTGCGGCCGCCCGAGCGATGGGTGCGGACCTCGCCTATATGGGATCGCCCTTCATCGCGACCGAGGAGGCGAATGCAGAGCCAGGCTATAAGCAGATGATCGTGGACAGTGGCGCCGCTGATATCATCTATTCCGATGCGTTTACGGGCGTTCATGGAAATTATCTACGGCCCAGCATCGTTGCTTCAGGGCTTGACCCAGATACGCTGCCGCGGGCCTCGGCCATGAACTTTACTACGCTCAGCGGCGGCGCGAAGGCCTGGCGCGATGTGTGGGGGGCGGGACAGGGGATCGGCGCGATCGACAAGGTCCAATCCGCCGCCGCCTTCATCGCACAATTGCGATTCGAATATCACGCCGCCATTGCGGCGCTGTGCTCCGACAACCGTTTAGAGAAAGGCGCGTAGCTCGGCGACGAAGCGATCGAACTGATCATGGTGCAGCCAGTGGCCGGCATCGGCGAACTCGACCAGCCTGGCGTCGGGAAAATGCGCCATCCGACCGTCCTTCGCCGGATTAGAGGCCCAGCTGTCGAGGCCAAGGCACAGTAATGTCGGGCAAATGATCCGTCGCCAGAAGTCGGGCAGGTTTTCCTCGACACCGCCGAAGGCGGGCTGGCCGTGAAAATAGGGATCGAATTTCCAGCTATAGCTGCCGTCTTCGTTCCGGTTTACGCCATGTACCGTCAGATGAAGCGCCTGTTCCAGCGAGAGATGGTCGTTGCGTTCGCGCATGCGGGCGACGGCCGCCTCAATCGTCGGATAGCGGCGGGGTAGCCGACGAGCGCTGGAGCGGCGACCCTCCAGCCACTCACGCCACTGGTCGGGCGCGGCGGTTTTTGCGTTTTCTTCCAGCCGCTTGGGCGAAAGGCCCAGCCCTTCGATCGCGGCGACTTTGGCAACTTGTTCGGGAAACAGCGCGGCATATCGCAATGCGACCGCCCCGCCGAACGAATGGCCGACGATCCGGGCGGGCGATCGGTCCATGAGTTCCACAAGCTGCGCCAGATCATAGACGGAATTGTGAACGGAATAGCCGCCATCGGTAGACCAGTCGCTGTCACCATGACCGCGTAGGTCCGGCGCGATTACGTGAAAATCTGCGGCGAAAGCGCGGGCCACCCTGTCCCAGCTATGTGCATGGTCGAATCCGCCATGCGCCAGAATCAGTGTCGGTGCCGAGGGATTGCCCCAGTCGAGATAATGAAGACGGGTCCGCAGGGACGTGAAGAAATGCGAGGTCGGCGTCGGCGCGGTGTCCATGCGGTGCTGCTGCTCGTCACGGGGGAAGTCGCCAACCCATTGGCTATGCGCGCTGTCCTTGCAAGGAAGAATTCCAGGAACTGCGCCAATGTGGCTCAGCCGGCACCGGGACCCGCAGGATTGAAGGGCGGCGACTCCACTTTGGCGGCGTTCATCGCTTTCGATAACATGGCCGACAGATCCGATTGTTTGAAAGGCTTGTCGAGCCGGAGCCGCTTGACGGCCTGGGGCGGTAGTTCGGCAAAGCCCGTAACTATTATGACTGGCATACCCGGCCATTTTTCCTCAATTATGTCGGCCAGCTGCGCGCCGGTCATGCCCGGCATCGCGTGATCGGTCACGACGACATCAAAATCGCCCTGATCGAGCATGCACAGGGCATGACCTGCCGATTCGGCCTGAAACACGGTATGCCCCAAATCCTCCAGCAGGCCGGCGGTATTCGTCAGCACCAGATCATCGTCGTCGACCGCCAGGATGACCAGCGGGCTGTCGCTTGGGTGGGACATCTTCATGAGCGTCGCGGCTTCCTGCGCGGCCGGTGCGGCTCCAACCGGCAGGCGAAGGGACACGGTCGTGCCCTCGCCCGGGGTGCTGGCAATGTGCAGCGCGCCACCGCATTGTTCGGCGAAGCCATGCACCATGGAGAGACCGAGTCCCGTGCCCTTGCCTATGCCCTTGGTGGTGAAAAACGGCTCGCGCGCCCGTGCCAGCGTGTCGGCGTCCATCCCCTCGCCACGGTCGGAGATGGAAAGTTGAACATAACGGCCCACCGGCAATTTCAGGCGAGGGCAGTCGTCGGGCGAGATTTCGACGCCCTCGATCATGATATGCCCGCCGTTCGGCATCGCATCGCGTGCGTTGACGGCGAGATTGAGCACCGCCAGTTCAAGCTGCGCCGGGTCTGCATAGGCGGGGCTGAGCGTCAGGGGAAAGCGCGTTTCGATCGCAACGCCCGCTCCCAGTGTCGCCTGAAGCAGATCGGCCATGTCCCGGACCAATGCGATGCAATCGACGCTCGTCAATTTGAGTTCCTGTTTGCGCGCGAAAGCGAGCATTCGCTGCGTCAGGGTCGCGCCCCGCTCCGCCGCCGCCATGGCATTGTTGAGATAGCGGGTGATGTCGGCGCCGGTCTCAAGCCTTTGCCGGGCGAGGTCGAGGCTGCCGACGATGACCGCGAGCAGATTGTTGAAGTCGTGCGCCACGCCGCCTGTCAGCTTGCCGATCGCATCCATCTTCTGCGCCTGGAAAATGGCCTCGCGCGCTTCTTCCAGCGCCTGCTGCGCCTCACGCCGTTCGCTCAGATCGCGGGTGACCTTTGCGAACCCGATCAGGTTTCCTTGCGGATCGCGAACGGGATCGATGACAACGTTCGCCCAGAAACGCGTCCCGTCCTTGCGGATGCGCCATCCCTCCGCCTCGAAGCGGCCCACGCGCTCGGCGGTTTCCAATGCGCGAGACGGGATGCCGGCAAGCCGGTCTTCCTCGGAATAGAAGCGGGAAAAATTCTGGCCCAGTATCTCTTCGGTCTTATACCCCTTGAACCGTTCCGCGCCGGCATTCCAGCTGGTGATCGTGCCAACCGGATCGAGCATGTAGATGGCATAATCCGTGACGCTCTGCACCAGCAGGCGGAAGCGTTCTTCGCTGCTGCGGAGCGCCTCCTCGGCTTCGCGCCTTTCGCTCAGATCCCGGGTAATCTTGGCAAAGCCGATCAGCGTGCCTTGGGAATCGCGAATGGGATCGATGACGACATTGGCCCAAAAGCGCGTGCCATCCTTGCGGACACGCCACCCTTCGGCCTCGAAGCGATTTTCGGTCTCCGCCGTCCGCAGGGCGATCGCGGGAATGCCCGCGGCGAGATCGTCAGGCGAATAGAAGCGGGAAAAATGCTGGCCGATGATTTCGTCGGCTTCATAGCCCTTGAACCGGCGCGCGCCCGCATTCCAGCTCACGACGATCCCGGTCGGATCGAGCATGTAAATGGCGTAGTCGGTTACGCTTTGCACCAGAAGTTCAAAGCGGTCGCTTGTCCGGCTTGACACCGCTTCTGTC
The DNA here is from genome assembly GCF_037723805.1 of Sphingobium fluminis. Classification (NCBI taxonomy): domain Bacteria; kingdom Pseudomonadati; phylum Pseudomonadota; class Alphaproteobacteria; order Sphingomonadales; family Sphingobiaceae; genus Sphingobium; species Sphingobium fluminis. The sequence goes on from NZ_JBBJUK010000003.1 coordinate 243,500, forward strand.
ATTAAAATCCCCGACCCTCGACGCATGTTTGCCAAAGGCAAACGCCATTACGCCACTATCGTTCCCGGGAGATCACAATGGAGCGGGTGAAGGGAATCGAACCCTCGTCACTTGCTTGGGAAGCAAAAGCTCTACCATTGAGCTACACCCGCCTGTCGCCGTCCATGGCAGACCGCAAAAGCCCGGTCAACCGACCTGCCGCTTGGCGAGTTTGCGCGCTAGCGTGCGGCGGTGCATGCCGAGCCTGCGGGCGGTTTCGGAAATGTTGAATCCGCTGTCGGCCAGAACCTCGTGAATATGCTCCCACTCGAGGGTCTTGATCGATGTCGGGCGCGGCGCAAGCGGTGTGGACGGGTCGCCGGCCGCGCGCGCGAACGCTGCTTCTATATCGTCGGTGTTGGACGGCTTGGCGAGATAATGCGCCGCGCCGAGTTTGATGGCCTCCACCGCCGTCGCGATGCTGGCAAAGCCAGTGAGTACGACGATCACCATCTCGGGATCATGGGCGTGGAGCGCCTGCACGCAGACCAGTCCCGATCCCGAGCCCAGTTTCAAGTCGACGACGGCGAAGGCCGGATCATGCTCGGCGAGCAATTGCACGAGTGCGTCGCGGCTATCGGCGGTCAGCACGCGGTAGTCGCGCCGTTCGAACGAGCGTTTGAGCGTGCGGGCGAAGGCTTCGTCATCCTCTACGATGACGAGCAGGCGATCAGGCGACATCGGCAGGGTCCTCCAGCGCAAGGATGGCGAGCGGCAGGCGCAGCAGGATCATTGCGCCGCCATCCGCGCCATTGCTGGCACTGACGCTGCCGCCAAGCTTGCGCACCACGTTGACGACCAGGAACAGGCCGAGCCCGCCACCCTGTCGCTCCTTGGTGCTGCGATAGGGCTTGCCGAAATCGGCGAGCATGTCGTCGCTGAAGCCCTGCCCATTGTCGCGGACCGCGACATTGAGCGAGGCGCTGTCGCGTCCGATCAGCAGATCGATGCGGGTCGCACCCGCCTCGCGCGCGTTGTCGAGCAGATTGCCGATCGCCTGACGGATCACCGGATCGGCAACGAGACGGGGATATTCGTGCGGGCCGAAATCGCAATGGAGCGGCGTTGCCGGGTTCGCCGAGCGCCAGTCCCTGACGATGCCGCTGATGAAATCCCCGACGTCCGTCACCTGCGGCGCTTCGCCGCGCGCTTCGCCCGAAGAAAGCAGGATGCCGGTGACGATCGCCTTGCAGCGGCGCACCTCTGCCTCCATCTCGCCAATCTCTTCGACCAGCGCCGGATGCGCCATGACTTCAGGCATACGCCGCCAGTCGCCCAGCACTACCGCCAGCGAGGAGAGGGGCGTGCCAAGCTCATGCGCGGCGCCGGAGGCGAGCAGGCCCATACGCACGATATGCTCCTCCTCCGCCGCTTGCTGCCGCAGGCTGGCGAGATAGGCGTCGCGCGCCTGAAGATTGCGGGTGACACGGGTCATGAACAGGACCAGCAGCACCGCGATCATCGTAAAGCAGATCCAAGCGCCCGCAATGTGAAGCTCGAACAGTCGCCCCTTCAGCGCTTCGCTCAGGCCGAGTGGGCGGTAGAAGCGTGCCAGCAGCCCCGCGCAAAAAGCTGAGACGCCGACGATGCCCCAGACGCTCCAGCGGTCGAGTAGCACCGCGCCGAGCGCGACCTGAAGCAAATAGAGCGAGACGAAGGGATTGGTTGCACCGCCGCTCATGTAAAGCTGCGCCGTTAGGGCGAGCACGTCGAACAGTAGGGCGAGGAAGATTTCGGCATGGGCGATGTCGGTTCGCCGCCGCAGGATGGTGAAGCTGGCAAGGTTTACGGCAATGGCGATGCACGGGACAACGAGCATCGCTAAAAGCGGCAGGCGGATCCCCATTGCGAAATGGACGAAGAAGATCGTCACGACTTGTCCCGCGATCGCGATCCAGCGCAGTTGGACCAGCAACGCCATATTTTTGCGGCCGGCCGCATCGGCGGGCCAGTGGCTGGGCAGCCAGTGGGTTCCGCCGATCATGGGTTGGGAGGGGTGCGGGCAGAGAACATCGCATATATGTAGGCGGCGAGCGTCATCGCGGCCAGCGCGAACCATGTGACCGCATAGACCAGGTGACTGTTGGGGAAAGTGACGATTGTGAGGCCGCCGATGGGCAGGGCGTCCTGCATTGCGTTCGCGTCGATAAAATAGGGGGCGACCGGTTCAGGGAGGTGGCGGGCGGTGGCGATGGCGGCGACATCGCGTGAGTACCAGCGGTTCGCGGCGGGATCGTTGGCGCGCAGAAAACCGCCAACCGGCTCGCTCAGGCGCACCAGGCCGGTGATGTGGACTTGGCCCATGGGTCTTGCATAGCTGCGCCGTGCCTCGGGCGAGACGAAGCCGCGATTGACGAGCAGCGTAAAGCCGGCATCCGTCACGAGCGGCGTCATCACCCAATAGCCGGCCCCGAGCGCGGTCGAGGCCTGCACGAGCGTGGCCTCGTCATGGCGAAAGCGGCCGCTGGCGGCGACGCGGCGATATTCGTCGGACGCGTTGGCGCTGCGAGGAGCGGGGACCGGCGCGGCATGGATGCGTGCGTCCACGCGGGCGATGAGGTCGCGCTTCCAGCTAAGGCGATGGACTTGCCAGACGCCCAGACTGGCGAAGCCCCCGATCAAAAGCGCGGCGATCAGGGTCAGGCCGGCAAGACCGCCCTGCGCCCCGCGCCGGGACTCCATTGAAATCACGGCATCCGGCTCATGTCGTGGATGGCCTGCGTATCGCCATGAGGCATCATATTATGATTGAGATGATACATGACCCACATCGATCCCGACAGGGTGATGACGACCAGTACCACTGTGAAGATCAGCGCCATCATCGTCCAGCCGCCCTGGCTGCGCGTGTTCATGTGCAGGAAGAAGATCATGTGGACAACGATCTGGACGAAGGCGAAGGCGAGGATCGCCATCGCCGTCAGTTCCGGGCTGCCCAACACGCCGCTCATCACCAGCCAGAAGGGAATAGCGGTGAGGAAAACCGACAGGCCAAAGCCGATCATATAGCTGCCCATCGAGCCGTGGCCGTGGGTTTCGCCGGCGTGGCCGTGCGCGCTATGGTCCTCGGCGCTCATCGCAGCATCCCCATGAGATAGACGAAGGTAAAGACGCCGATCCAGATGACGTCGAGGAAATGCCAGAACATGCTCAGGCACATCAGGCGGCGCTGGTTGGCGGGGATCAATCCCTTTTTCGCGACCTGCACCATCAGCGTCACCAGCCAGATCAGGCCGAAGGTGACGTGCAGGCCATGCGTGCCCACCAGCGTGAAGAAGGCCGACAGGAAGCCCGAACGCATCGGCGTCGCGCCCTCGACGATCAGGTGATGAAATTCATACAGTTCGATGCCGAGGAAGGTGAGACCGAACAGCCCGGTGACGGCGAGCCAGCCTTGCGTCGCGGCGTTGCGGTTCTTTTCCATCGCCAGCATGGCGAAGCCGTAGGTGATGGACGAGAAGAGCAGCATTGCGGTGTTGAGCGCGACCAGCGGCAGATCGAACAGATCCTTCGGCCCCGGCCCCGCCGCATAGCTGCTGCCCAGCACGGCGTAGGTCGCGAACAGGCAGGCGAAGATGAGGCAATCGCTCATCAGGTAGAGCCAGAAGCCCAGCATGGTGCTGGAGCCTTCGGGACGATGCGGCTCATGCGGGAGGTGGAAGAGCGGCCTGCCCTCCGCGTCAAGGAAAGCGGTATCGACGATGCTTGCGCTTGCCATGACCGATCAGCCCTGCGTTGCGAGGGCGTGGGTGCGCTCGCCCTCGATGCGCTCCACATCCGCCTTGGGGATGTGGAAGTCGCGCTTGTAATTGAAGGTGTGGCCAATGGCCGTGGCAAGGATTGCGACGAAGCTTAGGCCCGCGAGCCACCACATATACCAGATCATGCCGACCGCGAAGGCCATGGACAGGCCCGCAAGGACGATCCCGGTCCCGGTGTTGCTCGGCATATGGATGGCCGCGTAACCGGACAACGGACGCTGATAGCCGCGCTTCTTCATATCCGCCCAGGCGTCGCCGTCATGGATGACGGGGGTAAAGGCGAAATTATAATCGGGCGGGGGGGAGCTGGTCGCCCATTCGAGCGTGCGGCCGTTCCACGGGTCGCCGGTCACATCGCGCAGCGCTTCGCGGTTGCGGATGCTGACAAAGAACTGGATGAACATGCAGGCGATACCGGCGGCGATCATAAATGCACCCAGCGCCGCGATCTGGAACCAGATCTGCAAGCCCGGATCGTCGAACACGCGCATCCGGCGGGTGACGCCCATCAGGCCCAGCACATAGAGCGGCATGAAGGCGACCCAGAAGCCCACGACCCACAGCCAGAAGCTGCGCTTGCCCCAGACCGGATCGAGCCGGAAGCCGAACGCCTTGGGCCACCAATAGTTGATCGCCGCGAAGATACCGAACAGCACGCCGCCAATGATAACATTGTGGAAATGCGCGATCAGGAACAGCGAATTGTGCAGCACGAAGTCGGCGGGCGGCACCGCGAGCAGCACGCCGGTCATGCCGCCGACGACGAAGGTCAGCATGAAAGCGACCGTCCACATCATCGGCAGTTCAAAGCGGATGCGGCCCCGATACATGGTGAAGAGCCAATTGAAGATCTTTGCGCCGGTGGGGATCGAAATGACCATTGTCGTAATACCGAAGAAGCTGTTGACGCTGGCGCCCGATCCCATGGTGAAGAAATGGTGCAGCCACACGAGATAGGACAGGATCGTGATGACGACCGTCGCATAGACCATCGACGTGTAGCCAAAGAGCCGCTTGCCCGAGAAGGTCGAGGTGACTTCGGAATAGACGCCGAACAGCGGCAGGATGAGGATGTAGACTTCCGGGTGGCCCCAGATCCAGATCAGGTTCACATACATCATGGGGTTGCCGCCCATGTCGTTGGTGAAGAAGGCGGTGCCGACATAGCGATCGAGGCTGAGCAGCGCGAGCACGGCGGTCAGCACCGGAAAGGCCGCCACGATCAGGATGTTGGAGCAGAGCGAGGTCCAAACGAAGATCGGCAGCTTCATCATCGTCATGCCCGGCGCCCGCATCTTGACGATGGTCGCGATCAGGTTGACGCCCGATAGCAGCGTGCCGATGCCCGCTATCTGCAATCCCCAGATATAATAATCGACGCCCACGCCCGGCGAATAGGCGATGCCCGACAGCGGCGGATAGGCGAGCCAGCCGGTGCGCGCATATTCGCCAACGAACAGCGACATCATCGTGATGATCGCCCCCGCTGTCGTCATCCAGAAGCTGAAATTATTGAGAAAGGGAAAGCTAACGTCGCGCGCGCCGATCTGGAGCGGGACCATATAGTTCATCAGGCCCGTGATCATCGGCATAGCGACGAAGAAGATCATGATGACGCCATGCGCCGTGAAAATCTGGTCGTAATGATGGGCGTTGAGATAGCCTTCGGAGCCGTTGAACGCCATCGCCTGCTGCAACCGCATCATGATCGCATCGGCAAAGCCGCGTACGAACATGACGAGGCCAAGGATCATATACATGATGCCGATGCGCTTGTGGTCGACGGTCGTGAACCAGTCGCGCCACAGCCAGCCCCAGAGGCGATATTTGGTGATCGCCCCGAGCAGGATCACGCCGCCGATCGCGACCATGGCGAAGGTGCCGAGCAGGATCGGTTCGTGAAACGGAATGGCGCTCCAGTCGAGGCGACCGAAGATGAATTTCCAGATGCCGCTATTTTCGGAGGCGGGATGGGGAGACATGGGCGTCAGGGCCTCGGACGGTGGGAAGTGATGAAAAGGGGATCGGCCATAAGCCTGTTCTCCTGCGAAAGCAGGAGTCCAAGGTGGGCATGAGTGCCTCTGCACCCTGGCCTCCTGCTTTCGCAGGAGAACGGGATGGCGCCATGCTTACTCACCATTATGTCCTATATGCCCGTCGGCGTCCTTTTGGTGGGGCGCTTCATGGCCCTGCGCCGCTGGCGTGCGCTTTGCAGCCGGGGTCATGCCGGCGGGCTGGGCGATCTCGCCTTTCTTGCTGGGTTCGACCGCGTGAAAACCACCGATGTCGATCGTGCCGTCGTGGCGCAGGCCGCTGGTGTCGCGTGCGGAGTTCTTACCTGCGCCGCCACGCATGTCGGTCATCATGACGTCGTCCATGCAGCGCTTGCCGGGCTGAACACACATGTTGAGCGCAGCGTGGAAAAGGCCGGGTTCCGCCCGGCCAAACAGCATCGGCGGCACTTTTTCGCTCGGCTGTTCCAGCTTCACATAAGTCGCCCGGTCGAGCACGGCCTCGCTCGCGCGCGCCTTCGCTGTCCACCCATCGAATTCGGCCCGGTCCATCGCCTTGAAGCGGAAGCGCATATGCGAAAAGCCTGCGCCCGAATAATTGGCGGACAGGCCCTCGAAATCGCCCGGCTTGTTTGCGACGGCGTGGAGCACGGTCTGCATGCCTGGCATCGCGTAGATTTGCCCCGCGAGCGCAGGCACGAAGAAGCTGTTCATGATCGTGGAGGCGGTGATTTTGAATTCGATCGGCTGGTCGACAGGCGCGGCCAGCTCATTGACCGTCGCGAAACCGAGGTCGGGATAGATAAACAGCCATTTCCAGTCCATCGCGACGACCTCGACCCGCAGCGGCTTCGTCGTCGGGGTCACCTTGCGCTGCGCATCGAGCCGTTCGAGGGGGCGATAGGGATCGAGCAGGTGAGTGCTGCTCCAGGTGATGCCGCCAAGCGCGATAATGATCAGCAACGGAGCGGACCAGATCAGCAGTTCAAGGCTCGTGGAATGGTCCCAGTCCGGATCATAATCCTTCGCCTGCGCCTTTTCGCGGTATTTCCAGGCGAACCAGATCGTCAGCGCCATCACCGGCAGGATGATCAGCAGCATCAGCACGGTGGAGATGATGATGATGTCCCGTTGCTGCATGGCGACATCGCCGGCCGGGCTCATGACCACCCAGTTGCACGCGCCTAGCGGAAGCAGGGCCAGCGGCGCCAGATGGCGGAGGACTCGAAGGAGACGTGCAGGACGAGTGGTAGGCATGACGATTGCATAGTCAGAATGGCCAGATCTCGACATTGGACCTTTTGTCCTATCCCCGGGCATGCGCGTTATGGTGCATGTGGGATCGCCCATGGAAACGAGTCTTGCCCGCGCAACGAAGCGCGGCAATGTTCGTTCCCGCCAGACAGCTCAGCCAGAAAAGGCATCGAGGAAGCCCATGACCGCCGTCACGATAACGCCGAACGAGGGGCCATCCTCCACGTCGATGGAGCGCGACGCGCGCGCCGTCACCGCGCGAGAAAAGCGGATCGCGCCGGGCGAGATCGCGATCGGCGTGATCATCGGGCGCACCTCCGAATTTTTCGATTTCTTCGTTTATGCCATCGCGTCGGTCATCGTCTTTCCCGCGCATGTCTTTCCGACACTTACACCGCTCGCCGGTACGCTCTGGTCGTTTGCTATCTTCGCGCTGGCGTTCGTGGCTCGGCCGATCGGCTCGGTCATTTTTATGGCTGTCGACCGGCAGTTCGGACGCGGGGTCAAACTGACTATTGCCCTGTTCCTGCTGGGCGGATCGACCGCCGCCATCGCCTTTCTGCCCGGCTATGACACGATCGGCCACTGGTCGGCCGCGCTGCTCGTGCTGTTCCGCTGCGGTCAGGGCGTTGCGCTGGGGGGCACATGGGACGGACTGTCCTCGCTGCTGTCGCTGAACGCCCCGCGGCGTAGACGCGGCTGGTATGCGATGATGCCCCAGCTCGGCGCGCCGATCGCGCTGTTGGTGGCGAGCGGGCTTTTCGCCTATTTCCTGTCGATCCTGTCGCGCGCCGATTTCCTCGACTGGGGCTGGCGTTACCCCTTCTTCGTCGCCTTCGCGATCAACGTCGTCGCCCTGTTCGCGCGGCTGCGGATCGTCGTGACCCATGAGTTCGAGCGCCTGTTCGAATCGCGCGAACTGCAACCCTCGCCTGTCCTGCCAACGATTCGCAGCGAGGGGCGCAACATCGTCATCGGGGCGTTCGCGCCGCTCGCGAGCTTCGCGTTGTTCCATATGGTGACCGTGTTCCCGCTTTCGTGGATCGCACTCTATACCAACCAGCCGCTGGAACGATTTCTGGGGATCGAGATGGTGGGGGCGTGCGTGGGTATTCTCGCGATCATCGTGTCGGGCTTCGTCGCCGATCAAGTCGGGCGGCGTGCGCTGCTCGGCTATTCTGCGGCGGGCATCGCCCTGTTCAGCCTTGCCGCGCCGCTGCTGCTCAATGGCGGCGACCTGTCGGAAGTCGCGTTCATGGTGCTGGGTTTCATCCTGCTGGGCATGAGCTTTGGCCAGTCGTCGGGGGTGGTGGCGTCCAACTTCTCCACCGCTACCCGCTATACCGGATCGGCGCTGACGTCGGACCTTGCCTGGCTGGTGGGCGCAGGATTCGCGCCGCTGGTCGCGCTGGCGCTGTCGGCGACGTTCGGGGTGATGGCGTCGGGCGTATATTTGCTTTCGGGCGCGGTGGTGACGGGACTTGCATTATTTATCAATAAGGAACTGGCGGGGCGCGACCGCTGATCAGGGTGCGATTTGCGCCCTCATCCGGGCGAGCGCCTTGCGGTCGAACCATCCGGTGATGCCGGGGCGGGGCTTCCAGCGTGGCAGCCAGTCCGCGTAGAGGCTCGAGAGGCGCGGAGGAAGTCCGCCCGGGCCTTCGCGCGCCATGATATCGGATATGATCCGATTCTGGAAATAGCGGACCGAATAGTTGATCAGCCGCTTATACTGCATGCGCCAGGTCGAGGGGCGCGTGAGGCCGACCGGCTCGCAGGTAAAGCCGGCCATTTCGCAGGCGATGATCCGGTCAAGCCGCCAATGTTGGTCGGACTGAAGATCGGTATGCGCCCAGGCGGCGACCAGCCCATCGTCGCCGATCAGGTCGTCGGGCAGGCGCAGGCCACGCGCCCTGATGGCAGACAGGAATGGGCCTGACAGAGCATAGAGGTCACCGAACAGGCCGCGCTCGCGGCGCAGATTTTCCCTATATGTTTCGACTTCGCGGCCGTTGAGCGGCATGCCCGCAGCGGCGTTGGCGGAAGGGGTGGCGGCGAGATCCGCGACGAGCGCGTCGATGGAGCGGTTCAGGATTTCCGCATCACCATCCATGAAGATGACGGCGTGCTCATTCCCTGTGAGCAAGTGATGGACACAGTGATTCCAGGTCCGCGACTTGCCGCCGGCCGCGATGTCATGGACGGTGATGTTGGAGCGACCGCCCGCTGCGGCGCGGGCGCGTGCCGATGTCGCGTCGGTCGAACCGTTGACCAAAATGTGGAAGACGGTGTCGGGCCGGTCGAGTGGCAGCGATGCAAGGCACGCCTCGATCCGGCGCTCTTCCTGATGGGCGAAAATGGCGACGGCGACCGGCATGGGCGCTCAGCGAAAGTCCCAGCCCTGCTGCCCATGCTGGGCGGCGTCGAGGCCGTCGGCTTCGTCCTGCTCGCTGACACGCATGGGGATGACGACCGCGACGATCAGCGCCGCGATGGCTGTACCGACCATCGACCAGAGCGCGACGACGGCGATGCCGATAATCTGGTTGAGCAGGACCTGATCGAAGCCCACTCCCGCATCGAAGCCGACGCCGCCAAGCAACGTCAGGGTGAAGAGCGGCAGGAGCAGCATGCCGGTGACGCCGCCCAATCCGTGGATGACGACAATGCCGGCGGGATCGTCGATGCGGCCGTCCAGCAGCGCCGCGCCGAGGCGGCAGACGATCGCCGCTATGACGCCGATCAGCATCGCGCCGCCGACCCCGACCAGAGCTGCGGAGGGGGCAATGGCGACGAGGCCTGATAGCGCGCCGGACAGGACACCGATGGCGCTCACGCGGCTAGCGAGCAGGCGATCGAGCAGCGCACGGACCAGCGCGGCGGCACAGGCCGCGAAATGGCAGTTTAGGATTGCGCTTGCCGCATCGTCGCTCGCGCCGAGCGACCAGCCGCCGACCATGCCGAACCAGCCGACCCAGATCAGGCCGCCGCCTGCGAGCGTGAGGACGGGTGCGTGACCGGCCCCAGTGGCTTCACGCCGCCGTCCGATAATCAGCGCCAGCGCCAGCGCGGAAAAGCCGGCGCTGGCATGGATGACAAGGCCGCCTGCGAAATCGAGCACGCCAAGGTCTGCGGGCCAGCCGCCACCCCAGACCCAATGGGTGACCGGTGCATAGACGAGCAGCAGCCAGAGGGGGGCGAAGGCGACGATCCAGCCGAAGCGCGCCCGTTCCGCGACCGCGCCCGCAGACAAGCAGGCGGCGAAGATAGCGAGGCTCATCTGGTATAGGGCGAAAGCGGATTCTGGGACGGTCAGCCCCTCGCGGAGCGCGCCCAGATTGGCTAGCAGCAGATTGGCGCCGCCACCCAGCCAGCTGCCGCCCGGCGCAAAAGCGATACTGTAGCCGGCGATCGCCCAGACGAGCGAAACGATAGCGGCCACGGCGAGACCCTGCGTCGCGACCGACAGGGCATTGCGAACATTGACCAGCCCTGCATGACGCATTGACAGTCCCGGCAGGGCGGCGAGCAATACCAGTAGGGCGCAGACTATCATCCAGCCGGTGTCTCCGCTGTCGGCGACGGCTACCTGCGCTGCGGCAGGCAGCGGCAGAGCCAGGGCGGCGGCCATGAAGGGGGTCGAGAAAAAGCGGCGCATGGCAAAGTCCGTCTGGTTATGGCAGCCGTGCTAGCGTCGTGAAGTAAAGACTTCGATAAGCACGACTGGTCCTCGTGCTAATAGCGCTCGCCGCCGCACTGGATCGTCCCCGTTCCCCGGTTATCGACGGTGCAGGCTGCCTTGCCTGCCAAGGTCACGCTGCCGGAGCCGGACGCCGCGATCTTCGCGGACACATCGGCGGTCAGCGCGATGCTGCCCGGCCCGTCATTGCTGATCGTTGCCTGTCGCGTCCGCAGCGCCTCGCCGGCAAGCGCTCCGGGCCCGGTAACCCGGATCGACGCGGTATTGGCACGACCCGTCAGCGTCACGCGCCCGCTGCCGGTCAGGGCCAGCGTCAACTGATCGAGATCGACTGCGTCCACGCGGACATCGCCATTGCCGCCGAGCATGATTTCGGCGCGCTGACCCTTCATCCGGTTGATCGCCACCGATCCGCCGCCGGTCAGGATCACGCGGCCAAGATCGCCAGTCGACAGACGAAGCGTCGCGGTGCCGCTGCGGCGCTCGCCGCCCTTTTGCGCCGGCAGGGTAACGTTCAGAACGCGGCCCGACGCTTCGATGCGCAATCGGTCGAGCAAGTCCCGGTCGCCTTCCGCGCGACCTGATGCCCCCCCGCCGGTGGTAATGATGACGTTTATCGGCGCATCGACCCGGATCGCGTCGAAACTGGTGATCGCATAGCCCTGTGTCGCTGCCGATGCCGGCACGGCAAGGGTCAGTGAGGCGAGCGTTGTTGCGCCAATTCTGACCTGCGCGATCCAGGGCCGTTCGTCGGGCATTCGCAAGACTTTCATTTTCACGATCGGCAGCTTGATAGCGGGTGCGCCGGGCCGAGGCAAAGGCGATCGAGCGCTGTAAGCCTGGCGGGAGATGCTCGAGGTCCGCGCTTGATACTCTGCCTCCCCCATCCTAAACCCAGCCGATGACCAATGCCGCCTATCCTGCCCTTCGGCTGCGCCGCACTCGCGCTTCCGCCTGGAGCCGGGCGATGCACGCCGAAAACCGGCTGACGCCCAGCGATTTCCTGTGGCCACTGTTCGTGACGGAAGGGCAAGCGGTGGAGGAGCCGATCGCGGCGCTACCCGGCGTGTCGCGATGGTCGGTGGACTTGATCGTGGCGCGGGCTAGGGAAGCGCGCGACGCGGGCATCCCCTGTCTGGCGCTGTTCCCCAACACGCAAAGCGAGCGTCGCAGCGACGATGGCGTAGAGGCGCTTAATCCCGATAATCTGATGTGCCGCGCGATCCGCGCGATCAAGGATGCGGTGCCGCAGATCGGTATCCTGACCGATGTGGCGCTCGATCCCTATACCGCCCATGGGCAGGACGGGCTGCTGGACGAGACCGGCTATGTCCTCAACGATGCGACGATCGATGTGCTGATCGGCCAGTCGCTCAATCAGGCGGCGGCGGGCGCGGACATCATCGCGCCGAGCGACATGATGGACGGCCGTGTCGGCGCGATCCGGCAGGCGTTGGAATGCGAAGGCCATGCCAATGTCCAGATCATGGCCTATGCCGCCAAATATGCGAGCGCCTTTTACGGTCCGTTCCGCGACGCGGTCGGATCGCGCGGGTTGCTGAAGGGCGACAAAAAAAATTATCAGATGGACCCCGCTAATGGCGAGGAGGCGCTGCGCGAGGTCGCGCTGGATCTGGCCGAAGGCGCGGACAGCGTGATGGTAAAGCCCGGCCTGCCCTATCTCGACATTATCGCCCGCGTGAAAGACGCCTTCGCGGTGCCGGTATTCGCTTATCAGGTGTCGGGCGAATATGCGATGATCGAAGCGGCGGCGGCCGTGGGAGCGGGGGATCGCGATGCGCTGGTGCTCGAAACGCTGATGGCGTTCAAGCGGGCAGGCTGCACCGGCGTCCTTAGCTATCATGCGCTGCACGCGGCGCGGCTGCTGGGAGCCTAGAGCCGATGACCGATCATCCCGGCGTCACCATCCTGTCCTTCAACGGCATCCGACCGCGTATCCATCCCAGCGCCTTCGTTGCGCCGGGATGCCGCATCATCGGCGATGTCGAGATAGGGCCGGACGCCAGCATCTGGTATAATTGCGTGATCCGGGCTGACGTGAACCGCATCCGTATCGGTGCGCGCACGAATATCCAGGACGGGTCTGTCATCCATTGCGACAGCCCGGGCGATGGTAACGCCGCACCGATTGAAGGCTGGCCGACGATCATCGGCGACGATGTGCTGATCGGCCATATGGCGATGGTGCATGGCTGCGTGCTTGCCGACCGGTCCTTCGTCGGCCTTGGCGCTATCGTGATGAGCGGTTGTACGGTCGAGCATGACGCGATGCTGGCGGCGGGGGCGCTACTGTCGCCCGGCAAGACGGTGCCCCACCGACAATTATGGGCCGGGCGGCCTGCCAAATATATGCGCGATCTGCCGGACGCGGCGCTGATCGACATGCGCGAGGGCGTCGATCACTATGTCCATAATGCCAAGGCTCATAAGGGCGCTGTGCGGGCGGCGCAGGACGATTAAGAAGCCCAGTCTAAGGCTGCGACAAGCGGCCCTTGAGCGCGTCGACCCGGTCGTTTTGTGAATCGACGGCTGCAAGCGCGGCGGTGCGGGCGGCCTCGATGGCTTCGGTTCCGCCCTTCGCCTTGCCGTCGGCGATCGCATTGTTGCGCTCGACATAGAGAATATCGAGGCTGGCCAGCGCCGAAACGCTATCGTTGCGCGCGGCTTCGAGCGTGCTGATCGCCGCCTGCGCGGCAACCCAGGCGTCGCTCGACACTGCCGAACCGCTCGCTGCGCGGGCGGCTTTTTCGGCAGTGGGATAGGCTTTGTCGAACGCGGCGCGACCGGCGTCCGCCTGAGCGATCAGGCGGGCGAGATCAGCAGCCAGTGCCGGGTCTGCGGGTGCGGGCGGCGCGGGAGCGGCAGGCTTTGCCATCGGTGCGTCCTCGATCGGACGCCGGGCGAGCGAGGGATAGTTTTGCGGCGCGCCGGCGCAACCGGAGATCAGCAGGACGAGGGAGGGCAGTAGCCGGCGCAGGATCATGGGCATGCATCTAGGGCGGCGCGTGCGCGGGCGCAATGGGGGCTCAGCGAGGAAGGGCCGCTGCGCTTCGCGCCAGCGCTTCGATGGCCGCGACGTCGACCGGTCCTTTGGGCACGACCCAGCTGCCGCCGACGCACAGCACGAACGGTTCGGCGAGCCATGTCGTCGCGCTTTGCGCCGTGATTCCGCCGGTGGGGCAGAAGCGCGCAGCGTGGAGCGGCGCCGCGAGCGCCTTGAGCGCGGGCAGACCGCCGGAGGTTTCGGCCGGAAAGAATTTGAAGTGGGACAGGCCCATATCCATGCCGCGCATGATGTCGGCGGCTGTGGCCGTGCCAGGCAGGAAGGGAACACCCGCAGCGATCGCCGCCTTGCCGAGCGGCTCGGTGAGGCCGGGGCTGACGATGAATCGGGCGCCTGCTTCGAGCGCGGCGTCGAGCTGGGCCGGGTTTAGTACCGTGCCCGCGCCTACGATCGCGCCGTCGACCTGCGCCATTTCGCGCATCACCTCCAGCGCGACGGGGGTGCGCATCGTCACCTCCAGCGCGGGCAGGCCGCCCCTTACCAAAGCCTGCGCGATCGGGACGGCATCCTCCACCCGGTCGATGACCAGGACCGGGATCACGGGGGCAAGTTCCATCACCTGTTGCACGCTGAACGACATTATTTCTTCTCCCGGAAGGCAGCGGCGGCGCCGTAAAGTCCGATCTCGTCGTGCAAGGCGAGGCGGATGGGCACCGATTTCATCAGGCTTTCAAAGCGCCCTTTGGCGGTGAAGCGCGCGTGAAAACCGCTGGCGGGCAGAAGATCGCGCATCCGCTGGGTGAGGCCCCCCGCCAGCACCACGGCGTGCGGACCATGTGCGAGCGCCAGATCGCCGACGACCGAACCATAGCAGAGGCAGAAGCGGTCGAAGGCGGCACGGGCGAATGCATCGCTGCCGTCGAGAGCGGCCTGCCACAATGCGGCATCGTCCATCAGCATCACGCGATCATGGCCGATCGTCGCCATCGCCTTGTAGATATTGTTGAGGCCGGGGCCGGATACGACCCGCTCTGTCGATACGCGCAGGAATTTTTCGCGCAGATAGGCGAGGATTTTCTCCTCCAGCGGATCGAGCGGGGCGAAGTCGAGGTGCCCCCCTTCGGTCGCGATCACATGGGGAATGCCCTCGTCAAAGGCGATCATCGCCACGCCAAGGCCTGTGCCCGGCCCGACGACAGTGACGCCGCCATCGGCGGGGAAGGGGCGATCTTCGCCGAACAGCAGCGGCAGATTTTCAGGCGGGAGACGCGATACGGCATGGGCCACCGCCTCGAAATCATTGACCAGCTTCAACTGGGTAAGGCCGAGCTCCTTGTCCAGCGAGCCGGGCCGGATGACCCAACTGCTGTTGGTGAGCTTAACGACCTCCCGCCCGATTGCAGTGGCGAAGGCGATGGAGGCGGCGGTCGGAAGATTACCACCTTCATCCTGTGCGAAGGCCGCCCAGCAGGCTTGCAGGCTTGGATAATTGGCGACCTTATATTTGCGCACCATGCCCAGCGTCGGAACGCCCCTGTCGTCGAGCAAGGCGCGAGCGAAGCGGGCGTTCGTGCCGCCAATGTCGGCGGCGATGATCTCGGTCATAGGGTCAAATCTCGGCTTCCATCGCGGCGAGTATCGGCGACGCGCCGGCTTCGGCGAGGTCGCTATGATGGCGGAAAAGGGCGAATAGTTCGCGCCCCGTATCATAGGGCGGGGACGGGGCTTCGGCCAGGATGCGCGCATCCCAGTCGACTGGCTCGACCAGCGCCTCAATCACGCCTGTTGCGGCGCATACACGCACCCTGTCGCCGTCGCGCAGCCTCGCGATTGGCCCGCCGCCCAGCGCTTCGGGCGAAAGATGGATGGCGGCGGGCACCTTGCCGCTCGCGCCCGACATCCGGCCATCGGTGACCAGCGCCACGCGGAAGCCGCGATCCTGAAGCACGCCGAGCGCGGGGGTAAGCTTGTGCAGTTCGGGCATGCCATTGGCGCGCGGCCCCTGAAAACGGACGACGACGACGACATCGCGCTCCAGTTCGCCCGCCTTGAACGCGCGCAGCACATCGTCCTGGGTATGAAAAACGCGCGCGGGCGCTTCGATCGTCCAGCGGTCGGGGTCGACGGCGCTGACCTTCATGACGCAGCGACCGAGATTGCCCGAAAGCAGGCGCATGCCGCCATCGGCGCTGAACGGATCGGCGACCGGGCGCAGGATCGATGGATCGCGTGAGGCTGGTACATCGCGCCATTGCAGCGCCTCGTTTTCCAGCACCGGCTCCTTGCCATAATCGGTGAGGTCAGCGCGGGCCACCGTCATGATGTCGCGGTGGAGCAGGCCATTGTCGAGCAGCTCGCGGATAATCCACGCCATGCCGCCCGCCGCCTGAAAATTATTCACATCGCCCGATCCATTGGGATAGACGCGGGCGAGCAGGGGGATGACGTCGGAGAGTTCGGCGAAATCGGTCCAGTCGACGCTGATCCCCGCCGCCCGCGCGATGGCGGGGATGTGGATCGCGTGATTGGTCGATCCGCCGGTCGCCATCAGGCCGATGATCGCGTTCACGATCGCCTTTTCATCGACGCAGTGGCCGAGCGGCCGATAATCGTTTCCCGTCCATCCGATTGCCGCGACCCTATGCACCGCCGCGCGGGTCAGTTCGCCGCGCAGCTTCGTGCCCGGATTGATGAAGGCGGCATTGGGCATGTGCAGGCCCATCACCTCCATCATCATCTGGTTGCTGTTCGCGGTGCCGTAAAAGGTGCATGTGCCGGCGCCATGATAGCTCGCGCTTTCGGCTTCCAGCAGTTCAGCGGTGCCGACCTTGCCTTCCGCATAAAGCTGGCGGATGCGGACCTTTTCCTTGTTGGCGAGGCCTGATGGCATGGGGCCGCCGGGCACGAGGATGGCCGGCAGATGGCCGAAACGCAGCGCACCGATCAGCAGCCCCGGTACGATCTTGTCGCAGATACCGAGCAGCAGCGCGCCTTCGAACATGGCATGGGACAGGGCGACGGCGGTGGAAAGCGCGATCGTATCGCGCGAGAAGAGCGACAGATCCATCCCCGCCTGCCCCTGGGTTACACCGTCGCACATGGCGGGGACGCCGCCCGCTACCTGCGCCGTCGCGCCGACTTCTCGCGCCGCGATCTTGATGGCTTCGGGGTAGCGGCCATAGGGCTGATGCGCGGACAGCATGTCGTTATAGGAGGTGACGATGCCGATATTCATGGCATCGCCGGTGCGGATCGCCGGCTTGTCCTCGCCGCTGGCGGCAAAACCGTGGGCGAGGTTGCCGCAGGACAGCTGGTCGCGATTCGTCCCGGCGTCCCGGCCGCGCTCGATCAGATCGAGATACTGGCGGCGGCGGGGCGCGCTGCGCTTGACGATGCGGTCCGTGACCTTAGCAATCACGGGGTGAAGTTCAGTCATTCCAGCTCGCTCCGTCGCGTTCGATGAGGGCAATGGCCGAGGATGGTCCCCAGTTCCCCGACGGGTATGGAGCGGGCTTCACATTCGCCTCTTTCCAGCTGTCGATGATCGAATCGATCCACGCCCATTGCGCCTCCACCTCGTCGCGACGGACGAACAGGGTCGGGTCGCCTTCCAGCAAGTCGAGGATCAGCCGCTCATAAGCGATGCGCCGCCGCTGGCCGGCAAAGGCGGCGGTCAGCGAGACGTCGAGCGTAACCTCGTCCAGATGCACCTCGCGCTCGAGCCCCGGCCGCTTGGTCATGATGAGCAGGCGGATATATTCTTCGGGTTGCAGCCGGATGATGAGCGTGTTGGGATCGAGGTCGCCGTTACGACCAAATATGCTGTGGCGCACCGGCTTGAACTGGATCAGGATTTCCGACTGGCGGGTCGGCAGCCGCTTGCCGGTGCGCAGGTAGAAGGGCACGCCCTGCCACCGCCAATTGTCGATATGCGCCTTTAGCGCGACGAAGGTTTCGGTGTCCGACGGCTTGCCCAGTTCGTCGGCATAGCCGGTGACGATCTGCCCCTGTACCGCACCCGGTCCATATTGGCCGCGCACGCTGTTGGTTTTCGCCATTTCCGCCGTCATCGGGCGGAGCGATCGGAGAACCTTGACCTTCTCGTCGCGCACCGCTGTCGAATCCATGCGCGCGGGTGGTTCCATGGCGATGATCGACAGGATCTGGAGCATGTGGTTTTGCACCATGTCGCGTAGTGCGCCCACGCCGTCATAGTAGGACGAACGGCCTTCAAGCCCGACGGTTTCGCCGACTGTGATCTGCACATGGTCGATCGCACTCGCGTTCCACAGCGGCTCGAACAGCATATTGCCAAAGCGGAGCGCCAGCAAATTCTGCACCGTTTCCTTGCCGAGATAATGATCGACGCGGAAGATGCGGCTTTCATCGACGAGCGCATCGATCGCATCATTGACCTGCTTGGAGGAAGCGAGATCCTTACCAATCGGCTTTTCCATCGCGATCCGGGTGAGCGGCGTGATCAGACCCGCATCCGCGAGGCCCTGCGCTGTCGGCGCGAACAGCGAGGGCGGCGTGGAGAGATATACCGATATGCTGCGGTCCAGGCGCCCGTCCAGTCGCTTGCCCAGATTGACGAACTGCTCCGCGTTCCCCGCCTCGACCGCCTCGTAACAGATCATCGCACCCAGTTGCTGCGCGAAGGCGGGGTCGTACCGATCTGCGGAAAGGAACTTATGCAGCGCGCCGTCCACTTCGGCGCGGAACTCCTCGTCGCTAAAGGCGCTGCGGCCCGACGCGATGATGAGGAAGTCGCGCGGCAGCAGCCCGTCGGCCAGCAAATTGTACAGCGACGGAAAGATCATTCGGTGAGCCAGGTCGCCGGTGGCACCGAACAAAATGAATGTGGCAGACGGTTCGGTCAAAGGATGTCCTTTTCCGTTAAAATTATGTCTGCACGATGCCGCCACTATAGCCGACCGCGCCTGTTAGCAAGTCAGGCTATCGGCCAAGGCCCTCGGCTGCAACCGCAGCCATGCCCGGAAAGCTTGAAAAGACCTTGGAACTTCCCACGCGGCCAGGAGGTTAAGCCGACATGTGATAACCGTCGGTTATAATCTTCCAAAGCTGCAAGTCGTCCCCGGCCCTGGGTCCCGCCCCCTAGCTGCGAAGAGCCGATAACCGTAAAACGCGCCGCCCGGCGCACCACTTTCAGGAGAATGCCCATGGCTTCGATCGCAACACGCGACGGTGCGGCTCTGCATGTCAAGAAGATGGGCGATGGCCCACCTGTGGTCCTGATCCACGGCTGGCCGCTGACCGGGGATATGTGGGAATATCAGGCGCTGGCGCTGATCGAGGCGGGCTACAGCGTGATTACTTATGATCGGCGCGGCTTTGGCCATTCCAGCCATCCTGCAATCGGCTATACTTACGATATATTTGCCGACGATTTGGCGGACATACTGGATCATTATGATATTCACGGCGCAACGCTCGTTGGCTTTTCGATGGGTGGCGGCGAAATCGCCCGCTATCTGGCGCGCCACGGCGCAAGCAGGATCGCCCGCGTTGCGCTGATTTCCTCGGTCGTTCCCTATTTGCTGGAGGATGACAGCAATCCCGATGGCGTGAATATCGGCGTGTTCCAGGACATGAAGGATCAGGTTCGCAAGGATCGTTTCGCCTTTCTCCAGAGCTTCGCCAAGACCTTTTACGGCGTGGGCTGGGTCAGCAGCCCCGTCAGCCAGGGCGTGCTCGACTGGAGTTTCGCGCTCGCCATCATGGCCAGTCCGAAAGCGACGCTCGATTGTATCGACGCTTTCAGCGCGACGGATTTCCGGCCGGACCTCCCTGCCTTTACCGTGCCGACCCTGATCATCCATGGCACCGCGGACAAGACCGTGCCGATCGATTCGAGCGGCCGCGCCGCCGCCACTGGAATTCCTCACGCCACTTTCCTGGAATATGACGGTGAGCCGCACGGCCTTTTTGCGACCGCGCCGGACCGGCTGAACGCCGATCTTCTCGGATTCCTGGCAGGTTGACTGGCCCGGGGCGGCGGCGCGGCGCTAATTATGTCGCCCCAGGTCCATCAAAGCGGTTGGCGAACAGCGATTCGCCCATTAAGGAAGCCGCGCCGCCCCTGTGGTGAAACTGGTAGACGCGCCGCACTCAAAATGCGGTATCTTCGGATGTGTCGGTTCGAGTCCGACCGGGGGCACCATAACCTCACTACCCCCTTTCAAGTCTGACAAAATCTTGAAGGGTGCGGTAGTTAAGGCGGTTCTAAAACCTTCATTTCGCGTATAACTTAAGCGGTCGGCAAAGGTCAGTTTTAGCACCGCTCGCTTGTCGCTCAAGCGATCAGAAAGCCATAGTTTATGCGGGTTTCCGAGAAACTCCATGGCGGTTCTAAAACTCGCGTCGAAGCTCTTGAGGGGCGTGCCGCATTTCGCGATGTTTTCACGGATCGCGACTTTCTCTTCTTCCAAGGATTTGATGCGGGACTCATAAGCTGAAACCAGCGACGGAGAGTCAGCGACCATCACACGGTCGATGAATTGCTCGATGCCGCGCTCAACCTTTTGCAGTTCGAGTTTCAACGTCGCAGCACGAGATTTAGCGGACGCGATGCGTCCGTCCCACAGATCGCGAAACATCTCGTGGGCCATCTCGAACATTTCACGGCTCGGTTGCATCGCCGTGAGCAGCGTTTCAAACTGCGCTTCGATCACATCGCGCCGGATCGACTTGCCGTATTCTGAGCAATCGTCCTTCTTGTTCTGACAAAGATAATAAGGATGGCGGCTGCCATTGCGACTCGTTGACCAGCACCCCGATAGTG
The DNA here is from genome assembly GCF_037723805.1 of Sphingobium fluminis. Lineage (NCBI taxonomy): Bacteria > Pseudomonadati > Pseudomonadota > Alphaproteobacteria > Sphingomonadales > Sphingobiaceae > Sphingobium > Sphingobium fluminis. The sequence continues at coordinate 264,096 of NZ_JBBJUK010000003.1, forward strand.
GCTTGCCGCATCCGCCGCACAGGATGAACTGACGCAACGGAAAGTCATGGTTCAGGTCTTTCCGAGCAGGCACGCTAGCCGCCGCGCCGATGCGCTCCTGAATCCGTCTATAGGTATCGAAGCTGATGAGCGGCTTGTGCTTGGCAGGGACGAGATTCAAATCCCATTTCGGTATCGTAATATATCCAGCATACAGAAGCTGGTTAAGTACCTCAGTGACCCGCGCGATGGTCAGATTGCGGCGGCGCTTCTCAGGGTATTCCGCCCTGCTGGCGAAATAACGCATGAGTTCGGCTTGCGTCTGGAAGCGACCGCTTGCGAAGCCTTTAAGCCCTTCCTGTATGAGCGACGCCAGTGGCTCGTCGCGCACCATCATGTCATTGCCATCGACCTTCTCGAATTTATAACCGAGGGGCGCACGAAAAAGCCAATAGCCGTCAGACGATCTGGCCTTCATCCGGTTTCGGGTTTGTTCGGCATTCTTCTCGCGTTGGTGCTGATAGGAACTGGCGAGGATATTTTCCTGAAAGCGTCCGTCAGGATCGTCACGGAACTCGTGACTCGGTGACGCCATAATAGCGCCTGTCGCACGGATGGTTTCGCGAAGCTGGTTATAGGCGATCACATCGCGGGCTAGCCGCGACAGGTCATCGATGATGACGAAATGCCGCTCTTTCTGTTTCTTAAGATAAAGCAACATCTGCCGCATCGCGGGCCGCTCCGCCGTCTGCCCCGTGAAGTCGTCGTGGAAAGCTTTTACGACATCATATTGCCGATACATTGCATAGTGACGGCAACGGATTTCCTGTGATTCAAGGCCGTGGCCCTCGGTCTTTTGCTTGGGGTCGGAAACCCGGCAATAGATGACGGCCTTGGGATAGGTTTCGGTCATGGGCGGCTCTTTCTCGCCGCATCCTCTTGAGCGGCGTCATTGAAGGTTGAATGGATGTGAAGGCCGGAGTCTAGCGTATCGGGAATCCCGGTTGTGATCCGATCACCATCTATCCCCAATAAAATCTGCTCGGGGCTTTCCCCAAAATCGCGATCCACGAAGCTTTCCATGATGGCCCACACCTGTTCCATAAAGCGAAGCTTCTCGGCTTCCGAAAGATCGGAAGCTGTCAGATGGCGGCTGTATTTGGCAGGGTCTAGCTGCATGGCGGACACACTTTCCCGACCGCGCAAGATGCCTCTTGCGCGGGTCGCATTGATGATTGAACGGTTTGGATTTCCTAAGCCGGGCGGCCATTCATCGCGGGGGGATAGAAATGGCGAAAGCCCGCCAAGGGGGTCGGCAGGCTTTCATAAAGGCACAATTCTTAGGTATTCGTTCCTATTATGTTCTCATTCCGAAACGAAGTCCAGCAAATCTTGCGGGCGTCATGCCGATTAATGGCGATGGGCTTCGTAAAAACTACGCAAAACAGCGTTCATCCGGGTCTGATAGCCACGGCCCTGAGACTTGAACCACTCCAGCATATCGCTATCGAACCGCACGGTTAGCGGCGTCTTGACGCGATCCGGCATCTGGACCTTGGCATTCTTCCAGAAGGCTTCATCCAGCGCAGGGATATCGCTGAAATCGATATCCTCGTCCGGCAAAGCTGCCAGTTCCTTGACGCTCAGTTCCTTATCATATTGCTTGCTCATACCGCTTCCTTTCCGCCCGGCTTGCCCGACGAGCTGAGATAATTCGTTGTTTTCCGTCCCGGCTTGTGTGGATCACCGCGAGGAACAAGATGCCCTCAACCGCTCCGATGCTATGCTCACGGACTTCGCCATAATCGGTGCGATCATCCGCCCAAGTTACAACAGGCCCATCAAAGATGCGGCTGGCGGTAGCAAAGCCGACGCCGTGCTTGGCAATGTTCGCCGCGTTCTTGGCTTCGTCCCACTCAAATTCCATGACTGATTGTATCTACAATTGTAACTACAGTCAAGATTTCGGCAGCGAACGCTCTGGGGCCGCATCGCGCCCGAACAATAGACGACCCGTATCACGAATGGCAGAAATCCGCCATTTTTACCCGGAATTAACCATAATCTCCGATAATATGGGCATGGATAGGGGCAACGAAGGCGACAGACCTTCTATCGACTTGCAGCGAGACAATATCAACGACACCGAGCGGCAAGTCGATGCGATTGCGAATGCAATCGCGGTTTCGCGTGTCTTTGGTGCCGTGGCACTTCTGTCTCGTTCTGCTTGACGGTAGCGGAGCGCTGCCCTGTGAAGCGATCCCAGAGGCCCGCGACCCCACCCCGTAAGCGTTCTGCGCGAACCTTGGCCTCTGATATGGCGCGAACACGCTGGCCCTCGTCCAGCTTTTGCCGTTCGGTCGTATGGAGTTCCTTCATAACCGTCCGCCGATCCAACAGCGGGGCCAGTTCCTTGGCCCGTGCCTTATCGGCAATGGCGATCAACTCTTTGAGCTTGGGCGCTATGACGTTGGCGATATGCTGTTTGGTATCGGCGACGTTCCGCATGTCGTCAGGCTTGCCGAGTTTGGCGATGATGTCTTTGGCTTTTATGCCGACCATGCGCGGGATGGACATCACTTCGCCCTCTATCGTTAGGGCGACATAGGCACGGGAATCGCCCTTGGCGAGATACAGCCCGCGCCCTTCGAGCGCCTTGGAAAACTCGGCGCGATTGCCCGATGAGACCCAGCATTCCTGTATCGTGGCCTTGATGATCTTGGGATCGTGCCCGGCCCGTTTCGCCTGCTGCCATTCGGCCAGCGTGAAGTTGCGAACGTCGCGCTCTTTGGAATCCATAAGCCCACGCGGCATCTGCCAGCCATGTTCCAGATATAAGCCTTTTGAGATTTCGCGTAGCTTCATCTTGAAGAACGGCAGGGGTTGGGCCGTCATGGTGTCAGCGTCAATGCGCGACCAGACGGCATGAGCATGACGGCGGCCCTCTTTCTCATGGAAGACGATCATGCGCGGCTGGCCTGTCAGGCCGTTCTTTTCCTCGATACGGTCTATGGCCGCTTCAAAGGCTTCGATAGACGGTGAGGCCATGTCGGGTGGATTGAGCGAAACGGAAAAAAGATACTGCTTACAGCGTGTGCCTTGCGCTACGGCTTGGGCCTCTTTCATGGCACCCAGCAAATTATCGGAGGCGAAGCCGCGTATCTCATGGATTTCTAGATGCTCGTTTTCCTCTTTCAGAAGATGAGCGCCCAACTGCATCCCGCCGCCGCGTTGTGAGGCCTTCAGGATCATCGAGACCCATCCGACAGGCCAAGCGCCTCGATCAGCAGATGACGAATGGAGGCGATATGTCTGGCGGCTTCGATCAGTTCGGCCTCAACCTCTGGGCTGACGACGATAACGCCCGTGTGGACGGCCCGGGCAATCTGGTTCAGGTTGTTGGCGATGTTGGATTTGCCCAGCGCGGCGAGCGCAGCCGACATTGCTGCATGATCTTTGACGGGTGCTTTGCCACGATGACGCGGCGGCGGGGTGTCAGGATCGAACAGCCGCCACTGAATATAACTCCCCAGCGACATGCCAACGGCATCCCGCTCCAGCCGCGCACGGTTCTCCGGCGACAGGCGCACGGAGAGCGGCGCAGGTCTGGGAGGTTTCATGGCGGTCATTCTAAAAACGGCGATAAACGACCGATCCCCATATCCGGGGGGATATGGGGAGGCCGTTAGGTTGATAGGAATTGAAATCGGAGGTTCAGGGCTGGGGCGGCTTGATCGACGTTGCCGCTAAAATCTGGTTCCAGTCCTCCAGATCACGAAAGATTTGGTTCGCAGTGTCGCCGGATAGGGGCACCATATCTTATTTCAGCGTTGAGTTCAGGCGCAGGCATTCGCCCGCCCGGCTATCCCTGATCGTCCTCGGAGCCGCTCCGCCGTGCAGACTTCATTTGGGGAACTGCCCAACATCCTCGACAGCCGTGACAAAGATAACGCCCGTCACTTCAGTCCTGCATTCTCGCTTTAGACGGCGCGGGACTACAGGAGTACCGGTTGGGCCGGGTAGTCAAGCAGCCTGTTCGGGGCGTTGACCAATATATATGCTTCGATCATCCGTGCCTATCTTGAAATAATGGTGACTAGGGACAGTGCGCCACTGGATGGAAGAGAAGCTGGCACTCCGTTCGACCGGGCCGATGCACAGTCAAACTGAAAGTCATTGCCTCATTCAAATGCCTGAGCTTGGGAAATCCGGGGGCAAAATGATGAGGAGAATTGAATGTCGCAGCCATTAGTTAAACTTGCCCCGGTGGCGCTTGTTCTGGTGTGTTCCCTGGGGTTGGGCGGCTGCGCCACAAAAGGGTTCGTGCGGGAACAGGTCGCAACCGTGAGCCAGCGCGTCGATGCGCTCGATGCACGCTTGCAGACCACCGATGGAACGGCAAAGCAAGCCCTCGCAGAGGCGCAGTCGGCGTCTGGCCAGGCCCAGAATAATGGACAGCGGCTCGACCAGCTCAACGCCCGGGTCGATGGTGTCGAGCAAAGATTGCAGGACAGCCGGCGCAAGCGCGCACGTAACTGAGATCAGAGCCTGGTCGTTGCCCTCGGGCGACGATTTTGATGCCGGCGCCCCTGTGGGTGCCGGCCTTTGCCGAGTGCACCCCACATGACAAAAGTCTTCATGGCGCTGGCCGGCTTCGCATTATGTTGTGCCGGGCCGGCGATGGCGACGAAGGCCAGAACGCCAAAAAAAGCCGCAGCGCCTGTGCCAGAGAGCGTTCGCGACCCTGGGGAGCCATCGAGGTCGGAAATGGCGGCGCGTGTCGCCGACTGGATCGCCGCCACCGGAGACAATCGATCATTGCCTTATGTCATCGTCGATAAGCGCGCCGCGCGCGCTTTTCTCTTCGACGCCAAACGGACATATCGCGCCGATGTGCCTATATTGATCGGCAGGGCTATCGGCGACGAGGCTTCGCCAGGAATTGGTAAAAAAAGCCTTGCGGAGATTGGTCCGGCTGAAAAGACCACGCCTGCGGGCCGCTTTCTGGCCAGGTTCGGATTCGCGGCCGGCAAACAGAGCGTGCTTTGGGTGGATTATGCGACGTCGGTCGCCCTGCACCCAATTCCGGCCGGCAATCCCAAAGAGCGGCGACGCGCGCGGATGCTTTCGCCTGGAATTGATGACAACCGCATAACATTCGGCTGCATCAACGTGCCGTTGGTATTTTACAACAAAAGCGTTCGACCGCTATTTCGTAAAAAGGGCGGCTATATTTATGTGCTGCCCGATACGAAATCTCCCGAAGAGGTGTTTCCACCGCTGCGCGTTCAACCCTATCTACAGAGTGGCGCGTCCTAGAGTCGCGATTATGACGGGAGGGGTCCGGGAATGAGGCTCAAGACGCTGGCTTATATGAGCGCACTTTGTGCTTCCGGATTTTTGTCCATCCCGGCTGAAGCTGGCTATTATTCCGGCAACGCGCTTATGGATGTCTGTACGACAGAACGGGCCGACCCGACCTATTTCGAAAAATCCTATGAATGCGTCGCCTATATCGGTGGCGCCGTCGACGCCTTCAATACGACGCGCGAGGCCAACAAGCTGAAATCCTGCATCCCCGCGCGCGTGACGCTCAGTCGGCTCAAGGATGTAACTGTTGCCTTTCTGCGCGCCAATCCGGGCAGCCGGGACCGCTCTGCATCCGCGCTCGTCTTTGCTGCGACCCGTGATGCATGGCCGTGCGACAGAAAAAAGCAAAAATGAAGTCATCCTGATAGTCGACCGGGCGTGGGAAACGCGGCGCCGGCGGTTTGACGCAAGCGCCTGCCGTCGCTACGCCGCCGCGATGATTGCCTTGTTGTCTCCAGCCAAAACGCTCGATTTCGAGCGTGCACTGCCGCCGCTCGACGTTTCGGCCCCGCACTTCGCCGAGGAAGCGCGCAGCCTTGCAAAATCGGCGGCGAACCTGACGCAGAAGCGGCTCGCAGACCTGATGCATATCTCGCCGCGTCTCGCCAAGCTGAATGCAGAGCGCTTTCGCGACTTCGCCGATCTGCCGGAACGACCGGCGCTGTTCGCCTTTGCGGGCGATGTCTATACGGGCTTTGAAGCGCTCTCTCTGGACAATGCGGGGATCGCTTTCGCGCAGGATCATGTGCGCATGTTGTCAGGGCTTTACGGCTTGCTCCGCCCCCTCGACGCGATTCGTCCCTATCGGCTAGAAATGGGCGCGCGCTGGGCTCCGCGCCCCAAGCGGCTGACCGACTGGTGGGGCGACCGGATCGCGGCGCTGTTGCTGGCGCAACTGGCGGATGAGGGATCGAACATCGTGCTCAATCTCGCCAGCCAGGAATATTTCGCGGCCGTCGCCGGCAGGCTGGCGGGCGTGCGGGTGATCGATGTCGAATTCCGCGAGCCGGGCCCGGATGGACCACGCTTCGTCAGCTTCAACGCCAAGCGTGCGCGGGGCATGATGGCGCGTTGGTTGTGCGAGCATCATGTCGCGGATGTGGACGCGATGCGCGGCTTCGACAGCGACGGATATCGCTTTGACGCCGACGGGAGCGACGGCGACCGCTGGCGGTTCAGCCGCATATGAGCGGCATCGGCGGGACGTCCGCCGTCATCATCGGCGCTTCCGGCGGGATTGGCGGCGCGTTCGAAGCAGCGCTGACCGAAGAAGGCGCGTTCGACGTCGTTCATGGTTTTGCCCGGTCGCGGGCCGGCGCGCAGTATCTCGATCTGCTGGACGAAGCGAGCATCGCCGCTGCCGCAGCCCATGTCGCCAACGGCCCGTCGCCGACCCTGGTGATCGTCGCAACCGGCCTGCTTCATGGTGATGGCCATGGTCCGGAAAAAGCGCTGCGCGACCTGGATTCGGACTGGCTGGCGAAAGTCTACGCGGTCAACGCGATCGGGCCAGCACTCGTGGCAAAACATTTCCTGCCGGTCATGCCCAAGAGCGGGCGCACGATTTTCGCGGCGCTGTCGGCGCGGGTCGGATCGATCGGCGACAACCGGATGGGCGGATGGCATGGCTATCGCGCGTCGAAGGCGGCGCTCAACATGCTCGTGCGCAATCTCGCCATCGAAGAACGCCGCCGCAACGACCGCGCGGTCGTCGTTTCGCTGCACCCAGGCACGGTCGATACCGCCCTGTCACGCCCGTTTCACGGCAATGTACAGGCCGGGCGGCTGTTCGATCCGGAGCGGGCTGCGCTGCAACTGCTCGACGTCATTGAAGCGCTCAACGTTTCGGACAGTGGCAAGCAGCTCGACTTCGAAGGCAATGAAGTGCCGTTTTGAAGCCCAAGCGTGGCGCTGTTCGTCAACGAGCGCCGCTGACAGTTCCCGACTTATGGCTCGGCAGTCTCATCGATGGTGGCAAACCAAATTGCACGGAGGCTGTTCGACGATCGAGCCGGCGCGGAAGGGGCTGACTGCCGCGTCAGCCACGGAGCTGAATAGGGATAGATTGGCTGGGGCGGCAGGATTCGAACCTGCGCATGGCGGCATCAAAAGCCGCTGCCTTACCGCTTGGCGACGCCCCAGCAGGCGACCGGCTGGACCGGCGCCGACGCCATATAACGCGTCGTACGTGAAAGGAAAGCCTAGTCATGATGGTTTCGGGGCGTCACTATGGCACCTTCCTGATCTTCCTTGCCCGGACCATAATCGGCCATGACCGCCCCCAGTTCGACCACCGCCACCCCAGCACAGATCGCCCCGGCTTCACCGCTGTTCCTGCGCGAAGATGAAATCCGGCGGGGGATCGAGATGCTGTATTTTGGCTATGCGGCGCTGACCCGGTCGATAGACGAGGGCCTCTCTGCCGAAGGTTTGGGCCGCGCGCATCATCGCGCGCTATATTTCATTTCGCGCCAGCCCGACCTGACGGTCAAGGACCTGCTGCGCCTGCTGGCGATCACCAAACAGTCGCTCGGTCGCGTGCTCAACGATCTGGTGGAGCGCGGCTATATCGAGACGCGGCCGGGACCGCAGGACCGGCGACAGAAGCTGCTGCGGCTCAGCCCATCCGGCGTGGCGATGGAAGCTGAATTGTTCCGTGCGTTGCGTGAGAAAATGGCGGCGGCCTATGCGAAGGCAGGGCAGGGCTCGGTCACCGGCTTCTGGCGCGTGCTCGAAGGGCTGATCCCGGACCAGGACAGGCCGATGGTCTCCGGGTTGCGCGGTTGACTCAAGTCCCAACGCAACCTTGCCGCGGTTCCGGCGCTTAACCAAATCCATGTGAAGAAAAAGGATTTATTATGCGCAAATCTCTTGTGGCCGTTCTCTCGCTACTGACCGCCGCAAGCCTGTCGGCCTGTTCCGAAAAGGCGTCCAACAATCTGGAAAATGCCGGGCAGGCGGTGGGCAGCGACGTGGACAATGCGCTCGACCATGCAGGCGATCGGATTGATGCGGGGCTTAATCATGCGGGGCGCGCGATCGACGAAGGTTCCAACCGGATCGGCGCAGCCACGGACAAGGCAGCGAGGGATGCGAGCCGCGAGGCCGACGACGCCAGGCGCGATTTGGGTGACAAAATGGAAAAGGCCGGAAGCGATCTCAAGAACGAGTGAAGTCGGTTGCTGCCCGCCTGTTGTGCCCAGATCCCTGCGCATGACAGGCCGGCGGCGAATGGTCGTGCGCTACGGTGCGGACCGCGTCCTCAACGCCTTGGCCTTGACGATGCGATATTTGCCGATAGCCAGTTTGGCATGTTGTCCAAGATTCCTGCCACGCCGGTTTTTGCCCGTACCATGATCGGGCGCGCCGAACTGGCGCTGATGGCTGTGACGTTTTTATGGGGCGGCACATTTCTGATCGTGCATCTGGCGATGCGGGAAAGCGGCCCGCTATTCTTCGTTGGCCTTCGGTTCGCCACGGCGGCCTTGTTCACCCTGCCGATTGCTTTGCCCGTCCTGCGAGGGCTTACGGCCCGTGAAGTGGTTGCGGGCGGCGCGATTGGCTTGAGCATATTTACAGGCTATTCGCTCCAGACGCTGGGCCTGCAAACAATCCCCAGCAGCATGTCTGCTTTCATCACGGCGGCTTATGTACCGCTGGTGCCGATCCTTCAATGGTTCGTCCTGCGCCGACGGCCCAGACTGGCGAGTTGGGTCGGGGTCGCGCTTGCCTTTGCCGGGCTGTTGCTGATGGCAGCACCGCGCGATGGGCTGTCGTTCGGGCGCGGCGAGGCATTGACGCTGGTCAGCACATTGGCGATCGCGCTGGAGATCATCCTTATCAGTTTTTGGGCGGGTCGGGTCGACGTGCTGCGCGTCACGGTGTTGCAACTTGCGGTGACGTCGGGTCTGGCGTTTGCCTGCATGATCCCGGCGGGCGAACATGTCCCGCCATTTTCATGGCCCGTTATTCTGGCGGCATGCGGGCTTGGCCTGATGACCGCGTTCATCCAACTCGTCATGAACTGGGCGCAACGCACGGTATCGCCCACCCGTGCGACACTGATCTACGCGGGCGAGCCGGTGTGGGCGGGGATTATCGGGAGCATCGCGGGAGAGCGGCTGCCGGCGATCGCCTTGCTGGGCGGCATGCTGGTCGTGGCCGCCGTACTGGTCAGCGAATGGAAATTCAGGCGGGCAGCGGGGGCTAGCTCCGCCTGAACACAGGCGCACGTTTTTCGAAGAAGGCGGCGAAGGCCTCCTGCGCTTCGGGCGACATGAGCCTTTCTTTGAAAAGTCGCGCCTCTTCGTCGATGCGGGCGATCAGAGCCGACTGATCGCCCTTGAACAGCCGACGGGTGGCCGCAAGCGCCTGCGGCGGCTTCGTCATCAGCAGATGCGCCTTGGCACGCGCATGGGCCAGCAGCGCGTCGCCCGCTATGATCGCAGTGACGAGCCCGGCGCTATCCGCCGCCTGCGCATCGAGCGGCTCGCCGAGCAGAAACATCGCGGCCGCCTTGGCGTGGCCCATAGTCGCCGGCGCAAGCAGGCTCGACCCCGCCTCCGGCACGAGGCCAAGATTTACGAATGGCATGATGAAGCGGGCGTCGGGGGCGGCATAAACCAGGTCGCAGTGAAAAAGCATTGTCGTGCCGATACCCACGGCAAGGCCCTGCACGGCGGCGACCAACGGCTTGTCGAAGGCGGCAAGGGCGCGAATGAAGGCGAATGCCGCCTCGCCCCCTTCGGGCCCCGCCATAAAATCCTTGAGGTCGTTGCCGGCGCAGAAGGCGTCGCCCTCGCCAGTGACCATGATCGCGCCGATTTCCGGCCGTCGCGAGGCATCCGCGAGCGTGGCCGTCATGATGCGGTACATGGACGCAGTCAGCGCGTTTTTCTTGCCCGGCCGGTCGAGGCGCATTTCGATGACTCCTTCGTTTTCCGCCAGCGTGATGCCCTCGCTCACTTGCTTCTCCTCCATGACGGCCGTGATATAGGGTTGCCGGGACGATGACGCCACGTCTACCGTCCCCGCTCCCCTGGACCAAGCCGCCTGATGAACCGCCTCCGACTGATCCTCGATCCATTCCTGATGCTGCTTGTGGGCACGGTCATCCTCGCGTCGATCCTGCCCGCGCGAGACGAGGGCGCCTATGTCGCGGATATTGTCACGGACATAGGAATCGTCCTCCTTTTTTTCCTGCATGGCGCGAAGCTGCCGAGGGAGGCAATCCTCAACGGCGCGAAGGCGTGGCGGCTGCACATTGCGACGCTGTGTACGACCTTCATCGCCTTTCCCTTGATCGGGCTCGCTGCGCAGCAAGTGACGACTATTCCGGGCGGAATGCGCGCCGGTCTGCTGTTCCTCACCCTGCTGCCGTCGACGGTGCAGTCCTCGATCGCTTTTACGGCCATCGCGCGCGGCAATGTCGCGGCGGCGGTGGTTGGCGCATCCTTTTCCAACCTGCTGGGCATATTTCTGACGCCGCTGCTGGTCGCGCTGCTGATGCGGAGCGGTGGTACAGGCGGCGCCGTATCGTTGCACGCGATCGAGGGAATCGTCCTGCAACTGCTGCTGCCATTCATCGTCGGGCATCTGCTGCGCCCATGGATCGGCGGCTTGATCGAGCGGCATCGATCGCTGGTCGGGCGCGTGGACCGAAGCACTATCCTGCTGGTCGTCTACGCAGCGTTCAGCGCCGCCGTGGTCGAGGGCCTGTGGCAAAAGGTTTCGCGCGGCGAACTGCTGCTGCTCGCTGGCCTGTGCGGAGCGATGTTGCTGATCATTTTGTCGTTCAGCTGGGCGCTTGGCCGCCTGTTGGGATTTTCGCGCGAGGACGCCATCGTCCTTCAATTTTGCGGGTCGAAGAAGAGCCTTGCGACGGGCGTGCCGATCGCCGGCGTCCTGTTCCCGGCCACCATGGTCGGGCCGGTCATCCTGCCGCTGATGCTGTTCCACCAGATTCAGCTCATCGCCTGTGCGTTGCTGGCGCGGCACTATGCAGCGCGGGCGCCGGATGTTTCGAATCCCGTCATAGCGACCTGATCCGATGGCCGACCCTGTCCTGACCGATATTCCGATGGAGCGGTTCCTCCTCCTCATCGATATGCTCGCCGATGACCTCGCGCAGGACGCGTGGCAGCCCGATTTCATCGTCGGCGTGGGCAGGGGTGGCCTCGCGCCTGCGACATGGCTGAGTCACCGGACCGGTGTCCCCATGCTCTCGGTCGACCTTTCGGCGGGCGTTGCCGCATTCGGCGAGGATTTGCTCGCGCTGCTCGCCGAGCGCACGGCCGGTGGAGAGCGACTGCTGTTCGTCGACGACATTAACGACAGCGGGCGGACTATCGCCGGGCTTCGTCGGGCTCTTCTCAAAGCAGGCGCGGACAATGCCCGTTTCGCCGTGCTCATCGACAACGTCACGTCCACGATGCAAGTCGACTATCGTGGCGAGTGGATCGACCGGACGGTGACGAGAGACTGGTTCGTCTTTCCATGGGAGGCGCGGCCCTTTTGACAGATAGGCAGCATTTCCCCGGTTCGCCCGCCTGACGCGCAGGCAGAACCGCTGCCGGTCGGTCGCGCATGAATATTTTGTCATCCGACGGTAAGCGCCGGAGCGGTCGCGATATGTCACGAGGCTCGGGAACCTTGCTCGCATTGTCATCGACGGCTTCGTCTCGTGACATGCGGTGCAGACCGGCGGCGGAGAAGGCATGAGCGGCAAGATCCTGCTGATCGAGGATGATCGGACCACAGCCGACTATATTCGCAAAGGCCTGGCGGAGCAGGGGCATGTCGTGGATCATTGCGATGACGGCAGGAGCGGTTTGTTCATGGCGACCGATGGTGGATATGATGCCATCATTCTCGACCGCATGTTACCTGGGCTCGATGGTCTGGGGGTTCTTGGCGCACTGCGCGCCGCCAATATCGCCACGCCGGTGCTCCTGCTATCCGCGCTCGGGTCGGTTGATGACCGGGTCACCGGCCTGACAGCGGGATCGGACGATTATCTGGTCAAGCCTTTCGCCTTCGCCGAATTGCTCGCCAGACTCGCCCTGCTGATGCGGCGGGGAAGTGGCGCAGCGGGGATCGACACCGTTCTGACATGCGGACCCTTGCGAATGGACCTGCTCAAGCGGGAAGTCAGGCGGGGCGGACGGGCCATCGATCTGCAACCGCGCGAATTCCGCCTGCTGGAATATCTGCTGCGCCACGCCGGGCAAGTCGTCACGCGGACGATGCTGCTCGAAGGCGTATGGGACTATCATTTCGATCCCGGAACCAACGTCATCGACGTGCATGTGAGCCGCTTGCGGCGCAAGATCGATCCCGAGGGAGAGGCATCCCTCATTCAGACGGTGCGGGGGGCTGGATACCGGCTGGGCGACTGACGGTCGATCCCGAATTTTGCCGTCATGCGGGTAGAGCCGGACCGGCGGGAGGAGGCCGTCGGCCCGGCTTGCGACCCATGCGCAGATCGCTCCTCGCTTATGGCGCCCTCCACCATGCCGCGATCTGGCCGCAAGATGAACTTTTCGACAGGCGTAAGAGCCTGTTTGAAAATGCGCCTAAGTGGACATTTTGAGGGCCGGTGCGGATGCGCCAACGGCGCATTTCAAACAGACGGTAAGGGCTAAAAGCGGCGCGCGATGGCGCCGGCTGCCCAGCCCATTCCGACCGCCAGCGCAATGGCGGCAAGTCCGTACAGGAAAGACCAGCGATCGGCGGCAACAGCCATGAAGCGTTCGAACCCGGACTTGCGGATAGTGATGTCGCGGACCGCCGCCGCGACGACGCGGCCATCCTGAACGAGGAAGGTTTCCGCCGTATAATCGCCGACGATAACGCGCGCCGACAAGGGAAGCCGCGCGCGATATAGGACGCCGTCGGTGATTTCGACGGTCCCTGGCCGCTCGACGAAGAGCGCGGTTTTGCGGCGCAGGTCGACCAGTCCCGCCTGAAACCGTTCCAGTTCGGCATTGTCGTTCAGCGAGGCGGGCGACAGCTGGAGCTTGTCGAGGCCCATTTCATAGATCGCCGCCGTGCGTTCATCGACGATCCTGGCGATCGGGCGCGACGAGGCCATGGCGTAGAAGCTGGGCGCGGAGCGGAATCGCGCGGAATCGGCATTGACCCATATGCCGGCCACCTTCTGCTTCTCGCGCATCATGATCGACTGATCGGGACCTTTCAGAACGACGACGATATCGGCCGCTTTGTCTGGGCGGCGCCCATCGGGATAGACGATCGCGCCGAACAACAGCAGGTCCGCGCCCGTGAAGCTGTACTGGATCTCGACTTCGCGCTGGGAAACATCGGGGACGAGCTTGGGCTCGTCCGCTGCCGTCACCATCAGGAGCAGTATGGGCATGACCGCCATGACGAGGGTGCGGCGGATCACCTGACCTCGACCGAATAGATTTCATCGGGGCGGAAGCCCAGGCCCAGCGCCATGCGAGCCGCGACGAGCAGCACGATCAGGGCCAGCAGGATGCGCAGATATTCCGGCCGTATCTTCATCGACAGGCGCGTGCCGATCTGCGCGCCGGTGACGCTGCCGATCAGCAGCAGCAGCGCCAGGACAAGGTCGACCGCCTTGGTCGTCATGGCGTGCATCATCGTAGTCGCCATCGTCACGAACAGGATCTGGAACAGCGATGTTCCGACCACCGACTGGGTCGTCATTCCCAGCAGATACAGCATGGCCGGCACGAGGATGAAGCCGCCGCCCACGCCGAGCAGCATGGTGAGGATACCCGTCGCCATGCCGAGCAGGAGCGGCGCAAACGGCGAGATATAGAGGCCCGATCGATAGAAGCGCCAGCGCATCGGCAAGGCAGCGACCAGGGGATGATGACGGCGCTTGCGGGCTTGAGCGCGCCGACCGGTCTTGAGCGCGATTACCGCCTGAATCGATTCCTTGGCCATCAGCGATCCGATCGATCCAAGCATCACCACATAGAGGATGCCGATGACCGTATCGATCTGGCCCAGCGTCTGCAGCAGATGGAACAGCAGGGAGCCGACCCCGGCGCCAAGGACGCCGCCGGCGATCAGGACGCCGCCCATGCGGAAATCCACCGTTCCGCGCGCCATATGCGTGACAACGCCCGAGACACTCGCTCCGGTGACCTGCGACGCGGCCGAAGCGGCCGCCACCATCGGGGGGATGCCGTAGAAGATCAGCAGCGGCGTCGTCAAAAAGCCTCCACCGACGCCGAACATGCCAGACAGCAGGCCGACTATGCCGCCCAGCGCGATGATGACTAACGCGTTGACCGACAAATTGGCTATGGGCAGATAGAGGTCCATGCCCTTGAAGGCGTAGAACCAATCGGCTGCGATATAAAGGCGCAGACGGCCCTTTCGCTCAAAAATCGGTGGCCAGGGTGATCGCGGGTCCCGATGGCGGGGCGGCATTGCCGATGACCCGCTCGCGCCATTCGATGCTGAGCCGCGCGCTGGCACTCGGCAGGGACAGGCGAAATTGTATTTCCGGGCCGATGTCGACACGGGAAACGTCCGGCTGAGCGCCACCGGAAATACTGATGCCGACATGGATGGCGGTGTGTCGCAGGGGCGTTAGCAGAGCGACCTTGCCGTCGATGAAACCATCTTTAGCACGGAACCCGACGATGCCCGTCTGTACATAGGCTTCGGCCGCAAGCGAGGGGCCGATCGGTTTGGGCCCGAACCCCCCGGCCGCGAACAGGGCATTGGCATTGCGCCCTCCCGGGCCGAGCGCGATCCGCCTTTCAACTGCGATGGTCAGCGGTATGCGCCGGGCAGGCTGATAGAAAAAGCCGACTGCGGCTTCGGGCGAGGCGGGGCGGCTCATCGCCGCGCTGACGCGTGCATAGCTCGCGACCCGGCCCGGTGCCGCTGGCGTGAAATCGAAATCAAGCCGCGCGCCGATTTGCGATCCGCCAAGGCGGCCATCGGTCGACGCGCGCGCCTGCCCGCCGCCCGCACGCCACAGGGCCCAACTTCCCAGATGCCAGCGGTCGGAGGGGGCATGCCGTCCTTGCTGGTCGAATAATGGCCCTGGTGGCGGGATCAGCGACACCCGCCCTTCGCCCGGCGCACCGCCGCCGTTCCGCGGGCCCGAAAACGCGTCGGCATTGCTGATGAACGCGCTGAGATCGACTGGACTGCCTGTCTCCCGCCTTCCGTCGATCGAAGGGTGGGCCATCGCTAACCGATATTGCGGCGCTGAGGGCGCGTGGCGGGCCCAGGGAACGCTTGCGGCTGGGCGCGGCGCTTGGGCGGCCGATGGTGCAGGTCTGGCCACGGCCGGCGTCGCGATGGGCAGCGCCTTGCGTGGCGGCAGGCCAGCGAGGTCCACCTCTTCCGATGCGGCCGAAGGCCACCCGGTCGTGCTGACAACACGAGTTGCGGTCCAGCCCACCATCAACAAAATGAAAAACCGAACCGGCCTCCCGCTGCCGCGATCCGTCACGGATCAGTCTGCAAGGTGGGAAAGTGATGTTGCGTCTTGTCCCAGGTCAGCGGCTTGCCGAGGAGCGACTTGGCATATTGAAAAACGGCGCGCCGGGCGGCAAGAATGACGATCAGATTGGCGATAAATGTGCGTGGAATGGCACCCAGGCCGTGACGCCAGCCATAGTTGCGGGTGGAAAACAGCGCCCGCATCGCCGTCCGCCAGAGCATCAGAGCGAAATTGATCCACAATAGCGCGCTCATGACGGCGGACACCGGTGCGGAAGGAACGGCGATGAAAAGTCCGGCTATCCGCAACATGCCCCATAGCAGCAGCGCTAGATAAGCTGCGAACAGTATGAAGGCGGCAATGGCGGCGCGGCGGTCGCGGATCCGCATCCACCATTCGGCTGGCCCGCCATGCCATCCCATACGATCCCAGCCAGCGAGGGAAATACCGACCATCCAGCGCGCTTTCTGGCGGACGGCACCGTTCAGGCTGTCGGGAAAATATTCCCGCGTCGCGACCAGTTCGCCGTGGCGATCGCGGATTCGGACGAAGACACCACGCCCGCCCCGGTTGCTGATGCGCAGCCCTGCTTCATAATCTTCCGTCAGCGACCCAGGGTCGAACGGCCCGCCTTTAGCGGGATCGGCCAGGCGGGCAAGCGCGCCGCGCTCGAACGCGCACGCAACGCCGGCCGAAGGGATGGATGCACCAAGGGCCTCACGCACCGTAAGCGCCTTGCCGTGGCTCTCCGCGAACTCGTCGCCATAATGATTGGAGATCGCGCGCGCGAGCCACGATCCTTCGCCGGGCAGAGGGAGCACCGGCAGCTGGACCAGCGCGAAGCGATCTATCATATGATCGAATAGCCGGATTTCGTCGGGATGAACGACATCCTCGGCATCGTGCAGGACGATGGCTTTAAAAGAGATGCCGGAGCGCGCCTCCTCACGCAGCATGGTGCGCCACAGCATGTTGAGGCAGTCTGCCTTGGTCGTAGGGCCGTTGCGCTCGTTGACGGCTGCAATGATCCGGGGCTGCCCGGTAGCCGGGACGCCGATGGCGTCGAGCGTTTCCGGGTCGTTGGGATAGGCACCGACGAAGATCCGATAATCTTCGTCGCCCCAGCAGCGCAACGCATGCGACAGCATGGCGCCGATGACAGTGGATTCCTGCCAAGCAGGAATGAAGATCGCGATCCGCCCGGGACGAGGTGAAGGCGGCAGCGTTGCCGTCGTCATACGCGGGTAGCGGGTGTAAATGGCGACATCGCGCCAGCATCGCCGGCAAAAGTACAACAGGTCGACCATCAGGTCATCGACGCCGCCAATAGTAAGCCCCACTACTGCAAATAGGAGTATTTCATGATGAAGAATCGCCAGTAGCGCGAGAAAATCAGTCCCCAAGGCTTCACCCCCGTTTCAAGCCGGGGCTAGAATGGCAGGACGAGGTGAAGCTTCCAAGTAATATGTTTAAATATTCTATATTATCATTGGCAGATCGGGAGGCGCCCGTTCATGATGGGCGTAACCGGCTTTTCGTCAGAATGGCGTCAACGGACGACAGGTTGATTGGCCTTGAAATGATATTGCTGGTACATTCTTCCTCGTCATACCGCCATGAGCGGTGGGCCGGCTTATCAATTTCCTCGAAAGATCCGAAGGAGGCGAACGAGCATGGAGATGGACATTAATGACCTGCTATATCGTCAGCAGATGTCGCTGATCAGGGCGTGGAACAGCCGCTCGGTGGAAGGCAAGGCTGCTTATGAAGGGCTGGCGCGTGGCTATGCCGATCGCGTCGACGCCTATCGCCAGGAAAATCAGCAACTGGTCAATCCGGTGCATTGAAGCCGGAAACTTAACGACGCTCTATCATGCGTTCGAGCGCCAGCCGGTGGGTTTCGTCGTCCCCACATTCCCTTTCGAGCGCCGCCTTGATCTGTTCAAGCTGGGCTTCGGTTAGATGTTCGATCCCGATAAAATCGTTACGGGCTGCGTCGACCGCGCGGATCAACTCGTCGAGCTTTGCCTGCATGGCCGATCCGTCGCGATTCTGTGCGTTTTGGATCACGAAGACCATAAGGAAGGTAACGATGGTCGTGCCGGTGTTGATAATCAGCTGCCAGGTGTCGGAATAATCGAACAGCGGTCCGGTTACGATCCATATTAGGATGACTGCGACCGCAAGGATGAAGGCCACGGGTTGACCAGCCGCGCTGGACACCCGATGCGAAAATGCCGCGAAAATTTTGTCCATCAGTCTCGATCTTTCGTTGTTCAGCCCCACATTTAGCTCTGGTTCAGCTATCTGTCGCCAAGGAACGCCGCTATGATCGCATTCTCACGCTTTTCGATTACTAGCGTCGCCGTTGTGCTCATCCTTGCAGGTTGCGCCAGTATCTCCCCCGCATCGCGCATACGCGCTGGTTTGATCGATGCCGGCCTATCGCCCCGCATGGCCGGCTGTATGGCGGATCGCATGGTCGATCGACTTAGCGTCGCACAGCTGAGGCGGTTGCAATCTCTGGGATCAATCCGCACGGCTGATCTGGGTGGAATGAGCATCGATGGCGTTCTTCACAAAATCCGTGCGCTGGACGATCCCGAGACATTCCTGGTCACCAGCAAGGCGGCGCTCGCCTGCGCCTTCTAAACTCCACTTCGCAATAAGCATCGCGAAGTCCCCTCCAAATCTTTGCAATTTTGCAAAATCACTTTGCAAAATGCACTGGCCTCGTCCGCCCCTCTGTGCTTAAGCGGCGCCATTGCCGTTATATCGAAAAGGACGGGTGCCCCATGAATATCCACGAATATCAGGCCAAAGAGCTTCTTGCGAAATATGGCGCGCCGATCGCTGCCGGCCATGCCGCTTTTTCCGTCGACGAAGCGGTCGAAGCCGCCAAGAAGCTGCCCGGGCCGCTCTATGTCGTGAAGTCGCAAATTCATGCGGGTGGTCGTGGCAAAGGCAAGTTCAAGGAACTCAGCCCTGAAGCCAAGGGTGGCGTTCGCCTCGCTTTCAACCTCGACGAGGTCAAGGCACACGCTACCGACATGCTGGGCAACACGTTGGTGACGATCCAGACTGGCGATGCGGGCAAGCAGGTCAATCGCCTGTACATCACCGACGGCGCCGACATCGCTAAGGAATTCTACCTGGCATTGCTGGTCGATCGCGCTTCGAGCCAGGTCGCTTTTGTCGTGTCGACCGAAGGCGGCATGGACATTGAGGAAGTGGCGCATTCGACGCCTGAGAAGATCCACAGCTTTTCGGTCGACCCCGCCACCGGGTTCCAGCCGCATCATGGCCGCACCGTCGCTGCCGCGCTGGGCCTGACCGGCGATCTTGCCAAGCAGGCGGCGAAGGTCGCTGAGTCGCTGTACAACGCGTTCCTGGCGACCGACGCCGAGCAGATCGAGATCAACCCGCTGGCGCTGACCGAGCAGGGCAATCTTCTGGTACTCGACGCCAAGGTGGGCTTCGACGGCAACGCGCTGTTCCGCCACAAGGATCTGCTGGCGCTGCGCGACGAGAGCGAGGAAGATCCGGCCGAGCTGGAAGCGTCCAAATATGACCTCGCCTACATTAAGCTGGATGGCGACATCGGCTGCATGGTGAACGGCGCCGGCCTCGCCATGGCGACGATGGACATCATCAAGCTCAACGGCATGTTCCCTGCCAACTTCCTCGACGTCGGTGGCGGCGCGAGCAAGGAGAAGGTGACGGCGGCGTTCAAGATCATTCTGAGCGATCCGGCGGTAAAGGGCATCCTCGTCAATATCTTCGGCGGCATCATGAAGTGCGATATCATCGCCGACGGCATCGTCGCTGCCGCCAAGGAAGTGAATCTGTCGGTTCCCCTCGTCGTTCGTCTCGAAGGCACCAATGTCCAGCAGGGCAAGGATATCCTTGCAGGGTCCGGCCTGGCGATCGTTCCCGCCGATGATTTGGGCGATGCCGCCCGCAAGATCGTAGCCGAGGTGAAGAAGGCGGCCTGACTCACCTCACCATAGATTAATCGCCATGGGACGTGGCGACCCGAGTTGGGTCGCCGCGTCCCTGTCGGCATATCGGCCGATAAACAGTCCAACCGGAGGATGTTGCAATGAAGATCCTTGTACCCGTAAAACGGGTGATCGATTATAATGTGAAGCCGCGCGTCAAGGCAGATGGCACCGGGGTCGACCTGGCCAACGTCAAGATGAGCATGAACCCGTTCGACGAAATCGCCGTCGAGGAAGCCATCCGCCTGAAGGAAAAGGGCGTGGCGACCGAGGTGATCGCGGTTTCGATCGGCGTCGCCAAGGCGCAGGAAACGCTGCGTACCGCTCTTGCCATGGGCGCGGACCGGGCGATTCTGATCCAGACCGACGATGAAGTCGAGCCGCTCGGCGTCGCAAAGCTGCTCGCCAAGGTACAGGAAGAGGAAGGCGCGGGCCTCATCATCCTGGGCAAGCAGGCGATTGACGACGACAGCAACCAGACCGGCCAGATGCTGGCCGCGCTGCTGGGTCTGCCGCAGGGCACCTTCGCCAGCAAGGTGGAGGTCGAGGGCGACAAGGTCAACGTCACCCGCGAGGTCGATGGTGGTCTCGAAACGGTGAAGCTCAACATTCCCGCGATCATCACGACCGATCTTCGTCTGAACGAGCCGCGCTACGCTTCGCTGCCCAACATCATGAAGGCGAAGTCCAAGCCGCTAGCGAACAAGACGCCTGCCGATTATGGCGTGGACATCGCGGCCCGGCTGGAAACGCTCAAGGTCGTTGAGCCCGCCAAGCGCGTTGCCGGCATCAAGGTTGCTGATGTCGATGAACTGGTTGCAAAGCTGAAAGCACTGGGAGTTGCCGCATGAAGACGCTTGTCTGGGTTGAACATGAGGGCGGCGCCGTCAAGGATGCTACCCTTTCCGCCGTCACCGCCGCTTCGAAGCTGGGTGAAGTGCATCTGCTGGTCGCCGGGTCGGGCGTCGATGGCGTGGCCGCCGCCGCTGCGAAGATCGCGGGCGTGGGCAAGGTCCATGTCGCCGACGATGCGGCTTTTGGCCATGCGTTGCCGGAAAACATCGCGCCGCTGATCGTCGAACTGATGGGGAATCATGACGCCTTCGTCGCGCCCGCCACCAGCAACGGCAAGAATATCGCGCCGCGTGTCGCGGCTCTGCTCGACGTGATGCAGATCAGCGATATCCTGTCGGTCGAGAGCCAGGACACGTTCACGCGTCCGATCTATGCCGGCAATGCCATCGCGACGGTCAAGTCAAAGGACGCCAAGAAGGTGATCACCGTGCGCGGCACCGCGTTCGAAAAGGCCGGCAGCGAGGGTGGGTCGGGTACGATCGAGGCCGTCGCTTCGACCGGTGACAAGGGTCTGGCGAGCTTCGTCGGCGCGGAAATCGCCAAGCTGGAGCGGCCCGAACTGACCTCTGCCAAGATCATCGTGTCGGGTGGTCGCGCGCTCAAGGACGGCGCGACGTTCGAGGAAGTGATCTTTCCGTTGGCGGACAAGCTCGGCGCTGCGGTCGGTGCGAGCCGTGCGGCGGTCGATGCGGGCTATGTGCCCAACGATTATCAGGTCGGCCAGACCGGCAAGATCGTCGCGCCCGAAGTCTATGTCGCCGTGGGCATTTCCGGCGCAATCCAGCATCTGGCCGGGATGAAGGACAGCAAGACCATCATCGCCATCAACAAGGACGAGGATGCGCCGATTTTCCAGGTCGCCGATATCGGCCTGGTCGGTGACTTGTTCAAGCTGGTGCCGGAGCTGACGTCGAAGCTCTGATCGTCGAGCACTGACAAATCAGGGCGCGATCCGACGAGGATCGCGCCCTTTTTTGCGCCCGACAGCAAATTTATCAGCCGCCTGCCGATCAGCCGCGAAGGGGGGAACGCGGAGGACCGGGGGGCGGAAACCCGAAGTCAGGCCACAGGAGCGGCGTTGAAGCTGGTCGCAGTCGAGGGAGTCGCGCCGATGTGACCGGAACCGCCAACCGAGGATGTGGACGGGGTGTCGTTTTTCTTGGCGGCGAGATCGGCCTTGGCCTGATCGTAGCGGGACACGATGTCGTCCTTGAACTCGGTCAGCTTGCCCTCGTCATAGAGTTTCTTGCCGACATAGCCGGCGATGGCGCCGAAAATCAGGGTACGGATCATGGGTTGGCTCCTTGGTTGGTCGATCGAAGGTTCGATGGACGTAACGGGTAGCCGGGGGATGGGTTCCGCGTCGCGGAAGGACCTATGCGCCTTCGGGCGGGAGCGGCAGGGCGTCGCGGCGGGTTTCGGCTTCGGCCTCGCGGCGGGCGCGGGCAGTGTCGACGCTGTCCTGGCGATTGGCCATGGCGAGCCAGGCGGATTCGGCGCGCAGGCAGCGGTCGCGGACATTGGTGAGGGTCGCGGCCTCGGCGTCGGCATGGGCCTGGGCGGCGAGGGTGCGGTAATCGGCAACGGCCATGAAAGTCTCCCGGAGAATGGGTGGTGGGCCGGGCGCGCAATCCTTCGTGAAAACGCGCGCCCGATCCGGCCGTGTCGAATTATTCGGCGTGCGAAATGTTCACAGCCGCCATCTTGCCGCGCTTGTCCTGCTCGAGATCATAGGACACGCGGTCCTTCTCGCGCAGGGTGGCGAGGCCCGAACGCTCGACGGCGCTGATGTGAACGAAGGCGTCATTGCCGCCCGTATCCGGCGCAATGAAGCCATAGCCCTTGTCGGCGTTGAAGAATTTGACGACGCCAGTGATGCTGCTCATGTGATATTCCTTCTTTCGTGCGGCGAACCCCGTGTGGACGCGCCGGGTTGCTATCGGGGCAGGGAAAGAAGGAAGTTGGTGCCGCAAAGCCCCGAAAACCGTCGATTTGCGACTGTAGCCACACCCATATAGGCCGATGCGGCGCGAATAGCAAATGCGGGGCCGG
Organism: Sphingobium fluminis; assembly: GCF_037723805.1. NCBI lineage: Bacteria > Pseudomonadati > Pseudomonadota > Alphaproteobacteria > Sphingomonadales > Sphingobiaceae > Sphingobium > Sphingobium fluminis. Next base: position 286,809 of record NZ_JBBJUK010000003.1, read on the forward strand.
GACAGCCATCCGGTCACGGGACCGGCTCGTCACGGGCGGGCGCTTTGGCAAGGGCGTCGAAAAACATGTCCCGCGCGCGGGCGGCGGCGGCGAGATAGGGCGCGTGTTCCGCCTGCTGCCGGGCGAGGACCGCGGCTTCCTCCGCTTCGGTCAAGCCGCGCTCATATTCATCGATGACATAGTCCGGCGCGCTTTCTTCCCCGTCGAAACCCGGCGGCGGGGGATAGTCGGTGCGCCAGCCCTGCTGTTCATCGTCCCACCACAGGCCGCGCAGCCGGTCGGCGGCGTCCTCCGGCGGCAGGGTCATGAGGTCGACAGGGGCCGGAAGTTCACACCGTCCCTGAAGGGGGTGGAGCGGCGGCGGTTCGGCCCGCGCCAGCGCCATCCGCGCGGCGACGAACAGGGCGGCCGACGCGCCGGGCGAGAGGATGGCGGCGGCGCAGTCCGGCTCGGGCGGCGGCAGATCGGGCATCGACCCGTCGAGCAGCCGCGCATCCTCCATCAATCGCGCGGACGGCTCCGCGCCGGGGCAGGGCAGGCCTTCGCGCTCGCCCTCCGCCAGCGCTTCGTCCTGCGGGCAGAACAGGTCGCAATAGGCGGCGAAATCCTGGGCGACGACGCGGGCGAGCGCGGCGTCGCTGCCTTCGGGCGGGCAGTCGGCCATGCGATCGAGCCGCGCGAGCATCGACATGGCGAGCCGGTTGTCGTGGCGGTGGCGGACGATTTCGCGATTGTCGTCATCCTTGCGGATCACCTCTTCGCTGCCGGTGATGGCGCGGGCGAGCAGATCGTCGGCGAGCCGCGCGCGGGCGATGAGGATGGCCGCGTCCCACCCCAGACGAAAGGCCGCGCCGTCGCGGCGGATGCGCAGATTATAGGCGGAGCGCGGCGTGATGCGGCAGGCTTCGCAGGCGAGGCGGACGATGCCGGTGGCGGCGAGCGTTTCGACGAAGCGGCGCTGGCGCGCGGGCGACCAGCCATCGGCGCGGGTCTGTTCGGCGGCGGTAGGGACGTGCGGGGCGGGGGAGTGGAAGGACATGGGCGCGGGCCTCCGGGCAGGGGTTTGCCGGGAGGGTAGGCAGATTGGGGGCGAATAGGACAGAACGAAATGGGAACGGGTTTGGAGTGTCAGGGATATTGCTGGCGGGTGTGGATGAGAGCCAGGATCTGGATCGCGCCAGCGCGAACCCGATAAATGATGACATAGTTGGGATGGACAAGGGCCTCGCGTGTGCCCGCGACCCGGCCGGGCCGATACATGTAGGGGTGGTCGGGCAGGTGATCGGCGGTGTGGCGGATCGCAGCGCCGCTTCGTTTGGCGGCTGCCGGGTTGTGCGCTGTATATTGTCGATGATGGTTTCGAGTTTTCGGAGCGCAGTGGCGCGCCAGACTACGGGCAGCATCAGGCACTCTTGCGTGCGTCAGCGATCTTGCGTCTGTCGATGATGGCCTGCATCCGGGCCATCGCTTCGTCGTGCGGAACGTCAGGCTCGTCCGACGCCATCGCGGCCTCGATCTCGGCGCGGAACCATGCGTCATAGGCGTCAGCCTCCTCGGTCGTCGCGAATTCGGATTCGATGGGGGCTAGCTTGGTCATGTGCAATTTATGCCACGACTTATTGTTTAAGCCAACCTGCCTATCTTGAAATACCTCCAAAATAGATATAATATCGAAAATGGTCAGCCCCGACCACCTCGCCGGTAATTGGTCCGGGAGAAACGGCAAGGAGGCCGGTAAAAATGGGCAAAATGGACCCGAACCTGTTTGAGGTTTCGGCAAAGGAAGTGGCCGGCAGGCTCGGCTTCTACACGGACGAGGCGATGCTGCGTCCGGTGGGTATTCAAAAGCACGGGGTCACGCGGGTCGTGATGCTGTCGCTCAATGAATATGAGCGCCTCCTGCGCCGGGATCGTCAGGCTATGTTGACGAGAGAGCTTGATGACGAAACGCTCGACGCCATCCTCACCGCAGAGCCGGGGGAGCGATCTCAAGAAGCCGGGCGGCGGCTGGCCGATCCCGGCGCCGGGTGATGTCCTATGCTACGCCTATCTCTGGGCGCGTGAAGCGGCGCAGGGGCAGGAAGAAGGGCTGAAGGACAGGCCCGTCGTGGTAGTGCTGGCGGCGACGGATACAGGGTCCGGCATCCGGGTGACCGTCGCGCCGATCACGCATAGCGCGCCGGACGAGCCGGCCGATGCCGTGGAGGTGCCGGCGATCGTGAAGCGCGACTTGGGGCTGGACCGCGAGCGCAGCTGGATTGTCGTGACCGAGGTCAACAGCTTCCTGTGGAAAGGGCCGGACCTGCGGCCGCTGGCGGATGGCAGTCCCTATTATGGGGCGATCCCGGACTGGCTGTTTGTGCGGATGCGCGAGGGGATCGGGGTGCATGCCGGGCGGGGCAGGGTGAGGATTGTTGGGCGGACGGAGTGAGGTTCGGCCATTTAGCAAACTTCCATCTCACCCAAAAAGTGCTCCTAATCTCGAATGTCGAACCTTTTGAGTCACTTAACTGACGTTGACTAACCAACTGATTCTGTTATCTTTTCTTTATGGATCAAACATATAACCTCAACGGCGGGTTTAAGCCGACAGTCAAGCGCTTTGCCGATTTAGAAGGCCCTGATTTCTTTCCTACGCCCGCTTGGGCTACGCATGCACTGGTCGACAATGAGGATTTCCGAGGCGATATTTGGGAAAGTGCTTGCGGCGACGGCGCTATGTCGAAAGTGCTGGAACAGACAGGCAATAAGGTGATTAGTTCCGATCTTTTTGACCGGGGATATGGTGAGTCTGACCACGATTTCTTGGATACATGGAGGCACGCTCCAAATATAGTTACGAACCCTCCTTATAATGCGGCAGAAGGCTTTGTGCGGACCGGCATTGAAAAAGCAGGGAGTAAATTTGCGCTGCTGCTGCGGCTTGCGTTTCTTGAGGGGGCTAATCGACAACGAACCATCTTTACAGACTGCCCGCCTGCCCGCGTATGGGTATTCAGTGAACGTATCACTTTTTATCCTGCGGGCGCGATCCAAAAGGGCACAGGCACAACAGCCTATGCTTGGTTTGTCTGGGACAAAGACGCTTTGGGCGGTACGGAACTCAAGTGGCTTAAGCCGGGATATAAAGCTCTTTACGGCTGAAGATTTCCAGCAAAAACAAGACCTGCGGGAGTCAATGTAAGTCTTCTCGGCGAATGTTGCAGCCTTCCTTCATAGATAAAGTTTCCAGGGCTTCCGCGATGACTTACGATATTTCGAACCTGCTGCTCCCACATTTCCTCATTTGGTCTGGTATCTGAGTGAGTCCTATCCGCGGCAGACAGCTGAATATAATTCGGAAGAGACCGTTTTATTTGATATATTGTTGCTGAGTGTCCGTTGACGCTAGCAAGATATCGGACAACGGCAGTTGCAACTTGAGATTCTGTAACTCTAGGCATTCGACTCTCCTTCGATTGGAAGGTTGTGCCATAATCTACATTAGTCGCAAGAACTGATTGATCCGCTATAAGACGCCTTTCAATGCGGGAGAAAGTTAGGCGATAGCTTAAAGCTGGGCAGTAATCCCCACTGAATTCCCTACCAGTAATCACTCCGCCGCCACACTCTCCAACCCCAACAACGGCGCAAGATAATGCCCGGTGAATGACCGCGGCTCCTTCGCGACCTTCTCGGGCGTGCCTTCGGCCACAACCTCGCCCCCCTTGACCCCGCCCTCCGGCCCCATGTCGATGATCCAGTCCGCCGTCTTGATAACGTCGAGATTATGTTCGATCACGACCACGCTATTGCCCTGGTCGACCAGCGCGTGGAGGACTTCGAGGAGCTTTCGCACATCCTCGAAATGCAGGCCGGTGGTGGGCTCGTCCAATATATAGAGGGTCTGGCCGGTGGCGCGGCGGGCGAGTTCCTTGGCGAGTTTGACGCGCTGGGCTTCGCCGCCGGACAGGGTGGTGGCCTGCTGGCCGACCTTGACGTATCCGAGGCCCACTTCGGCGAGCATCGCCATGCGGTCGCGGATCGGCGGCACGGCCTTGAAGAATTCGACCGCGTCCTCGACCGTCATGTCGAGCACGTCGGCGATGCTCATCCCCTTGAACTTCACATCCAGCGTTTCGCGATTGTAGCGCGCGCCGTGGCACACGTCGCACTGCACGTAGACGTCGGGCAGGAAGTGCATCTCGATCTTGAGCAGGCCGTCGCCGGTGCAGGCTTCGCAGCGGCCGCCCTTGACGTTGAAGCTGAAGCGGCCGGGCTTGTAGCCGCGCGCGAGGCTTTCGGGGAGGCCGGCGAACCAGTCGCGGATGTTGGTGAAGGCGCCGGTATAGGTGGCCGGGTTGGAGCGCGGTGTGCGGCCGATGGGCGACTGGTCGATGTCGATCACCTTGTCGCAATGTTCAAGGCCGGTCACCTTGTCATGCGCGCCGGCGAGGATGCGCGCGCCGTTGAGGGCGCGGGCGGACGCGGCGTAGAGCGTGTCGATGGTGAAGCTCGACTTGCCCGAACCCGAGACGCCGGTGATGCAGGTGAAGGTGCCGAGCGGGATCGACGCGGTGACGCCGTTGAGGTTGTTGGCGCGGGCGTTGTGGACGGTGATCTTCTTGCCATTGCCCTTGCGGCGTTTGGGCGGGACTTCGATGCGGCGGGTGCCGTTCAGATAATCGGCGGTGAGCGAGTTTTTCGCCTTGAGGATCTGTTTGAGCGTGCCCTGCGCCACGATCTCGCCGCCATGGACGCCCGCGCCCGGCCCCATGTCGACGATATAGTCGGCGTGGCGGATCGCATCCTCGTCATGTTCCACGACGATGACGCTGTTGCCGAGGTCGCGCAGGCGCTTGAGGGTGACGAGCAGGCGGTCATTGTCGCGCTGGTGCAGGCCGATGCTGGGTTCGTCGAGGACGTAGAGGACGCCGGACAGGCCGCTGCCGATCTGGCTGGCGAGGCGGATGCGCTGGGACTCGCCGCCCGACAGGGTGCCGCTGGTGCGGTCGAGGTTCAGATAGTCGAGGCCGACATTGTTGAGGAAGCCGAGGCGCTCGACGATTTCCTTGAGGATGGCGCGGGCGATCTGGTTCTGCTGGTCGGTGAGGTGATCGGGCATCGCGGTGAAGAAGGCGAGCGCGTCCACCACCGAGCGGCGGGTGGAGAGGGAAATGTCCTCGCCCGCGATCTTGACGGCGAGCGCTTCGGGCTTGAGGCGGGCGCCGTGGCAGGTCTCGCAGGGCTGGGCGCGCTGATATTTGGACAGTTCCTCGCGCATCCAGGCGGATTCGGTTTGCAGGAGGCGGCGGTTGAGGTTGCCGATGACACCCTCGAACGCTTTCTTCACCTCGTAGGATTTGCGACCGTCCATGAATTTGAGCGTCACCGCCTTGCCGCCGGTGCCGTGGAGGATGATGTGCTGTGCTTCGGGCGGGAGGTCGGCCCAGGGGGTGTCGAGGGAGAAGGCGAACTCCTTCGCGAGGGAGCCGAGGACCTGCATATAATAGGGGCTTGGCGGGTTGGACTTGGCCCAGGGGACGACCGCGCCTTTCTTGAGGGAGAGGGCTTCGTTGGGGACGACCAGTTCGGGGTCGAACAATTGCTTTTCGCCGAGGCCGTCGCAGGCCGGGCAGGCGCCCATCGGGGCATTGAAGGAGAAGAGGCGCGGCTCGATCTCGGCGATGGTGAAGCCGCTGACCGGGCAGGCGAATTTTTCGGAAAAGACGATGCGGTTGGCGGGGATGCCGGCGCCTTTCATCTTCTTGTCGGGAGCGGCGGCCGCCTCGTCCTCGCGGCCGGGGACGACGCCGTCGGCGAGATCTACGAAGGCGAGGCCGTCCGCCAGCTTCAACGCCTGTTCGAAACTGTCGGCGAGGCGCGCGCCCATGTCCGGCGCGACGGCGAGGCGGTCGACCACGACTTCGATGTCATGCTTGTATTTCTTGTCGAGCGCGGGGGCGTCCTCGATATCGTACAATTCCCCGTCGATGCGGACGCGGGTGTAGCCGGCGCGCTGCCATTCGGCGAGTTCCTTGGCGTATGAGCCCTTGCGGCCGCGCACGACCGGGGCGAGCAGGTAGAAGCGCGTGCCTTGCGGCAACAGCAGGACGCGGTCGACCATCTGGCTGACCGTCTGCGCGCTGATCGGGAGACCGGTGGCGGGCGAATAGGGGATGCCGACGCGCGCCCAGAGCAGGCGCATATAGTCGTAGATTTCGGTGACGGTGGCGACGGTCGAGCGCGGATTGCGGCTGGTGGTCTTCTGCTCGATGCTGATTGCGGGGGACAGACCCTCGATATGCTCGACATCGGGCTTCTGCATCATTTCGAGGAACTGGCGCGCATAGGCGGAAAGCGATTCCACATAGCGACGCTGGCCCTCGGCATAGATGGTGTCGAAGGCGAGCGAGGATTTGCCCGAGCCCGACAGGCCGGTGATGACGATGAGGGAGTCGCGCGGCAGGTCGACGTCGACGCCCTTGAGATTATGCTCGCGCGCGCCGCGGACGGAAATGTGGGTGAGGCTCATATTGTCCGTTCTACAAATGTTCCGACTAGGAATCCAGTGGCGAAGATAGGATGTCGGAGCAGTGAATGCGAGGACCAGCTGCGGTCGAACGCATTTTGCGGAAAGTGGATTTTCTGCCGAAGGGTGACCCGTCAAGGCTGTACGTGCGCGAAAGCGCTGGCAAACCGCCGGTCGCTGCGGCACAGGCGCTTGGCATGAGCTTGCCTGATCCATCCACCTTCATTGCGCGGGGCGCGAGTGCGGAGGTGTTTCGGCTTGGCGGCGGGATGGTGCTCAAACTGTTTCATGAGGGCGTCGGCGGGCAGATCGTCGCGCGGGAATATGCGATCGCGCAGGTCGTGCAGGAGATGGACCTGCCGGTCGCGCGCGCGATCGAGTTGCGCCAGGAGGGTGGCCGGCAAGGCATCGTCTATACCGAGATCGAAGGCCCCAACCTGCTCCATTATATGCGCCGCCGGCCGGATCGGCTGGTCTGGGGCCTTGGCGAAATGGCGCGGCTGCATGCGCGCATCCATCGCCAGGCCGCGCCGGCCCTGCGCAGCCGCAAGGATGTGCTGGCCGAGGATATCGAATCGGCGCTGATCGACGACGACCGGCTGCGCGGCGCGGCGCTGGAGCGGCTGGAACAGCTGATCGAGCCGGACCGACTGTCGCATGGCGACCTGCATCCGGCCAACCTGATCGTGACGCCGGCTGGCCTCGCCGTGATCGACTGGTCGCGCGCGGGGCGCGCCGCGCCGGCCGCCGATGTGGTGCGGACGGAGATGGTCATGCGCTTTGGCCCCGGTGCGGGGCAAGGCGGATGGAAAGCCACCGCGCGTGACTGGGCCGCCACTCATTATATCGGGCGCTATCGCCGTCATGGCCGGATGGAACCGGAGTCGCTGGCCGCCTGGCGCGCGCTCGTCGCTCTCGCTTGGCTGCGCCATCGTGCGCCTTCGCGGGACAGCGCGTTCGAAGCCTATCTTGGCGAGGCGCTGGCGCAGGCCGGGCTGCCGCCCCTGACCAGCGAAATGTCGTTCGCCGATCCGCGCTGACGGTTTGTCGATGCCGCTTTACGCCGGACGCCCGGCGAGGGCGGATCGTCGAACATCGGATGGTCCGCGGCGAGGATGCTGGTAATTCCGGAGGGAGGCCAGGAGTGGCGACACGCATGACGGCTGGACCGTCGGCAACGCACCGATCCTGATGTCCCCCCGATCCCGGAGCGCCCGACTGCGTCCTGGATACGCCCCCGGCAGCTCCCTTGCGCCGGGGGCGTTTTTGCGTCGCGCGCCGTTGCCAATCACACCGCATTCCCCTACGGCACCGCCGGTGAGAGGGGGGCTATCGGGGGATGGGAACGTCAATTATCGCGCCGTTCGTCGGCGCCAGTCAGCCATTCATCGCCCCATGTGTCGTTGGCCGATCGATGCCGCCGTCGATCGAAGCGCGCAGGCGCGTCACACCGCCGCACCCTAAAAGGGGCGGGCAGAAGGCGCGGTCGGCATTCCCGTTTCATCCTTCCGCATCCGTCAGGCCGCCCGTTGGTGGGCAGCAGGCCGGTTATTCAAAAATCCCGGTCCGATAGATCCCGGTCATAACAATCGAAGTGAGGAGACCCATCATGTTCAGCCCCGTCAATAGCTTCATCAAGCCCATCGTCATCCTGGGCGCCTGTGCGCTGTTGCCGCTTTCCGCGGCCTCGGCCGCCGGCACGGATGCATTCGAATCCAATGGCAGGACCATGGACGTGCGCTATGGCGACCTCAATCTGGCCAGCAAGGCGGATCAGGCGACGCTGCGCAGCCGGCTCATCAAGGCAAGCTGGAAGGTTTGTTCGGGTGAGACCGCGCACGTCGTCGAGAAGTGCCGCTCCGCTGCCTTGGCCCATGTGCGCGCGCCGGTCGCCGCCGCGATCGCCAGCGCCGAGCGAGGCGACCAGCTTGCCCGCACGGGCGGTGAAACGAAGGTTGCAATCGCGCGCTGACAGGCGAGCGATCGCGACGAAGAGGGGATGGCGATGAGCCGTCCCCTTTTTCGTTCGCGGCCCTGTGATCGGGCATGGATGATGTCAGGTCGATCGTCTTCGTGCTGGGGGCTGGGCCTGGAGTCGCCGGGCGCAGTTCTTTGGGACTCCTGGTCCCCGGCTTGCGCCGGGGACCAACAGGTATGTTGAGGCCAAAGGCTTTGGCGCCGTAGCGAAGCTTTCCATTGAAAATGGCCCTAGCGGCCCGTCATCGCCCGCGCATTGGCGAGGAAGGTGCGGCCGATGCGGATTTCGCCGCCACCTTGGAGGCATGCGAACCATACGCCGCTGCCATCATGGCGCAGCCGGTCGATATGATCGCGCCGGACGATATGCGAACGATGCAGGCGCACGAACAGATGCGGGTCGAGCCGGGTTTCGAGCGCGCTGATCGTCTGGTGCAGCAAATAGCTGTGGCGACCGACATGGAGCCGCATATAATCGCGCTCCGCCTCTATCCGGTCGATCTGGCCGGCGGCGATGCGCACCAGTTCAGACCGGTGCGGCACCCAGAATTCCTCCGCCCACGCGGGTTCGGCCGTCGGCGCGCTCGCATGATCGACGCTGCGCAGGGCGGCTTCGGCCCGGTCGACGGCGCGCGCCAGTCGATCGTGGGAAACAGGCTTGAGCAGATAGTCCACCGCCGCCAGATCGAACGCCTCGACCGCGAAGCCTTCGAAGGCGGTGACGAAGATGATGGCCGGACGGATGCCCATCCGGCCGATCGCGCGGGCGACGCCGATGCCGTCGAGCAGCGGCATCGCGATATCGAGCAGCAGCAGGTCGGGGCGCAGCCCCTCGACCAGCCGCAGCGCGGCCTCGCCATCGCTCGCGGTGCCGGCCAGGGCGATGCGCGGTTCGCGGGCGCACAGCATCTGCAGGCGCTCGACGGCGAGCGGTTCGTCATCGACGATCATGGTGCGGATGGTCATGTTCAGCAGCCCCGGCGAATGATGGGCAGGGTCAGGCGCACGGCATAGCCGCCGCCGGGGCGCGGGCCATGGTCGATCAGGCCGGCCTCGCCAAAGCGCGCATGCAGGCGGTCGCGGACATTGGCGAGGCCGATGCCGCTGCCGCCATCGGCCACGCCGGGAGGCGGCTGGTCGCCATCGTCGGTGACGCTCAGATGCAGCAAACCATCCTCCTCGCGCGCCGCGATGGTGATGCGCACGGCGCTGGAGGTGCGCGAGACGCCATATTTGATCGCGTTTTCGACGAGCGGCTGAAGGATGAGGCCGGGCACGCAGGCGTCGAGCAACGCGTCGGGAATGTCGATGCGGGTGGTCAACCGATCGGGGAAGCGGACGCCTTCGATATCGAGATAGAGGGTCTGGAGATGAACCTCCTCCTCCAGTGGCACATCGTCGAGCGGGTCGCCGGTCAGGCTGGTGCGATAGAAATTGGAGAGCGAGAGGATCATCTGTTCGGCTTCGTCGCGCCGATCCTTCATCACGAGCGAGGACAGGGAGTTGAGCGTGTTGAACAGGAAATGCGGGTTCACCTGATAGCGCAGCGATCGCAGTTCGGCCTGTTGTGCCGCGCGCTCCAGCCTGGCGGCGCGGCGTTCGGTGCGCTGTGCTTCATGGGCGTAGGACAAAGCGAGATACAGGCCGGCCCAGGCGGACAGGAAGAAATAGCGGCCGATGGCGTCTTCGGCGATCTGCATCAGGGCGAACCCCTCTTCGCTCGCAGATTTCTTATAGTCCGCGTCGGGGAAGATGCCTGCCGGGTCGTAGATGTTGAAGATGGTGAAATTGGCGGCCGCCGTCGCGATCGCGAAAGGCGCAGCGAGCGAGAAGGCGGCGATAACCCGCACGATCAGCCGCTGACGATCGAAACGGCGCAGGGCGAGGTAGAATATCCAGGTGACGACGACGCCGATCGCAGTGACGATCGCGCGGCGGACCGCCATCTCCCCCTGTGCCCCAAAGCCCATCACGGCCGCGCGCAGGGTGATGAGGATGGCGTAGAAGAACCAGAAACCGAGGATCGAATAGAGCGCGACGGTGGGCGGGACGCCGCGTTCGTCGTCGGGAGAAAGGCTGGTCATGTCCCGCTTCTACGCGAGGGGGCGACCGGTGTCGCCCCTGTGCGGCAGGCGTCCGTCGAACCGGATCGTCCGTTGGTCGAGAGCGCGCGGGAACCGGCGCACAGGGACAGTCGTTGAATGATCGTCACGCTGCTGCACCAGTCAGTTTCAGCCAGTCAGTTTCAGGAGAGACTAATGACCGACAAAACCGAGATCAAGCCTAACTCCCGCGAGGAAGCCGCCGAGAGCGAACGCCCGACCGATGCGCAGGACCATGCGGTGACGACGGAAGAGAAGCTGGAAGAGGGATTGATGGATTCGATGGATGCGTCGGATCCGCCCTGCGCCACCGCGCCCGGCGACCATGGCGACCCGGTGCCTTCATCCGGTTTCAAAGAAGAGCATGAATAGCGTTGTTCCGGGAATCATGATATTTCAGGATAGGACGGGTGAGTATGGTCAATCCCATGCAGCCGCCAAGAAGGAGCCTGATATATGCCGACATCCGCCACGCCCGCGATCGAACGCATAGCCCGCGTTCTGGCTGGTCGCCAGTTGAGCCTCAATGGCGGCGGCAGTGATCCCCATGCGGCGGGCGCGGTCGACGCGGCCTGGCCTGCCCATGTCGACGACGCCTATGCGATATTGCATACTTTGCGCGAGCCCGATGCGGATATGGCGCAAGCGGGTGACGTGGCCGTGTGGCGCAGCATGATCGGCGCGGTGCTGGAGCGGCGCGCAGTCTGACCAGCCTGTTCTGGCGCGGGTCATGGTTGGCGCGTGCGCGGGACGATGGCATAGGTACGCGATGAGCGGCGGTCCGACGATCAAGATCAAGGTGCAGATATACTGTGGCGATCAGATCGCCATGGGACCGGGCAAAGCCGACCTTCTCGATGCTATCGCGCTGGAAGGGTCGATCTCCGCCGCCGGACGCAAGCTGCATATGAGCTATCGACGCTGCTGGTTGCTGGTCGATGTCATGAACCGCTGCTGGACCGGGCCACTGGTATCGACCAATAGCGCCGGCGCGCGGCTGACCGAGCTTGGGGTCGATATTTTGCGCCATTACAGGGCTTTGCAAGGCAGCGTCGGCGATGCCGCCACTGGTGGGAAAGCCATGCTGACGGCGGTGTTGCGCGAGGCCCCTTTGCCGGTCCAGAGCGAGGCGGCACATTCCATCTGAGAAATAGCCCCCTGTCGGTCAGCGAGAAGAAACATCCATCGCTATATCCGATTGTATATAGCGAATCTGACGGCATATCGCTATCGCGCCCCAAATCGGCTTTGGGGGGATTTATCATGATGAGCGGCGCTGCACTGCGGGCAGGCATGGTTTTCGGTTTCGTCGCGCTGTCCGCCCTTGCCCATGCCGCACCCGACGCGAGCGCGCCTGAGGGCAATGCCGGGCCGATCATCGTGACGGCGCGGTTACGGGCTGAGGATGCGCAAAAGGTGCCGGCGGCGCTGACCGTCATCGGCGCGGAGACGATCGAACGCACCTATACGGTCAATACCAATCAGTTGAGCCAGCTTGCGCCCGCGCTCAATTACTCGTCCGCCAATCCGCGCAACACCGCCTTCACCATAAGGGGGCTGGGATCGAGCGTGGTCGCGGTGAGCCAGGCCAATGACGGGCTTGAGCCGGGCGTGGGTTTTTATGTCGACGGCGTCTATCATGCGCGGCCCGCAACGGCGGCGTTCGACTTCACCGATATCGAGCGGATCGAAGTGCTGCGCGGGCCGCAGGGGACCTTGTTCGGCAAGAATACGACCGCAGGCGCGATCAATATTCTCAGCAAGGCCCCGCGCTTCGACTTCGCGGCGGACGCCGAGCTTTCCTATGGCAGCCGCGATTTGGTGCAGGCCAAGGCGTCGGTGAGCGGACCGATCGCGGGCGACGTGCTGGCGTTCCGGTTGTCTGGATCGGTGACGCGGCAGGATGGCACTATCGACAATATCCGCCGCGACGAGCGCCAGAATGACATCCACAACGACGCCTTGCGAGGACAGCTTCTCTATCAGCCGAGCAGCGATTTTTCACTGCGGCTGATCGGCGACTGGTCGAATTTCAGGAATGACTGTTGCGCGCAGATATTCGTGCGGGTCGCGCCGACGCTCAAGCCCGCCGTCCAGCGCTATGCGGCGCTGGCCGCCAATGCGCCGGGCGGGGCTTATACACCGCCGAGCCGCAATCCCTATGACCGGGTGACGGACAATGACGCGCCGCTCGGTGTGGACACGCAGGAGGGCGGCGCATCGGCGATGGCGCAGTGGCAGACGGGCGGCGTGGTGCTGACGTCCATCTCGGCGTGGCGCTTTTGGAAATGGGATGCGGCGAACGACCGCGACTATGCCGGGCTGCATATCCAGACGACGCAGCATATCCCTTCCCGGCAGGACCAATATAGTCAGGAGTTCCGCATCGCGTCGGCTGAACCTGGCAAGATCGATTATCTCGCGGGCCTTTATTATTTCCAGCAGAAGATCGTCGGCCATCCGATCAGCATCTATGGACCGCTCGCCACCTACTGGTTGCTGCCCGCCGGTCGCCCGGCCGGTCTGCTGGATGGCTATCAGACCAATGGCACGACCGATTTCCGGTCGACCAGCTATGGCATATTCGGCGAGGTGACCTGGCGACCGGCTCCGCGTCTCGCGATCACCGGCGGCATTCGCTACACCTATGAGGAGAAGGACGGGCGGTACGACGTGACCGCGTCCGGCGGACTGACCACGGGGCTGACCCCGTCGCTGATCGCCGACAAGGCCAGCATCCTGCGCAGCCAGTCCTATGCCGCGCATCTGGGCGATGGCAGCGCATCGGGCCGGGTCAATATCGCCTATGAGTCGACCGAGAATATCATGGCCTATGCCAGCGCGGCGAAGGGACAGAAATCGGGCGGCATCAACATGTCGGGCCTGCCGGTCTATCCTGCGGGCGTGCCCGGCCATGCCAATGGCGACCCGATCCTGAACACAGTGACGGTGCGGCCCGAAAAGAACATGACCTATGAGGCGGGTGTCAAGACGAGTTGGCTGGACGGCGCGCTGACGTTCAATGTCGACGCCTATTATACGCGAGTGAAGGATTTTCAGGCGAACGTCGTCGACAGCGCGGCGGTGGTCGCGTTGCGCAGCTATCTCGCCAATATTCCCAAGGTGACGGTCAAGGGCGTCGAGTTCGACGCGGCGGCGCGGGTCGGCGATTTTCTGACGCTGCGGGCGGCGGGCGCCTATGCGCGCGGCACCTATAGCGACTATCCCGCCGGGCCATGCCCGATCGAGCGGACCGGCGCTGGGACGGCAGCGTGCGACCTGACCGGGCAACGCACGCCGGGCCTGCCGCGCTGGGCTGGCTCTGCCGGGGGTGAGGTGCATGCGCCGCTCGCGATGGCCGGGGGTGGCCAGGCGTTCCTGCGCGCGGACGCGGTGACGCGGACGAAGACCGGGGACGCATCGGGATCGGCCTATATGATCATCAGGGGCTATACGCTGGTCAATGGCAGCATCGGCTATCGCACGCCGCGCTGGGAACTGGCGGTGTTCGCGCGCAACCTGTTCGACAAGGATTATATGCAGAACCTGACCGTTCAGGCGGGCAATAGCGGGCTGATCGTGGGCACGCCGAGCGACCCGCGCACGATCGGCGTGACGTTGCGGGCGAAGCTTGGAGTGGAGTGATTCATCATCCCATTGCGCTGGGCGGTGCGACATATCCTTCGATACGCCACTTCGACTTCGCTCAGCGGCTACTCAGGACGAACGGTGGTGGGTTTCCAACCTGCTAAACGCCTCGTCGCATTTCATAAAAGTTTCATGTTGCACTGCACAAAGAAATCTGTTCCCTTGTGAATGGCGGTGGAACAGGCGCTTAAGCTTTCCGTAACCATGTTGAGCGCATGTTGTGTCGATCGACTTACAGTCGGAGGAACCGAGCAATGGGCACGAGTGCAAAACCAGCGGACGGGCAAGTGACCCTGGCTGAGTTACGGGAGTTCGCCAGTTTTCCCGCTGCCACGCAGCGCTATATCCGCCGGTCGCTCGACATCGGCCTGCACCGGCGCGACGCGATGAAATTATGGTCCCGCGACATGGTGGAGGAAGCCAGCATCCGGGCGCAGGCGCGCATCTACGGTCGGCTGGACGACATCAAATTGCATGTGCCCGACGATAGCGGCCTGGAACAGGTGGAACCGTTCATGGTGCCGCTGGTCACGATCTCCGCCTTCGATCTGGGTCAGGACCGGCTGGGCAGTTTTTCGTCCTATCGCTTCCTGTACGAACGGCTGATCGGCGCGGGGGCGCGGCCATGGTTGCCGGGGGCATTCTGCGCGGCGGCGAGCCTGCCCCATCTCCATCCCGACAAGCGCCGGCTGCTGTTGCAGTCGATCAGCGAGGCGGCGGCGACGGCGGCAGGCTGGTCCAACCGCGAGCCGACCTTCTATCCCGAATGGGTGGAGAAGGTGGATCTGAGCAAGGCCAACTGAGCGTTTGAAGGGCGCGCCGTTCGGGGAGACGGGCGCTTTTCAATGTGAAGGGGCGTGGCGTCCCGCAAGACGCGCCACGCCCCTTTTTCTGTAGACCTCACCCGTTGACGATCGTGCCGCCATTGGGGTGGAGCACCTGTCCGGACATATAGCTCGCATCGTCGCAGGCGAGGAAGAGGAAGGCGGGGGCGACTTCATTGGGCTGGCCGGGCCGGCCCATCGGGGTCGATTCGCCGAAATGTTCGAGTTTTTCAGGTGACGCGCCGCCGAAGGGATTCAACGGCGTCCAGATCGGGCCGGGCGCGACGGCGTTGACGCGAATGCCGTCCTTGACGAGATTTTCCGACAGGCTGCGGGTGAAGGCGGTGATCGCGCCCTTCGTGCTCGAATAGTCAAGCAGTTCCGACGCGCCCTGATACATGGTGACCGAGGTGCAGTTGACGATCGCCGCGCCTTTTTTGAGGTGCGGACGCGCGGCCTGCGTCAGGAAAAACATGCCGAAGATATTGGTCTGGAAGGTCCGCCGAAGCTGGTCTTCGGTGATGTCGACAATATCCTTGTCGGGATGCTGCTCGCCTGCATTATTGACGAGGATGTCCAGCCGCCCGAAGCGATCGATGACCTGGGCCACGGCATCGTCGCAGAAGGATTTGACGCCGATGTCGCCGGCGATGGCGAGCGCCTGACGGCCTTCGCCCTCGACGATCTGCGCAGTTTTGCGGGCGTCGTCATGTTCGCACAGATAGAGGATCGCGATATCGGCGCCTTCGCGCGCGTAAAGCGCGGCGACCGCACGGCCGATGCCGCTGTCCGCGCCGGTGATGAGCGCCACCTTGCCGGCGAGCCGTCCCGATCCGGGAAAGCGGGGTTGCCATTCGGGCTTGGGTTCCAGCGCGGATTCATGGCCGGGCAGGGCGTCCTCGTGAATCATGTCCTCGTGACTGGCGGGCATTGATGATCTCCTTCACTCCCCCTAACGCGTCCTGGCGGCAGGGGTTCAGTGGCGAAGGCATATGGCTTCAGCGGTGGTTAACCTGCCTGTCCGCACTATAATGCAGGTTATCGAGCGGCCATTTATTGGTGGAAGAAGCAAGGTCCCCAGCATCAGGGTGTTTATGCAATTTAATTCGCTGTTGTTTTCCTTATTTCGGCTGTCGCGCCAAGTGATGTCGCCCCTGTTACTCGGTCTTGTCATGCTGTCCGCCGGCTTTTCCGCTGCGGCACTGGCGGAGACCTATTATGTCGATGCGAACAAGGGCGACGATGCGGGCAGCGGTACGTCGCCCGACCGGCCATGGCGATCGCTGGCGCGGGTGCGCGATTTTCCGCTGAGGCCCGGCGACCGCGTCCTGCTGACCGCCGGCTCGGTCTGGAAGGAGCCGCTGACGCTGACCCGTTCGGGTCGCGCGAACGCGCCCATCATCGTCGGCGCGACCGGCGCCGGGCCACGCCCCCGGATCGATGCCGGCGGCGTGTCACCCCATGCCGTCGGGCTATTCAACGCCGAATATGTCGCCATCAGCGGGCTGGAGGTGACCAATGACGGCCCGCCGGCGGGGCCGCGTTTCGGCGTGCTGGTTTCGGCGGAAAACAGGGGCGTGACGCGTGGTATAAGGGTGAGCGATTTCTATGTTCACGATGTGCGCGGAACCAATGACCGCAAGGATAATGGCGGGATCTTGTTTCGGGCGACGGGGCCAAAGCTTGCCACGCGCTTCCATGACCTCATCATCGAACGCAACATCATCTGGCGGGTCGACCGGTCGGGTATCGCCGGGATCAGCGACCGGGTTTCGGCCGCCAACTGGTTTCCGAGCGAAAAACTGGTGATCCGCGACAATTTTCTGGAGGATATCGGCGGCGACGGCATCGTGCCGCGCGGCACAGACGGCGCGCTGGTCGAACATAATATCGTGCGGCAGGCGGGCAGCCGCGCGCCCGGCTATAATGCGGGCATCTGGCAGTGGAGCACCGATAGCAGCCTGATCCAGCTCAATGAATCGGCTTTTACCCGGACGCGCTATGACGGGCAGGGGTTCGATTCCGACTTCAACAGCCGACGCACCACGATCATGTATAATTATAGCCATGACAATGCGGGCGGCTTCCTGCTGATCTGTTCGCCCCGCTATAATGAGAAGGACAATCTGGGGAATCGCGGCACGGTGGCGCGGTTCAACGTCAGCCGCAATGACGGTTCGCGCATATTCCAGCTGTCGGGCAATGTGTCGGATGCGCTGGTGGAAAAGAATGTCGTCCATGTCGGCAAGGCCAAGGATGTGCAGATGGTCGTCGCGACGGAGTGGGACGGATGGGCGCGCGACGTGCGGTTCCACGACAATGCGCTCAAGGTGGCCGGGACGGCGCGCTATGGTCATGAGATCGGGCGCAACGGGCCGGATTATCTCATCGCGGCAGGCTTCGCCCCGGCCGCCTATATCCGGTTCAAGGGCAACAGCTATCTTGGCCGTCACATCGATCTGCCCGAGGATAAGGACGGGCTGGTGGTGCCTGATTATAAGGAGGTCGTGACAGACTGGCAGGCGCCGGCTTTCGATCCGGCGCGCCCGGATGGATTTGCGGCGTTTCTGGGCCGGCATCGCGCATGGATGCTGATGATGTTGCAGCGCGAGCTGGGGGAAGTGGTGAAGCTGGCGCAGCCGCGCCGGGTGTCGATGTTCGAAGCGAGGCCGAGATGACGGGAATGGAAACGGACATGGAAACCTCCACGGATCAGGGGCGGCCGGCGGCGACGATCGTGATCGTGCGCGACCGGGCGGAGGGACCGGCCGAAATCCTGATGATGGAGCGCGCGGCGACCATGGTCTTTGCCGCCGGCGCGATCGTCTTTCCCGGCGGGGGCGTCGACGATAGCGACCGCGCGATGGCCGCGGCGTTTGCGGATGCCTATGAACTCGACGAGGCGGCGGCGCGGATCGCGGCCATTCGCGAAACGCTGGAGGAATGTGGGCTGGGCGTGGGGCTGACCGGGCCGGTCGATGCCGACTCGCTGGCGGAGATCCGCGCGGGGCTGGCGGCGGGTGGATCGCTGGGCGATCTGCTGGGCGCGCATGGTCTGGCTCTCGCGCTCGATCAGCTTGTGCCCTTCGCCCGCTGGCATCCGGCGAAGGGGGAGAAGATGATGCGCGTCTACGACGCCCGCTTCTACCTCGCTCGCGCGCCACAGGCGCAGGTGGCGAGCGCGGACACATCCGAGAATGTGGCGCTGTTCTGGTGCAGCGCCGCGGACATGCTGTCGCGCTTCGAGGCGGGGCTGCACCACATCATCTTCCCGACCCGGCGCAATCTGGAAAGGCTGGCGCAGTTCGACCGGTTCGAACAGATCGCCGCCCATGCGCAGGCGATTCCCGTGGAAAAGGTGCGGCCCTGGATCGAGGAGCGCGACGGCGAGCGGTTCCTGTGCATTCCGTCGCATCTGGGCTATCCCGTCATCACGGAGCCGCTGGAGGGGATCGCGCGCTTTTAGGCGGGCATTTCGGGCTCCATCCGACCAAAATCTTCTAAGCGGTCGTTTTTGCGGGTGAACCTCGATTGATCCCCGGTCTTGCGCATGGACGATTTGTCCATGGCTGCGGCTCTTGAATCGCTGGCGCAGGCGGCGCATGAGCCGGGCATGATCGCTGCCCTCCGTCGCCCCGCCAGCCGAGACACCCGGCCCGTCGCCATCGCCCGCTGGCTGCTCGTCGCGGCAGCCATGGTGTTCGCGATGGTCGTGGTAGGCGGCATCACCCGGCTGACAGAATCGGGCCTGTCGATCACGCAGTGGAAGCCGATCGCCGGCGCCATTCCCCCGCTGACCCATGCGCAGTGGATGGAGGCTTTCCAGGACTATCAGCACATTCCCGAATATCAGCAGATCAACCGGGGCATGAGCCTGTCCGATTTCCAGTTCATCTTTTTCTGGGAATGGCTGCACCGGCTGATCGGCCGGCTGATCGGCGTGGTGTTCGCGCTGCCGCTCATATGGTTCGCGTGGAAGCGGGCTATCCCCGTGGGCTATGGCCCGCGTCTTGTGGCGCTGCTCGCGCTCGGCGGATTGCAGGGTGCGATCGGCTGGTGGATGGTGAAATCGGGCCTGTCGATGCGCACCGATGTCAGCCATTACCGGCTGGCCGTGCATCTGCTGACCGCGCTGTTCATCATGGGCGGTCTGATCTGGACCGCGCTCGACCTGTTCGCGCTCGCGCGGGACCGGGGCGCGCGGCCGGCTAGGATGACCGCTTTCGCGCTCGCCGCCTTGCTCGTGCTGCTCGTGCAGCTGATGTTCGGCGCGTTCACCGCTGGGCTCGACGCAGGCTATGTGTCGAACACATGGCCGCTGATGAACGACCATCTGGTGCCAGATGGCATAGCGTGGGCCGGGTCGATGTGGGCGACGCTTTCGTCCGATCCCTATCTCGTCCACTTCATCCATCGTTGGTGGGCATGGGTCGCGGCGGCGATGCTGATCCTGCTTGCGCGTCGGGCGAAGCGCGTGGGCGCGCGCGGGCCGTCGATCGCCATCAACGCGGCGGTGGGCGGCCAGATCATTCTCGGCATCGCGACGGTACTGAGCGGCATCGCTTTGCCGCTGGCGGCGCTGCATCAGGCGGTCGGCGCGCTGGTGGTGGCGAGCGCCACCTGGGGCGCGCATGCGGTGGGAACCCACCGATCTCGGTGAGTGGTATTATTTTACCCGTCAGGAATCGCGCCGAATCTCTTGACTTGAGTGGCCTTGCCCGTCATTAGCCCCCATCTTCCGGTTGCCCATGAGGGTGTCCGGTTCATATTTCATTCTGGAGAATTGGCACCATGAAGGCGCTGATGAAGACCACGAAGTCGGCAAACCCGACGACCGTGGATAAGAAATGGGTGCTGATCGACGCGGAAGGCCTCGTCGTGGGCCGACTCGCTTCGACCGTTGCGAACATATTGCGCGGCAAGCACAAGACCAGCTTCACGCCCCATGTCGATTGCGGTGACAATGTCATCATCGTCAATGCGGGCAAGGTGAAGTTCACCGGCAAGAAGCTGACCGACAAGGTGTACTATAAGCACACCGGCTATGCCGGCGGCATCAAGGAAACGACGCCCGCCAAGATTTTGGAAGGCCGTTTCCCCGAGCGCGTTCTGGAAAAAGCCATCGAGCGCATGATTCCCCGTGGTCCGCTGGGCCGCCAGCAGATGCGCAACCTGCGCGTTTTCGCTGGGCCTGAGCATCCGCATGAAGCGCAGAGCCCCGAAGTCATCGACTTCGCGTCGCGCAACCGCAAGAACAAGGTGGGTGCATAATGTCCGATAACCGCCAGTCCCTGTCCGACCTCGCCAGCCTGACGAGCGAAGCCGCCGCCGCGCCTGTCGCAGCGCCTGCCGTCGCCGATGAAGTCTCCGCCGCGCCGATCGCGCCGCCGGTTTCGACCATGCCGCTGCGTCCGCAGGAAATCGATGGCCTCGGCCGCGCCTATGCCACCGGCCGCCGCAAGGACGCCGTGGCCCGCGTCTGGGTGAAGCCCGGCACCGGCAAGGTCACGGTCAATGGCCGCGATCAGGAAATCTATTTCGCCCGTCCGACGCTGCGACTGGTGCTGAACCAGCCCTTCACCGTCACCGAGCGGACCGGCCAGTATGACGTGATCGCCACCGTCAAGGGCGGCGGGCTTTCGGGCCAGGCCGGCGCGGTCAAGCATGGCATCGCCCAGGCGCTGACCAAATATGAGCCGGCGCTGCGCGGCGCGGTCAAGGCCGAAGGCTTCCTGACCCGCGACAGCCGCACGGTCGAGCGCAAGAAGTACGGCAAGGCGAAGGCGCGCAAGAGCTTCCAGTTCTCGAAGCGCTGATCCTTCTTTCATCGATATGCGAAAGGGGCCGGTTTTCCGGCCCCTTTTTCCTTGCGCTATCCAGGCTTACGGCAATTTAATCCGTTACGCCTTCGAACCGGTGGCAACCCTCTCGCCTCTGTCTCGTTTTTAACATGCGATAACGACGCGAAGGAGTTTAGATCATGGGTGAATTTACCGACAAGGTGAAGGCCGCCGGCAACAAGGCCGCAGGCGCCGTCAAGGACGCCATTGGCGAACACACCAACAATCCGGAACTTGAGGCAGAGGGCGAAGCCCAGAAGGCCAAGGGCACGGCCCAAGACGTCAAGGGTTCGGTCAAGGGCGCGCTCGGCGACAAGATCTGATCACGGCTCTCAGCCGGTATTGAAAGCCTCGCCATTCCCGGCGGGGCTTTTTTTGGCCGCACATTTGCCGGACCCTACAAAGAATCGTCTCATATGAAATTGCACGCCGGGACGGTGGCAAACCGGACCTATATCGCTATGGCCTGATCTTGGTTATCAGGGGCATTGTTGGTTCCCAGCGCGGCGAGGCAGAATTGAGCAGACGATATTTCGGCACGGACGGCATTCGCGGACGCACCAATGTATTGCCGATGACCGCCGATCTGGCGATGAAAGTCGGCATGGCGGCGGGCACGCATTTTCAGCGAGGCAAGCATCGCCACCGTGTCGTCATCGGCAAGGATACGCGGCTTTCGGGCTATATGGTGGAAAATGCGCTGGTGGCGGGCTTTACCGCCGTGGGCATGGACGTGGTGCAGTTCGGCCCGATTCCCACGCCGGCCGTCGCCCTGCTCGCCCATTCGATGCGCGCCGATCTGGGGGTCATGATCTCCGCGAGCCATAACCCCTATGAAGATAATGGCATCAAGCTGTTCGGGCCGGATGGCTATAAATTGTCCGACGAGGACGAGCTGAAGATCGAGGCGCTGCTCGATCAGGACATACCGCTCGCATCGTCGGCCGATATCGGCCGCGCCCGTCGGGTCGAGGATGCGCGCGGTCGCTATATTCACGCGGTCAAATCCAGCTTCCCCGCCGACCTGCGGCTCGATGGCCTTAAAATCGTGATCGATTGCGCCAATGGCGCCGCCTATCAGGTCGCGCCGTCCGCCTTGTGGGAACTGGGCGCAACCGTCGTCGCCGTGGGGGTCAACCCCAATGGCACGAACATCAACGATGGCTGCGGATCGACCGCGCCTGCGCTGTGCGCGGAAACGGTCGTCTCGTCGGGCGCGGACATCGGCATCGCCCTGGACGGCGATGCGGATCGGCTGATCGTCGTCGATGAGAAGGGCCAGATCGTCGATGGCGACCAGATCATGGCCTTGATCGCCGCGAATTTCGCGCGCGATGGCGTCTTGCGCGGCGGCGGGCTGGTCGCGACGGTGATGTCGAACTTGGGGCTCGAACGCTTTCTGGCGGGGCGCGGGATCGGCCTCGAACGCACCAAGGTCGGCGACCGCTATGTGCTGGAACGCATGCGCGAGGGCGGCTTCAACGTCGGTGGCGAGCAGTCCGGGCACATGATCCTGAGCGATTATGGCACGACCGGGGACGGCACGGTCGCCGCCTTGCAGGTGCTGGCCGCGCTGGTGCGATCGGGCAAGCCCGCGAGCGAGGTTCTGCACCAGTTCGATCCGGTGCCGCAATTGCTGAAAAATGTGCGCTTTGCCGGTGGCAAGCCGCTCGACCATGATGATGTGAAGCGCGTGATCGCGCAGGCCCAAGCGGAACTGGATGGCGTTGGCCGGCTCGTGATCCGGCCGTCCGGCACCGAGCCGGTGATCCGCGTGATGGCCGAGGGCGACCGCGAGGCGCAGGTGCGCGACGTGGTGGATCGCATCTGCGCGGCGGTCGAGAAGGCGGCGGCATAATGCTGGAAATGCGGCCCGATTGCGAGCGCTGTGGCGTAGACCTGCCCGCCGATGAGCCGGGCGCGTTCATCTGTTCGTTCGAATGCAGCTTCTGCGCGCCCTGCGCCGAGGCGCTGGACGACCGTTGCCCCAATTGCGGCGGCGAATTGATGGATCGGCCGACGCGCGTGGGTAAGGCGCTGGCGGACAATCCCGCATCGACGGTGCGCAAGTTTCAGGCATGACGCCGGCACGCATCCTCATCATTGCGGGATCGGACAGCGGCGGCGGCGCGGGTATTCAGGCGGACATCAAAACCGTCACGATGCTGGGCGGCCACGCCATGACCGCGATCACCGCGATCACCGCGGAAAATACGCTGGGCGTGCAGGCCGTCCATCCGGTGCCGACCGACATGGTGCTGGCGCAGATGGAAAGCTGTATCAGCGATATCGGCGTGGACGCGGTGAAGATCGGCATGATCGGCAGTGGGCAGACGGCGGCGGCTGTGGCGGCGTTTCTGTCGTCGGCCTTCCCGCGCGGGAAGGGCGGTTCTGAAGTGCCGATCGTTTTCGATCCGGTCATGGTGGCGACCAGTGGGTCGATACTGGCCGATGGGGAAACCATCGCGGCGTTCGAGGCGCTGATGGCGCTGGCCACGCTGGTGACGCCGAATATCCCAGAACTCGCGGCATTAGGCGGGGCGGATATCGCACGGCTCTTTTCGACTCTTATTCTCGCCAAGGGTGGCCATGGAGATGGCCCGATGCTCGCCGACCGGCTGATCGGCCCGGCGGGTGAAATCCGCGTCTGGTGCGATCCCCGGATCGATACGGTCCATAGCCATGGCACTGGCTGCACATTGGCGAGCGCGATCGCGACCGGGCTTGGTCAAGGGCTGGAGATCGAGGCGGCGATCGATCGCGCGCGGCTTTATGTACGCGAAGCATTGCGTCTCGCACCGGGACTAGGACAGGGTCATGGCCCGATGGGCGTGCCGCTGGGATTCGCCGCCAATGCCTGATTTCAAACATGAAAAGCGCCATCATCCGGGGCTCGTCGCCGGGGTGGACGAGGCGGGGCGGGGGCCGCTGGCCGGGCCGGTGGTCGCGGCGGCGGTGATCCTCAATCCGCGCACCGCGCCCAAGGGCCTGAACGACAGCAAGCAGTTGACCGCCGCGCGGCGCGCCGCACTGGAGCCGTTGATCAAGGCGAAGGCGGTGTGCTGGGGCGTCGGCGTTGCGAGCGTCGAGGAGATCGACCGGATCAACATCCTGTGGGCGACGATGCTGGCGATGACGCGGGCGATGGAATCGCTCAGCGCCGATTGCGCGCATGTGCTGGTCGACGGCAATCGGTGCCCGCAATGGCGCTGGGCCTCGACCGCGGTGGTGGAGGGCGACGCCAAATGCCTGTCGATCGCCGCTGCCTCGATCCTGGCCAAGGAAGAACGCGACCGGATGATGATCGCCGCGGCGGCAGATCATCCCCATTATGGCTGGGACACGAACAAGGGCTATGGCAGTGCGCGGCATCTGGCGGCGTTGCGAGAGCATGGGCCGACGCCGCTCCATCGCCGCAGTTTTGGTCCGGTGGCGCAACTGGTGCTGCTTTAGGATCTTCGCTGGTCGGCTTGATTGGCCTCCGCCATCGCTGGGATTTTAATTTTCGCGCGGAGGCGCAGAGGACGCGGAGATTGAGGTCTTCATGGTCGCCCATCGGTCGTTCTGGCGGTGATTTTTTCGAGAGGATCAAGTCCGCCTAGCTGCATTTGGGAAGCCATTCCCCGCGCCTCTGCGCGAACAAATCTTTGATAAAATGGTCAGGCCGGCTCGCCTAGTTCCTCCAGCGCAGTGAAACGCTGCGACCACAGCGCGCCGTACAGCGCCATCCAGCGCACGACCGGGGTCATGCCTTTGGCCCGCGCGGTATACCATGTCTCCCTGCCGATGCGGCGAACGGTGACGAGGTCGGCGCGGCGCAGCTTGGCCATGTGGCGCGACACCATCGGTTGCGACACGCCAGAAATGGCGGTCAGCGCATGCACGCTCTGTTCGCCCTCGCGCACCAGATATTCCAGCAGGCCCCGCCGCGTGCCGTCAGACAGAGCCTTGAAAATGGCGTCGCTGGATGCCGCCGATGCGCCTTGCGTTAACTCTGTTATCATGATGATTGCATAACCATCAGGTTATGCTTTGGTCAAGTCCGGCGTTCCAGGCGGCCCCTTCCTGCGCGTTAACCAAAAAAATCTTGCGCTGCCCGGCACGTGAGTCTTTACGGTCACACCACCTTATATGGAGTCCCGTGCCTGACCGCGACTCAATATGTCGTGGGTGCTCGCTTCGTTCTCGTGCGGTTAACCATTAACGCAAGCGTGCGCGCTAAGTCGCTGATCTTGACGGCGGACTCCCGAGGACTCATCGCTGGTACTCGACGACGAACGGGGGCTGGTTAATGGGTGTCATGGAACGCGTTGCGACGCGAAGGAAGAAGGCGGTAACGCTGGCCCCGGCGGAGGCGGCAAGGGCTGCAAATATCGCGACCGACTGTCTGCTGCGCGGCGACTGCATCGCGGAAATGGCGAAGCTGCCCGATGGCTGCATCGACATGATCTTCGCCGATCCGCCCTATAATCTCCAGCTTGGCGGCGACCTGTTCCGGCCCGAGGGCGGGCGCGTCGATGCGGTCGATAATGACTGGGACAAGTTCGACACCCTGGGCAGCTATGACCGCTTTACCAAGGCGTGGCTGACGCAGGCCCGCCGCATCCTCAAGCCCAACGGCACCATCTGGGTGATCGGCAGCTATCACAACATCTTCCGCGTCGGCACCGCGTTGCAGGATGAGGGGTTCTGGATCCTCAATGATATCATCTGGCGCAAGTCCAATCCCATGCCCAATTTCAAGGGCACGCGCTTTACCAACGCGCATGAGACGCTGATCTGGGCGAGCCAGGGTGAGGATGCCCGCTACACGTTCAATTATAAGGCGATGAAGACGCTCAACGACGAGTTGCAGATGCGGTCCGACTGGGTGCTGCCGATTTGCGGCGGGCAGGAACGGTTGAAGCGGGGCGGCACCAAGGCGCATCCGACGCAAAAGCCCGAAGCGCTGTTGTATCGCGTGATGCTGGCCAGCACGAAGCCGGGCGACGTGGTGCTCGATCCGTTTTTCGGCACCGGCACGACCGGCGCGGTGGCCAAGCGGCTGGGGCGCAAATGGATCGGCATCGAGCGGGAGGACGCCTATATCGAGGTCGCGATGGAGCGTATCGAGGCCGCGCTGCCGCTCGATGAATCCGCGCTCACCATCATGCAGACCGCGCGCCAGCAGCCCAAGGTCGCGTTCGGCACGCTGGTGGAAACGGGCTATCTCAACCCCGGCGCGGTGCTGACCGACATCAAGCGCCGCTGGAGCGCGACGGTGCGGGCGGACGGATCGCTATGCGTGGGCACGGATACGGGGTCGATCCACAAGATGGGCGCGATGCTACAAGGCGCGCCGAGCTGCAATGGCTGGACCTTTTGGCATCATGAGGTGGATGGGGCGCTCAAGCCCATCGATTCCCTGCGGCAGACCTATTTGCTGGCCAACGAGCCTTGAGGCACGACGTCCGTTCGCCCTGAGTAGGCCCTGAGCTTGTCGAAGGGGCGTATCGAAGGGTAGGGCGATGCTTCGATACGGGGCTTCGACTTCGCTCAGCCCCTACTCAGCACGAACGGAGTTTTAGCAGTGTTGCCGCCTCTTGCCCCCGATGCCCGGCTCTACCTTCGCCCCGTCTGGTTCGTGCCGTCGCCGTTCGGGCTGGCCGATGGCGCGGCGGCGCGGATGGGCAATGGGCTGATCTGGTTTCAGGGCTACGAACTGACGGCCTTGCGGGGCGGCGAGCGACTGGCGCGGGTGACGGTGCCGGTCGCGGACTTTGTGGCGGCGGTGGCGGGGTTGCCCGATCCGCTCGCCGAACGGGCGCTCCGGTTGGCGGCGAACATTTCCGCGACGCGCGCGCCGCTGGCGCTGGGGGACCGCATGATCCGCTTCGATGCGCCACAGGTCATGGGTATCCTCAATGTGACGCCCGACAGTTTTTCCGATGGCGGCAAGCATGTCGGCGATGCGCAGGGTGCGGCGGATGCGGGCTTTGCCATGGCGGCGGCGGGGGCGGCGCTGGTCGATGTCGGCGGCGAATCGACTCGTCCCCGTGCGGAAAAGGTGTGGGAGGGCGACGAGATCGCTCGCGTCGTGCCGGTGATCGAGCGGCTGGCGGCAGCCGGCGTGCCCGTGTCGGTCGACACGCGCAAGGCCGCGGTGATGGAGGCGGGACTTGCGGCGGGGGCGGCGGTCATCAACGATGTGAGCGCGTTGCGCCACGATCCGCGCAGTCTGGAGGTGGTGGCGGCGTCGGGTTGCCCCGTTATCCTTATGCATGCGCCGTCCGCCGGGGACGATCCGCACGAGAACCCGCAAGGCTATGGCGATGTCGTCGCGGACGTGTTCGACTTTCTGGAGGCGCGTGTCGCCGCCTGCGTCGCGGCCGGCATCGCGCGCGAGAGGATCATGGTCGATCCGGGGCTAGGGTTCGGCAAGTCGCTGGCCGATAATCTGGCGCTGGTAAATGGCCTCGCGACCTTTCAGGGGCTGGGCGTGCCGCTGCTGTTCGCGGGCAGCCGCAAGCGCCTGATCGGTGCGCTGTCGAACGAAGCGATGTCCGCCGACCGGCTCGGCGGATCGATCGCGCTGGCGTTCCGCGCGGCGGAGCAGGGCGCGCAGATGGTGCGGGTGCATGACGTGCGGGAAAGCATGCAGGCGCTGCATGTGTGGCGCGGGCTGGCGGATGCGGGGCTGAGCGCGGTTTAGGGGGGCTGGCGTTACGGGAATTGCGGCAAATCATCCTGAATTTCGTACCAGTCGGCCTTCGAGCCGACGAAATAATGCGCGGTCGGCGGCGCTGCCAGCGGCGTATCGAGCGTCCCCAGCCGCAAGCGCACGACGTCCGGCATGGCATCGCGGCGGCTGATGATCGGTGAACCGCAATTGGCGCAGAAGAAGCGATGAACGCCCGGCGAAGAATCAAATGCCTTCAGCGCGGATTCACCGTCGATGATGACAAAGTCATTGGTCGCGACGGCCGCATTGGTGGCGAATGCGGTAGCGCTTGCCTTTCGACAACGCGAGCAGTGGCAGTAGATCGCCGCGCCAATCTCCCCGCGAACTTCGTATTTCACCGTGCCACAGAGACAGCTGCCTTTGTACATGACAAATCCCATCATTGCTTCGCCATGGTGGCGCGTAATGTGCCCCAGGCTATCAAGAAATCAGGGGATCGGACAGGATGATCTGTTTGGCCCCGTTGCAAAAGATATTTGGGGGAAAATTGACGCCCGAGTTTGGCCATCGGGCCTTTTAGACGCCGAAATCGGGTTAGATCAGGTGCCCTTTCCCCTCGATGCCGCCGCCATACCGCCGCAATGGCGGCCTGGCCATCCGATAGCCTATGCCGCATCAGCGTCGCACAGATGGTGCTTATCGATGTGAACGGCAGCGCCGGCTTGTCCATCGCGCGGGATCAGGTGCGGGCCAGCAACCCTTCGACCAGTCCTTCGAACAGCCGTCTGCCGTCGGTGCCGCCATGGGCCGGTTCGATCACGCGTTCGGGGTGGGGCATGAGGCCGAGGACATTGCCGCCCTCGTTCAGAATGCCGGCAATGTCGCGGGCCGAGCCGTTGATGCCGTCGGCGTAGCGGAACGCCACGCGGCCTTCGCCTTCCAGCCGGTCGAGCGTGTCGGCGTCGGCGAAATAATTGCCGTCATGATGGGCGACGGGATAGGAAATGCGCTCGCCGGTCTCGTAACGGCTGGTGAACGCGCTTTGGGCGTTCTCCACGGTCAGCGTCACGTCGCGGCAGACGAAATGGCCGCGCGCATTGCGCAGCAGCGCGCCGGGCAGCAGGCCGCTTTCGGTCAGCACCTGAAAGCCGTTGCATATGCCGAGGACAAACGCACCGCGATCCGCCGCCTGCGCCACCGCCTGCATGATGGGCGATCGCGCCGCCATCGCGCCGGATCGCAAATAATCGCCATAGGAAAAGCCACCGGGCACGCCGATCAGGTCGATATCCTCGGGCAGTTGCGTGTCGCGATGCCACACCATGGCGGGTTTGCTGCCCGTCGCCGCCTCGAAAGCCACCGCGAGATCACGGTCGCAATTGCTACCCGGAAAGACGATGACGGCGCTCTTCATCATAGGGCTCCTTAGGCGACCTTCTCGATGCGGTAATTTTCGATCACGGTATTTGCGAGCAGCTTGCGGCACATGGCGTCGATATCCTCGTCGCTGGTGCCGTCGGCCAGGTCCAGCTCGATGAGCTTGCCCGCGCGCACGTCGTTGACGCCGGCAAAGCCCAGGCCGTCGAGCGCATGATGGATCGCGCGGCCCTGGGGGTCGAGGACTCCGCCCTTGAGGGTGACGAAGATGCGGGCTTTCATGAGGCTTCAAACTCCTTGGCGGCTCTCGCGCTCGCCCTAGGGATCATGCACCGCTCAGGCAAGAGTTTATGCTTTGCGCCGGGCGGCTCCGCGCGTCAGCGTTCGCGCCGCTCGACGCGCAGCGCCCGCCAGCGTTTGGGCTGGACGATGGTTTCGATCCAGCTTCGTTCCAGCGGCACCAGAGCGACGTCGCGATAGCCCGGAGACGGCGGCAGGCGGCCGCCCGCCCGTTCCACCGCTTTGCTGGTGATGCCGCTCAGCCGATAGCCGCCGGGCGGAGGATTGCCGGTGAGCGTCGGGGCGAGGCCAGCGACCTGGGAGCGATAAGACAGGCGAGCGGCCATGTTTTCGGGCGCTGCATAGGTGCCGGGATGGGCGCGCATGAACCCGACCGCCGCATTTTCGATGAGCCCCCCAGGGCGCGCCACGAGGATCGGGACCACGCCGCCGATCAGCACGAGCGCGAACAGGCCGATGGCGCGGCGCTTAAGGTCAGGGCGCGCCATCATCGCGCCGAGCGCTAGCGCCAGCCCGACCTGCGTCGCCGCGACGACGGGCAGATAATAGCGGGGCTGCGGCCGCAGCGTGAAGATCCAGGTGACCGTCAGATAACAGCCAAGCGCGATCGCGATGAGCAGCGGCACCGCATAGGGCCGCAGGTTCAGCCGTTGTCCACGGCGCAGGAAGGGCAGGGCGACCAGCCCGCAGGCTAAAGCCACGAACCCGAAATCGGGATCGATCAGGAAATCGCCGATCGGGTTGATCGGCCAGAAGATCTTCGTCGGGCCGGCGGGAATCCAGCGGCTCGCCAGGTCCGGGTTCAGGAACGGGCTGCCGCCGGTATAGACGCCCCCGCGCAGATGGGCGCTGAAGATGTGGATATGATTTTCGCCGACATGAAGCCGGTAGAGCGGATCGCCCGTCTGCCACCATAGCCAGCCGATATCGGCCGCGATGGGTAGCGCCAGCGCGCCGCCCAGCACAAGATAGTCGCGGCGCGGCATGCCGGGACGGACAATCGCCGCCCAGATATAGCCAAGCGCCAGAAAGCCGATGGTCTCGCGGGTGACGATTCCGACCCCGAGCGCGAGGCCCGATAGCGCGAGCAGGCCGAGCCGGTGGAGCGCGCGCGGTTCGCGCCGGGCGGCGATAAAGGCGACGAGCGAGAGCGTTCCCATCGACAGCTCGACGATTTCGGGAAAACAGCTGGTCGCCATTTTGTGCAGCACGGGCGAGACGATGACGAGCGCGAGCCAGATGCAGGCGGCCCTTCGCCCCGTCCAGCGTGCCATCGCGATGCTGCTGGCCATCACGAACAGCGCGTAGAAAAAGCGGGGCACGGCGAGCAACGCATCGAGGCCGGGGCCGGCGATGTGGAAGGAAAGGTCGATCGCGGCGATCAGGGGGACGCGCAGCGCCCAGTGGGTCGACCCGGCGCTGGGGCCATTGCGCCACCAGTCGAGCGCGATGTCGAGATAGCGCTGGTCGTCGCTTGGCCCGCCCATGAAGCCGATCGGGTGGATGAAAAGGCTCAATTGCGTCAGGACGAGCGCCGCCAGCCCGAAGCGGATCGCGAAGGACCGGCTTTCGAGCGCCCGATGGAAGGACGTGGCACGATCATCCGCACGCGCAGACCCAAACTCGCTTCCGTGCATCCCAACTCCCAAAGACTGTCGGGGTGAAGACGCCGCCGCGCCGCAGCGACCGTCACAAAGGCCCGGTTGCTGCCAGCGCGTATTTTCCGCTTGCGCCTCGCATGGTCGTCGGCCGATGCGGTCAGGATGGATCAGAGCCCCGCTTATTATCTGTGCGCGATCTTTGCGGTGGTCCTGTCCGGCCTCGCCAAGGGCGGTTTTTCGGGCGTCGGGGCGCTGGCCATGCCGGTGATGGCGCTGGCGATCGACCCGGTGCGCGGCGCGGCGATCCTGCTGCCGATCCTGATCGTTCAGGATGCGGTGGGCGTATGGGCCTTCCGCCGCTCATGGGACGGGCCTGTGCTCAAGGTGATGCTGCCCGGCATGGCGGTGGGGGTGGCGCTTGGCTATCTGTTCGCGGCGCAGGTGTCCGAACGCGGCGTGCTGGGCGCGGTCGGCGGGATTTCGCTGCTGTTCGGTCTGCACCGGCTCTGGACCGAGCGGGGCGGGGCGATCGTGCTGCCTTCGAGCGCGCCCGGCTGGACCGGCACATTGTTCGGGGTGATCAGCGGCTTCACCAGCCAGATCGCGCATGCCGGCGCGCCGCCCTTCCAGATGTGGGTGCTGCCAAGGCGGTTGCCGCGCGACATTTTCGTCGGCACCTCCGCGATCGCTTTCGCGGTGATGAACTGGATGAAGCTGCCCGCCTATGCGGCTTTGGGGCAATTCACCCGCGCCAACATGCTGGCGACGGCCATGCTGGTTCCGGTGGCGCTCGCATCGACGATCGCGGGCGTCATGCTGGTGCGCAAGGTCGATCCCGCGCGCTTCTATACGCTGATCTATCTGCTGATGGTGGTGCTGGGGTTCAAGCTGCTGGCCGACGCGCTGCTCTTTTGAGGAGCGCGTCGGGGCAGGTCAGTCCTTGCTGCGCTTCTTGCGGTGGGTGTCGAGGTCGAGCACGGTGGTGTCCAGCCCCTCGGGCAGCAGGCCGAGGCGACGGGCCACTTCCTGATAGGCCTCGACTTCGCCGCCCAGGTCGCGGCGGAAGCGATCCTTATCCAGCTTTTCGTTGGTCACGGCGTCCCACAGGCGGCAACCATCGGGGCTGATCTCGTCGGCCAGGATGATGCGGCTGTATTCGCCATCGAACAGGCGGCCGAATTCCAGCTTGAAGTCGATCAGGCGGATGCCGATGCCGGCGAACAGGCCGCACATGAAATCGTTGATGCGGATCGCCATGTCGGCGATGTCATGCATTTCTTCCTGCGTCGCCCAGCCGAAACAGGCGATATGCTCTTCGGACACGAGCGGGTCGCCCAGCGCATCGTCCTTGTAGCAATATTCGATCAGCGTGCGGGGCAACTGCGTGCCTTCCTCGATCCCCAGTTTCTTGCTGAGCGACCCGGCGGCGACGTTGCGCACGACAACCTCGATCGGCACGATCTCGACCTGCCGCACCAGCTGTTCGCGCATGTTGAGGCGGCGGATGAAGTGCGTGGGGATGCCGATCTGGCCGAGCAGGGTGAAGATATGCTCGGAAATCCGGTTGTTGAGCACGCCCTTGCCGGAAATCGTGCCCCTTTTCTGCGCGTTGAAGGCGGTCGCATCATCCTTGAAATATTGGATGATCGTGCCCGGCTCGGGCCCTTCATAAAGGATCTTTGCCTTGCCTTCGTAGATCTGGCGGCGACGGGCCATACGCGTTCCTGCCTCTTTACAAAACATTCGCCCCGGCAATCGCGAATCGGGAAGGATCAGCGGGTGCCGGGGCTGCTGGAACTGGCCCATAGAACAAAGCACCGGGGCGCGCAATTGCAGGGCGCTGGCCCCGTATCAGCTGATGCCGTTCATGCGGCGAAATTCGTCGTACAGGCCAAGGAAGCGATCGATATCCGCCTTCGACAGGAAATAGGGGGTGGCGAGGCGCAGCTTGCTGGGATTGCCGCCGCGCACGCGAACCTTGTGCGTTTTCCACAGCCAGTCCTGCAACGCCATGCGCTGTACCGGGGGCACGTTCACGGTCGCGATGGCGCAGCGCATCGCGGGATCGGGCGAGGTCCAGCTTTCCGCGCCGCGCTTCATCATTTCGGCGTGGATGTAATCGGCCAGCATGCGGTGGCGGCGCTCGATCCTGTCCATGCCGATCTGGTCGGCGAACGCGATGGCCGCGTTGAGGCCCATCAGGGTCGGGATGCAGGAAGAACCGATCTGCATATAGCGATCTGCCTTGCGCGTTGGATCATCATAGCCGCCGGTGACGACCGTGCTCCAGACCCGGTCCATGACGCCTTCGTCGCGCAGATAGAGGAAGCCCGTGCCCTTAGTCGCGAACAGCCATTTATGCATCGATCCGGTGTAGATGTCGCAGCCGATGTCCGCGAGGTCGACCTTCATCATGCCGGGCGCATGCGCGCCGTCGAAGGCGGAAATGATCCCCTTCGACCGGGCGAGCGCGGCGATCTCCTTGGCGGGCAGAACGACGCCGGTCGCGGTGCTGATATGGCTGACGAAGATGATCTTCGTTCGCGGCGTGATCGCATCGTTGATGCGGTTGAGGATTGCGGCGGCGTTCTTCGCGGGCTTGGGCATCGCGAATTTCTTGACGACCACGCCGTAACGGCGCGAACGGAGCATCCAGGGCATTTCGCCTGACCCATGCTCCTCGTCGCTGATCAGCACCTCATCGCCCGCCTTCATATCGAAGCCGTTGGCGACATAGGAGTTGGCTTCGGTGCAGTTGCGCAGGATCGCCATCTGGTCGACCTGCGCCACCATGAAATCGGCGAAGGGTTTGCGATACTGCTCCCACGCGCCATAGCCCCAGATCGGATAATCCTCCGACCCGGCCTGCGTCATCTGCTCGGTGGATTCAAAGCCGTCGAAGATCGCCCTGAGCACCGGGCGCGGCGAGGAACCGACGGTGCCGACATTGAGGTTCACGACATCGGCGGGGATCAGGAACTGCTTGCGCAGCGCCGCCCAATAGGCGTCCTCATTCTTGCCGTAGAGATCGGTGGCGGGAAGCGCGACCGGCTTGAGCGCCTGCGCCAGCAACGGTTCGCCGAGCGAAGCGAAACCCCCGGTGAGCGCGGCGGAACCGAGGAAGGAGCGGCGGTCGAACATGGACACCTCGCATCAGCCCGGCCGCCCGCGCCGGACGAGACGTAGGGATGCCGTATCGAGGAGAACGAGGGAGCGGGGCGAAATCCGCAATAAGCGGGAGGCGAAACTGGAAGGGGAACCCGGCGTTCGCTGTATGACGCGGATGGGTGGTTAGGGGACTGGCGGCTTTTAGCCCTCTCTCGCTTTCGCGGGAGAGGGCTCGAAATATGTCAACAAATACTCTTCATCAGACCCGACCGATCCTACAGCACATCGCCGAACATCGCCCACACCATGACGACCCACGCCACCAGCCCGACCACGCCGATGATGACGCCTGATCGCGCGCGGATGGCGGGCCACAGGCCGCGCGGCTCATTGTCGTCCTCTTGGTCCATGGCGGGGGACTAACCCGCCGCCGGTTCCGGTTCAACCGTCGGCGCGTCGCGGCGGACGGCGGAGAGGCGCGAGGTGAAGCTGCTGCGCCACCAGCTGATGTCCTGCGTTTCCACGCTGTCCATCATCGCGCGCCAGCGTTTCTTGCGTTCGTCCAGCGGCATGGCGAGTGCGCGCAGGATCGCGTCCGACATTTCCTCGGGGCTGTAGGGGTTGATCAGCAGCGCGTCCTTGAGCTGCATCGCCGCGCCCGCGAAGCGAGAGAGGATGAGGACGCCGGGGTCTTCGGGGTCCTGCGCCGCGACATATTCCTTGGCGACGAGGTTCATGCCGTCACGCAATGGCGTCACGAGGCCGATCTTCGCACTCCGGTAAATGCCCGCCAGCTTGTCGCGGGGGTAGCCCTGGTTGACGTAGCGGATCGGCGTCCAGTCGACATCGCTATATTCGCCGTTGATGCGGCCTGCGAGCGAATCGAGCGTGGCGCGGATCTTCTGATAGCTTTCCACATCCTCGCGGGAGGGCGGGGCGACCTGGGTCAGCACGACCTTGCGATGATATTCGGGATGATCCTTGAGGAAGCGGGCATAGCCGCCGAACCGCTCTTCGAGGCCCTTGCTGTAGTCGAGCCGGTCGACACCGACGATCATCGCCCGGTCCTGAAGCGAGCGGCTGACGGTTTCGAACATATATTTCGCATCGTCGCTGACGGCGGCATCGGCGAACTCCTTGGCGTTGATGCCGATCGGGCAGGCTACCGCCTGGATCGTGCGGTCGCCCAGCGTCACAAAGTCTCCGGCGACGGTTCCGCCCATTTCCCGCTCGACATAATGGCGGAAGGATTCGAGCCATTCCTCGGTGTGAAAGCCCACGACGTCATAGGCGAACAGCGCCTGCACCAGCTTGGTATGATGGGGCAGCGAGACGAGCAGGCGCGTGGGCGGCCACGGGATATGGAGGAAGAAGCCCATCCGGTTGTCGAGCCCGCGATCGCGCAGCATCTGGCCGAGCGGGATCATATGATAGTCATGGACCCATATGATGTCGTCCGGCTCGATCAGCGGGCTGACAGTCTCGGCGAAGCGACGGTTGACGCGGTTGTAGCCGCCCTCGAAATCGCGGGCATATTCGGCCAGGTCGATGCGAAAATGAAACAGCGGCCACAGTGTCTTGTTGGCATAGCCATTATAATATTCGTCGACATCCTGCTCTTCCAGATCGATCGTCGCGGTCTTGACGCCCTGATCCTCCGAAAAGCCGATATGGCCGGTGAAATGATCGGTCACCTCGCCCGACCAGCCGACCCAGATGCCCCGGCTCTCACGCAAGGCTTGCGACAGGGCGACGGCGAGGCCGCCCTGATTGCCCGATTTACCGGGCCGGCTGACGCGGTTGGAAATGACGATAAGGCGGCTCATCGCATGGCGCTCCAGGGTTTGCTCAACAAAACGGCGCAGTTGATGATGCCGACCAACGAGTAGGTCTGGGGATAATTCCCCCATAATTCGCCGGTTGCCGGGTCGATATCTTCGGATAACAGCCCAGCGGCGGTGCGGCGCGACAGCATCTCCTCGAACAGGGCGCGCGCTTCTTCGCCGCGGCCCGTGCGGTGCAGCGCCTCGATCAACCAGAAGGTGCAGACGTTGAAGGCGGTGACCGGCTCGCCGAAATCGTCGGGCGCGCTGTAGCGCAACATGTCGTTGCCGCGCCGCAGATCGGCTTCCAGCGCGGCGAGCGTACCAGTGAACTTTGGATCATCGGCGGTCAGGAAACGCAGGTCCAGCAGCTGGAGGAGCGAGGCGTCGCGGGCGTCATCCTCGAAATTGGCGGAGATGGCGCTGCTTTCGGGACGCCAGGCGGCGTCGAGAATGCGAGCCTTCATAATCCGTGCTCGCTCGTTCCAGTGCGCCTCACGCTCAGTCAGGCCGAGCGCGCAGGCGGCGTGCGCAAGCCGGTCGGCGGCGGCCCAGCACATGACCGCGCTATAGCTGTGCACATGGGTGCGGGTGCGCAACTCCCACAGGCCGGCGTCGGGCGAATCATAGACCTGCCAGGCGCGTTCGCCGACGGCTTCCAACGATTCGAAGTCGGCTATGCTTGCCATGCGCAACAGTCGCTGGTCGATGAATCCCTGCACTGCGGACAGGACGATCTGGCCATAGGCGTCGTGCTGGATCTGCGAGTAGGCGGCGTTGCCCACGCGCACCGGCCCCATGCCGCGATAGCCGGGCAGCTTGTCGGCTTCCCACTCGTTGAGCTTCGCATTGCCGCGCACATCGTAAAGCGGCTGAATATGCCCACCGCGCGCGCCATCGACGATATTGCGCAGGTACAGAAGATAGGTTTCGAGCACGTCGAGCGCGCCTAGCCGGTTGAGCGCCTCGACCGTATAATAGGCGTCGCGCACCCAGCAATAGCGATAGTCCCAGTTGCGTCCCGAATCGGCATGTTCGGGAATGCTCGTCGTCAGCGCCGCGACGATCGCGCCCGTTTCTTCATGCTGGCATAGTTTGAGCGTAATGGCAGCGCGGATCACCGCTTCCTGCCATTCGGCCGGAATGGCGAGGCCGCGCACCCATAGCTGCCATTCGAGGATGGTATCGTCGAGCATCCGCTCGATTTCCGGGCGCAGCGCGTCGGAAAAACTCTCGTCGGGGCCAAGGAAGAAATGCAGGTCATGTTCCAGCCGGAACCAGCTTTCCTGCGCGATCAGGCCGATCGGCGCATCGGTCGACAGGCGCATCGCCATATGGGTAAGGACCAGCCGGATATGATTGGAGCCGTAGGTGATCGGCACATCTTCCGCGTTCCAGGCGGTGGTCGGGCGCAGGCGCACGCGCACGCGCGGGCTGCCCGATACGGGGCGCGCGATACGGGCAAAGGCTACCGGACGATAGATGCGGCCCTTGCGCCGGTGGCGGGGACAAAAATCATAGACATCGATCGCATTGCCCTGCGCATCGGTCTGGCGCGTCACCAATATGGGGGTGTTGCGGATGTAATGCTGCGTGATCTCGACGCAGTTTTCCAGCTCGATCGCCCAATAGCCCTTGGCCTCGTTCCAGTCTTTATCGTCGAGTAAGGCGGAGAAGAGCGGATCGCCATCGACGCGGGGCACGCAGGCCCAGATCATGCGCCCTGCGCGATCGACAAGCGCCGACGCCTGGCAATTGCCGATGGGCCATAGATCGAGCGAGCGGTCTGCTCCGGTATTTAGGCTGTCGCTGGCGCTGTTGATCGTCGGCCCCCTTTGCTGTCATCTGGCCGGGGCGACGTTCATCGACCGTCAGGTCAGGCCGGTCGCTCCCTTAGTCAGATAATGCCTGACGGCCCCGACCTGTTCCAACGACCAGGACGCATGGGTCGATCTTTGCGGTCCAACCAATATGCCGCCACCGCCCAACTGTGTCGCGGCGGCGAATCCTTCCTCGTCCGTCACGTCGTCGCCGATGAAGAGGGGAACGCCGCCCTTCATCGGATCGCGCGCCATGAGGGCATGCACCGCGCTGCCCTTGTCGGCCCCGCCGGGGCGCAGTTCGAACAGCATCTTGCCGGTCTGAACCACGAGCCCATGCGCGACCGCGATCGCGTGGGCGAGATCGCCGGCGGCCTCGCCCCATTGCGGCGCGCCGCGAAAATGAAGGCCGACGCTCAGGGGTTTGCGTTCGACCAGCATGCCGGGCTTGTCGCGGCAAAATGCCTCGAACAACTGTGTGGCGTCATCGATGGCCGGCAAGCGACCTCCCGCCTCGATCTCGCCGCCGGGCTGCGCAAATTCGAGGCCATGGGTGCCGGCCAGCAGGAAGTCGCCAAAGCCGAGCGCGCGCAAGGTCACGATTGCGCGACCGCTGACGATCGCGAGCCGCCCGGCCAAGCCGTTACGAAGGCGCAACAGCACGTCTATCAGCCCGGCATCGACCACGACCGCATCGGGGGTCTCGGCGATCGGCGCGAGCGTGCCGTCGAAGTCCAGGAACAGCGCCGCCCCGCTCAGCAGGGCGAGCGGTGGCGGCGGCAGGTCGGGAAGAGCGGAGACGCGGGATTCGGGCACGGCGGCACAGTGGCGCGCGCGGCTGATTTGGCAAGTCCCGCCCCGGCTTTTTCGGCGTCTTTTATCAGCGGCATCGCGCCTCGGCCTTCCACGGCGCCGACCAGGCGACGCGGTGCAGGACGCAGAAAGCCTGCATGATCTTACGGAGCATGATAATGTCCTTCCGGGTAACAAAGCAGCGAAACGAAGATGTTTCGCCCGCGTTCTTTGGTCGCTTTCCGTAGGGTTGGCCAACAAAAGGCTGGACAGGTCAAATAAGCTCTCCTTATCTATCGCGATGTCGTCCCTGCCGCCCCTCTCCGCCGTCCGCGTGTTCGAAGCCGCCGCCCGGCTGGAGAATTTCACCGCCGCCGCGCGGGAATTGGGCATGACCCAGGCGGCGGTCAGCTATCAGGTGAAGCTGCTGGAAGAACGGCTTGGCCTCAGCCTGTTCCAGCGGGCAGGGCGCAAGGTCGTGTTGACCGACAAGGGGCGGGAGATCGCGCCGGTCGTCATCCGCGCCTTTGACCAGATGCGGCAGGGCTTCGCGGCGCTCGCGCAGGATCATGCTTCGGTGCTGACCATCAGTTGCACCAACAGCTTCGCCCATCTGTGGCTCGCGCCCCGGATCGGGGCGTTCCAGATGACCCATGCCGATCTGGCGGTGCGGATCCAGGCCGACGATGCGGTGGTCGATCTGGCCCGCGACGGCGTCGACATCGCCATTCGCGGGGGCAGGGGCGACTGGCCGGGGCTGGAGGCAAGGCTGTTGACCCACAACCGGATCGCGCCGCTATGCAGTCCCGGCTGGCTGGCGCGCCATGGGCCGGTCGCGGACGCGGCGGCGCTGCACGCGATGCCGCGCCTGTCGCCCGACGATATGTGGTGGCATGAATGGTTCGCGGCCATGGGCGTGGAAGCCGACCCCGGCGACGTGCGCGCCGCCATCGCGCTCGACAGTCAGGTGATGGAGGGGCGGGCCGCGATGGCGGGGCAGGGGGTGGCGATCGTCAACCTGTTCCTGTGGAAAGCGGAAGTCGAAGCGGGCCTGCTGGTCGAGGCTGTGCCATCCTATGTGCGCGAACGGGCGAGCTATTGGGCGGTCTATCCGCCCCACGCCCGCAACGTGCCCAAAGTGAAGGCGTTTCGCGACTGGATAAGCGCGCAATTCGCGGCCGAGATCGCGGCGGACCCGGATGGGCGCTATCTGCCGCGACAATAGGATTGGTCTGACCCCTTTGCCATTGACCGCCGCCCTGCTATCCCGCCCGTAATGACCGATTTTCGCGACCCGTTCGACAGCATCAAGGACCATCCTTTCGACGCCGCGCTGTCGCAACGCTATCTCGTCTACGCTCTCTCCACGATCACCGCGCGCTCGCTGCCCGATTTGCGCGACGGGCTGAAGCCGGTGCATCGGCGGCTGTTGTGGGCGATGCGGCTGTTGCGGATGGAGCCGGGCGGGGCCAGCCCCGACATCCTCGTCGCCAATCCGGCGCGCAACACCACCGGCTACAAGAAATGCGCGCGGGTGGTCGGCGACGTCATCGGTAAATATCACCCCCATGGCGACCAGTCGGTCTATGACGCCATGGTGCGGCTGGCGCAGGATTTCTCGCTGCGCACGCCACTGGTCGACGGGCAAGGCAATTTCGGCAATATCGACGGCGATAATGCAGCGGCGATGCGCTATACCGAAGCGCGGCTGACGCAGGCGGCGGCCGACCTGATGGCCGGGCTGGACGAAGGCACGGTCGATTATCGACCGACCTATAATGGCGAGGATGAGGAGCCGGAGGTTTTCCCCGGCCTGTTCCCCAATCTGCTGGCCAATGGCGCGACCGGCATCGCGGTGGGCATGGCGACCAGCATCCCGCCGCACAATGTCAGCGAACTGATCGACGCCGCGACGCTGCTGATCGACGATCCTGATGCCGATCATGCGGCGCTGATGGCCATCGTCAAAGGGCCCGACTTCCCCACAGGCGGCGTATTGGTAGACAGTGCGGCGGCGATTTCGGAAAGCTACGCCACCGGGCGCGGCGCGTTCCGTACCCGCGCGCGCTGGCACAAGGAAGAAGGCGGGCGTGGCACCTGGGTCGCGATCGTCACCGAAATTCCGTTTCAGGTCCAGAAATCCAAGCTGATCGAACAGATCGCCGCGCTCATCAACGATCGCAAGCTGCCGATCCTCGCGGACGTGCGCGACGAGAGCGATGCCGAGATTCGAATCGTCATCGAACCGCGCGCGCGCAATGTCGATCCCGACATGCTGATGGACAGCCTGTTTCGCCTCACCGATCTGGAGAACCGTTTCCCGCTCAATCTGAACGTGCTCGATGCGACGCATACGCCGCGCGTGCTGGGCCTGCGCGCGGTGCTGGTCGAATGGCTGCGGCATCAGATCGACGTGCTGGTGCGGCGGGCGGAGCATCGGCTGGAAAAGATCGCCGGACGGCTCGATCTGCTCGACGGCTATATCATCGCCTATCTCAATCTCGACCGGGTGATCGAAATCATCCGCACCGAAGATGAGCCCAAGATGGTGATGATGGAGGAATTCCAGCTCAACGACCGGCAGGTCGAGGCGATCCTCAACATGCGGCTGCGCAGCTTGCGCAAGCTGGAGGAGATGGAACTGCGGCGCGAGCATGCGGAACTGGTCAAGGAGCGCGACGAGCTGTTGAAGCTGGTCGGCGATCCCAAATTGCAGAAGCGCAGGCTGAAACGCGACCTTGCGGACCTGCGCAAGCGCTACGGGCCGGACACCGCGCTCGGGCGACGGCGGTCGCTGGTCGAGGAGGCGGGGCCCACGCGGGAAATCCCGCTGGAGGCGATGATCGAACGCGAGCCGATCACGGTCATCCTGTCCGAACGCGGCTGGATCAGGGCGATGAGCGGGCATCGCGACCTGGCGGCTGCCGATACGCTCAAATTCAAGGAGGGCGACGGGCCGCAATATGCGTTCCATGCGCAGACGACCGACAAGCTGCTGCTGGCGACGTCGACGGGACGCATCTTCACGCTGGGCGCGGACAAGCTGCCCGGCGGACGCGGTTTCGGCGATCCGGTGCGGATGATGGTCGACATGGACGATCAGGGCGCCATCGTCGCGCTGTTGCCGGCCAGGCCAGGCGGTCAACTGCTGCTGGCGGCATCGGACGGTCGGGGCTTCGTCGCCGACATGGCCGACCTGATCGCCGAGACGCGCAAGGGCAAGCAGGTCGTGAATGTGCGGGCCGGGGCCAGGCTGAGCGTCGTCCACCCTATCGCTTCGCAGGCCGACAGCGTTGCCGTCATCGGCGAGAATCGCAAGCTGCTGGTCTTTTCGCTGGAGGAAATGCCCCGCATGGCGCGCGGGCAGGGGGTGCAGTTGCAGCGTTATGGCGGCGGCGGCCTGTCCGATGCGATTGCGTTCCGGATGGCGGACGGGCTTAGCTGGGCCATGGGCGGGGACAGCGGCCGGACGCGGACCGAGGCGGATATGACGCCCTGGCGCGTCGCGCGTGGCGCCGCCGGGCGCATGCCGCCGACCGGTTTCCCGCGCGACAATCGATTTTAATGTCCGAAGTTATGTTTCCTGAAAATTTACTTACGCCCGGTAGGACGACCGCATGGAATCCATGTCGGTTCGAGACGGGCCAGCCGAACGAGAGAGCTGTGACCCCCAAACAGGGATCGATGAACCGCGTCCCTCGCTCATGCACGGCGCGGTCGACTGGCTGGCCGCTCTGTCACAGGCTGCGGCGATCTTAAGCTATGAAAACAACGATATAATCGTTCGCCAGGTCAATGAGGCGTTTCTGCGCCGGTTCGAGGCGGATATCGCCAATAATAATGTGCTGCTGACCTCGGGGCCGGACTGGCGCAAGCGGCTGGAGGCATTCGTTGCCACGGACAGCGATTCGGTGAGCTTCGAATCCCGCCGTGATGGAAAATTGGGGCCTGAATTTTTTCTCTGCACCATCGGCCGCCTGCGCGCCTCAGCCGATCAGTCCGAACAATATCTGGTAACGGCGGTCGACCGGACGAGCGAGCGCACGATCGAGAAGAATCTCCGGCGCGAACTTTTGTCCGACGGCCTCACGGCCTTGCCCAACCGGACCGGCTTTGGTGAAGAGATTGACGATCGCCTCGCCAATTCGTCCTGGCCCGAAAATGCCCGCTTCGGGATCATCGCGATCGATCTGAGCCGGTTCAGCCGGGTCAATGAATCGCTGGGGCCGATGGCCGGCGACGAACTGCTGATCACCGTCGCCAAGCGGCTCAAGTCCAGTCTGCGGCAGGGTGACGTGCTCGCGCGCATCGGCGGCAATGACTTCGCGATTTTTGCTCGTCTGAACAATGGCTTGTCTGATGCTCTTCATATCGTCCAGCGGATCAAGGACGCGCTGGACCAGCCCATCCGCCTCAGCGATCTGCAAATCCGGGTCGACTGCGCGATCGGCTGCGCCTTGTCGACGAGCCTGGGTGACGATCCGGACGATGTCGTGCGCAAGGCGCAGGCGGCGGTTAAAATCGCCAAACATAGCGGCAAGGTCGAAATCTATCGCAATGGCGTGCTCAAGGAGGCGCAGCGGCGTTTTTCGATCGAAAGCCGGCTGCGCGACGCGCTGTCGCAGGGTCATTTGACGCTGGCCTATCAGCCGCTCATCCATCTCCAGTCGGGCGAAGTCACGGGCTTCGAGGCGCTGGCGCGCTGGGACG
Source organism: Sphingobium fluminis (assembly GCF_037723805.1). NCBI lineage: Bacteria > Pseudomonadati > Pseudomonadota > Alphaproteobacteria > Sphingomonadales > Sphingobiaceae > Sphingobium > Sphingobium fluminis. The sequence continues at coordinate 329,903 of NZ_JBBJUK010000003.1, forward strand.
ACCCGGATCTGGGCAAGGTGCCACCCGTCGAATTCATCGCGGTCGCCGAAGAAAGCGGTCTCATCACGTCGCTCGGGCGCTGGGCCGCCTATGAAGCGGCGCAGGCGCTTAGCCGCTGGGATTTGAAATTCGGCCAGCCGCTGCCGGTCGGCGTCAATGTGAACCTGTCGCCCATCCAGATGGCGCGCGACGATGTCGCATCAATGTTCGAGGAAGCACTGCGCTATTCGGGGATCGCGGGCAAAAGGCTGACGGCCGAAATCACCGAGAGCGCGATCATCGCCGACCCCGACAAGGCGCGTAAATTGCTGAACGCTCTCAAGGATTTGCAGATGCCGATCGCGATGGACGATTTCGGGACCGGCTTTTCCAACCTCGCGAGCCTGCACAGCCTGCCGATCGACATATTGAAGATCGACCGCAGTTTCGTATCGTCGATGCTTGAGGATCGCGACAAGGCGGTGATCGTCCGCACCATATTGTCGCTCGCCGAATCGCTGGGTCTGCACGTCACCGCCGAAGGAATCGAGACTCAGCAACTGGCGCATGCGTTGCAAAGCATGGGTTGCTGGCAGGGGCAGGGCTATTATTTCGCCAAGCCGATGAGCGAGGCCAAGGCGTTTGATTACTGGCGCGCGCGCTGGAATTTCGAAACGATCTGATCGGCGATCCTGGCAACCCGGCTTTCGTCCGGAAAGCCTTCTGCGATCCAGATGTCCTGCACCTGCCCAAGCGCCTTCGCCACGTCCGGGCCGGGCGGCAATCCGCGCGCGATGAGCGCGCCACCGCTGATCGGGAAGGCAGGCGGGGTCCAGCCCTGCAAGTCCGCAAGCGCCGCTTCGTCGGTCGCCGACAGGAGCAGGCGGTCGGTCGCCCCCTCGACGCCGATGCGATAGGCGAGCGCCCGGATCGGCTCCGGCCCCGGCGGATCGGCGAGCGCCAGCGCCAGTCGTTTGCGCGCCTTGTTCGACAGCTTCAGGCGCGCGCCGACCTGTTCGGCGATGCGCGGATCGGGCGGCAGCAGGGCGGCGAGGCGACGGAGCGGGACGGAGGAGACGCCCGCTTCGGCCTCGCGGGTCATAAGCTGTGCGAGCCGCTCCCAGCCCGTCTCGTCGATCTCCGGCAGTACCGGCTTGAGGATGCCGCCCTCGATCATCAGGCGCAGCGCCGCAAGCGGGGAAGGCACGGCGAGCAGTTTGAGCAATTCGTCCGCGATCCGTTCGCGCGACAGCGTCATCAGGCTGCCGGCTGCGGCGCGGCATGCGGTGAACGCCATTTCGTCGGGAATGTCGTCGCCATAGCGGGCGAGGAAGCGGAAATAGCGAAGAATGCGCAGATGATCCTCGGCGATGCGGGCGTGGGCGTCGCCGATGAAGCGCACCAGATGATCGCGTAGGTCGGCGACCCCGCCGAAATAATCGGTGATCGCGCCGGTCGCGGGATCGGCGTAGAGCGCGTTGATCGTGAAGTCGCGGCGGGCGGCATCCTCGCGCCAGTCGTCCGTATAGGCGATCGTCGCGCGCCGGCCATCGGTCGCGACATCGCGGCGCAGGGTGGTGATCTCCACCGGCCAGCCTGAAATCACCGCCGTCACGGTGCCGTGCGCGATGCCGGTCGGCACGGCCTTGATGCCCGCCGCCTCCAGCCGCTCGATGATCGCCTGCGGTTCCAATACGGTCGCGATGTCGAGATCGTTGACGGGCAGGCCGAGCAGCCCGTCGCGCACCGCGCCGCCGACAAACCGTGCCAGCCCCGCCCGCGCGCCGATCGCGTCGAGCAGGGCGTCCAGCCCCGGCCGTTGCCGCCAGGGCGCTTCAGGCAAGCAGTCGATCATGACCCAGGCGGCGCGAAAGATTGGCGAGGATGGCGGCGGTCACGCCCCAGATGCGGCGATCGCGCCATTGAATATCGTAATAATGACGGACGATCCCGTCCACGACAGCGCTGCGCTGCACCCGATTTGCCGGGTCGAGGGCAAAGGCAAGCGGCACTTCGAACCAGTCGGCGACCTCGCTTTCCTGCGGCACCAGCGGCAGATCGGGTGGAATGACGCCCAGCACCGGCACGATGTCGAAGCCGGTGAAGGTGTGATAGCGATCGGACGTGCCGATGATGTCGACGACATGCGGCGGCAGGCCGATTTCCTCCTGCGCTTCCCTTAAGGCGCCCGCGATCTCGTCGGCGTCGCCGGCATCGACCCGGCCGCCGGGAAAGGCGACCTGTCCGGCATGTTTGCGCAGCGCCGCCGACCTTTGGGTCAGGATGAGGCCGGGTTCGGCGCGATCGGTGATCGCGACCAGCACGGCCGCCGGGGCGAGCGGCGAATCGTCGACGATGCGCGGGTCGCGCACTTCGCTCGGCACCAGTGTCTCTTCGCGCCGATGGCCTTCGATCAACGCGGCGCGCAGCCGCTCGGCCAGCGTCACGCCGACCCGTCCAGCGGGAAGAATGTCCCGTGGCTCCACAGGCCAACCGGCTCTGTACCCTGGTCGAGCGCCAGGTTCATCATTTCATAATAGACGCTGCGCGCGACCAGCGCCTCCAGCCCCTTGCGGACATGAAGATAGGGATGGGGGCCGTCCGCGCCTTCGCGGATGCTGAGCGCATTCTCCGCCCCCGCCGGCACGATGTCGCCGGTGTTCAGGCGGAAAGCGAGCGTGCGATTACGGCCTTCGCCCTCGCTCTTGAGTTCGACCGCGACGAAGGGGGCATCCTCGACCTCGATCGACAATTTCTCGACCGGCGTGACCAGGACGAACCCGCCATCCTCTTCCCGCCGCAATATGGTGGAAAACAGGCGCACCATCGCCTCGCGCCCGATCGGCGAACCCTGATGAAACCAGGTGCCGTCGCGGGCGATCCGCATCTCGCTGTCGCCGCAATGGGCCGGGTTCCATTTTTCCACCGGCGGCAGGCGCTTTTCAGAGACGAGGCGCGCGATGTCGGCCAGCGATAGGGTGGCAAGGTCGGGAATGGGGTCCATCGGCATGGAGCGGAGATAGGATCGCTCGCGCCCGAAGGCAAAAGGGAATTCAGGCCGAGGCGGTTATTCGGGGGCCAAGCATGCCGGCGCCGCCGATCGGGCGACCATCGACCGACAAGGCGAGCAGGCGGCGCGGCTCGAACGGCCCCGGCGCTGCCCACTGGCCGGTGCCTTCGGCAGAAAAGCCCCAGAAGCGGCCATAATATTCGGGGTCGCCGATCATCATCAGCGGGTCGCTCGCCTCGCGGCGCGCGGCGGCGACCACCGCGTCCATCAACGCCCGGCCATGGCCACCGCGCTGGAGCGCCGGCGCGACCGCCACCGGCCCGACCATGATGAGCGGCAACGGTCCGCCCTCGGTTGGATGGAGCGCGACGGGCCAGCTTTGCAGCGAAGCGACCAGCGCTCCATCCTCTGCCACGATGCCGAAGGATAAAGCCGGTAGCCAGGCCATGCCGGCGCGAATCAGATAGGCGGTACGGCCATGCCGGTCGGCCCCGAACGCGGCGTCGAGCAGATGTTCGATCGCCTGTTCCGGCTGGGAATCGAGGGGCACAATCACTGACACGTCTTGCCGATCCGCCTTCAAAGGCGCATGGACCGCGCCGGAAGCGGCGGGCTGTAGCGCCTGACCCACGAAATGAAAACAGGTTCCGGCCGCTCGTTCGAGCCAAGGAGCGGCTCGGCATGGCGGATCGATGGACAGCAGACTGGACGATTTTCTCAACCTGGAGGTCAAGGATCTGCATGTCGACGTGCTGACCGGCATCTATTCGGAGGAAACGCATCTTCCGCAGCCGCTGCGCATCTCGATCAGCGCCCGGCTCAGGATCGCGGATCATTATGATCCCGAAACGCCGCTGTCCCGATCCAAAAATTATATGGACCTCAAACATGCCGCGACCACAGCCCTGCCAGAAGGCCGGCATTTTACGCTGATCGAGGCGGTCGCGGATCACATCATCGACACCATCTTCCTTCAGGACGACAAGGTGCTTCAGGTCGAGGTGAAGATCGTCAAGCTGGCGCTGAGCGAGCGGGGTGAGGACATCGGCATAACCATGGGGCGGTGGCGGAAATAGGGTCGGCCTATGTCTTGTCGACAAGCCCGATCTGCGTCAGCCTTTCCATCAGATAATCATGCGCCCTGATCGGCGGATCGCGGCGCGGATGTCGGGCGTCCCCGCATTGCGGCAGCGCGTCGATCACGAAATCGGGTCGCAGGTGCAGGAAGAAGGGCATGGAATAGCGCGCAAATCCGCGTCTTTCGGGCGGGGGGTTGACGACGCGGTGACTGGTGGATGGCAGGCGGTAATTGGTCAGGCGCTGGAGCATGTCGCCCACATTGATCGCGAGCGCGCCCGGCGGCGGCACCACAGGCAGCCAGTCGCCGTTGCGGTCCTTCAGTTCCAGCCCGCCTTCCTCGGCGCCCAGCAACAGGGTGATGAGGTTGATATCCTCATGCGCCCCGGCGCGGACGCCGGGGGCCTGCGCCGAGACCGGGGAATAGTGGAGCAGGCGCAGGATCGAATTGCCGTTATGAGTGGGCCCGTCGAACCATAGTTCGTCCAGCCCGAGATACAGCGCGATCGCCGATAGCAGCCTTGCGCCGACGCGGTCGAATTCGGCGAACAGCCGGGTGAAAACGGGCCGGAATGCCGGCAGCGCGTCCGGCCAGATGTTGGGCAGCATCGTCGCTCGCAGCGGATCGCCAGTCGGCAGGTCGCGCCCGATATGCCAGAATTCCTTGAGGTCGTTTTCCCGCGCGCCCTTGGCGATTTCCCGTCCGAAGGCGGTATAGCCACGCTGCCCGCCATTGCCGGCCGCATCATGGAGCTGTTTTACTTCTTCGGGCAGGGCGAAGAAGCGCCGGGCAAGCGCCCAGCCATCATCGACCAGCCGCTGATCCATGCCATGGTCGCGCACCATGGCGAAGCCGAACCGTTCGAAGGAGCCGCCCAGCGCGGCGGCGAACGCTGCCTTTGGCATGTCCGCCATGGACAGGACGGGAACCTCATCCAGCACCGACTGCGACATGTCCTATCTCCGATGACGACAACTGGCCGGCTGCGCATCCTTGATCGGCCCGTGCTGCTGATGCAAGACGTGCCGATGAACTACTGGCTGATGAAATCGGAACCCGATGTCTTTTCCTATGACGATCTGGTCAAAAAGGGGAAGGCCGAGTGGGACGGGGTGCGCAGCCACGCCGCCCAACAGCATATGAAGGCGATGCGCAAGGGCGACCTCGCCTTTTTCTACCACAGCAATATCGGTCTTGAGGCCGTCGGCATCATGGAAATCGTGGAGGAAGCGGAGCAGGACAGCACCGACGATTCCGGCAAATGGATATCGGTTCATGTTGCGCCGCATGAAAAACTGGACAAGCCTGTCACGCTCAAGGCCATGAAAGCTGATCCCGCGCTGGCCGGGATGATCATGCTGCGACAATCGCGCCTGTCGGTAGCTCCGCTTACGGAAGCGGAATTCAAGCATATCGTCAGCAAATCAAAGGGTTGAAGCGGTCAGCGCGGCTGGTTGCGCAAACTGCAATCGCTCGACCGTGTTTTGCGATTGTCGTTCTGCCGCGCCGCAGCATAGACGGACTGCAACAGAAGAAAATCGCTACAGAGGTGTTTGATCGGCATTCACAAGGAGAAAACCCATGCGAATGCTGTCTAAGTTCATTGTTGCCGGCGCTCTGAGCGCCATCGCCGCCATCACGCCCGCCCATGCCGAAGATGCCGCCAAGCAGCGCTTCTCGCACGAAGGCTACACCTATGTGTATCAGGTGAAGGACACCAAGACCGGTCAGGTGATTTCGGGCCGTCGCTATCCCGACGCGGTCGCTTTCAACCTCTCGGTCAAGAATGGCAGGGTTGCCGGCAATTCGGGTGGCAAGCCGGTTGCATTCAATGTCGAGGAAGCGCGCGGCGCTGCCCAATAATCGTTTTGACGAGCCATGAAAAAGGGCGGTCCTCGCAGGAGGGCCGCCCTTTTTCGTCATCGCCTGTCTTTAGCGGCAGCGACGGCTACCGCCGCGGTCGATCTCGCGGCCCAGCAAAGCGCCGCCAGCCGCGCCCAGGATCGTGCCCGTAGCGCGGTCGCCGCGCGTATCGATCGCCCGGCCGGCGAGCGCGCCGCCAACGCCACCGATGATCAGCCCCGTGGTGCCGTTCGAGCGCCGGCAATAGGTGCGGCCGTCATTCCCGCGCCATTCCTTGTACCGATGATGTTTGCGCGCCTGCGCCCCTTCGATCGGCACCGCCATCGATGCGGGAACGGCCAGCGAGATGGCCACGAGGGCCAGAATGGATTTACGCATGATTATCTCCTCAGACAGCGTAGCAAGCGGTTGAACACTCCCTATTTGATCGAAGTTGCATGAACCTGAGACAACAGGGTAAATGACTGGAAAATGAGCGTTATTTTTAAGGGAATTTGGCGATGACGATGAACGGCCAGGATGCTCGGGCGGTGATCGAGGCGCTGGCCTTGTCGCCTCATCCCGAAGGCGGCTGGTTCAGGGAGACATGGCGCGCCGACCCCGGCGAGGGCGGACGGGCGCGGGGCACGGCCATTTTGTTCCTGCTTGAAGCGAATCAGCGATCGCACTGGCATCGCGTCGACGGCGACGAATATTGGTTCTGGCATGGCGGTGCGCCGTTGGCTCTCTCGGTCGCGGTGGAAGGTGCCATGACCCGCCATATTCGTCTCGGCATGGACATCGCCGCCGGCGAGCGGCCGCAGGCGCTGGTGCCCGCTCATGCGTGGCAGGCTGCATCGCCCGTCAACGGGTGGACGCTGGTCGGCTGCACCGTCGTTCCGGGCTTCGAATTTGCCGGGTTCGACCTGGCGCCGGCCGGTTGGTCGCCGCCGCGATGACGGCATAGGCCGCGACCATGTCGCTCGCTGAAAAGTTATCCACAGATTTGATGCATCGCTGTCTTGGAAACGTCCGATTTCGCTTTGCGCGACTCGCAGATGGTGAGACCATCAATCTATCGGAAAGACAGGCGGCGGAGTGATCCAAAGCCAGAAAAATCAAAGAGAAATCAGAGGTTTGGACGTCTTTTCGAGGTTCGGTCAGTAACACCGCCTGCAAGGGCGAGGAAGCTGCCGGATCGCCCTCTTGAAGAGGATGCCGGGTACGCGCGAAAGTGAACGTCGGGCTTTCAGTTCAAGAGTCGGCAACGGGCACGAAGGCCATGCGCCAACGACCCGAAGCCAGCGTGATGCAGCGACCTTTCGGGCCATGCATTCGCCACGCCGGACAGGATGATCGCGTACCCAAAAGGAACGCGGATCGAAGTCCGACGGAAGTGGGGACCGGCAGCAATGCCGGCCCCCATTTTGCTTTCTGCGATCGTCCGAAGGACGGTGGGCCAACCCAGTCACGCGCGACGGCCTCGGTATGGGCAGCATCAGGGCAGCGGCGCGATCCCTCAGCGGCAATAGCCCTCCTGACCCGGCACGATAATCAGGCAGTCGCTTTTCCCGGCCAGATATTTGAACCCGGTTTCCGCGCCGCTGCCCGGACGGATGGTCATATCCTTGCCGTCGCGCATGAAGCGGATCGTTGTGCCCTGGGCGACGCCGCTATAATCGCCCTGCCGATCCAGTGTATCCTTGTTGATCAACGCATAATGACCGGCTTTCCCGTTCGGCGCGGGCCGAATGTCGAGGAACAGCCCTTCCGGCCCGGTCCAGCGACCGACCCATGAACCGGTCGGCGGCACTGGCGCATCCATGCCGGCGTTGCCCGGCGACCTGTTGTCCTCGACAGGTTCGCTGCTGGGCGTCTGGACCGCTATATTCTCGGCGCTCCGCTGATCATCCGGTCTGCCGCACCCCACGATGCCGGAACACAGCATTGCACTCAGGATCAGGGTCATGGGTCGGGTTCGCGTCATATGTTTGGCTCCTGCCGTTGCAGGAGACGAACGGACAGCGGCGCAGCTTCGATCCGTCGACGCCCGCCACGCTTGCCAGCCGCGTCGCCGCCTCGCATGATGCGGCGCTACAGGAGAGGCAGCGGACGGCGGAAGTGAGAACAAGATTTGTACGGGAAACCGCCGATGTGCGTCGGCAGGCGCTGATCGACGCGACGGCGCGCTGCCTTGCCGAAAAGGGTGTGGGCGGCACGACGGTGCGGGCGATCTGCGGCGCGGCGGGCGTCTCTTCGGGGCTGTTGACGCATTATTTCGATGGTCTCGACGCAATCATCCTCGCAACCTATCGCGACGTCGGCTTGCGGGTTTCGCGGGCGATGGATCAGGCAGTCGCCGCCGCCGGGCCGGACCCGCGCGACCGGTTGCGCGCGCTGCTGATGGCGAATTTCCAGCCGCCGGTGCTCGACCCGGATCTGCTGGCGACATGGATTTGTTTCTGGAGCCTGGTCAAAAGCAGCGAAAATATCGCCACCGCCCACGCCGAAATCTACGCCGCGTCGCGCGCGCAGATGGAAGCATTGCTGCACGAAGCCGCACCGACGTTGAAAAAAGGTGAAGTCAGGCTGGCGGCCATTTCGCTTACCGCGCTGGTCGATGGCCTGTGGCTGGAGCTATGCCTCGACCCTTCATCCTTCGGCGCGCCGGCTGCCCAGGCGATGGTGGATCATTGGATGTTGCAGGTGATCGGGACGGCCGGGGTGACGGCATCGACCAGTGCCTGATGGCCTGATCGATTTTCTCACTCTGTAAATGCCAGAAAACCAATTTCCCCTGTGACGATCCCATCCCTAGATAGACGCTTCAACAGCAGCCACTCAAGGATCGCAAAGCCCATGGCCATCATCAACACGCCGCTCAAACCCTTCAAGGCGACCGCGTTCAAGGAAGGCAAGTTTGTCGACGTCACCGATGCCGACGTGAAGGGAAAGTGGGCGGTTTTCTTCTTTTACCCCGCCGATTTCACTTTCGTCTGCCCGACCGAGCTTGAAGATCTGGCCGATATCTATCCTACCCTTCAGGGTCTGGGCGTAGAGGTCTATTCGGTCTCGACCGACACGCATTTCAGCCACAAGGCCTGGCATGACACGTCGCCTGCGATCAGCAAGATCAACTATTATATGCTGGGCGACCAGAATCACGACATCTCCAACCAGTTCGGCGTCCTGCGCGAAGGCGTCGGCCTCGCCGACCGCGGCACCTTCGTTCTCGATCCGCAAGGCGTGATCCAGCTCGTTGAAATCACGCCGGAAGGTGTCGGCCGCAACGCCGCCGAACTGCTGCGCAAGATCAAGGCGCTGCAATATTGGACGAGCCATCCGGGCGAAGTTTGCCCGGCGAAGTGGGAAGAGGGCGAAGCCACGCTCGCGCCTTCGCTCGACCTCGTCGGCAAGATCTAAACCGTTCTACTAGCGGGTCGCAAAGTGGCTCGGGGTGGAACTGACTCCGCCCCGGGCCATATTTGTATCTACAGCTTTTGATTGTCGCGATTTCCGAGTGAAATCGCTTTGAGGACTTTCTCCCATGCTCGACGCCAATCTGACGCAGCAGCTCAAGGCCTATCTGGTCAACATCCGCGAGCCGATCGAACTGGTCGCCGCGCTGGGTGATGACGTAAAATCGAAGGAACTGGGCGGGCTGCTCGACGAGATCGCCGCCCTGTCGGACAAGGTTTCAGTCGTTCCCGGCCATGACAGGCGCACCCCAAGCTTCATGATCCGCCGCGCCGGCACCGATATCGGCGTGCGGTTCGCAGGGTTGCCCATGGGGCATGAATTCACGTCGCTTGTGCTCGCCCTGCTGCAAGTGGGCGGTCATCCGTCCAAGGCCGCGCAGGAACTGATCGAGCAGATCAAGGGGCTGGACGGCGATTTCGCCTTCGAAACCTATTTCTCGCTGTCGTGCCAGAATTGCCCGGATGTCGTGCAGGCGCTCAACCTGATGAGCGTGCTCAACCCCCGCATCAGCCACGTCGCGATCGACGGCGCCCTGTTCAAGGACGAGGTCGACGCGCGCAAGGTCATGGCGGTGCCGACCATCTTCCTGAACGGCGAACCTTTCGGCCAGGGCCGCATGGAACTGGAACAGATCGTCGCCAAAATCGACAGCGGCGCGGAAGCGCGCGCGGCGGAAAAGATCAAGGGCCAGGACCCGTTCGAGGTGCTGGTGATCGGCGGCGGTCCCGCCGGCGCGGCGTCGGCCATTTACGCGGCGCGCAAGGGCATCCGTACCGGCGTCGCGGCCGAACGCTTCGGCGGACAGGTGCTCGACACGATGGATATCGAGAATTTCGTCTCCGTGAGCCGCACCGAAGGCCCCAAACTGGCGTCCGCGCTCGAAGCCCATGTCCGCGACTATGATGTCGAGATCATGAACCTGCAAAAGGCGGCGACGCTGATCCCTGCCAAGAGCGAGGGCGGCTATCATGAAGTCGTGCTGGAAAATGGTGCGTCGCTTAAAGGGCGCACCGTGATCCTGTCCACCGGCGCGCGCTGGCGGCAGATGGGCGTCCCCGGCGAAGACGAATATCGCAACAAGGGCGTCGCCTATTGCCCGCATTGCGACGGCCCGCTGTTCAAGGGCAAGCGCGTCGCGGTGATCGGCGGCGGCAATAGCGGCGTCGAGGCGGCGATCGATCTCGCCGGCATCGTCGCCCATGTGACGCTGATCGAATTCGACAGCCAGTTGCGTGCCGACGCGGTGCTCCAGCGCAAGCTCGCCAGCCTGCCCAATGTGCGCATCATCACCTCGGCGCTGACGACGAAGGTCGAGGGCGATGGCGAGCGGGTCACGAGTCTGTCCTACAAGGATCGCAATCACGGGACCGAGCATGATGTCGAACTGGAAGGGATTTTCGTTCAGATCGGCCTCGTGCCCAACACCGAATGGCTCAAGGATGCGGTCGCCCTGTCGCCGCGCGGCGAGATCGAGATCGACGCGCGCGGCGAAACCAGCCAGCCCGGCATCTTCGCGGCGGGCGACTGCACGATCGTGCCCTATAAGCAGATCGTCATCGCGATGGGCGCTGGATCGACGGCGGCGCTGTCCGCCTTCGATTATCTGATCCGCCTGCCGGTGAGCGACGAGGCGGCGCAGGCGGCGTAAGGATTCGGACGATCGATCGACCCACTGAACTCATGCCCCTGCATCGTCGTCCCCGCGCAGGCGGGGACCCATGTGGCCGCTGGGCGCTGTCGTCTTAGGACCGACGCACGCTGTGCCCGAGGCAAGTTGGGTCCCCGCCTGCGCGGGGATGACGAATGCTTTTATCGCACACAGGCTGCCGCGCGCATCGCCAAATGGCCGCCGGCGCATTCGCTCAGGCGGGGATCAACCGCCTGATCGCCGGATAGTCGAAGGCACGGTCGAACAATCCCGCCCGCCGCGCCGCGAGCGCCAGCACCGCGATCGCGGCGATCAGGTTCACGGGAACATGAATGAGCGCCGACAATGCGCGCCCGAACAGCGGGGCCATCCAGGCATAGGCAAGCCAACTGGCCTCCCACCGCAGCGCGCCGCGCCTGGCGATATCCGCCGCCATGAAGGCGATCGCAATGCCGAGCAGCACGAAATCATAGTCGAGCACATAGGGGGTGCAGAGCAGGGCGGCGGCCAGCGCTGCCGCGCCGCGTACCTCCATCGATCCGCGCCGCGCGACCAGTCCGGCCGCGATGACCGTCAGCGCCGTCACCGCCGACTGGGCGGCGTAGGCGGCGGGGATCGATCCGCCCCACTGGCGGATCGCCGCGAACGGGCTCTGGATCTTTTCCCAGCCCGTCGCGCCATTTTCGATGATGATATGCTTGGTCAGCGGCAACGAATCGAAAAAGGCCTGCCAAACCGGCCAGCCCCAGATGGCGAGCGTAACGAGGCAAAGCGCCGCCACGGTGAGTCCGGCGGACAGAAAGGCGCGGCCATTACCGCGCGCCGCGATCACGACCGGGATCAGCACCGCGAATTGCGGTTTGTAGACGAGCGCGCCCAGCAGCATCCCCGCGATCCACGGCCGCCGGTCCAGCAGCAACATGCCGCCGCCCAGCAGGCTGGCGGTCATGAACGCATTCTGCCCATGGCCAAGGCACACCAGCACCACCGGCGCGCCCAGCGCCACCAGCACAGCGTCCCGATCGTTCGGCAGGATGGTCCGTACCAGCGCCAGCGCCAGCGCCAGCGTCAGCCCCTGCCAGATCAGCAGCGCGACGACATAGGGAAATTGCGCGAGCAGGGTCGCGATGATCAGGAAAGGCGGCGGATAATGCCAGCCATAAAAGGGAATGGCGCGGTCGTGATGGATCGCCTTTTGCACCTCATGCTGCGCCGGCCAGTCCCATGCCAGCGTGGCCCGGCCATGATCGGCCATCCATCCGGCGGTCCAGACGTTGGAAAAATCGGTGCCGAGCGGCCGGCCAAGCGAATCCACCGTGCCATGGGCCATGGCGAACAGGGTCAGCAGGCCGATCACCGTCGCCGCCAGCACCAGCGCGGCGGTCAGGCGGATGCGGGCGCGGGTGAGGAAGCGATCGGGGAACGGAAGCGATGTCATCGCGCTTTATTGCCCGCTGATGCTGAAATTTCGGTAAAGCCGCCCTCGGGACGCCTTGCGCATCGGCGTTTTGGCCTCGAATGAAGGGGCTTGGCTGCCTTGCCTCTTGCCTCTATCGGGGCTTGGCACTAGGGCTTTGCCTTAACAGCTATTCATACCAACCACGATACCCAAGAAAAAGGACCACTCATGAGTGAGACCGCGGATCGCGTTAAGAAAATCGTCGTCGAGCATCTGGGCGTCGAAGCCGAAAAGGTGACGGAGGATGCAAGCTTCATCGACGATCTGGGCGCGGACAGCCTCGACATCGTCGAGCTCGTGATGGCCTTCGAAGAGGAATTCGGCGTCGAAATTCCTGACGATGCGGCGGAAAAGATCGCGACCGTCAAGGATGCGATCGACTATATCGACAGCAAGCAGTAAGGCGTTTGGCGGCCCGCCCGGCCAGGCGCGGGCCGCAGACTGCCCAAGTGAATCGGCTCTCCTGATCCGGCCCGTCCGGACGCAAGGGGAGCTTTTTCGTATCTGGCGCGCGGCCAGTCTGCCTGTCGTTTCGACAAGAGCGTCGGAAGACGTTAAGGCACGGCGCGAGCCAATTGATAGTTCGGAGCAAGGATATGCGTCGCGTCGTCGTAACCGGCCTTGGCATGGTGAGCCCGCTGGGCGGGGATGTCGAAACCACATGGAAGAACATCATCGCGTCGAAATCCGGCGCGGCGACGATTACGCGGTTCGATCCCACCGACTATAAATGCCGCATCGCCTGCGAAGTGAAGCCGGCCACCCATGAATATGGCTTCGATCCCAATCTTGAGGTCGACCATAAAGTCCAGCGCCAGGTCGACCTGTTCATCGTGTTCGGCATCGCGGCGGCGAGCGAGGCGCTGCGGGACGCAGGCCTGCTCGACATGACCGAGGAAGAGCGGCTGCGCGCCGGCTGTTCGATCGGGTCGGGCATCGGCGGCCTGCCGGGCATCGAAAGCGAATCGCTGGTGCTGGCCAATAAGGGCCCGAGCCGCGTTTCGCCGCATTTCGTCCACGGCCGGCTGATCAACCTGATTTCGGGTCAGGTCTCGATCAAATATGGCCTGATGGGGCCGAACCACGCCGTCGTCACTGCCTGTTCGACCGGCGCGCATTCGATCGGCGACGCCGCGCGGATGATCGCGATGGACGATGCCGACGTCATGCTGGCGGGCGGCGCGGAAAGCGCGATCTGCCCGATCGGCATCGCCGGCTTCTCGCAGGCGCGTGCGCTGTCGACCAATTTCAACGATTCGCCCGAACGCGCGAGCCGCCCCTATGATACCGCGCGCGACGGCTTCGTCATGGGTGAGGGCGCGGGCGTCGTCGTGCTGGAGGAATATGAGCGGGCCAAGGCGCGCGGCGCGAAAATCTATGCCGAGGTGCTGGGCTATGGCCTGTCCGGCGACGCCTATCACGTCACCGCGCCCCATCCCGAAGGATCGGGCGCGTTCCGCTCGATGCAGATGGCGCTCAAGAAATCGGGCCTCGCGCTTGAGGATATCGACTATGTGAACGCCCACGGCACCTCGACGCCGCTCGGCGACGAGCTGGAGCTGGGCGCGGTGCGGCGGCTGTTCGGGGACCAGCTCGGCAATATGTCGATGAGCTCGACCAAATCGGCGATCGGCCATTTGCTGGGTGGCGCTGGCGCGGTGGAGAGCATCTTCTGCATCCTCGCGATGCGCGACAGCATCGTGCCGCCAACGCTCAACCTCGACAATCCGAGCGAGAGCTGCCTGGGCGTCGATCTCGTCCCGCACGTCGCCAAGGAGCGCAAGGTGCGCGCGGTGCTGAACAACAGCTTCGGCTTCGGCGGCACCAACGCCTCCCTCATCATGCGCGCGATCTGAAGGTGGGGCGCTCGATCCCAGGGAAACTGATCTAGCCTCCATGCGCCGGACCGGCCTCATCATCCTGGCGCTCGGCCTCGCCGTCATGGCCTTTATCGGCTTCCGCTTCGTTCATGGCTGGACCGAAGCGGGACCTGCCCCGCGCGAAATTACGCTGGTGGTGCCCGAAGGATCGACGCTGAGCGACGCCGCCGTGCTGCTCAAGCGTTCCGGCGCAGTCCGTTCCGCCGACGCCTTCCTGACCCGCGCGAAATTTCTCGGGTCGGGCACCTCGATCAAGGCCGGCGAGTTCGTCATTCCCAAGGGTGCGAGCAACCGCGACATTCTGGTCATTCTTCAGGGCGGCAGGACGCTGTCCCGCCTCGTCACCATCCCCGAGGGCATGCCGTCGATCCTCGTCTACGAGCGGCTGATGGCGAATGATGAACTGACCGGCGACATTGCGGTGCCCGAGGAAGGCAGTGTGCTGCCCGACAGCTATGCCTTCGACAAGGGCGAAAAGCGCGCCGCCGTGCTCGGGCGCATGCAGGCCGCGATGACGAAGCTGCTGGCGCGGATGTGGGCCGAACGCGCGCCCGACACGGTCGCCAAAACCCCGCGCGAGGCGATCATCCTCGCCAGCATCGTCGAAAAGGAAACCGCGCTCGGCAAGGAGCGGCCGATGGTCGCTGGCGTCTATGGCAACCGGCTGCGGACCAATATGATGCTTCAGGCGGACCCGACGATCATCTATCCGATCACGCGCGGCAAGCCGCTCGGCCGGCGAATCCGCAAATCGGAGATCGCAGCCGTCAACGATTATAACACCTATGCAATGGTCGGCCTGCCCAAGGGGCCGATCGCCAATCCCGGCAGCCTGTCGATCCTCGCTGTGCTGCACCCGGCGCCCACGAAAGCGCTCTACTTCGTCGCCGACGGCAAGGGCGGCCACATCTTCGCCGACACCTATCAGCAGCATAATGAAAATGTGCGCAAATGGTTCGAAATCAGGCGCGCGCGCGGGGAATTATAATCCCTATCGCAACACCCGCCGGATCACCATCGACCGCGCATACAGCCATTGCACGACCGCCATCAGAATGATGAAGGCGGGAAAGATCGCGACCGACCATCCCTTGGCGGCAAGCAGGTCGGTGCCGAGGAACGTATGGCCGAACTGGACGAGGACGGCGATAACCGACAGCAGGAACAGCGACGCCGCGACCGCCTTGCGCATCAACAGCGCGACCGCGCCCAAAGTGCCGGCGCTCACCGCGATGGCATAGGCGCCCCATGCCCATTTGGGCATCGTGGCGAAGGCGTGCGCCGTATCGGGATCGGTCTTCGCCAGCTGACCAGGGTCAGCGCCATATTGCATGACGAAGGCGGCGACGCCCATCAGGTTCCATATAAGCAGTATAATGCCGATGACGATGAAGGATCGAGTGACCCGCATTGATCGTTCCCCTCCGCAAGCGTCCCGTTGCGGGTGCGCTCCATGCCGACCATATACAGTTTGACCGCCGCGCGGAAGTGGCGCGGCGAAGCCCCCAAGGAGACCGTAATGCAGGGACGTTCCGTACCCGATGTGACGCTCAAGACCCGCGTGAGGGACGACAGCATCGAAGGCCCCAATCCGTTCCGCTGGCAGGATGTCCAGACCGGCGACCTGTTCCGCGGCAAGCGCGTGGTGATATTCTCGCTGCCGGGCGCTTTCACGCCGACCTGTTCGACCGAACAATGCCCCGCGTTCGAGCGCTTCTACGATGATTTCAGGGCGCTCGGCGTCGACGACGTCTATTGCATCGCCGTCAACGACGCGTTCGTCATGTATCAATGGGGCAAGCATCTGGGCGTCAAGAACGTGAAATTGCTCCCCGATGGATCGGGTGACTTCACCCGGCGCATGGGCATGCTGATCAAGAAGGATCATCTGGGTTTCGGCGACCGCAGCTGGCGCTATGCGATGGTGGTCGACGACGGCAAGGTCGCGGCCTGGTTCGAGGAACCGGGAATCAACGATGTCGGCGAGGATGACGACCCCTATGGCGAAACGCGGCCCGAGCCGGTGCTCGAATGGCTGAAGGCGCAGTCGGCTGGCTGACCGCCCCACCCCCGCGCCCATCATCGTGACCGCATTGATGGGCGCGGGGGACTTCGCCTGGGCGGACGGATTGCGCCGCGCGCATTTTCCGCCCGAACGCAATAGGCTGCCCGCGCACATCACCCTGTTCCACCATCTGCCGCCGTCGGTGCTGGATGAGGTGACGCAGCGGCTCAGCTCGATCTGCGCTGGCCCGCCGCCGCCCGCCCGGCTGGCCGAGATCATGCTGCTGGGGCGGGGCGTCGCCTACCGGATCGAAAGCGCGGCGCTGATGGCGATGCGCGATGATCTCGCTCACGCTTTCACCGGCATGCTCACGCCGCAGGACCAGGCCCGGCCGCGCCTTCATGTGACGGTACAGAACAAGGTATCGCCGCAAGAGGCCAAAGCGCTCGCGGCGCGGCTGAACGCGGATTTTTCTCCCCGGCCGTTCGCCATAGCCGGGCTAGCCGCCTGGCACTATCGCGCCGGGCCGTGGGAGTTGGCGGGCAAGGGGATGTTCAGGGGCTGATGCCTTCAGACAAATGCGTCGGTGATAGCGATAATTAGCCGTCACGCCTGCTAAAGCCGATATCCCTTTCTCACCGTCGTCCCCGCCTCCGCAGGGACGACATGAAGGGTCAGCGCCTCAGGCCAGCCCGACTTCCTTCAGCGGCACCGACGCATCGGCCAGCTGCCCCTGATCCAGCGCCGCGCCCGAGATCACATGCGCGCGGCCCTGAACATAATCCTTCACCGCGTTGACGCAGTCGAGCGCGAGCAGCTTGCCACCGCGCAGATAGATGACCGAAAAGCTGCGCGTCGCCGGATCGCCGCGCACGATCGTCTGATCGAAGCCGGTCGAAAGGCCGACGGTCTGGAGCTTGAGATCATATTGGTTCGACCAGAACCAGGGCACGGCATGATAGGCGTCTTCCTTGCCCATGATGTGCGCCACGGCGGTCTTGGCCTGATCATTGGCGTTCTGCACTGATTCGAGCCGCATGCGCGCGCCACGGGCGAAGTGATTTTCATGCGCCGCGCAATCGCCCACGGCATAGATGTCGGGCAAGGATGTGCGGCAATATTCGTCCACGTCGACGCCATTGCCGCCGACCGCCCCCGCCGCGATCAGCGGGCCGGTTTCGGGAATGATGCCGATGCCGACGATCACCATGTCGGTTTCTATGCGCTCGCCATCCTGCATCAGCACCGCGGTCGCCTGGCCATCCGTCACCTCGATGCAATCCATCTTGGCGTCGGTGCGCAGGTCGACGCCATGGGCGCGATGCTCCGCCTCGTAAAAGCGCGACAGCGGTTCCCCCGCGACCCGCGCCAGCACCCGGTCGAGCGCTTCGAGCAGCACGACCTTCTTGCCGAATTTCGACAGCACCGCCGCCGCCTCCAGCCCGATATAGCCGCCGCCGATCACGGTCACATGGTGGATACTGTCGATCTTGGCCATCATCGCGTCGACATCGTCGCGGCGGCGCACGCCGTGGACATTGGGCGCGTCCGCGCCGTTGCATGTCAGCATGCGCGGATTGCCGCCGGTGCACCAGATCAGCTTGCCATAGCCGATTTCCCGGTCGCCCACCGTCACAAAATGGCCTTCGGAATCTACGCTTCTGACCCGCTGGCCGAGCAGCATGTCGATCTTGCGCTCTTCCCAGAAGGACGCCGGGCGAATGAGGATGCGGTCGAAGCTCTTGTCGCCGGCGAAATATTCCTTCGACAAGGGCGGGCGCTCATAGGGCGGGTCCTTTTCGTCGCCGATCATCGCGACCGATCCTTCGAACCCCGACTGGCGCAGCGAAATCGCCGCCTGCGCGCCGGCATGGCCCGCGCCCACGATCACAACGTCATAATAGCTCATCCGCTTGCCCTGCTCCCATTTTCAGGGGCGTGATTGGCGCGGTTTGGCGAAGCTTGCAAGTGGGGGAAAGAATTCAGCTGCCCTGTTTGAACGCCGTTATCATAGATATTCCCTGAAAAAGGCCTGGATGTCGGCCACCAGAAGATCGGGTTGCTCCATCGCCGCGAAGTGCCCGCCTCGCGGCATTTCCGTCCAGCGGCGGATATCATATTGCCGTTCGGCCCAGCTACGCGGCGGTCGGCCGGGGATCAGTTCGCGCGGGAATATTGCCAGTCCCGTCGGGACATCGGTCTTGTGGAAAGGGCGGTAAATCCCGCCAAGCTCGCGACCAAAGCCTTCATAGAAGCGGATCGACGTGTCGATGGTGTCCGTGAAGGCATAGAGCGAAACATTCGCGCACAGCTGGTCGAGGGTGAAAGCGTCGAGAATGTCGCCGTCATTGTCGCTCCACACCTGGAATTTCTCGAGGATCCAGGCGGCGGTGCCCAGCGGATTGTCTGCCAGGGCAAAAGCCACCGTGTTGGGCTTGATGGCATGCAAATTCATATACCCAAATTCCCTCGCGGCGAACGCGCCGCATTGCTCGGCATAAGCGGCTTCCTCGGCGCTCAGCTGGTCTTGCGGACCCATGGCGACGGGAAAGAGATTGAGATGCATGGCGACGACATGCGCCGGAAAGCGCTCAGCCATCTGAATGTTCACGATGGCGCCGAAATCGCCGCCCTGCACGCCGAACCGTTCATAACCCAGGATATCGACCATCAGCGTTCGCCAGAGATCGGCGGTCATGACGGGTCCCATCGCCTGACCATCGGGAAATTCCGACGCGGCGAAACCGGGTGCGGACGGAATGACGACGGTGAAGGCGTCGCTGACGTTGCCGCCATATCGCGACGGATGCGTCAGGGCATCGATCATCGGCAGAAATTCGAGGACCGAGCCGGGCCAGCCATGGGTCAAAAGCAGGGGGCGGGGCGTGTCGCCTTCGCCGCGGACGTGGTAGAAATGGATCTTGCAATCGCCGATGTCCGCGCGGAATTGCGGCCAGCGGTTCAGCTCCGCCTCGGTCTTGCGCCAGTCATAGTCGTTGGTCCAATAATCGACGAAGCGACGCATGAAATCATGACTGACGCCAAAGCCCCATCCACCGTCGCCCAGGCGGCGCGGCCAGCGCGACCGTCTAACCCGGTCGAGAACGTCCTGAATGACGTCATCCGCGATATGAAAGCTGAATTCTTCGACTGCCATGACCGCTCCACGGATTGCTACCGCATCCGGAGCGTTTTGGCAGGCGGAATGGCATCGCGATAGCTATCATCGCTGAATCGGAAAATGGAGTAAGGCCCGCTGCTTTGGCATGTCCAGCATTCAGAACATGAATTGCAGGATATTCGCTTAGGTCAAAGCCTTTATTCGATGGTAGCGGAGGAGGGACTTGAACCCCCGACATCAGGATTATGATTCCCGCGCTCTAACCAGCTGAGCTACTCCGCCCCATGGGCAACCACGGGCGCTTACGCCCTGCGGTGAGGGCGCGCTATAGGCAGACGGGGCAGGCGGGTCAACGGGGTTGGCGGCAAGATTTGATAAATAGGCGCAGCCCGATATGCTCGCAGCCTGCCTCCTGCAGCAGATACATCCGAAGTCCTTGCGCGACCCGTGTTTTTAGTCTTGCATTCCCGATCGCAGCGCGCACTAATGTTGCGATGCACAACCGGCCGTCCTGGCCGAGGGAGGATTGACGCTTGCCCTTCCACGAGATGTTTGAGCCTGATGGTTCGATACGGGCCTGTTATGCCGAAGTGCAGGACTGGGTGGACCGCACCGGCATCGCCGGGCTCAACCGTCGGCTGGACGAGGCGGAAGCGATTTTCCGGCGCATCGGCATCACCTTCGCCGTCTATGGCGAGGGCGGCGACCCGGAGCGGCTGATCCCTTTCGACCTGTTGCCGCGCATCTTCACGGCGCAGGAATGGCGCGTACTGGACAAGGGCATCCGCCAGCGGGCGCGGGCGCTCAACGCCTTTCTGCACGACGTCTATCATCGCGGCGAAATCGTGAAGGCGGGCATCATGCCGGCCGACATCATCTATCAGAATAGCGCCTATCTTGCTGAAATGGTGGACTTCACGCCGCCGGGCAAGGTCTACAGCCATATCGTGGGCATCGACATCGTGCGCACCGGCCCCGGCAGCTTCGAAGTGCTGGAGGATAATTGCCGCACCCCTTCGGGCGTGTCCTACATGCTGGAAAATCGCGAGATCATGACCCGCATGTTTCCCGAACTGTTCGCCGCCGGCGTGGTCGCGCCGGTCGATGACTATCCCGCCGAACTGCTCAAAAGCCTCAAGGAAGTCGCGCCGCCCGCCTGCAAGGGCGATCCGGTCGTCGTCGTGCTGACCCCCGGCTCCCTCAACAGCGCCTATTATGAGCACAGCTTCCTTGCCGACCTGATGGGCGTCGAGCTGGTCGAGCCCGCCGATCTTTTCGTCGACGAGGACCGGGTATGGATGAAAACCACGCTCGGCCCCAAGGCGGTCGACGTCATCTATCGCCGCATCGACGATGAATATCTCGATCCGCTCGTGTTCCGCGCCGACAGCCTGCTCGGCGTGCCCGGCATTTTCGATGTCTATCGCAATGGCGGCGTGACGCTGGCGTCCGCGCCGGGCTCGGGCATCGCCGACGACAAGGCGGTCTATGTCTATGTGCCCGAGATGATCCGCTTCTATCTGGGCGAACAGCCGATCCTCGACAATATCCGCACCTGGCAATGTTCCAAGCCCGACGAATGCGCCTATGTGCTCGAAAATCTCCACGATCTCGTCGCCAAGGAAGTGCATGGATCGGGCGGCTACGGCATGCTGATCGGTCCCAAGTCCACCAGGGACGAGGTCGAGGCCTATGCCGCGCGCATTCGCGCCAACCCGTCCGAATTCATCGCCCAGCCGACTCTCGACCTGTCGACCGTGCCGACGCTCGGCCCCGCGAGCGTCGTTGGCCGCCATGCCGATTTCCGCCCCTATTGCCTGGTCGGCAAGCAGATCCGCCTCGTCCCCGGCGGCCTCACCCGCGTCGCGCTGACCGAAGGGTCGCTGGTGGTCAATTCGAGCCAGGGCGGCGGGGTCAAGGACACATGGGTCATGCAGGACTGATGGGGATGTCGTGCGGACCCATCCATCCTCCGTTCGGGCTGAGCTTGTCGAAACCCACCACCCAACGCAGCGAGGGTCCTGCACCCTCGGCTTCGCCCGGGCGCGCCCTTCGACCTCGCTCGGGGCGAACGGAATTAGAGGTTGACCCATGCTGAGCCGGACCGCCGAAAATCTCTACTGGATGGCGCGTTACATGGAGCGCGCCGAATCCACCGCCCGCCTGCTGACAATGGGCCAGCGGATGGCGATCCTGCCCGGCGCGCATCATCGCGACGAGTGGCGATCGGTGGTGCGCGCGACGGGGGCGGAGGCGAAATTCCCCGAGGGCAAGCAGGTGACGGAGAGCGATGTCGTCTCCTATCTGATGCTCGATCTCGACAATCCCTCGTCCATCCGCTCCTGCCTGCTCAAAGCCCGGTCGAACGCCAAGTCCGCCCGCACCATGTTGACGCAGGATATGTGGGAGGCGCTGAACGAGGGCTGGCGCAAGCTCGACAGCCTTGATGTCGCGGAGGCACGGCAGCAGCTGCCCTCGCTGATCGACTGGGTCAAGACGCGGGTGATGACGTTTCGCGGCGCGGCGGATTCGGGCCAGTTGCGCAACGAGGGCCATGATTTCCTGCGCGCGGGCAGCGCGTTGGAACGGGCGCAGATGACGCTGCGGCTGCTCGACGTCAAATATTATGTCCTTCTGCCCGAAACCGAAGTGATCGGCGGCAATCGCGACCATTATCAATGGACGTCGGTGCTGCACGCGCTGTCGGGCAGCCGCGCCTATCACCATGTCTATGGGGGCACCTATACGCCCTGGCAGATCACCGATTTCCTGATGCTCAACCGCCTGTTTCCGCGCAGCGTCGCCTTTTGCTACGACCAGCTCGCCTACCGGCTCAACCGGCTCGCCGGCTGGCACGACGCGCGCAGTCCCGCGCATGAGACGGTGCGCGAAATGGTGGCCGCGCTCGAACAGCTCGACAGCGGCGAAATCTTCCGCTTCGGTCTGCATGAAACGGTGCAAAGCGGGCTTAGAATGACCAACCGGCTGGGCGCGGAAATCGCGCAGGCCTATCATTTCGGCTGAAGGCGCGAAGGGGGCGGGGCCATGAAACTGATCGTCCGCCACCAGACAATCTATCGCTATGCCAACTCGGCGGGCCGCGTTGCGATGCTGCTGCGGCTCATGCCGGTCAGCACGCCCGCGCAAACGGTGATCGACTGGCATGTCAGCGTCAACGACGCGCCGGTGACCGGATTCCGCGCCAACGGCCATGGCGAGATGCAGGCCGTGTGGACGCAGCGCGACGGGCTGGACCGTGCCGTCATCGTCGCACAGGGGCTCGTCGAAACGCACGCCACGAACGGCGTCCTCGGCATGCCCGCCAGCCGCATAGACCCCCGCTATTTCCTGCGCGAATCGCCGCTGACGCAGGCGTCGGACGCGATCCGCGCGGCCGCGCTCGCCGTTCCGGCCGGGGGTGGCGCACTGGCGCGGCTGCACGCCTGGTCGGCGGCGGTCAGTGACGCCGTCCGTTATCGCACCGGCGTCACCAGCGTCTCGACCACGGCGGCGCAGGCCTTCGCGCTCGGGGCCGGCGTGTGCCAGGATCATGCCCAGATCTTCATCGCCGGCGCGCGGGCGATGGGGCTGCCGGCGCGCTATGTGTCCGGCTATCTGCTCGCCGACGAGGATAATGAACTGCACGAAACCCATGGCTGGGCCGAAGCGCTGGTGCCGGGGCTCGGCTGGGTCGGCTTCGATCCGTCCAACCGGGTCTGCGTCACCGAACGCTATCTGCGCCTCGCCTGCGGGATCGATGCCGATGAAGCAGCGCCGATCCGCGGTTCGGTGACCGCGGCAGGCGACATCAGCATTGACGCGGACGTTCGGATCGCGCAGGCGCAGGAAGGGATTCAGGAACGGCAGCTGCAACGGCAGCAACAACAATTGGCCCCGCCGTCCTTGCCAATGGGTTGAACCGCGATGTTTTCGGGAGCCGGTGGGCGATGACTTATTGTGTAGCGGTGCGCGTGAACCAGGGGCTGGTCATGCTGTCCGACACCCGCACCAATGCGGGCATGGATAATATCGCGCGCTTCCGCAAAAGCTTCACCTATCAGGTGCCGGGCGAACGGGCGATGACGCTGATGTGCTCGGGCAATCTGTCGATCACCCAGGGGGTGAAGGCGGCGCTCAGCCGGAAGATCAAGGATTCGCAGCTCGATCCCGATATCGAGACCATCCTCAATTGCGATACGATGCACCGCGCCGCCGAACTGGTGGGCGGCGAAATGCGCGCGATGCAGGGCCGCTATCGCGAGAGTATCGAGATGGACGGATCAGGCGCCAGCGCGTCGATCATGATCGCGGGCCAGCGCAAGGGCGGCAAGCCGCGCCTGTACCTGATCTACTCCGCCGGCAACTTTATCGAAGCGACCGCCGAAACGCCCTTCTTCCAGATCGGCGAGCATAAATATGGCAAGCCGATCCTCGACCGGATTATCCGCCCCGAAACCACACTGGAGGACGCGACCAAGGCGGTGCTGGTGTCGATGGACTCGACCCTGCGGTCCAACCTGTCGGTCGGCATGCCGCTGGACCTCACCGTCATCGGACGCGACCAGTTCGACTTCCGCGTCCGCACCCGGATCGAGGCCGATAATGAAGAATTCGCGATGATCTCCCAAAGCTGGAGCGCCGCGCTCCGTAAGGGGTTCGAGGATCTGCCCAACGTACTGGATTGAAGCGGGCAGGGGCTTAGGGCATCGCGCCTCAAATCGGGATCGCCTCTCCTCCGTTCGGGCTGAGCCCTTCGACTGCCTGCTTGCAGCAGGCGCTCAGGATAAACTTCACTAAAAAGTGAAGTCGAAGCCTTCCACTGACCCCGGACTTGATCCGGGGGAAGTGAGCTTCGCCTCCGCTCAGCAGGGCCCCCTTCGACTTCGCTCAGGGCGAACGGCTCACATTTTACACACTAACCTCTAGCGACAGATGGCGGCCCGCTTCGTTAAACGCCACTGTTCCCCGGCGAACGCCGGGGCCCAGGGCCGGATGAAGGGCCCTCCGACTCGTCCGCACCCTCACGGACCACGGAACGTGCCCATCGCAATCCAACACCCGATACATCCAACACAGCGCGCGCCTGACACCAGCCTAGGCTATCCGCCCCGGTCAACTCGCCACGCGCAGCCTGCGGTGGAGATAATTTTCGTCGAATCCGGCGATCTGTATGAGCTTGGCGGGGTCGGTGATCAGCAGGCTGCCTCGCTCCAGTGTCATCGTTCCGCTCAGCCTCAACGCCTTGAGCACCCGGTTGAGGTGAACGGGCGTCATGCCCAGCGCATCGGCCAGCAATAGCTGCGACAGGGGCAGGGCGAATTGCGATTCGGTGGTCAGGCCGATATTGCGCGCCCTAAGATACAGTTCGCACATAAGATGGGCGACGCGCTCGATGCTCTGCCGCCGGCCCATGCTGGTGATCCAGGCGCGCATAATGCCCTCGTCGACAAGTTGCGACATGTACATCGCCTTCGCCACGGCGCGGCGCTCGTCGAGAATCGCATCCATATCCTGTCGTTCGATGGTGGCGACGAGCGCCGGGGTGATCGTCTGGATACTATGATCCATCTCGGCGAGCAGCGCGATGTGGAGATCGCAGCAATCGCCCGGCATCATGAACGCCAGGACCTGCCGGGCGCCGCTCGGCAGAATTTTATATCGGCACGCCCAGCCTTCGAGGATGACGAACACCGGCCCCGGCCGGTCCCCCTCGCGAATCAGGTCGCGCCGTGCCGCGAATTTTCGTGGCGTCGAAGTCGCTGCGGCAAGGCACTCTATATCGTCGGCGCCTAACGGCGCGAAGCGCTCAATCTTGTCGATGAAACGGTTGGCCATGGGACCACCTTCCCATGAGACAGAATATATAAACATTGCTCAATGTTATAGTCGAATGTTGATATAAATGATGGTTGTTTCGGACGATCCTTCTAAAGATGGGCATTGGTCGGCGCGTGATCAGGCTCCGCTGGCTGGAGACGATCCGCCTGACCCGGAGTTGCTGCGATGGTCGATCCGACCTTTAACGATAATGACGTTTCCGGGGTCAATGGACATTGGGTGGGGGCGGACGCTCATGGTCACGCGGCCCTGCTGCTCGTGGAAAGCCTCATCCACGCGCTGCTCGCGCGCTCGGTCATCAGCGTCGAGGATGCGGTGGAGATCGTAGCGGTCGCGGCCGAGGTCAAGGAAGCGATCCAGGATGAAGCCGGTGCCTCGCCGGCTACCACGGAAAGGTCGCTCCGGATATTACGGGAAATCCGTGCCAGCCTCGCTATTGACCTTCCCGAAGACCTGTCGCCCTTTAATTAAACAGCGGCAATAATAGAGATCTACCCAAAAGCATGATCCATGTTGCACATCCTCTATGGCGTTTGCGATATCCTGATCGCGGTATAGGGGAGGGCAATCAGCGTGACCGATCTCAATTCGATTACCGATTATATCTCTCGCGAAAAGCGCGCGCGCGAGCTTGCGGAGTCCGCAAAAACCCCGGAAATCGCGGCGATCCACCTCGAAATGGCAGCGCGTTATGCCGGATTGATCGCGGCGCCGACGAAAAACCTGTTCAGCCCGAAAAATAACGCCCAGGTGAACCAGTCGTCGCAACGGCCCTGAGTTTTTTCGCGCTTCCCTGCCGATGCATATCGGCGCAAGCGTTGCCGCTTTCCGATATTGCCCTGTCCTACACACTGCCTGTCGTGCGATACCCGCTCACGCCGGCTCTTTTTCCTCGTCCGCCAATTTTCATCCACTTTCCGATAATTTCACCGCCAAGCAATAAATGGGCGAAATGTGCGGGAATAGTGAGAAGTTAAGCCGGCTTCGGCCCGTGCACCCCTCCTTGATGGCGCACCTTCACAGCCACCAAGCAAATCCTTCGCTTGGCGCGCGCGGTCGCGCCACCTATCTCCCCCTCATCACGAATCGCCCTCAAGAAAGCTGCCATGACCGCCACTCATTCGACCCGCATGCTGATCCTGGGGTCCGGCCCCGCCGGCCTTTCCGCCGCCATCTACGGCGCGCGCGCGGGCCTCGCGCCGATCGTGGTGCAGGGGATGCAGCCGGGCGGCCAGCTCACCATCACCACCGATGTCGAAAATTACCCGGGTTTCCGCGACGTCATCCAGGGACCCTGGCTGATGGAACAGATGCAGGCGCAGGCCGAACATGTCGGCGCGCAGATGCTGTACGATCAGATCGTCGATGTCGACCTGTCCGAACGGCCCTTCCGTATCAAGGGCGACAGCGGCAAGCTCTATATCGCCGATACGCTGGTCATCTGCACCGGGGCGCAGGCCAAGTGGCTCGGGATCGAGGGGGAGCAACTGCTCCAGGGCAAGGGCGTTTCCGCCTGCGCCACGTGCGACGGCTTCTTCTATCGCGGCAAGAAGGTCGTCGTCATCGGCGGCGGCAATACCGCCGTGGAAGAGGCGCTCTACCTCACCAACCACAGCCATGACGTGACGCTGATCCACCGCCGCGATTCGCTGCGCGCGGAAAAAATCCTGCAACAGCGTCTGTTCGCCCATCCCAACGTCAAGGTCCTATGGAATCAGGCGGTGGAGCGCTTCGTCGGCGGCGGCGATCCGGTGGGGCTGGTCGGCGTCGACCTGGTCGACACGGTGACCGGCAAGTCGTCCCACATCGAAACCGACGGCGCGTTCGTCGCGATCGGCCACTCGCCTGCGACCGAATTGTTCGTCGGCAAGCTGCCCACCGAGGATGGCTATCTGCTCGTCGACAAAGGCACCAGCCACACGGCGATACCCGGCGTTTTTGCGGCCGGCGACGTCACCGACAAAATCTATCGTCAGGCGGTGACGGCAGCTGGGATGGGTTGCATGGCGGCGCTCGACGTCGAAAAATTCCTGGCCGAAGCGGATTTCGAGGCGATCGCGGCGGAATAATCCGCCTTAGGCCAAGGACTTACGCCCCAACCTTGATGCGAGCGAAGTCGGCCAGCGACCCGAATGTCTCGAACGTATCGCCGTCGATATCGTCATCGTCGATCAGGATGCCGAAGCGATCCTCCATCTCGGTGAGCAGGCCCGCCACCGCCATGGAGTCGAGTTCCGGCAGCGCTCCGAACAGCGGCGTCGCCGCCTCGAACGCGTCGACCCGATCCTGCGGGATCGCGAGCACGTCGCGCAACAACCCGCGCAATCTGGTTTCGATATCGTCCGTCCGGTCGACCGGCTGAGTGATGTGCGCCCGCATGATTGCGCTGATTAATCACTCAATGCTCAACCTACAAGCGCGGAAATCGCGGTGCGCGCCGCCGGAATCCAGCTCGACGCGAAGCGCGGATTGAAACAGTCGACCCGATGGAGCGTCTGCCGCGTTTCCATCCAGTCCGTCTTGTAGGGGTTGTCGCCGGTGCCATAATCGATGGTCGCGACCTGATCGACGTCGATCGCGTGGCGGAACATCGCGTGGCTGAGCAGGGTGCCAGGGGACCCGTCGTCATGGGCGCGGTCGTGCGAAAGCTTGTGGATGAGCGCTACGCCGTTTTCGACCGTCCACAACTGCGTCGCCACGGCCCGCCCTTCGCGCCGGGCGAATCCCAGTCGAAGCGATCCGGCCTTGCTTTCCCGCGCCGCCAGCCCGCGCAGGAAAGCAAGGCCGGGCTCCGGCTCTTTCCAGCTGCGGGCATGGACATTTTCATAATCGCGCCACAGCGCGTCGGTCACCCGGTCGGTGATGCTGATGTCGAGGCTCTGGCCCTTTCCCTTGCGCCTGACGATATTGCGCAGCCTGCCCGGCCGGGTCGCCCAATAGGCCGCGAAATCCCGTCCGTGCAGATGAAGCAGATATCGGCCGCCGAGCGGACGTTGCACCGAGAACCAGCCGGCGCGGCGGAACGGCGCCGATAATGACGCTGGCAGGGCGACGGGATAAAAATCGATCTGGGCGCAATCGCGAGCGAGACCGCGCGCCAGGATTTCGAGCAAGCGATCCTGCGCCGCCGGATCGGGTGCGTCGAGGAATATCGGCCGCCAGGCGAAGCTGTACCAGTTGGCGAGCGCCGAGAGCCGTCTGCCGGGCTGCTCAGTAAGAAACATCCACGCTTCCGCCCCGCCGTCCGCGACCTGGACAATCCTTAATGGCCGATCCGCCAGACAATCAGCATGCAGCGCCGCATACCATTCCAGCCGGTCGAACAGGCAAATGGCGCGCGCGCGATCGAGCCGACCGGCCAATGCCGAGCGCGTCTCGTCGATGCTGCGATATTCCCTTGTGACCGGCAAGCCACTATCTCCCCGAACGGATGGTTCGCGCATAAGGGAAAAGTCTGGATATGGCGTTAAGCGGACCTGAGCGTTCCGGGGCGGCGACGATCGATGGTGCAGTGGTGCGTCCGATCGACCACATCCTGCTGAGAGAGGATAGCTGGCGACCGGCGCTGGACGGGCGGTCGGGCAGCAAGGACTTTGCCGGGCTGGAAGAGATGCTGGGCCGGCTGGCCGGCTGGCTGGCCGGCTTTGGCTTGGAGCGTGGCGCTCGCGTCGCCAGCTGGATCGCCAAGGGGCCGGTCGCCGCGCTGATGCCCCTCGCCGCCCCGCGAGCGGGGCTGGTCCATGTGCCGGTCAATCCGCTCCTCAAACATGGTCAGGTCGCGCATATTTTGGCGGATAGCGGCGCTGTGCTGCTGATCGGGACCGCAAGTCGCCTGGCGACCCTTGCTCCGCAGGACGTGCCGGCCGCTTGCCGGCTGCTCCGCGAGGATGACGCCGCCTGTGCCATGAGCGGCGGAACGGCGCTTGCCCCGTCCAGCGCGAGTCCCGAAGATCTCGCGGCGATCCTCTACACCAGCGGATCGACCGGCCGGCCCAAGGGCGTGATGCTGAGCCACGCCAATCTGTGGCTCGGCGCGGTCGCGGTCGCCGATTATCTGGGCATGACGCCGGACGACAGGACGCTATGTGTGTTGCCATTCAGCTTCGACTATGGCCAGAATCAGCTATTGTGCACGTGGATCGCAGGAGGATGCGTTTACCCGCTCGATTATCTGACGCCACGCGACGTCATGAAGCTTGTGGACCGGCGGGACATCACGACGCTGGCGGGCGTGCCGCCGCTGTGGGTGCAACTGACCGAACTCGACTGGCCTGCGGAAATCGCGATGAAGCTCAGGCGGCTCACCAATAGCGGGGGCGCGCTGACCCGACCGCTGATTGCGAAATTGCGCGCGCTGTTTCCCCAGGCAGACCTCTATCCGATGTACGGGCTGACCGAAGCCTTCCGGTCCACCTATCTGCCGCCTGCTCTGGTCGAAACTCATCCCGACAGCATGGGGTCCGCCATTCCCTTTGCGGAAATCCTGGTCGTGCGGCCCGATGGCAGCCTGGCGGCTGACGATGAGCCGGGCGAACTGGTGCATTGCGGCCCGCTGGTGGCGCAGGGCTATTGGCGCGACGCGGCGCGCACCGCCGAGCGATTTCGGCCAGCGCCGCCCGCGTCGCGCTATGGCGGGACGGCGGTCTGGTCGGGCGATACGGTGCGGCGCGATGCCGACGGTCTGTTGTATTTCGTCGGGCGCGATGACGCGATGATCAAGTCGGCGGGCAACCGGATCAGTCCGACCGAGATCGAGGAAGCGGCGGTGACCGTCGAGGGGGTAGCGGAGGCTGTGGCGCTGGGCATTAAGGACGAGCGACTGGGGCAGGCCGTCCTGCTGCTCGTGCGCGGGCCAGACCCCGATGTCGCCCCGGCGGTCGAAGCACGGCTGAAAGCCGACCTGCCCAACTTCATGCAGCCGCGCCGGACGGTTGTGCTTGCCGAATTTCCGCGCAACCCCAATGGCAAGATCGATCGAGTCGCGCTGGCCAGGGAGTATGCGCCATGAAACCCATGGGACCCATTCCTCCCGCGTTCGTATCGGAAGAAGGGATGCTGCTGATCGGCGGTTGCGGCGCGGCCAGTCTGGTGGACGAGGCGGGGGATACGCCCCTGTTCGTCTATGACATGGATATCGTCGCGGCGCAGGCCCGCCATTGGCGCGCAGCGATGCCGGACGCGCTTGACCTTCACTACGCCATCAAAGCCAATCCCTACGGGCCGCTGCTAACCCGGATGACCGATCTGGTGGACGGATTCGATATCGCGTCGGGCGGCGAGCTTCAAATGGCGCTCGACGCCGGCATGGCGCCGGACCGGATCAGTTTTGCCGGGCCGGGAAAGCGCGATGATGAACTGAGCGCCGCTATCTTTGCCGGGGTTACGATCAATCTCGAATCGGAAGGCGAGGGGCGGCGGGCGCTGGCCATTGCGGAAAAGCTCGGCAAGACGCCGCGCCTCGCCGTGCGGGTCAATCCCGACTTCGAGTTGAAGGGGTCTGGCATGCGCATGGGCGGCGGGGCCAAGCCGTTCGGCGTCGACGCCGAACGGGCGGCCGGTTTGGCCCGCGACATAATCGCAGGCGGTGCCGACTGGCGCGGCTGGCACATTTTCGCCGGGTCCCAGACGCTCGACCCGCTCGCGATCATCGAGGCGCAGGCGGCGACGATCGGACTTGCGGCCCGCTTGTCCGATGCGGTCGGGGCTACACCGCCGCTGGTCAATCTGGGCGGTGGCTTTGGCCTTGCCTATTTTCCTGGCGACGTGCCGCTGGAGATAAGCCAGATCGGGGAGGCGCTCGACAAGGCGCTGGAATCACGGCCCGACAGCCTGAAGGAAAGCCGTTTCGCCATGGAGCTGGGCCGATGGCTGGTTGGCGAATCCGGGGTTTATCTGACGCGCGTGATCGACGTGAAGACGAGCCAGGGCGAGACCTTCGTCGTGGTCGACGGTGGTTTGCATCACCAGTTGGCGGCAAGCGGCAATTTCGGCACAGTGGTTCGCCGCAACTACCCGATCGCGGTCGCCAACCGCTTCGGTGCCGCCCCGGCGGATGACGCCGTAACCGTCGTCGGGTGCCTGTGCACCCCAATCGACCGGCTTGGCGACAGGGTAGCGCTGCCCCCGGTACAACCCGGCGACCTGATCGCCATTTTCCTTGCCGGGGCCTATGGCGCTTCGGCCAGTCCGGCCGCTTTTCTTGGTCATCCAAGTCCTCGCGAACTTTTACTTGGCTGATTTGCCGGGAACTTAACTCCTAACGGTATCTTTACCCTTTGGCGGCATGAAGAGGCCTGAAGCCATGTGCTCCGGGTCTGCCTCGCCTCTTGCGCGGCCCTTTGCGCATGGCGGCACTAAGAGGTGAAGATCATGCGTTTCTTGACGGTTTCCAGGCTATTGATCGGCGCGTCCATGCCTGCGGTGGCGCTTTCGGGCTGTGCCTCGTCAGGGGGCACGGGTCCGCAATTGCCACCGGCATCCTTCGTTTCGACACAGGAGGGGCCGGGCGAGGAATATATCATCGGCCCGCTCGATGATCTCACCATTTTCGTTTGGCGCAATCCCGAGCTGGGCGCGAAGGTTCAGGTCCGCCCCGATGGCCGGATCACCACGCCGCTGATCACCGACATGCCGGCCGTCAACAAGACGCCAAAAATGCTGGCCGACGACATCAAGATCGCGCTGTCGCAATATATCGAAAACCCGCTGGTATCGGTCATCGTCAACAATTTTTCGGGCACGTTCAGCCAGCAGGTGCGGATCGTCGGCGCGACCGAAAAGCCAGCTTCCATTCCCTATCGCGCCAACATGACGCTGCTCGATGCGATGATCTCGGTCGGCGGTCTGTCGCAATATGCGGCCGGCAACCGGGCGCGGCTGGTGCGCTTCAACAGAGCGACGGGCAAGCAGACGGAATATCAGGTGCGCCTCGGCGACCTGCTCAAAAAGGGCGACAGCAAGGCGAATGTCCTGCTCCAGCCCGGCGACGTCATCATCATTCCAGAAAGCATGTTCTGATCATGGCGGGACTATACGACGAAGCGATGCTGGTCCTTCACGGCATCTGGAGCCGGCGTTGGATCGCGCTGGCCGTGGCGTGGGGCCTGTGCATGCTGGGCTGGCTCGGCGTCGCGCTCATCCCCAACAGCTATGAATCCAAGGCGCGGGTCTATGTGAACACCCAGTCGCTGTTGCAGGACAAGGTGGGCATCACCCAGGTCCAGTCGCAGCAAGACCTCGATCGCGTGCGCCAGACTTTGGCGAGCGCGGAAAATCTGGAAAAGGTGGTGCGCGACACCGACCTGTCGCAGACGGTATCGGGTCCGCGCGACATCGCCGCCAAGATCACCAAGCTGCGCGAGAATATCACCGTGATGGCGCAGGCCGATCCCAGCATGATCGACATCAGTGCCAAGTCCGCCGACAGCGGCCTGTCCGATGGCGCGAATGCCAAGATCGCGCAGCAGATCGTCCAGAAACTGATCGACATCTTTCAGGAAGAAAATCTGTCGGGCGACCGCAACGAAACCAAGCAGAGCCTGGCTTTCCTCGACCAGCAGATCGCGGTGCGCAGCCGTCAGCTCGCCGCCGCCGACCAGCGCCGCGTAGATTTCGCGCAACGTTATGTCGGCCTGTTGCCCGGCGCGGGCTCCATCAGCCAGCGCATGGACGCGGCCCGCACGGAGATCGCCAGCATCGATTCACAACTCGTTCAGGCGCAAAGCGCGCTTTCGGCGATGAACGGCCAGCTTGCCGGCACGCCCGCGACCCTGCCCGGCGTCAGCGTCGGCGGCGGGGCCTCGCCTTTGGCGCAGGCGCAGGCCGATCTTGCCGGCATGCGCTCGCGCGGCTGGACCAGCAGCCACCCCGATGTGATCGCGGCGCAGCGCCAGGTCGATGCCCTTCGCAAGCTGGGGGGCGGCGGCGGTGGCGGCGCGGGCTCGACGCCCAACCCCGCTTTCCTGTCGATCAAGTCGATGCAGGCCGATCGCGCCGCGACCGTGCAGGCGTTGCAGACGCGCAAGGCGCAGCTACAATCCGACCTCAATGTCATGACGTCGAAGCAAGTCTCCGAACCGGGCATCGTGTCGGAGCAAGCCAAGCTCGACAATGATTATGACGTCCTCAAGACCCAATATGACAAGCTGGCATCGGACCGCGAGGACCTGCGTCTGCGTGGCGAGGTGAAGACCGAAACCGGTTCGGTCCAGTTTCGTGTCATCCTGCCACCCAGCGTTCCAACCGCGCCGGCCGCACCGAATCGCCCTCTGTTGTTGCTGGGTGTCCTGATACTGGGCATCGGCGCTGGCGTCGGCGTGGCTTTCGCGATCGGCCAGCTCAAAGGGACCTTCCCTACCGCCGCGCGGCTCGAACGGGCGGTTGGCGTACCGGTGATCGGCGCGATCAGCCAGACGCTGAACGCGGGCCAGCAGGCGATCGAAAAGCAACGCATGAAATGGTTCGCAGGCGCGAGCGCGGGTCTGGCGGCGGTGTGCCTGCTGCTGATCGGCATCGAATTCATCCAGCGCGGCATGGCCTGAGGAAACCGATAGCATGACCAAGCACAGCTCCATCTCCAAGGGATCGCTGCTCGAAAGAGCGACGCAGCTCTATGATTTCAACGCCGCGCTGCGGGGGCGCGCGGCTCCGACGGTCGAGGTGCCGGCCGATGCGCCGCCACCGGTTCCAGATTATGCGCCACCCGCTGCTTTCATTCCCCTGCCGGAAGCTACGCCCTATGCCCCCCGTGCGTCTGACTGGACCGGACGGATGCAGCTCATCGATCGCGATAAGCTGGCCGAGGGCGGCTTCATCCTGCCCGATGGCGCGGTCACGGCGCTCAGCGAAGAGTTCCGCCTGATCAAGCGCGACCTGCTCGCACTGCTCGCGGGACAGGAGCGTGGCAACCGCATCCTCCTATGTTCGCCTCATAGCGGCGAGGGCAAGACCTTCTGCGCGATCAATCTCGCACTCAGCCTTGCCGCCGAAAAGGATCGCGAGATTTTGCTGGTCGACGCCGACCTCGGCAAGCCGGGCATTCCCGAAGCTCTGGGCCTTATACCGGGACCCGGGCTGATGGATGCGCTCGCCGATCCCGCGATCGCGATCGAGGACTGCGTGCTGCGGACCGACATTCCTTCGCTGTCCGTGCTGCCTGCCGGGCAAAGGAGCAACAGCGATACGGAACTGCTGGCCTCGTCGCGCACGCAGGCGCTGCTTAGCCGGCTGACCGAGGGACGGCCCGATCGGATCATCCTGTTCGATTCGCCACCCTTGCTCGCGGCATCGGCTGCCGCCGTGCTCGCCGCCAATGTGGCGATTGCGCTGCTGGTGGTGCGCGCCGACCGGACCGCCGAGAGCGCGCTGCGTGACGCCGCCGGAATGCTGAAGGGCGGGGCGCAGGTTCAGCTGTTGCTGAACGGAGTCACCTTCTCGTCCAGCGACCGCCGATTCGGCACCTATTATTCCAAAGGGGATATCCAGTCATGAACGTCCGGCATCTTAAGCCGCGGGCGTCGATAATGACGCTCGCCACGCTCATTCTCGCGGCTGGGACCGTGCCCGCCCACGCGCGGTCGGACGACGACAAGCGCCTGGAGGTCACGCCCTATATCGGCATCGATCAGGTCGTCATGGCCCCACTGAAAGGCGGCGGCGATGTCCTGACCTACACTAACCTGAGCGCCGGCGTGAATATGGAAGTGCAGAACCGCCGGGTCGAGGCCGCCGTGGATGTCGAATATAATCACAGCTTCGGCTGGGGCAGGCAGGCGACCGATCAGGACGTGATCAGCGGCGTCGGCCATGCGCAGTTCAATGTCGCCCGGGGTCTTTCGATCCAGACCGGCGCGCTCGCGACGCGAGTCCGCACCGATGGCCTGTCGGGTGCAAGTCCGCGCAACGACAGTTTCACCAGCCAGGTCTATAGCGGTTATATCGGCCCGTCCTATACGACCAAGGTCGGCGACATCGATGTCAACGCATCCTACCGCCTGGGCTATGCCAGGGTGGAAGATGATTATAACGCCAACGCCCCGGGCGTGCCCGCCGGTGGCTCCTTCGCCGACAGCTGGTCGCATGCTCTGACGGGCTCCGTCGGTTTTGGGCCGGGCACGATCCTGCCGGTCGGGCTGGTCGCAAGCGCCGGCTATGCGCGCGAAGATGCGAGCGAGCTCGACCAGCGGTTCGAGGACAAATGGGGCCGCGTCGATGCGACCCTGCCGGTGTCGCATACGGTCGCGCTCGTCGGCGGTGTCGGCTATGAGGAAATCCAGATCAGCCAGCGCTCGCCGCGCCTCGATGTCAGCGGCGCGCCGCTGATTTCCAACGGTCGCTACGTGACCGACAAAAGCTCGCCGCGAACGCTCATCTATGATGATGACGGCATCATCTGGGATGCGGGTGTGCTCTGGCGGCCGAGCCACAGGACATCGTTGGAGGCGCGGGTCGGCGAACGCTATGGCTCGATGACCTATTCGGGCAGCTTCATCTGGCAGGGGCAGAACAGCTCGGTCGGGATCATGGTCTTCGACGGGATCGACAGCTTCGGCCGCCTCATCACCTCCAATGTCGCCGCGCTGTCGGGCAGCAGCTTCAATGTCGCGCGCAATCCCTTTACCGGCGACATGACCGGCTGCGCTTTCTCCGTCAGCGGCGGCGGCCAGTGCTTCAACGACGCGCTGAGCGGCATTACCGACGCCAATTTCCGCTACCGGGGCGTGGCCGCGCAATATTCCGCGCGGCATGGGCCGTGGGGCTGGGGTGTTGGCGCCGGCTATTCGCAGCGCAAGTTCATCACGCCATCCGGGCAGGTAGTGTTCATCCGCGGATCGAAGGATCAGAACTGGTACGGCAACGGGTCGGTCACCTATACGATCAACGATAGATCGAGCATCGATACGGTCATTTACGGCAATTATTTCGACGCCAGCGGTGATCGTCCGGACGTGCTGAACGCGGGCACGTTCACCAGCTACAATACCGGCCTGACCCGTCGACTATCGGCTTCGGCCTCGGTTGGTGTCGATGGCACCAAGGCGGACGATTTCGATACGATCATCAGCGCGATGGGCCAGGTCGGCCTGCGTTACAGCTTCTAAGCATTGCCGCGCCAGGTCCGCCTCTTGGAGGGGTGGGCCAGCCGGGTGGAGACGACGAGATGTACGATCAGTTCTACGGATTGCAGGGTCGCCCTTTCCAGCTTACCCCCGACCCGCATTTCTATTTCGAGAGCGCGACGCATCGCAAGGCTCTGTCCTATCTGGGCTATGGCCTGGCCCAGGGCGAGGGCTTCATCGTCATCACCGGCGATGTCGGCGCCGGCAAGACGACGCTGGTCGGGCACCTGATGGAAACGATCGATCCGGCGCGGCTGACCGCCGTCAAGATCGTGTCGACGCAGGTTGAGGGCGATGACATGCTGCGCCTTGCCGCCCAGCATTTCGGCCTTGCCGTGGACGGCATGCCCAAGGCGCAGATATTGCATCGGATCGAGGGCTATCTTCATGCGCAGGCGCGCGCGGGACGGCGCACCCTGCTGATCGTGGACGAAGGGCAAAATCTGCCCGTATCGGCGATCGAGGAATTGCGCATGCTCAGCAACTTCCAGCTGGGCGGCCAGTCGCTGCTCCAGATATTCCTGCTTGGCCAGCCCGAGTTTCGCGATTTGCTGAAGTCGCCCCAGCTTGAACAGTTGCGCCAGCGCGTGATCGCCACCCATCATCTCGATCCGATGATGGCGCATGAGATCGAGCCCTATATCCTGCACCGCCTGTCTTTGGTCGGCTGGGCCGGCAATCCCGGTTTCACCCCGCAAGCCTTCGCCGCGATCTATGCCGCCACGGCCGGCGTACCGCGTCGCGTCAACGCGCTGGCAAGCCGGGTCCTGTTGATGGGCGCTATAGATCAGCTGTCGGAAATCGATGACGAAGTCGTTGCGGCGGTGGTCGCCGATATGGGCATCGATAGTGACGCCCGGCCCGATCCGGTCGCGCCCTCGATGCTCGATTCGGTCGGGGAGCCCGAACCCATGTCTGCCGGACCGGCTGGGTTCGCCGAACCGCAGCCGGAGCAGGATAGGCCTCAAGCGCTGCGCGTGGTCCATTCCGGGGATCGCGCACCGTTCGACATAATCGCCGATCCTGTCTCGAGGCCGGTCGATATGTCCGAGCCAGCCTCGTTGGATGCCCCCAGCTCGCAAGTCACGCCGCCGGAAGTTCTGGAGGAACTCGCTGCGCTGCGGACGGAACTCGCGGAAATACGCGCGCAGGCAAGCCAGCCTCCGATCGTGGCTACCCCGGATATTGATATCGATGCTTTACAAGATCATCTCTCCACGATGGAGGAGCGGCTTGGCGGCATCGAATTGCGCGCGCGGGAACAGGATGCGGCGCTGCGTCGGGTGCTGACCCTGCTTGTCGACTGGGTGGAACGCGAAGAGCGCATGGTCGACGGACGTCAGCACGCCGCCTGACGTCGGTTGCGGGCTCGCCCGCGCGCGGCAATGCTGAGGATATGATGCTGAACGCTCTGTCGGTCGATGTCGAGGACTGGTTCCAGGTCGGCGCTTTCGAGCGCACGATTCGCCGTGGCGACTGGGATGGCCTGACCCATCGGGTCGAGCGCAATACCGATGCGGTGCTCGCGCTGTTCGCGGAAGCCGACGTCAAGGCGACCTTCTTCACGCTGGGTTGGGTGGCGGAGCGCTATCCCGCGCTGATGCAGCGCATCGCCTCTGCCGGGCATGAGATCGCGAGCCATGGCTACGACCATGCCCGTGTCTTTACCTTTACCCCGGACCAGTTTCGCGCCGACCTCCGCAAGGCGCGCGCCATCCTTGAGGATGCAAGCGGGCTCGCGGTCACCGGCTATCGCGCGCCGAGTTTTTCGATCGACGCGCGCACGCCATGGGCGCATCTGATCCTCGCGGAAGAGGGCTATCGCTATTCGAGCAGCGTCGCACCGATCCGGCACGATCATTATGGCTGGCCTGAATCGCCACGCTTTGCGTGGAAGCCGGTCGAGGGCGCCGCGCTGGTCGAACTGCCGGTTACGACGGCAAAGTTTGGCAGCAGGACGCTGGCGGCCGGGGGAGGGGGCTTTTTCCGCCTGTTGCCCTACGCCTTTTCCCGTTGGGCGATCCGGCAGGTGAATGAAGAGGCGCAGCGCCCGGCGATCATCTACTTCCACCCGTGGGAAATAGACCCCGGTCAGCCGCGCGTCGCGGATGCGCCATTGCGGTCTCGGCTGCGGCACTACAGCAATCTGTCGGTCATGGCGGCAAAGCTGCGCCGTTTGGCGGAGGATTTCGAATGGACGCGCGTGGATGCGCTGGCCGATCAGGAAGCGGACCGGGCACCATGAGGATGGGCAATCATGCGGCCCTTTCTACAGTCATGCTCAATCTCGATGACGATGATCAGGCCGAAGCGGTGGACGCGTTCGTCCTAGCCCATCCGCAGGGCACGCCCTTTCATCGGTCGGCGTGGATGATCGCGGTAGAGCGCGCAACCGGCAACCGCTCGCATATGCTCGCCGCTGTCGGCCCTTCGGGCAGCATTCGTGGCGTCCTGCCATGTCATCATGTCCAAAGCCGCTTATTCGGGCAGGCGCTGGTTTCCAGCGCCTTTGCCGTGGGTGGTGGCATCCTGGCGAATGATCCGGCTGCCGTCGCCGCGCTCGCATCGGCGGCGCAGGATCTGGCGCGGGCTAATGGCGATTTGCCCGTCGAACTGCGCGGTGGGCCTTCGCCGGCCGCCCCATGGACGACGCGCGTCGGCGAGCATGTCGGCTTCTGCCGTCAGCTGGCTGCGGATGACGAGGCTGAACTGTTGGCCGTGCCCCGCAAACATCGCGCTGAGTTACGCAAGGCGCTGGCCAACCCGGCGCTAAGGGTCGAACATGGCCGCAGCGCGCGTAATCTGCGCGATCATTATCGCGTCTATGGAGAAAGCGTCCGCCACCTGGGCACGCCGGTTTTTCCCAGAAGACTTTTTCAGGAGGTATTGCTCCGATTCGGCGAGGATGCGGACATCACTCTGGTATATGATCGGGATAAGCCGGTTTCCGCAGTACTCACACTGTATCATCAGGGCCGCGTCATGCCCTTCTGGGGTGGCGGCGTCGGCGATGCACGCCGACTGAGATCGAACGAATTGATGTACTACCGGCTGATGGCGCATGGTCGCTCCCGGGGCATGACGCAGTTCGATTTCGGTCGATCCAAGGCGGGTAGCGGTCAGGCGGCCTGGAAAAAGAGCTTTGGCTTCACCGCGGAGCCGCTCGCCTATCACGACTGGTCGCCGTCAGGCGCAACGCGCGACATCAGCCCGCACAGTGCGCGATATCAATGGCGGATCGCTTTGTGGAAACGCTTGCCGCTGCCGCTCGCCAATCTTTTCGGCCCGCTGATATCGCGCGGCCTAGGGTGAAACGG
This sequence comes from Sphingobium fluminis, assembly GCF_037723805.1. Taxonomy (NCBI): domain Bacteria; kingdom Pseudomonadati; phylum Pseudomonadota; class Alphaproteobacteria; order Sphingomonadales; family Sphingobiaceae; genus Sphingobium; species Sphingobium fluminis. Next base: position 369,677 of record NZ_JBBJUK010000003.1, read on the forward strand.
ATACCATATCTTCAGCCCTTGCGCTCTATGTCGTGACGGGTGTGCAAGGAACCTGACATGAATGCCGTTGCCGACCTGTCGATCATCATCGAAGAGGCGCGACTGGATGACGCACAGGCCGTCGCGCAACTCGACGCCTGGGTCTGCGCCCATCCGGCCTCGACGCCCTTTCATCGGCCGGGATGGATCAGGGGCGTAGAGGCCGGTACGGGCCAGAAGGCGCATCTGCTGGTCGCGCGCCGGACGTTCGGCGAGATCGTGGGCGTGCTGCCGCTGACGTTCATCCGGTCGGCCCTGTTCGGGCGGGCGCTGGTGGGCAGCGGCTTTGCCGTGGACGGGGGTATCCTCACGACCCATCACCGGGCGGCGACCGCGCTGGCCGAGGCGGCATGGACGCTGGCGTCGCGGCTGCGATGCTCGACTTTGGAACTGCGCGGCGGCGACGCGCCCGAGGGGGCGGCGTGGGAGAATAAGGCCGACGCCTATCTCGGCTTCTCTCGACCGCTCGCCGCCGATGACGAGGCGGAACTCAAGGCCGTGCCGAAGCGCCATCGTGCGGAAATCCGCAAGGGTCTGGAAAAGGGCCTGACGTTCGAGAGCGGCCGGACAAAGAGGCTCCGCGACATTCACTACCGGCTCTACGCGCACAGCGTCCATAATCTGGGCACACCGGTATTTCCGCGCGCTTTGTTTGACCGGATGATGGACCAGTTTGGCGACGATGCGGATATTGCGCTCGTGTCGGAGGATGGCACGCCCCTGTCGGCGGTGATCAGCTTTTATCACAATGGCGCGTGCATGCCCTATTGGCATGGCGCGGCCGAGGGCGCCCGGGCGATTCGGTCCAATGAGGTGCTGTATTTCCTGCTGATGCGGCAGGCGCGCGAACGCGGCCTCACCATTTTCGACTTCGGCCGGTCTAAGGTCGGGACGGGGCCGGCCGCCTGGAAAAAGACATGGGGCTTTGCCGGCGAGCCGCTCGGCTATCATCTGCGCACCGCGCCGGGCCATGAAACGCGCGACGTCAATCCCCTGTCGCCGCAATATCGGCGCAAGGTCGAGCTGTGGAAAAAAATGCCGGAATCGCTGGCGACGCTGATCGGGCCCTATATCGCGCGGGGCCTTGGATGACGGGCGAGATCCTCTTCCTCTGCCATCGCATCCCGTTCCCGCCGGATCGTGGCGACAAGATCCGGTCGTTCCATCTCTTGCAACGGCTCGCTGAGATCGCCCCGGTCCATGTCGGCTGTTTTGCCGACGACTCGCGCGACATGGGCTTTGCCGACGAGATGGCCACGCTTACCGCCAGCCAGTCGGTCCTGATGCGCGACCGTTCGCGCATCGTCGCAGGCCTGAGCGGGCTCATGCGGCAGCAGCCGCTGCTGGTGGCGCTGTTCGATCATCCCGCACTGCATGCGTGGGTCGTGAAAACGCTGGCGGAGCGGCCCATCGCCGCAGTCGTCGCCTATTCGGCGCAAATGGCCCATTTCGTGCCGATGCTGCCCCCCGATATATGTTTTCTCATGGATTTCGTCGATTTCGATTCCGCCAAATACGCCACCTATGGCAAGCAGGGGTCCGGCCCGATGGGTTGGATCAACCGCCGCGAGGGCCGGGTCCTGCTCGACTTCGAGCGCGCCGTGGCCGCGCGCGCGAATGTCTGCACTTTCGTGAGCGAAGCCGAAGCCGCGATGTTTCGCGCGGCGACGGACGAAGGTGCGGAAAAGATCGTCGCGATTAGCAATGGCGTTGCGCTCGACTATTTCGATCCGGCCGCGTCCTTCCCCGCCATCGACCATGGCCAGGGTCCCTTGCTCGTCTTCACGGGACAGATGGATTATCGGCCCAATATCGAGGCTGTCGAGAGTTTCGCACGAGAGACATTACCGGCGATCCGCGCGGTGCATCCCGATGCGTGGTTCGCGATCGTCGGGCGCAGTCCCACTAGGGCGGTGCAGGCGCTAGGGCGACTGCCGGGCGTGATCGTGACCGGCGGCGTACCCGATGTGCGGGGTTGGCTGGCGGCCGCTGATGTCGTCGTCGCACCGCTGCGGATCGCGCGCGGCATCCAGAACAAGGTGCTTGAGGCGATGGCGATGGCGCGGCCCGTCGTGGCTTCGCCCGAAGCAGCCGAAGGGATCGACGCGATCGACGACATGCATCTCCTGATTGCGGCCGATCCGCCAGAGGAAGCGCGCAAAATCTGCGCCCTGCTCGCAGATCCACAGCGCGCTGGCGCGCTGGGGCGCGCGGCGCGGCTGCGCGTCGAGGAACGCTATCGCTGGTCGACGACGCTGCGCGCGCTGCCCGATCTGCTGTTCGGAGCGTCAGCTGGCAGCCGCGCGGCATGATCGGCAGCGCGCTTGCCCGGAGCCGTTTAACCGTCGCGCGGGATCTTGACGGGTGGCGCGGGCACCTGACGGCGCTTGGCATCGTCGCCTTCGCTATCCTTGCCCTGTTCTTTGCCGATCTGCGCGACATGATGTCGATCTGGTGGAATGCGTCCACCTTTGGCCACTGCCTGTTCGTGCCCCTGCTGATCGCATGGCTGGTGCAACAACGCCTGCCGGGCCTTCGTCAGCTTGAGCCGGTCGCGTGGACGCCCGGCCTCCTCTGGCTCGGCCTTGGCGCACTGGCCTGGCTGGTCGGCGCGGCAGCCGGAGTCGCTATGGTGCGGCAAGGTGCGCTGGTGGTGATGCTGCAAGGCGCGACGATCGCACTGCTCGGCCCAGCCGTGGCGCGCGCGCTGACGTTTCCGCTATTCTACGCCTTCTTCATGGTGCCTGGCGGTGACGAGATCGTACACTATCTCCAGTTGCTGACGGCCAAGCTCGCCATGGTCTTCCTCGCGCTCGCCGGCGTGCCCGCGCATATCGAGGGCATCTTCATCACTACGCCGACCGGCTATTTCGAGGTGGCGGAGGCCTGTTCCGGCGCGAAGTTCGTGATCGCGATGACGGCCTATGGCGTGCTGGTGTGCAATGTCTGCTTTCGTTCATGGCGGCGTCGCATCCTGTTCATGGCCGGGGCGCTGGCGCTGTCGGTCCTCGCCAACGGAATGCGCGCCTTTGCAACGATCTTGGTCGCGCATCTGACGACTGTGGATGCGGCGGTCGGCTTCGATCATGTCGTCTATGGCTGGGTATTTTTCGCGATCGTCATGATCGTCGTCATGGCGGCAGCCTGGCCGTTTTTCGACCGCAAGCCGGGCGATCCCTGGTTCGACCCTCGCCGGCTACAGGGCACAGCGAGGCGCGGCGCGCACCCGGGCACGGTTGCGGGAGTGGCGCTGGCGCTGGTCATCGCCGCGCCGCTCTGGCTGGGCGCGAGCGCCGCGGCGAGCGACCCACTGCCGCCGAGTCTTGCGCTCCCGGCCATCGGGGGATGGACGCGCACCGCAGAACCGTCAGCCTATCCGTGGAAGCCCCGTTTCGACGGAGCCGATCATTTCGTCATGGGCCGGTATCGCAATGCGCGGGGGCAGATCGTCGACCTCGCTATCGCCACCTATGACCGGCAGGAGGACAAGCGCGAAATCGTCGGCTTCGCACAAGGCGCGACCGATCCCGACAGCGAATGGACATGGTCCTCGCCCGCGCCCGCGCCCGATTTTGCGCGGGGGGAGCAGATCACGGCGCCGGGGCCCGTCGTCCGCCATGTGGTGAGCTTCTACATCGTGGGGCAGGGCGAGCCCACGGGGAGCAAGCCCACGGTCAAGATCGAGACGATGAAGGCCCGCCTGCTCGGTCGCGACCAGCGCGCCGTCGCCCTGCTGGTCTCCGCCGAAGAGCGCGAGGGGCGCCCGTCCGACGCGGCGATCGCCGCTTTCCTCGCCGATCTGGGCGATGTGAAGGAATTGGCTGACCGCAGCGCGGGCATCCGCTAGAGCCTGATGCCATGTGCGGGATAGCGGGCATTTTCCACCTTGAGACGGCCAAGCCGGTCGATCCCGCGCGCGTGCGGGCGATGCTGGACGTCATGCCGCATCGCGGGCCGGACGGCAGCGGCATATGGACGGCGCCGGGCGTCGGCCTTGGCCATTTGCGGCTCTCGATCATTGACCTTGCGACCGGTGCGCAGCCGATGTTGACGCCCGACGACAGCCTCGCCGTCACCTTCAACGGTGAGATCTATAATTTCGCGGACGTCCGCGCCGAACTGGAAGCCAAGGGCCACGTCTTTCGCACCAACAGCGATACCGAAGTCATTCTCCACGGCTATCGCCAGTGGGGCGAGGAATGCGTGCAGCGCTTCACCGGCATGTTCGCCTTCGCCCTGTTCGACGCGCGGGCGCAGTCGCTCTGGCTGGTGCGCGACCGGCTCGGGGTGAAGCCGCTCCATTATGCGCCACTATCGGATGGCAGCGTGATCTTCGGATCGGAACTCAAGGCGCTGCTCGCCCATCCGCTGCTGCGCCGCGCGCCGGACCTGACCGCCGTCGAGGATTATATGGCCTATGGCTATGTCCCCGACGATGCCTGCCTGGTAGCGGGTGTAAGGAAGCTCGGCGCGGGCGAGACATTGCGCCTGGTGCGCGGCCGTCCGCTGGGCGTGCCGCAGCGCTATTGGGACGTCAGCTTCGCCGACCGGACCAAGGCGTCGCCACAGGCGCTGGAGGAGGAACTGATCGCCCTGATGCGCGACGCCGTGCGATCGCGTATGGTGTCGGACGTGCCGCTCGGCGCGTTCCTCTCGGGCGGTGTGGACAGCAGCAGTGTGGTTGCGCTGATGGCGGAGGCGTCGAACCAGGCGGTCAAGACCTGTACGATCGGATTCGATGTCGCCGCGCTGGACGAGAGCGCCTTTGCCGACCGCATCGCCCGGCGGTTTGCGACCGACCACCGCTCGCGCATCGTGTCGCCCGACGATTATGGCCTGATCGATCGCCTCGCCTTTCACTTTGACGAACCCTTTGCCGACGCCTCCGCGCTACCCACATTTCGCGTGTGCGAGCTCGCGCGCGAGCAGGTGACGGTCGCCCTGTCGGGGGACGGCGCGGACGAGGCGTTCGCGGGATATCGCCGCCATCGGTTCCAGATGCAGGGCGAGCGCTTCCGCGCGCTGGTCCCGGCCTCGATCCGCCAGCCTTTGTTCGGCACGCTGGGCAAATATTATCCCAAGGCCGACTGGGCGCCCCGCGCGCTGCGAGCCAAATCCACTTTCCTCGAATTGGCAGGCGAAGGAGGCGAAGCCTATGCCGCTTCCGTCGGCATCACACCCTTCGCCCTGCGCCAACGCCTGTTCACTACGGACATGCGCGCAGGATTGCAGGGCCATCGGGCCGAGGACCGCTATGTGAAGACGATGGCCAATGCGCCGGCGCGCGACGCGCTCGACCGCGCGCAATATGCCGACATCCGTCATTGGCTGCCCGGCGATATCCTTACCAAGACCGACAGGATGAGCATGGCCGTCAGTCTGGAAGCACGCGAGCCGCTGCTCGACCATCGGCTGGTGGAATTCGCAGCGCGATTACCCGTCAACCAGCGCATTCGCGGCAACAGCGGCAAATATCTGCTGAAAAAGGCGATGGAGCCCTATCTGCCGCAGGATATTCTCTATCGCCAGAAAATGGGCTTCGTGACCCCGATCAGCGCCTGGTTTCGCGGCGCGCTGGCGGGGGAGGCGGCGGCGGTCGCCGGCGGATCGACGCTGGCGAAGACCGGCTGGTTCGACACGAAGCTGCTGGGAAAGCTGGCGACTGAACACAAGTCCGGGGTCGCGGATCACGGGCGGCTGTTGTGGCAGCTAGTCATGCTCGACAAGTCGCTGGGGCGGCTGTTCGGATCGTAGGAGTGCCATGATTGACCATCGATTGTTTCTGCTCCGAATGTTGCGTCACATTATAGCTGGAGGCGATATCTCCAACCAAGAACTGGATGCCGCAATCACCGACCCCGCCGCATTGGGCGGCGACGAGCGGAAAGCATGGTCGGCGCTAAGCCATTGGGCGGACGATGAGGATATCCGAGCCACCAAAGCGAGCTATGGGGGGATGCGCCGGGAGCAAATGGCCAGTTTGTTGAGTGCAATGGAGGCAGGGTCGGATTAGCCCTGTTTGCTTACAATCCATGCCCGTGCGCTACACATGATGGTGAGGTCCGAATGACGAAGGCAGGCATATCAAGCCAGCAGACAAATATGTCGCCGGACATCCTTGACCGCGCGCACGCTCGATACTTGCCCAACAGGCGAGAGGCGCTTGACGGAACAGTTTGCAGAAACAAGTGCCGCAAGCTGGCGGGCCGAAAACGCCGATGCCATCGCCTCGTCCAATGCCTATGTTGAACGCCGTGGCCTGCCGCTCCGCCGCCCCACCAAATAATCCTCTCTTGATATGGGAGCGCCATGATCCACACGCCACTTGCGCTCCGCCCTTGCCGGTGCCAACGCAAGGTCCAAATATGGGCGCGCCAGTGACACTCCACCTGCCATGACAGTCTCAAAAGAAATCGTCCGGCTACGGCTTTATCTGCTGTGCCTGACCGGGGACATGGCGGGGCTGTTTCTGTCCTTCCTTGCGGCCAATTATCTGGTGCTGGGCGCGCTGTGGGGGGAGCCGGGCAAGCCCCATGGCCTTATCATGTTCGCCATGCTCGCGCCGCTCTACGCCATTCTGGGTGTGCAGGGTGGCGCGTACGGAATCCATAGTTTCGAGAATAGCCGGCGAGGCATCGTCCGCGCGTTGCTGGCGCTGGCGCAGGCCGCGCTGCTGATGTTGCTCATCATCTATTTCGGCAAGATCGCGGAGAAGCTGTCGCGCCTCACTCTGTTGATGGGGCTTGGCTTGTCCGCCGTCGCCATCACATTGGTGCGTTTCGCCATCGCGCGGCTTGGTGTGACGCTGCTGGGCGAAGTCCCACATCTGACCGCCGTCATCCTGGATGGCGTGGCGATATCCACCGCGCCGCATATGACCGTGATCGAGGCGAAGGCTGCCGATCTGCACCCCGAACGCCACGACGCCGCCATGGCCGAACGTCTCGCCGCCGCCGTCGGCATGGCCGAGCGAGTGATAGTCGCCTGTCCGCTCGACCGGATGGACGACTGGTCGATCGCGCTCAAATCGCTCGCGGCGCGGGGCGAGATCGTCGTTCCCGAGCTGCTGCGCTTCGCGCCGGCGCGGATCGACGAAATGGATGGTCAGCCGACCATAGTCGTGGCGGGCGGGCCGTTCCAGTTTCGCGATCGCATCATCAAGCGTCTGTTCGATATCACGGTCGCGGGAGCGGCCAGCATCCTGCTGTCGCCGGTGCTGATCGCCGCCGCGCTCGCGGTGAAGCTGACGAGCCCCGGCCCGATACTGTTCCGCCAGCCGCGCATCGGCCGCGATGCGCGCGCTTTTTCGATTCTTAAGTTCCGTTCGATGCGCAGCGACGTCACCGACCTGAAGGCCGACCGGCTGACCGCGCGCGACGATGATCGCCTCACTCCGGTGGGTCGATTCCTGCGCAGGACCAGTATCGACGAGTTGCCACAGCTCTTCAACGTGCTGATCGGCGATATGAGCATCGTCGGCCCGCGTCCGCACGCCGCCGCGGCGAAAGCGGGCGACAGTCTTTATTGGGAAGTCGACGCCCGCTATTGGGAGCGTCATTGCATCAAGCCGGGCATGACAGGGCTTGCGCAGGTAAGGGGCCACCGGGGCGCGACCGACCATCATCAGGATCTGATCGACAGGCTCCAGTCGGATCTCGAATATGTGACCCGCTGGTCGATTCTGCGCGACATCCGCATTATCGTGGCGACCATCGGTGTCCTCGTCCACCACAAGGCGTATTGATGGACCGGGTCGACATCCTTCTTGGCCTGATTCTGTTCGTCTCGCTGATCGCCGTGGCCTGGCCTTTCCTCATCTATCCGCTGGTCCTGCGCCGCCTGCCGACCCGGCCGGAACATCCGGCATCCGGGCAAGCGTTATCGGCATCGCTGCTTTTTTGCGCCTATAATGAAGCCTCGGCGATGCCGGAAAAGCTTGCCAATCTGGTGATGCTGAAAGCGCGCCACCCGGCGCTTGAAATTCTCGCTTTCGACGATGGATCGAGCGACGATACCGCCGTGCAGATCGGTGCGATCGGGGATGTCATGCTGGTGCGGGGGCCGGGGCGCAGCGGCAAGGCCCATGGCATGAAGCAGCTCGTGGCGCGCGCGACCGGCGACATCCTCATCTTCACCGACGCCAACGTGCTGCTGGATGCGAGCGCGATCGACAATCTGCTGGCGCGCTATGCCGATCCCGGCATTGGCGGCGTGCTTGGCTCGCTTCACTATATGGGGCAGGACGAATCCGCGACGGCGAAGGTAGGTTCGCTCTACTGGCGGATCGAGGAGCGGCTGAAGGATGAAGAATCGCGCACCGGCAATGTGCTGGGCGCCGACGGCTCGATCTTCTCGATCCGCCGCCCGCTTTATCCGGCCTTTCCCGACGATGTGCTCGATGACCTCACCGTGTCCATGGCGGTCATTTTCGCGGGGTATCGGCTGGTGAAGGCAAAGGATGTGATCGCGCGCGAGCGGCTCGTCACGGCGCGAAAGGACGAATATCGCCGCAAGGTGCGGATAGCGGCGCGCGCCTGGCATACCCACCGGCATTTGCGGCCGCAACTGGCGCGCATGGGCCGGCTCGACCGCTTCAAATATGCCTCGCGCAAGATCGTGCGCTGGTTTGGCGGGCTATTCATTCTCAGCGGCACGATCGCGGCCGGCGCGCTGGCGATGCGGGTCTCGCCGATGCTCTATATGGGTGGCGGGCTGGCGCTGGTGTTGGTCATCTGGCTCGGGTTACGGCGCAGGGGCGGGCCTTTTGCGGCGCTTGTCGATATATTGATCGCTTATGCAGCGACCTTGCAAGGCGTGGCGCAGGCGATGACGGGCCGCACCTTTACCGTGTGGAATCCAGCGAAGTCGCGCTGATCCCCTCTCGTCAAAGTCCCGCCATATTGTATAGGGCATTGCCAGTTCCTCAGCGGAGAATGGCGTGATTACCTTTCAGCGGGTGGCCAAGGCTGCCGGCAAGCATCTGACGAAGCTTGTCCTCGCCCTGCGCAAGGTGGCCGGCGCGCGTCCGGGGCGTGGATGCCCGGCCTGCGGCGCAACCGTGATCGGCTTCTTCCGCTACGGCGACAATGGCGAATGGGGCTGCCCGGCCTGCGGTGCCTCCCCGCGCGAACGGCTGATGAATTATCTGATCACGGGGGGCACGCTGGGCGTGCCGACCGACGGCGCGATCCTGCATATGGCACCCAATGAAGCGAGCCTCGTCCGTCGCTTCTCGGCCGCCGCCGATTATGTCCCGGCCGATCTCGATCCCACCCGCTATGTCGTGCCCCTGATGCGCCGGGTCGATTTGATGAAGCTGACTGACGAGTCTCGTTTCGACCTGTTCTACGCCAGTCATGTGATGGAGCATGTGCCCGATGACCATGCGGTTCTCCGCAACATCTGGCGCGCACTCAAGCCCGGTGGCGAGGCCTGGCTGATCGTGCCATTATGGGACAAGCCCACCGAGGATGGCAGCTTCGCCATCCCCCCGCGCGAGCGCGAACGGCGATTTGGCCAGTGGGACCATGTCCGCCAATATGGCCCGGACTTCGCGGACCGGATCCGCGCCGCCGGTTTCGATCTGGAAGAGATCGACGCCGCGTCCATCGATCCCGATATCCGCCATTATTATGCGCTCGACGATCGGCTGTTCCGCGCGCGCAAGCCCGACGCGGCGCGGCCGCGGTGAGCCCAGCCGGGGCAGGATCGCTGCTCGCGCGCATCGAGGGCTCGGCGCGCATTCTCGCGCTGGTCAAGCTCGCCAATGTCGGGCTCGTCCTGATCTGGGGCTTTGCAGTCACCTATGTTTTCGTCCGCATCCTGCCGCTGCGCGAATTTCAGGCATTTCTGCTGCTCGTCGCGTTCGGCAATTTCACGATTTCGGCCGAGTTCGGCCTCACGAGCATCATCTATGCGCGGCTGCGCCGCCACTGGCTGGGCAATAGGGAGGAAAGCGAAGCAGGCGGCTTTCGTCTGGAGGAAATGGGCGTCCTGTTCCTGTTCCTGGGGCTGCTGATCGCGATCGGCGTAACGATCATCCTGATCGCCTTTTTGGCAGGCTGGCTGCATACGGCTATGCCGCTGCTATTCCTTCTCTTTTTCCTCTCTGCCTGCCTCAATCTGCCCGCTTTGCTGGCCAAGCGAGCGCTAGCCGCGATCGAGGGCAATTTCCTGTGGGAAGCGCTGGATTGTCTGCGTCGGGTCGTGACGATCGTGCTGCTGTTGTCGATCCTGAGCGGGCTCGATCCGCGCCTGTCGGTGGCGCTGCAACTGGCGGCCAGCATGGCCGTCATCGGCTATGCGATCGGACTGGTGCATCGCAGGCTGGGCATGACGCGCGCGCACTGGTTCGCGTTTCGCGCCGGCGGCGGCCATGTGCGAACCCATTATTTGCGCGACGTCGGGTCGTCCGCCGCTTTCACGATTTCCGATATCGTCGCCTATAACGCGCCCTATTTCACGATCGCGCTGGCGACGCACGATGCGCGGCCCATGCTGTTGTTCGATTTCTTCTTCAAAATGGCGCGAGCGCTTTCCATGCTGGTACGCGCGACCGTGGAAGCCGCCTTGCCCCGGATCACCCGTGCCTATCATGCCAAGGATGCCGCGCGCTTGAAGCAACTTATCATGCGTGCGCTGATAGTCGCCTTGCTCTTTGCCATTATCGGAACAGGCCTGCTGCTGCTTACGGGGCAATGGCTGTTCGCGCGGCTGTTCGACCGGCGCGCCGCCATCGATATGGCGGATCTGCTGCTCATCGGCCTGGCCCTGCTCGCGCTCTCGGTCATCTGCGTTTCGGTCTATGTGCAGGGTGCGCTCGGCCGCTTTGGTCATCTGCTCGGCCGCTCTCTGCCCCTGTTCGCGGGAACATTACTCAGCGTTCCGCTCGCGCAGTTGCTGCTGCCCGCGCGTTTTGATTTCGGCTTCCTGCTATTCTACGCCGCCACTTTCCTGTGCGCGGCGGTCTTGCATGGCATGTCCCTGCGCCGCCTGATCGACATCGGACACGCGTCGTGAAGGTCGCGATGGTCGATCCTTCGCTCTTCACCGGCCGCTATGACGACAGTCTTTGCGCGGCGCTGAGCGCTGCGGGGGCGGAGGTGACGCTGCTCGGGCGGCCCATGCGTCCGACCGACGCGATCAGCCCCGTAGCCTATGATTATACGCAGCGCTTCTTCCGCCACAGCGAAGCGCTGCGCGCCCGAATCGGCGAGGGGCCAGCATTCAGGATATTGAAGGCCGCCGAATATGGTGTGACTTGCGCGCTGGGTGACCTGGGCCCGCTGCTGGCGGCCGATATCGTGCATGTCCAGTGGCTGCCGCTGGCGCCGGCTGATCGGATGTTGCTGCGCCGGCTCCGCGGGCGCACGGCGCTCGTCCACACCGTCCATAATGCCGATGCGTACCATGCGGACGCCGGGGTGCAGGGGCGGGGTTACCGGGCGCTGCTCGACCGGTTCGATGCGCTGATCGTCCATGGCGAAACGACGCGCGCCGCGCTGATCGCGCAGGGCGTAGGCATCGATCGCATCCATATGGCGCCGCATCCGCCGATGCGTCTGGCGGCGGCCACACCGGCCGACCTGTCCGAAGTGCCCGATCCTGCCGTGCCCCGACTGCTCTTCTTCGGGACGATCCGGCCGTATAAGGGCGTCGACCTGCTGGTCGAGGCCTGTCTTTCATTGTGGCGAGCGGGGCATCGTTTCGAGCTGGCGCTCGCTGGCAAGCCGTTCATGGATGTCACGCCGATGATTGCGCAGATCGAACAAGCGGGGTTTGGCGATCGCCTGATCATCGATCTGGGCTTCCTGCGGGAACAGCGGCTCGATGCGCATTTGGCAAAGGCGAATATCCTCCTTTTCCCCTATCGCCAGATCGATTCCAGCGGCGCATTTCTCTCGGCGCTGCATCATGGCAAGGCGATGGTTACTTCGGACGCCGGGATGTTCGCCACCTTGCCCGAGGATGTCTTCGCACGGGTGCCCGCAGGAAATGCGCCCGCATTGGCCCAAGCCCTCTTGCCGCTGATCGAAAGCGCGGCCATCAGGCGGACGGCGGGCGCGCGCGCGCGCGCCTTTGGTGAGGAACTGGGTGACTGGAACGAGATGGCCGTGCGGACGATCGACATTTATCGCGCCACGCTCGCAGCGCGCATATGAGCCGCTATATCCGCGAGCTTTCGGATCGATGGCTGGCGCTGCGGCTGGCGGTAAGCGGGCGCGCGCATCAATATCCTGAAATCCTGGCGCTGCGCCGGTTTCTCACCGCTTTCGAGGTCGATTGCGTGTTCGATGTCGGCGCCAATCGCGGCCAATATGCGACGAGCCTGCGGATCGATGCGCGCTTCGCCGGTACGATCCTGTCATTCGAGCCGAACCCTGAAATCTTCGCCCAGCTCACTCGCCGGGCGGCCCGCGATCCAAGCTGGCATGTGTTCAACCTCGCGTTGTCGGATTTCGATGGAATGGCGAGCTTCAACATCATGGCCGCCGACCAGTTCAGCTCGCTCGAACACCCTGCGACGGGACAGGATGCGATCTTCGCCGAGCGCAACATGGTCGCGCGGACGGTAGAGATGCAGTGCCGGCGGATGGACGGGCTATTGCCTGAATTGCGTGGGGTTCATGGCTTTGCCCGGCCTTTCCTCAAGATGGACACGCAGGGCCATGATCTGTCCGTGTGCCAAGGCGCAGGCGAAGTTTTGCAGGAAATGTGCGGCGTGCAGACGGAGCTTGGCGTGCGCCCCATTTATGAGGGCAGCATCGACTATCGAGCGATGATCGCCTGGCTCGACGAGCGGGACTTCTCGCCGTCCGCCTTTTTCGCCAATAATAAAGGGCACTTCCCCCGGCTCATCGAGATGGACGGCATCTTCGTCAATCGGGCCTTGCTGCCGACGGAAGCGTGATGAGCGGGACGGGCCGCATCGTCGACGCGCGCCGGTTGTTCCTGGGCGGCGCGGTCGGCCTCGCCCTGTGGCTGGGCGCGACATTCCTTTGGCATGTAACCTACCGCCAAGGGATCAGCCTGCCGGTGATCCTGTTTCTCGATCAGGATTTCCCGGCCCTGCTGATCGCTTTGCTGCTGCTCGCGCTGGCGGCGCCTCTTGCCGAAGGTGCGGGATGGCATATGCCGCAGCCGCGCGCCAGGGTGATCGTGCCGCTGGTCGTGCTGTTCGGGCTTGTCGCCTGGGCGGGCCATTATGCGCTGTTCCAAAATTATGCCGTGTCTCGCGACGAAGAAGTCGCTCGTTTCGCTGCCGCCTATATGCGCGAGGGACTGTTCGCGCGGCCGATTCCCGTGCAGTGGGAACCCTATCGGCGAGCGATCATGCCGGAATTTTTCTCGCCCTTCGGCGCAGCGGATTATTGGGCCGCGGCCTATCTGCCGGTGAACAGTGCGATCCAGGCTGTGTTCTGGCGGCTGGGCGATCCCAATCTTGCCGGACCAGCCTTGCTCATGGCGGGGCTGCTGGCCTTGTGGCGCGTTGCGTTGCGCCTGTTTCCCGATCGCCCGGATGCGGTGTGGGTGACGATGCTGCTGGCATTATCGTCGACCCAGCTCTGGGTGACGGCGATGACGCCCTATGCGATGACGGGTCATTTTGCGCTCAACATGATCTGGCTGGCGCTGATATTGCGGGGTGGCTGGCTGGGGCACATTACCGCGGGCATCGTGGCACTCGCGGCGGCCGGGCTTCATCAATGGCATTTTCCGCCCATCTTCATCGGCCCGTTCATCCTGTGGATGTTGCTGAACCGCCGCTGGGGCGTCGCTGCCTTTCATGCCCTGACCCTGGTGCTGATCGTTTTTGTCTGGGCGAAATGGTGGCCCGGCTTTCTGCTGCACGCGCTGGGGCCGCCGATGGATGTCCGCCCGTCAGCCGGCGTTACAGAAAAAGTCGGCAGTCTGTTCGATCGGCTGGGCGACCGATGGCAGCCGCTGGTCAATCTCACGCGGCTGTTTGCCTGGAACAATGTGCTGATGGTGCCGCTTGCCATGCTCAGCGTAGCGGCCATGCGCTGGAAAAGCGCTCTGCAGGGTCATGAGATCGGGTTGCCGCTGGCGCTCGGATGTCTGACGGGATGCGCGCTGGCATTGGCGCAGGGCTATGGCTGGGGCTATCGCTACGCCCATGGCTTTATCGGCCCCTTCTGTCTGCTCGCCGGGCTTGGCTGGGCGCGACTGCGGCCGGTGGCGATGCGTCCCATCTTCATCGGCATGGCGATCACGCTGCTGAGCGCGGCCTATCTGATCTGGCGCACGCATATGTTCGTCGCCCCCTATGCGGCGAGTCACCGGATGATCGACGCATCAGATGCGGATGTCGTCCTGATCGATCCTCGCGGGGGGTTGTTCGTGACCGACCTGGTGCGAGGGCGCGAGGGCATGCCGGGCCGGCCGATGGTAATGAATCTCGGCATGTTGACCCTCGATCAGGTCGACAGATTGTGCGAGGACTATGTGGTCGAATTGTTCGACCGTGCCGAATTCCGGCCGCTGGGCGTGCCGCTCGCGCGCTGGGGCATCGGCAGTATGGACGCGCTGCGCCGGCACATGGCGAAGGTGGGCTGCGACAAGCCGGTAGAGCCGCCACTGCCCGAGACCGAGGAAGACGCTTTCATCGCTGCGGGCAATGCGTTTTAGGTGATTTCCACCGGCGTCCGCTTCGCGACCCCGATGGTGACCGCAATGTCCATCGTCACATTGCCCACCGTGCGGAAAATGTCCGGGATGGTTTCGACCGCGATCAACAGGCCCAGCGCCTCGATCGGCACACCCATGGCCAGCGCAACGGGCGCGACGGAGGCGATGAAACTGATCGTGCCGGGCAGGCTGATCGAACCCATGGTGGTGATCGCCGCCGTGCAAACGCCCGCGATGATCTGCGCGGGTCCGATCGGCACGTTCACAAGATGGGCGACATAGAGCGCGACCGCCAGGTTCATCGCCGGGCTGGTCGCTCGAAAGACCGCGACCGCGATCGGCAGCACGATTCCTGCCGTCGCCGGGCGCGCGCCCAGTCTCGCCGAAGCTTCGAGCATCGCGGGGAGCGAGGCGAGAGAGGATTGGGTACTGATCGCGACCGCCTGAGCAGGGGCGGCGGCGCGGGCGAAGCGCAGCACCGAAACGCGCCCGGCGACGGCCCCCACCATATAGCCGGCCAGCAGCACGACGATGCCGACCGACGAGACGATTATGATATAATGGATGAGCGCACCGAAAGCCGATGCCCCCGTTCTTGCACCGACGCCATAGGCAAGCGCGGAGACCCCGATCGGCGCCAGTTTCAGCACCCAGCCGATGATGATGAGCATGGCGTCGGTCAGCGCCTGAAACAGTGCCGTCAGCCGGTCACGCTGATCGGCGGGCAAGTTGGCGACTGCGAATGCGAAGGTCAACCCGAAGACGGTCAGTGGCAGAAAGGCGTCGCCGGACGCCGCCGCGACGATATTTTGCGGAACGATGCTGTCGAAGAAGGCGGCAATCGACGGAACATTGCCGACGGCCGCGTTGCCGGTAAGGCCGGTCCGGATCGCCTGCGCCCATGCGGCGGGCAGGGGCCACAGATCCAGCAAAACTGGGACGAGCAATGCCGACATGACCGTCACCGTCCATAATATAGCGATGAAGGCGATCATCGAGCGCAGCGCGATTGCCCCGGCGCGGGCAGCATTGGCGGCGGCCGCCACCCCGGTGACGAGCAGCCCGATGATCAGCGGTACGATGACCATTTGCAGTCCGTGCAGCCAGGCCGATCCGATCGGCTGGGTGATCATGGTGGCGTCGAGCGCGAGCTTTGGACTGACAAGGCTCGCGAGGATACCGATCAGCAAACCCGCAACCAGCGCGACCAGAATCCGTGTTGCCTGTGACATTATGCCCCCGTTCGCCCGTTCTCGCCGGAACGGCCAGGGACATAGTGAAAGCCCCGGCGGCTGGTGGCAAGTCCGCGGGCGTTGTGAGAGCGAGCGTCCGTCAGGGGCAGGGGTCGGGAATGTCGCGATGGACCGCCTCGATCGCCGCCAGCACATCGTTATCGAGTGCGACATCGACGCTGGCGATGTCGATCCGTAGCTGCTCCATCGAGGTCGCACCGATAATGGTCGCCGTTACGAAAGGTCGACTGTTCACATAGGCGAGCGCGAGTTGCGAGGGATCGAGGCCATGGGCAGCTGCGATCGCGACATAGCGTGCGCTGGCGGGCGCTTGTCCAGGCAAGTCGTAGCGCACGAACTGTTTGGCGACGTCGCGCCGCGAGCCCGGCGGCACGACGCCGCCCAGATATTTACCCGACAAGTTGCCGCCCGCCAGCGGCGAATAGGCCAGCAGGCCAACATCCTCGCGCAACGAGAATTCAGACAGTCCAAGTTCGAACGTGCGGTTGAGCAAGTTATAGGCGTTCTGGATCGCGGCGATGCGCGGCAACCTCTTGTCGCTCGAAAATCTCAGATATTCCGACACGCCCCACGGTGTGTCGTTCGATACGCCGATATGGCGCACCTTGCCCGCCTTTACGAGATCGGCGAGTGCGTCCAGCGTCTCTTCGATCGGCACGGTTTCCGGCCGGTCGCTTATAGGGCTGAGACCGCGCGTGCCGAAGGAAGGCACCGGCCGGTCCGGCCAGTGGATTTGGTACAGATCGATATAGTCGGTTTGCAGGCGCCGGAGGCTGTCGTCGACCGCCTGCTCGATGTTGCGGCGATCCAGCCGGTTATTGCCCCCGCGAAACTCGCGCACCGGGTCTCGCGAGGGGCCTGCCACTTTCGTCGCCAGGATGATGTCGTCGCGTCGCTTCCGCCCGGCGATCCAGCTACCGATATACTCTTCCGTCTTACCCTGCGTTTCGCGACTGACGGGCGTGACCGGATAGGCTTCGGCCGTGTCGATGAAGTTCACGCCCTGATCGACCGCATAATTTAGCTGCGCATGCGCTTCCGCCTCACTGTTCTGCGACCCCCAGGTCATCGTCCCAAGGCAGATCAGGCTGACCTTGAGGTCCGTGCGGCCGAGCGTGCGATAGTCCATGAATGAAGCTTTCCTCTCGATAATGACCGCTTCCTATCGTGAAACGAGGGAATGCAAAGCTATTGATCGTTCGATTGAGAAAGTTTCATCTATTGGTGGGAAAGGCTCGGGCATTGCCCACTTGTACGTTCGCGGGTGGGGTCGGGTACGTTCAGGCGAAAGTCTCGACAGTGCCCAGAGCGGCCAGTTCCCGCAAGGCGGCGAGATCGGGAATGCGGAGCCATTTGGATTGCAACTCCACCAGACCTTTCGCGCGCATCGCCTGCAAGGTGCGGTTGACATGAACCGGCGTCAGGCCCGTCATATCGGCAATATCCAGTTGGGTCAGCGGGAGGGCGCATTGCTGCCCATAGGCGAGGCCCGATTGCCGCATCCGCTCGAACAGTTCGAGCAGGAGATGGGCCAGCCGCTCCATCGCTGTCTTGCGGCCCAATGTGACGAGCCAGTTGGACTGGCGCTCGCAGCTGTCGGCGAAGCTTTTCCAGAAACCGTGCGGGCTGTCGAGGGACGCGCCCAGGGGGAGGCGGCAGGGGGATTTGAGCGCGCGCACGATGGTCAATGCCACGACCGGTTGGGACGGCGGGCGGCCGAGTGCCCATTGCGGTTCGCAATAGTCGCCGGGCAGGTACAGCGCTGTTATCTGCCGACGACCATCGGCAAGCATTCTGTACCGGCAGGCCCATCCTTCCTGAATCTGGAAGAGGCTGTCCGCCATGATATTTTCCCGGGCGAGAAATTCGTGCGGTCGGAAGAAGACGAGATTTGTGTTCGGCGCGATCTGGCTCAACATGGGCGTTCCCTGTTACCCCCACCCGCGCTCATCTTATCGACCGCGCCGTGAAATAAATTCACCTATGTTCATTTCCAAAAAAATCTTGGCCGGTGATCGAGATAGTCGAGGCACGCGGCCCTTGCGGCGTGGAGGCGCCCCTAGTCGGCGTTCGGAACGAAGGTGGGGTTCGGGCGCTTCAAGATGCGAACCGCTAGCCGGAGAGGAGCCAGTCAGATGATCCGTACATTGCTGCTTTTTGGAGGGGCCGCTTTTATTGGAGGAAAATTGCAGAAGGGGTCAAAAGGCCATTCCGTCGCGCTTAACGACAAGTCGACGGGTGCATCTGATCACTCCGCGCCCGATAAAGTCAGCCAGCAGGGCCATGTCCCGGTGGATTTGCTGGTCGACGAGCATCCCGACGGAAAGGCACGGGCCGACGAGCATTTCCGCCCGGATCCGACCGGGGCGATAGCGCCCGAAGATAGAGAGGCTTTCCGCCCGGTGACTGCACCCGCACCGCACGATCCACCGGGCCGATAATGCGTGACACAGCGCCTTTGAGAGCCGTCTATTTCTCATAGCCCCTTATTTGTCCGGGACATTTCATCGATGACGCGCTTTTATCTGCATTTGCACAATCGGATCGGCTTTGTACGCGACTACGAAGGAACGGAGTTGCCGGATCTGGAGTCGGCGACGCGGCTGGCCATCGACTCCATCCGCGACGTTCTGAGCGAAGAGGTCAGGGCGGGGCATATGGACCTGCGCGGCCATATCGATATCGTCGACGACGTGCAGACAATTCTGGCCGTCATATCTTTTTCCAGCGCGATAGAATTGCATCTGGCGAAGGGAAATTCATGATCGACCGGCATCTTATGAAGTTGCGCGCGCGCGATGACGTAAGTGCGCAGGAAGAACAGGCCATCGCCTCCGCCATATCGGTCGTGAAAGATTATCCCGCCGACCTGACAGTCATCAGGCGCTGCGAAGAACTGATCCATTCCACGCTTTTGCTGGATGGACTGATGTGCCGATACAAGGATTTGCGGAACGGCGAACGGCAGATCTGCGAGATTCACGTCCCGGGCGACTTTGTTGATCTTCACAGCTTCACGCTGAAGCATCTCGATCATAATATCATGACATTGACACCATGCCGGGTGGCACTGGTCCCCCATGAGCGGTTGCGCGCGATAACGGAGGAATTTCCGCATCTCACCCGCGTCTATTGGTTTGGCACCAATCTCGACGCCGCCATTCATCGCGAGTGGGAATTGTCGCTTGGACGGCGATCCGCCCTATCGCGCACCGCGAACTTTTTTTGCGAACTCCACGTCCGCCTGGGGCTGGTGGGCCTCGCCGACGATTCCGGCTATGATTTTCCGGTTACCCAGATCGAAATGGCCGAGTGCCTGGGGCTGACGTCCGTCCACGTGAACCGGACGCTCAAGGAACTGCGTGAACAAAATGCCGTGGATTTCCGCCGGGGCAGGGTGAAACTGCTTGATCTGGCAATATTGCGGCGCATCGCCGAATTTGATCCGGCCTATCTTTATCTGGGTCGTCGGCAACGCTGAGTGGAGTGCCTACACGTTCGACAGACAATCTGCCGGCGTGCTCGAAGCTTTGCGTCAGGTGGATAACCGCTCCGGCTCTTACATCAGTGACGAAGCCCTAAGCTAGGTTAGTGGCAAGACGCAATCGCGGGAACGCCAGGGGCTGTCGGGCCTTCCTCACATATCCACTGGCGAGGTCGCGACCTCCATGGATGGACAAACCGCCAAATCCTCCTCGCCCATCAAACCGATCATCTTGCTAGAAAGGCGACATGACCATGTTCATGCATAATAAGCGACTGCAATATACTGTACGTGTGTCGGAACCCAATCCAGCTCTGGCGTCTCTGCTCCTCGAACAATTTGGCGGACCCGACGGGGAACTCGCTGCGGCCATGCGCTATTTTACGCAGGGCCTTGGTGAGGCTGATCCGGGCCGCAAGGATATGCTGTTGGACATCGCGACCGAGGAATTGAGCCATCTCGAAGTGATCGGTTCGATCGTCGCCATGCTCAACAAGGGTGCCAAGAGCGCGTTAACCGAAGCGACGATGGAGGAAGCGGACCTC
The DNA here is from genome assembly GCF_037723805.1 of Sphingobium fluminis. Taxonomy (NCBI): domain Bacteria; kingdom Pseudomonadati; phylum Pseudomonadota; class Alphaproteobacteria; order Sphingomonadales; family Sphingobiaceae; genus Sphingobium; species Sphingobium fluminis. The sequence continues at coordinate 389,647 of NZ_JBBJUK010000003.1, forward strand.
TATATGTCGATCAATGCGGGCGGCAACAGCCATACGCAGGCGATCCTGTACGGGGGCGGCCCTGCGCTGACCAACAGTTCCGGGGTTCCATGGACGGCCGCTTATGTCGATACCCGCGGCGACCCCGTGTGCGATCTGCGTTCGAACATCGCTGCCGAAAGCCGAGCCAAGATCGTGTACGAACGCCTGATCAACATTACCGATGATCCAGGCATCAAGGATGCCCTCGGTTTTCTCATGACGCGCGAAGTGGCGCATCAGAAGAGCTTCGAAAAAGCACTTTATTCGATCAAGGACAATTTTCCGCCCGGCAAGTTGCCTGGTCTTGCGGCCTACGCCAATCTTTATGTCAATACGTCGCAGGGCGAGGGTGACACGACTGGTCCTTGGAACGAGGGCGACCAGTGGGAGCGTCTCGACGATATCGAGGGTAATCTGCCGCTCGATGGTGGAGACGGCGACGCCACGGTTACCTTGAGCAAGGCGGAGGTGAAGGACTATGCCGCTATGGCCAAGCGGCTGGCGTCCGATCCTAAAGCCACGCCGGTGACGGGTGCGGATCTTGGCGGCGGGCCCGGTGCCGGCAAGTTGAGTGACGAGGATATGGGTGGCGCGGCAGATATGCCCGAAGCCAAAAAAATGGCCCTGGCGCAAACGAAAGCCTAAACTGCATCATGGACGATGATAGCGTTGCCCCGTTGGTCACCCTTCCCGGAACCATGCTGCTGCATGGGGTCGGGGAGGGTCCGACCACGGGAAGCCGTGGTGAGCGGTCAAGCCATTGAGCCTGTCCTGGACACCGGCGCTCGCCGGATCGCTTGGGAGTCTTCTGGCGGGTCTGGCAACGGCGGTGGGCGCTTTGCCGATCCTGGGCATCGGCCGGTCGGCGCAACGTTATCAGGGCATAATGCTGGGATTCGCGGCGGGCGTCATGCTCGCCGCGTCTTTTTTTTCGCTCATCATTCCAGCGCTGGCGCATCTGCATCAGCATGGCGCGGATAAATGGCATGCAGCGTTGGTGGTCGCTGGGTCCGTCATCCTCGGCGCGGTGATGATCATAATGCTCAGCCGCCTTTTGCCTCAGCCCGACGCGATCGCGTCGCCGGATCGAAATCCCTTCGATCGACGTCTCTGGCTGTTCGTGTTGGCCATCACGCTGCACAATTTACCCGAAGGGCTCGCCGTTGGCGTAAGCTTCGCCGAGGGCGCATATACCGAGGGGACCGCCACCGCGTTCGGGATCGGCATTCAGAATATACCGGAAGGCTTTGCGGTCGGGGGCGCGCTCGCCTTGCGCTATCCGCCGGGGGTAGCGTTTCTGGGTGCGCTGCTTTCGGGACTGGTGGAACCGATAGCCGGAACTGCTGGTGCGCTTCTCGTCGCGCATTTTACGCCTCTGCTTCCATGGGCGCTGTGCATCGCTGCGGGCGCGATGATCAGCGTCATTGTGACGCAGATCATACCCGACCTCGGAGACGATCCGTCCAGCGGTCCGCATATCGGCCTGATCGCCGGGCTATGTCTGATGATGATCCTGGATATTGCGCTGACCTGAGCCAAAGAAAAAAGCGCGGCGGCTAAACATAAGTAAGTTGCTGCGCCTGGCGCTTAACATTTTTTGGGGAAAATCACGCCAGCCCTGGTCACATTGTCATGTAAGCGATGATGGGGTCCGCAGGCCATGCGACAGCAAGAGGATGCCAGTTATTTCGCCAGTCGGGCGCAGCAGGAGACGGCCAAGGTCAAGGCCGCTATCGCGAGGGGCGCGCATCCTGCGGCGGTAGCCGCTCATGGCGAAATGGCGGCGCGCTATCAGGCGAGTGCGTTCGTTTTGCAAACGATGGACTGACACCGGCACAGGGCGCAGGCCAATCCTGCGCGCCGGGCGGTCATGATGTTTCGATCGTCGGACGCCACGCCGCATCGTGAATGGTGTCGAGCGTGGCCGAACGCGTTTTCCGACATTGCCACCCATAGCTGTTGCCGACGGTGCAAGGCTGGGCAATGAGGGAAACTTGCGGCTTCCCGACGGTTGGAGACTGATGCTTTCCTTTGACAACAGCTATGCGCGACTGCCGGCGCGCTTTTACGAACCTGTTCTGCCAGCCCGCTTTCCCGCGCCGGCGCTGATCCGGCTTAACCATCAGCTCGCAAGCGAGATGGGGCTTGATCTCGACTGGCTCCAAAGTCCGGCAGGCATCGGCTTCCTATCGGGCCAGCACATCGCCGAAGGGTCGGAGCCTGTCGCGCTTGCCTATGCCGGGCATCAGTTCGGCAATTTCGTGCCACAACTCGGCGACGGCCGCGCGGTTCTGCTGGGCGAGATCATCGCCCCGGACGGACAACGGCGCGATATTCAACTCAAGGGCGCGGGCCGAACGCCCTTTTCGCGTGGCGGCGATGGTCGCGCGGCGCTCGGACCCGTCTTGCGCGAATATCTGGTCAGCGAAGCCATGGCCGCACTTGGCATTTCTACCACCCGCGCGCTCGCTGCACTGCTTACCGGCGACTCGATCAGGCGTGAGACCATGCTGCCCGGAGCCGCGATATTGCGCGTTGCATCCAGCCATATCCGCGTGGGCACGTTTCAGTTCTTCGCTGCGCGGGGCGACGTGGACGCAATCCGCCTGCTGGCCGATCATGTGATCGCCCGGCATTATCCCGCGGCAGCCGGTGCGCAGCGGCCCTATCGCGCGTTGCTCGACCAAGTAATCGCCGCGCAGGCCGATCTGGTCGCGGGCTGGTTGCTCGTCGGGTTCATCCACGGCGTGATGAACACCGACAATATGTCCGTCGCCGGGGAGACTATCGATTACGGCCCGTGCGCGTTCATGGACATATATGATCCGGCGACGGTGTTCAGCTCGATCGACGAGAATGGGCGTTACGCTTATGGCAACCAGCCGACGATTGCGCAGTGGAACCTGACACGCCTCGCCGAGACGCTGTTGCCCCTGCTCGCCGAAGACGAGGATGCAGCGATAGACGAGGCGCAGGAAGCGCTCGCCGCTTTCGGGCCGCGTTTCGAGCAGGCCTATCATGGCGGACTCGCGCGCAAACTGGGTCTAGACGATGTTCTGCCCGGCGACGTGGATCTCGTCAGTACGATCCTCAAGGCGATGACCGCCAATCAGGTCGACTTCACGCTCTTCTTCCGCAAACTCTGTCTCGCGGCCGAGGGCGAAGATGAGCCGGTGCGATCATTGTTCATCGATCCCACTATGTTTGACGCATGGGCGGTGCGCTGGCGGGAGCGGCTGACGGATGCGCAGCGCCCTGCCGCCCGCCGCGCTGCCATGGAGGCGGTGAACCCCGCCTTCATCCCGCGCAACCATCGGGTCGAAGCGATGATCCGGGCGGCGGTGGACGACCAGGATTTCGGGCCGTTCGAGGAAATGCTGGAATTGCTTGCTCGCCCCTATGATGACCAACCCGCATTGGCGCATTATGCGCAGCCGCCCCGGCCGAACGAACGCGTCATGGCCACCTATTGCGGGACGTAGGCTGTAACCCTGGTTAGGCGATCGGCCTTTTATCGGAACAGGCGATCCGCCGATCGCTTCCTCTCCTGTGATCCATAGCCTGCTGGCTGTCGCAAAGGAGTGAACCCATGAACGACCAGAACGCATTTTTGCAGGGGCAAGGCTCCCCGATAAAAGACAATGAGCCGCCTCCAACTCAGGGCTGGCGTGGCGAGAAGGCGGCGGATGAAAGTCCGGCGGGAGACCAGCAGCGCCGCCCACTGCCGGGGACGGATGCACAAGTCGAACTAGTGTCAGGCACCGCTTTCGTGGACTCTCGTGGGCCTGATGTAGGGCGCGGCCAGCCTGCCGTGGACCAAACCGTCCCTCCGCCCACGCCCAATGTCTCGAAGGCTAGCAGGCCCGACGGTGTCAGCAATCTTCACATGGGTGCCGACAGTCCGGGCGGGGAAAGCGCCGGCGCGCCCTATCCCAACCATTATGATGAAAACACGCCCAAGGATCGCGATGGTTTTCTGGGGCATGGCGGTCAGACCGGCATGGCCTATCATGGCACTGGCCATCTAGGCGAAAAAAAGGTCGGGGACGACGACAACCGCAATGGCGTGGCTCAGTCCGATGACTGAGCGACGCTTGATTCATAGGTCCAATGACGAAGATCCCGCTCCGCCTCAGGCCGGTAGCGCGGGGCCGGCATCAGCGGATCAGACCAGCCTTGGCCAGCGTGCTCGTCCCGGCAGCGGCCCTGTTCACGGGAGCGGTGCCGACGCGGGCGGGACGACGACGGGTGACGAGGATTATGATTCAGATGCCGTGGGCGGGGGCGGCGCACCGCCGACCGGCGTCGAGGCTAGCCAGTTCGAAAGCCACGGCTCGGGCGAAGATATCATCCCGCCACCGCGATCGGGTGCTTTTTAAGCATCCGATTGGTCTTACGCGCCATCCCAAAGGGCGCCGCGATAGCGAGCAAAGCAGCGTTGGCCGCACAGCAGCCGCATCAGTGCTCCTTCGGCAATGGCTGTGGCGCGACGTGGGTCTTCCGCGACCAGAGGGCGCAGTGCTTCCCGGTTCCAGTCCGCGCTATGTTTGACGTCCAGCACGGCATGCAGGTCGAAATAGCGACGTTCCCGAACGCTTAGGCCGATGCGTCGCAAGCCCTTTGCGACCAGCGCCGATCGGCCAGGCGCGGTCAGTTCGATCACGCCCAGCGCGCCCACCGAATGCCAGGCGTAGCGCCGGCTCGTCGCCATGGCGGTCATCGCGTTGGCCAGTGCGAGGCTTTCCCAGACGGTGTTTTCGATCACGGGGTTAACAGCAAGCGTTTCAACCAGATCATCCAGCATCGGGCCGTGCATGCCCTTGCTGTTCCCTCGGCCCATCTCGTCCCAATAATTGCGCGCCAACTCCAGCTTGGCAGCGGGGGGCAGCTTTACCTGCGTATAGGCGACGAGGTCGTCGAAGCCGGCTTCGCCCGCCGCTTCCTGCTCGAAAAACCAGCGCAGTTCGTCGCGCGACGCCTCCTCGGACAGCCAGGGAAACAAGGGGTCTCCCTGGCCCGGACCGTCCTGCTTGAGCTGTTCGAACCATAGGATGAAAGCGTCGGGGTCGGTCGGCGCTTCGGCGGCGCGAGACACTATCTCGGCGCGCAATTCCTCGACAAACCCGCCTTCAAGCCGTAACATCCGGCCATCCCGTTCCAGCGTGGGCCGCCAGTCATCGTCCGGAAATTGCGGCGCAAGCCGTTCGCGGTTCCAGTGCGCGAGACCTCGCTGAAAGCTATCGGTCAGGAACTGGGAGCCTTGCCCGCGTTGATCGAAGGCCGGGTGGGTGATCATGCGATCCTCTCTGTGCTGCATGCCGGTAAAACGGATGGATCGTGAGGGCGGTTCCTCACTATCATATTGATCGCCATCAACTTTCGGCCGTTTGCCGGATCATGCTGAGGGCTTCGTCATGATGGCGGCCACGACCGCGATCCTGTCGACGTCCTGATAGTCGGGATTTTCGAGTTCTTCGCCAAAGACGTCGGGATCCAGTTCGTCATAGCGCAGGCGGCAGTCCAGCTCGATCGCGAGATCAACGAGCGCTGCTTTCAAAAGATCGGCGCCATTGACGATCGCGCTGCCAGTGTAAAGAATGCACTGCCCACCGGGCTTGAGCGCGCTCAACGCCGAACGCGTCATTTCCAGCGAGATCTGCCCGCCTTTTTGCTCGCCCCCATCCCGATAGGCACGCCGCGCGGGATCGATGACATAGGGCGGATTTGCGATGGCGAGGTCGACCAGTCCATCAAATCCGTCCAGATTGCGCCCCTCACGCGCGGTTATGGCAAGGCCAGCAGCCTGCGCATTGACCTGCGCCAGTTCGAGGGCGCGGCTGTTTATGTCGGTCATGAAGACCTCGGCCGCCGGCGTCATGTCGGCCGCAACGATCGCCCCAACGCCTGAGCCGGTGCCGATGTCGACGATCCTCGCTGCCGGGGCGAGCGGGGTTCGCGCCAGTTCGCGGCTGACAAGATCGGCGAAACGATAGCTGTCTGGCCCAAGGAAGACGGCGTCTTCGGCATCCGTCGGATAGGCCGAATGCAGGAACAGCCTGTGGTGAACGGCCGAAACCCGCACGCGTGACCGGTACATCCCCGAACCCGCCTCATCCAGTGCGCCGGCGTTGCGAAGCAGGCTTTCGACCTGCGGATCGATCGTGCCCGGCCCAAATGGCATGCTCCAGCCCAGCACGTCGTGCAGGCTATGGCCAGGCTGCCCGACGCGCCTTGCCAGCACACGCCGATGGCTGGCGGGGCTGATGGTCACGAAACGATACTCGATCGCATAGAGGTAGCGAAGGAGACTGAGCAGCGCGGACGACCGCTCATGGCCGGCCTTATCGTATGGCACCGTTGGGCCGTCGAGCAGGCGCTGGATCATGATTGTTCATCCGCCCGGTCGGTGTCGGACAGCGGGCCGGGCCTGCGTCGGCCAATGTCGAACATATCCCCGGCGCTCAACACATGCAGGCGAACGTCGTGCATGGATAAAGTCCTTTCGGGTCGCGCTTCCGATATGTTCGACCGGGTGACGCCCGAGCCATCGACGACATAGGCGGCTCCCGCCCCGATCACAGTGAAACTCTGGTCGGTCACGATGATCGCCGTATCCTCGTCTATCCCGACGCCGATCACGCGCGGATTCTGCGCGACTGCGCCGAGCAGACGCCCGATCCTGCCGCGCTCGGCAAAATGCTGATCGATGATCGCGCCGGAAACGAGGCCCAGCCCGGGCGCCATGTGCAGATCGCCGATCCGGTGAGTCTCGCCGCTCGCTCCCTTGACCAACATGATCTCGCTCATCGCCGCCGCACCGGCCGACGTGCCGGCGACAAGGCCGCCGCGCGCGTGCAGATCGCGCACCATCGCCTCGATCGGCGTATCGCCAATCTGGCTGGATATGCGCAACTGGTCGCCGCCGGTGAAGAAAATGCCGCCCGCATCCTGGAACGCGTCGCGGACTCGATCGTCATGGCTTTCCGCGCGATCATGAATGTAAAGTTCGACCATTTCCCCAACCCCAAGATCGGCAAATGCGGTATGGTAAGTCTCGAAATATCCCTCGGGCTTATGGCTTGCGATGGTGGCGATGATCAGCTTCTTGCCTTTGACGGCGGCGGCGATCGCCTTGAGTATGACGCGCTGGCCCTCCTTTGCCTCATGACCCCCGATGATAATGAGTGGGCCGCATGTAGCCGTCATGAATAATATTCCTTCAGCTCATCCGCATGCGTTCCCGCCCGGACGCCGTCGATCCAGTGCGCCGCCACCGCGATCGAAAAACATTCGCTATTATGGGCGACGCCAAAGCCGCCTGCCGGGTCGACGACGATGACGCCGGCCTCGCCCCCGGTCCGTGACAACTTTCCGATGGCAAGGCCGGCGGCGGCGGTCGGCCCGCCATTTTGCAGCGCGAACATGGCGTGCGCCGCGAGCATTCCTCGCGAAATATGTTCGCCATCCCCGGACAATGCGGCTGCACCCTGATGGTCGTCGGCATAAAGGCCGCAGCCGGGAAGGGGGGTGTCGCCGACGCGGCCCACCATCTTGCCCTCCAGGCCACCGGTCGAACCCGCTACTGCGACATGGCCGCGCTGGTCGCGCGTGACGCATCCCACCGTATCGCAGCCGCCCGAATTCGCCGATGCGGGAGACGCTGGACAATCGAGCGCTGCCTCCGCGCCAAGCCGATCGGCAAATCGACGTGCCCCGTCGCCGACGAGCAGCGTGGGGACTTCATCGAGTAGCGCTCGCGCCACGCTCACAGGATGGCGCACACCGCGAAGCGCGGCGACCCCACCTATGGCAAGAGTCTCGCCATCCATGATCACCGCATCCATTTCGACGTCGCCTTCGCAATTGCAGACCGAGCCGGTGCCGGCGTTGAACTGGGGCAAATTCTCCAATACACGCACGGCCGCTTCGGCGGCGTCCAGAGCAGTGCTTCCTGCCGCGAGCAATTGACCGCCTGCCGCTGCCGCCTCACGGCATCCGTCGGCGAACAGGGCGCGATCCTCGTACGGGATCGCGCGCGCCCCGCCATGGACGAGGATCGTCCATGCGCCATCATGCGTCGACATCAAGCGTCTCCCTTTTTCCAGCATCGGCAGGCCTGAATGTTTTCACCTGGCTGTAGGTTTCATCGATCCGGGTCGGAAAAAGCACCACAAGATCGCCTGGAGCCGCCATGGCGAGGCAGGCCTGCACCGCGTCATGCTCCTCCAGCACGAAGTCGATCCGGCCGGGCTCAGCGCCCGCCTTCAACGCCCCCCGTTCCAGCAGCCGCAAGACGTCGCCACGTGGCCGGCCCCGACCATCAGGGCCCTCACGGAACACGATCCGGTCGAACATCGGCGCCGCGACCGCGCCCATATCGACGATATCCTCGTCCCGCCGATCGCCCGGCATGCTGACCATGCCGATGGTTTTTCCTTCGTCGCCCTTCAACTGCGTGAGACAATCGCCGAGCGCCCGCATGCTGGCGACATTATGGGCATAATCGATGATGACCATGAACGGATGATCGTCCAGCACGTTGAAGCGGCCGGGATTGTCCGCGAAGTCGGACGTGAAGCCCCGCAGCGCGGACGATATCGCGGCGGGCGCCACGCCCAATGCTATCGCGATGGCACTGGCGGCAAGCGCATTTTCGACATTGAAGGCGGCGGCTCCGCCGAGCGTCGCGGGAATTTCATGCGCCGCGAGAATGAAGGTCGAACGCTCCTCTTGGCGAAGACACAGCCGCGCCTCACCGTCACTGCTGTCGAGCAGGAGGGCGCGGCCGCCACCCCGAAGATGAGCGGCGAGCGTCGGATGGTCCTGCGAGGCTTTGGTGCTGAACCAGATGATCCGGCCACGGCTCCGCCGTGCAAGCGCGCGCGTGCGGCGATCGTCGAAGTTCAGGACCGCCGCTCCCCGTTTGGCGACGCTGCGAATGACGACGGATTTGACCGCTGCCAGATCATCGAGCGTATCGACGCCGCCGATACCCAAATGGTCCTCGCTGATGTTCAGGATCGCACCGACTGAGCAATAATCGAACCCGAGCCCCTCGCGCAGAATGCCGCCGCGCGCGGTTTCGAGAACAGCGACATCCACTGCAGGATTTTGCAGCAGCATCCTCGCGCTTTTGGGTCCGCTGGCGTCGCCGGCCCTGATCAGCAAGTCATTTATGTAAACGCCGCTGGTCGTGGTCAATCCGACGGTAGGATATTGCGATCGGAGGATCGTTGCGACCATACGGGCGGTGGTGGATTTGCCATTGCTGCCGGTGATCGCCACGATCGGTATCCGCGAGGGTGCGACCTTTGGAAACAGCATCGCCAGGACGGGCGCGGCGACGTCGCGCCCCACGCCCTGCGACGGCGCAAGATGCATGCGGAAACCGGGAGCGGCGTTGACTTCCACGATGCCGCCCCCGGTTTCCTGCACCGATCGGGTGATGTCGGGAGACAGGAAGTCGATGCCGGCGACATCGAGCCCGATTGCCGCCGCCGCCAGTTGCGCCACCATCGCGTTGTCGGGATGAATATTGTCAGTTCGGTCGATCGCCGTACCGCCGCTCGAAAGATTGGCTGTGCCGCGCAGGAACACGGTTTTTTGCGCCACCGGAACGTGGGACAGACGATATCCTTGCTTTTTCAGCATGTCTTCGACGGCAGTATCGACCCTGATCCGGGTCAGGTTGCTCTCATGGCCGACGCCGCGCCGGGGATCGCGGTTGATCTGGTCGATCAGCGCCTCGATGGAATGGATGCCGTCGCCTGTCACATGGGCGGGAACCCGCTCCGCGACGGCGACGACTTTCCCGCCCACCACAAGGATTCGGTGGTCATTCCCCGGCAATTGCTGCTCGACGATGACCCGGGCACTAATGCACGCCGCGATGTCGAAGGCGTCGCCTATTTCCTCTGCCGACTGCAGACCGGTACTGACACCGCGGCCATGATTGCCATCGAGCGGCTTGACGACAAGCGTGCCGCCTATTTTTCGGGCGGCGGCCTGTGCCTCTTCGCGGGATCGGACGATGACTCCGGCAGGTACAGGCAGGCCAGCGGCGGCGAGCAGGCCTTTGGTGGCGTCCTTGTTAGCGGCCAGCATAACCCCGATCTGAGACGTCCGTCCGGTGATGCTGGCCCTGATCCTCTGCTGCCGGCTGCCGAACCCGAAGAGGATGAGGCCATGCTGATCGAGGCGCGTCACCGGGATCATCCGCCTGCGCGCGGCCTCGACCAGGGCAGCGGTGCTTGGCCCGAGATCGGACGCCTTACGCAACGCCACGAGACCGTTCGTGACGGCGTCCAGATCCAGCGGTTGATCGGCGAAGGCCGTGGGTAAAAGCTTGGCGCCATCCCATTTGTCGAAAGGCGTCGGGAGCAAGGCCGTAACCAGATCGATCGCCGCGCGGGCGGCGGCAAGGCCGATTTTCTCGTTCCCGTATGTAAACAGGATATTGTAGACGCCCGGACGGCCGGCAACCGACCGGGTCTTGCCGCGCGTGACCGGACTGCCCGCCAAACTCTGCAATTCCAGCGCGACATGTTCGATCACATGGCCGATCCAGGTGCCGTCCCGCAGCCGTCGGGGGAAGCCGCCCAGCCCGCGACAACTGCAACCATGCTCGGCCAGCCCAGGAAGTGTGGCCAGCAGCCTGTCCGTGAAGTCAGGCAGCCGGTCCGTCGGCAAATCCTCCAGCCCGCCGAGATCGACGAGCAACCTGATCATCGGCAGGCGGCTGAACAGATTTGGTCCGCGATAGATGTTTCGCGACAACAGGCGCAAGGGTTCAGCCAGCAGGAAAGGACCATCAACTGTCATTATGGATCGCTTTTCGATTAAGGACCAAAACGCCTTACCGAACGGGCGCGTTCCAGCCGGACAGGGCAGGAGCGGCCTAATCATGCTAACCTGGGTAAAGTTCCTCCGGACGGGTTATCCTAAACGATCCGATCGCCAGCGCGGCACGCGGGCGCATCCCTACAGCCTGACATCCGGCACGGACTATTCGTGCCGGATGCAGAAGTTCAGGCTGCCTTGACCGCCGCAGCGTTGGTGCCTCGATTGTCGGCTTCCAAATTGCGGGTTGAAAACCGCCGGTAGGTTGCCAGTGCCTGACCCACGACCTGGTCCATATTATAATATTTATACGTCGCGAGCCGTCCGACGAAGCTGACGTCCGGCTGAGCCAGGGCCAACGCCTCATAGCGTTTGAAGAGCATCTGGTTTTCGGCGCGAGGTATGGGATAATAGGGGTCGCCCTCGGCGCTCGGATATTCGTAGGTGATGCTCGTCCTGCTGCATTCCTGGCCGGTCAGATGCTTATACTCGGTGACGCGAGTATAAGGAACGGCGGTCGACGGATAGTTTACGACCGCTACCGCCTGATATTGCTCCTGATCGAAACTCTCATGCTGGAATTGCAGCGATCGATAGGGCAGCTTGCCGTAACAAAAGCCGAAATATTCGTCGATCGGGCCGGTAAAGACGAGATGCGCATGGGGATAAGCCTCGCGCGCTTCGCAGAAATCGACGCCGAGCAGCAGGTCGATATTGGGATGGTCGAGCATGCGCTCGAACATGCGCGTATAGCCTTCGTTCGGCATCGCCTGGAAGCGATCGGTAAAGTAGCGATCATCGTCGTTGGTGCGGGTCGGCACGCGCGCGGTGACGGCCTTGTCGAGTTCCGACGGGTCCATGCCCCATTGCTTGCGGGTATAGCCCTGAAAGAACGTCTCGTAGAGTTCCCGGCCTACAGCCGCGATAACAACATCCTCGGACGTGCGAACCACATCGACCGGCTCAGCCCGGCTCGCCAAAAATGCCGCGGCATCCTCCTCGGTCCGCAGGTCCAGCCCGTACAGTAGGTTGAGCGTCGTTCGATTGATCGGCATCGGCACCAGCTTGTCGCCGACCGAAGCCAGCACCCGATGTTCATATTGCCGCCATTCGGTGAAGCGTGACAGATAATCGAACACGTCGGCCGAATTGGTGTGAAAGATATGCGGTCCATATTGGTGGATCAGAACGCCCGCATCATCCAGCCGGTCATAGGCATTGCCCCCGATATGGGGACGGCGGTCGACCACAAGCACGCGCTTGCCGCCATCGGCCGCAAGGCGTTCGGCCATGACCGCGCCGGCAAAGCCCGCGCCGACGACCATCACATCATAGGATTGTGGCCGGTCACCCGACGAGCCAGTGGGTGAAACCACCGGATGGACATGGCGGCTGCGCGCGACAGAATCCTCGATCAGCGTCGCCATGGAGTCCTGAACCCGATCCCAACTGTTCGACCCAAGCGCGTCGTCGACCGGAGCCAGCCACCCCCGCTGCCTGGAAAGAGCGAGTGCTGCATCGCACGCTTCCACGAAGCCATCGGGCGTTCCCGCGATGCCGACAGCCTCCATCTCGCCATAGTGGCGCACCACATCGGCGATTGGCGTCGACACGACGGGACAGCCGGCGGCGAGATATTCCGGCGTCTTGGTCGGGCTGATGAATCGGGTCGCGTCATTGATGGCGAACGGCATCAGCGCGACATCCCAACCACGCATATAATCGGGTAGCTGGTCGTAGGACCGGCCGCCAAGATAGTGAAGGTTGGATCTGCGGGGCAGATCGCCTTCGCTGATCTTCACCACGGGGCCCACGACCACGATCTGCCAGTCGGGCCGGGCGTCGGCGAGATGAGCGAGGAGGTCGAGGTCCATGCGTTCGTCAACGACACCGCAAAAGCCAAGCCGGGGGCCGATGGCGTGCGGCTGGTCGGCCGGATCGGCACCCGCGTCGCGCGCCTTGCCGAAATGCTTTACATCGACGCTCGATGGAAAGGCGTGAACGCTGCCATGGCGATTGCGCTTTACCTCGTAAAGGCTATAGCCTCCGGTAAAGACAAGGTCTGCCTGATGAAAAAGCCGCTCTTCCAGCGGCAGCAATTCGGGTGGTGCGCCGTGGAAATTGGCGAGCTCGTCCATACAGTCATACACGACGCAATCCGCGGCGATATGTTCGGAAAACGGCAGCATCATCGGCGTGTAATACCAGCGAAGCAGCTTTTCTTCCGGGGCTTGCGCAACCACCTCGTCCAGCATCGCCTTCAACATTCCGCACTCGGTGATAGTGTCCAAGCCGGCCGGCAGATGTGGTGTGACTATGGTCACGCCCGTTTTGGCGCAAAGATCGATGGCGAGATGCGGCTCGGCCGATCCGTAATTCGGCTCTTCCCAAAATAATATCCGCCAATCACGGCCGAAGCGACTCATCAAATGCTGCGGCCTTTGAAAGACAAAATTCCAACGAAGATGGCTAAAGCAAAGTAATAAACCTCGACTGGCCTTTACGTCGTTCGACAATAAGATTGACGTGCGAAGGTCAAGCTTGGCCATGGGTTACCTTTCTGGTGGATTAACGCGAGCATAACTCCCGCGATCTCGTGGAAGTTCCGGCAATTTTACGCCATTTATATTGATATGATCCATGTTATATTTTGATCATTTCGGGGGTAAACCTCAGTTAAGAGGTGTAAGGTCGCCGCGCGCACGCAGGGAGACGCACGATGAAGCCAACGGACATTGAGCTGTGGGGCGGACCGGAATGTACGGTCAACCGCGTGGGCGAAGCCTTTATCGATCAGTTCGATCGCTGTGGCCATGCGGCTCGGCCCAATGATCTGGCGCTCTTCGCCGATCTGGGCATAAAAGCGATCCGCTATCCGGTGCTATGGGAACATATGGCCGAAGGCGCGCGCGGTTGGGCATGGATGGACACCCAGCTGAACGCGCTGCGTCATCAGGGTATCCGGGTCATCGCGGGCCTCGTCCATCATGGCAGCGGGCCTGCGCATACCCACCTGCTGGATGATGAGGGTTTTGCAACGGGTCTTGCCGGACATGCCCGGCTGGCAGCGGAGCGCTATCCGTGGATCGGGGATTGGACGCCGGTCAACGAACCGCTCACCACCGCGCGTTTCTCCGCCCTGTACGGACATTGGTATCCGCATCATCGCGACGAGCGCTCCTTCTGGCGCGCGTTTCTCAACCAGATCGACGGCGTGCGCCTGTCGATGGGCGCGATCCGTGCCGTCAATCCTGCGGCGAAGCTCATCCAGACCGAGGATCTGGGGCGGACCTTCGCCACGGTGGCCGTTCGCGAACAGGCGGCGTTCGATAATCTGCGGCGATGGGCGACGTGGGACCTGCTTTGCGGCCGGGTCACGCCCGACCACCCGTTGTGGCGGAATATCGCGCGTCATGGGCTGAAGGATCGGCTGCGCGCGATCGCCGATGCCCCGTGCCCGCCGGACATGATCGGGATCAACCACTATCTCACCAGCGATCGCTTTCTCGACCATCGGCTACAGCGCTATCCCGGACATGTTCATGGCGGCAACGGCCGGCAACTCTATGCCGATGTCGAAGCGATACGGGTGCTGGAGCCACCACCAGCGGGACTGGCCGGAGTCGTGCAGGAAGCGTGGGATCGATACGGCATCCCGATCGCGATTACCGAAGTGCATAATGGCTGCACGCGTGAGGAACAATTGCGATGGCTCGCGGACGCGTGGGACTCAGCCGTTCATCTGCGCCAGTGCGGCGTGGACATTCGGGCAGTGACGGCATGGTCGCTATTGGGAAGTTGCGGCTGGAACACGTTGCTGACCGAACCTGGCGTCTACGAGCCGGGCGTGTTCGACGTCAGCGGGCCCAGCCCGCGGCCAACCGCGCTCGCCCCGCTCATGCGAGCGCTCGCCTCCGGCACCGCGCGGCATCCGCTGTCGACGGTTGCCGGCTGGTGGCGGCGTCCGACGCGGCTTGTCCACCCGGTCGTCCACCGCCCGGCTCGACTGCAGGATCATCAGGCGGCTCGCTCGACCGGTACGACGCCTGACGTTCGCCCCCTATTGATCTGTGGCGCTACCGGAACGCTGGGTCGCGCCTTCGCCCGCATATGCGACCAGCGAAACATTCCGTTCGTGCTTACGGATCGCCGCGCGCTCGATATCGAGGATGAGAGGCGCGTGGAAGCGGCGCTTGACCGGCATCAGCCATGGGCGCTGGTCAATGCGGCGGGGTGGGTGCGCGTCGACGAGGCGGAGGATGCGGTCGACGCCTGCCATGCCGCCAATATGACTGCGGCTATCGGCCTTAGCCGCGCGGCCGCCCGACGCGGGATAGCGACGCTCAACTTCTCGAGCGATCTGGTCTTCGACGGTCTGAAATCGACGCCCTATGTCGAAAGCGACTCGACGACGCCCCTCAACGTCTATGGCCGAAGCAAAGCCGGGATGGAGGAGGGAGTCCTCGCCCTGCCGGGTTCCCATCTGATCGTCAGGACGGCCGCTTTCTTCTCGCCGGACGACGCGTATAATTTCGCCCATGCTGTGGCCCAAACCCTGTCCAAAGGGCACCCATTTCTCGCCGCATCCGATCTCGTCATTACGCCAACCTATGTGCCGCACCTCGTCCATGCAGCGCTGGACCTGCTGATCGACTCGGAAAGCGGTCTCTGGCACCTGAGCAATGCCGAGCCCCTGTCCTGGGCCGCCTTTGCAACGCGGATCGCGGCGCAGCTTTCGCTGTCGCCCGATCTGGTGCGAGCGATGCCTGCGGCGGTACTGGATTATCGCGCCCCGCGCCCCGGCTATGTGCCGCTCACTTCCGAGCGGGCAACGATCCTACCTTCGCTCGACCGAGCCCTGCAGGAGTTCGCCAATTATTACGATCCGCGATCGCAGGAACGGAAGGCCGCCTAGGCCGACCGATCAGCGCGGATAAAGCCGCGATTCACGAAAGGACAGTTTATTTGGTCGAAATGAACAAGCCGCAGCAGGGACAAAAACCCGCCTCCACGAGTGCATCCGTCATATTGGGAGGCGGCGTTGGATTGGGGGCGTTCGAAGCAGGTGCGCTGGAGCATTTGCTGGCACGGCCCGATATAGCGATCCGCTCCATTTCCGGCGCTTCGATCGGAGCGATCAACGGCGCGATCGTGGCCGGCAACGCGCCAGCCGATCGCGTTCCGCAACTGCGCGCTTTCTGGGATGCCGTATCCGTCGAAACTTTTCCCAGCGCGTGGATCGATCCATTTGGGCTGGCGGCGAGCGGCCCCGTGCGAAATGCGCGAAACTGGGCCAATGCCTGCACGACCGCCTTAATAGGGGTCCCGTCGCTATTTTCCCTGCGCAGCATTTTGTCCGGGCGCGGCAAGGGGAAAAGCATCTACGACAATAGCTTAGCGACCAGAACGCTTGACCGGTGGATCGATTTCGATCGGCTGAATCGGGGCGACATCAGATTTTGTGCGGCGACGACCGACATCGAAAGGGGCGAGGCGGTCTTTTTCGACACGGCCAAAGGCGACCGGATCGGAGTGGAGCATATTCTGGCGAGCGCCAGCCTTTTGACTGCGTTCGAACCCGTGCGCATCGGCGATCGGCTGCTCGCCGATGGGGGATTGTGCTGCAACGTTCCGTTCGAAGCCGAAATCGGTCCGGCGCGTGATGGCGCCCCGGAGCCCCTTTGTCTTGCGATCGATCTCTTCACGCCGGGCGGGCCGGCGCCTACGGCGCTCAACAGGGTGGTGGAGCGTTCGCTCGACCTGATGTTCGGTATGCAGACCCGAATGCGTCTCGCGGCGCTGGAGCGCGAATGGGAGTGGCGGTCGCGGATATCCGGCGGCGCTGTGGTGGGGGAAGCGGGGGCAGGGGTCGACCTGCTTTACCTGCACTATCGTGCCGGACGGGAGGAGGCGGGCTTTGCCAAGCCATTCGATTTTTCGCCAGACACCCTTGCCGACCGGTGGCGTACCGGGCGACGATCGGCGGAAGACGCGCTCACCCTCTTGCCTTCCTTAGGGCAGTCAGGGCTGCGCGTGCATCGCCATGAGAGCGTCGGCCGGACGACGCTCTGAGTCCGCGCGGTCTTACCGGGGTTCGATCGGCATCGGGCGGCGTTGACGGCCTATTGGCGCAGCCGTTCGATGGCCTGTGCCAGCGCGACATACAGCTTGCCCATGTCGGAAGAGAGAATAGCGACACCCAGCGCATTGCCGTCGCGCGCCGACAGGATCACCCGCAACATTGATTCGAAGTCGTGAATATACCGGTTCACATGATCACGAAATTCCGCGTCCTCGTCATAATGAAGAACGATCTCGCGCGACTCCCCCGCGTCCAGAAGCTTCACCGCGCGGCGCGTGAAGACACCACGATCACCCTTCAGATAGGCTGACCAGCTGGAATCGGTGACGTCGTTGGACAGAATCTTCGCCACGTCGATGGCCGTACTGTTCAGCGATTCGATCAACAGCGCGGCGCGCCGCGAGAAATGGTCGCGATCCCGATTTTCCGCTGCCCGTTCGGCCTCTTCGATACGCTTGTCCACGGTTGCGCTGGTATCGGCGATGGTCAGCAACTGACGCATCAAACGGTCCGACGCCTGATGTGCCGCCTTTACCGCTTCCTCGGCAACATCCGCCAGTCGGGCGATCTGGGCAGTGACCCGCTCGTCGACCGCGTTGCGCATTGCTTCCTCGCTTGCGTCCGCCAGTGCTTGCGCTGCGTCCGGGATGGCCCGGCCCAGAGCCTGCCGCGCGCGTTCGGCCGCCTGATCCGCCGTATCCTTCACGCGCAGCAGCGCAGTGATGAGCAGGGGGCCGGCGCTTTCGGTGATGCGGGTCGCCCCCTGATGCGCGTGATCGAGCGCGGCGCGCAGATTTTCGACCTGCGCGCGATTGGCTTCAAGACCGCCCTGCGTGCTTTCGAGCCATTCGGTCAGGCGACGTCCCTGGCCGCGCAGCAGTTCCTCGGCCTCCTGCGTGCGGCCGACGAGGGCCTCGGAGATCGCCTCCAGCCGCTCCATTTCCGGCGCTGCACTCCCCAGCAGGACCCGGCTTGTCTCCAGCCGCGCATCGAACCGTTCGAGCGCCGCAGGGTAGGTTTCGTCCAGTTCGCGGACGCTCGAATCCAGCGCCATCAGCAATGTTTCGGCACAGCCGATCAGCCGCTCCGCCGTGACGCCGCCCCCTGTCAGCGCATTATCGATTCGCTGGGTTTCGGCAGTTAGATGCGCCAGCGCCTGGGTCAGCCGCTCGGTGCGCCCAAGCGCCGATGCCTCCATGGCGGCAAAGCGCCCTTCGGCGATATCCGCTGTGCTGGTCAGGCTTTCCTGAAGACCCGAAGCGAGTATCCGTTGGCCCTCCATGAGGTCGTTGAGGTGATGCAGGCGGCTTTCGACTTCGCCGATATTGTCGGTCAGCGCTGCCACGGTATCCACGCCGATCGCCGCGATACTGCTACGCGACCGGTCGACCAGCGAATCGAGCGCCGACGCCTGTTCGATCAAGCCCTCGCTCGTTTCCGCCAGGGCTGCGCGCGCATCCGCGAGCGTGGAGTCGAGCCGACGTTGCACGTCATTTTCCGCCGCCGCTGCATCGCGGGCGAAGCTGGCGGCGGCAGCCTCGCTGGCTGCCGCAATGCTGTTGTTCGAGCGTTCGATGAGCGCATCAAGTGTCGATGCCTGATTCGAAAGGCCATCGCCCGTTTCCGCCAGTATGACGCGGGCGCGTTCGAGCGTGACGTCGAGCTGCTGTCGCAGCACCGCTTCGACGGCGGATGCGTCCTGCTTGAATCCGGCAAGGGCGGCGCCGCTCGCCGCCGCGATACCGGTCTGCGTCCGTCCGACCAGCGATTCGAGCGCTTCGCCTTGTTCTTGGAGATCGGTCCGCGTCAGGTTCATCGCCGAGCGTGCGCTCTGGATGGTCGCGTCGATCCGGTTCGCGGCGATATCCGCCATGCCCGTGACTTCCTCGGTCGCCGAACGGGTCGACTCCTGAAGCTGATTAAGCTGGCTCGACAAGCTTTTCGTCGCCGCGAGGGTGCGTGCGCGGGCATCGTCCGACAATTCGGTGAGTGCCTGAAGGCGCGCCTCAAGCGTGTCGATTCGCTCGGACAGCGCGTGTCCGTTGTCCATCAGGCCGGCTGTCATCCGCGCTGCGCGCTCTTCCAGTTCCGGCATGGTCTCGATCAGCGAATCCATCCGCGCGACGAGCTGTGCGCCAGCGCGCTCCGCCGATGCGGCCTGGTCGGCCGTGCTTTGCGCCCGACCGGCGAGCAGTTCGGCCGACGCTTCCATATTACTGCTGGCGGCGGCACCATAATTGTCCAGCAGGGCAGCCTGATCCTGCATGCTTTGCCGCGCGGTCTCCAACTGGTCAGCAAGTCGGCCGAGCCGCAGTTCGAGAAGGTCCGCTTCGGTGCGAAGCGCGCGCGCGGTGTCGAGATAGCGACGCGCTTCCGTCCGGCTGTTGCGAGCGAGCAGCAGATAGCCGACGCCCAGCATAATGAGTGGCACGAGCAGGGTCGCGACAAGCGCCGGCCAGACCGCCGGGCCGCCGCGCCACTGACCGGATGCGACCGCGGCCCAGCAGGCAAAGCCCAGCCATGCCAGGCCCGCAAGCAGGATCGCGACGCGGCTTCGCTGCGCCGTGCGATCCGCAATGCCGACGGGCTCGTCCTCGTCAATGTCCAGAACAGCTTGTTTCAGCAGCAAAATTTCGTCCGCTTGTGATCCGTCATCTGCCGCGTCGTCGTCGCTGCGCCAAAATTCCACGATTGTGCTGCCCCCAGTCATGCCGACTATCCTAACATGTTTTCCGGGCGCGCAAATGGGCTTGTTACCAAAACTTAACTGGTGGTCGATAGCGTGAGGCCATGTCCTATGATCCTGGCGCTCTGGACGCGGCTCTGGCCGCTGCGGTTGGCGACGATGGCGCGCTGATTGCGGACCTGCGCGTCGCGTTTCTGGAAAGCGCGGCGCGGCACATCGATTTGCTCGGGCGGGCCCGATGCGACGCCAATTGGGCATTGTCGGCTTGGCGGATAAAGGGGCTCGCGGCCAGCTTCGGCCTGACCGGCCTGATGGCGCTGGCGGATGAGGCCGCGCAGTCCGCGCCCGGCGACCCCCAGATATTGCGCCGGCTGCGCATCGCTCTGGCGGCGCTCGAACAGGCCTGATTCTCCCTGTGGCGCGGCTTTGCTTGCGCGATCGGCCGCGACTTGCGAAAAGACGGGCTTCACAATGATCGGGCCGTTTCGCGAACCATGACTTTCGCCGCCATATTGAGCGCAACCCGGCCATCGGGCGATTCTCCCGCCATGCTGAGGGGGGCGCTGCACTTCGCCGGGCAGACGCTGGTCGAATATCAGGCGCGGCAGGCGGCGCGCGCGGGTGCGGATCGCATCATGATCGTCGTCAGCGTCATCACCCCGGCGCTGTCGCAGGCGGTTGATCGGCTGAGCAGCGATGGCATCGCCGTCGCTCTGATCCGGGACATGGTGTCGATGGTGCGTGACGCGCCGCGCGATCTCGACACGATCATGGTCGCCGACGGCGTAGTGGTGGCACAGACGCATTTCGAGGCGATGGCGCTGATGGAAGGCAATGCGCTGCTGGTCACGGACGACTCTCGCGCCAGTGCGCCGTTCGAGCGAATCGACGCAGGGCAGCGCTGGGCGGGCCTCGCCCGCGTTTCGCCGGCGCTGCTGTTCGGGACGCTGGACATGATCGGCGATTGGGACCTCGCGCTCACGCTCGTGCGGGCGGCCGTGCAAAATGGTGCGCGCCGAATCACCGTATCGCAGGAGGATTTGCTCGAGGGGCGGGTTGCGCTCGTCGAAGGGCAGCAACAGGCCGATCTTGTGGCGCAGGCGGTGACCTCGGCCTGCGCGAAAATGGGACGTCGACGCGGCGGGATCGAGCAATATCTGTTGGGTTCGGTAGCGCGCGTCGCGAGCCCGCCGCTCATGCGGATGCAGGTGCCGGCCATCCAGTTGCGGATTGCGTCTATGGCTGTCGGCGCCATCGCATTGCTCCCGATCGAACTTTCATGGCCTGGTACGGGACTGTGCCTGCTTCTCTTCGCATTATTGCTCGGCGGGATCGCGGATCGGCTGGATGAAATGGCGCTTCGACCGCCGCCGCTTGGCTGGACGGGATTTGTCGCGCCGGGCTTCGCGCTGGCCGGCATTGCCCTGGCCGGCGGTACGATAGCGGCGATTCATCTCGCTCTGCTGCTGGCAGTGGTTCAAATCGCGGATCGGTGGGGCCGGACCGGTCAGGCGGCGCCCTGGATGATTTTCACCCCCGGCACCGCGTTGCTGACGCTGGCCCTCGCCAATCTTTTCAGCCGTTTTTCTGTGGGCTTGGATGTCGCGATGATCGCAGCCATCGCATCGCTCGGGATCATGATTTTGCGGCGTCGCGACTGACCGAATTTTTACCCTTCAGGGTTTAGTGCATTTTAAGGACGCCGGCTTATTGTCGCCGGTATGACCGCCTACCTCCTCAACGGATCGACCATGGCTGACGGTTCGCCGTTTGCCCATAGCATGGCAGGATCGGCGGCCGTGCCGATTGGCCACGCCATCGCTCTGGCACAGCTTTTCCCCGGCGAGGGACGGGCGCATGATGCTTTGGTCGTTGAGACCCGGCGGCATCTGGGGGGCTGTATCACGGCGGTAGAAACCGCGTTGCGCCTGGCTGTCGCTTCGGATTCGCCAACGGGGGCAGGACTCGCCCATCATCCCGGAGCGCAGTGCTGGCCGATGGTTCGCGCTCATCCCGGACTGATCGGCCCGGCGCTGCTCGCGCATATGCAGATGCGCGGAGGCGTCAGCCTCATGCTGCGTCAATTCGGTCGGCCCGATGGCGAGCGCCCGGACGCGGCGGAGGCGGCGGAACTTTTGCCCGAAGGCGATCCTGGGCTTGCGGATGCCATGACGAAGCTGACTTTGGCGGAAGCGCGCTGGTCGGCCAATGGCGCGGATGACGAGCCGCTCATACTCGACCTGCCAGCCGAATATTTCACCGAATTATTGTGGACCGCCGTTGCCTGTCTGACGACGGTGCTGGTTCGATCGACCCTCACGAGCGAGCATGCTGCCATCATGTCCCTCGACCAGGCGGCACAGTCGCTGCTCGTCCGGCATGATGAGGCATCGAGCCCGGTGGCGGCCGCGGATGCGCTCATGCTGCGGCTGGGCGCGCAGGCGGAAGAGCCGACCCTGCTGGGTCGGGCGCTGGCACAGCGGCGCTTCATCCTGTTCGCCGCGCTGGCGGGCCGCCATGCCCGGCTGGCGACCGAGCGGGTCATCGATATACTCCTTTCGGGGGCGATGGAGCATGTCGCCGCACTGTGCCGGTCGCTCGGTGGATCGAGCGGGGACTATCGGCATTTGCTGCTCGCATTGCGCCCGGTTCGGCCGGCGCTGACAGACGGAAGGGTTCTGGCCGAGGCGGACTGTTATGATTCACTGAGCGAGCCGCAGGCCGAGCAAGTGCTTGGCATATTGAGAGCCCCGGCCGCATTGCGCGCCCAGCTCGACCATCTGCGCCGGGCCAGCGCGCCATGAACATTCCCCTGCACGCGTCGATCATCAGGGCGGTGGTAACGCCCGAGGGCAGATTGCTGAGCGCGGACGAACCCCTGCTGGCGCTTCAGCGGGAAGCCGGCGGCGATCTGGCGGGCCCGATCCTCATTCCTCAACTGGCCATCATCGCGCGGCTGGTCACGCGCCTGCGCGTTCCCATCTCTCGCCCGATCGTCGCGGCGGCGGCGCGCGGCGATATCGACATGTGGGTACGCGCGGCGCCCGATGACGCCGGCGCGCAGCTGTCGATCGTCGAATGGCACGAACGCCCCGCCGCCGCGGGCAGTGGCGACTTCGCCGCGCGTGATGCCGATCTCGCCGCGCTGGCGGAAGGGTGGATCTGGCAGATCGACACGCAGATGCAATTCCAGCTGGCTTTGGATGGACAGGGGGAGGCCGGTCGCCTCCCGGCACAACCGCCCCTGCCGGGCGGCCGCTTTTCCAGCTATTTTCGCCTGCAACCCGACGAGGATGGCGATATGGCGATTTTGCGCGGCTTTGCCCAGCGCCGCGCCTTTCGCGGTCAGGCAGCGAGCCTCGCTGTCGATGAAAGCAGGATGTTCACTCTTTCCGGCTTTCCACTGTTCGATGTCGCCGGACAGCTAATCGCCTATCGCGGCAAAGCGCTGAGCGACCCGGAGGCGACGGCGGCCGCGCGTGAGGTGGTGACCTTATATCCGGCGGAATTCGGGCGGCGGCTAGATCGGTCGCTTCGTCAGCCTCTGGGGCGGATCATCGCCAATGCCGATACGATCAGCGCCCAGCTGGAAGGTCCGCTGCGTCAGGACTATGCCGAATATGCCACCGATATTGCCGCTGCCGGGCGACACCTCATGGCGCTGGTGGACGATCTGGCTGATCTTCAGGCGGTGGACCGGCCTGATTTCACGGTTATCGCCGAAGATGTCGACCTGGCCGATCTGGGGCGCCGCGCCGCGGGCCTGCTGTCGGTCAAGGCGCTGGACCGGCAAATCCATGTGGTCGCACCCGACCTGTCAATCAGTATGCCTGCAACAGGCGAATTCCGCCGCGTATTGCAAATATTGGTGAACCTGATCGGCAACGCCATCCGCTATTCGCCCGAAGGATCCACGGTCAGGGTTATCACCGAAGGCGATGGACGGGAAGCGCGGATCGTCGTGACCGACGAGGGCGGCGGCGTCCCTGTGGACAGCCGGGAACGGATTTTCGAGAAATTCGAGCGCCTTGGTCGCGACGATCCGGGCGGCAGCGGCCTTGGCCTTTATATTTCGCGGCGGCTGGCCCGCGCGATGGGCGGCGATATCAGGATCGGCGGTGAAGCCGGGCAGGGTGCGCGATTCATTCTTTCGCTGCCTGCGACCGGCTGAAGCGTTCGTAACTCGGTCTATCGCGCTTCCTTATTCGCTCCGGAAGCAGGGCACAGCCATACCCCAAAGATAATTTGCAGTGGACGCCTCGCGAGCGGGACCATGTTGCGCGAACGGCGTTGTCGTCGGCGTAAGCATAGGGAACGAGAGGAAATTGCCCTGCGAGACATTTTCATTTGGCTGGCCCCGGTCATGGCCGCAATAGCCGGCGGGTTGATATCCTGTTGCGCGGACGCATCACCTTTCGACGCGGCAGCCTGATGAGCGAACCGCATAGCATGGGCGAAACGGCGCTGATGATCTGGGCCGCCCTGCAAAAAAGTGACGTAATATATCTGGCCGATGACGATCAGCAGGCGGAAGCGCTGGCGCAAGCGCTTGGCGCGCTCGCCGCAGGACATCCCGTCACCTTCGTTCCATCCAGCGATGCGCTGCCGGGCGATCATGCACCGGCTTCGCCTGCCAATATCGGCAGACGGATCGCCGCATTGCGCGACCTGCGCCGGATAAATCATCAGCATGATCGTGCCGCCAGCGCCTGTATCATAAGCGGCGAGGCGGCCGCCCGGATTTACCCCGAGCCCCTAGCGTTCGACGCCGCACCACCGACGCTGCATATCGGCGACCCGATCGACGCTTCGTCCTTTACGGAAGACATGAAGCAGATCGGTTATATCTTCGATGACCGGGTCGACGAACCGGGCGAAGTCGCGGTGCTCGGCGACGTCGTCGATATCTTTCCCGCCGATGCAGGCATGCCCGCCCGGATCGAGATCGCAGATGGCCGGATCGCCAGCATCCGCAGCTTCGATCCGCTTAGCCAACTCAGCGTCGAGCGTCGAAATGGGCTGGAGATCGGCCGGGCGAGAGAGCCCGAGGCGGACGTCGGCGTGGGCATATTGGCGCACCTCGACCCCGGCATCGTGATGATGTCGGCCAAGGCGGATCAGCGCCGGCGTCGCTTCACTGCACTGGCGACCGAAGTTGCGCACAAGGATGCGAGCCGGGTCGATGCGCTGACGGATGACGCATGGGCCGAGGCGCTGAAAGACTGGTCGGTTGTCGCGGGTGACCATGATCTGGCGGCGACCCCGCGTTTTGCGGAAACGCGCTCGCCGCTTGCGAGCATGGCGCGTTTCGTAAAGCCATTGCTGGCCGACAGGCACGCCCTGCTGCTTGTCGGCAGCGAGCGCGACATTAGGTTTCTTCGGCCGAGGATCGAGAAGAAGCTGAAGGTCGCATGTCCCACGGTCGAAGGGCTTGGGGACGCGGTAAAGCTGGCGGCGGGAAGCGCTGCTGCCATCGTCGCGCCGGTCGATCGTGGCGCTATGAGTGACCGGCTGGTCATGATCGCCGCCGCCGACCTGTTGGGCAGCCGGGCCATCATGGGCGACCCCTATGGACCGGCTGCCCAGCCGATCGGGCGCGGCGGCGAGGATATTCGCAGTGGCGATGTGGTGGTGCACGAGGATCATGGCGTCGGTCGGGTCGTCGGGCTGGAGCCCGCGCCAGGCGATGACCAGACCGAGTTGATCGCGCTGGAATATGCGGGCGGTGCGCGACGTCTGGTGCAGGTTGCGGAGGCTGGACGCATCTGGCGCTATGGCGCGGACGCCGATGCGGTCAAGCTCGACCGGCTCGATGGATCGAGCTGGCAAAAGCGCCGTGGCGATATCGACGAGGCGGTGGCGCAGAGCGCGGCGGCATTGCTGGCGCTGGCCGGGGAGCGGGCGCGACTGGAAGCGCCGGTCCTTGAGCCCGATCCCGCCAGCTATGAGCGGTTCGTCAGCGGATTTCCCTTTAACGAAACCGCCGATCAGGCCCGCGCGATCCAGATGGTGCGCGACGACCTGGCGAGCGGACGGCCGATGGACAGACTCGTCATCGGGGATGTCGGCTATGGCAAGACGGAGGTCGCGCTGCGCGCCGCCGCCCTAGCTGCGCTGGCGGGCTTTCAGGTCATCGTCGCCGCGCCGACGACCGTGCTGGTGCGCCAGCATCTCCAGACGTTCGAGCGCCGCTTCGCCGGGACCGGCATCGCCGTGGCGGGCCTGTCGCGCTTGTCGAGCACGGCGGAAAAGAAGGCGGTAAAGGCCGGACTTGCCGATGGTTCGATTCATATCGTCATCGGCACGGGCGCGGTCATCGCCAAGGATGTTCGATATGCGAAACTGGGCCTCGTCATCATCGATGAGGAACAGCGTTTCGGCGCAGCGGACAAGACGAAGCTGCGCGGGCAGGCGGACGTCCATCTGCTGACGCTGAGCGCAACGCCCATCCCGCGCACGTTGCACCGGGCAATGATCGGTCTGCAGCAAATCTCGATCATCGCCACGCCGCCGGCGCGTCGCCAACCCATCAGGACCAGCCTTGCGGCGCCCGATGACGGGCGCATCCGCACCGCCTTGTTGCGCGAGCGTGAGCGCGGCGGGCAGAGCTTCGTCGTCGTGCCCCGGATCGAGGATCTGGCCCCTCTGTCGGACAGGCTCCGCCGCATCCTGCCCGATCTGCGGCTGGTCGAGGCCCATGGCAAGATGCCGGCGGCGCAGATCGACGCGGCGATGGTCGGGTTCGCCGAGGGGGAGGGCGATATTCTGCTCGCCACGAATATCATCGAAGCGGGGCTGGACGTGCCGCGCGCGAACACGATGATCGTCTGGCGCGCCGACCACTTCGGGCTGGCCCAGCTCCACCAGTTGCGCGGCCGGGTCGGTCGGGGAAACCGGCGCGGACAGGTCATGCTGCTCACCGAAGGCGAAGACATAGCCCCTCGCACGATGAAGCGGCTGCGGACGCTGGCAACCTATGATCGGCTCGGGGCGGGGTTCGCCATCAGCGCGGAGGATCTGGACCAGCGGGGCGGCGGCGACCTGTTGAGCGATACGCAGGCCGGTCACATGAAGCTGATCGGCGTGGACCTTTATCAGCGCCTGTTCGAGGCCGCGCTGAAGCAGGCGCGCGGCGAGGATGCGGGCCTGTGGGTGCCCGACATCAGGATCGGTCCGGCAGGCGCCCTGCCGGCGGACTGGATACCGGAGCCGGATGTGCGCTTGTCTCTTTACGTCAGGCTGGCACGCATCGCCGACGAGGCGACGCTCGACGCATTCGAGGAGGAACTGGTGGATCGGTTCGGGTCATTGCCCCCTGCGGCCTGCGATCTGGTGACGGCAGCCCGCATCGCCATGCTCGCCCGGGTTTTGCACATCAGCCGGGTGGATGCCGGGCCAGCCGCGATCGCGCTGACGCCGCGTCAGGGCTGTCCCGTCAAAGCGAAGGAGGCGGGACTGGAAGAAAAGGATGGCCGGCTGTTGCTCAGGGAAGCGAGCGCTGCGGAGGGCAGGCCAGCCCGCGTCACCGAACTGCTCGAAACGATCAGCGCCGCCGCATCGTGACCCGCGCATCTGCGAGGAAAATGCAGCGTCGACTCAGTGCCGTCCACGAGCGATAACGGCTATGCGTCGGGGGGCGGCTGGCCGTGCGTCCGTTGAAAATGGCCGACTGGTCCGTGCCGGAGGGAAAGCAGTTCCCGTCCGCGCGTTATCCGTCAGAGCGCGGATGAGAACAGGAGGCCTCGATGCATGCTTCCTCCCCTGGTGAAAAGATCGTCACGGGTATCGGCTCGGTTGCCGTCGTCGCCGTGATCGGCTGGTTGTTAGTCACCGGTTTGGCCGTGTCGGTTTACCGGCGTGCCGAAACTTCGACCACGGTCATGACGCTGACGTCGCCCAAGGTCCGTCCTGAAAGGATAAGGCCGATCAAGCCGAAGCAGGCAAATAGCGCGAAGCCGGGAGGCGCCCCCGGCGGGACATCAGCGGCGACAATCCCGAAGATCGCTCCTGCCGCCCCACTTGCCGTGCCTGTCCCGGTTATCGTGCTGCCGCTATCGCGTCCTGCACCGGTAGAGGAAGGCGGCGGTTCGGACGGCGCCGGATCGGGTCAGGGCAATGGCAGCGGGAAGGGGGACGGTGATGGGAACGAGGATGGCCCGGGCGA
Organism: Sphingobium fluminis; assembly: GCF_037723805.1. Taxonomy (NCBI): domain Bacteria; kingdom Pseudomonadati; phylum Pseudomonadota; class Alphaproteobacteria; order Sphingomonadales; family Sphingobiaceae; genus Sphingobium; species Sphingobium fluminis. The sequence continues at coordinate 417,439 of NZ_JBBJUK010000003.1, forward strand.
CGGGGGTAGCGCCCCGCATTTGCTGAAAGGGCGGCTTCGTTTTGAAGACATGCCCGCCCCGCTCCGCGCCGGAGGCGAGCGGGTGGTCGCTGTCCGCTATGCGGTGGATGTCAACGGACATGTCGCTGATTGTGTCGTGACCGACACCAGCGGAAGCGCGGACCTCGATGAAATTACCTGTCGGCTGATCGAAAAGCGGTTCCGCTTCCGTCCTTCGAGGGATGAAAATGGCGAGCCGGTCCGGTCGATCATCGTCGAGCGGCACCGCTGGCGCGTAAGGCACGATGATGACGGCAACGGTGGCGGCTAAACGAAAAACGCCCCGGCACAGGAAATCCGGCCGGGGCGTCCATCGTCGATGCCAGGGCGGTTAGCAGCCCTTGCGGCGATTCGATGCGCGGGTGCTGCGCTTGTCGATATGCTTGCCGAGCAGGGCGCCACCGACGCCGCCGGCCACAGTGCCGAGCAAACCGCCGCCCAGGACGTTGCCTGCCACAGCGCCACCGACGCCGCCCGCGATCAGGCCGGTCTTGCCATCGGTGCGGTGACAGCGGGTTTCGTAGCGGCGATCGTCGCCCCGATAGACGCGCCCATTGCGATCGCGCGCGGACGCGACTTCGGGAACGAGAGCGGGAACCGCCACGGCGAGGGCCAGCGCCCCGAACAGGATTGTTTTCTTCATGTGAATATCCTTTGATACCGATCCTGCGAGCTTAACGTTTGAACGGCCCAATGGTTCTCGCTCTTCGCGCACGCATCAAACAATCCTGGTCGACTTCGACGCGGCGAGGCATTTGGACCAGCGTTCGGCTGAGGAAAGCTGGCAGATGCGAACTAAGCCCGATTGTCGCAATGCTGTCTGACGATTAGGATTGCGTATGACCGCTTCAATCCCGCTGGATCGCCGCTCTCTTGCCCTCGCGGCGGTTTCCACCGTGGTTGAATGGTATGATTTCACGCTTTTTCTCTATTTCTCGACCATAATAGCCCGGCTTTTCTTCACTGGCGAGAATGTGCTGCTGACCGCGCTCGCCGGGTTTGCCGTCGCTTATCTGATGCGGCCGATCGGCGCGATGGTGTTCGGCCACTTCGGCGACCGGCATGGGAGACGAGCCACGCTGCTGGCGTCGATGGCGCTGATGTCGGTCGCCATGGCGCTTATCGCGATGCTGCCGACCGTGGCGCAGATCGGGCCGGTTGCTGGGGTGCTGTTGCTCCTGTTGCGCTGCGTGATGGGCTTTGCCGTGGGCGGGGAATATACCGGTGTCGTCGCCTATCTGCTCGAAGGGGCCGCCCCGCACCGGCGCGGCCTCATCACGTCCATGGCAGCGGCCACCAGCGAGGTGGGCGGTCTGCTGGCTGCGGGCGTATCCGCCCTCACGGTCAGCCTGATCCCCGCGCCAGCGCTGGACAGCTGGGGCTGGCGCTTGCCCTTCCTGTTCGGCGCAATTCTGGCCGGCGCGGTGTTCATCGCGCGCGCAAGCATGCGCGAATCTCCTGAATTCGAGTCCAGCCGCGCCGCCGGGACGCTCGTTCGCAAGCCCTTGCGCCACGCATTGGCTCGATATCGAGCAGGTATCGCCCGGGGCTTTGCCATCTCTGCGCTCGGGTCGATCACTTATTATATCGGCATAACCTATTTGCCGATCCATCTGGTGTCGGCCGGCAGGCTGACCGAAGCGCAGGCGCTTCAGCTTGCGACGGTGGCGGCGGTCGCGGTGATCGTCGCGACGCCGTTCGTCGGCCTGCTGTCCGATCGGGTGGGCCGCAGGCCGGTGCTGATCGGCCTCGCAATCCTTGCCGCCATTCTGCCCATCCTGTTGTTTCGCATGCTCACCGGGGCAGCGCCTTTGTCGGTGATCCTGGGGGCGGTGTTGCTTGCTGCGCTGGCCGGCGGAGTCAGCGCGGTTGGCGCGGTCGCGACCGCAGAACTCATCCCGGCCGAGGGGCGGCTGAGCGGACTGGCACTGGGCGCGACGAGTGCAACGGCATTGTTCGGTGGGCTGACGCCCTGGCTTGCACAATTGCTGACCGACCGAAGCGGCTCGACCATCGCGCCCGGCATCATGATAGCGCTCGTGTCGGTTGCCGTCCTTCCGATAGTGTTCGCGCTGCCTGAAACACGACCTCGATCCTAGCTCGATCACCTCGGGGACCGATCCATGGCGTTGGTCGTTGTGAGCGCATGGACCCATCCCGATCCCCGTCGAACGGCATCAGGCAGTCGATCCGCCGTCAGGTCGTCGGGCTGTTCAACGATCCCGCGCAAGGCGAAGTCCCCATAGTGCGGAGCGATGACGCGCTGTTCGACCGCGAGTCGATCGCCTGGCAAGTGCATGGCGACGTTGCGTCGATGATGGTGGGCGGCATCACCAGCCTGTTGATGCAGATGCTTCATCCCGCCGTGCTTGCCGGCGTATGGGATCATTCCAATTTCCGGGAAGACATGCACGGGCGTCTCCGCCGCACCGCGCGGTTCATCGCGACCACGACCTACGGAGAGCGGGCGCTGGCGGAACGCCTGATCCAGCGGGTGCGCACCATCCACGATCATGTGACGGGCGAATTGCCGGATGGGACGCCGTACCGGGCGAATGATCCGGCGCTGTTGGCCTGGGTTCATGTCACGGAGACGACCAGCTTCCTCGCTGCCTGGGTCCGTTATGGCCAGCCCTTGATGTCGGCTGCCGATCAGGATCGCTATTTCGCCGAAATGGCCGTGATCGCTGTCGCGCTGGGGGCGTGGCCGGTTCCACGGTCGCGATCGGAAGCCGAGGCGATCATCATGCAGATGCGTCCCCAATTGCAGGCGGATGCGAGAAGCGCCGAAGTGGCGCGGCTGATCCTGCAAGGGGGTAGGAGGACCATATTGGCTGACTTGCCCAGGAAATTGGCGGTCCAGGCGGCGACCGACCTGCTTCCAAGCTGGGCGAGGCGATTGCATGGTCTGACGCTGCCGCCCTTTCAACGCCCGGTGATCCGTGCGGGCGCCCTCGGCGTGGCGCAGACGTTACGCTGGGCCTTTCGATGACAGATAGACTGGACCGCGACATCGAATCGTTGCGGCGCGCCATGGAAGAAGCGGCCGGGACCGGTGATTATGAAAAAGCCGCGATCCTGCGCGATCGCATCAGCCTGTTGCGAAGTGCGCCAGAGGGACCGTCGTCGGCCGATTTCGATCCGACCGGACTGGTCCGCCAGCAACCGGGCGCGATGGGTCTCGGCACAAGCCGGCAACGCGTCACCCCCCCGCCCGGATGGACGCCGCCGGACAAGCCCGACCCGATGACATCTGGTCGTTCGCGGCGGGGTAGAAAGGCGAAGGCCGGTCGATAATAGCCCGGACGGCTTACGCGCTGATTTTCGTTGGTTTTCCGCGCGAGCCGATTTCAGACTGCTTTAATGAGCATATTGAGACAATGTCTTTCCGCCCAATGCCATTCGGGCCGCGTCGCGGATCATCCTGAAGGAGTCGGACGATGGCGACAGGTCTTGCCACTGCTGGCCCGTGGACACGGCAAAAGCATCCTGCCAAATCTTGCGGGCCACGATGTTCAATTCCGGGTCGGTGGGATCACGCTGTTCGGCGAGGCAGGCCCGAAACAGGGCGTGAAAAACGTCGCCGTCGGTTCCGGGCAGCATCATGGGCATCCTCTCTTGCGGCGATTTTTTCACCTGCATTTGCGCAGTAGCAGCCGAAGACGGCGGGTCAACGGTAAAAGTCGCCAGTAGCTAATCTGGATTTGCCGATCACCTAAATAGTCGTCGATGACGCTGGCGATAGATCTGTTGCGTCATCGTAATGAATATCTCCGTTACCATTTCCCTTCATCGAATCTGCCGGATTGATCGCGGAAGATCGCCTTACCCGGGGGTACACAGGGAGTGAATATGGAGAGCATGTCTGCGCGGCTGATGCCCGACCGGCGTCAGGACAGCCGCCACAGCATCGACGTTCCGGGCGTGATCATGTGGGATGGCCTTGCCGAGGCGATGACGATCACGAACATTTCCATCTATGGCGCTCAACTGGAAGGACATGTCTTTCCAAAGGTGGGCACGCGATCGACCATCATTGTCGAAGGACTGGAAATCTGCGCGACCGTCATCTGGGTGGGTCCGCACAAATGCGGCGTTCTGCTCGAACATGAGATCGAACCTGCCGATTTCATCCGCGACAATGCCATCCGAATCCTCGCCGATCACGTGCCGGCGCCGGTCACGGTCACCAGGATTTCCTATGATCGCCTGATTTGACCGTGCCGGCCGGATGACGATTTTCTTCAGCGTCGATCGAATGACATCCAGAGCTGCTGCAAGCCATAAGGCGTGTAACCTTCCAATGGCTTGCAGCTGGCGTCTCCGCGACTGAAGCGGAAATTGGCTAGACGCTGGGTGAGCGCCTGAAAGGCCAGACGCAATTCGCCCCGCGCAAGCTGATTGCCGATGCACAGGTGAATGCCCGCACCGAATGCGAGATGGCTGTTTGCGTTTTTCCGCTGGAGATCGACGTCCGCAGGACAGCCGAATTGTGCCGGGTCGCGATTGGCGGCGCCGAAACGCACCTCGACGATGGAGCCGGCCGGAATCGTCACGCCACCAAATTGTACGTCCACCAGCGCGGTGCGCCATAGACATTGCAAGGGCGTGGCCGTGCGCAGAGCCTCTTCGCCCAGCGCCTTGGCAAGCGAGGGATCAGCATGGACCGCCTCGGCAAGTTCGGGGCGCTCTATCATCAGCCGCATGCCCGAAGCGAGCGTCGTCGTCGTCGTTTCATTGCCCGCCACGAGGATCTGGAAGACGATGCTTTGAAGTTCCTGATCGTTGAGGCGACGCCCGTCGGTTTCCAGATTAGCCAGCCGGCTGATCAGCATGTCGTCGGGGGTGGTGCGGACGCGCTCGATCTGGACCGCCATATATTGTTGCAGTTCGATGAGAACGCGCGCTAGTTCCAGCTGACGTTCGGGCGTGAGAGGGCCCGTCGTTTCGACCGCCACGTTCGACCAGTGTTTGAATTTCACCCGATCTTCACGCCGAACGCCCAGCTGGTCGGCGATGACGAACATCGGCAAGGGGATGGCGAAGTCTTCGAGAAAATCGATTTCGTCACGATCTATGATAGCATCGATCAGTTCCACGATTATCTCGTTGATCGCCGGTTCCAGGCCGATGACCTTTGCCGGGGTGAAGACCTTGTCGACCAGCGTGCGATAGGTGCGATGTTCGGGCAAGTCGTTAGAGACTAGCGTGTCCATCGGCAGCCACCCGTCTTTTTCGAACATCGCATTGGCTTCCGGGGACCAGCGGTCGCCGAGGAAAGGGGTCTTGTTGCTCAGAACGGAATGGCTGACCAGCGCTTTGCGGACGTCTTCATACCGCGTGAGCACATAATGTCCGGTTTCCGGATCATGGAATACCGGCTGCTCTTCGCGCAGCTTGTCGTAAAATGGAAACGGACATTTCTGGATTTCCGGGTCGGCAAAGCTGGGCTGCGACGTCATGCGATACTCTCCTGATCGGCTTCACAGCAGATTGAATCAGCCATCCACCATGAGCGTGTCCCGTCGGTGCTCCCGATTGAGAGTGAAGTCAATACAAAAGAATGATTGATCATTCTTGCTTTAGTGAGCCAGATGGGTTTCGGCGCGTATATGGGTGTCGTGTGCAGCGGCTGGCGATGCGGAAAGGTGAAGATGGTTCGATCGGCAGAAGCAGTTTCGCGGCGGGAACAGCGGGCGGAACGGCGACAACTCCAGATTCTGGATGCGGCCCGAGCCTGTGTGCGGGTCGAAGGGATCCACGGTGCGAGCATGAGCCGCATCGCTACCGAGGCGGGGATGAGCGTCGGCCATATCTATCAATATTTCGAAAATAAGGAGGCGATCATGCTCGCGTTGTGCGAGCGCGATTTCGACGACTTCATGTTGCACATCAATCATATAGGCGAGGACGCCGGCGCCGATACCGACACCATCGTCAAGACGTTCGCCCATGAGATCATCTGGCTCCTCGACAATGATCGCGCGGCGCTCACGCTTGAAGTCATGGCCGAAGCTGCGCGCAATCCGCGTTTTTCGGACCTTGTACTAGGCGTCGACCACCGGCTTCGCAGTGCCCTCCACAACATTATCGAACCTGTGCTGAAAGGCCATGCACAGTCGGATATAGATATGCGGATCGAAACGCTGCTGGTGATGACCCGCTGTCTGACGGTTCATGCGGCGACCCGGCCGATCGCCGACCGGCGGGTCCTTGCTTCGGGCTTCGAGCTGGCCTTTCGGGGTCTTATTTCACCGTCGTAGAACGGGCGGAATCGAGGATCAGGCAATGACCTGCGTGTCGCTGCAACCCGAACGCGGCTTCATCGCGCCTGTCTGCCTAAGCCAGTTGGGTCAGCTGTCCGGCGGTGGCGATGAGCCCGACATTGGTGATATAGGCACTCACCAGCGCCGCTGGCGTTACGTCGAACGCCGGATTGCAGGCCGGTGAAGCGGTCAGCGCGATCGTTGCCTGATCGCCTGCCAGGGTCCTGCCGGTCGTGAAGGCGATTTCATCGGGCGATCGCTTCTCTATCTCAACATCGGCACCGGTCGCCGTTTCGGGATCATAGGTGCCGGCCGGCAAAGCGACGACGAAGGGTATGTCGTGTGCCTTGGCGGCGAGCGCCTTCAGATAGGTGCCGATCTTGTTGCAGACGTCGCCATTGGCCGTGACGCGGTCCGTGCCCACGATCACCATGTCGACACGGCCCTGTTGCATCAGCAGGCCGCCGGCATTGTCCGCGATATAGGTATGGGGCACGCCATGTTCGGCCAGTTCGAGCGCCGTCAGTGCGCCCTGATTGCGCGGCCGCGTTTCGTCGACCCAGATGTGGAGGGGCAGGCCGGCGTCATGCGCGAGATAGAGCGGGGCGGTCGCCGTGCCCCAGTCGACCGTCGCCAGCCAGCCGGCATTGCAATGAGTCAGGATATTGACGGGCGCGCCGCCCTTGCGAGCGGCAATCGCTTCGATCAGCGGCAGCCCCGCCACCCCGATCGCACGGTTCATCGCGACATCCTCGTCGCACAGGCGCGCGGCTTCGGCATAGGCGTGGGCCACTCGCAGGGCTGGGGCCAATGGCATGACCTGCCGGCGCATGCGATCGAGCGCCCAGCGGAGATTGACTGCGGTCGGTCGGGTCGCCAGCAGGCGGTCATAGGTAATGGCCAGCGCCTCATCGCCGGGGTCCGCGCGCAAGCCCAGCGCGAGGCCGTACGCCGCCACCGCGCCGATCAGTGGCGCGCCGCGCGTCGCCATGTCCGCGATCGCGACGGCGGCGTCTTCGACACTTCGCAACACCAGCCGCTCGATCGCCCAGGGCAGGCGCCGCTGATCGAAGATGCCGACGCTCCAGCCATCCGGCTCCACCCAGATCGAGCGTGTGGATGCACCACCTATCTTCATGGCGCAACACACGCCGGGTCGAGCAACCGATGGACCGGACCAATGTCGGTAAGTGCGTCTCGCCGGACGAGGATATCGCGCGCGAACAGCAGCGCCTGCCGTTCGCACCCCGCCCGCCGCTCGACATCGGCGATGCTCTCGAAATCGGCGACATGGGCCAGGCCCAGAATGCGGCGGATGATCTCGCAGCCGGCAAAGCCGAGCGCATCGCGCCAGATCTGGTCGAGCCGGGTGGTAATCGCCGCCTCCAGCAAGGCGGAATCGCGTCGCGCCAGCGCGTGAAGCGACCCGCTTTCGATCTTCGGATCAAGACCGCGCCAATGCGCCGCGAACCGATCGGCAAAGCCGGCCCATAGCCTGTCGGCCTGCGCCAGCAGCCAGCCGTCCGATGGCCCGTCCGGGCGCAGACCCGGCTCCGCAAGGGCAGCGATCCACAGATTTCCCAGGATCATGCCGACATCGAACCCGATCGGACCGTAAAAGGCGAATTCGGGATCGATGACCTTGCTGTCATGCGCGGTCACCATCACCGATCCTGTATGCAGGTCACCATGCAACAACGCTTCGGGCGCGGCGAGGAAACGCGCCTTCATGCCCTGAGCGGCGAGCCGAAGCGGAATGTCAGACCGGAAAGCGGCGACAATGTCGTCGAGCCCCACCGAATGGGCATTCATCGGCGCGTCGAAATAAGGCTCGTCGAAGATCAGATCCTCGGTGATCCGGCACATGGCGACATTGCCGAGATAGGCGGCGATCCGCGCCTTCTTGGTGGCGACCGGCACGGCGAGGTCGGACGTGCGGAACAGTGTGTCAGCGAGAAATTGCGCCAGATGGTCGGCCAGATGCGGATAGCGCAGGCCCTCGACCAGCGCGCCGCGCAGCGTCCGGTGCGGTGTCAAGAATTCCATGATGGTCAGTGCCATATCGTCGTCATGATGGAGCAGGGCGGGTACGCGGTCGGGGGCGAGGCGCGCCTGATCGGCGAGCGCCAGCCTTTCATAATAGGCGCGCGAGAGCGGCAGGGGCCAGCTTTCGCCGACCAGCCGGACATAGGGCAGGGCCTGTTTGGCGGCGACGCCGCCCTCTGGACCGCTCACAAGAAATACGAGGTTGAGATTGCCGTCGCCGACCTCGCGGACGGTCCAGTCCGCAGGCGTCCCGCCCAGCACCGCGCCGATGACGGGAATGGTTGCAAGATGGGCGGCAGCCGTCGCCTCGGTCAGGGGATAATAGGTCATGCAGGCTGGACTTCCGGCAGGATCGAGTCGAAGTCCGCAGCAGCGGGGAAGCCGGCCTCTCGCAGCGGCCCCTCCCGTACCAGCAGGGTCACGGCAAAGCCGGCTTCCTGCGCCGCCGCAAGTTCCGCCTCGATGTCGGAAAGGAACAGGATGTCCGCCGGAGGAATGCCGATCTGCGCAGCGATTGCGCGATAGGCGCCTGCCTCTTTCTTGCCGCCGATCGCCGTGTCGAAATGGCCGGTGAACAGCGGCGTCAGGTCACCCTGTTCCGTGTGACCAAACAGCAATTTCTGCGCCTCGATGGACCCGGAAGAGTAGATATAGAGCGCAATGCCGCGTGCATGCCAGCGTCGCAGCCCATCCACCGCATCCGCATAGACATGGCCTTTCAACACGCCGCTTTCGAAACCCGTTTTCCAGATCAGCCCTTGTAGCGTCTTGAGCGATCCGATCTTGCGATCGGCGTCATGCCATTCCAGCATTCGCGCGATGCAGCCGTCGCTGTCCATCGACGGATCGCCCGCTTCCTGCCGCACCGCGTCCAGGATCGGCCCGACGTCTTGGGCATGTGCCGCCACATAGTTGGCAAGCCGCGCGCGCGAATAGGGAAACAATATGTCGTGAACGAAGGACAGGCTTGAAGTCGTGCCTTCGATATCGGTAACGATGGCGCGCGGCGTCATGATGCGGGCTCGTAAAGCGGGATGGCCTGCGCGATCGGATCGCCGGTGAAGCGGGCGACCCAGCCTTCGGGCGTCGTGAACAGGCGGATCGCGGTGAAACGGGGCCGTTCGCCCGTATCGAACCAGTGGACCGTTCCGGCGGGCAAGATGATCAGGTCGCCCGCCGTACATTCGAGCGCATGGACCGTGCCGCCATGGCGGATGTAGAACAGGCCCGAACCCTCGACGAAGAAGCGCACTTCGTCATCGTCATGCACATGTTCGGCAAGGAATTTGGCGCGCAGGGCTACCCGGTCGGGATGATCCGGCGTCACCCGGATAACATCGTGCGACGCATAGCCACCCGATGCTTCAAGACGCTGGATTTCCAGGGCGTAGGCGGCGAGCACTTCGGCATCGTCTGCATTCGCCGGCAGCGCATCTCTGATTGCCCACCGCTCCAGCCGGACGCCCGTAGGGGCCAGCGCCGCGCTGATGGCGATCTCGTCCCGCATCGTGTCCAACAGCCTGTGCGGCGCTGAATCGGCGTAAAGCGCAAGCGCGGTCATGGCCTTCCTCCCGAAAGCTTATATTCTTCCCAGGCGCAGGCGAGCAGGAACTCGGCTGCTTCGGTCACATATTCGGCAGCCGCGATCGATGGCCCCCAGGCATAAAGACCATGGCCACGAATATAGAAAGCGGGAAGCAAGGGCGACTGCTCCGTCAGTATAGGACGCAATGCCTCGGCCAGCGCCGCCATGTCCTGGCTGTTGTCGATCAGTGGAAGGACGACCGCGACATCATGGGTGGCGATGCCGGGAAAGATTTTCAGCATTTCATAGCCGTCCAGAAGGATGCCATGCTTCCGCGCCAGCGCTCGGCTGAGCACGGTCCCCGCGACGCTATGGGTGTGGAGCACCGCTTGCGCGCCGGGGTCGATGTCGTAGACCAGGCAGTGCAGCAAGGTTTCGGCGGATGGCTTCTTGGCGTCCAGCGGTGCGCCGCTCGGGGAAACGCGCATCATGTCTTGCGCTGTCAGGCGGCCCTTATGCGAACCCGATATAGTGATCGCGATACTGCCGTCTTCGAGGCGCGCGGAATAATTGCCCGCCGTCGCGGGGGCCAGGCCGCGTTCGTCGAGCCGCCGACCGATGGCGATGATTGCATCCCTGATTGTATCCGAACTGCTCATCCCAATCCCGTCACCCTCACGCGTCGACGCCGATCAATGGCCTCTAGCGTCGCTGCATTTCGCTTCGGCGACAAAAGGCGAAGGGGCCTGTCCATCATTGGGCTCAATAGAGGCACGGCTCGGGGATTTCCAGATGCGTTCACATTCGCGCGAGCGTCCGCAGACGCGCCGGCTGATCGCGCCGGGCAAAGAATTTCCTTTCGAAGGCGGAATCCTTGGCACCCAACCGATCATCGTCGGTTGGGAAAACAGGAGGCGGCGATGAACGAGCGGATAATTGCGGTGGGCCTGCTGAGCCAGCGAGACCTCGAAGTCCTGGGCCGCAACTTTACGCGGCATTTCCCGCTTCAGGAGAATGACGACCTGTTCGCCGATCTGCTGGCAAAACTCGATCCCATTCCATTCCCCGCAAACTCCTCCAAGCGGCGACCTCGCGAGGCCTGAACCCGATGCCGGAACCCAAGCCAGGATTTCTATCGAAGCTGCTTTTACTGTTCATAATATTGGCGGCGATCGCATTGGTGGCGACGATCGGCTTCACGAGTCTGGACGCCCCGGATCCGGCGGCCCGCAGGCCCGTGGGCGCAACGCCACCCCAAGGGGAGCCGATGAAACCGACGGCAGGCATTTCCTAGCCTCCCCCGCCGCTGGAACCATCCAGCCGACCTGCGCGTCCCGTCTTCATGACTGTAGCCAGACGGATCGATATACCCCATTCGCTCGGGCGGGAGGAAGCAAAGCGACGGATGGCCGCCGGTGTCGGCAAGCTGGTGTCGCGCATTCCCGGTGGCGCGGCAACCGTCACGCATGATTGGCCGTCCGCCGACCGGTTGGCGTTGACCGTGTCCACGATGGGCGTCGAGGTGCCGTGTACGGTCGACGCGGAGGACGCGATGCTGCGCGTCACCCTCCATCTACCCGGCATGCTCAGCCTGATGGCAGGGCCCATTGCGGCCGTCGTCCAGCAACAGGGCGAGCGGCTGATGATCGAGGACCGGTCCAGCACCGAAGTGTAGGGCGTTAATCCATCGAGCCCGATCGGACCCCAAGAGATTAGGTGAGATCGTCTGACCGGAAATATTGCAGCGTCGAGGAGGAACACTCAGCCTTGATCGTCGATACGATTGTCTTAAACGCAATCGCTCGTCTCGCTTTCGCATTTGCCCACTGCGTGCGCGTCGGACAGAAGGGGCGTGCCTTTCAGGCATCCTCTCCTAAACTTATCGGGCTGGTCTTCGGATCGGCCCTTTTTTTATCCGCGCTACCTTCAATGGTGCGTCAGTCGCGCCAGCGGAGATGGCTGCGATCGAGCTGATCGAGGCTCTTTACGCCCAGCAGATGCATGCCGCGCTCGATCTCGTCCTTGAGCAGCCCGATCGCGCGTTCGACGCCCGCTTGGCCCGCCGCCGCGAGCGCGTAGAGGTAAAAGCGTCCGCCCGAAGCGCAGTCGGCCCCGGCTGCCAGTGCCTTCAAGACATGGGTGCCCCGCCGGATACCGCCGTCGCAGATGATCTCGATCTGCCCGCCTACGGCGTCGACGATCTCGGGCAGATGGTCGAAAGGCGCGCGACTGCCATCCAGCTGTCGGCCGCCATGGTTGGACAGCATGATCGCGTCCGCCCCGATTTCGACGGCCCGTCGCGCGTCGGCGACGCTCATAATGCCTTTGAGGCAGAATGTGCCGCCCCAGTCCTCGCGAAGCTGCTGCGCCATCTTCCAGTCGATGGACGGGTCGAGCATGCCATTGATATAATCGGCAACCGATACGGCCTTATCCGTGCCTTCCCGTACATGGGTGTCGAGATTGGGCAGCGCGAACGAATCCCTGAACAGATAATCCAGCGCCCAGCGCGGCTTGATCGCGTAAGACAGCGCGGAAGAAAGGGTGAAACGCGGTGGAGACGTGAAGCCGCTCCGGGCGCAGCGTTCTCGCTTGCCGGACACGATCGTATCGACGGTCAGCGCGATCGCATCGAACTTCGCGGCCTTGCATCGCTCGATCATCGATCGGTTCAGGCCGCGATCCTTATGATAATAAAATTGAAACAGCTTGGGGCCGGACACGATCGCCGCAATGTCCTCGATGCTGACGGTGGACAGGCTCGAAATGCCGAACCACAGGCCGAATGCGTCCGCCGCCCTGGCGACCGCGCGCTCCCCCTGCCAATGGAAGATGCGTTGCAGCGCGGTCGGCGACAGGATGAGGGGCAGGGCGCTCCTACGACCAAGAATCGTGACGGAGCTGTCGATGTCGGCCATGCCCGCCAGCACGTTGGGCACCAGATCGCAGTCGGCATAGGCGGCGGTGTTGCGTGCCTTCGTGATTTCGTCGTCGGCGCCGCCATCGATATAATCGAATACCGGCCATGGCAGCCGCCACTTCGCGAGACGGCGGAAATCCTCGACATTGTGACAATCATTGAGCCGCATAGGAGCGTCTTAACGACAGACCCGCCGCAGCTACAACGGGTTTAGCGCATCAGCCGCGTCCCGCGCCAGCTCGGGAATGATCCGGCTTGCCATGAGTTCAAGGCTTTCCCATGAAAAGGACGGGTCGATGCCCGCTATCAGTGGCGTCATCACCACGTGACGGCCAAGGTGGCGCTGCTCGCGGCAATAGGCCAAACCCTCTTCCGGCGTGAAAATCCGGTACGTGCCCGATCTGCGCAAGGCATCTGCGGACTCGGCGGGCTTCTGGTGAAGGGTCTGGCCGGTCCTGGCGGCATTGGCCGCGTAGGAATTTGTTTCATGAAGGGTGAAGGGCGCGAGTGTGGCCCAGGCTTATCGGGATCATGTCCGATATGGATCACCGTCGAGCCGTCGCCGTTCATGACCCGCCCCGGAGTTTTGCCGAGCGCGGCACAGGTGCGACGATATTCTTCGACGAAATCATCGCGATACATCATGGGATAATAGCCGTCGCCGAACTGCGCCGCGCGGTGCGCGGTGGCCAGACGCCTCCGCCGATGATGAGCTTTGGACCGCCTTTCTGTACGGGCGCGGGCGTGACCCGGATCGTGCGACCTTCATATTCGAATGTCTCGCCCCTGAAGGCGCGGCGGAGAACGTCGAGCTTGCTGTCATGAGGCGGCCGCGATCCTTCAGCGATGCCCCGAACATCTCGAACTCGTCCGGCATATAACCCGGTCCCAGAACGACATCGAGCCGCCCGTTGCTGACGATGTCCACCATGATGCAATCTTCCGCGATCCGGATCGGGTCGTGCAGCGGCAGGATGATTGCGGACGGCTGCAATCGGATATGGGATGAGCGGCTGGCCATCGCCGCAGCGAGGATGAGCGGCGATGGATTGACGTTGTCGGGCGTACCGTGATGCTCGGTCAATTCGACGCGCTGAAAACCGTGTCTGTGGCCCATTCCACCTGTTCGATGTTGGCGCGCCAGTTCTGCCGAGGGAAGCCCCATTGACGGACTTCGCAAATCATAGCGCAGCCAAAAGTTCGAACATCATGCATCCTCTTTTCAGACCGCCGGTTCAGGCGTCGTCCACTCTATTTTTTCTCGTTAGGAAAGAGCAGGGTTCTGCTCGTCATTCCAGTGCGCGAGCGGTCCCGCGATACCGACGATGCTCAATTCACGGTTCATCACCATGTCGGCAGTCCTCCGGCGCTGCACCTTGCCGCTCGTCGTTCTGGGAATCGAGCCGGCCGGAACCATGACAAGATCGGTGAGGCTCAGTTCCAGCTGTTCCATGGCACGGGCGCGCAATTTCCCGGCCAGCCCTTGCAACCATTCAGGGGTGATCTCGCGCGCCTCGGTGCGGCTGACCTCGACCACCAGGGCGACATGCTGTTCGTCCCCGACATCGATCTGCACCGCTGCGGCTATCGCCTGACCGACCGTGCCTGACATTTCCATCCAGATATGCTCGACGTCGCTAGGCGCATAATTGCGGCCACGAACGATGATGGCGTCCTTGAGGCGGCCGACGATGTAGAACCCATCGGCCGTGGAAAAGCCAAGGTCCCCGGTCCGCAAATAGGGCTCGCCATCGTCGAGCCGGCCGTGGAAGGTCGCCTCGGTCGCCTCGCGATTGTCGATATAGCCTTTGGCGATATGCGGCCCGCGCACCCAGATTTCGCCGACCGGCCCGTTGCCCAGAACAGCGCCGGTGACCGGATCGACGATCTGCGCCTCGCTTCCCTCCATCGCCGGGCCGCAGCAGGTCAGTTGCAGGCTCGCGCCATCGTCGGCGCTTTCTTCGGCTCGCCCGGCTGCAAGGACCCGGCTGTCATAGGCTTTGACAAGCGGTGCGGTCGCCGGCGGCATCGCGATCGTCACCAGCGTCGATTCCGCCAGCCCGTAGCATGGAAGGAAAGCGCGTTCATCGAAGCCGACCTTTGCAAACAGGTCCGAGAACCGCTTCAGCGTCTGCGGCCGGACCCGCTCGGCTCCGTTGAACGCCACGCGCCAGCAGGACAGGTCGACATCGGGCATTCCGCGCCGCTCGGCATAATCGGCGCACAGATCAAAGCCGAAATTCGGGCCGCCGCTGGTATGGGCGCGATAGCGCGAGATCAGGTGCAGCCAGCTCATCGGCTTGTTGATGAAGGCGGCAGGCGAAGTGATGACGCAGGTCGATCCGAGGAACAGTGGTTGCAGGATGTTCCCGAACAGGCCCTGGTCATGATAATGCGGCACCCAGCCGACGAAATGGGAATCTTGGGCATGGCCAAAGGCCGCCTGGATCATGCTTTCATTGGCGATGATGTTGCCGTGCGTGATCATCACCCCCTTGGGGCGGGATGTCGTGCCCGACGTGAACTGGAGCAGCGCCAGCTGATCGGGTAACAGCCGCGAGGGCTCGATAGGCTCTGCATCATGCATCAGGGCGCCGAACGTCAGATAACGCCTACCCCCAACCGCAGCGGAAAGGTCCGCCCCGAATTGCGCGGCCATGACATCGTCGACCAATATGCAGTCCGGCCTGATCTCGTCGAGCAGACTGAGAATATTCTGCAACCTGGCCTTTCTCCGGCCCATCGGTGCGATCGGCACCGCGACGCTGCCGACCGCGAAGCAGGCGAGCAGGGCGCGCGCAAATTCGGTGCTGGCGGTAAATAACAGGGCGATCCGGCGGCCGGCCAGCCCCTGCGCGACAAGCGCGCCCGCCAGACGCCGGATATCCTGCCCAAGTTCGGCATAGGTCAGGCTGGCGATGGGGCCGTCCCCAAGGTCGAAGACGAGGGCGGGACGATCGGGAACTTGATTTTCATGACCGACGATGACGTCGATGATCGATCGGCTAAAGTCTATCTGCATAGGCTGGTCGAACTCGGTGCGAGTGGCTCAATAAGCCGCAAAGGCGATGCGCAGCAGAGCGATTTTCCGCATGCGGAAGCCAGCCGCCGACATGCGAAGATAGCGCGAATATTTGTCCACGGGATGCGCTTCGGGATCGAGCAGGCCGCTCCTGACCGCCTGGCGCAGCTTGTTGCTCCACAGCTCGCAGGTACGCGCATAATCGAGGCCGTCGTCGCGTAATAGCTCGATCCGGAACAGGCCGTTGGAGGCGACGACGATATCCTCCAGCGTCGGCAATTCGGCGGCGGGGAAAATCTCGTTGGAGATAAAGGGATTGGCGTCTTCCGGGGCCATTTTGCCATAGGCGATCGTCTGGAGCGAGAGCCGGCCTTTGCCGGCTGTCCATTCGCGGCAGGCCGCAAAAAATTGCCGGTACACGTCGCGGCGTTCGCTTACATTCTGCTGTGGATGCGCGAAATGTTCGAAAGCGCCGACCGAGATGATGCCGTCGAACGGCCGGTCGGGGCGATAATCATGCCAGTTGGAAATCGTCGCGCTGATGCCCGGAATGCCGAGTTGGCCGATATAGGCGTGCTGTTCTTCGCTGAGGGTCAGTCCCACGGCTTCGGCGACGCCATAGTCGCGCAGCAGCGTGCGCATCATGCCGCCCCAGCCACAGCCGACATCGAGTATCCGCATGCCGGGGCCGGCACCGACCGAGTCCGCATGATAGGCGAGCTTGCGCTGCTGCGCCTCCTCCAGCGGGGCGTCCTGGGGCAGGCCGTTCCACATTGCGCTCGAATAGGTCATGGTCGGGTCGAGCCATGCGGAATAGAAATCGTTGCCGACGTCATAATGGTGACGGATGGCGGCGGCCGAACCGCCGAATTCAAGTTGCCCTGCGTCGGTCATTTGGCGCCTGCGGCCTGGCTGGCGACCATGGCCCTGGAGGCGGCCGCGATATTTTCCGCAGCCTGGCCGATCGAACCGGCTTCGAACAGCAGTTCCAGCGGCAATTCGTCCGGCAAATCCAGCCAGTTTTCCAGATCGACGATCAGGGCGATCGCTTTTGCGGAATCGATGCCGAAGCTCTCGAAATCCGCCTCCGGCGACACGGTGTCCGCCGGCACATTGACCAGTTCGGCGATGCGCCCGACGATCCAGCTTTCGATTTCCACTGGCGATGCGATCTTGATATTATCGTTGCTCATCCATGTCTTTCTGCGTCCGAACCACCAAATTCATTATAATATTTCTCGGCCTTCGTGCCCGCCGGGCCATCGGTCCCGGTGAGTTCCGCCACCGGCTGCGCCGCGATCTTGGCGAGCTCGGGATGATCCTGAATCAGCCGCTCGGCCGCATGATGCACATTACGGTCGTCGGGCGAAAGCCCGGAAAGTGTAATATGAGAAGGTTTTGGCAGACCCCACATTTGCCGCATATCCTCGATCGCGGATCGCGACACATCGACTTCATAGGCCACGGCGTCGCCCTGACCATAGGAAACCGCCGAGCCGAGCAGATTGAGCTTCCAGCCGACGCCATAGCAAAAACTCAGCATCCTGACATCAGTAAAGCCGACGCAGCGGTCGATACCGGCCTCATAGGCCAGTTCCAGCGGGGCGATCATGCACGCGGCCTTCCGCCTCAGATGATGGCGGCGAACGCCGCGTTCGATGCAAAAGCCCCGGCTCAATTCCCATGTGCGCGCGTCATTGATCGGCCGAATGCCGGCGGGCAATACGTGGGAAAAATGGTCCACCAGCATCGAACGGTCATCGGTAGGGCGAAAACGCAGCCCCATGACGACCCGGTCGTCCGCCGCGAAACCAATGACGTTGCTCGCACGGGAATCATCATATTCGTCCCGTTCCATACCGTCCGTGACGGTCAGGTCCCAGCCGAGCTGATCCACGAACACCCCGGCGCGGGCGCGGTATAAATCCCTGATCTCGTCATTATATAGAAACCTGTTCTCGCCCGTAACCAGATGCAACAAGCCAGCCTCCCGCCTCTGGCGAAGCGGGTATCATGTTATATTGTCGAGGTCATGGGAAACTTGTCCGCTACGGCAGAGCAGGCTTCGCCGTGCTTCAAATGTCAGGCTTCCTGCTTCAGCTTCGCCCGCTGAAGGTGGATTCGCACGGCATGGACCGACCGGTCGAGCGCTTCGGCGATGTCCAGATCGCACAGCCCGGCCCGCCGCTGAGCGAGGCAGAATCGTTCGTTCGCGGTCAGGGCGGAACCCATCGGTTCATCCCGGGCGTCGATCAGGGCAATGCCCCGGCAGAGATAGAGCACCGCCATGCTGTGCAGATTGGCGCGCTCTTCCGGCGTGGCCGCCGTACCGAACAGAGCGATCTCCACCTCATAGTCGCGTTCATCCCATCCGGTGACCGGAAAGCGCAGCAGGGGAAGCGTCTCGGGTCGTGCGATCAGGCCGCCCCAGCCCGTTTCGCCGAACAGTCGACGTCGCTCTCCACCCTCTAGCGCAAAACAGGCGTGACTGGCGCCGGCAGGCCCCAGCGCCTGGCTGAAATGCGCCACCAGGCTTTCCAGCGTGACGGCCAGGTCGACATGCGCAATGAAGTCGGCAGCGACCGTCGAGCTTCCGGCCCGAAGCTGCGCGCTGGGTACATATTCGCTCATATTCAATCTCACGCGAGAGGTGCCCACCCCTGATAATGGAAAGTCCTTAACAGGTTTTTACCTTCGGCGTTCCGGGCGGCCTCAAATTCCCTGGTCGTTATCGAGGACGGAGGGGCAGGGTCCGCCTGCGCCGCTTGACATCGTCCTTCCGTCCGGGAAAGCCCGGCTTTGCCTCATGATCACGGGAAGACGGGACCAGACATGCAACCGACGCCAATCTATCGCACTGCCCCCACCGCCGATCAGGCCGTCGATCAGTGGCTGGCGTCGCATGGCGAGGCCGAAAGCGACACCCCACATCCCGACGATACCAGCCGTGCCGAACTCTATTCGCAGGCAAGGTGGGAGCCGGTCTTCCAGCGGCTGCGCGAAACCGCGCCGGTAAGCCGGGTGACCGGCACCGCCTATGGCGATTACTGGAATATCTCCAGTCACGCGATGGTCGCGGAGGTCGAGGGAAAGCCCGACCTGTTTTCATCCTCGTGGCGCTATGGCGGGATCACCATCGGCGATCCCGCGCCGGGGGAGGAGTTCCAGTTGCCGATGTTCATCGCCATGGACGAGCCCGAGCACAGCGCCCAACGCAAGACGGTCGCTCCGGCCTTCACCCCCGGCCACATCACCGAACTCGCCGTCGAGCTGCGCGCGCACGCGGCAGAGATCATCGATACGTTGCCGGTGGGCGGCACGTTCGACTGGGTCGGCAATGTGTCGACCGAACTGGCGACGCGCATGCTCGCAACCATATTGGGCTTTCCGGCGGAAGACCGGCACCTGCTGACCTTCTGGTCCGACTGGGCGGGCAATATGGAAGCGGCGCGGATCGCCGACCTGTTTCAGGTCCGGCGCGAGGTGCTGACCGAGATGGCGACCTACTTCCATCTTCTGTGGCAGCAGCGGCTGGCCAATCCGGGCGGCGGCGACCTGCTGGGCATGATGATGCAGAGCGAGAGCATGTCCCAAATGGGCGAGATGGAGTTTATCGGCAATCTCGCCTTGCTGATCGTCGGTGGCAACGACACCACCCGGACGAGCATGTCTGCGGCCGTGCTGGGCCTTGACCAGTTTCCCGATCAGCGCGCGAAGTTGCAGGCGGACGAATCGCTCCTGCCCAATGCCGTGCAGGAAATCATCCGCTGGCACACGCCCATTTCCCATATGCGGCGCACGGCCACGGCGGACTGTGAACTCAACGGCCAGCAGATCGCCAAGGGGGACAAGCTCGCGCTCTGGTATATCTCGGCCAACCGGGACGAAGCGGTGTTCGCTGACGCGGATCGGCTGGACATCGAACGCGGAAATGCGC
Organism: Sphingobium fluminis; assembly: GCF_037723805.1. NCBI lineage: Bacteria > Pseudomonadati > Pseudomonadota > Alphaproteobacteria > Sphingomonadales > Sphingobiaceae > Sphingobium > Sphingobium fluminis. Next base: position 437,194 of record NZ_JBBJUK010000003.1, read on the forward strand.
GCCGCCATCTTTCGTTCGGTCACGGCATTCATCGCTGCGTCGGTGCGCGGCTTGCGGAATTGCAGATCCGCGTCCTGCTGGAAGAATTGCTCCGGCGACGTCTTCAGGTCAATGTGGTGGGGGATGTCCGCCGCGTCCATGCGAATTTCATCAACGGCTTCCGCCATATCGACGTGGAACTGACCCGTTATTGATCAGCGGGCTGGCCTGCCGATGAGCCGACGCTGAACGATAAAATTTAACCGATAGTTTACCACACCGCCATTAAAAAGGAGACGGGTCCAACAAAATATAACGGGCAGTGGGTAGCATGATCAATGTAACGGCGGGACATTTCTGGCGGCGGGCGCTGCTCGCTTCGGTGGCGGCTAGCAGCTTTCCGGCGGGTGTCGCCTCGGCTCAGGTCAGCGATGCCGACATCACGATCACCGCGCGAAAAGTGCCTGAGTCCCTGCTCAAGGCGCCGCTGTCGGTGACGAGCATCTCGGGCGACACCGTCCTGGCCGCCGGTTTGCGATCGATCACCGATCTGACCCGGCTGGCGCCCAATGTCGATATCAGCGGCGGCATCGCCGGCCAGTTGCAGGGACAGATATCCATTCGCGGCATTTCCACGCTGGTTCGCAATATCGGACTGGAAACGGGCATCGGCATATTTGTGGACGACGTCTATGTCGGCCGGCCGGAAAATTTCGCGCAGGCGCTGCTGGACGTGGACCGGGTCGAAATCGCGCGCGGGCCGCAATCGACCGAATATGGCAAGAACACCATTGCCGGCGTCATCAATGTTCAGACCCGGCAGCCTGGTGGCGATCCGGAGGCATCGGTTAGCCTCGATGTGGGCAGCTATGACTATCGCCGGGCCGAAGCCGCAATCGGCGCGCCCCTGAACGACAAGCTGTCGGTGCGGGGCGCTGTGTCCTACACCCGGCAGGACGGCTTCTACAAACATCTGTCGGGCGGCAAGGATGCCGGCTCCACCGATCTCCTGACCTGGCGGCTGTCCGCCAAGTTCACCCCCACCGACGCGCTTTCCTTCCTTGTCCGCTGGGACGGTTTGCGCGATCGCGGCACGCCGGCCTTTTTCCAGGCGGATAGTCTGGCAGGCTATCCTGCCGATTTCCCGTCCAGAAAGCCGCTGCATATCAACAATAACCGGCCCAACCGGCTGTCGCGTGACGGGCAGGGCGTTTCGCTGAAGGTTGAATGGGAAGCCGACGCGCTGACTGTGACGTCGATCACCGCCTATCGCAAATCCTCCTATGATGCGTCGCTGGACGACGATCAGGAGCAGGTCGATTTCGTCGCCGCCGACGATTTCAGCGACAAATCGCATTTCTTCAGCCAGGAATTGCGCCTGACCGGCCAGACCGGAAAACTGCGCTATCTCGTGGGCGCTTTCTATTTCGACCAGATGGTCCGCACCGATCGGGCGCTCGGCCTGGGTGCCGACCTGGGCGTCCCCGGTCAGCCGACACTGACGACCAGGGGCCATGTGTCGACCGAAAGCGCGGCACTGTTCGCACGGCTCGATTATCAGCTGACCGATCGTCTCGCGCTGTCGGCGGGCGTGCGCTACACCAGAGAAAAGAAGCGGACTCATTTCGAACAGGGTGACGTAACGGGCATATTCCCGTTCCTTGGCTTTCCCGACCTGATGTTCGACGGCCGATCGAATGACGATGATTTCTCGCCGAGCGCGTCACTATCATACGAGATCGCGCCGGGCGCCAATGTCTACGCCCGCTTCGCGCGGGGGTTCAAAAGCGCCGCTTATAATGTCGACATCGCGTCCTCGCTGGCCGCGCTGACGGCACAGCCCGAACAGGCGACCAGCTATGAAGCAGGCTTCAAGGCGCTCGCGCTGGCCAACAGATTGCGCGTCAACCTCGCGGCCTTCCGCACCGATTACGACCGGTTGCAGGTGTCGCAGGTGCTGGGCAACGGCCTGGGGCTGAGCAACGCCGGCAAGGCCGTGAGCAAGGGTCTTGAAGGCGAGTTTTCGCTGCAACTGACGCCGCGGTTGCGGGTCGAGGGCAATGCGGCCGTGCTCGACGCCCATTATAAGCGGTTCGACAATTGCGGCGTACCGCTCTCCGTCGGCGGAGGCAGCACAGACTGCGCCGGCAACGATCTCGTCCTGGCCCCGCATTTCACCGGTTACGGCGCTGTTCAATATGAAGTGCCCGTGTCCATCGGCACACTCTTCGCGCGCGGCGATGTCGATTACAGGTCCACCGTCTTTTTCGAGCCGACCAACGCCGATGCGTTCAGGGCCGGGCCGCGGACGCTGGTCAATCTCCGCTTCGGGCTGCGCCGGGATAATTGGAGCATCACCGGCTGGATCGATAATCTTACCGATACGATCTACAAAACCTATGCCGACGATCGATCGGGCATTGGTATCTACAGGACCGCCGCCTATGGCGCCCCCCGCACCTATGGCATTGGTCTGGCACTGAAATTCTGAGGCATTGCCACTGGTCTGCTCACATATCCCGCATTTCGTAGCGCAGGGATTAACCGAACCTTATCGAGTGGATGGTAAATTCCTGGGGAATCCTAGTTGCGGCCGTCGGCGGGAGTGGAATGAACGACCGAATTTCATCGCGGCCGGCTTGCGAAGGATCGCAGGACAGGCAAGGCCCGATGGTCTTTAGTCAGGACGCGATGATACTCGCCGGGGTGGCCCGGTTCGAAATCGATGATCACGGGATATGCGACTGCGACAGCGGCGCCGCCCAGCTCATCGGTCTGCACAGGTCCGATCTGTTTTTTCGTTGGATCAGGGCTCTCCGGGCAGATCTCCGCAAACCGCTATTCGCTCTGGCGCGTGCAACATTCAGGGACGGCCGGGCCGATGCTCCGGTGACGCTGGACGACCGCACCGGCGCGACGAGGCATTTCAGGACGGTGACTCGACTGTTGGGCGATCGTGCCGGGACGTTCCGGATCGAGGTGGTGATGGTCGACATCACCCATGAACAGACGGAAATCGACATCCTCAAGCAGAGCGAGGAAAATCTCCGGCTGATCGTCGAATATAACCCCCAGCTTCCCTGGATCGCCGATGCGCAGGGTCGCATCATCGATTTCACCGACCGCTGGCTGGAAAATTCGGGTCTGGAACGGGATGAGGCCTCCGACGCGGGCTGGCTGACGGCGACGCATCCCGACGATATTGAACCTGTCGGCCAGGCCATCGCCACTGCGCATTCGACCGGCGAGCCTTTCGACGTTCGCGTGCGCCTGCTGGTCAATGATCAATATCGCTGGATGCGCGCGCAGGCCTATCCGCGCCGCAACGACGATGGCGATATCGTTCGCTGGTACGGTTATACCGAAGACATTCACGAAAGCGTCCTGATCGAGGATCAGATACGCTGGAATGCCGAACATGACTCGCTGACCGAATTGCCCAACCGCGCCCTGTTCAACGCATGTCTCGACAAGGCGTTGAGCCGCGCCATGACGAATTTCAAGAAGCTCGGCATCCTGTTGCTGGACGTCGATAACTTCAAGGACGTCAACGACCTGATGGGGCATCATGCCGGCGACGAATTGCTGAAGAATTTCGCCTCGCGCCTGATGGGGATATTCAAGGGCCGCGCCCTGGTCGCGCGCCTCGGCGGTGACGAATTCGCCATCCTGATCGAGGACGTCAAAACGAAGAAGCAGCTCGTCGATCTGGCCGGCGACGTGCTCAACATCCGCGAGACCTTCTTCGCTGCGGGGCGATCGATCGAATGCCGGGTCAGCATGGGCATCTCCACCTTCCCCAATGACGGCCGGGTCGCGACCGAATTGATGCGCCACGCCGATCTGGCGCTTTATCGCGCCAAATCCCTGGGGCGCGGGCAAATGCAGATGTTCGAACGATCCCTGCTCGAAGACGTGCAGGAACGGGTCGCCATGATCAATCGCGCCCGCACCGCCGTGCGCGACGGCACCATCCTCGCTTATTATCAGCCCAAGGTCTCGCTACAGACCCGGGAACTCGTCGGCTTCGAGGCGTTGCTGCGGTGGCGCGACAATCGCGGCGCGATCCGTTCACCAGCGGAAATCTACGCCGCGTTCGAAGATCATGATGTGGCGGACATGATCGGGCAGACGATGATCAACCAGGCCTTTAACGACATGGCGGCATGGAAGGCGAAAGGGCTTGCCTATGGCCATGTGGCCATCAACGTATCGTCCGCCGAACTGCGGCGTGAACAATATGTGTCGCGTTTCATCGAAAATATGAACCGATTTTCGATCGACGCCAACCATGTCGAAATCGAAATCACCGAAGGCGTGGTTCTGGGCGCCGGCTCCGACGTCGTCCGCAAGGCAATCGATGAGCTGCACCGGTGCAATATTCCGCTGGCGCTCGACGATTTCGGCACCGGCTTTGCGTCCCTGTCCCACCTCCGGTCCCTGCCGGTCAGCACGTTGAAAATCGATCGCTCGTTCGTCAGCGGGATCACCGAACGCGAAGCCGATGGTGCGATCGTATCCGCCCTCGTCACCATGGGGCGCGCGCTGAACATGAAAGTCGTGGCCGAAGGCGTGGAGGAAGAGGAACAGGCCGCGAAGCTGAGGCAGCTGGGTTGCGATTATGCCCAAGGCTTTTTTTTCGGCAGGCCGGCACCGGCAGAAGATATTCCCGCACTGATCGAAAGCTGGACTGAAAAGAACGGCGTCATCACGCGCGACGACCCTAACAGCCAGCAGCAGCCGGAGGAGGCAAGGCCGGTAACCGTGGGAGAACGCAGGCCTTGAACGGCGCCCGTGCGTATCAGGGGCATCGATATAACGTCCGCCGCACGATGCTGCACAGTCGTATTGCGCCTGATATTTCAGATATGCGGGGTGCCGGGGCGCTGACTCTTGCCCAGGTGGGCGACGTAAATTATTGCGGTCAATATGGTCGTTCTGTCATTCAAACACTCCTTCTTGTTCGTGAAGACCCGCAAGACGGCCGGGACATCGCTCGAAGTCCATCTGGGCGCATATTGCGGGCGCGATGATATCGTAACACCAATTACGCCGGCTCGGCCAGGGCATCGGCCGCGCAACCATGATGGCTATTATAACCATATGGCGTCATATGAAATCAGGGAACGGCAACCGGATTTCTTCGGACGCGCCTTCAAATTCGCCTTTGAGCGGCATCCCGTGGACAAGTGCCTGTCCTATTTTGCGATGCTGCGCCATTCTTTGGATCATAAGGCGCGCGGAAACCCCACGGAATGGCCGGATTTTGTTGATATCGGCGTTTTTCCGGTCGACACGGGTCTCTATGCCGGCCCTGACGGCACGCTGATGGTCGACCAGCTTTACCGGTATGAGGAAATGGATGCCGCGCTGAGCGATATCGTTGCGCGTACGGGGATTCCGAATGGTCCGCTCGTCGTTCGCGAAAAATCGGGGTTCAGAAAAAATGACATTCCCACCTTCGAAGCCGTCATGCGTGATCCGTGGGCACGCGACAGGATCATGGATGCCTTTGCTTGCACGCTCCGCCACATAGCCTACTGATCGGGCATGTCTTCGGCTCAGCCCCCTATTTGCCCCTGTCTTGTTAGTGACAAGCAATGAACGGCAGTTCCTCCATCGTCGCAGCAACCGATTGGATCAGCGACCTTCTCACCGGAAGCATGGCCGCCAGTGTCGCTGTCGTGGCGGTCGCGGCATGTGGTTTCGCCATGATGAGGGGGCAGCTTAACTGGACCACCGCAGCCAAGGTCATACTCGGCTGCACGATTATTTTCGGCGCATCCCAGATCGCCCAGGGCCTGATGGCCTTTGCAACTGTCGGGCGGCCGCCGCCTGCGCGGTTGGTCACGGGCGTCGATCCCCTGCCCATAAGTCGAGGAGTTACGCGTAAATTGGCGGCGGATGCTACTGCTCTCGCCCAAAACTATGCCCTGATCCACTCAGCGGTTGCGGCACGATTTCCAGACGCCCGTGGCATTATCCGTCTGCGGGTCGCGACGGGGGATGAAGGAGAGATGATCCGGGTGGATGTCGATGGCGACGGCGTAAACGAGGAAATAAAGGCGGTTGTTGCCCGCATCATCGCGGAGAGTGGCCTGTATTTCACTGAAAGGAACAGCATCCTTTCTTTGCCCGACGTCCAATTGCAGTAATTCCAACGTCGCTATTGATCTGTTTCGCCGAGTCATGCGAGACATCTCACTTGGCTCGAAAGCGCTCTTCTGGCGGCTGACATTGCCGAGCCGATCTCGGGTGGGGATGGAATGGACATTCGCGTGTTTGGGGCAGCCATTAGTGCGATTTACGCGATCGGGGGAGCACGGGCATCGGCACAGTCGGCGAATTTCGATCCGGCGGGTTCCGGTCCTATCGTCAATGCGGTTCACTGGCTCGAAGGAACGCTTCTGGGAACCGTAGCCACCGTGGTGGCTGTCATGGCGGTGGCGTCCGTCGGCTTTCTGATGCTGACGGGGCGGATGAACTGGCGCTATGGTGCCACGGTCATCCTTGGCTGCTTCATCCTGTTTGGTGCAGCTAGTATCGTCGCAGGCATTCAAAGCGCAGCCACGATTGGGGGCAATTAAGGTGAGCGCGGCGCTGGCGCGGGACGCGGTATTTGTGGCTCTCACGCGCCCCCAGATGTTCGCTGGAGTGACCTACACTTTTTTCATTCTGAACGGGATTGTGTCTACCGAGCTTTTTCTGATCTTTAAATCGATCTGGGCAGTTCCCGCCGCGCTCCTTATTCACCTGGTCGGGGCAGCAGCATGCCTTCGTGATCCGCGGATATTCGATATTTGGATCGTGCGTGTGACGCGCTGTCCCCGCATTCGCAACTATCGGTTCTGGCGATGCAATTCCTATCGAGCCTAGGATCGGCACGAGACCGACAGCGTCCCAGCTTCGAAAAGGAGGAAAGCGCCGGAAGCCGCTTGCCCTACGCCCGCCATTTCAACGACAGCATCATAGAGTTGCGCAACGGCAATCTCATGCAGGTGATCAGGCTGGACGGGCTGCTGTTCGAGACCGCCGACAGCGCCGAACTAAATTACCGCAAGACGCTGCGAGACGCGTTGCTGCGGTCGATCGGGAATTCCCGGTTCGCGCTCTATCATCATATCATGCGGCGCAAAACCCGGCTGGCCGACTCGGCCGGATTTCCCGACGCCTTCAGCGCTTCGCTCGATCACGCCTGGCACGACCGTCTTTCGGCGAGACATCTTTACGCGAATGAGCTGTTTCTGACCGTAATGAGGCGACCGGCAGCAGCCGGCAGCGGCGTGATCGATGCTACGCTCGATTTCTTCGGTCTGTCGACAAAGGCACGGGACGAAGCTGCGTTGATCGCTGCGGAAGCCAATGCTCTCGAAGCCGCCACGGATCAGATCATAACGTCCTTGTCGACCTATCGGCCCCGCCTTCTGACCATCTACGACACGCCATACGGACCTTGTTCGGAGCCTCTGGAATTTCTGTCGGCGCTTTACAACGCATCCTTGCGGCCCGTGCGGCTGCCATTTGGTGATGCCGGCCATTATATTCCCTACCGGCGCATCAGTTTTGGCCAGCGGGACATTGAACTCGGCTCCACCCAGGATGAGGGCAAGACCTTTGCCGCCATCATATCGGTCAAGGACTATCCCGGGCAGACCACGCCGGGCATGCTCGACGACATTCTTCGCATTCCCGCCGAAATGATGCTGACGCAGAGCTTTGCTTTCGTCGATCGCCAGGCCGGACTGGGACGGATGAACCTCGCGCTGCGGCGCATGCGGGCATCGGATGACGAAGCCATAAGCCTGCGGGGTGAACTCGGACAGGCGAAGGATGATTTCGCGGCGGGAAGGGCCGCCTTTGGCGAGCACCATCTGACAATCATGGTCAAGGGAGACAGCATCGCGCATGTTGATGCCGGTGTTGCCGAAGTGCAGTCGGCCCTGGCCGACCTGGGCATCGTCGCGGTCCGCGAGGATGTCGGGCTGGAGGCTGCGTTTTGGGCGCAATTTCCCGGAAATTTCAAATATATTGCGCGCCGGGCCCTGATCTCGTCGGCTAATTTCGCCAGCTTTGCCAGCAATCATAATTTCCCATCCGGCAAGGCATCGGGAAACATCTGGGGCGACTATATCACGGTGTTTGAAACGACGTCGGCGGGGCCCTATTATTTCAATTTCCATCAGGGCGACCTGGGCAATTTCACCATCATCGGTCCTTCAGGATCGGGCAAGACGGTCATTCTCAATTTCGTGCTGGCCCAGGCTTTGAAGCACCGTCCGCGTCTAGCCTTTTTTGACAAGGACAGGGGCGCAGAATTGTTCATTCGCGCCATTGGGGGCGAATATGACGTGCTTCGGCCCGGTATCCCCAGCGTTTTCAATCCGCTCCAACTAACCGACAGCGCCGAAAATCGAAATTTTATCGCCACATGGCTTGGTCTGCTGGCTTCGGCAGGGGGTGAGCCGTTGACGCCTGAAGACCGGCAGCAGATTGTCGAAGCGATCGCCGCCAACTACGCCGCGCCGCGACATTTGCGGCGCCTTCGTTCGCTTGCCCAACTGTTCCGTGGGGATCGCAGGCCACATGCGCGCGACCTGTTCGCCCGGCTGCAGCCCTGGTGGGGGGAAGGCGCGCATGCTTGGCTATTCGACAATGTGGATGATCGCGTCGATCTGAGCCAGTCGATCGTGGGCTTCGACATGACCCAGATTCTGGATAGCCCGATCTTGCGAACCCCCGTCATGCTTTATCTGTTTCACCGGATTGACGAACGGATGGACGGCCAGCCTACGATGATCGTGATCGACGAAGGGTGGAAAGCGCTTGATGACGAGATATTTGTCGATCGCATCAGGGACTGGGAAAAAACGATCCGCAAGAGAAACGGCATTGTGGGCTTTGTCACCCAAAATGCCGAAGACGCGCTTGCGAGCCGGATTGGCAGCACGATCATCGAACAATCTGCAACGCAGATATTCACGCCCAACCCCAAGGCGCGGACCGAAGATTATGTCGGCGGTTTCGGCCTCACTCAGCACGAGCTGGATATTGTTCGGGGGCTGCCCGACAACAGCCACTCCTTCCTCATCAAACATGGTAACGACAGCGTCGTAGCTCGCCTCAATCTCGAAGGGGAAAGGGGGCATCTCCTGATATTATCGGGGCGTGAGAGCACAGTGCGCAGGCTTGACGAGATCCGCAGCCGCGTGGGCGACGATCCTGCGCAGTGGATGCCCGAACTTTTGAAAGGTTCGTGATGGAATATTGCGCGCCCTTTGATCCGACATCCTCCTACGCCGTGACCTTATTGCTACATTTGTCCTGCCAGACCCAGGCTTTGGCCGAACTGGGCTACAGAGCGTTGGGCTCGGGCGCGCCGTTCGGACGAATGTTGGTCGGCCTGCTGACGATCTATTTCGCGGTGATCGGTTATCGCTGTCTGATCGGCGGACGGATCGGCGCTGATGTTATCATCTTTGCCGCGCTGCGCGTGGGATTCGTCATCATGCTGGCGACGCAATGGCCGGCTTATCAGCCACTGGTTTTCAACCTCGCCACACGCGGCCCCGAGGAGGTCGCGACCCAGATTTTAGGTGCGGCGCAATCTGGGGACAGTTCGACCGCTGCAATTTCCAGTCGAATAGACGCTGTGAGCGCCTCGATAGCTGAGGTCGCGAAAGTTCATGATATGGCTGACAGTTCGCCCGATACGGCTGATGGCGTTAGGGACGAAGTTGCCACACCATCTGGCCGAGTACTCAGGTCGGGGCCCAGTAGCGAATCCAGAAAGGCGCTCAGGTCAGCGAACCGGATAATGCTTGCATCCCTTGTCGGCGCTTTCGCTTCGGTCCGTATTGCCATGGCCATCATGCTGGCCTTGGGGCCGATATTCGTGGCTCTCGCTCTATTCAATGTCGGCACCGGGTTATTTGCGGGCTGGGTGCGGGTGATCGTTGCCACGATGCTGGGGGCGGTCGTCGTGCCTGTGGTGACGTTGATCGAACTGTCCGTGCTGGAGCCCGAAACGAACGCACTGACGCTGGCATTCCAGGCGAACAGCCCGGTCGACAGCTTTGCGGAACATCTCTTCATCACGACCGCCTCCTTTGCCGTGGTTGGCGTCCTCGTGCTTTTTGCGGTAGCGCGTGCAGCCATGGCTCTGCGTCTACCCCCGTTTCCGCGTCAGGCGGCCGCAAGGACGCAACCCACGGTCCAGACGGTCCACCACTCCGAATGGCGTGGGCACTCGGCGGCTTCATCCGCCAGCAATATCGAACGAATCAGCCGCGCCCAACTGTTGACGCGGAATATCGAGACGGAAATTCGTCGGGAAAGTGCCGATGGCGAGGGTAGAAGGGTGGCCGGAACGAAGGGCCGGGATGGGAGATCGGTCGATGATGGTCGCGCAGAGCCGTTCGTGACAGCGACGCGGTTGGGGCAGTCAGGCAGACGAGCGGTCGCGCGACAGTCATTGGCCCAATTTCAGCGGGACGCTGCCAGATGACGGAGCCTGCGGACATTCCAGAAGCGACATCGCGCGGACAATATTTCGCGCGCGCCGAAAACTGGGCCCGGGATCGGCGCGAAGCATCAAGGCGATCGCGCCGCATCGCCTGGAGCATCGCTGTCGTCGCCTGCGCCATAGCGGTCCTCGAAGCTTTCGCTCTGATCGGCATGGCGCCGCTGAAAACTGTGGTGCCCTATACCGTGCTGGTGGACCGTTCGACCGGATATGTGGAGGTTCTAAAAGGGATCGAGCCAAGAGTCATAAAGCCGGACTCGGCGTTGACGCAATCGCTTCTCGCCCAATATGTCCTCGCGCGCGAAAGCTTCGACATTCATCAGTTGAACGACCGATATCGCAAGGTCACTCTATGGTCGGCGCAAACGGCGCGTTCCGGCTATCTGGCGCAGATGCCGTCGAGCAACCCCGAAAGCCCGCTCAACATCTATTCCCGGTCGACCCTGGTCGATGCCCGGATCGAAAGCGTGTCATCGCTCGAAAAGGGGCGGGCGCTCGTTCGTTTCTCTACGGGGCGATATGATGGCGACAGGGCGATGGCGCCGGCTCAGCGGGATCATTGGGTTGCCGTGATCACCTTCCGTTTCGTCGGGGAGCCGATGTCAATCGAGGACCGGCTCGCCAATCCGCTCGGCTTTCAGGTGACTCGTTATCATCGGGATGCAGAGGTGCCGCCGCAGCCTGATCCGGCGTCGGCGCTGGTGGCGCCTCTTGCGGACTTGCGGGCGGCCGATGGAAACCGGCCCGGTCTGGCCCGGTCCGTAATCGCAACTGACGAAAGGACGTCGCGGTCAGATCGAAATCCCGGCGGAGCCGCGCGAGACGATCCGGCGACGGTACGGCAAAGTGGGGACGGTCTGTGATACGGACGGGGCCTGTTCTCGCTGCCTTCGCTTCGTTCATCGTCGGCGCACCGGCCAAGGCGGAAACGCTGCCCGTGTCTGCGATCGGCGACTCGCATATTCAGACGATTGCCTATGACCCGCAGCAGGTCGTCGGGCTCCGCATAGCGTCGGGCTATGCCGCCACGATTGTCTTTTCGTCGGATGAACGCATCGAAAGCGTGGTCGTGGGCGATAGCTCGGCCTGGCAGGTCCAGGCGAACCGCCGCGCGGACCATCTTGTCGTCAAGCCTGTAGGCTATGCCTCTACCACGAACATGACGGTGTTGTCGGATCAGCGCATCTACAATTTCACTTTATATGCCGTCCCCGCTGGAATGGCCGATACGCCCTATTTGTTGAGCTTCACATATCCGCCGCCGCCGGCTGACTCGGCCGTCGCGGAATCACCCGTGACCGGACGATATCGAATGAGCGGCCGTCGCGGGCTCTGGCCCACTCAGATTTCGGACGATGGGCAAACGACGACTTTGCTCTGGCCCAAAAACGTCCGGATGCCGGCGGTCTACCAGGAAGAGCGGCGCGGGAGCCCCGCGTTGGTCAATGGGGTCATGCAGGACGGGGCCTATCGGATCCAGGGTGTGTACCGTCGGCTGATACTCCTGCTCGGACGGGACAAGGCAGTCGCGACGCGGACGAAGGTCAAAGGAACGAGGCCGCAGGATGATTGATGCTGCGGAGCCCGTCCATGACCGGCGAGGCGACCTCATGCCGGAGGTCGTTCTGCCATCGGCCGGGCCCCCATCGTTTCTCGTAGCGGGGATGGCATTGATCCTCGCCATCGGGCTTTTCCTGTTTCTGGACGCCAGGCGGCGGGGCCTCGACGCGGAACGGGAGGTCGCCCGGACAATACAGCTGCAATCGCCTCCTCCGCCCCTGACATTCCCACCCGCGCCCCCGCCGCTTCCCGCGATCGTCATCCGGGAAGGCAGGGCGACGCCGCGTGAGCCGGCTGTGCCCATCGTCCCGCTGCCGGCTCCTGCCCATCCAGCAGTCTTGCCGGGAGAAACACCATATCCGGCGGCGCCGCGAAGCACAGCCGATGGCGATGCCAGGCCTGCCACCGGCGGGGCGGCCCTGGTCATCGATCTGACCGCAGGGACCGGTGTATCGATCGTCGGCGCCACGCCGGCCGGCGGGGACGGGGGAGTACAGTCTGCCCAGCCGAATGACGACGGGGTGAGGGCGACACTGATCCGAAACCGGACCAATCTCATTCCCCAGGGCGCTATACTGGCGGCGGTGCTCGAAACGCCCCTCAATTCGGATCGCCCCGGTCTGGCGCGAGCCATTATTTCGGAAGATGCGCGAGGCTTCGACGGCACGCGGATACTCATCCCTCGCGGCAGTCGCCTGATAGGCGAGTTCCGCAGCGACGGCTCGCCGAACTTGAAGCGGGTCCTGGTCAACTGGACCCGGCTCGTCCGGCCTGACGGTGTCGCCATGCGCATCGGCTCTCCATCGGCCGATCCGCTCGGGGGAGCAGGCATTGCCGGGAGAGTGAATAACCATTTTGTGGAACGATTTGCCGGCGCCGTTCTGCAATCGGCGTTGACCATCGGCGTCAACCTGGCGTCTCAGCGGCGCTCCTCAGGGGATGCCATCTATGTCGGCTTGCCTGCCCAGGCGTCGCAGATGGGACAGCAGTTCGCCCCGGGAGCCACCAAACCGCCGACGGTTAAGGTGCGCGCGGGCGTAGAGGTGACGGTACTGGTGGCGCGGGATCTTGATTTCAGCGGCACGCCGGCGGTGCGCTGATGAACGCCGCCAGTTCATCGGATCACTATTTCGATATCTATCTCGCGCCTTTGGTTCCCTACCTCTCGCGGGCCGATGTCACGGATATTTTCATCAATCGGCCGGGGGAGGTCTGGATCGAGACGCTGGCAGGCCATTTGACCAGCCATGCAGTGCCGGAACTCGACGAGGTCATGCTGTGGCGGTTAGCGCGGCAGATCGCGAGCTTCAGTCATCAGGGCATCAGCCGCGAACATCCGCTGCTCGCTGCCACCCTGCCTTGCGGCGCGCGCGTTCAGGTTGTCGCGCCGCCGGCCACGCGCGGACCGATGGCGATGGCCATTCGCAAGCATGTCGTCCCTGATTTGTCTCTGGCCGACTACCTGGACAACGGCGCGTTGGAGCAGATCGAATTCGCCACGCGTCGGTCTGGCGCTCTCAGCCCTGCACCAGTGAGTGATGCGCCTGCCGCCATTGCCGACTTCTTGAGCGAGGCCGTCCGCGCCCGGCGCAACATCATAGTTTCGGGCGGCACATCGACGGGCAAAACCACTTTCCTCAATGCGCTCCTCAAGGAAATTCCCGCGCACGAACGGCTGGTTCTAATCGAAGATACGCCTGAACTGACGGTAACGCACAGCAATAGTGTCGGAATGCTGGCCGTGCGCGGCGATCTAGGCGAAGCGCGGATAACGATGGATGATCTGATGCAGGCGTCTTTGCGAATGCGCCCGGATCGCATCATCCTGGGCGAGCTTCGCGGACACGAAGCCTATAGTTTTCTGCGCGCTGTCAATACGGGCCATCCGGGATCTTTTACAACGATCCACGCCGATACGCCGGAAGGTGCGCTGGAGCAACTCGCGCTCATCGTCCTGCAATCTGGAACTCAGATGCGGCGTGAGGACATTATCCGTTACGCGGAAAGCGTCGTGGATTATGTCGTGCAGCTCGAACGAAAAAATGGCCGGCGCATAGTCTCTCGGATCATGTCTACGCGCGCGGCCTAATGAGCGCCCCAGAGCGTTTTCCCATCAGATGAAGCTATCGGCTGACCAGGAAAACGCAGCGAATCGAAGAATTCAAGGGCAAGCAAGCCGATGGAATAGCATCGCAACCCGCTTAGAGAAGCGGCGTGGTCGACGTAGGCGCATCGCCGGTCGGAATGATGTTGGTGCCAAATGAGCGAACGAGGCCGCCGCTCGTGATGTTGAGCGACTTGGTGCTGCCCAATATCTGATTGTTATGGATGAATACGTCGTTGTTAGCGCCCGATACCGACACCCCGGAGCTGGTATTGTTGATCAACAGGGAATTGAACAGCTTCACATGCCCAAAGCCGGGCGTTGAAGTGATCGTGATGCCATCGACGTTGCCGCCGATCATCGAACGGTCGACGGTCACGCGGGCCTGAGCGGTGGTATTGACGCTGATGCCGGTGGTGAAATTGCGGATGTCGCAATTTTTCACGATTACGTCGAGCGCGCTAAGTACCCTGATGCCGGTGCCGCCCGTGCTTGCACCTTCGATATCGAGGCCATCCAAAATGACCTTGGCTGACGGTGCGTTGATGTTGATGCCGTTGGAGCCCAACGTGGCCAGAACGCCGGCCTGCATATGGTCCGAACGGATCGTGATCGACTTGGTGATCGTCACCGCCCCAAAGGCACCCGGATCCAGAGTATTGATTTCGCCGCCGGTAGCAGTTTTGCTGATTGCCCCGGCAAAGGTTTTACAGGGTGCTGTTCTGGAGCAGGGATTGACGTCATCGCCGACGCCGGAGACCCAAGTACGCGTAGCTTGCGCATGAGCCGGCCCGGCGAGCGCAAAAAGCTGCAACAAACACGCTGCCACAGCCGAAGCCAGAATTTTCTTGATCGACATTTTGCCCTCCGATGTTTCAGGAATCCTATCTGCGCCCGTTTTCTTGTTTGCCTTGGAAATCACGATAGCACGGTCCAAAGGTCGGATATAGTGTGGTCTGGCCTGCATCTTTGCCGGGGAAATATTTTGTGGTTCTAAGCAGCCGCCTTCACACCGGATTGAACCGGCCAGAAAATGGGCGATAAAGGCAGTCACCATTTTCCGGAGGGGTCTTGCGTGGCTGGGGTAGGCGACGATGCTTGAGCTTGAACAAGATCGACAAAGTTTGCATTCGCGATCACAGATCACGAATGCGCCTGTTTCTGCGGATATATGAATTAGGGTAGAATATGCCGGAACCAAGCAAGCCTACTGAAAAGATCATCGTAGTATATTCCGGATTTAGGTCGTCCGGTACTTGGTTCTGGTCAAAGTTGAGGGAAAACGAAGATCTGCACTGCTATTATGAAATATTTCATGAGTGGATTGGGTCGATATCGCAAGATGATATACTTAAAGTAAAATCTTCGATGTGGCGCTCACGCCATCCTGTAGTATCGGGATATTTTACCGAATATATGCCGGTCATTGATGGATATGGTGTTCCCGCGTTCCCCGCAGGGGATTTTCGTGCTGACAGGCTTATGAGTCCTGAGGGTATGGATGGGGATATAGAAGAAGATATCGAGCATTATATCCAGTATCTGATAAGTTCAGCCGGTAATAGGGGCGTTCGCCCTGTTTTATACTGCACGCGAATGCTGGGTCGAGCCCACGCAATCAGGAAAAGATTCCCTGGTTTTCATATTCTGCTGGTCAGAAATCTCTTTCTAAGATGGAATTCTTACTCTGGACAGCATCGAAGTGGTAACGGATATTTTCTTAATACATTGTATTCTACTTTATCATTAAAAAATATTGATCCTTATATAGCCTATATATCTTCCATATTCACTGCCGAGGAGCAATCTTCTACAGAAGTCTGGATCTCTGAACAGGTCTATGACAGGATTTTTTGCTACTTTGTAGCAATAAATATCTATTTCATAGTGAAAACAAAAAGACATTGCGATCTGGTGATCGATATCAATAAGGTATGCGCCGATAATTCATATCGACAGAAAATAGAAAATATAATTTTGGAAGGCGCCGGTGTAGGCGTGGATTTATCTGACGCCTGCGATTCCATAGACTACCCAAAATATCATATTTCATCGGTGAAATATTGCCGTGAAATTTTGAATGATATGGTCGGACGATTAGGGAATATCATCAAACTTTCCGATGAAGAAGCCAATTTTGTGGATGAGTTGCTTGGTAATGTCTGGGAAGAGCAGAAAAAATTCAGCTTTTACACACAGAGCGTTGCAGAGGTTTTAATAGAACAGGACGTCGCTCTGCGGGAGGAACTCGATCGGCGCGAACTGGAGCATACCAGCCTGCGAAAGAATCTCGCCGCGCTGGAGAATGAGATGCTAGGCGTTCAACACCGCGCCCTCGAAGAGCATACAGCGCTGCAGGCCGCGCTGGCGAAAGAACGAAGCGGCAAGGCGGCAATGGCGAAGGAGCTTTTGAAGTTGAAGCGGACATTGACCACGCTGCTCCCTGTCTCGGACCAGAACTGACATAAGGGCAGCCAACTCCCATGCTTCGCGTTCAATGGCATCCTCAACGCGCGGCTGGGAATCGGAACGGAAAGCAGCCGGTGAGACGGCTCGGTCTGGGCCCATAACCTGACCAAGGCGAACTATACCAAGCGTAGAGGCTCCGAAGGGAACTGACGACCGGTCATGCGTCCGACTTGCTGAGTGGGCGTCCAGAATTGCGACGATGCTACACCCAGGCAGGCATCGTCTTACGCGCCCCTCAGCCCACCAGCGTCGCGACGCCGCAGCGCATTTCGTGGACGCGGACCTGCGCCGTGCCCAGTTTGACGCCAAGGACCGAAGTCACGCTGTTCAGCAGATTGTCGATCAGGGGCGCCGTCGTCCCAAGTATCGCGCCGATAGCGGGAGCAAGCGGGCTGGTGCTGACCGTGAGCCCAAGCAGCGACACCTGCATCTGCGCCCGGCTTGCCACGCTAGCCGCCAGCCCTTGCGTCAGATCCTGCGTACTCACCGTCTTGGGCTGCTTGGCCGCAATGTCCGCTGCGGAAAAATACACGGCCTGCGCTTGCGTGCCGCCCAAAGTGACGTTGGCATAGCCCGTTATTCTGGTGCCCAGTAACTGGACGAGCACCGCGGGACCGGGCGTGGCCGCGCTGGAAAAGTCTGTCAAAGCGGCTGTGTCGATATCGGCGAGCGCTACCGATCCTATGGACGGGGTGACGGCCAACGTGACCCCCTTGCCCCGCGCGCCGTCGGTGCAATTGATATCGGACAGGCGCGCTTCGGATGCCGCCAGTTCGGCGTAAAGCGGAATCCGCACCGACGCGATGCCGCCAAGCGCGGTCGCCACGCTGGTTTCAAGATAGAGGCGCGTGACCCCGGTCCGCACGACGACATCATGATCGGAAGTAATGCTGAGCATCGGGGATCGCGCCTGGCCGGGGCCGGTGATCAACATCAGCCGCGTACTCGTCAGGCCAGGCACGGCGACGCGAAGATCCATCGGTACTGACGTTCCCGACGGCGGGCTGAGTACCAGGCGCAACATGGTGAAGGCGTCCAGCAGGATGTTCGGCTGCCCGCTGCCGTTGGTCGCGCGGGCCATCGGCCCCAAGTCCACAAGCTCGCTCAGGCGAACGGATCGACCCGGGATGCGGCCGGCGATAGCGCGCAGCGGAACGGACGCTGGGCCGGCACCCGAACTGGTCGCCATCGCCTCCAGAATGTCGCCGACGGGAATATTGCGATTGAATAAGTCCCCATAGGCCTCGCCGTCTCGCCCGAGCCGTACCCGCAGGGCATCGGCGAAATGGAGCAGGTCGACGTTGAGATTGGCCAGGCCCTGAGAGTCCATGACCGTCAGGTTGAGTTCGGTGCCGGCCAGCGCCGACAACAGCTGGTTGGGCAAGCCGTCGCTGACCGAGGCCAGCCCGGTGCCGATCGAAAAAGCGGCGGCGTCGGCACGGGCGGCCATCGCGCGCGCGCGTATGTCGAGAGCGCTCCGACCGACCAGCAGGCGACCGAAGAATAGCGGCGTCGAGCGGGTCAGCTCCAGTCGGGTTGCGGTGGACCGGGCGTCGCCTGTGAGAAAGCGTTCGGCGACGGCTATGGTCCCGTCCGCGCTGTAATAGCCGCTTTCCAGCGATTTCAGCTGCACGCCGGCAAGACCGCTACGCTCCAGCAATGCCTCGACGGCTGTCCTGCCACCGGCGCTAGCCGCCAGTGCCGCGGCATCGGCGACCCCCTGAAGCTGGCGCTTGGCGAGGAAGACCGAACCCAGATCGACGGCGACCGTCGCTGCGCCTGCGAGCATGAAAAGGGAACCGGCGAGCAGGATGGTGATCCCGCCCCGACGGTCTTTCGCCAGCCGCGCCCATGAGGATCGCCGGGTCACCGCGGATCAATCCTGACAACGGCGCTGCGCTGAAGCGTCGAGGCGGGCGTGAGAAAGGACGACGCGGCCAGCAGCGGGGCGTTGGAAAGGGCGTAGCTCAACGTGACGGTATAATAGCCGCTATTTTCGCTCGCGCTGACGGCGATCGCCTGTCCCCCGGGGGATGGGAATGCCACCCGGCTCGCGGCGATGCTCTGGTCCACCAACGCCCGCCGTTCGGTCGACGTCAGGCCGGCGACGGCTGCGCGAGCCGCGTCGTTTGCCGCCTGCTGAAGGCTGTGCGCGGTCATGAACCAGCAGCCGTAGATCAATATGCCGAACAAGAGCGCGATCAAGACGGGTAGCGCAAAGGCCGTCTCCACCAGGACACTGCCATGCCCGTCACTGAGCAGTCGATGGAGGAGGCGAGGGCGTGCGGGCGAGCGGGTTTTCATGGGATCAGGCTAAGGGCGGTACGCAAAAAAGCGGTTTGCGCGCGGCGCAGGGCTTTTGCGGGTTTTGCGAAAGCTCGGGGAGTGGCGCGCGTCAAGGATTTGGGCGATTTGTCCGAAGCTTCCGCAAACATGGTGCAGACGATCCGATATGGAGAAGATTTTACGCAATCCGCGCCCGCTCTGGCTTTTGCCAGCCAGTATTTTCGGATTGAACAGCGCGATCACGCGCCATAATCACCATGATCGCTCCCTCGGTGCCGTACGTGCCGCGCAACTGCGCGAGACCGGCTTCGACTTCCACGACCGGCCCTGCGTTCGTCAGAAACCGCGTCGTCACGACCCGGTCCCCTTCACCGCGCAACACCCGTTCCAGTGCCTCGCGCAAGGCCGGACGAGACGGCAGGTCGATCAAATCCGGCAGGCTGGCGCTTGCCAGCCGCTCCTGCGTCAGGCCGACCATGGCGCAGAATGTCGCATCGGCCGTTTCGATAAATCCCCGCGCAGAAAGACGGATATAGCCAACATTACCGAGGACGTTCATGGCCTTGAGAATCCCCGATTTGACGTCGGCGAGCCGATGGCTCTGCATGTCGGCCGTAATGTCGCGCAACAGCAGCGCGACGCCGTCTGCAAAAGGAAATGTCTCGAAATGCAGCCAGGAATCGCGACGGAAGGGAGATGGCGAGTCCGCCGCGCTCGTTTCTCCAGATGTCAGGCTGTGGCGGATATGCGCCTCGGTCAGCGTGCCGACAAATTCCGGCAGCGCGTCCCATAACATCTGCCCCTCCATCTGGCGGTCCCATCTTTTGGTCATGGCAAGTGCGACCGGATTGACGAAGACGATCCGCAGATCGTGGTCGCACAGGATCAGCCCCTGATGAATCCGGCTCGCAAGCTCCCTGATCCCATCCTGTGCCGGTGGCGGCGAGCCAGGCTGTGACAGGGTTTCGAAACGGTCGATCGCCATGAAGACATGAGTCCGCCGTCCATGATGGGTGATGAGAACCGGCTCGCGGGCGCCGATTTCGCGCCAGTGCGCGAAATTGCGGACGAGTTCGGCCGCCGCGACGCTGGGGCCACTGCGCATGTTCTGAATATCGGTCATGATGTCTTCTCCTCCGGTAGAGGATCAGAATAGAGCCGGTATTTTACGTGAAAATTCAGGTCTGGTCCGCTTTGGCATCAATCCGCGGCGCCAGTTGCCTCAATAGCCTTGCATCGAGCGCCGCAGCTCAAGCGCGTCGATAATCATCCCGCCAGCCATGAAGACCGCGCCGGTGCAGGCCATCGCCAAAAGCTGCCCGCCCGCTCCTGGATATTGGTGCATATAGACGATGCCGCGCTCCGACGCGCCCAGTGCAAGCGCATAGATCACCAAAAAGGCCTCGAACTTAGTCTTTATCGTGAAAAGGCGCTTGATCCGACTCATCATGGTCCCATCCGGCGGTGCTGGCCGTCAGGGAATCAAATCGCCCGAAAGCTGAAGATGGTCAACAAGCGTTAACCATGATTGTTCGATCCGGGCGATCAGGCGCGTATCGTCCAGCGAGGACGGGTCGATCTGTTCGGGCCAATATTCCGCGATCACCGCGGCGATCCGGTCAAGACGGGCTTCATCCACCAGAAAGCGGGGGTCGATATCCGCCGGGTCGGCGACCACGCGCAGGCGAAGGCAGGCAGGCCCTCCGCCATTGGCCATGGATTGCCGTATATCGACCGGGATAATCCGGCGGATCGGCCCGTTGCCGGCGATCAGCGCTTCCAGCCAACGCCATACCCTGGGCGTCGCGCGGGCTTCGGTCGGCACGACCAGCGCCATGCCGCCCTCGGGCAAGGTCACGAGCTGGGCGTTGAACAAATAGCTCCGGATCGCATCGGCAAGGCTGACTTCAGCCGCCGGCACTTCGATGATGCAGACCGAGGGCATTGCCTCGCGCAACGCGTCGTAGAATGTGGCGCGGTCGGCAAAGGCATGCTCATGCGCAAACAGGACGGTCTCGTTGGCGACGGCGACCACGTCATTATGGAAAGCGCCCGCGTCGATGGCTTCGTCCGACTGGCGGGCGAAAATCGTGCGCGCCGGATCGAGCCTGTGGCGGCGAGCGACCGCCTTGCTCGCCTCGATATGCTGCCGGGCGGGAAATAGCCCGCCGGACTGCCCGTAGACGAAGATTTCGACGCCGGCTTCGTCATGGCGATCGGACAGCCGCATATGATTGGCAGCGCCTTCGTCTCCGAACGGAGCCGGGATGGGCGGATGCACGGCGAAGACGTCCTTCGCCGAAAAGGCGACCTGCAACTGCGCCAGAGTCTGCGGCCATTCATGGCTGCGGTGGGGCATGGTGACGAGATTGGCGATGGTCAGGTGGGTCCGGCCATCCGCCGTGTCGCTCGCCGGCGAGACCGTCGCCGCATTGGCCGCCCACATCGAGGAAGCGGACATCGCCGCCGCGCGCAAATGCGGCTCCGCGCCACCGATATCGGTGCCCAGTTGCGCCAGCCATGCGCCATCGGGTCGCCAATGCGGCAGGAAGATGCCCTGCTTCAGCCCGAGGCGCAGGTTGCCGCGCATTTTCTCGATGCCTTGCAGCGCGGCGGCGCGCGGATAGGAAATCGCGCCGGCATTGCGCTTGGATGCGAGGTTGCCTGAACTCAGGCCCGCATAATTGTGACTGGGGCCGATGATCCCGTCGAAATTAATTTCCCTGACTGTCATGCGCGCGTCGCCATTGTGAAGCTTTGCCCCGGTTCCAGTCGCAACAGGCGAGCGCTGGCGTCATCGAGCGACGCGGTCCCGTCACCCGCAACGCGCACGAAGCCGTAGGCGCAACGATAATCGGCAAGCCGTCCCGTCGCCACCAGCGTCTTGTCACCGCCGCTTGCATGCGTAGTGGACAACGTGACGTCTAGCGCCTGGGCGATGGTTTCGAGCGAATCGATCTGGCCCACAAGCGTCGGGCCGCCATCGAAGATATCGACATAGCCGGAGTTAACGAACCCCTCCGTCTCCAGCATCCGCATCGCCGCACGCCCGTTGGGATGGGGCAGGCCGATGACGGCGCGCGCGCTGTCGGTCAGCATCGCGGTGTAGATCGGCGTCTTGGGCATCAGGTCGGCGATGAACTGATTGCCGTTGACCGCATTGAACTCGTCCGCTTCCTGAAAATTCATGCCGAAGAACCGCCCGGCAAGCCCGTCCCAGAACGGCGATCCGCCCGCTTCATCGATCACGCCGCGCAATTCCGCGATGATCCGGTCGCCAAAGCGCGCGCGATGGTTGCGGATATAGAGGTAGCGGCTGCGCGCCAGCAGCAATCCCAGCCCCTCGGCTCGCTCGCGCGGGTGGAGGAACAGGCCGCCCACCTCCGTCGTGCCTTCAAGGTCGGTGGTCAGCGACAGCATCTGCGCGCGAAAGGTGCGCGCAAGTTCGCGGCTATGCTGGGTCAGCATGCCGAGGCGATAGGAATAGAAGGGATAGCTTTGTCCGACCTGCGCGAAAATCTGGCAGGTGCCCCGGACTTGCCCGGTCTCGCCATTTTCGAGCACGAAGACCATCAGCTCGTCTTCCACGCCCTCGTGCGCACGCTCCAGCGCCAGCGCCGTGCGCTCAAGCTTGGCCGCCAGAGCGGTGCGATCCGGCGGCAGGTTGGTGAAACCGCCCCCGGTCAGCTTGGCCATCTCGTAAAGCGTCTGAAGGTCGTCCGGCCGCGCCGGGCGCATGTAGAAGCTCAAGCGCGTCCTCCCCGATCGAATCCGCCACCCGCGATGCGCAGCAGGACCAGCGCCGACAGCCGGGCTCGCTCGGCGAGGCTGTCGACGATCAGATACTCCGCGTCGCTATGGATATCTCCACCGCGCGCGCCCATCGTATCGACGACGGGCACGCCGCAGGCCGCGATATTATTGCCGTCGCAAACGCCGCCGGTATTTCGCCAGGCGATCGGCAGGCCAAGGTCGGCCCCGCACCGGCGGACAAATCCAAACAACCGTTCCGCCTTGGCATCCATCGGCTTGGGCGGCCGCCCGAAGCCGCCATGGCTATGGATGCTGACATCATGATCGCGCGCCACCTGCGCCATGGCCCGTTCGATGAGCGCGCGTGCTGCCTGTTCATCTGCATCGGTTTTCGGCCGAAAATTGACGCGCAGCACGGCATGATCCGGCACGACATTATTCGGCCCGCCGCCATCGATCCGGGCCGGATTGCAGGACAGCCCCGCGCCACTGCCGGCCTTCAGCCGCAGGGCAAGGTCGGCGGCCGCGAGCAGGGCGTTGCGCCCGTCCTGCGGATTACGGCCGGCATGCGCGCTCTTGCCCTTGAAGATGATCGAGAAATTACCGCTGCCCGCCCGTGCGCCGGCCAGCGTGCCGTCCGGCAGGGCCGGTTCATAGGTGAAGGCGGCGCGCTTGCCCGCCGCCGCCTGCCGCAACAGAGCGGCCGAGGAGGGGCTGCCGACCTCCTCGTCGCTGTTGATGACGACCTCGTAGCCGAGGCTGCCGGTAGCACCTTTGCGCTCCAGCGCCATCAGGGCCGAGAGCATCAACGCAAGGCCGCCCTTCATATCGGCCACGCCGGGACCGTTCAATATGCCGGGCTCGATCCACCGCGACCGCTGGAAGGCGTGGTCGGCCGGGAACACCGTATCCATATGCCCGGTCAGCAGGATCTGGACCGGGGCGCCGGGGCGCACGCGCAAATGCAGATGTTGCCCATATCCGATCATGGCGATCGCCCCATCGGGGGTTACCGATTCGACGGGCGGGCCATCCACCAGCGTTAAGACGCCGGGCAGCACCGAAAAGGCGTCGGCCAGAACCCCAGCCATCGCTTTCAGCCCTGCTAGATGGCGCGAACCGCTGTTGATGGCCGACCATGACTCCACCTGCGTCAGCATGGGGGCATCGGCGGCGGCTTCCAACAGGGCAAGCTCGGTCGAGGACAGGACTTCCATCACCGAAGGCTATCAGAGCAGCGCGCGCGCCTCCACCCCGAACGGCGACGCGCCTAAAAGTCGTAGGTCAGGGTCAGCCGGCTCAACGTATTGAAGGCCTTGTCCGTCAACAGCGTTTCGGATTCATATTGCACATTGTAGGACAATGCCGCCGACCATCGCCGGCCGACCTTCGTTTCCAGGCTGGACAGCGAATTGAGCGTGAACACGTCGCTTTCGGCATAGGTCGATCCTGTTTGCTTGAAAGCCAGTGTCGGCGACATGCGCCACACCAGGTCGAGCGACGCGCGCGCGCCGAGCTTCGTTTCGTTCACCCCGATCGTGTAGTCGGCGTGACGGATCGAAGGGCCGACATCCATCATCAGATCGACCGGCTTGCTGACGATCAGCTTGTAGCCCACGCCGGCCGACGCGGTGTAACGCTGGTCATAGCCGATTGTCGTATCCCGCTCGAACTGTACGAGGCCATAGGCAAAGCCGCGCGAATCATATTCGAACTTGGGTTCATAGCTCGCGAAATAGCGCTCGCGCGACGTGATGCCGTTGGCGCGGCGATAGTCGACGGCGGCTGTGAGCTTGTGGGACCACTGTATGCCGGCGCGCTTGACGTTGGCGCTCGCGCTGATGCCGATTTCGCTGGTCGATCCGGTCGATCGAAACCCGCCTGCCTCGATCCGCCCGGTCCAAAGATCGGCGAAACTCGCCTCGCGGATGACCGCCTCATGCGTTTGCTTCGTCCGGTTTTTCCAGCTGTTCACCATGCGCTGGATTTCGTCCGCCGACGCCGGATTCGTCTGCTTGGCGATCTTGGCGACCGTCGCGATCTCGACCTCGCTGCCGTTCGCGATCGCTGCTTCCATCATTTCGCGAACCGAGGGAGGGAGCAAAGGCGAGTCATCCGCCTGGGCTTGAACAGCGAACAGCAAGGGGAGGAAGACTATGAAATGGCGCATTGCAGCATTCATAGCGGCGTGCCCGGAGATTTTAACCTCCGCTCGTCGCATTTTCAGATCAGGGCGCGGAATTCCTGTAGAATATCGCGGTACAGCTTGCGTTTGAACGGCACGATCAGCTCCGGCAGCGTTTCCGGCGACGTCCATCGCCATGCGCGAAATTCAGGATGCTTCGTGTGGATATTAATATCCGCATCGGTGCCCAAAAAGCGCGCCAGATACCAATATTGCCGCTGGCCCCGATATTTCCCGCCCCATAATTTCCCCACTAGCTCCGGAGGCAGGTCGTAGAAATGCTCTTCGCGCGCCTTGGCGATGATCTCGACATTGTGAGGTTCGATGCCCGTTTCCTCGCCCAGTTCGCGCAAGGCCGCTGTTCGGGCATCTTCGCCATCGTCGATACCGCCCTGCGGCATCTGCCATGCCTCGACCTGATTATCGAGCCGCTGGCCCACGAAAACCTGGCCATCCATATTGACGAGCATGATCCCGACACAGGGCCGGTATGGCAGGTCGTCATTTTGCGGTATCGAAGCCATGTCAGTCCCTGATTTGAATGCGTCCACGCGGCACAACGCGCTTGAAGAATAATCGGCCCGGACGCCTGCGTCTATGTGTTGAATTAGCTTCCGGGTCGTTCCGGTAAAGTTTTCGGCGCCTATCTGCGGGTTGGAACGACCGACAAAAACAGGCATGGAGCAGGAATGTCCGCCCCCGTCATCGTCTGGTTCCGCCAGGACCTCCGTCTGGCCGATCAGGCCGCGCTCGCCGCCGCAGCCGATCAGGGTCCGGTCATTCCCGTCTATATATTGGATGATTTAACGCCGCGTCAGTGGGCGATGGGCGGGGCATCGCGCTGGTGGCTGCATCACAGCCTCGCTAGTCTCGACAAAAGCTTGCGCGCCAAAGGCTCCCGCCTGGTCCTGCGGCGCGGCCCGTGCGCGGATGTCCTTGCAGACATCGTCGCCCGAACGGGCGCGCGCAAAGTGCATGCGCTGCATCATTACGAGCCATGGTGGCGCAATGCGGAAAAGGCGGTTGCCGGTCAAATGGAGCTTTGCCTGCACGATGGCGGCTTGCTGCTGCCGCCGGGCGCAGTGCGGACCGGAGGCGGTGGACTGTACCGCATCTACACACCCTTCTGGCGCGCGCTGAACGAGCAAATGCCGCCGCTTGCGCCCATGCCCGCGCCGGACGACATACCCGCGCCGAACCGATGGCCGGACAGCGACACGCTCAACGACTGGAATTTGCTGCCCGATGCGCCGAACTGGGCGAAGGGATTTGCCGAAGACTGGGCTCCCGGCGAAGATCATGCGCTCGCCCGCGTCGCCGATTTTGTCGAGGAGGTGGGGGACTATCCCGATGCGCGAAACCTGCCGTCGGTCGAGGGGACGTCCCGGCTTTCGCCCCATCTGCATTTCGGCGAGGTGTCGCCCGCTCATGTCTGGCATCGGATCAGCGCTTCGCGTCAGGATGCGACGATCTATCTGAAGGAACTGGCGTGGCGCGATTATGCCCACACGCAGATAGTTTCCTTGTCCACCTATGGTTCGAAAAATGCGCGCGACGCGTTCGATGCCATGCCCTGGCGTGACCTGCGCGGGGCCGGCGGCGACTTTACGGCATGGAAGGAAGGCCGGACCGGCTATCCCATCGTCGATGCCGGGATGCGGCAACTTTGGGCGACCGGCTGGATGCACAATCGTGTTCGCATGATCGCCGCGAGTTTCCTCATAAAG
Organism: Sphingobium fluminis; assembly: GCF_037723805.1. Lineage (NCBI taxonomy): Bacteria > Pseudomonadati > Pseudomonadota > Alphaproteobacteria > Sphingomonadales > Sphingobiaceae > Sphingobium > Sphingobium fluminis. Next base: position 463,779 of record NZ_JBBJUK010000003.1, read on the forward strand.
CATCTGCTGATCGACTGGCGCCACGGTGCGCACTGGTTCTGGGACACGCTGGTCGACGCGGATTATGCCAGTAACAGCGTAAACTGGCAGTGGGTCGCCGGCAGCGGCGTCGACGCCAATATGTTCACGCGCATCATGGCCCCGCTCGTGCAGTCGGAAAAGTTCGACGCGGTGGATTATATCCGGCGCTGGGTGCCGCAGTTGCAGGATGTCAGCCCCGCCCATATCCATGACCCGGACAGCTTCGGCGCTCGCCCGGCCGATTATCCCGCCAAGCTGATCGGACACAGGGAAGCACGCGAGCGCGCGCTCGCGGCCTATCGAAGCATGAGGCCTGATTGATGAACCACGCGGCGTAGGGCAGATATGACGTCATGAATGCAATCGATCCCAAGCGTCGCGGCAAGCGGGGGCTTTCCGTCCGGCGACCGCCAAGAAGCGCGCCGTCCACTATGCTCGCGCGCCTCGTCGGTCCCGGCTTCCATCGCCTGCTCGACCGCATCGACGCTGGGCTGACGACCGGCAGTCTGGACGCGATCCTGCCCGATGGCGCCCGCCGGATGCTGGGGGGCCGCGCGTCTGGGCCAGCATGCGAAGTGCATCTCGTGCATTGGCGGGCTCTGATCAGGCTCGCCATGAGCGGATCGGCGGGCTGGTATCGCGCATGGGCTGCGGGGGAATGGGCCAGTCCCGATCCGGTGCCGTTGTTCGCCCTGTTCATGGCCAATGCCAAGGCGCTTGGCGATGCCGCCCGGCCGCGCGGGCCTATGCGCTGGATCGGTCGCATCGTCCATGCGCTGCGCCGCAACGACCGGCGCGGGTCGAGGCGCAACATCGCCTATCATTACGATCTGGGGAATGATTTCTACGCGCTCTGGCTCGACCAAAACATGCACTATTCCAGTGCCTTGTTTCGCGATCCTGAGGACCGGCTGGAAAATCTGGAACAGGCGCAGCGGCGCAAAGTCGATGCGGTGCTCGACCGGCTTGCGCTGAAGGACGGCGCGGATCTGCTTGAAATCGGCTGCGGGTGGGGCGGCCTTGCCGAACAGGCCATGGAACGCTGCTTGCTGCGCTATACCGGCCTCACGATCTCGGCCGAACAAGCCGACTATGCGGGCGACCGTCTGGGGTCGGGCGCAACCATTTCGCTGACTGACTATCGCGATGCGACGGGCCGATATGACGCCATCGCCAGCGTGGAGATGGTCGAGGCGGTGGGGCAGCGTTACTGGCCCGATTACCTCGCCGCCATCCATCGCTTGCTGAAACCGGGTGGCCGGGCGGCGATCCAGTATATCCTCATCGACGATTCGATTTTCGAAGGCTATGCGCGCGGCGCGGATTTCATCCAGACCTATATCTTTCCCGGCGGCATGTTGATCTCGGAAAGCCGGTTCCGCGCGCTGGCGGCGAAACAGGGGCTGGAATGGCGCGATGTCCAGCGCTTTGGGCCGCATTATGCCGAAACCCTGCGGCGCTGGCGCGACCGGTTCGACCAGGCCATCGAGAAGGGACAATTGCCCGCCAGTTTCGACCAGCATTTCGTGGACTTATGGCGCTATTATCTGATGTATTGCGAAGGCGGATTTCGCGGTGGTACGATCGATGTCGCGCAGGTGACGCTGGTCAAGCCTAGCTGAGTGGTCAGGCTTCGACGCGGATGCGGTGTCCTGTGGGCGCGTCGCCGGTCACCAGAGCGGTGATCGCCTTGGCGACGACCTCGGGAGCCTTCACACTCGCAGGGTCTTCGCCCGGATAGGCGCGCGCGCGCATCGCGGTGCGGGTCGCGCCCGGATCAATGATATGGGTGCGGATGGCGGAGATATTCTTAACCTCCTCGCCATACGCCTTGACCAGCACCTCAAGCGCCGCTTTGGACGCGCCATAAGCGCCCCAATAGGCACGCGGCGCTGCGCCGACCGATGACGTGATGGCGACCACGCGCGCATCCTTGCTCGCCCGCAGCATCGGGTCGAATGCGGCGATCATCGCCTGCGGCGCGGCGACGTTCAAAGTCAGCAACCGTGCGAATTCCTTGGCGTCGATTGCCGGCACCGACGCCAGGCTGCCGAGTGTCGCCGCGTTCAGCACCAATATGTCGAGCGCCTGCCAGCGTCCGCCGATCGCCTGCGCCAGCCGGCCGATGCTTTCGCCGTCGATCAGGTCCAGCGGCGCGATCGTCGCGTGGCCGCCGGCTTCGTGAATGCGCTGTTCCACCTCTTCCAGCGCCGCGCCCGTGCGCGCGGTCAGGATCACATGCGCGCCGGCGGCGGCCAGCGCCTGCGCCGTCGCCGCGCCGATGCCCCGGCTCGCACCGGTCACAAGGGCAAGCTTGCCGGAAAGGGGGAGGGTGTCGGTCATGAAGGGATTCCGTTGGTCTGATATGCGGCAGGCCGCCAGCCGCTAATTATCGCACGACCAAGCGGCCCATTTCAGTCGCGCTCGTAAAGCTGATTGTGTTCAGACGACCCGTTCGGCGAGCAGCTCGAACTGGTTCTGCACCACCGCCTCATCCTGATCGGTCAGGCTTGTCGGGTAGTCGCCGGTGAAACAGGCGTCGCAATATTGCGGCCGGATGTCGGCCCGCTTCGCTTCGCCGAGTGCCTTGTACAGCCCGTCGATCGAAATGAAGGACAGGCTGTCGGCATGGATAAAATCCTGCATGCCGCCCACATCGAGCCGGTGCGCGAGCAGCTTGGCCCGTTCGGGCGTATCGACGCCATAGAAGCAGCTATGCTTGGTCGGCGGGCTGGCGATGCGCATATGGATTTCGGCCGCGCCCGCCTCGCGCATCATCTGCACGATCTTGAGGCTGGTGGTGCCGCGCACGATCGAATCGTCGACCAGGATGATGCGCTTGCCCTCGATCAGGGCGCGATTGGCGTTATGTTTCAATTTCACGCCCAGATGGCGGACCTTGTCGCCCGGCTGAATGAAGGTGCGCCCGATATAGTGCGACCGGATAATGCCCAGTTCGAACGGAATGCCCGATTGCTGCGCATAGCCGATGGCGGCAGGAACGCCGCTGTCGGGCACGGGAATGACATAGTCCGCCTCGACCGGATTTTCGATCGCGAGCTGCGCGCCGATCGCCTTGCGGACGGAGTAGACGCTCGACCCGTCGACGATCGAATCGGGGCGGCTGAAATAGACATGTTCGAAAATGCAGGGGCGGGGGTGGACGTCGCCGAACGGGCGATGGCTGCGCACCTGCCCGTCATGAGTGACGATCACCAGCTCGCCCGGATCGATGGAACGGACATAATCGGCTCCCACCACATCGAGTGCTACGGTTTCCGACGCGAATATCGTCGCGTCGCCCAGCTTGCCCATCACCAGCGGTCGAATGCCCAGCGGATCGCGGCAGGCAATCATGCCTTCGGGCGTCATCACGATCAGCGAATAGGCGCCTTCGACCTGCTTGAGCGCGTCGATAAACTTGTCGAGCAGGGTGCGATAGGTGGACGTCGCCACCAGATGGATGATGACTTCGGTGTCGGACGTCGACTGAAAGATCGACCCGCGACGGATCAGCTCGCGCCGCACCTTCATCGCGTTGGAGATATTGCCGTTATGCGCGATCGCGAACCCGCCCGAATTCAGCTCGGCATAGAGCGGCTGGACGTTGCGGAGCGAGGTCTCGCCGGTGGTGGAATAGCGAACATGGCCGCAGGCGCTGCCGCCGGGCAGGCCGCGAATCACCTCGTCCCGGTCAAAATTCCCCGCCACATGCCCCATCGCCCGGTGGGTATGGAAATCATGGCTGTCCCAGCTGGTGATTCCTGCGGCCTCCTGCCCGCGATGCTGGAGCGCATGAAGGCCCAGCGCGACCACGGCTGAGGCGCTGTCGGTGCCGGAAATGCCGAAAACGCCGCATTCCTCGCGCAGCTTGTCGTCGTCGAACGGGTGCGTTGTTATCATGGGTGTGAACGGGTCCATTGCCGATCCTGCCTGCTTTCGCAGCGCGTGCCTGGCGGGCATATAGTGGTTCCATGTCCATTTGTCGCCTGCCTGTAACAAAAAAGCGCAGCCTTCTGTCCAATTTCAGGCGGAGCGAGGCAGGCCGCTGGCAAAAAGGGCTACTGGCGCTCTTCCCCCGGCACGGTTAAAGAGCCAGCCCGATGCATCGTTTCGCCAATCCTGCGCGGTTCCTGAAGATCGCCCGGCCACTCACCGGCTGGCTGTTCTGGTCTGGACTGCTGCTGCTGCTGACCGGCGCCGGCTGTGGCCTGTTCGTCACACCTGCCGATTATCTTCAGGGTCAAACCGTGCGCATTCTCTACATCCATGTGCCCGCGGCCTGGCTCGGCATGGCGGGATGGGGGGGCATCGCGGCCGCGGCGCTGATGCAACTGGTATGGCGGCATCCGCTGGCGGCGATAGCAGGGCGCGCGATCGCCGCCCCCGGCGCGCTGTTCACGGCCTTGTGCCTCGCCACCGGATCGATATGGGGCCGGCCGACCTGGGGCACCTGGTGGGAATGGGACGGGCGAATGACCTCGATGCTCGTCCTGCTGTTCCTCTATCTGGGCTATATCGCGCTGTCAGGCGCGAGCAGCCGTGAAGGGCAGGGCGGGGTCAGTTCCGTCACCGCGATCTTCGGGCTGGTCGGGGCCGTTAACCTGCCGATCATCAATCGTTCGGTGGTCTGGTGGAACAGCCTGCATCAGGGGCCGAGCATCACGCTGCGCGGGTCGAGCATCGATGGCTCCCTGATCTGGCCCCTCGCTTTCACGCTGCTGGGCTTCAGCCTGTTGTTCGCGGGCCTCGTGCTGATGCGGATGCGGGCGATCCTTGCGCGCAACAAGGTGGAGGCGCGATTGCAGCGCCTCGCGCGCGGCTGAGCGCCATGGACCAGTGGATGTTCGTGATCGCCGCCTACGCGCTGACGGCGTTAGGCGTAGCTGGCATCAGCCTGATAAGCTGGCGCGCCATGCGGCTGGCCGAAGCCGAGGTCGAGAGCCTGACGGGTCGCTCATGAAAGCCAAGCATCAACGGCTGATTCTGGCGCTGGTCGCCCTCGCCGCGCTGATCGGCGCTGGCCTGCTGGCCGCGTCGGCGCTCAAGGACGAGGCTGCCTATTTTTACGCGCCGGCCGATGTGCGCGCGAAAGGCGTCGAGCCGGGTAAGGCGATCCGCTTGGGGGGCATGGTGGTGAAACACAGCCTCAAGCGCGCCGCCGACGGCATCACGATCCGCTTCGATGTGACTGATGGCAAGGCGACCGTCCCCGCGACCTTCAGCGGCATCACGCCCGACCTCTTCCGCGAAGGCTCCGGGGTCGTGGCCGAAGGCGCGTTCGACGGCAAGGGCACCTTCGTGGCCACCAACCTGCTCGCCAAGCATGACGAACGCTACATGCCGCGCGAACTGGAAGGCATTCAATATGATGAAAAGTCGCACCAGTTGAAGGCCGCGCCTTGATCGCCGAAGCGGGTCTCGCCGCGCTCTGGCTTGCTGCCGCGCTCGCCCTGCTGCAACTGGCGCTGGCGTGGATCGGGCTGGCCGGGGGCAAGAGCGAATTGCTGGGCGCGGTGCGTCCTGTCGCGGTGGCGCAGGGGGGGATGACCGCGCTGGCCTTTGCGTTGCTGGTCACGCTGTTCCTGCGTTCGGACATGTCCGTGCTGCTGGTCGCGACCAACAGCCATTCGGCCAAGCCATGGCTTTACAAATTCGCCGGCACCTGGGGCAATCATGAAGGGTCCATGCTGCTCTGGGTCACGGTGATGGGCGTGGCCGGCGCAGCCGTCGCCCTGTTCGAACGCGCATTGCGCCGCGATACGCATATGGCGACGCTGGGCGGGCAGGCGGCGATTAGCCTCGGCTTCTACGCCTTCCTGCTGTTCGCCTCCAACCCCTTCGCCCGCATCGATCCACCGCCCGCCGATGGCCAGGGCCTCAATCCGCTGCTCCAGGACCCCGGTCTCGCCTTCCATCCGCCGACGCTTTATGTGGGCTATGTCGGCCTGTCGGTGGCCTTCTCCTTCGCCATCGGGGCGCTTCTGACGCGGCAGGTCGACGCGGCTTTCGCTCGCGCGATGCGGCCCTGGGTGCTGGCGGCCTGGATCATGCTGACGCTAGGCATCACCGCCGGCAGCTATTGGGCTTACTATGAGCTTGGATGGGGCGGCTGGTGGTTCTGGGACCCGGTCGAGAATGCATCGCTGATGCCATGGCTCGCGGCGACCGCGTTGCTGCACAGCGTGACCGTGTTGGCCACGCGCGACGGGCTGCGCGCGTGGACGGTCATGTTGGCGGTGGTTGCTTTTTCGATGTCGATGGTCGGCACTTTTCTGGTCCGTTCGGGCATCCTCACCAGTGTTCATGCCTTCGCCGTCGATCCTTCGCGCGGCACCTTCATTCTGGCGTTGCTGGCGATCTACATCGGCGGCGCGCTCGCTCTGTTCGGATGGCGCGTGGGCGCGGTGCGCGAAGGCGCGCCGTTCGACCTCGTCAGCCGTGAAACGATGCTGGTCGTCAACAACTTCTTGCTGTCGGTCATCCTCGGGCTGGTGCTGATCGGCACGCTCTACCCGCTGATGACGGAGGCGTTCGGGCACAAAGTGTCGGTCGGCCCGCCCTATTTCAACCGGATCGCCGGGCCGATCGCGCTGGCTTTGATGATCGCCATGGCCGCAGGGCCGCTGGTCCGCTGGCGCCGCGACGATGCACGCGCGGTCGCCCGGCGCATGGTGGTTCCTGCGCTCGTGGCGTTGATCGTCTTTGCCGTCTTGGCTAGCCTCGCATGGGGCCGCATGGGCATATTGCCCTTCGCCGGACTGATCGTCGCGCTAGCGGTTGCGTCCGCAAGCGTCGCGCCCCTATGGAAACGCAATCTGGGCCGTACGCCGCTTTTCACTTATGGCATGGTGATCGCCCATATGGGCTGTGCCGTGAGCCTCGCCGGCATGGCGTGCGACGCCGCTTTCACCACCGAAAAGCTCGTCGCCGCGCGTCCGGGCGACGTGATCGACACGGCTGGATGGCGTCTCCGGTTCCTTCAGATCATGCCGCTTGCCGGGGACAACTGGACCGCGCTTCAGGCGGATATGGAAGCGAGCCGGGACGGCGGCGATCCTGTTTTGCTGCACCCCCAGTCCCGCTTCTTCGCATCGCCCCCCACCACGACGACCGAGGCGGCGCTGCTGACTCGCTGGAACGGCCAGCTCTATGTCGTGCTGGGACAGGAAGCGGATCAGGGCCGTTGGCAGCTGCGCATCTGGTGGAAACCGTTCGTCACGCTCATCTGGCTGGGCGGGATATTGGTCGCGCTGGGCGGCGCGCTGGCATTGGTGGGTCGGGAACGGCGCGGCTGGCTCTTGAAATGGCGCGCGAGGATGGCGGCATGAGGACGCTGCTGATCTGGCTGCCACTGGCGCTGTTCCTTGGCTTTTTCGGCATCTTCGCCAGCGGCCTGCTCCAGCCGGATGACCGGATCATCACATCCAAGATGATCGGCCAGCCATTGCCGGCCTTCGCTCTTCCGGCCGCAGCGAGCGAGCGATCGCCGCTGGCCAGTGCGGATCTCGCCACCGGCAAGCCCCGCTTGCTCAATATCTTCGCCAGCTGGTGCGTGCCATGCGCGGCCGAAGCCCCGCAGCTCGATGCCCTCCGGCGGGCGGGTGCGGAGATTGATGGCATCGCGATCCGCGATGCCCGCCCCGACGTCGACGCCTTCCTCAAACGCAACGGCAATCCTTATGCCCGCATCGGGCTGGACGCGCGCAGCACCGTCCAGATCGCGCTCGGTTCGTCGGGCGTTCCCGAAACCTTTGTGATTGATGGCCGGGGGCGGATCGCCTACCAGCATATCGGCGACATTCGCGCCGACGACGTGCCGATGATCCTCGCTCGGCTGAAAGACGCGCAATGAGGGGGCTGATCCTCCTATCTCTGCTGGTCCTGACGGCAGGGCAGGCACTGGCCCAATCCGCGCTGCCCCCTGCGCCTTATGCGGACCGGCAGATCGACGATCCCGCCCTTGAGCGCAAGGCGCGTACCCTGATGGAGACGATCCGCTGCCTCACCTGCCAGAGCCAGTCGATCGCCGATAGCGGCGCGAGCATGGCGGGCGACATGCGGTCGGAAATTCGCGAACGGATCATGAAGGGGGAACAGCCCGACCATATCCGCCAATGGCTGATCGCGCGCTATGGCGACTGGGTCAGCTATGAACCCACCGCCGCGCCGATATTATGGCCGCTATGGGCAGCGCCGGTGCTGTTGCTCGGCCTTGGCCTGCTATTGCTGCGTGGACGCATAAGGAGGCGCAGATGACCGGCTGGGTGATCGCCATGGGCCTGACAGTGCTGCTTCTGGGCGCGATGCTTGCAGTCGGCCGCCTGCCGCGCGCCGCATGGGAAGTGACGGCATCGGCACTTCTGCTCGGGCTAGCGGGTTATGCATGGCAGGGACATTCCGCTCTGCCCGGCTCGCCCCGGCAGTCGGCGCGAAATACCGGTGCGCCCTTCGATGAAGCGCTGGCCGAAAAACGGCGCGGCCTTGGCGAACGCTATGGCCCGGCGGGACAATGGCTGCTTTTGTCGGACGGGCTGGCGCGGCAGGGCAATACGGCGGATGCCGCCAACGTCCTGCTGTCCGGGCTTCGCACGTCACCGGATGACCCGAATTTGTGGCTCGGCATGGGCAATGCACTGGTCGCGCACACGGGCGGCGCGCTGTCCCCTGGCGCGGACTTCGCATTCCGGCGGGCCATAGCGATCGATCCCCGCGCACCAGCGGCACCCTATTTTTACGGACTGGCACTGGCTCAAAGCGGGCAGCTGGCGCAAGCGCGGAAAATATGGGCGTCCCTTGCAGCGCGAGCGCCGCAGGATAGCCAGTTGCGGGCGGAACTGGGACGCAATATCGCGCGTATCGACGCCATGCAGGCCGCCGGGTCGGAGCAGGCCCGCTGATGCGCCGGACCACTATCGTTGCGCGGGTCAAATCGCCATGTTAGGGCGCGGCGATCTGCGGGGGTCAGCTGAAAAGCCGGGTAATCGCCTTCGCACGGGTGTCGATTGATGATGACGATTCGGCGTTACCTCCATGGCTGAACAGATCGCGGGTGGCGTGCCGGCGGTAGACGCGCATGGCCATGGCCATGCGGGACAGAAAGCCACGGCCAAACTGGTGGTTGGGGCCATCGGCATCGTCTTTGGCGATATCGGCACCAGCCCGCTTTACGCCTTTCGCGAAACATTCGCCGGGCATCATCATCTCGATCTCGACCCCGACCATATTTTGGGCGTCATCAGCCTGATGTTCTGGTCGATGATGCTGGTGGTGACGCTCAAATATGTCACCGTCATCATGCGCGCGGACAATAAGGGCGAAGGCGGCAGCCTCGCCTTGCTCGCCCTCATCAACGGGCAGACGAAGACGCAACGGTGGTCGCGCGGCATCATCTTGCTGGGCGTGTTCGCGACGTCGCTTTTCTACGGCGATTCGATGATTACGCCGGCCGTTTCCGTGCTGTCTGCGGTCGAAGGTCTGGCGGTCTACAACAGCGCCCTCGCGCCAGTCATCCTTCCGGCGGCGGTGATCATCCTCATCGGGCTATTCTGGATTCAGGGGCTGGGCACGAACCGGGTGGCGACCTTGTTCGGCCCGATCATGCTGCTGTATTTCGTCGTCATCGCCACGCTCGGCGTGATCAGCATCGTGAAGACGCCGGGCATACTCTACGCTTTCAACCCCTATTGGGCCGCGATGTTCTTCCTCACCGATCCGCTCCCCGCCTTCCTGGCGCTCGGCTCGGTCGTGCTGGCGGTGACGGGGGCGGAAGCGCTCTACGCCGATATGGGCCATTTCGGGCGCAATCCGATCCGCGTGTCCTGGCTCGCCTTCGTGCTGCCGGCGCTGATGATGAACTATATGGGGCAGGGGGCGCTCCTGTTCCGCGAAGGCGCCAGCGCACTGCACAGCCCCTTCTACAATCTCGCGCCGCAATGGGCGCAATTGCCGCTGATCGGCCTCGCGACGCTGGCCGCGATCATCGCGTCGCAGGCCGTGATCTCAGGTGCTTTTTCCGTCACGCAGCAGGCAATCCAGCTCGGTTTCATGCCGCGCCTTCGGATCGAACATACCAGCGCATCGACCGCCGGCCAGATCTATATTCCCCTCATCAACTGGGGCCTGATGGTCATGGTCATCCTGCTCGTCATGGTGTTCCGCACCTCGTCCAACCTGACGGCCGCCTATGGCATCGCCGTCACGGGCGCGATGTTCATCGACAATGTGCTGCTGACCGTGGTGCTCTATCGGCTGTGGAAATGGCGCTGGTATTATGCCGCGCCCTTGCTGGCCGTGCTGTTCCTTGTCGACGGTGCCTATCTTGCCGCCAATCTGACCAAGGTGCCGGCGGGCGGCTGGTTCCCGCTGCTGATCGGCTTCATCATCTTCACTTTGCTGACGACATGGTCGCGCGGGCGCATCCTGATGCAGGACCGGTTGCGCGAAGCGGCGATGCCGATCCCCGTATTCGTCGCATCCGCCGCCAACAGCGCGGTTCGTGTGCCAGGCACCGCCGTCTTCATGACGTCGACGCCCGACGGCGTGCCGCACGCGCTGCTCCACAATCTCAAGCACAACAAGGTGCTGCACGAACGGGTCATCCTGTTGACGGTGAAGATTCGCGACGTGCCCGTGGTCGAGGATGACGGCCGCTGCAAGCTGGAGGATCTGGGTCGCGGCTTCTTCCGTCTCGTGCTGCAATATGGCTTCATGCAGGAACCGGACGTTCCCGCCGCGCTCAAGAATGTCACCGGCTGCGGCCAGGCGTTCAAGATGATGGATACCAGCTTCTTCCTCGCCCGCCAGACGCTGTTGCCCTCGGCGAAGCCAGGCATGCCGCTATGGCGGGAAAAGATTTTCGCCTGGATGCTGCGCAACGCGGAAAGCGCGATGGAATTCTTCCGTCTGCCCACCAACCGGGTGGTCGAGCTGGGCAGTCAGGTCGAGATATAAAAAGGGCGCGGCATCGCGGCCGCGCCCTTTCCCGTTACTTCAGGCCAGTTCAGGCGGCGTCGCGGCTCTGGGCGCTGATCTCCACAAGCTGACCGCCGTTGATGGCGATCTTCTTGGGTTTCATCGCTTCTGGCACCTCGCGCACCAATTCGATGACGAGCAGGCCATCGGCCAGATCGGCTTTCTCGACCCGGACGAAATCGGCCAGTTCGAAGCGGCGCTCGAAGCTGCGATTGGCGATGCCGACATGCAGGAACTTGGCGCGATCACCCGGCTGGCCCTCATCCTTGCGGCCGGTCACCTGGAGCAGGTTCTGCTGCGCGGTGATGTCGATCTCATCAGTGCGGAAGCCCGCGACGGCGAGCGTCACGCGATAGCGATCCTCCGACAGGCGCTCGATGTTGAAGGGGGGGTAATTGTCCGCCTGGGCGAGCCGCGCATTGTTTTCGATCAGGTCGAACAGGCGATCGAAACCCACGGTCGAACGGCGGTAGGGGGTAAGGTCAAAACCACGCATTGTCATAATCTCCCAAAGAGCAAAATGAACATGCCGGACCCAAATGGCGTCCAGCTCCATACATGTCCGACCCCGTCTGGCGGCCGGACGGCATCGATATGGTTCGAGGCGAGGGGGTTTCAAGAGGGAATTTTTAATGGGCCGGGGGCTGTTTTTCGCGACGGACGATGCACAAATAAAAAGTGCCCGAACCGTTCGCACGATCCGGGCACTTCATGGACGATTGCTCGTCTCCCCCTTGGTACTGCCTCGACCGTTTCTCAGCCCCCTAAGCTCGAAACGGGATGCAGTGTCCCTGAACCACGGCCTTTTACCTGTGTTTCGAGTGTCTAGCTATGACCCCTGAGAGGCGCTGTCACGGCCAAAGTCGGGTAACTGTGATTTTCGACGGAGTCCTGTGTCCCAGGAGCAACAATGCACCGATGCTTGCCCGTCCCCTAGACCCTGCTAGACGGTTCCGCGAACCCGAGACCAAAAGGCCGTTCGCCCGCCTATGATTCTTTCCCGTTACGAACGCATGATCGCCAAGCGCTATCTGCTGCCCGGCAAGGGCGAGGGCTTCATCTTCCTGGTCGCCGGCATCAGCCTTGCCGCCGTCATGCTGGGCGTTGCCGCGCTGATCATCGTCATGAGCGTCATGAACGGCTTCCGCGCGGAACTGTTCGACAAGATCGTCGGCCTCAATGGCCATGCGGTGGTGCAGGGCTATGGCGGGCGGCTCCCTGAATGGAAGTCCGTGCTGCGCGAAGCGAGGGCGACGCCGGGCGTCACCAGCGCTACGCCGATGATCGAGCAGCCACTGCTGGCGACATTCCAGGGCCGCGTGGAGGCGATCCTCGTGCGCGGCATGACCGTTGGCGACATCCGCACGAACAAGACGCTCAAGGCGAAGGTTGTCGCCGGCAGCCTGAACAATCTGACTGCGAATGACGGCAAGGTCGGGATCGGCGCAAGGCTGGCGGAAAATCTGGGAATCCAGCTCGGCGACAGCATCACCATCATCAACCCGGCCGGCCGCTCGACCCCGTTCGGCACGGTGCCAAGGCAGGTCGCCTATCAGGTCGGTGCGATCTTCGAAGTCGGCATCTATGATTATGACAAGGCCTTCGTCGTCATGCCGATGGAGGATGCGCAGACGCTGCTGCTGCTGGGCGATGTCGTCGGCATGATCGAAGTGGAGACCGTCGACGCCGACCGGGTTGGCGCGATCCTCGAACCATTGGCGGGGAAGGTCGCGGGCCGCGCGGTCGTGACCGACTGGCGTCAGATGAACGCCAGCCTGTTCGAGGCGCTGGCGGTGGAGCGGGTCGCGATGTTCGTGGTCCTGTCGATCATCGTGCTGGTGGCGGTGTTCAACATATTGTCGTCGCTCATCATGCTGGTGCGCGCGAAAACCCGCGATATCGCGATCCTGCGCACGATGGGGGCGAGCCGCAGTGGTCTCGTCAAGATCTTCATGACGGTCGGCGTCACCATCGGCGCGCTCGGCATGGCGGCGGGCCTGGTGCTTGGCTTCACCTTCCTCTTTTTCCGCCAAGGGATCGTGAACGCGATTCAATATGTGACGGGCCAGAATCTCTGGGACCCTTCGATCCGCTTCCTGACCGAACTGCCGGCCCAGGCCGACCCGGTTGAAATCACGACCATCTGCGTCATGGCGCTGGTCTTCAGCTTCCTCGCCACGCTGTACCCGGCCTTCAAGGCGGCCAATACCGATCCCGTGCAGGTGCTGCGTTATGAATGACATCCTCAAAGTCACCGGGCTCGCGCGCAGTTTTACGCAGGGCGGCGTCACCATCGACGTCTTGCGCGGCATCGACCTGACCGTGGCGCCGGGTGAGATCGTTGCGCTGCTCGGACCGTCGGGATCGGGCAAGTCGACCCTGTTGCAGGCGGTCGGCCTGCTGGAGGGCGGTTTCGACGGATCGATCCGGATCAACGGCGAAGAAGCGGCAAAGCTGGACAATGACGGGCGCACGCGGCTGCGTCGCGACGCCTTGGGCTTCGTCTATCAATTTCACCATCTGCTGCCCGATTTCAGCGCGACCGAAAATGTCATCCTGCCGCAGGTGATTCGCGATGTGGACATGTCCGCCGCGCGCGCGCGGGCGCAATCCCTGCTGTCATCGCTCGGCCTCGGCCACAGGCTCGATCACCGGCCCAGCCAGTTGTCCGGCGGCGAGCAGCAGCGCGTGGCGGTGGCGCGCGCGCTGGCCAATCGGCCGGCGCTGGTGCTGGCGGACGAACCGACCGGCAATCTGGACGAGCGCACGGCGGACGTGGTGCTTGCGGAGTTTCTGCGACTGGTGCGGGAAGAAGGCTCCGCCGCGCTGGTCGCGACGCATAATGAACGGCTCGCGGCCAAAATGGACCGCGTCGTCCGCCTGCATGAAGGCTTGCTGGAAGAGGCGTCAGGCCACCGCTGATTCGCTCGCGCGGGTCGCCGCGATGGCGATCTGGTCACGGCCCTGCGCCTTGGCGCGCAGCAAGGCCGCGTCGGCGGTCTGCACCAGCGCTTCGGCGCGGCCATGATCGGGGAAGCTGGCGAGGCCGAAGGACGCCGTGACCTGTCCCAGTTCCTTGCCCTGATGTTCGACCTTTAGTTGCTGGATCTGCTGCTGCACCTGTCGCGCCCGCGTCAGTGCCTGGCCCAGATCGAAGCCGGGCATAAGCAGCACGAACTCCTCGCCTCCCAGTCGAAACGCATGATCATGCTCGCGCAGCGATTCGCGCAATACCTCGCCGACCGCCCGCAACACGGCGTCGCCCGCGTCATGGCCGTAGCTGTCGTTGAACCGCTTGAAATGGTCGATGTCGATCATCAGGCAACTGAAGGGGGTCCGGTTGCGTTCGGCCTCGCTGGCTTGCGCGGTCATGACCGCGTCGAACTGCCGCCGGTTGGCAAGGCCCGTCAGCGCATCCGCCATCGCCATTTCGCGCAACACGTCGCGCAGGCGCAGATTGGCAAGCGCCAGACCGATATTTTCCGCCAGCATTTCGAGATATTTTTCCGTCCGGTTCAGTTGCTCCGCGCTGAAATCGCCCGGCAGTTCGAAATAGAGCAGGCCGATACTTTCTCCCTGTGCGGCGAGCGGGATGCAGATGGTGGAAATCGCGGCCTGGCCGTCGAGATGATCGCAGGGAATGTCGATCATCTCCCCGGCCGGCTTGTGCGTCTGGCCCCGGCGCAGGCCCCAGCATGACGATGGCGGGAACATCTCGCGCGACTGGACCGGGTTCAGCCAGTCGCAGGCCTGATGCATCGCATTGCGCCGGGCGTCGTAAATATAGAGGCGACCAGGGAAAGCCGGCGCGATTTCCGGCGCAAAGCGGCGGACGATGTCGACCAGATCGGCTGTGCTGTCGCACCCCTGCAAGCGCTGGGTCAGGCGCGAGAGGAGATCGCGCATCCTGTGATCCGCGTCCCGCTCCTGTTCCAGCCGCTGCCGCTCCAGCCCGTTTTCGCGGAAGATGCGGATCGCCTGCGCCATGTCGCCGATTTCGTCCACCTGCGCGAACTCTGGCGGAATGGCCGCAAAATCCTGCGCGGCGAGGCGCGTCACCACATCGCTCAGGCGAACGACCGGGCGAAGAATGCGCTGTTTCAGGATGAAATAGAGGACGCACAGGAACAGCAGGGCGGTCGCCCCGAGCATGAATTCTGACACCCGTCGCCACTGACGCGCCGATTCCGTGGCGCGTTTGACGACCGTTTCGGTGCGCTGGTCCAGCATATATTGGAACTTGCCGATCTGGGACACGATGCGATCCAGTTCGCGGCCATATTCATCGCCGAACAGGATCGTCCGCGCAGTCTGGTCGTCACCCCTCTGAGCCGCCTTGATCGCCGCATCCTGTTCGTCGTTGAGCGCATCAGCCCAGTGCAGCGCCTGATGGATCGCGCCCAACTCGCTCTGATTGGCGCCGGCGTCCTTCAGATGCGCGAGACGGGCTTCGACCGATCGAAACTCCGCTTTTTCGCGGCGATAGGCAATGACATGGCTAGGGTCTCGCGTGATGACGAACCCGCGCGCCTGCTCGGTCTCGCGAAGGACATCTTCCTCCAGCGTCGCGGTCAGTTGATCGAACGTCGCGCGTTGTTCCACGGCGGCGCGCTCGCGTTCCTCCGCACCCGAAGCCAGCAACATCGTGGTGCCCGAAGCCAGCGTCAGCACGACGGTCGCGCCATAGGCCCAGTTGGTGATCGTCGACAAACGCATGGTGGGCACAGGCTAGCCGCAATGTCTTGGCAATTGCTTAAACCTGGACTCGAATGGGATCGGTCGGTCCGCTCGCCTCACTCCATCCACAGCTTTTCACGGGCAGGGGCTAGCCATGGGCCGGCTCAGCCGGATATGCGGGGTTATGTCCCACGCTTCCTTCGTCCCGCTGCGCGTCTTTTCGTGTTATACCATGCTAGACGGAGCGATCGAGCCCAAGGCGATCGCCAAGCAGGCCAAGGCGCTCGGATTTCCCGCTGTCGGGCTGACCGACCGCAACGGCCTCTATGCGGCGATGGCTTTTTCCGATGCCTGCAAGGGCGATGGCGTGCAGCCGATCGTCGGCGCGATGCTCGGCATTGCCCGGCCCGACCGCCCGGCCAACGCGCCTGCGGTTCATGATTGGCTGGCGCTTTATGCGCAGGATGAGGCCGGATATGACAATCTGTGCCAGCTCGTTTCCATGGCGCATCTGGATCGGCCGATCGAGGAACCGCCCCATGTCGATATGGCGATGCTGGAGGGGCGCACGAACGGACTGATCGCGCTGACCGCCGGGGGGGAGGGTGCGCTGGCGCGCCTTTTCGCCGAGGACCAGCCGGATGCGGCGATGGCCTATTCGGCGCGGCTCGAAGCCCTGTTTCCAGACCGTCTCTATGTCGAGATTTGCCGCCGGCTCGACCCGGTCGAGGGCAAGGCGGAACCGCATCTGCTCGATCTCGCCTATGCGCGCGACCTACCGCTGGTCGCCACCAACCCGACCTGTTTTACCGAACCGCATTTTCATCCCGCGCATGACGTCATGCTCTGCATCGCCGAAAGCGCCTATATCGAGACGGCCGATCGCAAGACCAGTTCGCCCGATGCATGGATGAAGCCGGCGGCCGAAATGCGGCGGCTGTTCGACGATCTCCCCGAAGCGATCGCTAACACGATAATCGTGGCGCAGCGCTGCGCCGTCGCCGCCCCCAAGCGCAAGCCGATCCTGCCAAGCCTCGCCGGCGATATCGAGGGGGAGGCGCGAATGCTGCGCGATCAGGCCAGCGCCGGGCTGGACGCGCGGCTGGCGAAGCTCGGCATTATCGACGATGCTGCGCGCCAGCCCTATCTCGATCGCCTGAGGTTCGAAACCGACATCATCATCCAGATGGGCTTTCCCGGCTATTTCCTGATCGTTGCCGACTTCATCCGCTGGGCCAAGGAACATGATATTCCGGTCGGGCCCGGCCGTGGCTCGGGCGCGGGTTCGGTCGTCGCCTGGGCGCTGACCATCACGGATCTCGATCCGCTGCAACTTGGGCTGCTGTTCGAACGCTTCCTCAATCCCGAGCGCGTGTCGATGCCCGATTTCGACATCGATTTCTGCGAAACCCGGCGCGGTGAAGTGATCCGCTACGTCCAGCAGAAATATGGCACCGATCACGTCGCGCAGATCATCACCTTCGGAAAGCTCAAGGCGCGCGCGGTTCTCAAGGACACCGGCCGCGTCCTCCAGATGAGCTATGGCCAGGTCGACCGCCTCGCCAAACTGGTGCCCAATCATCCGACCGACCCGTGGACGCTCGAACGCTCGCTGAACGGCGTCGCGGAATTTCGCGCCGAATATGATAATGACGCGCAAGTAAAGCGGCTCATCGATTATGCGATGAAGCTGGAAGGCCTGCCGCGTCACAGCTCGACCCATGCCGCCGGCGTGGTCATCGGCGACCGGCCCTTGCAGCAACTCGTGCCGCTATACCGCGACCCCCGCTCGGATATGCCGGTCACCCAGTTCGATATGAAATATGTCGAAGGGGCGGGCCTCGTGAAATTCGACTTTCTGGGTCTCAAGACCTTGTCGGTGCTGCAAAAGGCCGTTCAGTTGCTCGCGGGTCGCGGCGTGGGCATCGATCTTGAAAGCCTTAGCTGGGACGATCCGGCGGTCTATGAACTGCTCCAGCGCGGCGACACGGTCGGCGTATTCCAGCTGGAATCGGAAGGCATGCGCAAAACGCTGGCGGCGGTGAAGCCGACCAATTTCGGCGACATCATCGCGCTGGTTTCGCTCTATCGCCCTGGCCCCATGGACAATATTCCGATGTTCGGCCGCCGCAAGAATGGCGCGGAAGATATTGAATATCCGCATATATTGCTCAAGCCGATCCTGGAAGAAACCTATGGCATCTTCGTCTATCAGGAACAGGTGATGCAGGCGGCGCAGATCCTCGCGGGCTATTCGCTGGGCGATGCCGACCTGTTACGTCGCGCCATGGGCAAGAAGGTGAAGGCCGAGATGGACGCGCAGCGGTCGCGCTTCGTCGAGGGATGCGCGGCAAGCGATATCAAGCCCGCAAAGGCGAATGAACTGTTCGATTTGATCGACAAATTCGCCGGCTATGGCTTCAACAAGAGTCACGCCGCCGCCTACGCCCTGCTCGCCTACCAGACGGCTTGGCTGAAGGCCCATTACCCCGCCGAATTCTATGCCGCGTCGATGGCCTTCGACATCCATCTGACCGACAAGCTGACCGTGTTCGTCGACGACATGCGCCGCATGGGGCTGACCTGCCTCGCGCCCGATATCAACCGCAGCGAAGCCGATTTCTCGGTCGAGTCGATCGATCATGAAGGCGAGGATTCACGCCTGGGCTTTGCGGTTCGTTATGCGCTCGGCGGCCTGAAAGGCGTGGGCGAAAAGGCGATGGAACAGCTCGTGTCCGAACGGGAGGTGGGCGGACCGTTCAAGACGCTGGACGATTTCGCCGACCGCATCGAACCACGGCTGCTCAACCGCCGGCAGCTCGAAAGCCTCGCGGCGGCGGGCGCGTTCGACGGCGTTCATGCCGATCGGGCGGGCGTTCATGCGGCGGCTGAAACGATCCTTTCGGTGGCCTCCAGCAATGCGCAGGCGCGGGAGAGCGGACAGGGCGGCTTGTTCGGCGACGCGCAAACGCCCCATGCCGACGTTCGCATCCCGCCGCATACGGCCTGGTCCGTCGCCGACCGCATGGCGCAGGAAAAGGACGCGTTCGGCTTTTACTTTTCTGCCCATCCGGTCGATCGCTACCGGCATCTCGCCGAGGCGCGGGGCGCGAAAAGCTATGGTGTGATTTGCGCGCAACCTATGGGAATGCCCAATGCCGAAGGGCGCGTGAATGCGATCATGGCGGCGATGGTCGAGGATGTGCGCTGGCGGGAGACCAAGCGCGGTGCGCGCTATGCCAACGCCACCTTTTCCGACCAGAGCGGCCAGTTTCAGGCCAGTTGTTTCGAAGAGGATGCCTGCAAGGCGATAGAGGAGATGGCACGCGAAGGCGAATGCGCGCTGTTGCTGGTCGAACTGGACCGCCTGCCCGGCGAAGAGACACCCCGCGTCACCGTGCGCGGGGTCGAACCGTTCCGCCAGATCGCCAGCGCGTCGCGCATGGAGTTGGTGCTGGATGCGGTCGACCCGATGGCGGTCGCCTCTCTCGCGCGCTTACTCTCCGCCAGCCGGGGCGGACGCAGCGAAATATTCCTGCGCGCTCCGATCGGAAGCGGCAGGGCGGCGCGCATTTTTCTGGGCGACGATTTTGCCATCGGGGCGGATCAGGTCGATGCGCTGTCGACGATAGCAGGCATCGCCGTCCACAGTTTCGAACGAATGGACGCCAAGGCCGATGGCTATAAGACGCGCAACCGGCGATCGAGCATGCGACTGGTGGGGTGAGATGATCTCTTGTCTGGCGTCTCTGCCGGGCAATGTGGGGCTAAGTCGATAGGCTCCCGCGGCCGGTCGGCATTCAGCATATTCCCTTTATTTCGCGCAGAGGCGCAGAGGAGGCGGAGGGAGGCTGATCCTGGTAATCAGATCGAAGCTTTCTGTGGCACATGCGACCGAAAGCAGAACAGGCTGCGCCGGGAAGGCCATCTCCGCGTCCTCCGCGCCTCCGCGCGATCAAACTTTCTCGCAGACCGGCTCGATAATTCAGAATAATCGCATCTGCGCGCTCTCCGGCGGGCGGAACAGGTCCGTTCGCAGGATCAGCCGCTCGCCGGTAAAGCCGGCTTTCTTCCGCGCCTTGACGAAGCGCGTCCTGATAAGGTCGGCCCACACGCCTTGTCCCCGCATCCGCGTGCCGAAATCGGGATCATTGTCGCGCCCGCCGCGCATGTCGCGGATGATCGCCATCACCTTGGCCGCGCGATCGGGATAATGTTCGTCCAGCCAGGCCCGAAACAGCGGCGCGACCTCATGGGGCAGGCGCACCGGGATATAGGTGACCTCGCGCGCACCGGCCTGTGCGGCGCGCGCGACCAGCGACTCGATCTCATGATCGGTGATGCCCGGCACCACAGGCGAAATGCTCACAACGACAGGCACCCCCGCCGCTGCCAGTTTTTCCACCGCAGCGATCCGTCGCTGCGGATGCGGTGCGCGCGGTTCCATGGTACGTGCGATCTTTGCATCCAGCGATGTGAGGGAAAGCATCACCGAAACAAGCTGGTCGCGGGCAAGATCGGCCAACAGGTCGATGTCACGCAAGATGCGGTCCGACTTGGTGGTGATGAAGGTCGGGTGTCGGCATTCGACCAGCAATTCCAGAATCCGCCGCGTGATCCGCCAATCCTTCTCGATCGGCTGGTAGGGATCGGTATTGGTCCCCATGGCGATCGGCGCGGCGACATAGCGTTGCCTGGAAAGCTCGGCCCGCAGTAAAGCCGCCCCGTCGGGCTTGGCGAACAGCCTGGTCTCGAAATCGAGGCCGGGCGACAGATCATGATAGGCGTGGGTCGGGCGCGCAAAACAGTAGATGCAGCCATGCTCGCAGCCCCGATAGGCATTTATCGATTGGCTGAACCCGATATCCGGCGAACTGTTGCGGGTCAGGATAGTGCGTGGGCGTTCCACCATCACTTCGGTGCGGCGGGGCGGCGGGAGGTCATCCCGATCCGATAACGCGTCGAGCCAGTCGCCATCCACCTGTCGCTCGGACAGGTTGAAGCGCCGGCTGGTCCCGTTCAGCGTCGCGCCTCTGCCCTTCTCCACAGCCATGCGCTATTAGAACATAAGAAGAACATTTGCGCAAGGCGTGGGATCATCAGCGCTCGTTGAGGCGGGGCATCAATTCAACGAAGTTGCACGGCCGAAAGCGACTGTCGAGCTGGTGCGCCAATATGCCGTCCCACGCGTCCTTCACCGCGCCGGTCGAGCCGGGCAGCGCAAATATATAGGTGCCGCGCGCGACGCAGGCGGTCGCCCGCGACTGGATGGTCGACGTGCCGATGCTCTGATAGCTCAGCCAGCGGAACAGCTCGCCAAAGCCCGGAATTTCCTTGTCCTGCACCTGCGCCAGCGCTTCGGGGGTGATGTCACGGCCGGTGACGCCCGTGCCGCCGGTCGTGATGATGACGTCGACCTGCGGATCGTCGATCCACGCATGCAGCCGGGCGACGATGGCCGCGCGCTCGTCCCGCTCGATATAGCGATCGGCCAGGATATGCCCCGCCGCCTCGATCCGTTCGACCAGCGAGTCGCCGGATCGGTCATCCGCTGCGGTTCGGCTGTCGGACACCGTCAGCACCGCGATCCGAACGGGCAGAAACGCGCGCGACTCGTCGATTGGCATCAGTCGGAACCACCAGAACCGCCGCCCAGACCACCGGCGCGGCTCAGCCGAACCAGCTTCACGCCCTTCGCGCCGGGGAAGGTGGGCCACATGCCCTGCGCCATGCCGGTCAGGCAGTCGGCCGTACCCTTCGCCTGAATCTGGTACATCCAGTAGTTGCGCATCACGATGTTCACATAGGCGCGCGTCTCATAATAGGGCAGCGATTCGATGAACAGCAGCGGATCGCCATTGTCGTGCACTTCGGTGGCCCACCGCTGTACCGGCAGCGGCCCGGCATTATAGGCGGCCATCACCTTGGGCAGCAAGCCGCCGGTCGCGCCCATGTCGCGCAGTCGCTCAAGATAGCGCTGGCCATATTCCATATTGGTCGACGGTACGAACAATTGCGCTGCGGACGAAAGACCCATGTCACCGCCGGTGCCGGGCATCACCTGCATCAGGCCGCGCGCGCCGGCGCTGCTGACCGCATTGGCGCGGAAACCCGATTCCTGAAGCGCATGGGCGAAAACGAGCGATGGATCGACGCGCCATCCGCCATCGGGCCTCCAATCGGGCGCGGGGAATCGGGCGAAGCTTTCCGGTTGCTTGCCCGCAGGCCCGTTATGCGCGAGCCACAACTGGGTTTCTGGCAGGTTGAGCGCCGATGCGAGACGGAGCAGGGCATCATATTGGCCCGTGCCGCCGATTTTCGCCTGATAGCGTAAAACTTCGTCGGCGCGCGCTGTTTCGCCGATCGCCGATAGCGCAATCGCGGCGCGAACATTGGGGCTGTCTTTCAGCGCCTGCCACTGAGCGCCACCAAAACGGGGGGCGTTGACCCCACCGCCAAGCGGCATGCCCAATGTTTCACGCGCCAGCAGGCCGTAAAAGGTTTCGTCGGATCGAGCGGCAAGACGCAGCAGGCTTTCGACCTTTTCCGGCTGGCCGCACGCCATATAGGCGCGCGACGCCCAATAGGCCCCGGCGGCCCGCATGTCGGCGTCACCGGCCAGCGCCGCGACGCTGGCAAAGGCCGGTGCGGCTGCACGGCAATCATTCTGCCGCCACGATGCAAGGCCCGTGGTCCAGTGCGCCTGCACCGCCCAGTCGCCGCCGGTTTGCGTTTCCAGCGCGCGCGCCGCCAAACGGCGCGCGTTGCCATCGTCATTTTCGATATAATAGGCCCATGCGACGCGCTGGCGCACTTCCGTCAGCCCTTCGGGCGTCAGGCCCGTTTCGCCGCTGGTCAGCAGGGCTTCCGCGCCGACCGGATTGTCGGCCTTGATGAAGGGCTGCATCTGACCGACGACAGCCTGCGCCAGCATATCGGTCTTCGTCGCCTGCACATATTGGCGGCGCGGCGCGGCGCCTAGCCACACCATCTTCTGAATCTGGGGCAGGACTGGCAGGATCGTCGCGCCGCGCTTCTCGGCGAGACGCGACAGTTGATCGGCCTTGGGCAGCCAGGCCGCCTTGTTGGCGAGTTCGAGCAAGTCGAACAGTTCTGCCCGGGGCGACCCCTTGGCGAGGAAGAGTTCCGACAAGGCGAGCGGACGCATCGGGTCTTTTTCGTCCAGCGCCGCGATCATCGTCCGCGCCTCGGCCCACTGCTGCGCGCGCAGCGCCGCAAAGATCGCGCCATAGCGCGCCTTGTCGCCATCGCCCAGCTGGAGCGGGGATGCCGATGCCGACGGCAGCGCAGCGACAAGCGGCGTTTCCGCATTCATGGCGCGGGCGGGCAGCGCGATCGCCGCCGTGAGGCTCAACAGGGTCAGGCAGGATAGACGGGCTGCGGCGCGAATCACTGGGGTGTTTCCTCGATCAGGCGTTGCAGGACCCGCCAGCATTCCGCCTTGGCCGCCGGCTGCGTCAGCAGCAGGCGCGGATGGAATGTGGCGACAGCAGACACATTGCCGCCCTTATGATTAAAGACGCGTAAACCATCGGCATCCGCCATGCCGATTCGGTCGTCATTCGTCGGCAACAGGGCACGGACCGTCCGATCGCCCAGAATCAGCAACCGGCGAGGGGCCGCAAGCGCAACATGCGCGGCCATGCGCGTTGCCGCATGATCGAGCTCCGCCGCCTCGACCATGCCGCCCGGCGGCCGGGACAGAAACAGCGACGCCAGATAAATGTCCGGGCGCTGAAATCCGATGGCTCGCAGCATCGCGTCGAACAGCGCCCCGGCGCGATCGACAAGCAGCGCACCGGCCGCGACGTCGGCGGTGTCGGGCATGTCCGTAACGATCATCAGGGGCGCGTTGACCGGCCCGCTGGGCAGGATCGGCGACCCCGGCCACCGCCGTTCGGGTTGCGCCGGATCGGAAACGATCCAGCGGTGGAACTCGGCGAGCGTGGACGGATCGTCCTGCGCTGGAGCGACGGGCAACCGCTCCCCGGCGCGGCGGATCTGCGCCGGAACGGCGCGTAACCAGTTCACCGCGGCCTCGTCGGTCGCGCTGTCCACGCCCGCGAGCGCCCACCACGCCACAAAGGCGTCGGCGGCCGCCGCCATATCATCCTGCACTGATCCCCGCATCGCTTTACCTAGGGCCAGAGGTTGACGACGTGGTCAAGAATCTTCATCGCACTGAATGGCAAAGCGTTTACAGGGTGCGGCGACCGGATGGGCTGAGGGACAGCCCTTCAATCGCCCCGATGGAGGAAATATGAGCGAACGGGAATCGATGCCCTATGACATCGTCATCGTCGGCGGCGGGCCGGCGGGGCTGTCGGCGGCCATCCGGCTGAAGCAGCTGGCCAACGACACCGGGCAGGAACTGGCCGTGTGCGTGCTCGAAAAGGGGTCGGAAATCGGCGCCCATATCCTGTCGGGCGCTGTCATCGATCCCAAAGCGCTGGACGAGTTGTTCCCGCAGTGGAAGGAAATGGGCTGTTCGCTCGCCGATGTGCCGGTGACCGACAATCAGCACTGGTTCCTGAGCAAAAGCGGCAAGATGGCGATGCCGCATATCGCGACGCCCGGTTTCATGCACAACAAGGGCACGTATACGGGCTCGCTCGGCAATCTGTGCCGCTGGCTCGCCGAACAGGCCGAAGGGCTGGGGGTCGAGATATTCCCCGGCTTCGCCGCTGCCGAAATCCTCTATAATGAAGATGGATCGGTCAAGGGCGTCGCGACCGGCGACATGGGCGTTGCGCGCGATGGCGAGCATAAGGGCGACTATCAGCCGGGCCTCGAACTCCACGCGAAATACACCTTCTTTGCCGAAGGCGCGCGCGGCCACCTGACCAAGATCATCAAGCGCCAGTTCGCGCTCGACGCCGATAGCGAGCCGCAGGTCTATGGCCTTGGCATGAAAGAGCTGTGGGACATCGATCCCGAACTGCACCAGCCGGGCCTCGTCATCCATACCCAGGGCTGGCCGCTGACCGATGCCTATGGCGGCGGGTTCCTCTATCACCAGGCGAACGGACAGGTCGCGCTCGGCTTCGTCGTGGGCCTCAGCTACCGCAACCCGCATCTCTATCCGTTCGAGGAATTCCAGCGCTGGAAACAGCATCCCTCGATCCGCAAATATCTGGAGGGTGGCCGGCGCGTCTCCTATGGCGCGCGCGTCATCAACGAGGGCGGCTGGCAGTCCGTGCCGAAGCTGGTCTTCCCCGGCGGCGTGCTGATCGGCTGTTCGGCGGGCTTCGTCAACGTGCCCCGGATCAAGGGCACGCATACCGCGATGAAGTCCGGCATGCTTGCCGCCGAAGCGGCGTTCGAAGCGATCCAGAACGAGCGCGCGCGCGACGTGCTCAACGAATATGAGGATCGCCTGCGGTCGAGCTGGATCGCCAAGGAATTGCAACTCGTCAAAAATGCCGAGCCGTTGCTGGCGAAGTTCGGCGGGACGATCGGCACCGTTCTGGCGGGCGTCGACATGTGGATGCGCACGCTCAAGATCGGCCTGCCGTTCACGATGAAGCACAAGCCCGACAGCGAGAAGATCTGGCGCAAGGATGCCTGCGCAAAGATCGACTATCCCAAGCCCGACGGCAAGATCAGCTTCGATCGCCTGTCGTCGGTGTTCCTGAGCAATACCAATCATGAGGAGGACCAGCCGGTCCATCTTCAGCTCAAGGACCCGGCGGTCCCGATCACTTATAATCTGCCCCTCTACGACGAGCCGGCGCAACGCTATTGCCCGGCGGGCGTCTATGAAATCGTTGGGCAGGAGGAAGGCGATCCGCGCTTTCAGATCAACGCCCAGAATTGCGTTCACTGCAAGACGTGCGACATCAAGGACCCGACCCAGAATATCAACTGGGTCGTGCCGGAAGGCGGCGGAGGACCGAATTATCCGAACATGTAAGCGACTGTTGCCTGCTGTCCTGCTGACGCTGCCGGTTCCCGCCGGCGCATCACTGGATGCGGGCGGCGCGCTTCATGCCTACGCCCGGGCGCGCCTCGCCGACAGCGATGGCGCGCTCGCACTGGCGGTCAGCAGTTATCGTGAAGCGCTCAGCCGCGATCCGGCCAGCCTCGTCACCGCGCGCCGCGCCTATTTTCAGGCCATGTTGAGCGGCGACATGGCACTCGCACTGAAATCGGCGGCTTTGCTCGACGCCAGCGGCTCGACTCCCCGCGACGCCAGCCTTCTCCGCTTGTGCGATGCGCTGATCCGCAGGGACTGGACCGGCGCAAGCCGTTTCGCCGACAGGGTTCAGGCCGAATCCAACTTCGCCTTCCTCGTGCCCGTCCTGCGGAGCTGGATCGCCCAGGGCCAGCGACAGATTGCGCCCATCACGCCCGACAGCAGCGATCGATTTGCAGCGCTGACCCAGCGCTACAGTGATGAACATGCAGCACTGCTGGCATTGGCGAACGGGGATACCCAAAAGGCGATTCCCGCAGTCGGGCGCGCGCTGACCCAGCGAAGCGGCGAGAGCGCGGGGATGCGCCTTTCCTTCGCGGCGCAACTTGCACAACAGGGTCGAAAAACGGACGCGCTGGCGCTGCTGCCACAGGATCAGGCGCGCTTCGCCGTCGCGCGCGCGGCCGTCGATCGCGGCGGCGGATCGCGCGATCAGGGCGCGCGCTTCTCCCCCCGGCAGGGCGTGTCCCGCCTGCTGGCTCGCCTCGCCCTCGACATCGCGTCGGATACGAGCGCCGGCAGCCTTGGCATGAGGCTGGCCCGGCTAGCTGTCTTCGCAGACCCGACGAGCGCCGAGGCACATATCGTCGCGGCCCGGCTGCTGACATTGGGCGGCTTGCCGGACGACGGTGCGGCCGAGGCGCGGCAGGTGAAGGCGACCGGCTGGTACGGCGCACTGGCGCAGGCCGAGCTGGTCGACGCGCTTGCCGCCTCCGGCGATAAAGATGGCGCGATCAGCCTCGCTCGCGCGCTTGCCGATGCGCCCGGCGCGGAAGCGGAGCGCTTCGTCCGTCTTGGCCGGCTACTGAGCGACGCACGGGATTTTGCCGGGGCAGCGGCCGCGTTCCACAGGGCGCAGGCTGGGTTTCCGACTGATGCGGTGCCATGGACGCTGCTGCTGTTCGAAGGCGGCGCGCTCGAACAAGGCGAACGCTGGGACGAGGCGCGTGCGGTGCTGGAGCGCGCCGCGACGCTGGCGCCAAACGAACCGATTATTCTCAACTATCTGGGCTATGCGCAGATCGAACGTCGCCAGAATATACCGGCCGCGCTCGAATTGTTGAAAAAGGCCAGCGCGCTCAAACCGCAGGACCCCTCGATCAGCGATTCGCTCGGCTGGGCGCAATTCGTCTCGGGCGATGTCGATGCGGCGCTGCCGGCGCTGGAGCGCGCCGCCGCCGGCGCCCCCGCCGACGTCACCATCAATGAGCATCTGGGCGACGCGCTCTGGGCGGCCGGGCGGCGCTATGAGGCGCGCTATGCCTGGATGGCGGCGTCGACGGATGCGGAGGGCGATGCGGCGACGCGGCTCGCGGCGAAGGCACGCGAGGGACTAAAGCCCGAACATGCAGCCCCCTGAGGTGAGGAGGGATCTGTTGGACGCTTTGCCCGACGAACATATCGAAACCGCCTATGCCAAGATCAATCTTGCGCTCCACGTCAGGGCGCGTCGTGCCGATGGCTATCATGCGATCGAGAGCCTGTTCGTCTTCGCCGAGGATGGCGATTGGCTGGCGGGCGTCCCGACCGATGATGGCGCGATCGACCTGACCATCGACGGGCCGTTCGGTGAAGGGCTGGGCGCGGGACAAGATAATCTGGTGATGCAGGCCGCGCGCGCGCTGCAATCCTATCTGGGCGAGCAGCGCGGCGCGGCCTTGCGCCTGACCAAGCGCCTTCCGGTCGCGTCCGGCATCGGCGGCGGATCGGCGGATGCGGCGGCGACCTTGCGCTTGCTGGCGCGGACATGGGACGTGCGCATCGACGCGAAGGAACTGGCGGCGCTCGCTCTCTCGCTGGGATCGGATGTGCCAGCCTGTGTCGCGAGCGTCACACAACTCGTGCGCGGGCGCGGGGAACTGCTGGAGATGCGGGATATCGAGGGGCTGACGCGCCGCCCGATCCTGCTGGTCAATCCCGGCGTAGCCGTCTCCACCGGCATCGTATTTGCGGGTTGGGACCGGATCGACCGGGGCGCGATGGACGCAACCAGCCTCGACGCGCTGATCGTCGGCGGCCGCAACGATCTGGAGGCTAGGGCGATGGCGCTTGCGCCGGAGATCGGCGCCGTTCTGGCGAAACTCCGGTCTGCCGCCGGAGTCAGGCTGGCGCGCATGTCGGGTTCCGGCGCAACCTGTTTCGCGCTGTTCGACGATCCGAAAGACGCAGCGCGCGCCGCAACGGCGTTGCGGCGCGATCGTCCGGCATGGTGGGTCATGGAAACGAGGATCAGGGCGGCATGAGCGAGGCTTTCACACTGATCGACGGCGGCGACGTCGATATCCTGATCATCGCGGACCACGCATCCGCCCATGTCCCGCCGGACATCGATCTCGGCATCGACCGGGCACTGCTCGGCGACCATATCGCGATCGATATCGGCGTGGCGGAGGTGAGCACATTGCTTGCCGGACAATTGGGCTGCACCGCGATCATGGGTGGCGTGTCTCGCCTCGTCATCGACCTCAATCGCGAGGAAGACGCGCCGGGCCTGTTGCCGGTGATGAGCGATGGCCATGCGATTCCGGGCAATCGTGATGCGATCCTTGCCGATCGGCTGACGCGCTTTCATCATCCCTATCACCACAAGATCACGCATGTGCTGGAGGGGATGGCGTCACCCTTTATCGTTTCGGTGCATAGTTTCACGCCCCGGCTGGCGAGCGACCCTGCGCAGGATCGGCCGTGGGACATTGGCATTCTTTACAATGAAGACGACCGGGCGGCGCGCATCGCCATCCCTCTGCTGGAAGCTGCCGGCCTGAAGGTCGGCGATCAGCTTCCCTATTCGGGCAAGCAGCTCAACGCGACCATGAACCGGCATGCCGAAAGCAATGGCATCCCTTATCTCGGTATTGAGATGCGCCAGGACAGGGTCAGCGATCTAGCCGGGCAGCGCCGCTTCGCCGGCATATTGGGGCCGATCATATTGGCATGCCGCCTTGCGATCGCGTGACGAACCTATGTTCCCGTTATAAGGCAGCCCTTGAACATCGCGATCCAGGGGTAAAGCGAATGCGGATGAGTGACGGGCTGATCGCGGCAGGGCTTTTATGTGTCCCCCTGACCGCTTGCGGCAGCGGCAGGGCGCCCCAAAACGCTACTGTACAGGCCGGCCGGGATTCGCTCGCCGATGACGGCAAAGCCGATTGCGCGATCGGACAAGGCGCGGACTGGGCGCGCGACTGCCGCGTCGAGCGCAGCGACACCGCTGAGGGGCCATTGCTGACGCTTCGTCATCCCGATGGTGGCTTTCGTCGGCTGCGCATCGTCACCGACGGCCGCGGCCTCGTCCCGGCCGATGGAGCGGAGCAGGCCGGGCTTTCCATCATCGGGGATCGCCGAATCGAACTCGCGGTCGGATCGGACCGCTATCGCCTGCCAGCGACGATCGCCGCGCCGCGCCCATGACTCCCGCTCCTATCCTCACGGCGGGACAGATGCGCGCCGCCGAACAGGCGGTCTTTGCAAGCGGCTTGTCCGAATATGACCTGATGGAGCGGGCTGGCGCCGCTGCCGCAGACATCATCTGGCGGGCGGGCGGGCGTCGCGACGCGCTGATACTCTGTGGACCGGGCAATAATGGCGGCGATGGTTTCGTCATCGCCCGTCTGTTGCGCGCACGCGGATTGCCCGTCAGGGTGGCTGCGACGGGCGAAAGCCGCACCCCCTCAAGCCAACGGGCGCGCAGCCTGTGGCACGGCCCCGTCGAGCCGCTCACGGGCGCCGCCCCCGCGTCCCAGCTAGTCGATGCGCTGTTCGGCACTGGCCTGTCACGTGGTCTGGACAATGCGATTTCCGATCCGCTTTGCACTCTTGCCGGAAAAGCCGGCATCAGCTTCGCCATCGACCTGCCGAGCGGCGTGGACAGCGATAGCGGCGCGATCCTCTCCCCCGTGCCGCGCTTCGATGTCTGCATCGCGCTGGGCGCGCTCAAACCAGCGCATCTTCTCTATCCGGCCGCGGGGCAGGCAGCGCGAATCGTCTGCGCGGACATCGGCATCCGGGCTCGCGGCGACTGTCATCGCCTCGCCGCACCGGCGATCGCAGCACCGGGGCCTGATGCGCATAAATATAATCGCGGCCTCGTGGCCGTAGTGGCCGGCGTCATGCCGGGGGCGAGCTTGCTCGCGGCTCGCGCTGCCGCCCATGCGGGATGCGGCATGGTGCGTCGGATCACGCCGGACGGGGAAGCCTCCCGCCTCGATGCCATCGTCAATCTTTGCGGCGCGGAGGCGGCGGACATTGCGACGGCTCTCGCGGACCAGCGTTTATCCGCCGTAATCGTCGGCCCCGGTCTGGGGCGGGAGGACGATGCGCGATCCCGTCTGCACGCGGCGATCGGCGCGGGTCATCGACTGGTGCTCGATGCCGACGCCCTCGCCCTGATCGCGCCCGAAGCGATACCGCCGGGCGCGATCCTGACCCCGCATGAAGGCGAGTTCGTCCGACTGTTCGGCGACCTGCCCGGCAGCAAGATCGATCGCGCGCGCGCGGCGGCGGCGCGGACCGATGCCATCGTCATCTACAAGGGCGCGGACAGCGTGATCGCATCGCCCGATGGTCGGGTCGCCGTCGCCAGCGGCGCGTCGTCCTGGCTGTCGACCGCCGGAACCGGCGATGTGCTCGCTGGCATCGCTGCCGGACGGCTGGCGGTAACGGGCGATCCCTTCCGGGCGGCCAGCGAAGCGGTATGGCTGCATGGCGAGGCGGCTCGCCGGGCGGGCGCGGCCTTCGTCGCCGACGACCTCATCACTCATCTTCCCGCCGCGCTGGCGAGCCGGCTATGACCGGGGACCTTATCGTCCGCGTGGCGGCCAAAGGCGACGGCGTGACCGCTGACGGCCGCCATGTGGCGCTGGCTGCCCCCGGTGACCGGATCATGCCGGACGGCGCCGTCCAACGCGGGCCGCATCATGCCGATCCCCCCTGCATCCACTTCCCCGCTTGTGGCGGCTGTCAGCTCCAGCATCTCGATGAGGATAGCTATGCCGCGTTCGTGACCGCGCGCGTGACGGGCGCGCTGGCCGGGCAGGGCGTCGAGCCGCGTCTCCTACTCCAGCCGCACCTCTCCCCGCCACGCACACGCCGCAGGGCCGCTTTGCGCGCCGTACGGCAAGGCGGGCGTGTCGTCATCGGTTTCGCCGAACAGGGCAGCCACAGCCTGATCGACCTGATGATGTGCGAGGTCCTCGACCCGCGCCTCTTCGCGTTGCTCACCCCGCTGCGCGACCTTCTGAAGACGATTCTGCCCGACAAGCGCGCCGCCCATGTCAAAATGTCGCTCGTCGATCAGGGCGTCGACCTGCTGCTGGAGGGGGTAGGGGTCGAGGGACTTGCGGCGGACGAAGCGGTGGGCGATTTCGCCCGCGTGCATCGCCTTGCGCGCCTGACGATCGACGAAGGCGATGGCCCGCAGACCCGATGGGAGCCCGAGGGCGCGACGATACGCTTCGGCGGTGTTGCGGTGGCCTTTCCCCCCTACGCCTTCCTTCAGGCGACGCCCGACGGGGAAGCCGCGCTGGTCGAGGCGGCCCGCGCCGCGATGCCCGAAACCGGCGCGGTCGCCGACCTGTTCTGCGGCCTTGGCACATTCGCGCTGGCGCTGGGCGAGGGGCGGCCCGTCTATGCCGCCGAGGGTTCGCGCGACCTCCTCCTGTCGCTCAAGCTGGCGGCGAACCGCACCCAGCGGCGCTTCGCCGCCGAGCATCGCGACCTGTTCCGCCGGCCCCTGTCGCCAGCCGAGCTGGACCGATTCGCCGCGATCGTCATCGATCCGCCCCGCGCCGGCGCGCGCGAGCAGGTATTGCAGATCGCGCAGTCGCAGGTGCCGGTCGTCGCCTATATCTCCTGCAATCCCGGCAGTTTCGCACGCGACGCCGCGCATCTTACGTCGGCCGGCTACAGGCTGGAGAGCGTCAAGCCGGTCGGCCAGTTCCGCTGGTCCACCCATGTCGAACTGGTCGGCATTTTCCGGCGCTGATCAAAAAAATGTCCTCCGCCGACCTTTACCGGCGGAGGACAGGCACCCTCTCCCAAGGGGGGCTTGGACTGATTAGCCCAGCTTGATGACAGTCGCGAGACGGCGTGCGGGCACCGGCTCGGCATAGAGGCTGGCCATCGGCTCATCCTCGACCTCGATCACGGCGTCCGACGTAAAGCCGTTGAAACCGGTCCGCATCGCCGCGCCATAGGCGCCCAGCATCCCGATTTCGATATAATCGCCGACCTTCACATCATCGGGCAGCATGAATGGGCCGACCATATGATCCATATCGTCGCAGGTCGGGCCATAGAAGGAAAAGCCCTCCAGATCCGCCGCGCTGTCCTCTTCGCGCAGCAGGGCGACGGGGAACCGCCAGCCAAGATGCGCCGCATCGAACAGCGCGCCATAGGCGCCGTCGGTGATGTAGAGTTCCTTGCCCCGACGCCGCTCGACCCGAACGACGACCGAACTATATTCGGCCGACAGCGCGCGGCCCGGCTCGCACCACAGTTCGGACGAATAGCTGACCGGCAGGCTTTCGAACCCGCGATGGATTGCGGTGAAATAATGCTCCAATTCCGGCGGCTCCATGCCGGGATAGAGCGACGGGAAGCCCCCGCCGACATCGATGATGTCGACCGTGACGGCGGCATCGACGATCGCCGCGCGCACGCGCTCGATCGCGTTGGTGTAGGCGACCGGGCTCATCGCCTGGCTGCCGACATGGAAACAGATGCCGAGCGCGTCGGCGGCCTGCCTGGTCGCCATCAGCAGATCGCGCGTCTCGCCCAGTTCCGCGCCGAATTTCGACGCGAGGCTGAGCTCGGAATGTTCCGACGACACGCGTAACCGCACGCACAATTCCAGATCGGTCGCGTCGTTGGTGGCGCGCATGATCTTTTCCAGCTCGTCGATCGTATCGAGCGAAAAGGTGCGCACGCCATGGCTGTGATAGGCTTCGAAAATCGCTTCCTCGGCCTTCACAGGATGCATGAAGCACAGCTTGGCGTCCGGCAGCGTGCGCGCGACGAGGCGCACCTCGGCGATGGACGCGACGTCGTAATGCGTGATTCCGCTTTCCCACAACGTCACAAGGAGGTCGGGAGAGGGGTTCGCCTTGACCGCATAGAGCGAGCGACCCGGAAACTTCTCGGCGAAGAATCGGGCGGCCCGGGCCGCGGCCTGGGGTCGAATAAGCGTTACCGGAGCTGCCGGTTTGAGGGCGGTTGCTACCCCCAGCGCGCTAGGATGCTTGTGCAATTCAAGGGACCTCCAGTGTCGTTCAGGGCGAAATAAGCTGCCTTGCGGTGGAAGTCCCATGGGGCAGCGGAAGGGCGCTATATGCGCAGGGGTCCCCCCTGTAAAGCGGATGTGCAAATTTTGTTGCGCAACCGGGTATGAAACGCCCCTTATGAGAGGCGGGATTTGAAGTCGGCGTAGGAAAAGGCCCGGATTTCCTTCAGCGCATCGGTCGCCGAATTCCACAGCCAGATTGCGGGCAGGGGAACGCCGTTGAATGTGTTCGTCTTGACCATCGAATAATGCGCCTGGTCGAGGAACGCGATCCGCGCGCCCGGCTCCGCGCCGCCCGGCACCCGATAGTCGCCGATGATGTCGCCTGCCAGGCAGGACGGGCCACCAAGGCGCGTGACGGCGCCTTCCAAGGGTTCATGCAGCATGGCGGGCCGGTACGGCGCCTCGATCACGTCGGGCATATGGCATGTGGCGGAGATGTCGGTGATGGCGACGGGCATGCCATTGTCGATGACGTCCAGCACCTCGCCGATCAGAATGCCGGCATCCAGCGCCATCGCTTCACCCGGTTCGATATAGAGTTCGAGCCCCGTCCGCGCCTTGATCCGTTGCAGGAAGGCGACCAGTTCGTCGCGCTGGTAATCGGCGCGGGTGATATGATGGCCACCGCCGAAGTTCAGCCATTTCAGGCCACTGATAAAGGGCATTACGCGCGATTCGATCGCGGCCCAGGTGCGTTCGAGCGGCAGGAAATCCTGTTCGCACAGATTATGCACGTGCAGGCCGTCCACGCCGTCGAGATGCTCGGGCCGCAACTGATCGACGGGAAACCCCAACCGGCTGTGCGGCTGCGACGGGTCATATTTGGGCACTTCGCCCTCGGCATGGAGGGGGTTGAGCCGCAACCCGATGTCGAACCGCCGCCCTTGCGCCCGCGCGGCGTCGATGACCGGCTTCAACCGCGCGATCTGGCCGGGGCTATTGAAGATGACATGATCGGATATTTTCAGGATCTCGGCCAGATCGTCGGGCTTGTAGGCCGCGCAGTAGGTCGCGACCTCGCCCCTATATTCCTCGCGCCCCAGCCGCGCTTCATACAGGCCCGACGCGCAGACCCCGTCCAGATATTCGCCGACGACGCTGCCCAGCGACCACATGGAAAAGGCCTTGAGCGCGCCCAGCACCTTCACACCCGCGCGGTCGCCCACGTCCTTGAGGATAGCGAGATTACGCCGGATCGCCGCCTCGTCGACCACGAAGGCGGGCGAGGGCACGCGATACAGGTCGAAGCGCGCAAAGGCGCCGGGATCGCCGGCCTTGGTTTCCATATATTTACTCCGTCACCCCAGCGAAGGCTGGGGTCTCGTGGGCCACGCCGCGCCCTGTCGCCTGAGACCCCAGCCTGCGCTGGGGTGACGACTAAAGTCGTCAGAAATCCAGCGGCGCGTCCAGTTCCTTCACCTGCCAGGGCAGACCATGTTTGTTCAGCATGTCCATAAAAGGATCGGGATCGAGCTGTTCGATATTGAACACGCCTTCACCTTTCCACGCGCCGGTCAGCATCATCGCCGCGCCGATCATCGCGGGCACGCCTGTCGTATAGCTCACCGCCTGATTGCCCGTTTCGGCATAGGCGTCCTCATGGTCGCAGATATTATAGACGTAGACCGTCTTCTTCTGACCGTCCTTCTCACCCGTCGCGATGTCGCCGATATTGGTCTTGCCCTTGGTGGTCGAACCCAGGCTCGACGGTTCGGGCAGCACGGCCTTCAAAAACTGGAGTGGGATGATCTCGCGCCCTTCGTACATCACCGGGTCGATCCGCGTCATGCCGACATTCTGGAGCACTTCGAGATGCTTGAGATAGGCGTCGCCGAACGTCATCCAGAATCGGATGCGCTTGATTTCGGGATAATATTTGGCGAGGCTTTCCAGCTCCTCATGATACATGAGGTACATATTCTTTTTGCCCACGCCCTCGAAATCGAACGCCTGTTTATGCTTGAGCGGCGGCCCCTCGACCCATTTTCCGCCTTCCCAGTGACGCGACGGAGCCGTGACCTCCCGGATGTTGATCTCGGGATTGAAATTGGTCGCGAAATGCTGGCCATGGTCGCCGCCATTGCAATCGAGAATGTCGAGCGTGTCGATCCGGTCGAGCAGATGTTTCTTGATATAGCTGGCAAAGACGCTGGTGACGCCGGGGTCGAAGCCCGATCCCAGCAGCGCCATGATGCCGGCTTCCTTGAAACGCTCCTGATACGCCCATTGCCAGCCATATTCGAACTTCGGCGTGTCGCGCGGCTCGTAATTGGCGGTGTCGAGATAATCGGTCTTGGTCGCGAGGCACGCGTCCATGATGTTGAGGTCCTGATAGGGCAGGGCCAGATTGACGACGAGTTTGGGCTGAACCTTTTCGATCAGCGCGATGGTGGCGGCGACGTCATCGGCGTCGACCTGCGCCACGTCGATGGTGACGCCGGTGCGCGCCCTGACCGATTCGGCGACCTTTTCGCACGAAACGATGCGGCGGCTCGCAAGCGTGATATGGCTGAAGATATCTGTATTCATCGCCATTTTGTGAACCGCGACAGACCCGACGCCGCCAGCACCGATGACCAGAACCTTGCTCAATTCAACTGCTCCATCACTTGCCCCAAAGGGCCCGGAAAGCGCCCATATAGGCTGTTGTGGTTACAGCGCAAAGTCGCTCTGCCGGTCAGCCCCCGCCGCACCCGCACCCGCGCCATTCGGTCAGCGGTTCGATCTCGGCCAGATAATCGTCTGGAGCGATGCCGCTGGAGAAGGCGTCGCGATAGTCGTCTTCCTCACTGGAAATCGCCCAGCCGATACCGCGCTCCTTCGCCAGGCGGCGAAGCGCGGCATGCCAGTCAGCCAGCGCGGGTGCAGGGCCGGCGTTCGTCATGAGCGATGTGCGGGGCCGACCGGTCAGGCCAGTCCCGCGGCCTTGAGCGCCGTCGCGGTATCCCCGTAAATCACGCGCAGCTTGGTCGTCTTGCCATTGGCCAGCGTCCAGATTTCGATCAGCGGAATGGTGACGGTCGTCCCGGTGCTTCTGCCGGTCAATTCCAGCTGGCCCCACGCCACCACATTGTCGCCGGCCGCGGCGATATTCTCTTTGGTGAAATTCAGCGCCGAAAACACTTCCATCACCTTGCCGATGACCAGCGGGAAGACACCCGGA
The DNA here is from genome assembly GCF_037723805.1 of Sphingobium fluminis. Classification (NCBI taxonomy): domain Bacteria; kingdom Pseudomonadati; phylum Pseudomonadota; class Alphaproteobacteria; order Sphingomonadales; family Sphingobiaceae; genus Sphingobium; species Sphingobium fluminis. Next base: position 500,112 of record NZ_JBBJUK010000003.1, read on the forward strand.
CCTTTGAAAACGCCGGCATAGGGCAGCGACTCGGCAACTTCATGAATTTCCGACTCGTCGGTGAAACTGGCGACGAAGCCTTCCATTTCGCCCCGCAGCAGCGCCGCATAGGCGCTTTCCACGATTTGCAGATTTTGCTCTTGTACCGACATGATTATCTCTCTCCCGGCCGGCCCCTTGCGAGAGGGCCCCGAATGTTAAGGATGGTGGTGGGCCCTGATCTGGATCAGCCCCGCGCCCTGGTCAATATCAATCCATCGAAGACATGCCCGGGTTCGCGGCAAAATCCGCTCAGCTTACGAGCCTCTTGAGCCCCTCCACCGTATCCGCTTCCGCCGCCGGCTTATCGCGCCTGATGCGCGCGATTCTCGGGAAGCGCATGGCGAGCCCCGATTTATGCCGTTTGCTGTCGTGAATGCTGTCGAACGCCACTTCCAATACCAGCGACTTTTCCACCTCCCGCACCGGGCCGAAGCGATTGACCGTGTTGCCGCGCACGAAACGGTCGAGCCATTTCAGCTCCTCGTCGGTAAAGCCCGAATAGGCCTTGCCCACCGGCAGCAACTCCCCGGCCGCCGTCCAGCATCCGAACGTATAGTCCGAATAAAAGGACGATCGCTTGCCGTGGCCGCGCTGCGCATACATCATGACGCAATCGGCGGTCAGCGGATCGCGCTTCCATTTATACCAGAGCGACGCCTTGCGCCCCGCCACATAGGGGCTGTCCCGCCGCTTGAGCATGACCCCCTCGATCGCGGCGTCGCGCGCACCGGCGCGGATGTCTGCGAGCGCGTCGAAGTCGGCCGCTTCGATGACTGTGGAAATGTCGAACCGGTCTGGGTCGAGACGCGCCATATAGGCTTCGAGCCTTGCGCGGCGCTGGGTCCAGGGCAGGGCGCGCAGATCCTCCTCGCCTTCGAGCAAAATGTCGTACAGCCGGACGAAGGCGGGATAATCGTCCATCATCTTCGCAGACACCGCCTTGCGCCCGAGCCTTTGTTGCAGCGCGTTGAAGCTGGCTGCAGACCCTCCATGCTCCTCGGCGCCCTGAAACTCTCCGCGCACCAGCAATTCGCCGTCCAGCACGGCATGGCCGGTGAAAGCGCGCGCGATGTCGGGGAAGCTCCCCGTAATGTCGTCGCCGCCCCGGCTGTAGAGCCGCGTTTCGCTTCCCGTCCCGACGATCTGGACGCGAATGCCGTCCCATTTCCATTCGGCGGCATAGTCGTCGAGGTCGACGCTGTCGGCTTCGAGCGGATGTGCGAGCATGAAAGGCCGGAAAAAGGGCGTTCCTGCCGGATCGGGCCTGCCAGCGCGGCCTTCGGCCCAATCGAACAAGGCGGTATAGGGCGGGGCGAGTGCGTGCCAGACCTGCTCCACCTCATCGACATCGAGGCCGAAGCCCTGCGCGAAGCCGGTCTTGGCCAGCCGCGCGGAGATGCCGACCCGTAATCCCCCGGTGGCAAGCTTGAGTAGCGCGAAGCGGCCCGACGCGTCGAGATGGTCCATCATCCGGGCCAGGACGGCGGGCGCGGCGGCGCGGCTGGTGGCTGACAGCGACTCGACCACGGCCGCGATGCCGAGCGAGCCGTCGTCAATCTCCGCCGGCTGATCCTCCCGCTTGGGCCACAGCAGGGCGACCGTCTCGGCAAGGTCGCCGACATAATCGCGGCTCATCTCGAACAGCACCGGGTCGGTACGGTCGCGGATCATTTCACCGATGGCGGCGGATTTGACCGCCTTCAGGTCGAGATTCCCGGTCAGCGCCGCGAGCGCCCAGCCGCGATCGGGATCGGGTGCGTGCCGCATATAGCGCGCGATCAGGTCCAGCTTGCCGTTGCGCGAGCGCGTGTAGACAAGGCCGTCGAGCAATTGGGAAAACGGTCTCATTCTTCCTGCGCCTCGTCGTCATCATCCTCACGCCCGACCAGCGCCAGCGCCCACGCGCGCATCTGGTGAGTCATGCACCAGTGGAGCAGGGCTTCCTCGCGGCCATGGGTGATCCACGTCTCGCCCGGTGCCACCTCGCGCAGCGTATCGGTCAACTCGTCCCAGTCGGCATGATCGGAAATCACCAGCGGCAGTTCGACATTCTTCTGCCGCGCCCGCTGGCGCACCCGCATCCATCCCGAAGCCATGGCGGTGATCGGGTCGGGCAGGCGGCGGCTCCAGCGATCGTTGAGCGCCGATGGCGGGGAGACGATGATGTGCCCGCGCATCTCCTTTGCGGGAATACCGGTGGCCGGGCGCAATTCTCCCATCTCGACCCCGAAATCGGCGTAGAGCGCGCACATCCGCTCCATCGCGCCGTGGATATAGATCGGCTCATGATGCCCTCGCGCGCGAAGCTCGCAAATTACCCGCTGCGCCTTGCCCAGCGCATAAGCGCCGACCAGTACGCAGCGATCGGGATTGGCATGCAGCGCGCCCAGCAGCCGATCGATCTCGCTGCCCGTATCGGGATGGCGGAACACGGGCAGTCCGAACGTCGCCTCGGTCACGAAAATATCGCAGGGCACCGGCTCGAACGGCTTGCAGGTCGGGTCCGGCCGCCGCTTGTAATCGCCGGTCACGACGACGCGCTCGCCCGCATGATCGAGTATGATCTGCGCGGAGCCGAGCACATGGCCTGCGGGGACATAGCGGATCGCGACCCCGCCCAGCCGCACTTCCTCGCCATAGTCCACCGCCGTGCCCGACGCCGTGCCATAGCGCAGCGCCATGATCGCCAGCGTCTCGCGCGTCGCCCAGACATGGCCGTGCCCGCCGCGCGCATGATCGGCATGGCCATGGGTCACCAGTGCGCGCTCGCGCGGCGCCGAAGGGTCGATCCACGCGTCCGCCGGGCGCACGTAGATGCCGGTGGGATGGGGTTCGATCCAGTGGGAAGCAGGCGGCATGATGACTAAAAGATGGGACGGGCGGTCGCGGTTCCGCAAGGGCGTCGCGAAATCGTAACGCAACCGTCACGCCACCGCCACAGGTCCCGCATAAGCGAACAGGACCGAACCCTGATCGAGCCGATATCGGAGACGCATGACATGGCATCCATCGCGCAGCAGAATGTCGGGCGCGCGGTCCATCGGCACCCGCGTCTGTCCAGGCAGGGGTTGCTCGAACGCGCCTTCACCTTCGCCTTTCGCGGTCTCGTCTATGCCCAGATCTGGGAAGACCCGGCGGTCGATATGGAAGCGCTGGCCATCACGCCCGACTGCCATATCGTCACCATCGCATCGGGTGGCTGTAACGTGTTGAGCTACCTGACGGCCGACCCGGCGCGGATCACGGCGGTCGACCTCAATACCGCACATATCGCCCTCAACCGGCTCAAGCTGGCCGCCGTGCGGTCGCTGCCCGATCACGCCGCCTTCCATCGCTTCTTCGCTCAGGCCGACAGCGAACGGAACGTCACGGCCTATCATACGCACATCGCGCCGCATCTGGACGATGTGACCCGGCGCTATTGGGAAGGGCGCGACCTTATCGGCCGGCGGCGAATCGGCGGCTTCGCGCGCGGCATCTATAAACAGGGCCTGCTCGGTCATTTCATCGGCGCGGCGCATCTGCTCGCCCGGCTGCACGGGGTCGATCCCCGGCGGATGCTCGACGCGACGTCGCCTGCCGAGCAGCGCGCCATCTTCGAGCGCGACCTCGCGCCGATTTTCGAAAAGCCATTCGTGCGCTGGCTGACGAGCCAGCCCGCCTCGCTGTTTGGCCTCGGCATTCCGCCCGCCCAGTTCGGCGCGCTGGCTGGCGACGCGCGGATGGACGCCGTGCTCAGGGCGCGGCTGGAAAAGCTCGCCTGCGACTTCGATATCCGCGACAATTATTTCGCCGTCCAGGCGTTCGGGCGGGGCTACAGGGCGGTGGGCAAAGATGACGATATCCCGCTGCCGCCCTATCTTCAGGCCACCCATCATGCGGCGGTCGTCGACCGGGCCGAGCGGGTCGACGTGCGCCATGCCAATCTCGAAGACTATCTTAGGGATCAGTCCGCGGGATCGGTCGACCGTTATGTCCTGCTCGATGCGCAGGACTGGATGACGGACGCGCAACTCAACGCGCTGTGGACCCAGATCACGCGAACCGCGCGACCGGGGGCTCGCGTCCTGTTCCGAACGGCGGGAGAAGCCAGCATCCTGCCCGGCCGCGTCGATGGCGCGACGCTCGACCGCTGGGCCTATCAGGCGGCAGCGTCCCGCGACTATGGCGCGCGCGACCGGTCCGCCATCTATGGTGGCGTCCACCTCTATATATCGAAGGGCTGACGCCTTGGCGCAGGGGCATGGCGGGCTGATGGACGGCGTCTATCGCTACCAACGGCATATCTACGATCTCACGCGCAAATATTATCTGCTGGGCCGTGACGACCTGATCGCCGGTCTCGCGCCACCGCCGGGCGGGCATGTGCTGGAAATCGGCTGCGGGACAGGACGCAACCTCATCGCCTGTGCCAGAGCCTGGCCGCTGGCGCATCTCTATGGCGTCGATATCTCGCAAGCCATGCTCGAAACCGCGCGCGTTTCGATCGCAAAGGCCGGCCTCGCCGATCGCGTGACGCTCGCACTGGGAGACGCCTGCGCCTTCGATCCCAAAGCCTTGTTTGGCCGCGCGACCTTCGACCGCATATTCATCAGCTATGCCCTGTCGATGATCCCCGACTGGCAGGCGGCGCTGGCCCGGGCGGCAACCCGCGTCGCGCCGGGCGGCAGGCTTGAGATCGTCGACTTCGGCCAGCAACAAGGCTTGCCGCCCCTGTGGCGCAAGGCTCTGTTCAACTGGCTCGCCCGCTTCCACGTCACCCCCCGCGCGGACCTCGCCGCGGCCGTGGAGGCGCTCGCGCGCGTCACAGACGCCACCTCGCACAGCATCGCCCTATATCGCGGCTACGCATTGAAAACTGGCCTGACCCGCCTTTGATAAGAGCAGGGCAGGGAAAGGGCAAAGGCAAAGGCAAAGGCAAAGGCAAAGGCAAAGGCAAGAGCAGGGCAGCGGCGAGAGCGAAGGGCAAGGGCAGAGCAACAAGGGCAGGGCAAGAGTCGAAGGACAACGATTCTGCCGAGCACCCAAGCCGCCATCACCCCGTCATTCCCGCGAAAGCGGGAATCCATCTCACCCCACATTATCCGCCTGCCAAAGGCAGCTGGGCCCACGCTTGCGCAGGAACGACGTGAGAGGGTGGATCGCGGTCAGTCGCCAATAGAAGGCGTTTGCGATAATAGCTGCCGCGTGAGTGGGCCGTTGGCAGTTATGATTTTGCAGGCTGCTAACTCCGCTCGATTTACCAGCCCTTGCAGTGCTGCTTTTAATCGAGGCCGCGCTAGCTCGTACTCAGCGACCATTTTGTCGCGCAATATTCCTCTGCAAAAAGGTGCTGCGAGGCTGCCTTCGATACATCCGTTGAGCGCCCCGAATGAAAGAGGGAAATTCTTTTGGATTGCTTGTGATTCGAACGGCATAAGAATTTCATCTCGTGCGCTCCACATCAAGCTGCCGATAGCTGCCCTGACAATCGCCCCTTCGTATTTTTTGTCAACGGTCGCTCCCACAGATTCCCTCAGGTAAAGCTCATTCAAACAACTCCTGTCATGGGCTGCATCAGGGGCAGGCCAAACTGGGATGAGTAAATGGCCGGTATGCGGTATCCAGTCTGGTCGAAATTGCTCCGCAATTCTGAATAGCCGCCATTTAGGGCCTTCATGACCGTTATTGCTGGACCCATAGCCCTGAACGAACCCAACTATTGGCCATAAGAAGGTGGCTGCCAAAACCGCGCCCGATGCAAAAGCGAACGATTTAGCCCATCGGTGCATGCCACCTCCATTATAGCGCCTTAGGCAAGCATGGATCCATGGCAACTTGCAAGCAATGGCTGAGCCCGGATGAACGGTAAAAAGTAGTCGCGTGCTGACTAAGGCATCCTCGCAGGGATTATTGAGCCAGACGGCCTATATAGCCGATGGTCAAGCTTGCCTTTCGTCCAATGCAATGGTCCGTCAGGCGTAAGGCTTCGCCAGCATCAATGGACCCGGCTCTATCCAAGACAGCCTCCATCCAGTTCCTATTTTCATTTCGGATTGTAAGGCGTCCGAGATAGAATTGGAAAACGAGCTGCCCTCCTATGCGCGCTTCGTTGTCCGCTTTTGAATTTGCTTGCGGATCACTTGCTTTTTAAGCTTGCGGCGGCACATTGTAGGTCGTTCTCATAAGTTTCGGGACTGAGAGGCTGAGTAGAAATCGAAAGCAAAAAAGCAACGATCATAGTCATGATCCGTATTGGGAAGAGGCATTCTATATCGATTGGAGGCCACATGCTATCTGGTTTTCAGGTTTAGCATCCAACGGGCAAGGGCGGAGGTCTGCTAATAACGACATGAAATGCACGGTTGCATGACCGCAACTGATCGTCAGCAGTCATACCCTCTCTCGTCATGCCGGGCTTAACCCGGCATCCGCTTCTGTCTGGTCAGGCGGGACCCGGGATCAAATCCAAGGTGACGGCAAAGGTTCGGGCGGCTTTTAGCCGCAAGCTCACGCCCAAAATATCCCCTGTCCTACACGCCACGCCTCGTGCGACAAGCGCCCATCGGCTCTTTCGCATCGTCCGTCACATTTCCAGCCAACTTTCCGAAAATATCAAAGCCGCGCAATAAATGGGCGAAATATGCGGGAAATATGCGAAGTTAAGCCTTCGCCTCCACCTCAAGCCGCCTGACGCTCGGCCTTCTCAAGCTCCAGCCGGTCCCAGATTTCGGCCAGCGCCGCAACCAGTTCGCGCATCATCGCCTCACTGTGCGCGGGACCGGGGGTGAAGCGCAGCCGCTCGGTGCCGCGCGGCACGGTCGGATAGTTGATCGGCTGCACATAGGCGCCATATTCGGCGAGTAATATATCGCTGATCCGCTTTGCCTTGACCGGGTCGCCGACCATCAGCGGCACGATATGGGTCGATGACAGCATAACCGGCAGTCCCGCCTCGTGCATCAGGCCCTTGAGCGTCGCGGCGGCGGCCTGCTGGCCCTCGCGCTCTTCGCTCGATCCCTTGAGATGGCGCACGCTCGCCAGCACGCCCGCGACCAGTACCGGTGATAGCGACGTCGTGAAGATGAAACCGGGCGCATAGCTGCGGATCACGTCGATGATCATCTGGTCGGCCGCGATATAGCCGCCCATAACGCCGAACGCCTTGCCCAGCGTCCCTTCGATGATGGTGAGGCGATGCGCAATCTCGTCCCGCTCCGAAATGCCGCCGCCGCGCGGGCCGTACATCCCCACGGCGTGGACCTCGTCCAGATAGGTCAGCGCATTATATTCGTCCGCCAGATCGCAGATTGCGGAAATGGGGGCGACGTCGCCATCCATCGAATAGACGCTTTCGAACGCGATCAGCTTGGGCGCATCGGGGTCCGCCGCTTCCAGCAAGGTCCGCAGGTGATCGACGTCATTGTGCCGGAACACCTGCTTCTCGCAGCCCGCATTGCGGATACCCGCGATCATGCTCGCATGGTTCAGCTCGTCCGAAAAGACGATGCAGCCGGGCAGGATCTTGGCGAGCGTCGAAAGCGTCGCGTCGTTCGACACATAGCCCGAGGTGAAGAGCAGCGCCCCCTCCTTGCCATGCAGGTCGGCCAGCTCTGCTTCCAGATCGACATGATAATGGGTGTTGCCACCAATATTGCGCGTGCCACCGGAACCCGCGCCGACATCGTGCAGCGCCTCTTCCATCGCGGCGACCACCTTGGGATGCTGGCCCATGGCGAGATAGTCGTTCGAACACCAGACGGTGATCGGCTTGGGACCATTATGGCCATGAAAACAGCGGGCGTTGGGAAAGGCGCCCTTGTTGCGCAGAATATCGATGAACACGCGATACCGGCCCTCGCTATGGAGCCGGTCGATCGCCTGGGAAAAGATATGTTTATAGTCCACGAAAACGCCCTGTCCCTAAAGTCCCGCATCCTCTGGTGGGCCATTTACCGCCAGATGGCCGCATTTACCAGCGATAACGGTTCGCAGGCATAGCGAGAAAGAGCGATCACGGAAATCGGACCTTTTGTCCTACAGCGCCTCGATCTGTTCGAGGCCATAGTCTGCGAGCGCAGGGGCCAGGCGGGCGACCTCCGAATCGAGGCGGGTGACAACCGCCTTCCCCGGCCTGGGGGTCAAGGGCCAGGACTGGCCCTGGGTAAGATAGAGGATCCGTCGCGCAATGCCTTCGCCGCCATGCACGAACGTCAGTCGCCGTGGGGCCGCCGCAGCCAGTTCCGCCTCGACCAGCGGGAAATGGGTGCAGGCGAGGACAACGACGTCCATGCGGTCGCCCTCCGGCTGATCCAGCAGCCCGGACAGCGCGTCCCGTGCGATCGCCGGATCGAGCCTCTCGCCGCGCAATTTCGCCTCGGCCAGTTCGACCAAAGCCGCCGAGCCATGGCGCAACACGGTGCAGTCCGCGCCATGTTCGGCCGCAAGCCGGTCGACATAGGGCTGGCGTACGGTCGCGTCGGTGCCGAGCACGCCGAATATACGGCTTTTCGACAACAAGGCGGCAGGCTTGATGGCCGGCACGGTGCCGACGACGGGGATGTCGAGCGCGGCCCGAACCGCCGACAAGGCGATCGTCGATGCAGTGTTGCACGCGATCACGGCCAGGCGGGGGCGATAGCGTTCGACGAGCCGCCCGAGCAATGCCGGAACGCGCGCCGCGATCTCCGCCTCGCTCTTGGTGCCATAGGGGAACCCCGCGCTGTCGGCGGCATAGATGATGGGCGCGGTCGGCAATGCGGCGCGCGCCGGCCCCAGGATCGACAGGCCGCCAACGCCGGAATCGAAGAATAGAAGGGGGGCTTGGGGCGCGACCGTCATCGTGGCGATCTGTCGCGGCAGCGGGCCGGACTGTCAATATGCGCTATCATTAGGAGGATGGGCCGCGCGTCATGGCGAAGTTTCCCCGGCGCCCATTGCTCCGTCCGCTTCCCGCGCTATGGTCGCACCATCCTCATTCGGCGAGACACATGACCCCGGCCTGGCTCCTTCCCGCATTCGTCCTTGTTTTTGGCTATTTGCTGGGGTCCGTCCCGTTCGGTCTGCTCCTTACCCGGTTCACCGGCGCGGGCGACCTGCGGCAGATCGGCTCGGGCAATATCGGCGCGACCAACGTGTTGCGGACCGGGCGCAAGGGGCTAGCGGCGACGACGCTGCTGCTGGACTTGCTGAAGGGTGCGGCCGCCGTCCTGATCGGCGCGGCACTGGTCGACGGCGGTGGGCCGACGGCGGGGGCCGCCGCCTTCATCGGCCATTGCTATCCTGTCTGGTTGCGCTTTGCCGGGGGCAAGGGTGTGGCGACGATGATGGGCGTGGTGACCGCGCTTTACTGGCCCGCCGGGATCGTCTTCGCGATCGTCTGGCTGGCCGCGCTGTTCGGGACGAAATGGTCGTCGGTTGGCGGCATGTCGGCGGCCGTGAGCGCGCCACTTGCGGTGACAGCCTTCGGTCGCCTCGACCTTTTGCCGGTCGCGCTGGCGCTGGCGTTGATCGTGCTCTGGCGGCACCGCGCCAATATCGCGCGGCTGGTGAGTGGCACCGAGCCGAAAGTCGGTGCGGGAAAAACGCCCGAATGAGCGAACAGGAACGGTTCGATCGGCTGCGCCTGATCCGTTCGCCACGGATCGGCCCAGTCAGCTTTCGCCAGTTGATGGCGCGTTTCGGCAATGCCGGTGAGGCGCTGCGTGCGGTGCCCGAGCTTGCGGCGCGCGGCGGCGGAAAGGCGAGCGTTGCGGACCCTACCGCAGTCGAAACAGAGATCGGGCGATCAAAGGCGCTTGGCGCCCGCTACCTTTTGATTGGCGACCTGGATTATCCTTTCCTGCTGGATCAGATGGAAGGCGCGCCCCCGGCGCTGATCGTGCGCGGCGACGTCGGTCTCGCGAACGGGCAGTGCGTCGCGATGGTCGGCGCGCGCAACGCATCGGCGGCCGCAATCCGCTTTGCCCGGCAACTGGCGCAGGAACTGGGCCAGCGCGGCGCTGTGGTGGTGTCCGGTCTCGCGCGGGGCATCGACACGGCTGCGCATCAGGGTTCGGTTGCCACCGGGACGATCGGCGTGATCGCCAGCGGATTGGACATCAGCTTCCCACCCGAAAATGCCGCGCTTCAGGAACAGGTGGCGCAGGAAGGCCTGCTGGTGACCGAACATCCACCCGGCGTTCAGCCACTGGCCCGCCATTTCCCCGCGCGCAATCGCATCATCGCGGGCCTTGCGGTTGGAACGGTGATCGTCGAAGCCGCGCCCAAATCCGGCTCGCTGATTACGGCGCGGCTGGCCGGCGAAGCGGGTCGCGAAGTAATGGCGGTGCCCGGGTCGCCGCTCGATCCGCGCGCGCAGGGCTGTAACCAGCTTATCCGCGATGGCGCGATCCTGATCCAGAATGCGGCCGACGTGATCGAGGCGGTTGGCAGCATCGATCCGCGCATGGTGCGACAGGGCAATGTCGACTTTGCAGGCGCTCCCGTATCGAGCGACGTTGCAGCCACCGAACGTGACACAGTGATCGGGTTGCTGGGCCACGCGCCCGTCCCCGTCGATGAGATCATCCGCCTGAGCGGGCTGAGCCCCGCCGTGGTGCAGACGGTGCTGTTGGAGCTGGAACTGGCGGAACGGCTGGACAGGCTTGCCGGCGGGCGGGTGTCGTCTCGCTGAGGAAGTTGCTGGCGCGGCATGGCCTTCTCCCCTAATCACTCGCCGCTTGACGCCCGCCGTCATCGCCTTCCAGACTCGCGCGTACGTGTGAGAGATTATTTTCCGGGGCCAAAATGCAGCTTGTCATCGTAGAATCGCCGGCCAAGGCGAAGACCATCGAGAAATATCTGGGTGGCGATTTTCATGTACTTGCCAGCTACGGGCATATTCGCGACTTGCCGGCGAAGGATGGTTCGGTCGATCCCGACGATGGCTTTGCCATGCAGTGGGAAAATTACGGCGACAAGGGCAAGCAGCTCAAGGCCATCGCCGATGCTTCGAAAAAGGCGACGCGCCTGATCCTAGCGACTGACCCTGATCGCGAAGGCGAAGCGATCAGCTGGCACGTGCAGGAGGTGTTGCGCGCCAAGAAGGCGCTGCCTCCCGTCGTGGAGCGGGTGACGTTCAATGCGATCACCAAGGCGGCGGTACTGGACGCCATGGCCAAGCCGCGCGCCCTGGACGAGGATCTGATCGATGCGTATCGCGCCCGTCGAGCGCTCGATTATCTGGTCGGCTTCACCTTGTCCCCGGTGCTGTGGCGCAAGCTGCCCGGCGCCAAATCGGCTGGCCGCGTGCAATCGGTGGCGTTGCGCCTCGTCGTCGAGCGCGAGCGCGAAATCGAAAGTTTCACGCCCCAGGAATATTGGTCGGTCGCCGCCGAAATGGAGCATGGCGGCCAGGCCTTCACCGCGCGTCTCGTCCGCTGGAAGGGCGACAAGATCGACCGGCTGACGATCGGCCGCGAAGGCGACGCTATGGCGGCAAAGGCCGACGTCGAGGCGGGGCGCTTCACCGTCGACAAGGTGGAGACCAAGCCGCTCACCCGCAACCCGCCTCCGCCTTTCACCACGTCGACATTGCAGCAGGAAGCGGCGCGCAAGCTCGGCTTTTCCGCCAGCCATACGATGCGTATCGCGCAACAGCTCTACGAGGACGGTGCGATCACCTATATGCGGACCGACGGCGTGCAGATGGACGGCAGCGCCATCTCAGCCGCGAGGCTTGCGATCGCGCAGCGCTATGATGGTGGCTATGTGCCGGACAAGCCGCGCATCTACCAGACCAAGGCGAAGAATGCGCAGGAAGCGCATGAAGCCATTCGCCCGACCGAGTTCAACCGCGACAAGGCAGGCAGCGGCGATCATGCGCGTTTATACGACCTGGTTTTCAAGCGCGCGCTGGCGAGCCAGATGGCGTCGGCCCGGTTGGAGCGGACGACCATCGATCTGGTCGACGGCAGCGGCAGTCACGCTCTGCGCGCCACCGGGCAGGTGGTGATCTTCCCCGGCTTCCTCGCATTATATGAGGAAGGCCGCGACGACTCGGATGACGACGACAGCAAACTTCTGCCCCGCATGAGCGAGGGCGATACGCCCGCCAAAAAGAAGGTGACGGCGGACCAGCATTTTACCCAGCCGCCGCCACGCTATTCCGAAGCGAGTCTGGTCAAGAGGCTGGAGGAACTGGGGATCGGCCGTCCATCCACCTACGCATCCACGCTTCAGGTGCTGAAGGATCGCGACTATGTGCGGATCGAGAAGAACCGCTTCTTCGCGGAAGAGAGCGGGCGGCTGGTGACGGCGTTCCTTGAGCGCTTTTTCGAACGCTATGTGTCCTATGATTTTACCGCTGGTCTTGAGGACGAGTTGGACGAGATTTCCGGCGGCCGTGCGCAGTGGCAGGCGGTGCTCGAAGCTTTCTGGAAGGATTTCAAGCCCAAGACCGCCGAGGTCATGGAGCAAAAGCCGAGCGATATCACCGCCGCGTTGGACAAGTTTCTGGAACCGATGCTGTTCCCGCCGAGGACCGACGGCTCCAGTCCGCGCGCCTGTCCGCTCTGCGCCGATGGGCAATTGTCGCTGCGCGGCGGCCGGTTCGGCGCGTTCATCGCCTGCTCCAACTATCCCGAATGCAAATATACGCGCAAGTTCGGGCAGCCGGGCGGCGCGGAGGGCGAGGATAGCGGGCCTGAAGTGCTGGGCCAGCATCCCGAGACCGGACAGGATATCGTCAGGAAAACGGGTCGATTTGGCCCCTATATCGAAATGGGCGAGGGCAAGGAAGCCAAGCGCGGCTCGATCCCCAAGGATCTGCCCGATGGGGAGTTGACGCTGGACTGGGGTGTGAAGCTGCTCAGCCTGCCGCGAGAGATCGGCCTGCACCCCGAAACCGGCAAGCCGATCGTGGCGAATATCGGTCGTTTCGGTCCGTACCTGCTCCATGACGGCAAATATGGCCGGCTGTCATCGACCTCGGAGATTTTCGAGGTCGGTATGAACAGCGCAGTCGTGAAGCTCGCCGAAGCGGCGAATCGGGGGCCGCGCAGCGCCGGCCGCGAGCCGCTCAAGATATTGGGTGCGCATCCCCGCTCGGATGTCGAGATCAAGCTGATGGAGGGACGTTACGGAGTCTACGTCACCGACGGCGCTACCAACGCGACGCTTCCTAAGACCCTGGACAAGGACCAATTGACGCTGGAGGAAGCGGCGCAACTGATCGATGCGCGCGCCGCGGCGGCGCCGGCTAAAAAAGGCGCAAAAAAGAAAGCTGCGCCCAAAAAGGCGGCTGGAGCAAAGAAGGATGGAGCGGCCAAGAAGCCAGCCGCCAAGAAAGCCCCGGCAAAAAAGAAGGTGGCGGCAGATTAATTTCCAGGCGGATCGTTACCCGGTCCTCGGCTTCCGCCGGGGAACGGGCATCCGACCAGTCATTCCACCCAGTCCAGCCCGATGTCGCGATAGATGCCCCGATCGTCTTCCCAATCTTCCTTCACCTTGACGTGGAGGTAAAGATGGACCTTGACGCCCATGAGCGATGCCAGTTCGGCCCGCGCCTTGGACCCGATCTCCTTGAGCCTTTGGCCGCCCTTGCCGAGCACGATCGCGCGCTGGCTTGTGCGCCCCACCAGGATCTGCTGATGGATTTCGAGCGATCCGTCGGCGCGTTCCTTATATTGTTCAGTGTCGACCGCCGCGGCATAGGGCAGTTCGGCATGGAGTTGATGATAAAGCTGTTCGCGCGTTATTTCGGCGGCCAGCATCCGGTCTGTCGCATCGGATACCTGATCTTCGGGGAAGTGCCAGGGGCCCTCCGGCATCGCAGCCGCAAAAGCCGATTTGAGTTCGGGCAAGCCATCGCCGCTCGCCGCCGATACGAAGAATATCTCGTCGAAGCCCAGTTGATCGTTGAGACGCTGGGTATGCGGCAACAGCTTTTCCTTGATCGCAATATCGACCTTGTTGATGATCAGCCATTTGCGTTCGCTGCGATGCTTGAGCGCCTCGATGATCGGTTCGAGCTTGCGACCGAGACCCGCCTTGCCATCCAGCACCATCGCGATCAGGTCCGCGCCCTGCGCCCCACCCCACGCCGCCTGCACCATGGCGCGGTCGAGCCGCCGCTTGGGCGCGAAAATGCCCGGTGTGTCTACCAGCACCATCTGCGCATCGCCCTCGATCGCGACGCCCATCACGCGGGTGCGCGTCGTCTGAGCCTTGGGACTCGTGATCGCTACCTTTTGCCCGACCAGCGCATTGACGAGCGTCGACTTGCCCGCATTGGGCGCGCCGACGATGGCTACGACGCCGCAGCGCTGGGATTGGGTATCAAGGGTCAAGTGCATTCCATTTCGTTCAAAGTCAGTGCCGAGATAGCATAGCTGGGCCTATCCCCCCAGCATCTCCAGTAGCGCAGCCGCGGCCGCCGTCTCGGCCTCCTGCTTGGACCCCCCGGTGGCGCTCGCCTCGCCTGCACCCCTGATCGACACGGTCACCCTAAAGCGCAGCGCGTGATGCGGACCCGACTTGTCCGTCATCACATATTCCGGGGGCTTGCGTTTGTTGGCGGCCGCCCATTCCTGAAGTGCGGATTTGGGATGCCGGGGCGCGCTCGTCTGGGTATCCACGCGGTCCGCCCAAAGCCGCCGTACGAGCGCGCGCGCCTCGTCCAGCCCGGCCTCCATATACAGCGCCCCGATCAGCGCCTCCATGACGTCGCCCAGCACGTTGTCGCTATAGGCGGCACCATCGTCGCGGGCTTGCTTGCCGAGTACGAGATGCGCAGAGGCGCCGGCCGTGCGAGCCACGTCCGCGCATATCTCGCCGGACACCAGCACGTTGAAGCGCCGCGAAAGTTTGCCCTCGGGCTCGTCGGCAAAACGCTCGTACAGCCATTCGGACATGATCAGGCCGAGAACCCTATCGCCAAGAAATTCGAGCCGTTCGTAATTGAGCGGATTGGCGCTGCCGTGGGTCAGCGCCTGCAGGAACCGCGCGGGGTGAAACGGTGCGCGGCCGATCAGTCCCGAAAGCCAGTTCGCCGTATCGGGCCTGGTCAAAAACCTTCCCCGATGCGGTTCCAGCGCGCTGCCGTGATCCATGTCCAGGGCAGCAGCCAGTTGGCGCTGCCGTCGGTCGAAAAAACGGAAATCATCGCTTTGCCGACCAGATTTTTTTCGGGAACCAGGCCGATACCGCCACCTTCGATCGCAGGGAAGCGGCTGTCGGCGCTGCGATCGCGATTGTCACCCATCATGAACAAATGGCCTTCGGGCACCAGCACCGTGTCGCGATCGTCCGCTGCTCCATCCTGGACCAGATCGAGGACGTTATAGCTTTTGGCAGGATAGTCCTGGCCGGCGGGCAAGGTTTCGCGAAACTGGGGATAGCGACATTGCTTGCCGCCGCCAGGCGCGGGCTGTTCGAAATCCGGGCGGTAGCAGGGCGAGGGGCTGCCTTCGCGGGCGGCGGCTTCGATCATGTTGGCCGATACCGGAATGACGAGATCGGCGACCTTCTTCTTCGGAATGGCGGTGCCGTTCAGATACACCGTGCCGCTCCTCACCGAGATCATGTCGCCCGGAAGGCCGATCACGCGCTTGATATAATCGCTTTTCTGGCTGGGTGGCGCCTTAAACACGACGACGTCGCCACGCCTGGGCGTCGCGGCAAAAATGCGCCCGGGTATCAGCGGGATACTGAACGGCAGCGAATAACGCGAATAGCCATAAGGCCATTTGGCGACCAGCAGATAGTCGCCGATGAGCAAGCGGGGCTGCATCGATTCCGACGGGATGTTGAACGGCGACGCAATGAAACTACGCAGCACGAAGACGAACAGGGCGAGCTTTGCGAGGAACCAGAAAAAGTCCTTGGTCTCCGATTTTCCGCTCATGCGCGATTGTCTTTCCCTTTGGGCGTCTCGCGCGGCTTTGCGGTGTCATGCCCTCGCCGTCAAGCAGAGAGCGCGAAACCATCAACCCAGTCTGTGCTTATCATTTCAATAGGTCTAAGCAGGCCGCCGAACCATAACGCAACGAAAGGCGAGCGACACAGGATGAACGCAATTTGGGGCCAGATCGCAAAGCGCCAGCGGCCATCGTTGAGGACCATCTTCGACACCGATCCAGGACGCCTTGCATATCTCACCCTGAGCCAGGGACCACTGCGCTTCGACTGGTCGAAGACGCACCTCACCAAAGAGGTGATCGCGGATTTCCTGGCCCTCACCGATGAAGCCGGTTTTGCCGCCGCGAGGGACGCCCTGTTCGCCGGCGACCCTGTGAACAATACGGAAGGGCGCGCTGCCGAACATTCTGCCGAGCGGGGCGAAGGCAATGTCGAAAGCGTCGCCCGCGCCCGCATGCTTCATCGCCGGATGCGCGCATTGATCGATGCGATCGAAGGCGAGGCGCTCGGCCCGGTGCGCCATATATTGCACATCGGCATCGGGGGGTCGGCGCTGGGGCCAAAGCTGATCATCGACGCCCTGAGCGACGATGGCGCAAGGTATGAGGTTGCTGTCGTGTCCAATGTCGACGGTACGGCGCTGGAGCAGGCGATCGCCCGCTTCGATCCACATGCCACCCTGATCGCCGTCGCCTCCAAGACTTTTACGACCACCGAGACGATGCTGAATGCCGCCAGCGCGATCAACTGGATGGTCGAGGCGGGCGTCGAGGACCCTTATGGCCGCGTGATCGCGCTTACCGCCGCGCCGGAGCGAGCGATGGAATGGGGCGTCGACGAAACGCGCGTCCTGCCCTTCGGCGAGACCGTGGGCGGTCGCTATTCGCTCTGGTCCTCGATCGGCTTTCCCGCCGCGCTTGCGCTCGGCTGGGATGCGTTCGAAAGCCTGCTGGAGGGAGCCGCAGCGATGGACCGCCATTTCCGTCTGGCCCGGCCGAGCGAAAATGCGCCGCTGCTCGCTGCCTTTGTCGACCAATATTATGTCAGGGCGATGGGCGCACAGACGCGCGCCGTTTTCGCCTATGACGAGCGGCTCAAACTATTGCCGTCCTATCTCCAGCAGTTGGAGATGGAGAGCAATGGCAAACAGGTGAAGCGAGATGGATCGCCAGTCGATGGGCCGACCGCGCCCGTGACCTGGGGCGGGGTTGGCACCGACGCGCAACATGCCGTGTTCCAGCTTCTCCATCAGGGCACGGTGCTGGTCCCCGTTGAGTTCATCGCCTCCATTGAGCCGGGCAATTTGCTCGACCCGGCGCATCACCGCGCGCTGCTGGTCAACTGCTTCGCGCAGGGCGCGGCGCTGATGCGCGGCAAGGATAATGACGTCGATCCCGCGCGGGCTTATCCCGGCGACCGGCCATCGACGACCATATTGCTCGACGATGTGACGCCCGAGGCATTGGGCGCGCTGATCGCCTTTTACGAACATCGCACCTTCGCCAACGCCGTGCTGATGGGGATCAATCCGTTCGACCAGTTCGGCGTGGAATTGGGGAAGGATATCGCCAGGTCGATCGACGCGGAAGGGACCGGGGCGTTCGACCCTTCGACCCGCGCCCTGATCGATCTCGCCCTGCCGGGCGGCTGACGTAAAAGCCGTTTGTATCTTCGCTCTCCCGCCGCCATATCCGCTGCGAGTGCGAAGCGGAGACTGCGATGACCGGCTATGATTTCGACCTTTTCGTCATTGGTGCCGGATCGGGGGGCGTCCGCGCCTCACGCGTGGCGGCCGCACATGGTGCGAAAGTAGCCGTAGCAGAGGAATATCGGGTGGGCGGCACCTGCGTCATCCGTGGCTGCGTGCCCAAAAAACTGCTGATCTATGGTGCGCATTTTGCCGAGGACCTCAAGGACGCTCGGCGTTTTGGGTGGAATGTCCCCGATTGCGGGTTCGAATGGACGACGCTGCGCGACAACGTCCTGGCCGATGTCGATCGGCTCGAAGGGCTCTACAAAAATACGCTCGACAGTCATAAAGTTGAACTTATCCCGGAGCGGGCGACGATAACCGGACCGCATTCGGTGAAGCTTGCCAGCGGGCGCGAGGTGACGGCAAAATATATCCTCGTCGCGACCGGCGCATGGCCTATTCTTCCGGAGGTGGAAGGTGCCGAATATGGCATCACATCCAACGAGGTCTTCCACCTCGACGAATGTCCCAAGCGTATTGTGATCGTAGGTGGGGGCTATATCGCCAACGAGTTTGCGGGCATTTTCCACCAGTTCGGCAGCCACGTGACGATGGTCAATCGCGGCGGCACTTTGCTGCGCGGATATGACGAGCAGATTCGCGACCGGCTGCTCCAGATTTCCATGATGAAAGGCATCAATTTTCGTTTTAATGCGAAGATCGAAAAGATCGAAAAAAACGAAGGCGGCGCCATGAGCGTCCGCTTCGAGAGCGGTGACCCGGTTTCGTGCGACCTGATCCTGTTCGCGACCGGACGGAAGCCCCATAGCGATGGCCTGGGCCTTGAAAGCGCAGGCGTCGAACTCGACGAAAATGGCGCGATTCGGGTCGACGATTATAGCAAAACCAGTTGCGAAAGCATTTATGCTGTCGGCGATGTGACCGACCGGTTGCAACTGACTCCCGTGGCGATCCGCGAAGGGCACGCCTTTGCCGACACTGTGTTCGGCGATAATCCGCGCACGGTGGATTATAGTTGCGTGCCCTCCGCCGTGTTCAGCCACCCGCCGCTCGCGGGTGTGGGCATGACCGAGGCGCAGGCCAAGAACAAGCTCGGCACCGTGAAAGTCTATACATCCGACTTCCGCCCGATGAAGAATGTGCTGGCCGCCCGTGAAGAGCGCTCGCTTTACAAGATGATCGTCGACGCGACTACGAACAAGGTGGTGGGGCTCCACATGATAGGCCCCGACGCGCCGGAAATATTGCAGGCGGCCGCCGTCGCGGTGAAGGCGGGCCTGACCAAACAGGATTTCGACGATACCGTGGCCCTGCATCCCAGCATGGCCGAGGAACTGGTTCTGTTGAAATAGGCGGCGTCAATCCTCCGCTGCGAACGTCACTACCAGCGCATCGCGCCATGCCGGCAACGCGGCGTCGACCGGGTGAATTTCGGTGACGCCATGCAGGATGCGATGATCGTCGATCAGCATCGCGTCGCCGGGGTTCGTCAGCGTAAACTCGCCGATCGGACTGCCGTCGGGCGCACCGATCCGCGTAACACCCTCACGCACGTTGCGGCGATCGATGAGCATGACGAACACCCAATCGACTCCGTCGCGGTGCATGCCCTCGGGTGTCGGCCGTCCAGCCTCGCCGGGCTTCGCCTCGATCCGGAATTGATGCATTTCGACATGCCAGGCGCGCTTGCAATCCTCATCGAATACGCGAGCGCAAAAAGTCAGGGCTGATTGCATCACGTCGTTGGCGACTGTCTGCGCTTCGATCGGATCGAACCAGCGCTGCACGTCGCCGTTAAGACCATTATAGTCTCTGCTCTGATAATGCGGCTGATGTGGTTTGCGGGTGAAACGGCCCCGTTCACAACGAAATGCGGCATGGCGGCGGCGCCGATATCGCCCGCCGTCGGCCATATAGAGGTCGGCGCCGAGATGGTCCCACGTCCGCGCGAAATCGTCCCACGCCTCGGCATGAATATCCAGCAGTGCGAAGCATTCCGGTCCGTCGAGCCGAGCATAGCCCATATCAACAAGGCGCGTCCGCAGCGCGTCGATGGATGGCGTCAGACTGTCGGCGTCGGTCATTGGCCGATCCTAGCCGCGCTGCTTGATGACTGACAGGGCCATTTTCAATGAGCTGGGGGCTATCGATCGAACGGGGGCCTCTGCCGTTCGAAATCGATGAGTTGTCGGCCGACGTGCAGGCACCCGCGTTGGAACTGCGCCGAGAGGCCCGGCCGGAATCGGATGTCGATCTTCAGAAAGTCATCAAGGTTGCTGCCCGGACGGCAATCTCCTGAGTGGCATGCCCGGTTGTTATGTGCCTCACGCCGTCATACCAGCACTTGCCGGCACGGCGGCCTGAGGCACTTGTCATTCCATTTCGAGGATGATGGCGTCCACCGGCAGGCTTTCGCCCTGCGCCGCCGATACGCTCTTCACGACACCCGATTTTCCGGCGCGCAGGATATTTTCCATCTTCATTGCCTCGATCACCGCGAGCGGCTGACCAGCCTCGACCTTGTCACCTTCCTTCACATGCAGCGCGACCAGCAGGCCAGGCATCGGGCAGATCAGGAAGCGCGACAGATCGGGCGGAATCTTTTCGATCATGTGATTGGCGTAGGACGCCGCGTGGGCGGGCAGGATGCGCAACTTGTGGCTCGCGCCGTGTGCCGTCAGCACGAAGCCGGCGCGCACCGGCGCAATGCGGACGCTAAGTTCCGCGCCATCGAATTCGGCTTCGATCAGGCGGTCGCCGGGCGTATATTCCAGGCTCATGTCGAGTGATTTGCCATCGACGGTCACATCGTCGCCGTTGATGACGACATCGTGGACACTCGCGGTCTCGCCGGACCCGATCTTGACCTGCCAGCCGGTGGGGGCCTTCAGCTTTTTGCCGAGTTGCCCGTCGATCCGGCGTGCGCGGTCGGCCTGCGCCATTGCCGCGAACGCGCCGACTGCCGCCAGCTTCCCGAGCAGCTCGGGCGAAGCGGGCGCACCGTGGAAGCCTTCGGGATATTCCTCGGCGATGAAGCCGGTGGTGATGTTGCCCGAACGAAACCGCTCATGCTGCATGAGGGCGGACACGAAATCGATATTATGGCCAGGGCCTTCGATCTCGAACCGGTCGAGCGCCGCGATCTGCTTGTCGATGGCTTCCAGACGCGTCGGCGCCCAGGTGATGAGCTTGGCGATCATCGGGTCGTAGAACATCGACACCTCGCCGCCTTCCTCGACGCCGTCGTCGACGCGGATCAGCGCGCCGGTCTCGTCCTTGCCGGTTTCGGGCGGGTTGTATCGGATCAGGCGGCCGGTGGAGGGCAGGAAGCCGCGATAGGGGTCTTCGGCATAGACCCGGTTTTCGATCGACCAGCCGTTGAGCTTCACCTCATCCTGCGTGAAGGACAGCGCTTCGCCATTGGCGACGCGGATCATCTGTTCGACCAGATCGACGCCGGTGATTTCTTCGGTAACCGGATGCTCGACCTGAAGCCGGGTGTTCATTTCAAGGAAGTAGAAGCCGTCGCCGGTCTTGTCCTCGCCCGACACGATCAGTTCGACCGTGCCGGCGCTGAAATAACCCACAGCGCGGGCGAGCGCGACGCATTGTTCGCCCATCTTCTTGCGCATCTCGGGAGACACGAAGGGCGAGGGCGCTTCCTCGACCACCTTCTGGTGGCGGCGCTGGATCGAGCATTCGCGCTCGTTCAGATAGACGATACTGCCATGCTGGTCGCCCAGCACCTGAATTTCGATATGGCGCGGGCTTTCGATGAACTTCTCGATGAACACGCGATCGTCGCCGAAGCTGCTGAGACCCTCGCGCTTGGTCGCTTCGAAGCCCTCGCGGACGTCCTGCTCGGAATAAGCGAGGCGCATGCCCTTGCCGCCGCCGCCGGCCGACGCCTTCATCATCACCGGATAGCCGATCTCGTTGGAGATCTTCACAGCATGCTCGGTGTCCTCGATCACGCCGACGAAGCCGGGGACGACATTGACGCCAGCCTCAAGGGCGAGCTTCTTGGATTCGATCTTGTCGCCCATGGCGGCGATCGCATTGGCCGGGGGGCCGACAAAGATGATGCCCTCGGCATCGAGCGCTTTGCGGAAGCTCTCACGCTCGGACAGGAAGCCATAGCCCGGATGCACCGCATCGGCGCCGGTCTGCTTGCACGCCGCGATGATCTTGTCGGCGATCAGATAGGATTGGGCGGCGGGCGACGGGCCGATATGCACCGCTTCATCCGCCATCAGCACATGCGGCGCGCGTGCATCAGCATCGGAATAGACCGCGACGGTCTTGATGCCCATCTTCTTGGCCGTGCGCATGACACGACACGCGATTTCGCCACGGTTCGCGATCAGGATCTTGGTGATTGCCATTTGAGCCCCAACTTAGTCAAAATCTACCATCGACACTTCATACCATTTGGCGAATATTACGATCGCCAACACGAATGAGCCGAAAACGAAAACAATGCCGCGAGTGTGTATCTCGCCACTACGTAACCTCAACAAACCGCTCGTCACCCTGAACTTGTTTCAGGGTCCATTCCTCCCCACGCAACACCGCTAGTGAAGGCACGATGGATGCTGAAACAAGTTCAGCATGACGGTGTGGGTGAGGAAGTGTCACGCCCTTGGAACCTCAAGTTTACCCGTCATGCGGGACTTGACCCGGCATCCCGCTTTCTTCCCACGCGATGGTGAAGAAGAAGCGGGACCCCGGATCAAGTCCGGGGTGACGGGGGAGGGTGCGTAGATCACTCCGCCGCCTCCAGATGCCCGTGCGGCTGGGCCATCATGGGCGTGAGGCCGAGCTTGCCGAGCAGCATCGCATCCTTGTCGTCGCCGGCGTTCGCTGTCGTCAGCAGCTTGTCGCCGGTGAAGATGCTGTTCGCGCCGGCCATGAAGCAGAGCGCCTGACACGCTTCCGACATGCTCTCGCGGCCCGCGCTCAGGCGCACCATCGATTGGGGCATGACGATCCGCGCGACGGCGACAGTGCGGACGAATTCCACCTCGTCGATCTTCGCGAGTGGCGTATCCTTGAGCATATCGCCCAATACCGTGCCCTCGACAGGCACCAGCGCGTTGATTGGCACGCTTTCGGGGTGCGGCATGGTGGCGAGCGCGTGGAGGAAGCCGATGCGGTCGCTCCGCGTCTCGCCCATGCCGACGATGCCGCCGCAGCAAACGTTGATCCCGGCGTTGCGGACATTTTCCAGCGTCTCTATCCGGTCCGCGAAGGTACGGGTGGTGATGACGTTGGCGTAGTTTTCGGGGCTGGTGTCGATATTGTGATTATAATAGTCGAGGCCCGCGTCGGCCAGCGTCTTAGCCTGCCCTTCGTCCAGCATCCCCAGCGTCATGCAGGTTTCCAGGCCCATTGCGCGTACGCCCTGCACCATCGCGACCAGCTTGGGCATGTCGCGCTGTTTGGGATTGCGCCAGGCCGCACCCATGCAAAAGCGGCCCGATCCATGATCCTTGGCCTGCGCGGCCGCCTGCAGCACGGCCTGCACGTCCATCAGCTTGGTGGCCGCAAGGCCGCTATCGGATTCGGTCGACTGGCTGCAATAGCCGCAATCTTCGGGACAGCCGCCGGTCTTGATCGACAATAGCGTGGAAAGCTGAACCTCGTTGCGGGGGTGGTAGGCGCGGTGGATCGATTGCGCTTCGAACATCAGGTCGTTGAAGGGCAGGTCGAACAGCGCCGCGATCTCCTCGCGGGTCCAGTCGGTGCGGGCGGTGATGGTCAAGCGGCGTCCTCCAGCCCGGCGGGGGGCATGTTGTGGCCGAGGAGGCGCAGCACATCGGCGGCGCATTCTACGACATTGGAGCCGGGTCCATAAATACCCTGCACGCCCGCGTCACGAAGATAGTCGTAATCCTGCGGGGGAATGACGCCGCCGGCGATCACCTTGATGTCGGTGCGGCCCGCTTCGCGCAGCTTGCCGATCAGTTCGGGGATCAGCGTCTTGTGCCCGGCCGCGAGCGAGGATGCGCCCACGACATCGACCTCGTTCTGCAACGCCAGCACGACCGTTTCGTCCGGCGTCTGGAACAGCGGTCCCGACACGATGTCGAAGCCCATGTCGCCAAATGCCGACGCGATGACGTTGGCGCCCCGGTCATGGCCGTCCTGCCCCATCTTGGCGACGAGCAGCTTGGGCTTGCGGCCGAGACGCCGCTCGACGGCCTGCACGCCGTCAAGAACCTGCTGCCAGCGAGCATCACCTTCATAGGGGGCGGCATAGACGCCCTTTACCGGCGTCGGCTGGGTGCCATAGCGGTTGAAGCTTTCCTCCATCGCGGCGGAGATTTCACCCAGCGTCGCGCGGGCGCGGGCCGCCTCGACCGCCAATGCAAGAAGATTGTTTTCCAGGCTCGCGGGGGCGGCGGCGCCGTCGCGCAGGGCTTGCAACGCTGCTTCGCATTTGGCGCTGTCGCGCTCGGCCTTGACCTTGTTGATGCGGGCGATCTGGCCTTCGCGCACAGCGGCGTTGTCGACCTCCAGCGTTTCGAGCAGATCCTCGTTGGCGAGGCGATATTTGTTGACGCCGACGATCACATCCTCGCCGCGATCGACCCGCGCCTGACGGGCGGCGGCGGCGGTTTCGATCATCGCCTTGGGCCAGCCCGCCGCCACGGCCTTGGCCATGCCGCCATCGGCCTGCACCTTTTCGATAATCTCCCACGCCTTGTCGACCAGCTCCTGCGTCAGCGCCTCGACATAATAGGAGCCGCCGAGCGGGTCGACGACCTTGGTCATGCCCGTCTCTTCCTGGATCACGATCTGCGTGTTGCGCGCGATCCGGGCGGAGAAATCGGTCGGTAGCGCGATCGCCTCGTCCAGCGCGTTGGTGTGGAGCGACTGGGTGCCGCCCAGCATCGCGGCCATCGCCTCGATCGTGGTGCGCATGACGTTGTTATAGGGGTCCTGCTCGGTGAGCGACACACCCGACGTCTGGCAATGGGTCCGCAGCATCTTGGACCGCTCGTCCTTCGCCCCAAGCTGCGTCATGGCGCGATGCCAAAGCACGCGGGCGGCGCGCAACTTGGCGATCTCCATGAAGAAGTTCATGCCGATGGCGAAGAAGAAGCTCAGGCGCCCGGCGAACTTGTCGATATCCAGCCCGGATTCCACGCCATATTTCACATATTCCATGCCGTCGGCGATGGTGAAGGCGAGTTCCTGCACCTGCGTCGCGCCGGCTTCCTGCATATGATAGCCGGAAATGGAGATGCTGTTGAACTTGGGCATCTCGCGGCTGGTGTAGCCGAAAATGTCCGAGATGATCCGCATCGATGGTTCGGGCGGGTAGATATAGGTGTTGCGGACCATGAACTCCTTGAGGATGTCGTTCTGGATGGTCCCGTCGAGCAATTTGCGATCGACGCCCTGTTCCTCGCCCGCGACGATGAAGAAGGCGAGGATCGGGATGACCGCGCCGTTCATGGTCATGCTGACCGACATTTTGTCGAGCGGGATGCCGTCGAACAGGATCTTCATGTCTTCGAGCGTGTCGATCGCCACGCCCGCCTTGCCGACATCGCCGGTGACGCGCGGATGATCGCTGTCATAGCCGCGATGGGTGGCGAGATCGAACGCTACGCTCAGGCCCTTCTGCCCGGCCTTCAGGTTGCGATGGTAAAAGGCGTTGGAGGCTTCGGCGGTGGAGAAGCCCGCATATTGGCGGATCGTCCAGGGGCGGCCGGCATACATGCTGGCCTTCACGCCGCGCGTGAACGGGGCGAAGCCGGGGAGGCCGGGGTCGGCGGTCACATCGTCGGCCGTGTAAAGCGGCTTGACGTCGATCCCTTCCGGCGTGTGCCAGGTGAGGTCCGCGCCCTTCACTTCCTTGGCGGCGGCGGCGGCCCACTGGTCCAGCGTCGGCTTGTCGGCTTCGTTCGTCATCGTCCCGGTTCCCAAGCATCCGCCCGAACCGGGCGGGTATAGATAATCAATGCGCGTCTTTAGGCGATTCCATAATCTCCGTCAGCACCCCGTTCATATCCTTGGGGTGGACAAAGAAAATGAGCGTGCCATGCGCGCCGATACGGGGCTCGCCCAGCACGCGCGCGCCCTTGCCTTCGAACCACTCCTTTGCCTCGTGAATGTCGGGCACTTCATAGCACATATGATGTTGCCCGCCCGCCGGGTTCTTGGCGATGAAGGCGGTGATCGGCGAGCTTTCGTCGAACGGCTCGATTAGTTCGATCTGCGTGCCGGCGGTTCCATTTTCGCCCGGCGTGTCGACGAAGCAGACCTTCACCCCCTGCGCGGGCAGATCGAAAGGCTCGGTGATGACGGTCGCGCCCATCACATCGCGATAATAAGCGATGCTCTTCTCGAGCGAAGGCGTCGCGACGCCGATATGATTGAGACGGCCGAGTTTCATTGCTTCATCCCCTGTTCGTCAAAGCGGAATATTGTCGTGCTTCTTCCAGGGGTTCTCCAGCGACTTGTTGCGCAGCTTGCGCAGGCCGAGCGCGATGCGCTTGCGCGTCGAATGTGGCTGGATCACCTCGTCGATGAAGCCCTTGCTCGCCGCCACGAACGGGTTGGCGAAGCGCGCTTCATATTCGGCGGTCCGCTCGGCGATCTCGTCGGCGGTCTTGCCACGGAAGATGATCTCCACCGCGCCCTTTGCCCCCATCACCGCGATTTCGGCGGTCGGCCATGCATAGTTGAGGTCGCCGCGCAGATGCTTGGAGGACATGACGTCATAGGCGCCGCCATAGGCCTTGCGCGTGATGACGGTGATCTTGGGTACGGTCGCTTCGGCATAGGCGAACAGCAGCTTGGCGCCATGTTTGATGATGCCATTATGCTCCTGCGCGGTGCCCGGCAGAAAGCCCGGCACGTCGACAAGCGTTACGATGGGGATGTCGAACGCATCGCAGAAGCGGACGAAGCGCCCGGCCTTCTTGGACGAGTTGATGTCGAGCACGCCCGCCAGCACGAACGGCTGGTTGGCGACGATGCCGATCGTCTTGCCCTCAACCCGGCCGAAACCGCAGATGATGTTGCCCGCATGGGCCGGCTGCACTTCGAAGAAATCGCCTTCGTCCACGATCTTGCGGATCAGTTCGTGCATGTCATAGGGCTGGTTGGCGTTCGCCGGAATCAGCGTGTCCAGGCTATAGTCGATGCGGTCCCACGGGTCGGCGCTGGGACGCTCGGGCACTGGCTCCTTGTTCGACGCGGGCAGGAAATCGACGAAATCGCGCACCGACAGCAACGCTTCGATATCGTTCTCGAACGCGACGTCCGCCACGCCCGACTTGGTGGTGTGGGTGACGGCGCCGCCCAGTTCCTCTTGGGTTACGACCTCATTGGTCACGGTCTTGACGACGTCGGGACCGGTGACGAACATGAAGCTGCTGTCCTTCACCATGAAGATGAAATCCGTCATCGCCGGCGAATAGACCGCGCCGCCCGCGCACGGCCCCATGATGACGCTGATCTGCGGCACGACGCCCGAGGCCAGCACGTTGCGCTGGAAAATCTCGGCATAGCCCGCGAGGCTGGCGACGCCTTCCTGAATGCGCGCGCCGCCCGAGTCATTGAGGCCGATGACGGGCGCGCCAACCTTGAGCGCCATGTCCATGATCTTGCAGATCTTCATCGCGTGCCGTTCCGACACGGCGCCGCCATAGACGGTGAAATCCTGGCTGAACACGAACACCAGCCGTCCGTTGATCGTGCCCGATCCGGTGACGACGCCGTCGCCCGGGATATGCTGTTCGTCCATGCCGAAATCGATGCAATTATGTTCGACATACATGTCCAGCTCTTCGAAGCTGTCCTCGTCGAGCAGCACGTCGAGCCGTTCGCGCGCGGTCAGCTTGCCCTTGGCGTGCTGCGCGTCGATGCGGCGCTGGCCGCCGCCCATGCGAGCGCCTTCACGCTTGGCTTCGAGCTTTTCGATGATGGCGAGCTTCGACATGGGCGGCTGTTCTCCGATAGTCATGGCGCGAATTTAGCTGACTGGCCCCATTCCAGCCTTTTGCGTTTTTCGCAAATGCAAATTTGCCGATTTGCAAATCACCATTTTGCAAATTAGGGGCAGGCGATGGCGCGCGGCAACCGTATCTTTGCAGGACCAAGGCTGAGACAGCTTCGCCTGGACCATCGCATGGACCAGGCGACGATGGCCCTCGCGCTTGGCATTTCAGTGTCTTATCTGAGCCAGCTTGAGAATGACGACCGACCGCTGACCGCCAAGGTGAAGGCGGCGCTGGCCAGCGCTTTCCCCGTGGACTGGGCAAGTTTCGACAGCCGCGAGGAGGAGCAGTTGCTGGGCGCTTTCGCCTTCGCACTGACGCATCCCGAACTGCCCGGCCGTGCGCTGGAGCCGGAGCGGATCGAAAAGCTGCACCTGCAATATCCCGAATTCGCCGCCCGCTATGTCGATCTGTATAATGCGCATATGCGCGCGAACGAGCGGATCAACATGATCGAGGAGGCGATTGCCAACGATCATGCGGTGCAGGCGCGCCTGCCATGGGAGGCTGCGCGCGACTGGTTTCACGAGGCCGGCAATTACGTCCATGCGCTCGATTGCCTGGCCGAGGATCTGGCGGGCAAGCTGACGGCGGGGCAGCCGCTGGACGAAGGCATGCTGGTCGAGGCGCTCGCGCGGCGGCACGGTATCGAAACACTCATCGCCGACACGCCGGATTCTGCCCTTCGGACATATAATGCGCTGGAAAGGCGGCTATTCGTCAACGCTGCTCTACCTACGGAAAGCCGCAAATTCATGTTGGCGCACCAGTTGATGTTGCTGGAGGGACAGGCGGTGATCGCCGACGTCGTCGGTCGTGCTGCGCTGCAGGTGACGGGCGCGGACCGGCTGCTGGCGCTGGGCCTGGGCAATTATGCGGCGGGCGCGTTGCTGTTGCCCTATGCCGAATTTCGCGAAGCGGCGCGGGTGCTGCGCCACGATATCGACCGGCTTTCACGCCGCTTCGGCGTCAGCTTCGAGCAGGCCTGCCACCGCTTGTCGACGTTGCAGCGACCCGGCCTGCGCGGCATTCCGTTCTTCTTCTGCCGGGTCGATATGGCCGGCAACATCACAAAAAGGCATAGCGCCACGCGGCTTCAGTTCGCGCGCTTCGGCGGGGCCTGCCCCTTGTGGAACGTGCATGAGGCGGTAGCCATTCCCGACCGGATCAACGTGCAACTCGGCGAAACGCCGGACGGGGTGCGCTATGTCTCCATGGCGAAGGGGCTGGTCAAACCTTCGGGCAGCTATGCGCGCACGCCCCGCCGTTACGCCGTCGTGCTGGGCTGCGAAATCGCCCATGCGGCGAACTTCGTCTATGCCGATGGCCTGCTGCTGGAAGATGAGGGCGCGGCGACCCCGATAGGCGTCACATGCAGGCTTTGTTCGCGCCAGAGCTGCGACCAGCGCGCTTTTCCGCCAGCCGACCGGCCGATCCACGTCGATCCCGACAACCGCCAGATCGTGCCCTACTGGATCGGCTGAACGCTTGTGGCGTGACGGCTTTGCTTTCATAGAAGGCCGATCGAGAGGGGGGCAGGATGAGCATGACAGCGGTCGGAACTGACTATGTAATGGACGCCAGACGCGACAGGCTGGTCATCACGGCATCCGCGCTCGGCACCGTGTTCGAATGGTATGATTTCTATATTTACGGTGTGCTCGCTCCAATCATCGGGCGAACATTCTTTCCAACCGACAACCCGACCGTCGAATTGCTCTATTCGCTCGCCGGCTTCGCGATCGGCTTCGGTTTCCGGCCGTTGGGGGCAGTGCTGTTCGGCTATCTCGGCGACAAGCTTGGCCGCAAATATACGTTTCTGGCGACGATCATATTGATGGGGGTGGCTACTGCCGGGGTCGGCCTGACCCCGTCGGCTGCCAGCATCGGCTTCGCTGCGCCGGTGATCCTGATCCTGTTGCGGATCGCACAAGGGCTGGCGCTCGGCGGTGAATATGGCGGCGCAGCGATCTATGTCGCCGAACATGCACCGGCCAGCAAGAGGGGGTTCTATACGAGCTTCATCCAGGCCGGCGTCATCGGGGGGTTCATACTTTCGCTGATAGTCGTTGTGGGCACGCAGCACATCGTGGGCCAGGAGGCGTGGGCCGACTGGGGCTGGCGCCTGCCGTTCATATTTTCGCTCGCGCTGCTCGGCGTGTCGTTGTGGATGCGACTGATGCTGCGCGAGAGCCCGGTGTTCCTCGCCATGAAAGCGGCAGGCGCGCAGGCAAAGAACCCGCTCAAGGAAGCGTTCACCCATCCAGGCAACAAGCGGCGGATGCTGGTGGCGATGATCGGCATCGCCGCCGGCTTCACAGTGATCGCTTACACCGTCATGTTCCAGGCGCTCTATTTTCTCCAGAACGGGTTGCACGTCTCGGAGGGCATCGCTCAACTGCTGGTCGGCGGCAGCGCCCTTATCGGGATGGCGTCCTTCATCTTCTTTGGATGGCTGTCGGACAGGATCGGCCGCAAAAAGCCGATCATTGTCGGCTATGCGCTCGTGCTGGTGCTGCTGATGCCGCTTTATCATTTTATCGGAGCCACGGCGAACCCGGCGCTCAGCGCGGCTGCGACCAATGCCCCGGTGGTCGTCAGCGGCCCCGACTGCGTGTTCGACCCGTTCGCCAAGGTTCAGCCGACTGCATGCGGAAAGCTGCTCGATCATTTTTCCAAGCGCGGAACGCCCTATGAAAAGCAGCATGGCTTAGTGCCGGGAGTCACGATCGCCAGCGCGCCGGTGGCGGATCTGAGCACACAGGGACTCGATGCTGCGCTAAATGCGAAAGGCTATGATTTCGCATCGGTGACGCCGGACTGGCCACGGGCGTTGCTCGTATTTCTCGCTTTGCTGCTGTTGTGGATATTGTCGGGCGCGACCTACGGCCCTGTCGCCGCGTTGCTTTCCGAATATTTTCCGGCGCGCATCCGTTACAGTTCGCTGTCCATCCCCTACCATATCGGCACGGGCTATTTCGGCGGATTTTTGCCGTTGGTGAGCCAGTATATCATCGCACGCACGGGCGACCCCTATGCCGGGCTATGGTATACGCTGGCGGTGGTTGCCGCGGCGTTGCTGACATGCCTTGTGGCATTGCCGGAGACCCGTGGTCGCTCGCTTGAGGCGTGACGGTCCAACGCCCGACTACTCGACGGTTGCGCCTTATGCCGCTATCGGCCTTGCCATGAACAGCTTCGTCGCCCCGCTGCGCCTTCGCCTCGACGGCGATGCGCTGCTCGCCAACTGGCGCTGGCTGGCAAAGCGCAGTGGCGGCGCGGCGTGCGGCGCGGCGATCAAGGCGGACGGCTATGGCCTGGGAGCGACCGAGATATTGCATCGACTGACCAGCGCCGGCTGTCGCGATTTTTTCGTGTCGAACTGGGCCGAGGCAGCCGCGCTGGAGCCGCTGATGGATGATGGGCTGAGCCTGTCGGTCCTTCACGGCGTCCGGGTCGACGATATGGCGACCGCACTTGCGTCGCGCGCTCGCCCGGTACTTTCTACCCCGGCGCAGGTCGCGCGGTGGAAGGAGGCGGGCGGTGGAGCCTGCGACATCATGGTCGATACGGGCATGAACCGCCTGGGACTGGACTGGCGCGCCGACGTGGCTTCGCTGATCGAGGGGCTGGAGATCGAGACGCTCATGAGCCATCTCGCCTCGGCCGACGAGGACGGGCCGCTCAGTACGGCGCAACTGGCGAGATTTGCGAGCCTCCGTCCATCGGTCGCCGCACGCCGGTTCAGCCTCGCCAATAGTGCGGGGATATGCCTGGGATCGGACTATTCCTTTGACCTGACGCGTCCCGGACTGGCGCTCTATGGCGGCGTGCCGCGCAGAGAAGGCGCGGGGCATTTGAATCAGGTCGTTTTCCCTCAAGCGCAGATATTACAGCGACGGCGCGTGCCTGCGGGCGACTCGATCGGGTATAATGCTACGCATCGGGTTGGCGCCGATACCGAAGTGGCGGTCATCAACCTTGGTTACGCGGACGGCTATCTGCGAGGATTTTCCGGGCGGGGGACGGCGTGCATCGATGGCGCGCAACTGCCCGTGCTGGGGCGCGTATCGATGGACCTGATCGCGGTCGACGTGACCATGGCGCGGGACGTCACCGAGGGGGACTGGCTGACCATGGACTATGCGCTGGATGAAGCGGCACGGACGTCCGGGCTATCCCAATATGAACTGCTGACGGGCCTCGGCCCGCGGTTTGACCGGATATGGCATTGATCCAGTCCGCGCCCTCGACGGAGCGTTCGCGCTCGCATGCGCTCAGGACACCCGTTCGCATATTCGAAGCGACACGGGCCGATCATGCGGCACTGCTGCGCGGTGAGGCGCCGCGGCATTTCGGCCTTGCGAAGTCGCCGATCGCGTCGATCGATGTTCTCGATATGCTGGCGGAACTGGCCGAAGAGGTCAGCGAGGAATTTTTCCCGGCATCGTGGCTGATCGTAGAGGGCGCGGACGTGGTCGGCCTGTGTTCCATCAAGTGGCCGCCTGACGACGGATTTTTCGAGATCGGCTATGGCATATCGCCATGCCGGCATAATCGGGGCATCGCCAGCCGCGCAATCGCTCAGGTTGTTACCTGGGCCCGACGTCAGCCATATTTGCGGGCCATCACAGCCGAAACCTTGCCCGAAAATCTTGCATCGCAGCGGGTGCTGACGCGCAATGGGTTCGTGGCGATCGGCGAACGGCTGGATGAGGAAGATGGCATCGTCATTTGCTGGCGCCGCCGCCTGATCTGAAGGGACCTCCACGCAGGAGCGCAGAGGTC
The DNA here is from genome assembly GCF_037723805.1 of Sphingobium fluminis. Taxonomy (NCBI): domain Bacteria; kingdom Pseudomonadati; phylum Pseudomonadota; class Alphaproteobacteria; order Sphingomonadales; family Sphingobiaceae; genus Sphingobium; species Sphingobium fluminis. Next base: position 532,551 of record NZ_JBBJUK010000003.1, read on the forward strand.
CTGTCTGTCAGATCTTCAGCGTTCCAGGCACATGGCGACACCCATGCCGCCGCCGATGCACAAGGTCGCGAGCCCCTTTTTCGCGTCGCGCCGCTGCATTTCATAGAGCAGAGTCGTCAGGACGCGGGCACCCGACGCGCCGATCGGATGACCGATGGCGATCGCGCCGCCATTGACATTGACCTTCTCGACATCCCAGCCAAGCTCCTTGCCGACCGCCAGCGATTGTGCGGCGAAGGCTTCGTTCGCCTCGATCAGGTCGAGATCGGCAAGCGACCAGCCCGCCTTCGCAAGCGCCTTGCGCGACGAGGGGGCAGGGCCGATGCCCATGAAAGCCGGGTCGACACCGCACGTCGCGAACGACGCGATCCGGGCCAGCACTTGAACATTGCGCTTGGCCGCTTCCGCAGCGGTCATCAGGACTAGAGCAGCCGCGCCGTCGTTGATGCCGCTGGCATTGCCGGCCGTCACGCTGCCATCCTTCTTGAATGCAGGGCGCAGCGACTGGATCGATTCGATCGTCGCCCCGGCGCGAATATATTCGTCGGCGTCCACGATCGTATCACCCTTGCGACCCTTGATCGTGACCGGCGCGATTTCGTCCCTGAACCGTCCGGCGGCACGCGCGGCTTCCGCCTTGTTCTGGCTGCTCACGGCAAAGGCATCCTGCGCCTCGCGCGTGATCTGATATTTTTCCGCCAGATTTTCGGCCGTCATGCCCATGGGATAATTGTGGAATGCGTCGGTCAACCCGTCATGCATCATCGTGTCCAGCAAGGACAAAGGCCCCATTTTCACGCCGCCGCGCATATATTGCGCGTGAGGGGCCATCGACATGCTTTCCTGCCCGCCCGCGATCATGATCCTCGCGTCGCCGCTGCTAATCGCCTGCGCGGCGAGAGCGACGGCGCGCAATCCCGAACCGCAAAGCTGGTTGATGCCGATGGCGGTCTTTTCGACGGGGATGCCAGCATTGACAGCCGCCTGACGGGCGGGGTTCTGGCCCTGACCCGCCGTCAGGATCTGACCCAGGATGACCTCGTCTACTTCGTCCGGCGCGACCCCGGCCTGTTCGAGTGCCGCGACGATCGCGATCCGGCCGAGTTCATGCGCCGGCGTATTACCGAACGCACCCATGAAGCTGCCGACAGCTGTGCGCTTTGCGGCGGCGATGACGATGTCTGACAAAGTTTTGGTCCTTGATATGTACAGTCGTTTTCGCGGGCGCACATATCATCATCCGCCATGACTGCAAAGCCATTCGGAAAGCGGCCGCCACAGCGCGGTCGGGGCGTTGCTGCCCACGACCATGCCAACATGGCCAAGCTGCAAATCCATGGTCTGTTGCAGTTTGGGTGCCGCCGCCGCCGGCACGATCCGGTCGGTCATCGAACGAACCGATAGCGTGGGGCAGGCGAGGGTTGCAGGATCTACCAGTGCGCTTCCGACCCGCCAAGAACCAGCGCCGCTCGCATTTGCGTTATAGAATTGTTCGAAAAGATCCCGTCCCGCAGCAAAACTGAGCGGTGGCCCGGCATTGGCCCAATCCTCCAGCGCCAGGAAGGCACGCTCGGCTTCAGAGCCCGACGGGGCGTCGAGAAACCTTGCATATTTCCGCACCGTACGAGCCGGATCAAGCGCCCAGAAGCCGGCCTGAAGCACTTCCATGGGGACATAGCCCAATATCTCGCACAGCGGCTTTGCGCTCGCCCATCCCGATGCGATCTGACCCCGGTCGTGATCGGAAAAAGCATCGAATTGCCACGGCGCGGCCAGTGTCGCCACGCCGGCGGTCGCGCCGAGCGTCGCCGCGCCGAGCGCCAGCGTTCCACCCAGGCAATAGCCCACGAGGATCGGCTTTTGCGGGAGCGCGGCGAGCAGAGGGAGCAGGCGATCGGTGATATGCGCCGCCAAACCTAATGACGCATCGGCGGCCGTCGGTACGCCCCAGTCGATCAGATAAGGCTGGTGTCCTGCTGCGGCCATATGGCGCAGCATCGAACGGTCTTTGGACAAATCGAGCACTTGTGGCGGATTGATGAGGGAGGGCACGAAAACCACGGGAATACGGCCGTTATCGGGTCCATATTGCAGCAATTTCGCGCCGCCGTGCGTGGCGATGTGTGGGACTGGTTCAGGAGGATGGGGGCGATGTGCGTCCTGATATTTACGCAGACCCTTTAGGGCGTCTCGGCGCAGGTCCAGGTCGCCTTCGGTCTCGCGCCACAGGATGCTGAGAAAAAGGGGCAGGGGCCGCGGTCCATGTTGCGGTGCGGTAGCCCTCTGTGCTAGTGCAAAAAGGGCAGGATAGGGAGAGTTTTCCATGGCCAAATCCAAAACGGCTAATGAATCGGAGCCGGTGGTGATCAAGAAGTACGCCAACAGGCGGCTTTATAACACCGAAACGTCGAGCTACATCACGCTGGACCTTTTATCGCAAATGACGCGGGAAGGGCGCGAGTTCGTCGTAGTCGATGCCAAGAGCGGCGAAGACATCACCCATAATGTCCTGACCCAGATCATCATGGAAGAAGAACAGCGCGGCAAGAATATGCTGCCCGTCAATTTCCTGCGCCAGCTGATCGCGATGTATGGGGATTCGATGCAGTCGATGGTGCCGCAATATCTGGAATCCTCGATGGAGGCGTTCCGCAAGAACCAGCAGCAGTTTCAGGAGGCCATGAAGGGGGCCTTTGGGGGCGGGCCGCTGGCCGAGATCGCCAAGCGCAACCTGCAGATGTTCGAAGCGGCGGCCGGCGCGCTCAAGGTGCCGGGAATTCCCGGTATCCCCGGCATGCCGGGCGTCGCGACGCCGGGATCGCCCGCGGCAGCGTCGGACGAGAGCAAGGACGACGAGATCGCGGACCTCAAGGCTCAGCTTGCCGCGCTCAACGCGAAGATCGACAAGCTGGACTGACCGTCCGCGCCTTCGGGGTCGACAGCGAGGGCGCGCTTGCCCTATGGCGCGCCCTTCCCTTTGACCTGAAGCAAGGCTTTGTCGTGAAGCACGCACTTTCCGTTACCCGCGAACAGGATTTTTCCGCCTGGTATCAGGCCGTGATTTCGGAGGCCGATCTGGCCGAAGAAAGCGGTGTGCGGGGGTGCATGGTGATCCGGCCGTGGGGCTATGGCATATGGGAGCGGATACAGTCGCTGCTCGACGCGCGGATCAAGGCGACGGGGCATGAGAATTGCTATTTTCCGCTGTTCATCCCTTTAAGCTATTTCGAGAAGGAAGCCGAGCATGTCGACGGCTTCGCCAAGGAAATGGCGGTCGTCACGCACCATCGCCTGATCCAGAAGGACGGCAAGCTGGTGCCCGATCCGGATGCCAGGCTTGAGGAACCGCTGGTCGTGCGGCCGACGTCGGAGACCGTGATCGGCGCGGCGTTCAGCCGCTGGGTGCAGAGCTGGCGCGACCTGCCGGTGCTGATCAACCAGTGGGCCAATGTCGTGCGCTGGGAAATGCGGACTCGGATGTTCCTGCGGACGAGCGAGTTTCTGTGGCAGGAGGGGCATACCGCGCACGCCACCGTCAACGAGGCGATGGACGAGACGATGAAGATGCTCGAAGTCTATCGCAGCTTTGCCGAGGAGTGCGTCGCGCTGCCGGTGGTGGCGGGCGAGAAGCCGGAGAATGAGCGCTTCCCCGGCGCGGTCGCGACCTATTCGATCGAAGCGATGATGCAGGACGGCAAGGCGTTGCAGGCTGGCACCTCGCATTTTCTGGGCACGACCTTTTCGGCGGCGCAGAATATCAGGTTCCAGAATGCCGAGGGGCAGCAGGAGCTGGCGCAGACCACGAGCTGGGGCATGTCGACGCGGATGATCGGCGGGCTGATCATGGTGCATGGCGACGATGACGGGCTGCGCGTGCCGCCCCGTGTCGCGCCCTATCAGATCGTCGTCGTGCCGATGCTGCGCGATACCGACGAGGATGCGGCGATCCTGGACTATTGCGGCGAACTGGTCGCGTCGCTGACCGAGCTGGACGCGTTCCGCGAGCCGGTGCGGGCGCTGCTGGACAAGCGGCCGGCGAAGGCCGCGACCAAGCGCTGGGGCTGGGTCAAGAAGGGCGCGCCGATCGTGATCGAGGTTGGCGGGCGCGATGTCGCGGGCGGCAATGTGTCGGTGATCCGCCGCGACCGGCTGTACCGCGCCGATGGCAAGCTCGACAGCGCGATCATCGCCCGTGGCGACTTTGTCGATGGCGCGACGGCGATGCTGGCGGACATCCAGCAGGCCCTGTTCGCGGAGGCCAAGGGGCGGCTGGACGGGGCGATCAACCGGTCGATCGGGTCGCTCGATGACCTGAAGGCCTATTTCGACGCCAGCGCAAAACCCGGCTGGGCCGAGGTGCAATGGGCCAAGCCGACCGGCGCGGCGCTGGACAAGGTCGTCGCGTGGCTCAAGGGCGAGAAGCTGACGCTGCGCAACGTGCCGCTGGGCGCGGCTGAGGCGGATGGCGCGTGCCTGTTCACCGGCGAAGCGGCGGTCGAGCGGGTGCTGGTGGGGCGCAGCTATTAAGGCTCAATCCGGGCTTAACTTCGCATATTTCCCGCATATTTCGCCCATTTATTGCGCGACGTTGAAATAATCGGAAAGTGTGGTGGGGAAGGGCGGACGATGGGAAAGAGCCGGTTGCGCGGCTGTTATTGCATGGATGGTGAGATGTAGGACAGGGCTTTGTCTGGCATCGGCCGGTTGCGGAAGGTCGCGTTAGGACATGGGAACATGAGACAGCTGCCGACCATCCGCGCAAGCCTATCGACGGTTATCGTTCCCATCTTTGCCGTTCAGTCGCCGAGCCTCTACCAGATCGCTTTGGCCCTATCCCGCAGAGTGACGCAAATAGCTCGACAATCGTCCGCAGCTACCGCGACCTCCTCAGGTGTCAGCAGACGCTTCGCTCGTTTATACGCGCCATAATGAGCGAGTTTTGCCATTGTGTGAGCAAAAGACCCCCTCGCTTCAGCAAGCTTCTTAACTGACTCCATTTCGGGTCCCCGAGGCATATTTATTCCTACAGGAATTAAGAGGCGACGCATGTACTTGGCTGAAAACCCATGATTGTCCTTGAGAGCTGTCGAATGAAGTGCTTTGGCCTTGCTTATCGCTGTTCTGATGTGCTCGAAACACGATTGGTCTTCCGCATCATCATCATCTGGAAGCTCTAATTTGAGCCCATAGGCAGTGAGAAAACAAGCCGTAGAAAGGGTTGTCTTCTTCGCCAAGAGGTCACTTTCGACTTTAAGCATCAGGGCTTCGGAAACAGCCTCGACATATTCTTCGAAAGCTGCGTGGCTCAAAAGTGAGAAAGACTTGACCTCATATTCGAAATCTTCAGGCCCGTCCTCTGGCCTCGCGGGGAGAAAATGTCGAAGAAATTTTTCCTTCAAATCATCTAATTCCTGCTCAAGGGCAGCGAGAAGAGCATCGAAGTCGACCATCGCTATCAGTCTCTGGCAGGAACAGGCAAATCAGTAATTTCAGCCTCGAAAACCCTATTCACCATATCTCTAAATAAAGAAAAGCGTATATAATACTTATCGATGTTTTTGGTAGAGGTTTCGATACTGTCGACAAACTCGGGGCGTTCCAAGCAAAGGCTTTCTATGGCTGATCCAAAGGCCTTTGCCTTTTCAATAATTTGTCCTGGCGCAAGTCGAGAAGCATAATACACTTGCACTTCAAAAAGCGCTCTATTGAACCTTGTTTCCCAGCCCTTCTCAGTAAACTTCCGCCCGACTTTCTTGTCACCTAGCCCATCAATCAGCTGCTGCGTACCGTAGTTAAACCCGTTAGTAAGGTCGTTGATCGCCCCTTCCATTGCACTCCAAGCTGCATTTACCACCGCCATTTTTGCGTCGAGAAACGGCGTGAGATTGCCGGTATAATCGTCGCCGAACATGGAGAAAGCGATGTAGCGCAACAATATCTCAGCGTCCCGCAGGCGAGCGTCAGGACCATTTAGATTAAGAACATCGTGCAAAGGAAGTTTTTCGTTAGTGGTCGCGATAAGATAGTTCGCAAACTCTCCTCTATTGAGAACCTGACGTAGTTCCTGAGAACTTAGTGGAACAGATCCTGTATTAAGCCTGTAAAATATATCATATAAAACTTGTGGTGATTCATAATTAGATATGATGGTGCATCTAATATCTGAATTCATTAAGTTTCGTACATCGCCTTTCGGATCACCATTTTCGGTCATTTTTTGAAAATTAGCGCCATTTAGATCGGATCTGGTCGTCAGCCCACGCAGTTTAGGGCTATCCCAGACTTCATAACGTGCCGGATCGTGAAAGCCCGCGATAGCGAGAAGTCGCTGTTTCCCATCTATGACGATAAATGAGCGCTTTTTATCTTTGTCCTCAGCAAGTACAATTTCAGGAACAGGTATGCCAATTATAAGTGATTCGATCAATTTGCTGCGCTTGGCATCATTCCAAGCATTCCGACGCTGAAATGTCGGATTTAGATCAATATTGTCTTTCTCAATCTGACTGAGAATAGTTTCGACAGTCCAGTCTCGCGAATAAACTACAAGCGACTCGATTCCAGCAGCTTGTACCTCCTCCTCGAGCTCTGCATTCCAACTATCGAGTTCGTTAGCCATAAAATTGCTCACATCGCAAAGCGCCCATAAGGGCTATAGGGTTGCGTGTAGGCCATCCTGATTTGTTATGAAAGGCAAAGGGCAACAGAACATTTGCCTTGCTAAGGGGGGCAAAGGATGGCAGGCAATGGATGTCTGCTTTTAAGCGCAATGATATTGCGGCAGATTGGCCGAATGTGGCGCACATCGGACTGTTTAAGCAGTTCCAGCCCCATCGAGCAAGCAACGCGATCCCGGCTTCCCCCACGATAACGGAGGACGGCCCGTGCGCCTGCCTTACAGCACGTACCTGCTCAAATCCGTGTCGCGTGAGACTTCGCCCAGTTGGCTTTCCACATAGGCGGCGTCGATCACCAGCGTTTCGCCGTGGCGGTCTTCGGCGTGGAAGCTGACGTCGTCGAGCAGCTTTTCCATCACCGTCTGGAGCCGCCGGGCGCCGATATTTTCGATTTCGCTGTTCACTTGCGCGGCGATCTTGGCGACCTTGGCGATGCCTTCGGTCGTGAGGTCGATGGTTACGCCTTCGGTCGCGAGCAGCGCCTTATATTGGGTGACGAGGCTCGCTTTGGTGTCGGAGAGGATCGCGACGAAATCCTCCTCGGTCAGCGCTTTCAGCTCGACGCGGATCGGCAGGCGTCCCTGAAGCTCTGGCAGCAGGTCGCTTGGCTTGGCGACGTGGAACGCGCCGGACGCGATGAAGAGGATATGATCGGTCTTGAGCGGGCCATATTTGGTCGCGACGGTCGTGCCTTCGATCAGGGGGAGCAGGTCGCGCTGGACGCCTTCGCGGCTGACCGAGCCGCCGCGCACGTCGCTGACCGCGATCTTGTCGATCTCGTCGAGGAAGACGATGCCGTTCTGTTCGGCGCTGACGATGGCGACGCGGGCGACATCATCCTGGTCGAGCCGCTTGTCCTGCTCCTCTTCCACAAGCTTGTCCCACGCCTGCGCGACCTTCATCTTGCGGCGCTTCTTCTGTTGCTGGCCCAGCGCCCTGGACATCATGTCGCCCAGGTTGATCATGCCGATGCCGCCGCCCATGCCGGGAATCTCCATCGGCATCGACGGCGAGTCGGCGACCTCGATCTCGACCTCGACCTCGTTCATCTGGTCGTTTTCGATTTTCTGGCGGAAGGAGAGCCGCGTTGCCTCGCTCGCTTCCTTGCCCGTCAGCGCGTCGAGCAGGCGGGCCATGGCCGCTTCGGACGCGGCTTCGCGCACGGATTCGCGGCGGCGGTCGCGCTCGATGCGGATCGCCTCCTCGACCAGATCGCGCACAATCTGTTCGACATCGCGGCCGACATAGCCGACTTCGGTGAACTTGGTCGCCTCGACCTTGACGAAGGGCGCATCGGCGAGCTTGGCGAGACGGCGGCTGATCTCGGTCTTGCCGCAGCCGGTGGGGCCGATCATCAGGATGTTTTTCGGCGTCACCTCGTCACGCAGGTCGGCGGACAGATGCTGGCGGCGCCAGCGGTTGCGCAGCGCGACCGCGACGGCGCGCTTGGCGTCATGCTGGCCGATGATATGCGCGTCGAGCGCGGCGACGATGGCCTTGGGGGTCAGATTGTCGTTCATGATGGTCCTTGGCCCGCAGGGGGCGGGAGGGGTCAGGTGGTGCTGTCGAGCAGTTCGACCGTGAGCTGATCGTTGGTGTAGACGCAGATGTCGGCCGCCACCGCCATCGCCTTGCGCGCGAGGGTTTCGGCGTCACCCTCATATTCCATCAGCGCGCGGGCGGCGGCGAGGGCGTAATTGCCGCCCGAACCGATTGCTGCAATGCCGTTGAGCGGCTCCAGCACGTCGCCATTGCCGGTGAGGATCAGCGTCACTTCCTTGTCGGCGACGATCATCATCGCTTCCAGATTGCGCAGATATTTGTCGGTGCGCCAGTCCTTGGCGAGCTCGACGGCGGCGCGCATGAGCTGGCCGTTGAAACGCTCCAGCTTGGCCTCCAGCCGCTCGAACAGGGTGAAGGCGTCGGCGGTGGCGCCCGCGAAGCCGCCGATCACCGATCCGTCGTGCAGGCGGCGAACCTTGCGGGCGTTGGGCTTCATGACGGTCTGGCCCATGGAAACCTGACCATCGCCGGCGACGATGACCTTTCCGTTCTTGCGTACCGACATGATGGTTGTGCCATGCCAGACGGGCATGCTGCTGCTGTGGTCGTTCATGGGGCGGCATATGGTGGCGATCGATCCGCCGCGCAAGCGCCGTCCCGTCTGCGCCGAAACGTGCCCTTTTGCCGATGCAAATGCGCAAGGATCAGGCGAGGGCAATTTCCATCAATTGACATATTGCAGCGCAACATAAATGATGGCCGTTCGTGAACAGGGGAACGACCGACATGTCACTCAAGGCCAGGGCGCAGGAGAAGGTCGAGCGGGCGGGAATATCCAACTATTCCTTCGATCATGACGTGCTGGTGATGTGCGGCGTGCGTTATATGATCGAGGCCTGTTCGTGCGGCGAGCCGGATTGCGACGGCGTGCGATTGCGCAAGGATGCGACGGCCGGGGGGCATGTCCTGCAATAGCAGGTCGGTAGCGGGCGCGGCTGTCGGTGGCTCGCTTGACAGCGCCGGGCGACGATGCCAATGGCCGCATCCTCCCTTCAAGGGGCGCGTAGCTCAGTGGTAGAGCACACCCTTCACACGGGTGGGGTCGCAGGTTCAATCCCTGCCGCGCCCACCATGGCCGGAGCGGCTGTGGCCGGTTCGACATATTATGTCCCGTCATTGATCTTTTATTCTCCTTCGCGCTAGTTTGGGCGGCATGGCCGGTGTCTTTCAGCGACGCCGTTGTGGAGAGATGATGATGCACCCCGCTCTTGGATATGGCGCTGCCCTCGGCGCGCTGATGATGCTGTCGCCGGGCCAGGCCGGTGCGCAGCAGAAGCTGACTCTGGAGCGGGTTTTCGCTAGCCCCGACCTGTCCGGGCCGCAGCCGCGCGGGCTCAAGCTGTCGCCGGACGGCAGGCTGGTGACCTTGCTCAAGCCGCGCGCCGACGAAAAGGAGCGGCTGGACCTGTGGGCGATCGACAGCAGCACTGGCGCAACGCGCATGCTGGTGGATTCGAAAAAGACCGGGAGCGGGGCCGAGCTGTCCGAAGCGGAAAAGATGCAGCGCGAGCGCGACCGGACGGTGGCCGGCAGCACCGGCATCACCAGCTATGACTGGTCGCCCGATGGCAAGTCGATACTCGTGCCCGTGGATGGCGACCTGTATCTGGCGGGGCTGGATGGCGCGATCACGCGGCTGACCGATACGCCCGAGGGCGAGCTGAACGGCGTCGTCAGTCCCAAGGGGGGCTTCGTGTCCTTCGTGCGGGGCGGGGAATTGTTCGTCAAACCGGTCGGCGGGGCGGAGCGAAGGCTGACGCAGGGAGCGAGCGACACGGTGAGCTGGGGCCTTGCCGAGTTCGTGGCGCAGGAGGAAATGGATCGGCGCACCGGCTATTGGTGGTCGCCCGACGACCGGCTGATCGCGGTGGCTCGGGTCGACGAAAGCGGCGTCGGTACGGTGACGCGAACCGCGATCGGCGGCGAGGGGACGAAAGTCTATCAGCAGCGCTACCCTGCCGCCGGAACGCCCAACGCGCTGGTCGATCTCTATGTCATGAAGGCGGACGGGTCGGGACAGGTGAAGGTCGATCTGGGCAAGGAGACCGACATTTATCTGGCGCGGGTCGACTGGTCGAAGGATGGCCGCACCCTCTATGTCCAGCGCCAGAGCCGCGACCAGAAGCGGCTGGACCTGATCGCCGTGGATCCGGGCACGGGCAAGGGGACGGTGATCCTGACCGAGCGGGCGAAGAGCTGGATCAACCTCAGCCATAATTTCCGGCCGCTTCGCGACGGGAGCTTTTTGTGGTGGTCGGAGAAATCGGGGCACGGGCATCTGTATCGCGTGCGTGGCGCGCAATGGACGGCGCTGACGAGCGGCGACTGGGAGGTGCGCGATGTCGTGGGCGTCGATGAGGGCAAGGGGCTTGTCTATTTCACCGGCAACCGGGATACGCCGCTGGAGCAGCAACTGTTCAGCGCGCCGATCGACAAGGCCGGGCCGCTGCGACAGCTGACGACGAGCGGCTGGTGGAATGACGCGGTGATGGACGAGGCGGGATCGCGGGCGGTCGTCACCCGCAGCAACAGCGATCAGCCCAAACAGGTCTATCTGGCCGATGAGGGCGGCAAGCGGTTGCAATGGCTGTCGGAAAATGCGGTGACGCGCGACCATCCCTATGCGCCCTATCTCGCCAGCCATGTCAAAACAGTGTTCGGGTCGCTGAAGGCGGCGGACGGGTCGACGCTCTACACCAAGATGCTGATGCCTCCTTCGGCACCGGGCAAAAAATATCCGGTTTTCATGATCCATTATGGCGGGCCGGGGACCGGGCGGCAGGTGACGAACCAGTGGGGCGGGGCGCTTAACCAATATCTGGTGTCGCGCGGCTGGATCGTCTTTTCGATCGACAATCGGGGAACGCCCGATCGCGGCAAGGCGTTCGAGGACCAGATTTACCGGGCGATGGGATCGGTCGAGGTCGCGGACCAGCTTAAGGGACTGGACTGGCTCAAGAGCCAGCCGTTCGTGGACCCCAAGCGGATCGCCACCTATGGCTGGTCCTATGGCGGTTATATGTCGCTGAAACTGGCGGAAAAAGCGCCCGGTGCATTTGCGGCGATCATCGCGGGTGCGCCGGTGACGAACTGGGCGCTGTACGACACCCATTATACCGAGCGCTATATGGGCCAACCGCAGGATAAGCCGAGCGCCTACCCGGCGTCCGGCGCGGTCGATGACGCCGTGAAGATCAGCGATCCGCTGTTGCTGATCCACGGCATGTCGGACGACAATGTTGTGTTCGACAATTCCACCGCGCTGATGGCCAAAATGCAGGGTGCGGCGGTGCCGTTCGAGATGATGGTCTATCCGGGGCAGACGCACCGGGTCGGCGGGCCGAAGATCGGGGTGCATCTGTGGAAAACGATCGAGCGGTTCCTGGCGGAAAACGCAGGACCCACGCCCCCCTAGCGCCAGGCGTGGAAGATCGCGCGCCTGCGCTGATCCTTGTTGCGGAACGGCATGGCCCAGCGCCGCCAGCCGCGATTGTCGAGCGCCTCTGGCGTGACCGCGAACCGGGTGAAACCGAAACGGCGGCACATTTCGCGCAGGGCAAGAATATTGGGAGCCCAGAAATTGGTGGGGTCGCGGTCCAGTTCCAGTTCGGTAAACAGGCGCATGGCGGGCGCGGGCTCATGCCTTAGCGCCGTGACCGTTTCGATCACCAGATGGTCGGTGCACAGCGCGGCGGCGGATCTGAGAATATTATAGGGGTCGGTCACATGATAGAGGACGCCCAGCAGCAGGACCATGTCGAAGCTGCCGAGATCGCTCACCCGGTGGTCGGGAATGTCGAGATCGAGCGAGCGGACGGACGAACCGAAGCGCGCATGGGCATGGTCGAAGCCGCGCTTGTCACCCCAGCCCGTCCCCGACCAGCAAAAATGATCGGTCGCCAGCACGTCCGCCGCGCCGCGTCGTTCGGCCTCGAAGGAAAAGAAGCCGTCCCACGCGCCGATATCGAGCACGCGCTTGCCGTCCAGCCGATCGGGAAATATCTCCGCCGCTTCGTCCTGAAGCGCGTCGAGCGCCTTGACGCCCTGAACCTGCTGGCCGTCGGGGAAGGCGAAGGAGTGAAACCAGCGATCGGGCGGCGGCGGCAGGACTTGCGGGGGCATGACGATCCGATCTTGGTCAGGCTGGGATGACTGAGGGCGAGGCTCCTAGACCAGTGCGGCGAGGGCTGCAATCTGTGGTGCAAGCCGGCCGCAGCCTTGATGCTGGACAAATGGGACGGCGGCGCTAAGGCGCTGGGCTCCGCAATTTCGCACGGAGTGGAGTCTTTAGTCATGGGTTACAGGGTCGTCGTCGTTGGAGCCACGGGCAATGTGGGCCGCGAAATGCTGACCATTCTCGCCGAGCGCGAGTTCCCGATTGACGAGATCGCGGCGGTGGCGTCTTCGCGCTCGCAGGGGCTGACGATCGATTTCGGCGAAACCGGCAAGACCATGAAATGCCAGAATATCGAGCATTTCGATTTCACCGGATGGGACATCGCCCTGTTCGCGGCGGGTTCCGGCCCGACGGCTATCTATGCGCCCAAGGCGGCGGCGGCCGGCTGCGTCGTGATCGACAACAGCTCGCTGTACCGCATGGACCCGGACGTGCCGCTGATCGTGCCCGAAGTGAACCCGGACGCGATCGATGGCTATACCAAGAAGAATATCATCGCCAATCCCAACTGCTCCACCGCGCAGATGGTCGTGGCGTTGAAGCCGCTGCATGACGTGGCGATCATCAAGCGCGTCGTCGTCGCCACCTATCAATCGGTGTCGGGCGCGGGCAAGGCCGGCATGGACGAGCTGTTCGAACAGAGCCGCAACATCTTCGTCGGCGATCCGGCAGAGCCCAAGAAGTTCACCAAGCAGATCGCCTTCAACGTGATCCCGCATATCGACGTTTTCCTGGACGATGGTTCGACCAAGGAAGAATGGAAGATGGTGGCCGAGACCAAGAAGATCCTCGATCCCAAGATCAAGCTGACCGCAACCTGCGTGCGGGTGCCGGTGTTCGTGGGCCATAGCGAAGCGATCAACATCGAGTTCGAAAAGGAAATTTCGGCCAAGGAAGCGCAGGACATATTGCGCGAGGCGCCGGGCATCATGTTGATCGATAAGCGCGAGGACGGCGGCTATATCACGCCGATCGAGTGCGTCGGCGACTTCGCGACCTTCATCAGCCGCGTGCGCGAGGACCCGACCGTGGACAGCGGCCTTTCGCTCTGGTGCGTCAGCGACAATCTGCGCAAGGGCGCGGCTCTGAACGCGGTGCAGATCGCCGAGTTGCTGGGCCGGCGTCACCTCAAAAAGGGCTGATGCGGTCGTGATCCCCGGCGCTGGCGCAGTCTGGACGAGCCTCCCGACCGCGCAGCGCCGGATGATCGCGTCGCTCGCCGTCGCGATCGTCGCCGCGAATATCGCGCAGCCCTATCCCGATCTTGCGCCCTTGCAGCATGGGCCGACTGTCGCGATCGCGATGGTGGGGCCCTGGCTGCTCAATCGTTGGCCGCTTTCCGACCGGGCGGTCGGCTCTATCTGGCTGTTCCTTTTGCTGCACACGCTGGGCGCACGCTGGATTTATTCCCATGTGCCTTATGACGACTGGGCGCGGGCGATCAGCGGGCATGATCTGTCCTCCACCTTCGGGCTGCGGCGCAATGGGTACGACCGGGTGGTGCATTTTGCTTTCGGCGCGTTGCTGACATTGCCAATCGCGGAGGCGGTGCGCCGGTTCGGTGGGGTGCGAACGGCGCTGAGCCTTGCGTTCGCTTTTGCCGCCATCGGTCTTGGTAGCGCGCTTTACGAGATTTTCGAATGGCTGCTGACGCTGTTCGCGGCGGGCGATACGGCGGATTATTATAACGGCCAGCAGGGCGACGTCTGGGACGCGCAGAAGGACATGGCGGCGGCGCAGGGCGGCAGCGTCATCGCCATGGTCCTGCTCTTGCGCCGTCGTGCGGCACGCCATATCGGCAACCCGCCCCAGCGCGAAGGACCAGCCCAATGACCGACCTGCCGATCGAACGCCGCGACATCGAGGGACTGGGCGGGCTGCCGATCGCGGTGCATATCGTGGGGGAGGGGCGCGACCTGCTGCTGATCCACGGCTATTTTTCCAACGCCTTTACCAACTGGGTCCGCTACGGTCATGCGGCAAGGCTGGTGGAGGCGGGCTTCCGCGTCATCATGCCGGATCTTCGCGGGCATGGCGAAAGCGGCAAGCCGCAGGACGCCGCCGCCTATCCGCGCGATGCGCTGACCGACGACAATCTTGCGGTGGTAGAGCAGATGGGCCTGAAGGACTATGACCTTGGCGGCTATTCGCTGGGTGCGAGGACGACGTCGCGGATGCTCGCCCGGGGCGCGACGCCGCGCCGCGTCATCATGGCGGGCATGGGCCTCGATGGCCTGATCCGCACGATCGGCAATGTCGGCTATTATACCAATGTCCTTAAAAACCTCGGCACGTTCGAGCGGGGTACGTCGGAGTGGATGACCGAAGCCTTTCTGCGCACGACGAAGGGCGATCCGGTCGCGATGCTCCACATATTGGGCACGTTCGCCGACACGCCGTTGGAGACAATCAAGGCGGTCGAACAACCCGCAGCCGTCATCTGCGGCGCGGACGACCGGGACAATGGCAATGCGCAAGACCTGGCCGAAACGCTGCCGCACGGGCGCTATTATGAGATACCGGGCAACCATATGGCGGCGGTGACGAAGAAGGAACTGGGGCAGGCGATGGTGGATTTCCTGACCGGTTGAGGATCAGCGGAACGGCGGCTCGTTGAAGGCGCGCAGCTTGCGGCTGTGGAGTTTCGCGCCCTGCTGGCGCAGCAGTTCGCACGTCATGAGGCCGACGCGCAGATGGCCTGCGATCGCTTCCTCGTAGAAGCGGTTGGCCTGGCCCGGTAGTTTCAGTTCGCCGTGGATCGGCTTGTCCGACACGCACAACAGCGTGCCGTAGGGCACGCGGAAGCGGTAGCCCTGGGCCGCGATCGTCGCCGACTCCATGTCGATGCCGACGGCGCGCGACAGGCTGAAGCGCAGGGCGGAACTGGAGTAACGCAGTTCCCAGTTGCGATCGTCGGTGGTGACGACCGTGCCGGTGCGCAGCCGTCGCTTGAAATCCTCCGGGTCGCCGCCGCCCAATATCGCTTCGGCCGCTTGCGCCATTGCGACCTGCACTTCGGCGATGGCGGGCACCGGAATTTCGGGTGGCAGCATCGCGTCGAGCACATGATCGTCGCGCAGATAGGCGTGGGCGAGGACATAGTCGCCGATGCGCTGGCTGGGGCGAAGGCCACCGCAATGGCCGATCATCAGCCAGGCTTCGGGGCGGATGACCGCCAGATGATCGCAGATCGTCTTGGCATTGGACGGGCCGACGCCGATATTGACGAGCGTGATACCGCTGCGGTCGGGCGCGATCAGATGATAGGCGGGCATCTGATGTTTGCGCCAGGCGCTGTCGGCGATCATGCGGGCGGGGTCGGCGGTCTCGGGCGTCACATAGACGCCGCCAGCGCCGGACAAGGCGGTGAAGCGGCTGCCTTCGCGTTTCAGTTCGGCGCAGGCCCAGTCCACAAACTCGTCGACATAGCGATGATAGTTGGTGAACAGGATATAGTGCTGGGCATGTTCGGGCGGCGTGCCGGTATAATGTTTGAGCCGCGCCAGGGAAAAGTCGGTCCGCAGACCATCGAACAGGGCGAGCGGCCGGTCCCCGTCTGCATCGGGCGCGAACAGGCCGTCAGCGATTTCGTCGCCGATTTCGGCCAGTTCGGTCGCCGGGAAGTGGCGCGCCAGTTCCGTTGGCGGTGTGCCGTCGAGCGCGCTCATGTCCAGCCCGTCGAGCACATAAGGGAAGGGGATTTGCTGGCTGCTGAGGCCCGCTTCCACCTCGACGCCATAGTCGCGCACGAGCAGGTCGATCTGTTCGGCGAGATAGGTGGCGAACATGGCCGGACGTGTGACTGTGCTCGCATAGCGGCCGGGACGCGACAGCCGGGCGAAGGAGCGGCCGGGCGGGGGCGCGTCATTATCGCCATGATGGACGATGCGCAGTTCGGGATAGCAGAACAGCCGGTCGAGCGCCGCTCGCGGGCCGGGCACGCTGCCGTCGCGGGCATAGGCGCGCATCGCCGCGCGCAGATTTTCGATCGATGTCTGGTAGATGCGGTCGAGTTGCGCGACGATGCCGCTGCCGATGCTTTCCGTCATCGCTCCTTGCTATCGCAGAGTGATGACGGAAGGAAGGCGGCTGTGCTTACAGCTGGTCGAGCATATGGTCTGCGGACGACAGCTTGTAATCGCCGGGAGCCTCGACATTGAGTTCGTCGACCACGCCATCGCGCACGATCATGGAGAAGCGCTGGCCCCGGCTGCCCATGCCGAACTTGCTGCCGTCCATGGTCAGGCCGAGCGCTTCGACGAAGTCGCCATTGCCGTCGGCCAGCATCGTCACCGCGCCGTCCGCATTTGCCGACTTGCCCCACGCGCCCATCACGAACACATCGTTGACGGCGGTGCAGGCGATTTCATCGACGCCCCGCGCCTTGAACGCCTGCGCCTTTTCGACGAAGCCGGGCAAGTGCCGGGCCGAGCAGGTGGGCGTGAACGCGCCCGGAACCGAGAACAGGGCCACGGTGCGGCCGGCGAAATAATCGTCCGATACCACCGGCTCCGGGCCATTATCGGTCATGGTCATGAAGGTCGCGCTGGGAAGGCGTTCGCCCTTGGATATGGTCATTGGTCTCTCCTGATCGGCAAGTGGCCGGGAGGTCGTGGCTCGGGCAAGCGCTGTCAAGGGGCGGTGCGCCGCCTGATTGCGGCGACGGCTGGTCCTTGGCATCGGCCGTCGCTTGGCTATATTCGGGTCATGGACCAGCTCCGTTTCTATTCCGGTCATTTCCTGCTGGCGCTGCCGGGCATGCAGGATGCGCGCTTTGCTCATTCGGCGATCGCCCTATGTTCGCATGACGAGGACGGCGCGCTGGGCATTGCCATCGGCGAGGAAGTGGAAGGGCTGGGCTTGCGCGAGCTGCTGGAAAGCTTCGACATCGCCGCGCCCGACCTGATCGACCGGCCCGTCCTGCGCGGCGGCCCGATGGAGCCGCGCCGCGGGTTCGTGCTCCATTCGCTCGACTGGGGCGGGCAGGAGATGTTGCAGGTCGGCGGCAAGTGGGGCCTGTCCGGCTCGCTCGACATCCTCAAGGCGATAGCGCAGGGGCGCGGCCCGAAACGCTATCAGGTGGCGCTTGGCTATGCCGGCTGGGGCGCGGGTCAGCTGGAGCAGGAGATGGCGGGCGACAGCTGGTTTCTGGCGCCGGGCGATGCCGATCTGCTGTTCGAAGGGCAGGCTCGGGACAGATGGGCAGCCGCCTATGCGGCATCGGGCGTGGATTCGACGCATCTGGTGGGCGGGCTGGGCTCGGCGTGACGGCCGCTGCTGGCCGGGGCACATAAAGAAAACTTTATATTGAGTTGCCTTGCATGGCGACGGTTGGTAAAGGCCGACCATCGCCGTCGCGGTCATGCGCGCGGTCCCGACAATTTTTTAGTGAGAATGGAGACACGCTCGTGGCCACCGCACCCGCTGCCCAAGTGCAGGATTATGTGATCGCCGACATTGCCCTCGCCGCATTCGGTCGCAAGGAAATGGACATTGCCGAAACCGAAATGCCGGGCCTGATGGCGCTGCGCAAGGAATTCGGCGAAACCAAGCCTTTGTCGGGCGCGCGCATCACCGGGTCGCTGCACATGACGATCCAGACCGCCGTGCTGATCGAGACGCTGACGGCGCTCGGCGCGCAGGTACGCTGGGCGACCTGCAACATCTATTCGACGCAGGATCACGCCGCCGCCGCCATCGCCGCATCGGGCGTGCCGGTGTTCGCGATCAAGGGCGAAAGCCTTGAAGAATATTGGGATTATGTGATCCGCATCTTCGACTGGGGTCAGGACGAGACGGCCAACATGATCCTGGACGATGGCGGCGATGCCACCATGTTCGCGCTGTGGGGCGCGCGGGTCGAGGCGGGCGAAGAGCTGTTCAGCCCGAGCAATGAGGAAGAGGAAATCTTCGTCGCGACGCTCAAGCGTTTCGTGGCCGAGCGTCCGGGCTATCTCACCAAGACGGTGCAGACGATCAAGGGCGTGTCGGAAGAGACGACCACCGGCGTCCATCGCCTGTATGAGCTGAGCAAGAAGGGCAAGCTGCCTTTCCCCGCGATCAACGTCAATGACAGCGTCACCAAGAGCAAGTTCGACAATCTCTATGGTTGCAAGGAATCGCTGGTCGACGCCATTCGTCGCGCCACCGACGTCATGCTGGCCGGCAAGGTCGCCTGCGTCGCCGGGTTCGGCGATGTCGGCAAGGGGTCTGCGGCGTCGCTGCGCAATGGCGGCGCGCGCGTACTGGTGACCGAGGTCGATCCGATCTGCGCCTTGCAGGCGGCGATGGAAGGCTATGAGGTCGTGACCATGGAAGAGGCGGCGACCCGCGCCGACATCTTCGTCACCGCGACCGG
Source organism: Sphingobium fluminis (assembly GCF_037723805.1). Taxonomy (NCBI): domain Bacteria; kingdom Pseudomonadati; phylum Pseudomonadota; class Alphaproteobacteria; order Sphingomonadales; family Sphingobiaceae; genus Sphingobium; species Sphingobium fluminis. The sequence continues at coordinate 551,326 of NZ_JBBJUK010000003.1, forward strand.
CAACGAAGCCGTGCTGACCGTCGATCATATGCGCGCGATGAAGAATATGGCGATCGTATCGAACATCGGCCATTTCGACAGCGAGATCGAGATTGCCGGCCTGTCCAACATGAAGTGGACCGAGATCAAGCCGCAGGTCGACGAGGTCGAGTTCCCCGACGGCAAGAAGATCATCGTGCTGTCCAAGGGCCGTCTGGTCAATCTGGGCAACGCGACGGGCCATCCGAGCTTCGTCATGTCGTCCAGCTTCACCAATCAGGTGCTGGCGCAGATCGAATTGTGGACCGGCGGCGACAAATATAAGAACGACGTCTATGTGCTGCCCAAGCATCTCGATGAGAAGGTCGCCGAACTGCATCTGGAAAAGCTTGGCGTGAAGCTGACCAAGCTGAGCCAGAAGCAGGCCGATTATATCGGCGTTTCGGTGGACGGACCGTTCAAGCCGGATCATTACCGCTACTGACGACGAGACGGGGGAGGATCAGTCCTTCCCCGTTTCCTTATGACGTGCGCGCTCCCGCCGCCCGTCGCAAAAATGCACGGCATAAATGCATCCGGGCGCTTCACGCTGGCCCATAGTTGCGATAGTCCCCTGGCATGACAGGTCGATCCAGGGGCGAAACCGCCGGCATAGCGAGAATGACGGCGTGATGTCCCCGATCGCAGCGGTCGTGCTGGGCATGATTCTCGCGGGCTGGCTCGGCGCGGGCATCTGGGCGCTCATGAGCGGACAGAAGATGCGGCGGATGGGCATGCAGGCGCAGGGCAAGCTCGACCGGCTGTCGCTGCTGCTGGGTTCAGCGCCTGCGGCGCCCGTGATCGTTCACGACGACGGACGGCTTGAGGCGGCGGACAGGCTGGCTCGCTGGCTCGGCAAGGACCGCGCGCCCTCTTTCCTGTCCGAACTGACGGCCGATGACAGCGGCCTTGAACCGGCCGACGCCGCTGCGCTGGGCCGGGAGATCGCGGCCGCGCAAAGGGCGGGCAAGAGTTTTTCGCTGCCGGTGCGGGGCGTGGGATCGTCGCGGCTGTTGCTGGTGCGCGGCGCGCCGGCCGGACCGGGGCTCGCGGTCAGCGGCGGCGTGGTGCTTTGGATATTCGACGCGACCGAAAGCCAGTCCGAAATCGAAGTGCTCAAGGCGGATGCGAGCCGCTATCGCGAGGCGCTGGAAGCGCTGGCGGGATTGGTCGAGGCCGCGCCGTTCCCGATGTGGCATCGATCGGCCGATCTGCGGTTGCGCCTCGTCAACAGCGCCTATGTGCGCGCCGTCGACGCATCGAGCGCGGCGGACGTGATCGCCAATGGCACCGAACTGGTGGAGACCGTCAGCGGACAGGGGCCAGAGACATCGGCTGCACAGGCGCTTGAAGGCGAGTTGCCGGTCGAACGGCTGGTGCCGGCCACCATCGGCGGCGAACGGCGGACGATGCGGGTGGTCGACGTGCCGCTCGGCGAAGCGGGGGTGGCCGGCTTCGCGATCGACCAGCATGAGCTGGAACAGGCCCGACTCGAATATGGACGGCTCGAAACGGCGCAGCGCGACCTGCTCGACCGGCTGTCGGCGGGCGTCGCGCGCTTTGGGCCCGATCGGGCGCTGCGATTCTGGAATCAGCCCTTTTCGAGCCTGTTCGCGCTCGACCCCGAACATCTTGCCGATGCGCCCTTGTTCGAGCGCGTGCTCGATCGCATGCGCGACGCGCGTCGCCTGCCCGAGCATCGCGACTTTCCGGCCTGGCGGACCGAGCGGCGCGACTGGTTCCTGTCGCCCGATGCGCGTGAAGAAAATTGGCTGCTGGCCGATGGCACGCATTTGCGCGTCTATGCGCAGCCGCTGCCAGATGGCGGGTTGCTGCTGATCTTCGAGGATCGCACCGAGCAGGTTCAGCTGTCGAGCGCGCGCGACACCCTGTTGCGGGTTCGGACCGCCACGTTCGACAATCTGTTCGAGGCGATCGGCGTGTTCGCGTCGGACGGCAAGTTGCAGATGTGGAACAGCCGGTTCCGAATCATCTGGGGCGCGAAGGAGGAGATGCTGGCGACGCACCCGCGCATCGACGAGCTGATGCGGGCCGTGCAGGCCGTTCTCGCCAAGCCGCAACAGTCCAACCTGGTGCGCGAACTGGTGCGCGCCGCGACCATCGAGCGCAAGCAGCGCACGGGCCAGGTGGGGTTCGCCGACGGACGGATATTCGAATTTGCCGCGATCCCGCTGCCCGACGGAAATGCGCTGTTTACGATGCTCGACGTGACCGACAGCCGCCGGGCCGAGCAGATGCTGCGCGACCGCAACGAGGCGTTGGAGCAGGCCGATCAGGTCAAGTCCGCATTCGTGACTAATATGAGTTACGAGCTTCGCACGCCGCTGACCACGATCGCGGGCTTCGCCGAGATGATGAGCGCGGGCTATGCCGGCGAGCTGAGCGAAGCGGCGGGGGATTATGTACGGGGCATCCTCCAGAGCACCAATCGCCTGTCGATGCTGATCGACAATGTGCTGGACCTGACGCAAGGCGAGGCCGGCACCCTGCCGATCGATCGCGCGCCGGTCGACCTCGCCGCGATCGCGCGCGACGGGGCGGCGCGGATCGCGTCGGACGCCGCCGCCAAGCGCATCGACCTGGCGGTCGAGCTTCTGGAGTCGCTGGGAACCGTAGAGGGCGATGCGCGCCGGATCGGGCAGGCGCTCGATCATCTGCTGGAAAATGCGGTGCGCTATTGCGGTCAGGGGGGCAGGGTGCTGATCCATGGCGACGGCGGCCCCGATCGCGCGCGACTGGTCGTGTCGGATAACGGACCGGGGATCGCGGCGGCCAAGCGCGCGGCGATCTTCGATGCCAAGGCGCGCGCCGCGCAGGCCCGCAAGGGCGAGCGCACATCGATCGGGCTGCCGCTTGCCCGGCAACTGGCCGAAGCCCATGGCGGAAGCCTGCAACTCCTGTCTGAACCCGGTCAGGGCACGATGGCGGTGATCGAGCTGCCGCGTGGCTGAGGACGATGTGCCTATTGCCGGCCCCGACGCCATGCTGGCGTTTGGCGCGCGGATCGCCTTGCAGGTCCAGATCGGCGACGTGATCGCGCTGGAGGGCGGATTGGGGGCGGGCAAGACGACGCTGGCGCGTGGTGTGCTCGAAGGGCTCGGCCTTGCTGGCGAAGCGCCAAGTCCCAGTTTCGCGATCGTCCAGCCCTATGACATTCCCGAGGTGCGATTGCCGGTCACGCATGTCGATCTATACCGGCTCGACGACGTGGCGGAGGTGCAGGAGCTGGGACTCGACGAATATCTGCTCGACAGCCTGCTGATCGTGGAATGGCCCGACCGGCTCGGGGACCGGCTGTGGGCCCATGCGCTGCAACTGGCCATCGAGATGGAGCCGGACGGCGGTCGGCGCTTGACAGCGCGCGTGCCGGACGGTTGGAGGGAAAGATGGTCGCAGATATGATCCCTCCCGCCGCCGCAGCCGCCTTTGTCGAACAGGCGGGCTGGGGCCATGCCGCGATTCTGCCGCTGGCGGGCGATGCATCATTGCGCCGCTATTTCCGCGTGGTCGACGGCGCTCGCCGTGCCGTGCTGATGGATGCGCCGCCGCCGCAAGAGGACCCCCGCCCGTTTATCGCGATCGCGCGGCACCTGGCGGGCGAAGGCTTCGCCGCGCCCGCGATATTGGCCAGCAACCTGAACGAAGGACTGGTGCTGATCGAGGATTTCGGCGACGAGCGGCTGAAGGAATATCTGGAGGCGCAGCCGCAGGACGAAGCGGCGGTCTATAGCCGGGCCGTCGAATTGCTGGCCGATCTGCACAGCCGCCCGGCCGCCGACCTCCCGGCCTATGACCGGGCCGTTTATCAGCGCGAGGCCGGCCTGTTGACGGAATGGTATTGCCCGGCGGTCGGCCTGACGGTGGATGAAGCCGCCTATGTCGCGGCGTGGGACGCTGTGCTGCCACTTGTGGAGCGATCGGCGCGTTCGCCTGTCACCGTGTTGCGCGACTATCATGCCGAAAATATCATGCTGATCGACCGGCCTGAGGCGCGGGGACTTGGGTTGCTCGATTTTCAGGACGCGCTGGCGGGGCACCCGGCCTATGATCTGGTGTCGCTGTTGCAGGACGCGCGGCGTGACGTGCCGCCGGAGATCGAGGCGGCGATGCTGGCGCATTATCGCGCGGTCGCGAAGCCACCGGCGGATTTCGACGCGGCCTACGCCATCCTCGGCGCGCAGCGGAACGCCAAGATCATCGGCATCTTCACGCGGTTGTGGAAGCGGGACGGCAAGCCGCGCTACCTGTCGTTCCTGCCGCGTATGTGGGGGTTGCTGGAGCGCGATCTTGCGCATCCGGCGCTGGGGCCGGTCGCGGACTGGTTCGCGGCGAACATTCCCGCCGACAAGCGGCATGACGCGCTGGAAGGCTTTGCGCCGGCATGATCGAGACGGCGATGCTGATGGCGGCGGGGCTCGGCAAGCGGATGCGGCCGTTGACGGCGACCCGGCCCAAGCCGCTGGTCAAGGTCGCCGGCAAGCCGTTGATGGACCATGCGCTCGACCGGCTGGAAGCGGGCGGCATCCGCAAGGTCGTGGTCAATGTCCATTATCTCGCGGACACGGTCGAAGCGCATCTGCGCACGCGCAAGGGGGGCATGGATTTCGCCATCTCCGACGAGCGGGGCAAGCTGCTCGAGACCGGAGGTGGGTTGGTCCATGCCGCGCCTTTGCTGGGGGATGCGCCGTTCGTCTGCGCGAACAGCGACAATCTGTGGATCGACGGGCCGGTCGAGACGCTGGCCATGATGCAGCGCATCTGGGACCCGGCGCGGATGGACGCGCTGTTGCTGCTGGTGCCGCTGGCGCGCGCCAATTGTCACAGCGGGCCGGGTGATTTTCACATGGATGCCAATGGCCGGCTGAGCAGGCGCAAGCCCGCCCATGTCGCGCCCTTCGTGTTTACAGGGGTGCAGATCGTCTCGCCGCGCCTGCTGGTCGATCCGCCGGCGGACAGTTTTTCCACCAACATCTTCTGGAGCCGTGCGATCGAGGCGGGTCGCCTTTACGGGGTGTCGCATCAGGGCCTGTGGTTCGATGTGGGCACGCCGCAGGCCATTCCCGTCGTGGAATCCATGCTGGCCCATGGGTGAAAAGGCGCGCCCCGCGCTGTTCAATATTCCCGCGCATCGCGCTTTCGCGGATTCGCTGGTGGCCGGCATTCTGGCCCGTCATGGCGGCGATCCGATGCGGCTGGCGCAGGGCATGCTGCTGCTGCCGAGCAACCGCGCGGTCCGGGCGATAAGCGATGCCTTCGTGCGGCGATCCGAGGGCGGATTGCTGCTGCCCCGGCTGGTCGCGATCGGCGAACCGGAACTGGGCGAGCAGATCGGCGGCGCGCTCGATCCGCTGGCGGACGACGAGGCGGTGCCGCCCGCCATCCCGCCGATGCGCCGCCAGATGATCCTCGCGCGCATGGTGCAGGAGGCGAGCGCGGTCCCGATCGACGCCGGGCAGGCGATCAAGCTCGGGCAGGCGCTGGGCGCGGTGCTGGACCAGATGCAGGTCGAGCGGGTGCCCGCCGAGGCGCTGGGCAAGCTGGAGCTGGACGGCGACCTGTCGCAACATTGGCAGTCTTCGCTGGCGCTGTTCGATATATTGATCGCGCGCTGGCCGGCGACGTTGCAGCGCATCGGGATGATCGACCTGACCGACCGGCGGAACCGACTGTTCGATCGGGTTGCCAGGCGCTGGGCGGAGCATCCGCCGCGCGGGTTCGTGGTGGCGGCGGCCATTTCGACGACGGCTCCGGCTGTGGCAGGGCTGTTGCGCGCGATCGCGCATATGCCGGGCGGCCAGGTGGTGTTTTCGGGACTCGACCAGCATATGGACGAGGATGCGTGGGACGGGATCGGGCCGTTCGAGACCGATCCGGTCAGCGGCCGCGCGCCGGCGGGCCATGAGACCCATCCCCAATATGCACTCAAGCAACTGCTCGACCGGATGAGCGCTACGCGTGATGATGTGGCGCTGTGGCGCTGGGGCAGCGAGCATGACGCGCGAGCGGTGCGGGGACGCAACATCTCCAATGCGATGCTGCCGCCGCGCCTGACGACGCGCTGGGGCGAATTGAAGACTGCCGACCGATCGCTGGCGGGCGTCGAGGCGCTGGAGGTCGCGACGGCGGGCGAAGAGGCGCAGGCGATCGCCATCGCGCTCCGCGAGGCGATGGAATCGCCGGGGCGCACCGCCGCGCTGGTGACGCCCGACCGGCAACTCGCGACGCGCGTTTCGGCCCATCTGCGGCGTTGGGGAATCGAGGCCGACGACAGCGCCGGGCAGCCGCTGTCCCGCTTGCCGCCCGGCACGTTGCTGATCGCCATCGCCGAAGCGGTGGCGGAACGCTTTGCGCCCGTCGCGCTGCTGACCCTTCTCAAGCATCCGCTGGTGATGCGGGGGGAGCGGCGGCTGGAATGGCTGGACGGGGTGCGGGCGCTCGACCTGTTGCTGCGGGGGCCGCGGCCGCAGGCGGGGCTTGCGGGCATCGATATGATGCTGGAGGCGCGCGAGGGTGAGGACCGGCAACGCGCGTTGCGCCAGCGCGTGCGTGACTGGTGGCCGTGGGCACGGGGGCTGCTTGCACCGCTGGAAACCGCGTTCGCTTCGGCGACGGACCTTGCCGGGCAGTTCGCCGCGATCCGCGCGCATGCCGGGCCGCTGACCGACGATGCCGTGTGGGCCGGCTATCAGGGGCATGCCGCCGCCGATCTTTTCGCCGAGATAGAAATCGCAGCGGCCGAAGGGCCGCGTCAGGCCGATCTTCGCGCGCTGCCGACGCTGCTCGATCATATGCTGGGCGGGTTGGCGGTACGGCCGCCGCAGGGCGGGCATCCGCGCATCGCGATACTGGGACTGATCGAAGCGCGGCTGGTACAGGCCGATCTGATGATCCTGGGCGGGCTGAACGAAGGGACATGGCCCGGCCTGCCGACCCCCGATCCTTGGCTCGCGCCGCGCATTCGGCGCGAGCTTGGGCTGCCGGGTCTTGAGACGCGCATCGGCCTTGCCGCGCATGATTTCGCCAGCGCATTGGGGGCACCGCGCGTGCTCATCACGCGCGCGCGTCGGGGCAGCGGCGGGCCGGCGGTGGCTTCGCGTTTCTGGCTGCGGCTCAAGGCGATGGCGGGGGCGCAGTGGCGGCAGGCATCGCATTATGGGGCGCTGGCGCAAGGGCTCGATCGGCCGGCAGTCCATCGGCCCGCGAGCAGGCCGGCGCCGAGGCCGCCCGCCTCGGTCCGTCCGCGCCTGATCCCGGTAACGGATGTCGACCGGCTGAAGGCCGACCCCTATGCTTTTTACGCGCGGCGGATATTGCGGCTGGCGCGGCTCGATCCTGTCGATGCCGATGCGGGGCCGGCTTGGCGCGGGACGGCGGTGCACGATATTCTCCAGCATTGGGCGGAAGCGGGCGATCGCGACCCGGCCTCTCTGGAAGCGCGGGCGCGGGCGATGTTCGACCGGCCGGAAGTCCATCCGTTGTTGCGGGCGCTGTGGCAGCCGCGATTGATGGAAGCGGTCCGCTGGATCGCGGCGGAGGTCGTGTCGGACCAGCGCGCGGGCCGGACAATCCTGGCCGTCGAGAGCGAGGGCGTGGCGAAGATAGCGGGCGTCACGCTGACCGGGAAAGCCGACCGGATCGATCGCATGCCGGACGGCACGGTCGGGATCGTCGACTATAAGACCGGCAAACCGCCCAGCGCCAAACAGGTCAGGGCCGGGTTTGCGCTGCAACTGGGATTGCTCGGCCTGATCGCGGAGTCGAACGAGGGAGGGTTTCCGGGCGTCGACGGGGTAAAACGCGCGGGCTGTTTCGAATATTGGTCGCTGGCCAAAAAGGGCGATCAGTTCGGCTATCGCGAAAGCCCGGTCGATTCTTTGGGCAAGCGGGACAAGATCGTCACCGCCGATTTTACCGATTATGTGCTTGGGCAGTTTATCGAGGTCGCGGGCGCCTTTTTGACCGGCGACGCGCCATTCACGGCGCAGGTGAATCCGGAAGTCGCTAATTATGGCGATTACGACCAGCTGATGCGGCTGGAGGAATGGTATGGCCGGGACGATGGCTAGGATCGCCGATCCGTTGCGCGCGCTGGCGGGCGAACAGGCGACGGCTTCCATGCCGGACGCCCATGTCTGGCTGTCGGCATCCGCCGGGACGGGCAAGACCCATGTCCTGACGGCGCGCGTGTTTCGCCTGCTGCTCCAGGGGGTGCGGCCCGAAAATATCCTGTGCCTGACTTTCACCAAGGCGGGGGCGGCGGAAATGGCCGACCGCATCCATGACCGGCTCGCCGCCTGGGTGCAGATGGATGAGAAGGGGCTGTTCAACGATCTGGAGGCGCTTGGCGAGGAGTCCGGCCCGGAGGCGCGGGCGCAGGCACGCTGTCTGTTCGCCGAAGTGCTCGAATCGACGGGTGGTGGCCTGCGCATCCAGACCATCCATGGCTTTTGCCAGCAATTGCTGACCGCTTTTCCGCTGGAGGCGGGGCTTTCGCCCGGCTTCCGGCCGCTGGATCAGCGCGAACAGTCGACGCTTGCGCGCCAGACGCTCGCCGACAGCGTGGTGCGCGCGCATGAAGAGGGCGACGCCGCCTATATGGAGGGGCTTCAGGCGCTCAGCCTGCGGCTGGGCGAGGGCGGAGCCGAGCAATTTTTGATGCGGTGCGCGGCGCGGGCCGACGCGCTCGGCGCGCTGCCGCAGGAGATCGGGCCGTGGCTGAGGCGCGAACTGGAACTGCCTGACGGCGATATCGAGGCGCATATTTCTTCCCGTTGTGGCGACGATGCGTTCGACATGCGCTCGCTCGAATGGATCGCCCGCGCCAATGCGGAGTGGAATACGGGGCGGGCGCTGGAGCGGTGCGACCGGATCGCCGCATGGCGCGGGCTGGATGCCGCCGGGCGCGGGGCGGGGCTCGCCGAGTTGCATCGCGCCTGGGCGAAGGCGGACGGCGAGCTGATCGCGGCCAAGGGCTGGGTGCCGCCCGTCGAGGGCTATGGCGAAGCGGCGGCGCGCTTGCATTCGGCCTGCGCCGAGTTGATCGACTTGCGCGTGCGGGCCGATTATGCCGCGCTTCTTGGCAAGGCTTTGCATGCGGGGCGGACCTATGCGCTGGCCTATGCGCAGGCGAAGCAGCTGGCGGGCGCGGTCGATTTCGACGATCTGATCGCCCGCACGGCGGCGCTGCTGGGTCAGGACGGGATTGCCGACTGGATTCGCTATAAGCTCGACCAGCGGATCGACCATATATTGGTCGATGAGGCGCAGGACACCAATATCGCCCAATGGCAGATCGTCGGCGCGCTCGCGGCGGAATTTTTTGCGGGCGAGGGGGCCAAGGGCGACCGGGTTCGCACCATCTTCACCGTGGGCGATTTCAAGCAGGCGATCTTCGGCTTCCAGGGCACCAGCCCGCAGGCGTTCGCGGCGGCGCAGATATTGTTCCAGCATCATGCGGAGGAGGCGGGGCATGCTTTCCACGATCTGTCGCTCGACCGCAGTTTCCGGTCGACCCCGGCGGTGCTCGACGTGGTCGATCGCACCATCGCGGGCCTTGAGGCGGAACGGCTCGGCCTGACGAGCGGCGAGGTTCGTCACATCAGCGCCAACCGCTTCCCCGGCGAGGTGTTGTTGTGGAAGCCCGTCGTCGCCGGCCTCAGCGAAGAGGCCGACGGCGAGGAGGATTGGGCGGCCGATCAGGAGCGGGTGCTGGCCGCGAACATCGCGCGCCAGATCAAGGGCTGGATCGATGCGGGGGTGATGCTCGAAAGCAAGGGGCGACCCGTCCGGCCGGGCGACATCATGATCCTCGTGCGTCGACGCAGCGAACTCGCGCGGCTGATCGTGGCGCGGCTCTATGAGGAGAATGTCGCGGTCGCCGGGATCGACCGGCTGCGGTTGAACGCGCCGCTGGCAGTGCGCGACCTGCTGGCGGCGCTGCGTTTCGCGGTGCAGCCCGAAGATGACCTCAATCTCGCCGCGCTGCTGGTTTCGCCGTTGATCGGGTGGACTCAGGACGAGCTGATGGCGCGGGCGATGACCCGGCGGGGCGGCCTTTGGCGGCACCTTAACGAGACGATCGACGATGCCCTGCTTGCGCCGTTGCGGGCGCTGCTGGGGCAGGCGGACCTGACGACGCCCTATCGCTATCTGGAACATATCCTGTCCGGACCGATGGAAGGCAGGCGGCGGCTGGTCGAGCGCCTGGGGGCCGAGGCGGCCGATCCGATCGAGGAGCTGCTCAACGCCGCGCTTGCCTTCGATATGGACGATCATCCCTCGCTCCAGCGCTTTATCGACTGGTTTGACCGGGGCGAGGTGGAGATCGTGCGGGACGCGGCGGCGCAGGGCAATGCGCTGCGGCTGCTGACCGTCCATGGGTCCAAGGGGCTTCAGGCGCCGATCGTGATCCTGGCCGATGCGTGCCTCGATCCCGACGCCGGCAACCGGGCGGCGACGCTCGAATGGAACGCCGTGCCGATCATCGCGCCGCGCAAGGCGGAAAAGGGCGACCCGTTCGGTAAACTGGCCGAGCAGGCGGCGGCGATCGAGCGGGAGGAACATTGGCGCCTGCTCTATGTCGCGCTGACCCGTGCGGAAGAGAAGCTGGTGGTGGCGGGCGCGCTGGGGCCGCGCGCGCGGGGCGAGGTGAAACCGGAAAGCTGGTTCGCGGCGGTCGAGGCGGCGATGGACGGCCTTGGCGCGCAGTGGGAGGCCGACCCGATATGGGGTGCGCGGCGGCGTTGGCTGGGCAAGGATGTGCTGCCTGCACGCGCGCCGGACAAGGAGATTGACGAAGCGCAAAGCGTGGTTGTCGAGCCGGACTGGCTGCGGCGGCCAGCCCCGGTCGAAGCGCGCCCGCCACGCCCGCTTGCGCCATCCGCGCCGGTCGAGGATGATGTGCCCTACCCGCCGCCGACCCTCGCGATGCGGCACGCGGCGGAGCGTGGCCGTCTGCTGCATGCGCTGTTCGAGCGATTGCCCGATGTCCCGGCGGACCGGCGTGAAGAGAGCGCGTCGCGCTGGCTGGTACAGCAGGGCGTGGCCGATGCGGGAGAGCGGGGAGATATTGCCCGGCAGGCGCTGCGCGTGATCGACGAGCCGGCGTTCGCCGGGCTGTTCGGGCCGGCCGCGCTGGCGGAAGCGCCGATCGCCGCCGTGGTGGGCGAGGCAGTGATCGCGGGGACGGTCGACCGCCTGTGCGTGGGAAGCGATCTTGTGCAGGTGGTGGATTTCAAGACCGGCCGCTTCGCCCCCCTGAAGGCCGGCGAGGTTCCTATTGCCCATGTGCGCCAGATGGCGGCCTATGTCGCCGCGCTCGGCGTGATCTTTCCGGGGCGGCGGATCGAGGCGGGGTTATTATATACCAGCGCGCCGCGGCTCATCATGCTGCCGCCCGACATGCTGGCTGCGCACAAGCCCGGCTTTCCGCGCACGCAGGACATTTTGTCCGCGCAGGACATTGAGCCGGACGCGTCCGCACCCTAGATCATCGCCAACATAAGGAGAATGTAATATGGGCACCAAGGCAGTTACCGATCTCAGCTTCAAGGCTGACGTCATCGATTCGGACACCCCGGTGCTGGTCGACTTCTGGGCCGAATGGTGCGGGCCCTGCAAGATGATCGGCCCTGCGCTGGAGGAGATTTCCGAGGAGCTCGCCGGCAAGGTCACGATCGCCAAGATCAATATCGACGAAAATCCTGACGCCCCCGGCAAATATGGCGTGCGCGGTATTCCAACGATGATCCTGTTCAAAAATGGCGAGGTCAGCGCGACCAAGGTCGGCGCCGCGCCCAAGAGCGCGCTCAAGGGCTGGATCGAGAGCGAGCTTTGAACCTTTGAAGGAAAAGACGGCCTATGTCGGCGGGATCATCACCGTTCCGGCATAGGCCGGCCGCTGCGTTGTTCGTTCAGCTTTGATCGAACAGCGTGGTGGCCGCCAGGTCCCACAGGCGGGGTGAGGATGCGCCGAGCAGACCGCGCCGGATGTCGCCGACGCGATAGGGCGATCCGTCGAGGCGCTGGCAGAGGCCACCCGCTTCGTTCAGGAACAATGTTCCCGCCGCATGGTCCCAGGGCAGCGTGCGGGAGAAAACCGACACGTCATTCTGGCCAAGCACCAGCCGCGGATATTGTTCGGCCGCACAACGCGGGATATCCACCAGGGCAAAATTGCCGGCAGCCCGGCGGGCTATATCGGCGCGCTCTTCGGGCGTCATGAAATAGACGGCCAGCGCGGCGACCGGCAGGGGGGCACCGCTTTCCCGCGCGAAGATCCGTTCGCCATCGATATGGCTGCCGCCGCCAAGCAGGGCGTGGCACAGGCGTCCGCTGAGCGGGTCCAATATCCATCCGGCCAGCGTCGTGCCTGCGTCGGCGAGGGCGATCATGATGCCGAACGGCGGCCTGCCGGCGGCGAAATTGCCGGTGCCGTCGATCGGATCGATGATCCAGTTGAGGCCATCGCCCGCCCGATCGAGGATCGCCGGGTCTGCGGCGCACGCTTCCTCGCCGATGATGCCCGCTTCGGGCAGGATCGCAGCAAGCCCTTCGGCGAGGCGCAACTCGCTTTCCTTGTCGGCGATGGTGACGAAATCATCCGCAGCCTTTTCGCTGATCTCGTGCGATGCGAGATTCTGATAGCGGGGCATGACGATGTCGCGCGCCACGTCACGCATCAATGCCACGACAGGTTCGTGAAGCTCCAGCGCCATCAGCTGCGATAATCGGCGTTGATGGAGATATAGCCATGCGTCAGGTCGCAGGTCCAGACGGTCGCGCGGCCTTCGCCAAGGCCCAGGTCGACCCCGATCGCGATATCCTGCCCTTTGAGATGCGCGGTAACGGGGGCTTCGTCATAGCCCTCGACCGCGAGACCGCCAGACGCGACCTGGGTCGCGCCGAAGCGGATCGAAAGGCGATCGCGATCGGCCGGCTCGCCCGCTTTGCCGACCGCCATGACGACGCGGCCCCAGTTCGCATCCTCGCCGGCGATCGCTGTCTTCACCAGGGGGGAGTTGGCGATCGACAGGGCGATTCGGTGCGCACTTGCATCGCTGTCGGCGCCTTCGACATTGATCTCGATGAATTTGGATGCGCCTTCGCCGTCGCGCACCACCAGATGCGCCAGTTGCCGGCACAGGTCCATGAGCGCCGCCTGGAAGGCGTCCGCGCCGGGATCGTCGAAAGAGGCGAGGGGAGCGTTGCCCGCCTTGCCGGTGGCGAAGGCCAGCACGGTGTCGCTGGTCGAGGTGTCGCTATCGACGGTGATGCAGGAGAATGTGCGCTTGTTGGCGGCGGATAACATCTGTTGCAGCAGGGCCGGCTCGATAGCGGCGTCGGTGAAGATATAGCCGAGCATCGTCGCCATGTCGGGCGCGATCATGCCGGACCCTTTGATGATGCCCACCAGATCGACGCGGGTCGATCCCAGCATCGCCGACACATGCGCGCCCTTGGCATAGGTGTCGGTCGTGCCGATGGTGATGGCCGCTTGCTCCCAATCGGCAGGCGCGGCGGCGAAGGCTGCGGCCAGCCCTGCCTCCGCCTTGTCGATCGGCAAGGGCACGCCGATGACGCCCGTCGATGACACGAACACGTCCGAAGGCAGGCAGGACAGATGATTGGCCACGCGCGCGGCGATCGCCTCGACTGCGGCGCGGCCGCGCTGGCCGGTGAAGGCGTTGGCGTTGCCGGCATTGACGACCAGCGCGCGGGCGGCGCCGAGCGGCAGCGCCTCACGGCACCATTCGACTTCGGGGGAAGGACATTTGCTCTGCGTCGTCACGCCCGCGACGGCGGTGCCTGGCGCGAGTTCGACATAGGTCAGATCACAGCGATCCCAGTTCTTGTAAGCGGCGCGTGCGATGCGCGCTGTGGCACCCGCGATCGGTGGGAGAGTGGGAAAGCTGGCCGGGGCGAGGGGGGAGCGCTGAGTCATGTCTTGCGGATAGCGCAAATGCCTCTGCGGTCAACGCGCGTTTGTCAGAGCTGTGATCGGGCGCGCCGGCTTGATATAAAGCCGCCCCACGCCGTCCGGCATCATCACCACGCGATAGCCTCGGGCGCGGGCGTAGGCGATCAATCCGTCGTCGGGCCGCAACGGCATTTTGCGTGTGCCCCCTTCATAGCCCACGAGGATGGCGGCGGGCGGATCGCGGTCGAGATCGCCCAGCGTTACAGGCGTGAGCACGTTCAACGCACGCGCCTGCGCCATGGTGAGGAATGATCCGGTGCGATAGACGAACGGTCCGGCGGCCAGCCGGGGGTCGAGAGCAAGTCCGCTATCGATGATCTGATGGGGTGACAATGTGACCACCGGGCCACCTTTAATATCATGGACCATCTCACCGGCCCAATGTGCATTTTGCGTGGCTTCAAAGACCGGTGAGCCGTTCCGCGCCATCGCCATCAGGTCGCGGCTCGATTCATAAAGTCCTGGAATAGCGGCCAGCGCCAGCAAACCCAGCGTTGTTTCCCGCATGGCGAAGCGCCAATGCCGCGCATCGTCGAGGAAATAGCCCAGCGCCAGCGCCAGTGGCGGAAGCAGGGGCGCAAGATACTGGACATGGGTCGGCGTCGGGATCGCTGCGCCCACAAGGCCGCCAGCGACCATCCAGATCGCCAGCGCTCGTCCTGGTGAGCGGACATTGTTGCGCGTCGCCCACCAATTTGCGGCCAGCAGCAACAGGGCGATCAACGCCGGGCCAGTGGCGAGATATTTGAGCAGGTCTCCGAGCTTTTCGGTCATGCTCAATTCCGCGCCGATGCCGTTGGCGGCATACCAGGCGAAGGGGCCGGTCGCTGCGAAGCTGAATACGCCATAGATGAACGCCTGGGGCGCGAGGGCCAGGGCGATGAGGGTCGGCAAGAGACCTGCACTTCCGCCCAGCGCAAGAAGGCAGGCGGGCCGCATTCCGCGCCGTCCGCCCGCCGTCAGCGTGAACAGTCCCAGCGCGATGCCCAATGGGGCGAAGGAGAGCTTTGCCGATATGGCGAGGCCAAACGCGACGCCCGATGCGATCCAGAACACCGGTCGGCATTGGCGCAATGCCAGCAGGGCGGCCGCCATGCCCGCTGCGGCGAGCATCGTCGGCAGCATGTCGTTCCGCACGACGCTCGCGGTGAACTGGAACGCGGCGGTCGCCGCGATCAACAGCGTCGCCACTACAGCGCTATCTCGTGAGATCCCGGCGATACGCTGCGTCGTCGCCATCAGCGTGAGGGCGCACAGGGCGACAGCAGCGGTGGCGATCCGCATCGCGACGACCATATGCCAGGGGAACGCCCATGCCAGCGGCGCGAACGCCCAGCCGTGCAGCGGCGGCTGAAGATACAGGAAGTCGCGAAACATCGTCAGCCGTCCGCTGAAATAGGCACCGGCTATATATTGGCTTTCATCATGATCGAACGGCGTAGCAAGCGCGGTCAGTCCGAACCAAAGCGTCACGCACAGCGCGAGACCGACGCCCAGCGAAAGGGTGCGGCCGCCCGCCGGGGTCAGGGACAGTGAAGGATACAATCTCGTTCGCTTTCGTCGTGACTTCGGCCTGATACCATTGCCGGCGCTAAGCCAAGCGCCCCCCATGACAATCGTTCCGTCGTCAGACGCCGCCAATCGGCCAATACCGTTTCGACAGCAGGCATCGGCCATGGAGGCCTCGCTCAGATTGACTAAAGCCGGTGCGCCCCCTAAATCGCCGCGCATGTTCGTGCGTGCTCTCCTAACGGGTGGCGCATCCCCATTTTGTCAGGAATTTGCATGTTCGGCGCACTCGCCAAGTCCATTTTCGGATCGTCCAACGAGCGTTACGTCAAGTCGCTCGGCCGGATCGTCGAACGCATCGCCTCATTCGAGGACGCCATAGCGCCGCTATCGGACGACGATCTGGCAGCCCAGACCGTGAAATTCCGCGAACGGCTCGCCAATGGCGAGACGCTGGACGATATTTTGCCCGAAGCCTTCGCCACGGTACGCGAGGCGGCGAAACGCACGCTCGGCCAGCGCCATTATGATGTGCAGATGATCGGCGGCATCGTGTTGCATCGTGGCGAGATCGCGGAAATGCGGACGGGCGAGGGCAAGACGCTGGTGGCGACGCTCGCCACCTATCTGAACGCGCTCGAGGGCAAGGGCGTCCATGTCGTCACCGTGAACGACTATCTGGCGACGCGCGATTGCGAATGGATGGGGCAGGTCTATCGTTTCCTCGGCCTGACCACCGGCGTCATCGTGCCCAATATCTCGGAGGACGAGCGCCGGGCCGCCTACGCCGCCGACGTGACCTATGCGACGAATAACGAGCTGGGCTTCGATTATCTGCGCGACAATATGAAATATGACCGCGCGTCGATGGTGCAGCGACCGTTCAATTTCGCGATCGTTGACGAGGTGGACTCGATCCTGATTGACGAAGCGCGGACACCGCTGATCATCTCCGGGCCGACCGACGACAAGTCCGAACTCTATGTTTCGGTCGATGCGATCGTGAAACAGCTGGTGGACGAGGATTATGAAAAGGATGAAAAGCAGCGCACGGTCACGCTGACCGAGGACGGCACCGAGAAGATCGAGCGGCTGCTGGAAGATGCGGGGCTGCTACAGGGTAGCAACCTCTATGATTTCGAAAATACCCAGGTCGTCCATCATGTGAATCAGGCGCTGCGCGCGGTCGTGATGTTCCGCCGCGACATCGATTATATCGTCAAGGACGGCAAGGTCGTGATCATCGACGAGTTCACCGGCCGGATGATGGACGGCCGCCGCTGGTCCGATGGCCTGCATCAGGCGGTGGAAGCCAAGGAAGGCGTCCAGATCGAGCCGGAGAACCAGACGCTCGCCTCGGTGACGTTCCAGAATTATTTCCGCATGTATCCCAAGATTTCGGGCATGACCGGCACCGCGTCCACCGAAGCGACCGAATTCTTCGAAATCTACAAGATGAACGTGGTGACCATCCCCACCAACAAGCCGGTGCTGCGGGTGGACGAGCAGGATAGTTTCTACAAGAATATCGAGGACAAATTCCGTGGCATCGCCCGGACGATCAGGGAACATGCCGAAAAGGGCCAGCCCGTGCTGGTCGGCACCGTGTCGATCGAAAAGTCCGAGATGCTGTCGGAATTTCTCAACCAGGAAAATGTGCCGCATGCGGTCCTCAACGCCCGCTTCCACGAGAGCGAGGCGCATATCGTCGCGCAGGCCGGTCGCAAGGGCGTGGTGACGATCGCCACCAACATGGCCGGGCGCGGCACCGACATCCAGCTTGGCGGCAACCTCGAAATGCGGATCGAGGATGAACTGCGCGATGTGCCCGAAGGCGCGGAGCGCGACGCCTCGATCGAGCGCATCCGCGCGGAGATCGCCGTCGAAAAGGCGGAGGTGCTGGCATCGGGCGGCTTGTTCGTGCTCGCGACCGAGCGGCATGAAAGCCGGCGCATCGACAATCAGCTGCGCGGCCGTTCGGGGCGTCAGGGCGATCCGGGGCTGTCGCGCTTCTATCTGAGCCTCGACGACGACCTGATGCGCATCTTCGGGCCGGACACGATGTTCGCCAAGATGATCCGCTCGAACCTGGAGGATGGCGAGGCGCTTCCGCCGTCCAAATGGTTGAGCAAGGCGATCGAAACGGCGCAGCGGAAGGTCGAGGCGCGCAACTACGACATCCGCAAGCAGGTCGTCGAATATGATGACGTCATGAACGACCAGCGCAAGGTGATCTACGAACAGCGCGCGGATATCATGGACGCGGACACGGTGGATGATGTCGTCACCGACATGCGGCACGAGACCGTCAACGATATCGTCGGCGCGTCCTGCCCGCCGGGCACCTATCCCGAGCAGTGGGACGTCGCGACGCTCAAGGCGCGGGCGGCCGATATCCTTGGTCTGGAACCCGATATCGATGCCTGGCTGGCGGAGGATGCCGTCGACCCGGAAGTGCTCGAAGAGCGCCTGTCAGGGCTGGCCGACGATGCCGTCGCCGAAAAGATCGCGGATATCGACGAGCGCGACTGGCATGGCATCGAAAAGAGCATCCTGCTCCAAAGTCTCGACCATCACTGGAAAGAGCATCTCTCGACGCTCGATGCGCTGCGTCAGGTCGTGCATCTGCGCGCCTATGCGCAGAAGACGCCGATCAACGAATATAAGCAGGAAGCTTTCGCCCTGTTCGAACGGATGCTGGAAAATATCCGCGAGGATGTGACCGGCTCGATCGCGCGCGTGCAGTTCCGCATGGACGCGTCCATGCCCGAATTCGACCTGCCGGTGTTGCCCGACTTCATCACGACTCATATCGATCCCTTTTTGGGCTATGACGACAGTGCCGACAGGGATGCGGGCCAGGCCGGAATCATAACGACGACGATTCCGCGCCCGCCGGTCGGGTCCGATGACGCGGGCGAATTCGCCAATCTCGACATCAGCCGAAATGCGCCATGCCCGTGCGGTTCCGGGCAAAAATATAAGCATTGCCACGGTGCGCTGAACTGATCGGCGGGGAAGGTCGCGAATAAGGGCGACCTTTTCCGGCCATCATGCTATAAGCCATTATTGCGCGAAATCAGCCTGCAAGCCTTCGCCGTGACAGAGAGACTATTTGCGCTCCCGCTTGCCAGCTGGGAGCGTTCCTTTGAGCGACCTGTCTTATCTATCGAAATTCCCTCGGGTCGACGTCCTGTACGCGACCCTTTCTGCCGGTTTGGCACCCTTTGGTATCCAAGGTCCCAAGGCATGACCCGCGCCATAAGCGTCAATGCGACGGTTCCCGCGGTCCAGGCCCTGTGCAAAACCGAATCCATACGGATATCCACGATCGAACCGCTGCTTTCGGGCGGCTCTCGCGTGGTGCTGCTCGACCCGCGCGACGCGGACAGAATCCGTACCCTGATGAAGACAAAGCTCATAACCGGCGCGATCGTGCGCTCTCCTGAGCATCTTTCCCGCCAGCCCCCGCCGTCCTCACGTTAATAGACGCCAGCGGCTATTCCGCCCGCAGGCCCGATTTCCGGGGCCAGACGAACCAACCGCATT